>CAVRER010000043.1:0-233429 GCA_963720085.1 uncultured Actinomycetota bacterium
TTGTCAAAGTCGATGGCGGATGGCGACGCCTCAACCTGCGTGTTTGCAGAATTCTCATCAAAATGGCGGACGCATATTTCTCATCTTCGTGGCGGATCCTACAACCGTACGGTTGTGCATGAATCGTGAACACGTCGGCGACGCCGTTTGTGTGGCTCAGCGTCGGAGACGATTACAGGAACGAGTTCTCCGCGGTCAGGCCGCGCTCGGGGAACGCGCCAAGCGCGAACGTCTCGGCGTTGCCCAACCCGACTCCGCCGCCGACCGGATCTCTACGCGCACAAGCAGGTCCCGCAGCTGGTGTAGTTCCCGCGCGTTCTCCGGCTTGTCGCAGTCGGTCATGTGGTTGCCTTCGACTTTGAGCTCGCCGACCCACTGGCCGTACACCCAGTCGTTCCAGCCGTAGTAACCGGCGGATCGAGGTGGAAGCCCGTCGGGCCTGCCGCGATGAGCGTCAACGGGCGCTTCGCGCCGTCGGTGTCGATCAGGGTGATGGTTCCGTGGGTGAACCGGCGGTTGTCGTCCTGGAAATGCAGATCCTGCTCGACAGACGCGAAGCGGTGGGCGGTGCCGTCTGCGTTCTGTTGCTCTGCCTGACAGCGGATCTCGAGGTAACCGTCGCCGCGCTCCTCCTGGTACATAACAAACAGCGAGTACACAGATCCGTCTTGGCGGGTCAGTGTCATCGGCAGCCAGGTCATGAACATCTGTTTGATCTTGCGGCCGCCGCGCGGCAGGCCGGGTATCGGCTTGCCCACGCCCGGGCGTAGTCCCCACGAGTGGTCGCGAATGGAGATCCATTTGTCGGCCGCGATTTCGGTGCGGTCGCCCTCCACGTCGACCCAGCCGGAGGCCACACCTATCTGGTGATACCGCAGCACGTTGTGGGTGACGCGGTACCCGTCGGGACTGCGATCCGGCCACGGATCCTCGAGTGCCGCATCGAAGCCGCCGCGCAGCTCGACGTCGAATGCGATCGGGGCATGTTCGGTCGCGTCGAGGCACACCTGGATCGCGCGCAGCGGTTCGACCACGCGGTAGTGAATCGGCCCGACGTGAGTGCCCGCCGGGTCGGACGACAACCGCCGCCCGGCCCGCACCGTCCATTGTTCGGTGCCGCGACACACACCGGCCGCTCCGTCGAAAACCCCGCGGTTGGTGTACTTGCCGATGCCGAGGACGACCTGCAGCGAGTTGTCGCGCGCATGCGCGATTGTCCAGATCTTCTCCGTCCACGACGGATCCGACTGGGCGACGGTGGCGAACGTGTCGACGATTTGGTGGGTGAGCAGTTCATCTTCGGGGACCAAACCGCCGTAATTTGTTGTCAGCAAAGCGATTATTCTCCTGCAGTGTTGAGAGGTGGGGACCCGAAGAAGGTCGTCATGTCTGTACCGCGTTCGTATTGACGCATCCACTCCCCTGCCCAGTCCGGTAGCGGTTGGTCGGCGGGATCGTGTTTTGGGGTCTGCGACAGCATCAGTCGCCACACCATCTTGACCAGCTGGGTTGTCGGCACCGCGTGGAACAACGTCGGCGGGCCATCACGTCGGGCGCGTCGTCGTCTACCGCCGGGTGCGCGGTAGTTGAACTCGTCGAGCAACAGATTCGACATCAGCTCTTGAGCCGACGCCCCACGATCTTCGTGCGGTACGACCGCATCGAAGGTCCTGGCAACCCGCTCGGACAGCTCGCCGACGTGGGCGAACGTCGACCGAATGTGTTTGACGCGGTACCAAGGATCAGGATTGATGTGCCGGCACAGGATCAACCCCGAGCTGCGATGCTCGATCTCCTCCACGAAATGCCACATCATCAGCGACGCGACCCGCTGATCTCCCCCGCCGAAGAACGAATCGCGGTTGTCCAGAATCACTTTGAACAGCGGTGTGAACGTCGCCTCCAGGTTGGCGATGTAGGCGGCGTGGAATTCGATCGGCTGCTCGTCGATCAGCTCGTCGTAGGCCTTGCAGGCATCGTCGTAGCACTGTTCCAGCTCGGGGTAGCGCGCCACGAGGGCGATCATGTGTTTGCGATGAGCTGCAGCGTGCTGCGCTTCCTGGCGTAGGAACGCATCGGCTTCGGCGGCGGTGTCCGGGTCCTCGTTGAGGCGATCCGCGGCCTTTCGGACCGCGCTGACGATGTAACGCTCGAATGGCACCGCGATGAACGTGAAGGCATTGCAGAACAGGCCGAAGTTCGGGTTGGCCGGTTGCCACATGAATGGCACAGTCTCATCGAACTCCCAGGGGATCTTGCGGACCACGAGCCTCGTCATCGGTCGCCACCTCCCCGTTGCGGGACTTAACATTGGCATCCAGCGGTGTGTCATGTGCCGGTCCGGACGCCGGGGCCTAGGATAGGGTCAGTGTGACATTTGAGCCTTCATATGTAAAGGATGGAAAGGTGGCTTCTCGCCCGCTCGCCGCCGCCGAACAATCGACGCGACGACGGATTCTCGCTGCGACGTTCGTCGTGCTCGCGCGCGACGGGCGGCGGAAGCTGCAACTGTCCGACGTGGCAGCCGAGGCCAACGTCTCTCGGCCGACCCTCTATCGGTACTTCGGCTCGAAGGACGGACTACTAGATGCGTTCGGTCTGTACGAACAGGACAATTTCGACGCGGGCATCACCTCCGCCATGGCGGGATTGAGCGGACCCGACCGGCTCGATGCCGCACTGCGATTCGTCGTCGACTTCCAGAGTTCGTACTCGCTCGGCTCGCTGGCCGACATCGAGCCCGAGCACGTGATCCACCAGATGAAGCGCGCGTTGCCCATCATGCACGAACGCATTGCCCGCATCATTCCCGGCGAGAACAGCGATATCGCGGCCGCCGCGGTTGTCCGTATCGCCGTCTGCCACTACATGATCGGGGGCGGTAGCCCCGAGGAGTTCCTGGCCGAACTGCGCCACGCCGCCGGCCTCGACCCGACCCGGCGGCGTCTGCCACGGCCCACCAAGGCAGCCGGCTAAACGTCGAGCCAGGTGCAGATTTTCGCGGCGATCAGCTCGGGTTGTTCCAGGTGCAGGAAATGACCGACACCGTCGACAATCTCGAAGGCCGACCCGCCGGCCGGCAGATGTTGGGCCAGATCACCCAGCAGATCGGCGCCGATCGCGCCGTCGTCGGCGCCGTGCAGGTACAGCGTCGGCAGCGGCGGCTGTTGCATCGTCGCGGCTCCTTCAACCGCAGCATCGGCATCGGCGAACTGGGGATTGAAGGATGCGCGGTAAGGACAAATGACATCGGCGATGTTGTCCGCCGTCACGTACCGACGCAGTTCTGCGACATCATCGCGCGGGTCATAACCCGGGGACCAGTCTGACCACAGCGACTCCCAGAAGCCGGGCTCAATCAGTGTCGCCTCGGCCAGGCCGACCTGCTGGATGAACCAGATGTAGAACGACCGCTTCAGCTGGCGGTAAGTGAATATGGCCGCGCCGAGCGCGGCGACCGGGGGCGCCGCCAGTGCGACGAATCGGCCGAACGCGCTGGGATCGGCGGAGACCACTCCGAATCCTGCGTTCGCGCCCCAGTCGTGGCCGACGAGCACCGCCCGCTCGTCGGCCCGGTATTGGCGGCGGACGTCGAGGAGGTAACGCACGTAGGTGCCGGCGCTGACGGGCTTGCCCACGGGTGCGTCATATCCGGGCAACCAAGGTGCGACCACCCGGTAACCGCGCTCGGCGAGGACGGGGCCCAGGTGCCTCCACGTATACGGGGTGTCCGGAAAGCCGTGGACGAGGACAGCGAGCGGAAGCGCCGCGTTTTCGATATGTCCGAACGTCAGCGGTCGGGGCCGGGTCACCCGTCGAGCGTATTACATCGATACCGGCAAACGTAAACAAATGTTGCTTTACATTCAATGGTACGTATGTAAATCTGTTCGCATGGCAGGAATCACGCTCGCTCAACGCGACCTGGCCGCGACCCGAGCGCAACTCCAGGCGTGGTTCGAGCGCACGTTCCACGGTGAAGCGGCGGTATCTGAACTGCGGGCAGCCAATCGCGCCGCGGGGTGGTCAAGCGAGAGCCTGGTGTTCACAGTGGATCTCGACGGGCACACCAATGAGTACGTGATACGGATTCCGCCGGCGGGTGGAGGCATCTTCCGCGACTACGATCTGGGCGCGCAAACCCTGACCCAGGCACTGCTACACGAGTACGGGATCGCCACCCCCTCGCCGATCCTGTATGAGCCCGACCGTACGTGGATCGGCTCGAAATTCCTTGTGATGCCGCGGATTATCGGTCATACGCCGTCGGACACCTCCTACGCGACCCGAGGGTGGTTGCACGATGCGGGCCCAGCGGTCCAACGGCGCGCACACGACTCGTTCCTCGAAACCTTGGCAGGGCTTCAGCGCGTTCCGGTCAGCCAGGCGCCCTGGCTCGAACGCCCCACCGGTGTCGGGCTTTCCGCCGAGCTGGCGTGGTGGCACGAATACGTGCGGTGGGGAACCGACAACCAGGTACCCGATGTCATGACAGAAGCGTTCACCTGGCTGCTCCGTCATCGACCGGAGGAGACAGGCGCGTTGACCGTCTGCTGGGGTGACGCGCGGCTGTCCAACGCAATCTTCGACGATTCGGGCGACATCGTCGGCGCATTGGACTGGGAACAGGCCTGTGTGTGCCCACCCGAAACGGACTTCGGATGGTGGCTCGCGACGCGTCGACAGATGCTGGAGGTCAACAGCCTCGACCTCGACCCGGAACTGCCGGGCTTCGACAGTCGCGACGAGGTGATCCGGCGCTACGAGGCCATGATCGGTCGCTCGCTTGAGAACCTCGACTGGTACGAGATTTTCGCGATGGTGCGGATGGGATGTTGCATTCTGCGCACGCAGGTTCTGCTGCGCAGCAATGGTCAAGCCGACCACTTCCTCACGCGAGCACCGATCCTGCCGGCCTGGACGCGAGAAGCCATCTGCAACTAACTCTGTCGCATGCCGTTCACGCGCGAAGCAGCGCCACGGGCACCAATGCTGACAAGGACCTCGGGGCTGGAGCGTGTCGGCCTCCGGAGCGACGATCAACTTTTTGCCTAGTTGACCTATACACTTTCTCATCCAAATGGCGGATCCGCCATTTCTCCGCCAAGAAGATGGGAATTCCGCCGCTTGAAATGAGGACCTACAACCGCCGGGGATAATCGCTGATATCCATGTATTGGGAACTGTTATTGCGTTCGAGCCGGATCGGAAGCGACTCGTAAACCGTCATATTCGACGAGATGTTGGGATGCTGGACCGTCGGCTCGCTGAGCCCGATATCGGCGGTGTTGAGCAGAACCTCGTCCAACGCAGCTCTGATTTCCGCCCGGGCCAGCATCGCGCCAAGGCAGTGATGAGCACCGCCTCCGCCAAAAGCCACGTGCGGGTTGGGATCTCGTGCGATGTCGAAGTCGAAGGGCTTGTCGAACACATCCTCGTCGCGATTGGCCGAGCGAAGCATCGTCACAACGCGGGCACCCTTCTTGATCGGCGCGTTGCCGAGCACAACGTCCCTGGTGGCGCCGCGCACCCAGAATATGATCGGAGTGGACCAGCGCAGCACTTCCTCTACGGCACGTCCACGAAGATCGGGTTCGCGCTGATACCGATCGGCCTGCTCAGGGTTGGCGACGAAGGCCCGGATCCCGTCGCACAACGCATTGCGTGTGGTATCGCTACCGGCTAAGCCAAGAATGAAGAAGAAGATCTCCAGCTCGTTGGCCGGCAGCAGAAATCTCGCGCCGGCCTCGTCGTCGATCTCGGCGGTGCACAAGGCGCTCCAGATGTCGTCGACCGGATTATCCCGTTTTTGCCCTGTCAACTCGCTGGCGTACTGGAACAACTCGAGGAACGGAACCAGGTCGTCGCCCTGAGGGGTCGATACCCCCGCGCCGGCCAGCTTGAGAACCTGGGTGATGAGTGCGAAAACCCGCGGACGGTCATCTTCGGGGATACCGACAATGTCGCCGATAACGGAAATAGGCAGTCCTGCAGCCAGGTCGACGAACTCGCCTCCCCCAGCACTTAGCAGGGAGCCGGCCATGAGATGGGCGCGTGTTCGAATGCCCTGCTCGAGCTTGGCCACCGCGCGCGGGGTGAAGGCCTTGGCGATGATCCGGCGCCGCTTGGTGTGGTCAGGCGGGTCGAGGTTGATGATCGACGGGTAGGCCGCGAACAGGTCCACCTCCTGGATCAAAGGACCACCAGTGGCGGTGAACGTTTCATAGTCGCGATGCACCCGCGATACCTCTGCATGTTTGGTGCAGACCCAGAACTCCCGACCGACCCGATCATCGACGGCCACGGTGAGTTGCTGGTGATAGACCGGAGCCGTGCTGCGCAATTCAGCAAAGACGTGATCGGGAAAGCCCTCCTCCCACAGCGAGAGGTCGGCGAGATCAAGCATCGCGTCAGTCATCGGCTCTTCCCGGGAGTTGGATCACAATTCACACCCGGCTAAGACCGGTGAGAACGACGTGCAGGCCATACAGGAACATGGATTCAGCGCCCGCAACGTCGACCGCACCTGTCTTGGCGCGATGGTGCTCCAATTCCACCGATCCCAGCAGGTGGATGTAGAGCACTGCGTGCGCGGCACCGAAATCCTCCTCAGGCAAACCTGATTCGTGCAGGATCTTGCGCGTTGCGCGATCCATGTCGGTCGCGGCCGCTGTGTGTGGACGTCGCTGCAGCAGCGCCGCGATTCCAGGAACTGCTACCAGCACACGCCATGCGTTGGTGTAGAGCGCGACAAGACGCTGTTGCCAGTCACCCTCGGCCGGAACCTCAATGCTGCCGACTGCTGCCTCGATCAACAGATCCAGCATCTCGGCCTTACCGCTCACGTGGTAATAGACCGAAGACGCCGACGTTCCCGCCTCTGCGGCCAGGCCTCTCATCGTGACCTTGTCCACACCAACTCTTTCCGCCAAGGCCAGAAGGTGCTTGGTCAGATGAGCACGGTCCAACTCACCGTAGGCCAACCCGGGGGCCACCCGCCGCGAGGTTCTGGCCACGACACCCTTTCGAACGCTGTCCGAATTAGAACAGCGTTCAGATTGCCATAGCTGAAATGAGCAGTCAAGGCCGGCCCGCGCCACCCGCCGGCACTTGGTCTGGGGCGTGCGCTGGGTTCACGTCCCGGCGGCTGGCAAACAGCACGGCTCAGTACCGCTCAGATGCACTCCCTACCCCGCCGCCTCACCCAGCACAACCGAATACGCCGGAAACGAATATGGGGCTTTACCGGTATTTGCCGTCGTGGGTTGTGTCGTCGCTACAGCCAATTCCGCTTGATGACGAGCCGCTAATATCCCTGATGCACAATGCATTTCGCATGTCTAGCAGCGCAAGACGGAGAAGCTGCGCTGCGCGCTCACCGACTGCAATTGGACGTGAACTGATGGGTACTCAGCACCTCCGTGACATCGGGTTTCCCGTTGCCTCTCGCCGGTGACCGGCGCAGAATGGTCGCAGCTCGCCGGCGTCTCACCATGGCTGTCGCTGACGGATTCAGGAGAGCCGAGACCGATGTCCCATCACTTCGACACCCCGACGGGTCGCGAAGACCCCCGTCTGAATCTCTGCGATTTCTATCTTTTCGCCGGCGACCCCGGAAAGACGACCGTGATGGCGATGACGGTCAACCCGGCGGCCACCGCGGAGACGTCTGCCCCTTTTCGCGATGAGGCTCTCTACGTGTTTCGCTTCGACACAGACGGTGACGCCCATGAGGAGGTGTCCTTCAAACTCGAGTTCGCTGAGGTGGTGCACAGCGCGGCCCCCGCGGGCGGACACGCACAGACCTTCGAGCTGCGCCTCGCCACCGGCGCCGACGCAGCTCAGGGTGGATCTGGCGAGTTGATCGCGTCGGGAACGACCGGCGTCACAGTCGCCGGCGAGAGCGGGGTGCGCGTCTTCGCCGGAGTGGTGCATGATGTGTTCGGCGCTAATGCGGGCCTCAATGACTTCAGGGATGCCTCCGCGGCCGGCGTCTACAAACCCGAGGCTTTCGCCAACCACGTCAACGTCTTCCGGGATCGGACCGTCGCCGGCATCGTCGTCGAGGCGCCCAACGAGTTGATCAGCAGCACGACCAGGGTGCAGGCCTGGGCCACGGTGTCGCTGTGCGGCCACGCGCCTGAGCAGCAGGTGGCCCGCTGGGGCCTGCCGATGTTCACCCACCTCCACCTCAACGACGACGAGTTGAGCGAGGCGTTCAACTCGACCGCCCCGTCCGGGGACAATTCGCGGTTCGTCGCGCGCACCATCGACACCGTCACCAAATACGTCACACTCGCCGGCACTTCCGCTGATCCGGCCGCCTACGCGCGCCGCGTGGCCGACCTGTTCGGATCGATGACCCTGCCCTACGAGCTGGGCACGCCCGCATCCTTCGACTACACCGGAATGAACGGGCGCGGGCTGATGGACAACGTGCTGGACAACGTGCTGTCGGTGTTGACCAACTCCCCGCTGGGCGCCGGTGTCGCGCCCGACCCAGCGCGGATCACGGCCGAATTTCCTTACTTCAGCTGTCCGTGACACCGCTGAGCTGCTCCCAGGGGACCTCATCCAGGAAGGTTTGCAGCGCCTCGAGGGTCACGCGTTCAACCAGCAAGTGGCCGGGAGATCCTTGAGTTGCACCGTGATGCCGCCAGAGCCATCAGCCACCGGTCCGTCTATTCGTTGACCTCAACAGTTGGTCGGCCCGGTCGGCATGATGGTGGCGCAAAACGGTGATGAGCGACCCGCTTCCTACTGCACCCGACCAACAGTCCCTGGCTGCCCTGACTGGTGACCATCTCGATGCCCGTCAGCTATCAAGCGATGGGTGACGGTCCCGCGCGCTCGTTGTCACCCTCGATCGTCGGCGGGCAGACCCAGGGCTGGCACGAGTACCCGATGCAGGTAGCCGCGTAGCGCGCTTTGCGTCTGGGTGACGGTGCTGTCGTAGGTCAGCAGGGACAGATAAAACCGCAGGAACGTCTCGGTCATCTCGTTGAGGTAGGGCGCTGTCTCGGGGAGATAGGACAGGATCGGCTCGAGGAAGTGCTTGACCATGTCGATCGTCTCGGAGTCGAGCAGGCGCTTCCGGATGTCGACTCGGTCAAGCTCGATGAAGAACGGCCAAATCACCGGGTTGTCTTTGAACTCGAAGTGCGCGGCGACGCAGAGTTCTACGGCGAATCCTGCCGCTGTGCTGTGCTTCTGCGCCACCGCCATGATCCGCTCGGAGGCCTCGGCGGCCTCCTGCCGGACGGCCTCGATGACAATCTCCTCCTTGGTCGGGAAGTACTTGTAGATCGTCTGCCGCGAGACGCCGGCCTGATTGGCGATGGCGGTCAACGACGTTCGTTCGACACCGAACGTCGTCAGGCAGCGCGAAGCCGCCTCGATGATTCGGGCACGCGGGTCACGGGGCGTTCCCAGGGTGCCCCATGGGCTTGACTCCGGCGCAACGCGAACAACTTCGGAAGGCCCATGAGAGAGCGGCGTGCTTGACCTCCGCCACCGCGGCATCGAGATCAGGCGGCACTCACCTTGCGTGCGCGTCATGATGTCCTTCGACGTCTGGGGCAATTGCCCCGTTTCGATGCTATAGAAGTTACTATAAGTTATAGCAATTACTATAAGCCTGCAGGGGCACAAGTGATCTGCCGTCCACGCTGACCTCCGCACGCGACAAGCACTCTGCCGCTCGGTCGCACGGAACGTCACGGCGAACCATGGCGCCGTCGGGCTACCCCGACGGCTGGGCGAATGCGTTCCGCAAGCTCGCGCACTGACTCTCGAAGAAGGATTGCGACACTTCGGCTTTGGGCACAACTATGTCGAAGCCGTGGAAGGCGCCCGGTACCACGTCGATTTGGCATGGCACACCGGCGGCCGTGAGCCGCTCGGCGTAGGCGACATCCTCGTCGTGGAAAAGGTCCAGGGTGCCGACGCCCAGCCACGCTGGCGGCAGTCCGCCGAGATCGTCACGGCGCGCGGGGACAGCGACGTTCGGATCGGCATCGGCGAGGTAGGCGGCCCAGGCAAGCCGATTGCTGGACTGGTTCCACAAGCGATGGCGAGGATCGTCGACATCGGAACCGACGGTCCGGTCGTCGAGCATGGGATATGCGAGTAACTGCGCCGCGACGTCCACCTCGGCACGGTCCCTGGCCAACAGGGCAAGCGCCGCGGCCAGACCGCCTCCCGCGCTTGCCCCGCCGATCGCTACACGCGCCGGATCCACGGCGGGAAGGGCGGCGAGCCAACTCAACGCCGAGTAGCAGTCCTCCAACGGAGTTGGGTAAGGATGCTTCGGCGCTAGCCGGTAGTCCACCGCCACCACGGTTGCACCGAGCCGACCGGCGAACCGGCGGCACACCAGGTCATCCAATGCCGCACTGCCGGTGACGTAGCCACCACCGTGAATCCACAGAAGACCCGGGCCGCGACCCCGGGGCGAGTCCGGAGGCCGGTGCAAGCGCAGACCAACCCCGGACGGCAGCATCCGAACCGCGACATCAGCCGATCGGCGCCACCCGACGATCTTCATCGATCTACTAGCGAATGGCAGGGTGATCCGTGTCACCGCAGTCCTGGGAAGGACACGGGCGATGCGGCGCAGCTCGGGGTGAAAGTCATTGCTCAACAACGCAGTACGACCCTTTCGGTCTGTCCAGTCATCGCGGCACGCACTACGCGACGGCAAAACTATATATTTGATACAACATTTACTTTACCGTTTCGGTGGAACTGGGCCACCCATCGGTGGTGTGTAACTACGTACCACCGCACAAGTAAACGTCGTGCCGCCAGCTCCCAAACGCGCCCGCCGCCAACGCCCTGCCCCTGCCCCGAGCGCGATTCCGCCGCCCGCGCCACAACAGCGGCGGCTTCTTCGAGGATCCCATCGAACTCCTATTGACTGATAATCAATCAGCATGTGAGACTAGGTCTAGATCTCGGTGCGGTCAACCGTCCACCGCCCACCACCGTCACCCTCGAGGAGACCCCGATGTCCCCTGCTCGAACAGCGCGCCCACTGTGACTAACGTCGGGCGCCGCCCCCCCAAGTCCGCTCTGGCAGGTCGCCGGGTCCTGCTCACCGGAGCCTCCAGCGGCATCGGCCGGGCCCTGGCCGTTCAACTGGCCGACAACGGTGCGGTGCTGGCGCTGGCGGCGCGCCGGGTCGCCCTTCTCGACGAGGTCGCCGACGAGATCGCGGACACCGGCGCCGCGCGGCCGGCGCTGATGAGCACCGACTTGTCCGAACGCGGGGCAGCCAAGCAGCTGGCCAGCGACGCCATGGACGCGTTGGGCCGCATCGATGTACTGATCAACAACGCCGGAACCAACCTGACGGGAGCCCAGGGCGTCATCGCCGACTCCGACCGCGCGCGGGCCGTATTCGAACTCAACGTGTGGTCCCCGCTGGCCCTCACCGCCGCGTTGCTGCCGCACATGCGTGCGGCCGGCTCGGGCACCATCGTCAACGTCACCTCCACCGTTCAATCGGTGCCGCTGCCGCTGCTCGGCTACTACGCGGCTTCGAAAGCTGCTCTGGCGCAGGCGACTCGGTCACTTCGGTTCGAACTCGCCGACACACCGATCCGCACCATGGAGGTCATCCCCGGATCCACCGAGACTGCGCTGCGCGATATCGACGACCTCCCGTGGAAGTCCGGACCCCCCACCACGCTGCCAGCGGTATCGGCGCAGGCGATGGCGGCTGCGATGGTGCGGGCCCTCCAACGCGGCGACAACAGACTGGTCTATCCCACCTACGCGCTGGTGCCGCTGGAACTGCCCGCGGTCGGGCGGCTGATCGCGACCCTGGCCGGCAGACGGATCGACACCAGCACTGCGCTCGGCGCGATCAGCGATCCCGACTGGAGCCCGGTCCGGTGAGCCGACCGACACGTCAGACTGACCGACGACCAGATCGGCATCGGTGCGACGGCGGGCATCGCCCATGTGGCGATTGCCCTGGTCGCACACTTTGCCGTGCCGGCGTCACTGGCCCCTTGGCTGGGTCTGGTCGCCGATCCGTGGTTCCGCCGCGAAACGGGTACGGTGAACGCCGGTTTCGCCGATGGACTGCTCCAGGTGGCGCGGGGGCGGCGCGACCCCACATTTCTTCGGGCCACCGCGATCAGCGGTCTGCTGATGGCCACTGTCCGCGCGGTCGCCACGCGCGCGGTCAACGTCGCGGCGTGTTGAGCGCGATCGTGATCGGTAGCGACCAGCTGCTGGGCATCGGCGAACTGGAACCGGCCCGGCAATTTGACCGCAACAACCCGGCCGCCTGGCCGCCCGGATTCAACCCCGCTCTCGCACAACGATGCCCGCCAATGCACCGTAGCCGTGACCTAGAGGAGGTCCTTCCATGAACGCAGCGACGACTCCCCCCGGTGTCCGGGTGCGCCCCGAGGATCTCGAGCAGGTCCCACGGCCTGGGGCGCCGAGCAAGCTTGCACACATCGTGTTCAAGACCCCGCGCCCCGAGGCGATGGCGGGCTGGTACGCGCAGGTACTGGATGCGATCCTGGTGTTCCAGGACAAGAGGATCGCCTTCTTGACCTACGACGAGGAGCATCACCGCATCGCATTGGTCAGGGTGCCCCGATTGCTCAGGATCCCCGCGACCGTGTGGAAGGTCCACCGCAAGTTCTTCGGCGTCGACCACGTCGCGTTCAGCTACGACCACCTCCAGAACCTGGTCGACACCTACCGTCGTCTGGCCAACGCGGGTATCGATCCGGTGTGGTGCATCAACCACGGCCCGACCACCTCCTTGTACTACGAAGACCCCGACGGCAACCGCATCGAACTGCAGGTGGACAACTTCGCCACCAACGAGGACCTGCTGGACTGGCTGGGCAGCGGAGAGTTCGACGACAACCCGATCGGCGTCGAATTCGACCCGAACGTTCTCGAGCGGCTCCTCGTCGCCGGCACACCGGTGGCCAGCCTCGTCAAACGAGGATCAGCTCCCCCCGACGGGCGCCGGGCCCGCGCCGGGATGCGCACGCTGCGCTGGAAGACTCTGTGAGAGGCGGAACGGCATGAAACTGGCTACCTTCAACGCGGGCGCCGAGCAGACCCACGCCGGTGTCGTCATCGACGACACGGTGGCCGACCTCAGCGCCGTCGAGGACGGACCGGCATCCATTGTGGCACTGCTGAATCGGCCCGACTGGCGCGAGCATGCCCAATCACTATTGCACCGCGCGCCGCGGCGGCCGCTCGACTCCATCAGGCTGCACGCGCCCGTGCCGAACCCGCCCAAGTACATGGCGATCGGGCTCAACGCGCGTGATCACCGCAAGGACGTCAACGCGCGATGGCTGCTACGGGAACCCAAGCTCATTCGGATCGCCGCCGGATACCTGCTCGCGCACCCAAAGTCGAAGTATCCGTTCTTCTTCGCCAAGGCAACCTCGTCGATCGCCGGACCATTCGACCCGATCGTGCTCCCCAAGGGGGCCTCGCAGGTCGACTGGGAAGGCGAACTCGCCGTGGTGATCGGCGCACCAATCCACGACGCGACCCCCGCGGCCGCAACCGCAGCCATCGCCGGATACACCGTCGCTGACGACATCACGGTTCGTGACTGGCAATGCGACAACCCGACGTCGGCGGCGTTGGCCAAGAGTTATCCCAGCCACGGACCCCTCGGCCCGTGGCTGGTCACCGCCGACGAACTCGACGTGAACGCCGTTGAGCTACGCACCTACCTCAATGGCGAACTGCGCCAGCGCGGCCGGATCGCAGACCTGATCCTCACCCCGGCCGAGGTGATCAGCCAACTCAGCAAGTTCTGCGCCCTGGAACCCGGCGACGTCGTCGCCTGTGGAACCTTCGCCGGAACAGGCTGGCCGGCCGGGCGGTTCCTGCAGCCCGGCGACACCGTCCGGGTGGAAATCGACGGCATCGGGCATATCACCAATCCCGTGGTGTCCAGCCAGCACGCTGCCACGGACCGACCCGACCGCGAACTCGGCCGCATTGGCTAACCTCAGTGCCATGCCCGCGACCCCCGTCCGCAAAGGTGACACCGACAGACGTCAACTGCTCATCGATGCCGCCCGCGAATTGTTCGCAAAGCGCGCCTATGACCAAGTCACAACCAGCGAGATCGCCAAGAACGCCGGCGTGGCCTACGGACTGATCGCCCACCACTTCGACACCAAACGCGGGCTCTATCTCGCTGTCATGCAGGAAATCTCCGCAGAACTCGCGGCCCACCAGTTGATCCCCGCACCCGAAGGGTCGTCGCTGGCCGAACAACTGCGCCACGCGCTACGAAATCACATCAGCTACATCGACCAGTACTCAGACAGCTTCATGGCCTTAGTCCGCGGCGAACTCGGCGTCGATCCCGAGCGACGCGACGCCGTCGAGGGACTCCGCTGGCTGGGCGCCCAGCGTGTGCTGCTGGCCATCGGCATCATCGACCCCGTCCCGCCGGTCCTGCGCACCGCCATGCACGGCTGGGTCGGCTACCTCGACGAGATGATGATCGACCGCATCGCCAACCACGACACGACCGTTGACGCTATCGTCGAGCTCGCCGCGGCCGCGCTGGTGACCACCCTGCGGGTATCGACAAGCCTCGACCCCTCCATCGGCCTGACCCCCGAGACTCTGGGCGCCCTCGACACCTTTTCCGCACGGGGCTAGCGGCCCGACGACGCGTCGCCCGCGCGCGAATCACCAGGTACCCGCGGCATGGAGTCCGCGGCGAGCGAAGCAACGGCCTCAACCCGCTCGCCGGCTCGCTGGGTATGTAGATACCCGCCCGCGGTCAATCGCGCTGCGCGCCAGGCCGATTCATCTGCATCAGATCGCAACACTGCCGACGAACGTTGGCACGGGCGGTGAACCCGACCACGAACGCCGAGCCGACGGCCGCAACACTTGCCCTACGGCGTCGCGCCCGCACCGTCCGGCCGAAGTTCTGGGCCAACGTCCAGGCGCCTTCGCGCAATTCCGTCACGTGACAGCCGGAACTAAGCAAGTCCTGGCCGAATCATCCCATCGGCCGTTGACGGGATTTTTCGGTCAGCACTGCCCAGATTTCGTGTCTCGTTTCTCTTTGAAATGAGACAACGCTTAAGGCTATCGATGTGACGATCGGCACCGGGCGCACATCGGCTACTGCCAACCGTCATCGACAACCGTGGCGCAAACCCCTTCCGCTGCAGCTATTCGCCTGACTCTTCGTAATGGTCTGCGAACTCAAGCACTCGAGGTGCAAGCCGGTTGAAAGGCGGTATCCACAAACGCCTCGTGAATCCGGGCCCAAGTTGCAGTGCGTACAGCCCGCGGCGCCCGTTGAACCTTCGTAAGAGTTCACGCGAGCGCCGTTTGGTGTGTGTAAGTGGTCATGTGGAATAAGCCCGACAGCGACGAACTGCGTTCGCTAGTGCGTGTGAATACGGTCGCCCTTGTTACTCAGCCGACACCGCATCGGGTAGGAGCGCTAGGGCTGCTCGCGCGCAATCGATGTCGTTCTGCACCTCGGGCGCCCCGCTCAGCCCGATCGCGCCGACAATCTCTCCGTCCACCTTGATTGGAAACCCTCCTCCCCACGCCGCCATACGCGCAAGCGTGGGCATCCCAGCCAAAAGCGACGGGTCGCCTTGGATAGAGTTGAAAAGTTCGTGCGTGGAGAGACCGAACAGAGCTGTGTAAGCCTTGTTCTGCGCAATCTCGATGGCAAGGATCGGAGCCCCATCCATCCGGCCAAAGGCCTTGAGATTGCCGCCGTCATCCAGGATCGCGACGTTCTCGCTAACGCCAATTTCTCTGGCTTTCGCCGCCGCCGCATCCACCATCTTCTGTGCGAGCTCAGAAGAGATGCTGTGTTTCTTCACCACGTTAGCCACTTGAATCCTCCTTAAGTTCATATGTATTGCGCGCTGATCGCGTGCGGCTCGTAATAATCGACTCTCTTGCGCAAGCCCTGCTCCAGGGGGACCTTTCTGACGACACGGGTTGATCAGGTTGCCGACAAGCCGCCGTCTACTTCGAACACCGTGCCGGAGATGTAGGAGGCTTCGGGGGACGAAATGAACACGATGGCGTTGGCCAGTTCCTCAGGATTTCCCCTTCGAAGAAACGGCACCGTCGCTACCAGCGCATCATTGACTTCCGCGGAGCCCGTGAAGCGGTCGGCCATATCGGTGTCTGTCAGACCCGGCGCAACTGCGTTCACCCGAATACCTGAATTCCCCTGTTCGAGCGCGACCGTTCTGGTCAGGCCCCCCACTGCGAATTTGCTGCTGACATAAGCCGTTCCACCAGCCGCCGCCTTGTGCCCGTAGGTCGATGAGATGTTGACGATGCTGCCGCTATCTTGGCCTGCCATCGCACGCAGTTCGTGCTTCATGCTCAGGAATGCCCCGACGACGTTCGTGTCATAAACGGCCTTGAAGTTTTCGACGGTGGCGTCTTGGATGGGGCCGAGCTTGCCCTCGACGCCGGCGTTGTTCACTGCAACGTCGAGGCGGCCGGATTTCGCGACCGTCTTGTCGACAAGGTTGCGGACCTCGTCTTCCTTCGTAACGTCGGCCCGCACGAACTCTGCCTCGGCGCCAAGCGCCCGCAACTCCGCGACAAGGTCTTGCCCCTTGTCGTCGTGGCGGCCAGACACCACCACCTTGGCGCCTTTGCCGGCGAACGCCACAGCCGCGGCGCGGCCGATCCCGGTGAGGGCGCCGGTAATGAGAACAACCTGCTGAGTCATCTTTTCCTTCGGCTATGCGGAATATCCGCAGATCTAAGAGTGGTGTTGTGGGCTGCGGACGCCATCGTCCATGCGCTGGCTGAAGGATTCCCGGTCGCTCTCGTGATATGACTATAGGTACTCATTGCAGGCCTGAAAAGGACTTTCCAAGCTGGGGGCATATCTCGGAGGCATGGGCGCCGATGGAGCTACGACATCTTCGATATTTCATTGCGGTAGCCGAGACTGGCACTCTCACCGAGGCGGCTAAGCGACGGCTACATACTTCCCAGCCGTCGCTGAGCCGGCAGATCCGCGATCTTGAAGACGAGGTGGGGGTCGAACTTCTGACCCGTGGCGTCCGCGGCGTCGAATTGACCGCGGCGGGCAAGGCCTTTCTCGATCACGCCCGACTGGCGCTGATGCAGGTCGATGCCACTGTCGAAGCGGCACGCAGGGCGGCGCGACCGGCCAGGAAGACCTTCAACATAGGCTTCCAAACCGGGCATGAAATAAACTGGCTCCCACGCGCGATGCATGTGCTGCGCGACCAATTGACGAACATCCAGATCGTGGTCTCCAGCGACTATTCGCCGGACCTTGCCGAAGCGCTCGTCCGTGGCCGGATGGACGTGGCCTTCATGCGCCTGGAGCCGGGCTACGACCTCGGATACCACGTGGTGGACCGCGAGCCGCTCATCGTCCTGATGCCGAGAGACCATCGCCTCACCGCACACGAAACCGTATCTCCGCAAGATTTCATCGGCGAGATCTTCATCGGCGGTTCGAACAAGGCCGGCGTGCTGCGCGCCGTCACCGAAGACTATCTGCGCCGCTCAGAGGTCGACATCAAACTCGATCACGGGGTGGACAATATGGCGATGGCCATGTCGCTGGTCGCATCCACCCGCGGGCTGGCGCTGATGCCCGCCTACGCCAAGGGCTTGCTGCCGCGGTCCGTCGTCAGCCGCCCGCTGGTAGGCAAGGCACCGACGATCGATGTAGCTGTGGGCTACAACAGAACCAACACCTCGCCGATTCTGAAGCTGTTCCTATCGCGGCTCGACGAACTGACGGGGCACGCTCAAACTTGACAGACTCGATGAGTCCTCACAAGATCGCGGCCACGTTCTGAACCGCCCCGGTGAGTCCGGAGACTTTCTGGTGTGAGAATTCAGCCGGCGGCTGGTCTCTGAGCTTGAGCGTAGTGGGCCGCCTCCATCTCGATCGGTGGGATGTCGCCGCAGTATTCGTAGAGCCGGTGGTGGTTGAACCAGTCGACCCACCTGGCAGTGGCGTATTCGACCTCCTCGACGGTCCGCCAGGGCTTGCGTGGTTTGATCAGTTCGGTTTTGTACAGCCCGTTGATAGTTTCGGCGAGCGCGTTGTCATAGGAGCTGCCGACCGCTCCGACAGAGGGCTGGATGCCTGCCTCGGCGAGCCGCTCGGTGAACCGGATCGATGTGTACTGAGATCCCCTATCCGTGTGGTGGACAACGCCTTTCAGGTCCATTGCTCCTTCTTGCTGTCGGGTCCAGATGGCGTGTTCGATCGCGTCGAGCACCATGGCCGTCGTCATGGTGGTGGCCACCCGCCAGCCAAGGATCCGGCGCGCGTAGGCGTCGACGACGAAGGCGACATAGGCGAAACCCGACCACGTGGATACGTAAGTGAGGTCGGCCACCCAGAGCCGGTTCGGTGCCGGCGGGGCGAACCGCCGCTGCACGAGATCGGCAGGCCGCGGTGCGGTCGGGTCGGCGATCGTGGTGCGCTTGGTCTTGCCCCGGACCGCGCCGGTCAGTCCGAGTTCGGCCATCAGCCGCTCGACGGTGCAGCGCGCCACCGCGATGCCCTCACGGTTCAGAGCGAGCCACACCTTGCGGGCACCGTAGACGCCGTAGTTCTCGGCGTGGACCCGGGCGATCTGGGCCTTGAGGGTCTCGTCACGCACCTGGCGGCGGCTGGGCTGCCGGTTGATGTGGTCGTAATAGGTCGATGGGGCGATCGGCACACCCAGCTCGGTCAGCTGTGTGCAGATCGACTCGACACCCCACCGTAGACCATCAGGGCCGTCGCGGTGGCCACGATAATCGGCGATGAACCGGGTGATCAGTGCTGTGGCCGGTCGAGTTCGGCCGCGAAAAAAGCCGACGCTGTCTTCAAAATAGCGTTGGCCCTTCGTAATTCAGCGTTCTCCCGTTTCAGCCGTTTGAGCTCAGCGGGCTCCTCGGTCGTGGTCCCCGGCCGCGAGCCGGCATCGACCTGCCTCTGGCGGACCCACTTGCGTACCGTCTCCGCGCACCCGACCCCGAGCAGGCGAGCGACCTCGCTGATCGCCGCCCACTCCGAATTGTGCTGATCGCTGATCTCGGCGACCATCCGCACCGCGCGCTCACGCAGCTCCGGCGGATACCTCCTCGACGAACCACCTGACATGACTCCAACCTTCCCAAGAAGTGGAGTCTCCGGACATCCCGGGGCGGTTCACAAAATGACGTCTCTAGCTGCAAGTTTGCAGAATTCTCATCAAGATGGCGGACCGGTTTTTCTCATCTTCGTGGCGGATCCTAGAACCGTACGGTCGTGCAGTTCGGCGGCTCGCGCAGGAGGGACGGCGCAGCACGCAACCTACGACGCCTCGAGTTCAGAGCGTAGGGCTCAGAGGGCCTGTGAGGTCATGCGTAATTCAGCTGCTCCGAAACCGCCGGATGCTGCGCCGCCGGTTCAAAGCGTCAGTGCTACAACAGATTTGATAGTTATTAGTCATTATCCATGAAAAAAGGCGCCGTTTTCATCTGTTAGTCGATGTCGTGTTGGGTTGTGCCGCATCGTCTTTCGACGAGGTGAGATGTTCCAAGAACCAGTCCCGGGCGGCGGCGGTCGTCACGTCTTTCCAGTCCGTGTACACGGAGTAATGGTGACCGTCGACCTCGAGCAGTGACTTCGGTTCCCCTGCTGCGGCGTAAGCGGAGCGCTGGCCGGCCAGCAGAGCCGGGTGCTCCTGTTCGGCGAGGATCATCAATAGCGGCTTGGGCGAGATTTTCGGCATCAAGTAGGTGAGGTCGTCCACGACCGTCGTGGACTAGATGCAGGGGCTTAAGGGCTTGCGGGCGCGTAGGTCTCACGACTGCCCGCGCTGCCTCCGTTCCTGGCCGGTCTTCACTAGGCGGTGCCTGCGGCGCGGAGTTTAGTCGGGGAGGTCCGTGGTGCCGGTGGCTTGGTAGATGACGCGGCGGGCGATCTCGACGGCGTAGGCGCCGAAGCTTGCCGTCATCGGCGAGCTAGTGCGAGCGAGTTTGACACCAACACAATGATTCTCACTTTCTTGTCCACAGTGGACATCCAGTGGACATCGCAAATGAGAACTGGACCGCGCCGCCGACGAAAGATAACGTCCAGCGCGACCGTAAAGCCGGCCGGGCGGAGTTACCGCTGCATACCGCCGGACAGATGCGCCTTCGTCGCGCGTGTTAGGTCGTCGGCGAGGATCTCCGGCTCGCCGGCGAACAAGCCGTCCAGCGCGAGTCGGGCGACGACCGCGGGATCGCTCTTTTGATCTGCAGGCGCGAAGGCGGCCATGTCGGTGTCTATGTAGCCGACGTGCACGGCGGTGACGTGGATGCCGCGAGGCGCAAGTTCCTGCCTGATTGCGTCGGTCATCGCCCACTCGGCCGCCTTGGCTGCCGAATAGGCGCCGGAGGTCGGATCATGCAGCCAGGACAACACCGACAGCATGTTGAGGATCGCTCCCCCGCCGTTGCCTTCGATGATCGGGGCGAAGGTGCGGATGACATTCAGCGTGCCGAAGTAGTGCGTCTCCATCTCCAGCCGGACGTCCTCGAACGCCCCGGACAGCACTGACGCGCGCGTTGCGGTACCCGCATTGTTGACGAGCACGGTAACGTCGCTGGCCACGTCCGCGGCGCGGCGCACTGAGGCCGGGTCGGTGATGTCCAGTTGGATGGGTTCGACGCCGGACACGTCAATCGTTTCGGGTCGGCGCGCGGCGGCGTAGACCTTCGCTCCCCGCTCGATGAGTTGGGTTGCGAACCGCTTACCTAGTCCCCGGTTGGCGCCAGTGACCAGAGCGGTGATCTGGTCGTTGCTCATCGTCGTCTCCTTCGAGTAGTCGAGGACCGAGATGTTCTCAACACGCATTGTTTCGTAATGATCGCAGGGATGGTAGTGCTCTGCGTCCTCGCTGAAGATGCACGCTTAGTCCGAGGAGGTGGAGGTTCGACGACCTTAAGGCCACTGTCGGGGCGACACTCGACTGCACCGTGACAACCAACGGGCAGAACGACGGCGTCAACGTCACCGTCCGCAGCGTTAACGGCGGCACAGTGAACTTCGACATCGTCGAGACGGTCAGCAAGGACGACATCGCCGGCCAGATCAGCAAACAGCCCAACCAACAATTCGGGCACGCACCCGAATTCGTCACGTGCCCGGACAACCTGAAGGGCACCGTCGGTGCCACGCTGCGCTGCACGCTCACCGACTGCAATTGCACGCGAACTGATGGGTACTCAGCACATCCGTGACATCGGGTTTCCCGTTGCCTCTCGCCGGTGACCGGCGCAGAATGGACGCAGCTCGCCGACGTCTCACCATGCCTGTCGCTGACGGATTCAGGAGAGCCGAGACCGATGTCCCATCACTTCGACACCCCGACGGGTCGCGAAGACCCCCGTCTGAATCTCTGCGATTTCTATCTTTTCGCCGGCGACCCCGGAAAGACGACCGTGATGGCGATGACGGTCAACCCGGCGGCCACCGCGGAGACGTCTGCCCCTTTTCGCGATGAGGCTCTCTACGTGTTTCGCTTCGACACAGACAGTGACGCCCATGAGGAGGTGTCCTTCAAACTCGAGTTCGCTGAGGTGGTGCACAGCGCGGCCCCCGCGGGCGGACACGCACAGACCTTCGAGCTGCGCCTCGCCACCGGCGCCGACGCAGCTCAGGGTGGATCTGGCGAGTTGATCGCGTCGGGAACGACCGGCGTCACAGTCGCCGGCGAGAGCGGGGTGCGCGTCTTCGCCGGAGTGGTGCATGATGTGTTCGGCGCTAATGCGGGCCTCAATGACTTCAGGGATGCCTCCGCGGCCGGCGTCTACAAACCCGAGGCTTTCGCCAACCACGTCAACGTCTTCCGGGATCGGACCGTCGCCGGCATCGTCGTCGAGGCGCCCAACGAGTTGATCAGCAGCACGACCAGGGTGCAGGCCTGGGCCACGGTGTCGCTGTGCGGCCACGCGCCTGAGCAGCAAGTGGCCCGCTGGGGCCTGCCGATGTTCACCCACCTCCACCTCAACGACGACGAGTTGAGCGAGGCGTTCAACTCGACCGCCCCGTCCGGGGACAATTCGCGGTTCGTCGCGCGCACCATCGACACCGTCACCAAATACGTCACACTCGCCGGCACTTCCGCTGATCCGGCCGCCTACGCGCGCCGCGTGGCCGACCTGTTCGGATCGATGACCCTGCCCTACGAGCTGGGCACGCCCGCATCCTTCGACTACACCGGAATGAACGGGCGCGGGCTGATGGACAACGTGCTGGACAACGTGCTGTCGGTGTTGACCAACTCCCCGCTGGGCGCCGGTGTCGCGCCCGACCCAGCGCGGATCACGGCCGAATTTCCTTACTTCAGCTGTCCGTGACACCGCTGAGCTGCTCCCAGGGGACCTCATCCAGGAAGGTTTGCAGCGCCCAACACTGCTTACCCCGCACGGTCAAACCGCCGCTAATTCAGCGTGACACTCGAAGTTACCCCTTCGTGCGGAAACCCGGAAACCGCCTACCGTGATGCGTAGAGCGGCTAATCAGATTCTCATCTTTGTGGCGGATCCGCCACTCGTCCGCCATTACTGTGAGAATTCCGCCACGTTGGATGTCTACAAGAGCGGGTCCCTCGGCTAGGACGCGAATCGCCAACCTTGCCATTGACTAATGTCACCATTTGACATTGACTGAGTCGCATGACGGACACTGTGCCGGCCCGCGGATCGCTACGCTCACGCGGTGCGGCCCTGGTCAGCGCGTTGACCTTGCGGCAGATGAGCGCGGTGCTGCCGCCCGAGCAGGCCTGGGGCCTGTGGCTGTCACGTCGGATCGTGGCCAGCATCATGGACGCCTTCGGACCGTCGCTGGCCGGAACCAGCGTCGAGCCGAGTGACGCCGTCCAGCCCGACGGCCATCGAGTTGTCGGTGAGTGGGTGCGTGCGCCCGGCGTACCGGCGAGGCCGGGCGCTATTTACTTCGTTCACGGCAGCGGGTATGCGCTGTGCTCGCCTCGGACGCACCGACGACTGACGGCGTGGCTGTCACGGCTGACCGGGCTGCCGGTGTTCGCTGTCAACTATCGCTTGGCGCCGCGGCACCGCTTCCCCACCGCCGCCGATGACGTGCGCGCGGGTTGGGACTGGCTAACCCGTCGACACTCGGCGGAACACATTGTGATCGCTGGGGATTCAGCCGGCGGACACCTTGCAGTGGACCTGCTGTTGCAACCGGATATCGCCGCGAGCAGACCGGCGGCGCTGGTGCTGTTCTCGCCGCTGATCGACCTCACCTTCGGCCTGGCCGCCGCTCGCGAGGACTTACGACGCGACCCCGCGATCCGGGCCGTCGACGCCGCCCGGTTGGTCGCGTTGTACAGCGACGGCGTCGATCCCGCGCACCAGCGCCTGAAGCTCGACGTCGCCGCCGGGCCTCCGCTACCTCCGACACTCATCCAGGCCGGTGGCGCCGAGATGCTGGTGGCCGATGCGCGGCACCTTGCCGCCGATATCCGCGCCGGCGGCGGCAGTTGCGAACTCCAGGTGTGGCCGGACCAGGTGCACGTGTTCCAGGCGCTGCCCCGGCTGTCACCGGAAGCCGGCAAGGCCATGGCGCACGTCGCGCGTTTCATCGATACATCCTTGCGAGCCCGAGGTTTTGACGCCGCAGCGGGGAAGGCAGGCTAGCGATGATCGGGCCGTTTCGCAGGTCGAACAAAGTGAGCCATAACGCGCTTGCGGTGGTGACCGGCGCAGGCAGCGGGATCGGCGCGGCGTTCGCCACCGAACTCGCCCGCCGCGGCGGCCGGATCGTCTGCAGTGACATCGATGAACTCGCCGCCGCGAAAACGGTAAACATGATTACCGACGACGGCGGTGAGGCCGTCGCAATCCGCTGCGACGTATCCCAATTCGACGACGTCCGCGAGCTGGCCGCCCAGTCGGAATCGTGGTTGGGCGCCGCACCCACGCTGGTAATCAACAACGCCGGCGTCGGCTCCGGCGGTGCCCCCATCGGTGAACTCCCCCTTGACGACTGGCAGTGGGTGCTGGGCATCAACCTGTGGGGACCCATCCACGGCTGCCACGTGTTTGCCCCGATCCTGCGGTCGGCCGAACCGTCGAACGTCCCACGGGGCATCATCAACGTCGCCTCCGCCGCCGCCTTCGGCGCTGCGCCCAGCATGGCGGCCTACAACGTCAGCAAGGCCGGTGTGTTGTCGCTGTCGGAGACCCTGGCCGCCGAATTATCCGGCAGTGCAGTCAACGTCACGGTGCTGTGCCCCACCTTTGTCAAAACGAACATCGTCGAATCCGGCCGAATGCCCGACCAAACAACCCAATTCGCTAACAGGATCATGCGGTGGACCGGGTTTTCACCGGAGAAGGTCGCACGTATCTGTCTGGACACCCACGATCGCGGCGAGTTGTATTGCATGCCGCAGCTCGAAGCCAAGATCGGCTGGAACATCAAACGCTTGGTCCCGGGCACCTACACCCGTGGAATGGGCCTGGTATCCCGGGTCGCCCCGCACTGACAGCACCAAATCCAAAGGAGGATCCGGTGGCCATCGATATGGAAACGATGCTGACCAAGATCAAGGATCGCCAATGGGCGCTTGCCGATATCGATTGGGCAGCACCCGGCGCCGAGACCATCGACGACGAATTCCGGCCTAAGTTGAAGGCGTTCATGGCCGATTTGTGCTGGATCGAAAATATCGGCGCCCGAGGATTTTCGGCATTGGCCAAGAAGGCACCCGACCCAACGCTCGCCGAGATCTACCGCTATTTCCACGCCGAAGAGCAACGTCACGCCAATGCCGAACTGGCGTTGATGAAGCGCTGGGGCATGCTCGACGACGGCGAGATGCCCGAACCGAACGTGAACATCCGGATGGCCATGCAATGGCTGGACACCTACGCCGACGGTATGTCGCTGTCGATCCTGGGCACCGTCATCCCGATGCTCGAGGTAGCACTGGACGGGGCGCTGCTGAAGTTCCTGCTCGACGAAGTCGAGGATCCGGTCTGTCACCAAGTCTTCGAAAAGATCAACAACGACGAATCACGGCACCTCGCAGTCGATTTCGAGGTACTCAACATGATCGGCCACGCGAAGGCCCGGAAGCTCGCCATCGATTTCGTTGGCAACGTGGCCTCACCGGGACTGATCATCGGCGCGTTGATGTATCTGCCGCTGCTCAACCGGGTGCGCAACGAGCTCGACGACATGGGCATGGAGCCCGAGCGGCTCTACAACGCGGTCAAACGGTTCA
Source organism: uncultured Actinomycetota bacterium (assembly GCA_963720085.1). Classification (GTDB taxonomy): domain Bacteria; phylum Actinomycetota; class Actinomycetes; order Mycobacteriales; family Mycobacteriaceae; genus Mycobacterium. The sequence goes on from CAVRER010000043.1 coordinate 25,284, forward strand.
AGCAGCTCGGCGACCGGGGCGAACACACCTGGCGGGTGCCCACCTACCAAGTCCTGAAACGACATGCCGCGATGGTGGTCAACCCGCGCCACCCGTATCACCTGCTAGCCAATTCCATGGTGTGGCTGTCGGATCGCTATCCCAGGCCACTGCTGCGACCTGCGCCCAGCTGGTTCAAAGAACTGACCCACGAGCCCGCGGCGTGATCATGGCGAACACACATACCTATGCGACGCTGATCGTCGGGGCCGGCTTCAGCGGGCTCGGCGCTGCGATCAAACTAGGCAAAGCCGGCCTCAACAGGGCGGACGACATCGTCATCCTGGAACGCAGCGACCAGGTAGGCGGAACCTGGCGCGACACCAGCTATCCCGGTGCCAGCTGTGACATCCCGTCGTTGCTGTACTCGTTTTCGTTCGTCAAAAACCCGAGCTGGTCGCGGACCTATTCGCCGGCCGACGAAATCCGCGGCCACCTCGAGGACATGGCCACCCGCTTCGACATCCGCCGCCGCATTCGGTTCGGCCAGGAAGTCACCGGGTTGTCGTTCGACGACAGCGCCGGCGTGTGGACCGCAACCACGGCCGCCGGCAAGCGCTTTCGGGCCCGCACCGTCGTACTGGCATCCGGGCCGCTACCCGACTCCAGCTTCCCCGACATCCGCGGCATCGATACCTACCGCGGGCCACAAGATCCACAGTGCCCGGTGGGACCACGACTATGACTTCGCCGGCAAGCGGGTTGCGGTCATCGGCACCGGCGCCAGCGCCATCCAGATCATCCCCGAACTGGTCAAACAAGCCGAGTTCGTCAAGGTTTTTCAACGCACCCCGGGTTGGGTGCTGCCGCGCTGGGACGTCGCCACTCCGCCTGCTGTGCAAACGGTATTCACCAAAGCCCCCGCGGTTCAACAGCTTGCGCGTCAAGCATTGTTTTGGGGACATGAGGCCAGCGCCACCGCACTGGTGTGGAACACCCCGTTGACCTCGTTGGTCGCCCGGCTGGGCCGCTTACACCTGCACCGGCAGGTCAAAGACCCGTGGCTGCGCCGCCAGCTGACTCCCGACTTCACCCCGGGCTGCAAACGCATGCTGGTCTCCAGCGACTACTACCCCGCCCTGCAACGGGACAACTGCAAGCTCATCGACTGGCCGATCGCGACATTGAGCCCGGTCGGCATCCGCACCAGCGACGGCATCGAACACCATCTGGACTGCATCGTGTTCGCCACCGGTTACGACGTGCATTTGACCGGTCCGCCGTTCCCGGTCACCGGGCTCGGCGGGCGCCTGCTGAGCGACGAATGGGCCGGCGGTGCACAGGCTTACAAGAGCGCCAGCGCGCATGGATATCCGAACCTGTTCTTCATGACCGGTCCCAACTCCGGGCCGGGCCATAATTCGCTGCTGGTCTATATCGAGGGCCAGCTCGACTACGTCGTGCGCGGTATCACCACCATCCTCGACAACAACTTGCGTTATCTCGACGTTCGTAAAGACGTTCAACGCCGCTACAACGAGCGCATCCAGCAGCGGCTCACCAAGACGACATGGATGTCGGGTTGTAGTAGTTGGTATCTGACCAAGGACGGTTTCAACGCCTCGATGTACCCCGGATTCGCCACCCAGTATCTTCGACAGATGCGGGACTTCCGGTTCGCCGACTACGACGCGGTCGCTCAAACCGCCGATACTCGCGTCAGCTCATCCGCCTGAACGATGGCACCCGACCGACCGCCACGAGCAGAGACCGGCACCATCGCCGGCGTCCTGGCCAACCTGCGGCGCGCGCCCAAACGCGTTCGGCGGCAGTCGCGGGAGGTCATCGAAAGCGCGGTGTCGCAGCTTTTCGACGCGGCGGTCCGCCACCCGCACAGCGCGCCGCTATCCGGGGAATACCGCATCGACGACTTGGCCCGGCTGGCCGGTACCACTACCCGCAACATTCGTGTTTACCGCGACCGCGGGCTTTTGCCGCCACCGTTGCGGGTCGGGCGCATTGCGCTGTTCAACGACACTCATCTGACCCGGCTGCGGCTGATCACCTCGATGCTGGACCGCGGATACAACATCGCGCACGTCCGGGAGATGCTCAGCGCCTGGGAAGAAGGCAAAAATCTCGGCGACGTTCTCGGCCTGGAATCCGCAATCGTGGGCACCTGGACCACCGAGAAGTCGCAGACCATGCCGCTGGCCGAGGCGCAGCGACTCATCAACGACGCCAAGGCATTCGATCGACTGGTGGGCCTGCAGGTCATCCGCGTCGACGGGGCCGAGGCCACCATCACCCGTCCCAAACTGATCGACGCGTTCAACGAAATCCGCGGCTACGGCGTGAGCATGGAAAAACTCATCGACCTGCACGAGAACATCGTCCCGCTGGTCGACCAGATCAGCGCGATGCTGGTGCGCGCCGGGGCCGAACACGTCGCCGACCGGATCAAACCGCGGGAAGCCCTACCCGCCGACACCGAAATCGCCGAGCTGATCACCATGCTGGTCCGGTTTCGTAGCCAGGCCGTCGCATCCGTGACCGCTACCCTGGCGTCGTCGATCGAATCGACCATCGAGTCGCTGGTGAGCCGCATTCTGGCCGACTATCTGGAGCGCTCGCCGGACGCCGAAGTCGGCTAAAGCGCTGGGCGACGAGCAACCAGATGCGGCGCCAGGGTCGCCAGCTTCTCGCAGGTCTCCTCGAATTCGCGGTCAGGATCCGAGGCGGCGATGATCCCGGCCCCGGCCCGCAGCCAGGTTCGCCCGTCACGTTCGTAGGCGCTCCGCAGCGTTAACGCCGCGTCCAGCCCGCCGTCAGCCGAAAACATCACTACCGCAGCGGAATACAGCTCGCGTGGGCTTTCGTCGAGCCGCAGGACGGCGTCCACACCGGCCGCCTTGGGCATACCAGAGGCAGTGACCGCGGGAAACAACGTCTCCAGCGCGTCCATCCGGTCCTTGGATGGGGTCCAGCCGGCCGGTCACGGTCGACCCGAGGTGCTGCACGCTGCCGCGCTCGCGCACCGTCATGAAATCGACGACGGCAGCGCTGCCGGGTTCGCCAACCTCGGCGATCTCCAGCAGCGAGCTGCGCACCGAGATGGCATGCTCGACAATCTCTTTGCTATCGGATTCCAGATCGTCGCGGGCTTGGCGGTCGCGCACGGCGCCGTGGCCCAGCGCCCGGGTGCCGGCCAGCGGTTCGGTGACCACCACACCGTCGTCGTGCACCGCTGCCACCACCTCGGGCTATAACCCAGAGCCCGAAAACCACCGAGCCGCAACAGAAACGAACGCGCGGGGGTGTTGTGTTGCCGGCCCAGCCGATAGGTGGACGGAAAGTCCAGCGCGAAGGGCACATCGACACACCGCGACAGGATCACCTTGTGGTAGCGGCCGGCGGCGATCTCGCCAATCGCTGCGCCTACCCGCGCGCGGTAATCCGTGCTGTCGGCACCGACATCGATTACGCATGGCGGCGGCGCGGCCGGCAGACCTTCGCTGAGCAGCCGGGCCACCGTGTCGCGGTGGCGTTCCTCGGCGTCGAACTCGAAGGCGATCCAGCCGAAGGCCTGGTCGGATTCCAGCAGCAGCCGGTCGACGGTCTCGCCGAGCGCCGGTCCCGGCCGGCCGGACCACGTCTGTCGCTGAGTGACGCCGTCGCGGGTGATGCGCAGCTCGTCGCAGTCCAACTCGACCTTGGCCAGCACATCAAGGGCCAGGACCCAGTGACCGCCGTACTCGTAGAGCAGGTATTCCTCGCCGTCGCGTTCGGGCAGCGTCGCGGCCAACACGGCAGCTAGGTCCGTTGGGGCGATCTGAGTCGGCAATGGGAACGACAGTGACGGGCGCCTACCGGACTTGTTTCGACACCGGCTTCGGTCACGCTTAGTAAATGTAGCCTAACCTATGAACCTGCGGGCTCTCCCGTCCGCCAATGACTTACTTGCCTGGTCACTACGACTTTTAGTAAGCCTGACTTTAACCGCGGGCCCCCGCGGCTCATGCGGCTTGAGCACCAGCTGAGCGGCGAACTCGATCGCTGACCGCGACCCGGCCTCGCGGCGTCCGGTCGCCGCCCGGCGCAGCCTGTGATTGGTTGTCATTGCACGTTTTCAAACCGTTCACGTCCCAGTCCCCCAATGGATCTGGTTCGGCAGCGGACCGACCGTACGATTCAGGCCAAGCCGCACTCTGACGAGAGGACAGCATCGTGTTCATCATCCGACTGCTTGACGGAGAAGAGGTCCACGCACTGGACGGCGACAAGCTCACCATCAATCAAGAAACTGGCGTGCTCAGCGTTTCCCGCGTCGACGGGTTCGAGGAAGTCACGACGCACTATTCGCCATCGGCGTGGGCGTCGGTGACGCACCGGATCAAGGAACCCGTGGTGCGGCCGCCACTGGTTGGTTCCAAGAAGTAGCAACTCGCACCGCGACGGTAAACAGTCGGAAAACTTGGCATTACGAATCACGTTGTCTCCGTTTGTTTTTCCCAGCGTTTTCGCAGCAACTTCCCAGCGCGTACGGGCGTTTTTCGCAACAAGAGGCGGCGCCCCAGGGTTAGGCTCTTAAAAAATTCGTGACGCCGTGCGGCGGTCACGAATCCTCAAATAGCCGTATGCATCTAGGGAGACTGCAATGCTCCTGGAATTTTGGGAGAACTTCCAGCATAACCTTTTCAAGCCGCTGTTGTTGTTTTTCTACCTTGGCTTCCTGATCCCAATTCTGAAGGTGCAGTTCGAGTTTCCCTATGTGATCTATCAGGGCCTCACAATGTACCTGTTGCTGGCCATCGGCTGGCACGGCGGTGAAGAGCTCGCCACGATCCACATTGCGAGCATCGGCAGCATCGTCGGATTCATCGTCCTGGGATTCCTGCTCAACTTCCTGATAGGTTTTCTCGCCTACTTCCTGCTGACCCGCACGACGAAGATGCGGCGGATCGACAGGGCGACGGTCGCCGGCTATTACGGGTCGGACTCGGCGGGGACGTTCGCAACCTGTGTGGGCGTCCTTGCGACCGTGGGGATGGCCTTCAACGGTTTCATGTCGGTGATGTTGGCTGTCATGGAGATGCCTGGCTGCCTGGTGGCGCTGTATTTGGCGGCGCGGCTGCGGGACAAGGGGATGGACGCGTTGGGGAACATGCCGGGCGAGCACGGCTACAAGCAGTCGGCGAGAGTGGGGCCCGGTGCAGCCAGCCGGCCGGCTCGTGGGCAGCGTCTCGATACCGAAAGCGAACTGGCGATCGAGCAAGAGGCGAAGATCGCACCGGAACGGCAGGAGTATCGCGGTAACGGCGCCGGTGAGGATGACACAAAGGCACGCGTGGGCACGGTCAAGCTGCTGAGGGAGGTCTTGCTCAACCCGGGCCTCTATCTGCTTTTCGGTGGCATCGTCATCGGCCTGGTCAGTCGATTGCAGGGGCCAAAGGTCGTGCACGACACCGACCATGTCTTTGTGGCCGCCTTCCAGGGCGTGCTCTGTCTGTTCCTGCTCGAGATGGGGATGACGGCCTCCCGCCGACTGAAGGACCTGAAAAGCGCGGGCCCCGGATTCATCGCCTTCGGTCTATTAGCGCCAAACCTATTCGCGACTATCGGGATCATCGTCGCTCACGCCTACGCTCATCTCACCCACGCCCCGTTCAAGCCGGGGACGTATATCCTGTTCGCCATACTCTGCGGCGCTGCGTCATACATTGCTGTGCCCGCGGTCCAGCGGCTGGCGATCCCCGAGGCGAGCCCGACGCTGCCATTGGCCGCATCACTGGGCTTGACGTTTTCCTACAACGTCACGATCGGCATCCCGGTCTATATCGAGATCTCGCGGGCCGTCACGCCGTGGTTCACCTGACACGAGAAACCTCGTTCAGCAGCGGCTGAATTCGACCGGCAGCGCCGCCGGAGATCGAAACGCCATGCCGGCGACATGCGGCGTCGGGGCGCTCGAGTCCAACCGCAGATCCGGCAGCCGGTCCAGTAGCGCGTTGATCGCGACCGCCGCCTCCATCCGCGCCAGATGCATGCCCAGGCAGAGGTGCGGGCCGCCGCCAAACGTCAGGTGCGCGATGTTCTTGCGGGTGGGATCGAAGCGATCCGGGTCTGGGTAGCGCTTCGGGTCCCGGTTGGCGGCAGCGACGCTGACGCTGACATTTGTTCCGGCCGGAATAGCGACCCCGCCGAGCTCGCAGTCGCGGGCCGCCATCCGCATCACCGTGGTGATCGGCGGCTCCCAGCGCAACGCCTCCTCGAAGGCGCCATGCAGAATGCCGCGATCGGCTCGCAGCGCATCGAGCTGGTCCGGCTCCGTGAGTAGGGCGACCAGGAGGTTGCCCGAGGCGCGGTAGGTCGTCTCCACTCCGGCGGGCAGGATCAGCAGCAGGAACGCGAAGATCTCGTCGTCGGTGAGTCGCGCCCCGTCGATCTCGGACTGCGACAGCATGGTGATCAGGTCGTCCTGCGGATGACGCCGACGCTCGGCAAGGATCTCGTTGAAGTACGCCTTGAGCGTCGCGGACGCGGCAATCCCGCAGTCCCAGTTGTAGACCACGTTGAGCAACTCGATCGAAAGCCGTTGGAAGCGCGGGTAATCCTGCCGCGGTAGACCCATGATCCGCGCGATGACCTGTACCGGAAACGCGAAGGTGAAATCGCGGGCCAACTCGGCCCGCCCGCGCGGCGCGAAGATGTCGATGAGTTCGTGGACCACCACCTCGACTAACTCGCTGCGCCAGCGGTCCAGCAACGCGGCGCGGAACGACGGGGACACCAGCGCCCGATTGGCCCGGTGGTCGGCGCCCTCGAGTTCGAGCAGGGTGCGGCCCATGACCGGGCCCATGATCCCGTCGTAGATCGACGAGGAGAACGTGTCGGGGTGCGTGAGCACTGTCTGGCATTCGTCGTATCCGAGCACGGTCACCCCGGCGGAGCCCAAGTTTTGGCTGGAGGTTTCGGTGAACGGGCTGCCGACCATCACCCGGTTCCGCGACCGCGCCTCACGCAGCCGCTCGTGCACGTTTTCGACCTGCATGAGCAGTCCGCCCTGCAGTTCAGCCGGGTCGAAATCGCCGATGTCCGGATTCGGTTCAGTGAACATCAGCCGACACCGTGTGAGTGTCTCGCCCGGACCGCAGCACGGTGCCGGGCAGGGCGCCGGTCGCGACGCCGTCGCGACACACCTCGACGCCGCCGACCAGCACCGAGGTGATGCCGCGGGCGTCGGCGACCAATCGCGGTGCACCCGCAGGCAGGTCGTAGCGGGTGCGCTCCGGCCCGTGGTCGATGGTGGCCGGATCGAACAACACCAAGTCGGCGTGCCAGCCGGGCGTGATCCGGCCCCGCTCGGCCAGCCCGTAAAGCCGGGCTGGCACATCGGTGAGCAGCCGGACCGCTTCCTCGAGCGTCACCACTTGGTGCTCGCGGACACCGTGGCCAAGCAGCGACGTGGTGTAGATCGCGCCGCACATCATGTCGAGGTGCGCGCCGGCGTCCGAGCCGCCGATGACAGCATGCGGCGAGCGCCATACCTCGGCGCGCAGCCGCCAGTCGGCGGCGTCGTCGCCGAACGGCGCCGGCGTCAGCCCGGTGCGTAACTCGTCGGCGATCACGATGTCGAGCAGGGTGTCGAACGGCTCGCCCCCACGGCCGGCGGCAATTTCGCCGACGCTGTGGTCGGTCGCGTCGGCGTTCTCCGGCGCGAAGGTCTCGACGATGATCAACCGCTCCCAGTTCGCCAGGCCGCGCAGCATGCCGGCCTCCTTCGATTGGGCGCCGTCGTTGAGCCGGCGACGAACTTCCGGGTCGGCGAGCGCGGCCAACCGCTCGGGCACCGGCAGGTGCATGATGTCGCGCCAGCCGGGCAGCCCGTCGAGCACGAAGCCGGTGAGGAACGAAAGCCGGATCTTCATGGCGTGCGGCAGGGTGAGCGCGACTACCCGGCCGCCGTGTTCGGCGGCGACCTCGGAGGCGCGCAGCTGCCCCTGGTGCCCGGCCGGGTTCGCCGCCGAGACGCCCAGCAGATTCCAGTTGAGCGGACGACCGGCCGCCACCGACATGTCGGTGAACAGCGCGACCTCGTCGTCGGAAAAGCCTTGCAGGCAGCCGGGAATGATCGCCTCGAGCGTGGTGCCCGGATAGTCGCGGACACCGCCGGCCAACGCCAGCAGCTCATCGCGGGACGCGCTGCGTGACGGCACCGGCTGGCCGGAGCCGTCATTATGGGTTTGCGACTGCGACGTGGAAAACCCAAGCGCGCCATCTGCTAACGCCTCATGCAGCAGAGCGACCATCCGATCGATGTGTGCGGGAGTGGCCTGACCGCCGACCGCTTCGTCTCCCATCGCCGCCAGCCGAAGCGCCGAATGCCCAACCAGGAAGCCGGCATTGACGGCGATGCGGCCGTCGAACCGTTTCAGCCAGTCGCCGAATGACGCCCACTGCCAGTCCAGCCCGGCGCGCAACGCGTCGAGCGGCATGCCCTCGACCCGCGCGAGCATTCTGGTGAGGTAGTCGTGTTGGTCGGCCGCCACGGGCGCCAGGGTGAACCCGCAGTTGCCACCGAAGACCGTGGTGACGCCATGCTGCACCGACGGGCTGGCGGTCGGGTCCCAGAACAGCTGGGCGTCGTAGTGGGTGTGCAGGTCGACGAAACCGGGTGCCAGTGTAAGGCCTTGGGCATCAACGGTTTTTGTGGCAAGGTCATCGATGTCGCCAACCGCGGCGATCCGCCCGTCGCTGATACCGACATCGCCGCGGCGCGCGGGCGCGCCTGTGCCGTCGACGATTTCAGCATCGCGGATGAGCAGGTCGAGCATGAGGGCCTCCTACGCTGTGGTTAGCCACCCCTCGTCGGGCAGCGGGTGGCCGAACAACTCTGCGGCGTTGCGATGGGTGATCCGGGCCGCGTCCTCCGCCGACAGGCCCGCGACGTTGCGTGCGACGACCTGCTGGGTGTCCGGCCAGGTCGAGTCCGCGTGCGGGTAGTCGCTTTCGACCATAATGCGCCGGGCGCCAATCGCGTCCAGCGCGCCGAACGCCGACGGGTCGTCGATTGAGCAGAACCAGAAGTTGCGCTGCAGCACCTCGCTGGGTAGCAGATCGCCCTTCCAGGATCCGCCCTCGCGGCCCGAAGCAGAGTGCGCCAGAACATAATCCGCCCGATCCGCCAGCATTGCCGCCCAGCCCAGCCCGCCCTCGGCGAGGGTGATGTCCAGTTGCGGGAAGCGGATCGGGATGCCCGACCAGAGCATGTCGGCGCAGGCGACCAGGCCGTTGACCGGGAACAGCGTGGTGATGGTCTCGAACGGGGTGTCCGGCGCGGGAATCGGCGCCCACTGGGCGGATCCGGTGTGCAGGCACACGACGGTGCCGGTCTCCTCGCAGGCGGCAAAAAACCGGTCCCACACCCCGCTGTGCAGGCTGGGAATCCCGCACTGGGCGGGCAGCTCCGGAAAGCTGACCGCCTTGAAACCGCGTGCGGCGTTGCGGCGCAGCTCCTCGGCCGCCAGCTGCGGGTCCGCCAGCCACGGCAGCTGCAGCGGAATGATCCGATCGGGGAAGCTACCGGCCCACACCTCCAGGTGCCAGTCGTTCCAGGCCCGCAGCACCGCGAGCCCCAGCTCCGGGTCGTCGCTTTTCCAGAACACCGTCCCGGCGAATCCGGCGATTAGCGACGGGAAATTCAGCGACGCCCAGATCCCGGCCAGGTCCATGTCAGCGATGCGGGCCTTGATGTCCCAGCAGCCGCGGCGCATCTCGTCGAAGCGGGCCGCCTCCATGCTCCAGTCCTCGCGGGGCCGCCCGACCACCGCGTTGAGCCCGATGTTGGGGTAGTCGCGTTCCTCATAGCGCCATACCTGCCGACCGTCGTCGGTCTCCACGATCCGCGGCGCCCGGCCGGCCAGCGCGGCAGGAAGCCGGCCGTCGAACATGTCGGGCGGCTCGATGACGTGGTCGTCGACGGAGATCAGGACGTGCTGCCGCTCACGGGGAGCAGGATCCGGCAGCAGCGCCATACCTCACGACTATCGTCGGTTTTCGGCGACTGTCAATGCTATTTATGCTATGAAAGCAAAGATCGGATCGACCGTCAGGAAGACAACGTGATCGCGCCTTCGGGGCAGTTCTTCTCGGCGTCCACAGCTTGCGCCTCGAGGTCACCAGAGACGTTCTCGATGAGCACGATCGCATGCCCAACCTCGTCGGCATCAAAGACGTCCGGCGCCAACGTGTAGCAGCGCCCGTGCCCCTCGCAGCGCTCCGCGTCCACACAGACACGTGTCATGAGCGCCGCGTAGCCACCGGGAAGGTCAGCGGCAGCGACTCCACCGACCTCAGCGCGGCGGTGTAAGTCAGCTCGGTGCCTGGCTTGATCTCGTAATCGGGTATGCGCCGGTGGAATTCGCGCAACGCCACCCGCAGTTCCATCCGGGCCAGGTGTGAACCGAGGCAGCGGTGCGGACCCCCGCCGAAGGCCCGGTGCCGGTTAGGATTACGGCGGAAGTCGACGAGCTCCGGGTCGGGGAACTCGGCAGGGTCGGTGTTCGCCGCGCCCAGTAGCGGGCTGACCCGCTCCCCCTTGCTGATCGGGCAGCCGCCCACCTCGACGTCTTGCATGGCGACCCGCGCGACGCCGGGCACCGGTGTCTCCCAGCGCAACAACTCCTCGATGGCACTCGGCAGAACGTCGGGTTGCTCGACGAGCTGGTGACGATGGTCGGGGTGTCGAGCGAGGTACACGAAGAAGCAGTCGAGCGAGTCGGTCACAGTGTCGAGCCCGGCAATGAGGAAGAGGAAGCAGATGTCGAGGATCTCGTCGCACGTCAGCGGTTCTCCCGCCACCCTGGCTGCGATTAACGAGGACAACACGTCGTCGCGTGGGCTGGCGATGTGGTCGTCGATGGCGCGCTCGAAGTAGTCGTAGATCTCTTGCGCTACGCGGGCCGAAGTCTCGTGGCGACGGTCGAAGCCGGAGTCGCCCTCTGGGCGGATCACACGGTCCTTCCAGACCAAGAACTTGTCGAGGTCTTCCAGCGGCAGGCCGAGCAACTGCAGGAAGACCGTGCACGGAAGCGGTACCGCGAACTCTTCATGGAAGTCGCATTCGCCGCGATCGGCGAAGCGGTCGATCATCTCGTTCACCAACTCCGTGACGCGCGGTTCCCGTCGGGCCATCTCCCGCGGAGTGAACAGCGGATCGAGGATGCGGCGGTACTTCGCATGCTCGGGCGGGTCGATTTGCAGTGGAATGAGCGGCCGCACGTTACCCAGGTCGACCGCATCCATGTTCGACGAGAACAGCTCGGTGTGTTTGAGCGCCATCTCGATATCGGCCAGGCGGCTGAGAACCACCGACTGCGGCGACCGGAACACCGGGCTTGATTCGCGCAGCGCCTTGTACATCGGTTGGGGCTCCGCGAGACCGGCCACCGCCTGGTCGACGTAGCCTTCGGGGTCTGTCATGCGGTCAGCCTGACACCAACATCGCTATTTAGGCAATGATTGATTAATTGGCCAATGCCCGGCGACGAAATCTATTGCGGGGCTGGCTGGCGCACGAACGCCCGCGGCTGGGTGAACGCCCGGATGCCGTCGGCCCCGAGTTCACGGCCGAGGCCCGATTGGCCCACGCCGCCGAACGGCAGCCGCGGGTCCTGGGCGGCCATGCCGTGACAGTTGACGCTGACCGTGCCGGCGACCAGCTGAGCGGCGACGCGGTCGGCCAGCGCGTCGTCGCCGGTCCAGATCGACGCGGTGAGCCCGAAGTCGGCCGCGTTGGCCGCGGTGATCGCGTCGTCGAGAGTCCGGTAGCCAAAGATCGGCAGCACCGGCCCGAACTGCTCCTCGGTGGCCAGCGGCGCATCGTCAGCCAGATCCGTCACCACGGTCGGCAGTACGAAATGCCCGCCGGCATCGGCGTCGGCCTCGCGGAGGACGCCAGCGGTACGGACCGTCGCGCCGCGCGCTGCGGCGTCGGCAACCAGCGCCGCCACCCGGTCGCGGCCGGCGGCGGTGTGCATCGGCCCAAGGGTGACCTCGTCGGCGAGCCCGTCGCCGACTACCTCGCGTCGGCAGCGCGCCAGCACCGCGTCGGCCAGCTCGTCGGCCTTGTCGGCCGGCGCGTACAAGCGTTTGATCGCCATGCACACCTGACCACAGGTGGTGTAGGTCGCAGCGAACACCTGCTCGACGAGCTGGTCGGTAACGCTGATGTCGGGAGCGATGATCGCCGGGTCGTTGCCGCCGAGTTCGAGCAGCACCGGGGTCAGCCGCGGCGCGGCCGCCGCCATCACGGCGCGTCCGGTGGCCACCCCGCCGGTCAGCGAGATGACGTCGATGCCGGGGTGGGTGATCAGCGCCTGGGCCAGTTCGCTGCCCGCGCCCGCGAGCATGTTCACCACACCGGGTGGCAGCGCCGCGGCGAACGCCGCGCCGAACTGCAGGGCGGCCAGCGGACAGGTGGGCGGCACCTTGACGACGGCGGTGTTGCCGGCGGTCAGCGCCGACGACAGCTTGGTCATGGTCAGCGCCAGTGGCCAGTTGAACGGCAACACCAGCGCCGCCACGCCGTACGGCTCGTGCTGCAGCCGTGGGTAGGCCGACTGCGGGTCGATCCGTTCGGGCGCCAGCGCCTCCTCGGCGAGCGACCCGAGGATTGCGGCCAGCGCCGGCGCGGCGTCGATTTCGAAGCGCGCCTCGGCGAGCACCTTGCCGTGCTCGCGGGTGTACAGCTGTGCGCCGTCGCTGCTCGCGAGTTGGGCGGCCGCCGTGGTGGCGGCCGCGGAGACGGCCGCGACCCGCTCGGCGACGTCGAGGGCGCGCCACCCGGCTGCGGCCCGCCGCGCCGCCCGCACCGCGGCGTCAAGCTGGTCGAGGTCGGCGCCGGGCGCATACCCGACGATCTCGGCCGGACGGGCCGGGTTGTGCACCGGATAGCTCGCGGCGGCACCGGGCTGCGGCTCGCCGCCGATCGTGAGGGTCGCGGATATTTCGGCGGATGTTGCGGTCATCGTCCTGCCTCCTTGACCTGGTGCGGTTGCCCAGCCATGGTAAGTCGGTATGACACCGATCACAGGGGTCTTGACGTGAAGGCGGTGGTGCTGCGACAAGTCGGTCAGCCCACCGCGGTAGAAGAACTCGCGCTGCGGCCGCTGGGTCGCCACGAAGTCCGAGTGCAGCTGGCCGCCAGCGGCGTGTGCCACAGCGATTTATCGCTGCGCGACGGGTCCATACCGACGCTGCTGCCAGGCACGCTCGGTCACGAGGGCGCCGGGATCGTCACCGAGGTGGGCGACGACGTCACCAGCGTCGGCCCGGGCCAGCACGTCGTCTTGACGTGGCTGGTGGCCTGCCGATCCTGCCCGCATTGCCTGCGCGGCGAATCCCAGTTGTGCGTGCATGCCTACGACCATGTCTACGGCGATCCCTACGCCGAGAGCGCCGCCGGCCCGGTGTGGCCGGGAATGGGTGTCGGGTCGCTCGCTGAAGAGACACTGCTGCCGGCCGCCGCGGTGGTGCCCGTCGATGAGTCGCTGCCGCTCGATCACGCCGCGCTGCTGGGCTGTGGTGTCACGACGGGCGTTGGCGCGGTGATGCACACCGCGGCTGTCCGCCCGGGTGAAAGCGTGCTGGTCATCGGTTGCGGCGGTGTGGGTTTAGCCGCGATCCAAGGGGCTCGGCTGGCCGGCGCGGCGCCGATCATCGCCGCCGACCGGGTGGCCGCGCAGCTCCCGGCGGCGGTCGAAAACGGCGCGACCGAGACCATCGATGCCAGCGCGGTCGACCTGGCCACCGCCGTGCGCGACCTCACCGGCGGCGCCGGCGTTGATCACGGAATCGAAGTCGTGGGCAAGCCCGCCACGATCCGCGCGGCTTACGACGCCACCCGCCGCGGCGGCAAGGTCACCCTGGTGGGTGCCGCCGGGATCGAGGAGACGGTGACGTTTCCTGCGTTGTCGTTGATGGTCGAGGGCAAGACCATCCGGGGCAGCGTGTACGGCGCCAGCGACCCGGCGCGCGATATCCCGCTGTTGGCCGACCTGGCCCGCCGCGGTCTGCTCGACATCGAGGCGTTGGTGACGCGCCGGATCGGTCTCGACGACGTCGAGGCGGCGTTCACCGATATGGCCGCGGGCCATGGTGCCCGCAGCGTCGTGTGCTTCTGACGGATGATGCTTCCACTTGACCACCGAGTCGGCACTAACCCCCAAGCGGCGCGCCGCCTCCCGGCAACTCATCTCACCGGCCAGCACCGACAACACCATCCGCAGCTTGTCCTCGGGTGCAACCTTCATTCGCCGTGATCTGACCATGACACCCACCCAACCCTCTTCAACGGTGGCCGCGCTGTGGATAACGCGACCCTGCCAAAAAGTTTGAGTCAGTGGAGTCGTGTATGATCGAACATGTGTTCGAGAGTCTGGCGGTTATCGATCCGGCGTGTGGGGAATCGGCGCTGGTCGAGCGCATTGCCGAGCTGGAACGGGTCAAGTCCGCCGCAGCAGCGGGGCAGGCTCGAGCGGCGGCTGCGTTGGATGCGGCACGCCGGGCCGCCGAGGCTGCGGCGGGTGTACCGGCCGCGCGGCGCGGACGTGGGGTGGCCAGCGAGGTCGCGCTCGCCCGGCGCGACTCGCCCGCGCGGGGTAACCGGCACCTCGGCTTCGCCAAGGCCCTGGTGCACGAGATGCCGCACACCCTGGCCGCATTGGAGGCCGGAGTGTTGACCGAATGGCGGGCCACCCTCATCGTGCGGGAAAGCGCCTGCCTAGACGTCGAGGACCGGCGCGCCCTGGATGCCCAGATGTGCGCTGACTCAGCCGATTTGGACGGTATGGGCGACGCGCGAGTGGCGGCGGCGGCCAAGACGATCGCTTATCGACTGGATCCACACGCCGTGGTCGACCGGGCCGCCAAAGCCGAAGCCGAGCGCACGGTGAGCATTCGGCCCGCGCCCGAGACGATGACGTATCTGACCGCGCTGCTGCCGGTGGCGAAGGGCGTATCGGTATACGCCGCGTTGCGCCGCGCCGCCGACACCACGTTCGACGGCCGCTCTCGCGGCCAGGTCATGGCCGACACGCTGGTCGAGCGGGTCACCGGCCAGCCAGCCGACGCGGCCTGCCCAATCGCGGTCAACCTGGTGTTGTCCGACCACACCCTGCTCAGCGACGACAACACCCCGGCAGATATCTGCGGCTACGGCCCAATTCCGGCCGGGGTGGCCCGCGGATTGGTGTCCGCCGCCGTCACCGATGCACGATCGCGGGCCACGCTGCGCCGGCTCTACGCTCATCCGAGCTCCGAGGCGCTGGTGGCAATGGAGTCACGGGCCCGGTTGTTTCCCCGCGGGTTGGCCGCCTTTATCGGGCTCCGGGATCAACGCTGCCGCACGCCCTACTGCGACGCGCCCATTCGCCATCGCGACCATGCACGACCATGGGCCCGCGGCGGCGCGACTAGTGCGGGCAACGGGTTAGGGCAATGCGAGCGATGTAACTACGTCAAAGAAGTCGCCGGCTGGCGCGTCGAACCCAATATCGACGAAACATATCGACACACAGCAGAATTCACCACCCCAACCGGCGCCCATTACCGATCGACCGCCCCGCCGCGGGCCCCGACCATCACCATCAGCGACCTCGAAGTCCGCATCGGAGTCGCACTCGCTCGACACGCGGCCTAGCCCAGCAGGATGCGGACGACGCCGTCAGCCAGCAGCCGTCCCCGGTCGGTGAGCACCAGGCGCTCGCCGTCAGGCGTCAGCAAGCCGTCCTCGACGGCGACAGCGGCGCGCTCGCGCTCGGCGTCATCCAGCAGGTCCAGCGGCAGGCCTTGGCGCAGTCGGATCCTCAGCAGCACGTCCTCGGTGTGGCGCTGCTGAGCAGTCAGCTGCTCGAAACCAGCTACCGGCAACGCCGCGCCGTCGAGGATCTGCGCATAAGCGTTGGGGTGCTTGACATTCCACCAGCGGGTCGCACCGGCATAACTATGCGCCCCCGGACCCGCACCCCACCACTGGCCACCGTCCCAGTAGCCAAGGTTGTGTCGGCACTGCCCGCCCGCACGGCTCCAGTTGGACACCTCATACCAGTCGAACCCGGCCGCCGACAGCTGCTCGTCGACCAGCTCGTAGCGATGTGCCAGCACGTCGTCGTCGGGGGCAGCGATCTCGCCGCGGCGGACCCGTCGCGCCAACGCGGTGCCCTCCTCAACCACCAGCGCGTAAGCGGAGACGTGATCGACATCAGCACCGATCGCCGCGTCCACCGAGCGCCGCAGATCGTCGTCGGATTCTCCTGGGGTGCCGTAGATCAAGTCGAGACTCACGTGTTCGAAGCCCGCCGCCATTGCCTCGCCGGCGGCGGTCACCGCGCGACCCGGCGAGTGCACCCGGTCGAGGGTGGCCAGCACCCGCGGCGCCACCGACTGCATGCCCAGCGATATCCGGGTGTACCCCGCCGAGCGCAGCCCGGCGAACATCTCCGGCCACGTCGATTCCGGGTTGGCTTCGGTGGTGACCTCGGCATCGGATGCGAGCTCGAAATTGTCGCGCACCGACTCCAGCACCGTGGCCAAGCGCGCACTGCCCAATAGCGACGGCGTCCCGCCCCCGACGAACACGGTGTGCACTGTCGGTGCGCCCAGCCGCGCGCCGGCCAATTCGACTTCCGATCGCAGCTTCAACAGCCAGGCGTCGGGATTGACCCCACCCAATTCGGCCGGCGTATAGGTGTTGAAGTCGCAGTAGCCGCAGCGGGTCACGCAGAACGGCACATGCACGTAGACCCCGAAAGGTCCGCCGGGGCTCAGCTGCACATCGGGCAAGCCAACCCGAGGCGGATTCGGTGTCATGCCAACACATCATCACACAGCGAGCCGATAAAGCCCCATTCTCAGGTGGTGCGCGGCCGGCCTTTACGCCGCTCCCTCCTCAACCGCACGCGACGACCCTGGGCACCCGCCAGCCTGACTCCACATAAATGTCAGGAGATGCGTGAGAGAACCCACCGGGGCTTCATCCTGACTGCATGACGCGCATCTCGGCCAGGCTCTAGGTCCCTGGGTGGCCATAATCCGCTGCGCCACCAGAACCTGTTCCTGCGGGCTGGCGGTCGAAGGTAACGCGGACCACTCGGTGCCACCGTTGGCATCCCATGTGGGCAGGCTGATCTGCAGGCCGCCATAGTCACCGTTGCCGGTGTTGGCCGCCCAGTTAGCGCCGGATTCACATTGCGCGATGGCCTCCCAGTTGACGGCATCCCCATGTGCACCACCGGTGGAGGGAGCGGTTGACAGGGCCACGATCAATCCGGCGATCGCGGCCGCAGCGGACACCGTGCGCCAAGTCTTCATAACAGCTCGACCTTGCTGACCAGCCAGCGGCCGACGACCTTCTGCATGGTCATCTTGATGCGGCTGCGATCGATCTGCGGCTCGGGGGTAGCCAGGCTGCTCACCGACTGATCGACCATTAGCAGAACCTGAACCTTGTTCGTGGCGGCGGATTTGACGGCCGATTCGACGACCTTCCCATGCGTCTTTACTTTGTTGTTGACGATTTGCCAACTGTGCTGCCCGCTGGTGGTTTTGGTGTAGTTGTCGTTGAATTCACCGGTCGAGCCGTCGAGGACGTCAGCGACATGCTTGGCGAGAGTGTCGCTGTCGACGCTGGTCAGCGTGACGACATATTTCTCCGCGGCAGCGAGTGCCTGCTGAGCCGCGACATCCTTCTGGTGCCGCTGAAACAGCAGCCACCCCTCATAACCGGCGCAGGCCAATACGACAACCAGCGCCGCAGCGGTCAGCCCGCGGATGCGGGTGGCCCGACGGCGACGGCCCTTAAGATCCTGGGCGCTGGGCGATCTTTGGGCCGGTTCGTCGTGGTGTTTCTCGTCACGGACGCTGGCTGACGCGGGATCTCGCGGAAGTCCCATTCACTCACCTACCTGGCCGGGGCGCATGGCACACCGGATAGACACCGGCGGATCACTTGCGAATCCAGGCCATTTTCCCGCAGCAAAGCCCCACTTCAGCAACGACACGCCTCGGGTTGTTGCGCCGACTATCGGAGCAGACGGGCGGCGTTGGCAGCTGACTCTCGGATACATTTACGCTGCGTCTCAGGGTTGCCACGTAGTTTTGCTCACTGTGAGAGAAATTCCACCCTGGTAGCGACCGTTGGCGACATCCATGGCACAATGGCCGAGTGACCGTCGTCCGCCGCAGCTCGTTCGACATTGCATTGGTGGCGCGTCGGCACATCGATCTCAAGCGTGTCTGCAGCTGTCGCTGTCTGCCTTGATGTCGTAGACCCGCCCAACCTGTATTTCCAGCTGGCTCCCGGATCTGCGCCGCCGGGACAGCAACCGGTGATCCGCGCGGTCCAAGCCGGCTACTCCAAAGAGGAGATTGCCGAAATGACGTCCCCCCGCCCCGCCAAAGGCCGTAGCGAAGGCCAGTGGGCGCTTGGTGAGCGCGAGCCGCTTAACCCCAACGAGCAGTTCAAGCTGGATGACGACGCGCTCAACGTGCGCGACCGAATCCTCAACCACTACTCCAAAGCGGGCTTCGACAGCATCGACAAAGACGATCTGCGTGGCCGCTTCCGCTGGATGGGTCTGTATACCCAGCGTGAAGCGGGTTACGACGGTAGCTGGACCGGCGACGAGAATACCGATCTGCTGGAAGCCAAATACTTCATGATGCGGGTGCGTTGCGACGGCGGGGCATTGTCCACTGCGGCGCTGCGCACGCTCGGCCAGCTTTCCACCGAGTTCGCTCGGGACACCGCCGACATCTCCGACCGCGAGAATGTGCAGTACCACTGGATCGAGATCGAGAACGTACCCGAGATCTGGGAGCGACTGGCCGCGGTCGGCCTGCAGACCACCGAGGCGTGCGGCGACTGTCCACGGGTGGTGCTGGGCTCCCCGCTGGCCGGCGAGTCACTCGACGAAGTTCTCGACCCGAGCTGGGCCGTGCAAGAGATCGTCCGCCGCTACATCGGCAATCCGGACTTCTCCAACCTGCCGCGCAAGTACAAGACAGCAATATCGGGTCTGCAGGACGTCGCGCACGAAATCAACGACGTCGCGTTCGTCGGTGTCGACCACCCCGAGCACGGACCCGGGCTGGATCTGTGGGTCGGCGGTGGCCTGTCCACCAACCCGATGCTGGCCCAACGGGTTGGTGCGTGGGTGCCGCTCGAGGAGGTGCCTGACGTCTGGGAGGCCGTCACATCGGTGTTCCGTGACTACGGCTACCGACGACTGCGGTCCAAGGCCCGGATGAAGTTCCTGATCAAGGACTGGGGCATCGAGAAATTCCGCGAGGTGCTCGAAACCGAATACCTCAAACGCAAACTCATCGACGGTCCGGCCCCCGAACCCGTCAAGCACCCGATCGACCATGTCGGCGTGCAGCGGCTGAAGAACGGGCTCAACGCCGTCGGGGTGGCACCGATCGCCGGGCGGGTGTCGGGCACCATCCTGTCCGCGGTGGCCGATTTGGCCGACCGGGCCGGGTCGCAGCGGATCCGGTTCACCCCCTACCAGAAGCTGGTCATCCTCGACGTTCCCGACGACGAGCTTGATGAGCTGACCGCTGGCCTGGATGCGCTAGGGCTGCCCTCACGGCCGTCGCACTGGCGCCGAAACCTGATGGCCTGCACCGGTATCGAATACTGCAAGCTGTCGTTCGCCGACACCCGCGGGCGTTCCCAGGTGCTGGTGCGCGAGCTGGAGCGCCGGCTCGAGGACATCAACGCCCAACTGGACGTGCCGGTCACGGTCAACATCAATGGCTGCCCGAACTCGTGTGCGCGCATCCAGATTGCCGACATCGGTTTCAAGGGCCAGATGGTCGACGACGGCCACGGCGGCTCGGTCGAGGGGTTCCAAGTGCACCTGGGCGGCAGCTTGGGCCTCGACAGCGGTTTCGGTCGAAAACTGCGCCAGCACAAGGTCACCAGCGCCGAGCTCGGCGATTACATCGACCGCGTAGTGCGCAATTTCATCAAGCAGCGTGATGCGGGCGAACGCTTCGCGACGTGGGCGCTACGCGCCGAGGAGGCGGATCTGCGATGAGTGGGGAGGCGAAAGCGTTGACGGAAGCGGAATTACGCGAACTGGCCGAGCGGGGCGCCGCGGAGCTGGAAGGCGCCAGCGCCACCGACCTGTTGCGCTGGACCGATGAGCACTTCGGCGGCGTCCGGGGGCCCCGGCCCTCGGCGACGTGCAACTACATCGTGGCCTCGAATATGCAGGACGCGGTGCTCGTCGATCTGGCGGCCAAGGTACGCCCGGGCGTGCCAGTGATGTTCTTGGACACCGGGTATCACTTCGTGGAGACGATCGGCACCCGTGACGCGATCGAGGCGGTCTACGACGTCCGGGTGCTCAACGTCACGCCCGAGCACACGGTCGCAGAGCAGGACCAGCTGCTGGGCAAAGACCTGTTCGCCCGCGAACCCAACGAATGCTGCCGGCTTCGCAAGGTCGCCCCGTTGTCCAAGGCGCTGCGCGGTTACTCCGCATGGGTGACCGGGCTGCGCCGCGTCGAGGCGCCGACTCGCGCCAACGCCCCGCTGATCAGCTTCGACGAGGCGTTTCACCTTGGTGAAGATCAACCCGCTGGCCGCGTGGACCGACGAGGACATGCAGGCCTACATCGACGAAAACGATGTACTGGTCAATCCGCTTGTCTACGAGGGTTATCCGTCGATCGGCTGCGCCCCTTGCACCGCGAAGGTCGCCGAGGGTGCCGATCCGCGCAGCGGACGCTGGCAGGGGTTGTCCAAAACCGAATGCGGGCTGCACGCCTCGTGACCGCCATGGTGCTGGCCGCGCATGGCAGCGCAGATCCACGGTCGGCGGCCAATGCCCGGGCCGTCGCCAATCAGATTCGCTTCATGCGGCCCGGCCTGGGCGTGCGTGTCGCGTTCTGCGAGTTGAACACTCCACGCCTGGTTGACGTGCTCAGGCCGGGTGCGGTGGTCACCCCGTTGCTGCTGGCCGACGCCTACCACGCCCGCATCGACATCCCCCGACAGATCGCGAGTTGCGGTGTGGCCGTGCGACAGGCCGACGTGCTCGGCGAGGACGATCGGCTGGTGTCCGTGCTGCACGAGCGGCTTGCCGAGTTGCGCGTATCAGCACGCTCGACCCGCAGCTGGGCGTGCTGGTGGTGGCGATCGGCTCGACGCATCCCGCGGCTAACGCGCGCACCGCTCGGGTCGCGAGCAAGCTGAGGGCAGGCACCCGGTGGGCAGGCGCGACAACCGCTTTCGCGACCGGATCCGGCCCCTCGGTCGGCGGAGGCCGCCAACCGGTTGCGGCGGCGCGGCGCCCGCCACGTGGTGATCGCACCGTGGTTCCTGGCACCCGGGCGACTGACCGATCGGGTGGCGAAATACGCTGCGGCGGAAGGGATTCCGATGGCAGCGCCGCTTGGGCGCTCACCGGCTGGTGGCCGAGACGGTGCTGGATCGCTTCGATGCGGCAGTAGCCGAGCGCGTCGCCGCCTAAACGATCACGGCGACGGCCCATCCCCCGATGCTGATTGAGCCGAGGTCAGCGTGCCGTAGTCCTCGTCGACCCCAGCGTCGCTACGCGCCGCTGCTTCTTCGGCGATCGGTGGTACCCGGGTGGCGTGCACGTATACGGTGTCCCCGTCGTGCAGGCCCAGTGCCTCGGCGTCGCCCCGGGTGATCTGAGCGGTGAACGGCCGGCCGGTGGCGGCATTGGTCAACTCCACTCGCACCTCAAAGCCGAGCATCACCAGACGGTCGATGGTGGCGCGGACGACGCCGGTGGCCTCGGCGGTGCCATCGCCGGCGGCGATCTTCATGTCGGGTCTGCGGCCGACCCGGATGTCATGCGGACGAACCAGGATGCCGTTCAGCGTTGACACCGCACCCAGAAAGGACATCACAAAAGCGTTCGCTGGAGTGTCGTAGACGGCGCTCGGGGATCCCACCTGCTCGATGCGGCCGTCTTTGAGCACGGCGATGCGGTCGGCCACATCGAGCGCCTCAGCCTGGTCGTGGGTGACCAGCACGGTGGTGACATGCACTTCGTCATGCAGCCGGCGCAGCCAGGCTCGCAGATCCTCGCGGACCTTGGCGTCCAGCGCACCGAACGGTTCGTCGAGCAGCAGCACCTGAGGGTCGACCGCCAGCGCGCGCGCCAGCGCCATGCGCTGGCGCTGGCCGCCGGAGAGCTGGCTCGGGTAGCGGCTGTGAAAACCGCTGAGCCCCACCACTTCGAGCAGATGGTCGACCTTCTCGGCGATCTCGGCCTTGGGTCGCCGGCGGATCTTCAACCCGAAGGCGACATTGTCACGGACGGTCAAGTGCTTGAAGGCCGCGTAATGCTGGAACACGAAGCCGATATCGCGCCGCTGTGGCGGCACCCGGGTGACGTCGCGGTCGTTGATCGTGATGGTTCCGGTGTCCGGCTGATCGAGTCCGGCGATGGCACGCAACAGCGTCGACTTGCCCGAACCGCTGGGTCCAAGCAGTGCCGTCAGCGAGCCGGCGGGCACCTCGAAGTCGACATTGTCCAGTGCGACGAAGTCGCCGTAGCGTTTGTTTGCGCCCCGCACGACGATCGCGTTAGTCATATGTTCAAGCCTCCCTGTCAGGCCTGCTTGTCAGCTCGTTTACGGCGAGCATCGAGAATCACCTGGACGATCAGGACCACCACCGAGACCGCCATCAACAGCGTCGAAAGGGCGTAGGCGCCGTACTCGGCGCCCCGGTTGTAGCGGTCGGATACCAGCAGCGTCAACGTCTGAGATTGTCCCGGCAGGTTCGACGACACCATGATGACCGCGCCGTATTCACCGAGTGTGCGCGCGATGGTCAACACGATCCCATACGTGAGGCCCCACCGGATCGACGGCAGTGTGATCCGCCAAAACGTCTGCCATGAACTGGAACCCAGCGTTGCCGCCGCCTGCTCCTGATCGGTACCCAGCTCGTGCAGCACCGGCTCGACCTCGCGCACCACGAATGGCAGCGTGGCGAAAACGCTGGCGAGCACGATACCGGGCAAACCGAAGATGATCTTGAACCCGAAGTCTTTCTCGACAAAGCCCAGCAGCCCCGCCGATCCCCACAACACGATCAACGCCACGCCGACAACCACCGGCGAGACCGCGAACGGCAGATCGATGATCGCTTGCAGCACACCCTTGCCGCGGAACCGGTTGCGCGCCAGCATCAGTGCCGTCGGGATACCGAAGATCACGTTGAGCGGCACCACGATCGCCACGACTAGCAGCGACAAGTTCAGCGCGGACACCGCCGCAGGCGTGCTGACCCATGCGTAGAACTGGCCGAAGCCGGGTGCGAAAGTCCGCCACAAGATCAGCGCCACCGGAACGATGAGCAGCACAAAGACGTAGCCGAGTGCAAGGAAGCGAAGCAGGTAGCGGACCTGCGGCGACGTCGTCATGCCGACAACTCCTCGCGTTTAGCCGCGCGCGAACCGAGGAAACGCAAAATGAACAGCACGACAAAGGAGATAACCAGCAACACAATCGATATCGCGGCGGCGCCGGTGCGGTCGTCGTTTTCGATCAAGGTCCGGATCCACTGCGAGGACACCTCGGTCTTGCCGGGCACCGCCCCACCGATCAGGACGACCGATCCGAATTCCCCGATAGCCCGCGAGAACGCCAGCCCCGCACCGGTTAACAGAGCCGGCGTCAGAGACGGCAGCACGACGGCGGTGAAGATCGTCGTGTTTTTGGCGCCCAGCGACGCGGCCGCTTCCTCGGTCTCGCGGTCAATTTCAATTAGCACCGGCTGGACGGCTCGCACTACGAACGGCAGCGTGACGAACGCCAGCGCCACGCCGACACCCCATCCAGTGTGCTGCAAGTGCAGGCCGACAGGGCTGTTGGTCCCATAGAGGGCCAGCATTACCAGGCTGGCCACAATCGTGGGCAACGCGAACGGCAGATCGATGATGGCGTCGACGAGCCGCTTGCCCGGGAAGTCGTCGCGTACTAGCACCCACGCGATCAGCAGACCGAAGACCACGTTGACGACGGTGACGCCGACGGAGATGGTCAGCGTCACCCGGAAAGACTCGAGCGCAGCATTCGAGGTGACCGCGAGCCAGAACACCCGCCAGCCGCCGCCGACAGCCTGCCAGCCGATCGCGGCCAGTGGCAGCAGCACGATCACCGAAAGCCACACCATCGCAACGCCGACTCGCAATGACGTGCCGCCGCCGCGAGAGCTCTTGAAGTCCGGTAAGCGTCCCCTGCGGGCGCGTCCGGTCACTGCCGCCTCGGGTATCAGCGCCGTCGTCATCCGGTGGCCTGCATGTAGATTTTGGTGACGCTGCCGGATTTCTTGTCGAACAGTTGCGGATCCACGGTGTCCCAGCCACCGAGATCAGCGATCGTCCACAGCTTGGCCGGCATCGGGAACTGACTGCGCACATCGGCGGCGACGGCCGGATCGACTGGCCGGAATCCGGCCGCCGCCCAAAGCTTCTGGGCCTGGGCCGTGTACTGGAAGTTCTTGAACGCGGTGGCGGCA
This sequence comes from uncultured Actinomycetota bacterium, assembly GCA_963720085.1. GTDB lineage: Bacteria > Actinomycetota > Actinomycetes > Mycobacteriales > Mycobacteriaceae > Mycobacterium. Next base: position 49,834 of record CAVRER010000043.1, read on the forward strand.
TCCAGGTGGGCGCTGCTGGTCACCACCGCAACGGGGTTTTCGATTTTGAACGTCTGCGGTGGGTGGACCTGGGTGACCGGCTTGCCTTGGCGCTCAGTGGCGATCGCCTCGTTCTCGTAACTGATCAGCACGTCACCACTGCCTTGGACGAAGACATCGGTGGCCTCGCGCCCCGACGCGGGCCGCAATTTGACGTGCTGGCCCACCAGCTTGTTGATGAAGTCAAGGCCCGCTTGCGGATCGCGGCCTCCGCTGCTCTTGACGGCGTACGGGGCAAGCAAATTCCACTTCGCCGAGCCTGAACTGAGCGGGCTGGGCGTGATGACCTCCACGCCGGGTCGCAGCAGGTCGTCCCAGTCCTTGATGTTCTTGGGATTACCCGGCCGCACCACCAGGGTCACCACCGATCCGAACGGGATGCCCTTGGTGGCGTCTTTGTCCCAGTCGTTGGAAACCTTGCCGGCCTTGACCAGTCGGGTGATGTCAGGCTCGACGGAGAAGTTGACGATATCGGCGGGTTTGCCGTCGACGACGCCGCGTGACTGGTCACCCGAGGCGCCGTAGGAGGTGATCACCTGTACGCTCTTGCCTTCTGGCGATGCGTTGAACGCTGGAATCACCTTGCTCCAGCCGGGTTCTGGAGCCGAATAGGCGACCAGCGTGATGCTCGTGTGCGCGTTGGCCGGGCCACCGCCGCCGACGACGTCGCTGGCGCCGCCGTGACACGCCGCGATCACGCCCGCGACGACGGTCATCGTGACGGCATGCCGCCAACCCGCAGGCACCCCTGACGTCGTCGAGCAATGGTCGACCTTTCGGTGTCGGGCTTAGGAGTTGACGAGTCCCGTCGCGAGGGAAAGGCGCAGTTTCAGGCGCGCGGGGAGAAGGTCAGCGACAACAGTGCACGTCAGCAACAGCGCAATCGCCGACGGCAATGAGCGCCAAGACATGACACTCGGTGTTGCCGGAGGCCGCGTGCATGGCCGAAGCCTAACAGAATCCGCTGGACCCGCAGCTGGGCCGCTGCAGGTCAGCGGGTCAGCAACCAGGCGACGATCACCAGCACCACCAGCGCGACCAGCACCAACGTCACCTGTGATCGCGGCATGCCCGTTTTTCTGCTCATCCGGGTTCTTCGTCGCTATGGCGAACACGCCGTCACCAGCTCGATACCACGACCCAGCAGCGCGTCCAGCGCTACCGCGATGCCGTAGGCCAACGCCAACACCACCGGCATCACCACGATGGTCTGCAAGACGAACCCCAGCCCCGACAGCCACAACTCGACGCCGTCCCACCAACTGAGGATCCCGTTCACCGGGCTCACCCTATTCCGCGCGGCAAACGAAGCCAACATGCCAAGATCGGCGCATGCCCCCAGTACCCGATGAGTGCACCTGCGTCATTGCCGGCGGTGGGCCGGCCGGCATGATGCTCGGTTTGCTGCTGGCCCGCGCCGGCGTCGATGTCACGGTGATGGAGAAGCACGCCGATTTTCTGCGGGATTTCCGCGGCGACACGGTACATGCCAGCACGCTGCGCCTGCTCGACGAGCTCGGCCTGGGCCAGCAGTTCGCCGAACTTCCGCATCGCGTCATCGACTCCGCCCGCATGCAGGTGCAAGGTGTCCCGATCGACCTCGATTTCAGCCGGGTCCCCGGCGTGCACAAACATCTGGCGCTGGTACCGCAATGGGATTTCCTGGAGTTACTGGCCGCTGCCGCCGAAGCCGAGGCCAGCTTCAGATTGCTGCGCTGCACCGAGGCGGTCGGCGTCCTCCGGGACGCGGATCGGGTCGTCGGGGTGACGTATCGCGGCCCGGACGGGCAGACCCGGGAGATGCGCGCCGCGCTGACAGTCGCCTGCGACGGCCGCTCCTCGACGCTGCGCGCGGCGACGGGTCTGGTGCTGCGCGCTTTCGGCGCGCCGATGGACGTGTGGTGGTTCCGGTTGCCGCGCCGGCCCGACGACCCGCGCGGGCTTGCCGGCGTGCTGGACACCGGACGCGCCGCCATCACGATCGACCGGGGTGACTACTACCAAATCGCCTACATCATCCCAAAAGGATCCGACGCCGAACTCCGGGCGCGGGGAATCGATGCGCTGCGGCGCAATTTGGTGAGCCTGGTACCTTGGCTGGCAGACCGGGTCAGCGCGTTGACATCGTTCGATGACGTGAAACTGCTTGACGTTCAACTTAATCGGCTACGCCGGTGGTATTGCGACGGGCTGTTGTGCATTGGTGATGCCGCACACGCGATGTCACCGGTCGGAGGTGTCGGTATCAACCTGGCCGTGGCCGACGCGGTTGCCGCCGCGCGGATTCTGGCCAAACCGCTGCGGGCCGGCCGGGTTTCCAAGCGGCAGTTGGCACGGGTTCAGGTGCGTCGCTGGATACCGGCGGCGATTCTGCAAGGGCTGCAACGGATGATCCACGCCAACGCGATCGCGGCTGCGGTGGGTAGTGACGTCGCGGACCACAAGCCGCCGCGTGGGGTGCAGCGGGCCAGCCGCATCCGGTTGTTGCGGCAGCTGGCCGGATACCTGGTGGCAATCGGTCCGTTGCCCGAGCATGCGCCCAAATACGCGCAGCGCTAGACGCCGGGCAGGTCGGCGGATCATGATGTCGGGATGGTTCTTCACGCGCAGCCTGCCGATGAGGCCGCAAAGAAGGCCGACTCTGCAACCTTTGCCATCGCGTCCCCGGCGATGTCTCACTCGAGCGGGTCGCTGCGTAACCCGTTTCCGCCGATCGCCGACTACGCGTTTTTGTCTGACTGCGAGACGACCTGCTTGATCTCGCCGGCGGGCGCGGTGGAGTGGCTGTGCGTGCCCCGCCCCGATTCGCCGAGTGCGTTCGGCGCGATCCTGGACCGCAGCGCCGGCCATTTCCGGCTTGGGCCGTACGGCGTTTCGGTGCCGTCGGCGCGACGCTACCTGCCCGGCAGCCTGATCATGGAGACCACCTGGCAAACCCACACCGGCTGGCTGATCGTGCGCGACGCGTTGGTGATGGGGCCCTGGCATGACCTCGAGCGACGATCGCGAACGCATCGCCGCACCCCGATGGATTGGGACGCCGAGCATATCCTGCTGCGCACCATACGTTGCGTCAGCGGAACCGTCGAACTGCTGATGAGCTGCGAGCCGGCGTTCGACTACCACCGCGTCGGCGCTACCTGGGAATACTCGGCCGACGGCTACGGCGAGGCCATCGCGCGGGCCAACAAAGATCCCGATACCCATCCGACGCTGCGGTTGACCACCAACTTGCGGATCGGTTTGGAGGGCCGCGAAGCCCGGGCACGCACCCGAATGACAGAAGGCGATGACGCCTTCGTCGCCTTGAGTTGGTCCAAATACCCGGCGCCGCAGACCTATCGAAGAGGCCGCCGACAAGATGTGGAACACCACCGAGTGCTGGCGGCAGTGGATCAATATCGGCAACTTCCCCGACCACCCGTGGCGGGCCTATCTGCAACGCAGCGCGCTCACTCTGAAAGGGTTGACGTATTCGCCCACCGGCGCGCTGCTGGCTGCCTGCACCACCTCGCTTCCCGAAACGCCACAGGGCGAACGCAACTGGGACTATCGGTATGCCTGGGTGCGCGACTCGACATTCGCATTGTGGGGGCTCTACACCCTGGGGCTCGACCGCGAGGCCGACGATTTCTTCTCGTTCATCGCCGACGTGTCTGGCGCCAACAACGGTGAAAGCCAACCGCTGCAGGTGATGTACGGCGTCGGCGGGGAACGCAGGCTGGTAGAAGAGGAACTGCCTCATCTGTCCGGCTATGACCATGCCCGCCCGGTGCGCATCGGCAACGGCGCCTATAACCAGAACCAGCACGACATCTGGGGCGCCATCCTCGATTCGTTCTACCTGCACGCCAAGTCACGCGAGCAGGTTCCGGACACGCTGTGGCCGGTGCTGAAAAACCAGGTGGAAGAGGCGATCAAGCACTGGCGTGAGCCCGACCGCGGCATCTGGGAGGTGCGCGGGGAGCCTCAGCACTTCACGTCGTCGAAGATCATGTGCTGGGTGGCGGTTGACCGCGGAGCGAAACTGGCCGAGCGGCAAGGCGAGAAGGAGCTATGCCACAGCAGTGGCGCGCGATCGCCGAGGAGATCAAAGCCGACATCCTGGACAACGGGGTGAACTCTCGAGGGCGTGTTCACCCAGCGCTACGGCAGCGACGCGCTGGATGCCTCGCTGCTGCAGGTGGTGTTGACTCGGTTCCTGCCGTCGGACGACCGGCGGGTGCGCGCCACCGTCCTGGCCATTGCCGACGAACTCACCGAACAAGGTCTGGTGCTGCGATACCGCGTCGAGGAGACCGACGACGGACTCACCGGCGAGGAAGGCACATTCACCATCTGCTCGTTTTGGCTGGTGTCGGCTCTGGTCGAGATCGGCGAGGTGAGCCGCGCCAAACATCTGTGTGAGCGGCTACTGTCGTTCGCCAGCCCGCTGTACCTCTACGCCGAGGAGATCGAGCCGCGCACCGGACGGCATCTGGGGAACTTCCCACAGGCCTTCACCCACCTGGCGCTGATCAACGCTGTGGTGCACGTGATCCGGGCCGAGGAGGAAGCCGACAGCACCGGGGTGTTCCAGCCCGCCAACGCGCCCGTGTAGACCGACACTCTCAGCTCAGCTCGCTGACTTTGTCCATCATCGCGTGGGCGACGTCGACGCCGCTGGTGTCCGGGTTGGCCGATCCTGGGTCGGACGGGCGTCGGTCGCCGAAGAAGACCACCTCGACCTCAACTATGCAGTTCAACTGGACACCGACGGCACGCGCCTGTGGTGTGGGCTGCAGGGCCGGCATGTTGGGCAATTCCGCGGTCGCGGTATTAGTCGCCGCGACAATGGAATCGGCAACGCGGACGTCGTCGATAGCGTTCGTCGTTCTGATCGGGCCGGTTTGTTCCGTCGTCGTCATGCCCTTGCACTGCTGCCACTGCTCCGGGAATTTCGCGAACAGCGTCGCCGCTTGTGCGGCCGAGGGCAGCGTGACCACGCCCTCCATAACGCTGATTACTTGGGCCGGATCGCCGTTGTTCCACCACGTCTCCGACGCCACGTCCTTGACATCGGCGGACTGGTAGACGCTCTTCTGCAGCATCGTCGTCACGCCCGGGCAACCAGGCGGCGACCCCGAGCTGTCACTGTCGTCGAGCTTGTCGGGTCCGCCGAACCTGGGCGGCTGACGGGCCACAAAAGGCTGGCTGAGCATCCGCGACAGCGCGGCGTCGTCGAGTAGCACCTGCTTGACGATTTGGCCGGTAAGCGGTCGCGGCTTCAGATTCGGCGCCGGCTTCGGCCGTGCCGCCGACAACCGGACCGCAGCCCACCGCCAACGCGGCCACCACCGTCAACGCCGTCGCCGGTCCAACTATCCGCATGGCTACTTTTTACCCTTGTCCCCCGCGGCGTCGGTGGACAGCGCGGCGACGAACGCCTCCTGCGGCACGTCGACCCGACCGATGGTCTTCATCCGCTTCTTTCCTCTTTCTGCTTCTCGAGCAGCTTGCGCTTGCGGGTGATGTCACCGCCGTAGCACTTCGACAGGACGTCCTTGCGGATCGCGCGAACCGCAAGCCGCCAGCAGCCTTGCTATGGGTAACAACCTACCGTTGTTGCGACGGCTGGCCGGATACCTGGTGGCGATGGGTCCGCTCTTCCCGAGGATGCGCCTAACTACACGCAGCGGTAGACGCCGGGCAGTTCGGCCCATCATGATGTCGGCTGGTTCTCCGAGCTCTACGCCAAGGAGATCGAGCCGGCCACCAGCAGCATTCCACTAAACTGATCCGCGCACGTCTCGTGGCGACAGGAACCCGGTGAAAGTCCGGGGCGGTTCCGCCACTGTGAGGGCCTTGGTGTCCAGCCACGGGCCTGAGCCAGACACTGGCCACGAGGCACTCCGCCGGACGGGGCGAGAACCCCGAGGAGGAACCCTATGAATACCGATGACGCACCGCAGCGCGTCCATCGCATCGCGTTGCTGTCCACGTCCGATACCGACCTGCTCTCCGCCCGCGCCTCACTCGCGGCCTACAACTTGGGCAACCCTGCGCGTCAATCCATCGAGACCGTGCTCGACGGTGCCGAGGTGGTCGTGCTTCGGGTGCTCGGTTCCTCGGCGGAGGTCGCCGACGAACTCAGCGCACTGCGCGCCACCGGGTTGCCGCTGGTGGTGCTCGGCGGCGAACGTATGCCCAGCGCCGAACTGATGGAACAGTCGACGGTGCCCGTCGGGCTTGCGGCGCAAGCACACTCGTACCTCGCCGAGGGTGGTCCGGCGAACCTCGCCCAGTTGCACGCTTTTCTGTGCGACACCGTGTTGCTCACCGGGCAGGGTTTCGACGAGCCGGTGGTGATCCCCGAGTGGGGATACGCCGAGCGCGGTTTGTTGGGACCGCCGACGTCGATGCACGGATCGGCGTGCTGTATTACCGGGCCCACGAGGTCAGCGGCAATTCCGGCTTCGCGCACGCACTCGCCGACGCGATCGAAGCGACCGGCACCGCGGTCGGCGTCCCGATCTTCGCGTCCTCCCTACGTAGCGCGCCTGACGAACTGTTCGACGCACTCGCCACCCTGGATGCCGTTGTGGTCAGCATGCTGGCTGCCGGCGGCTCGAAGTCGGCTTCCGCCGGCGCGGGTGAGGACGATGCCTCGTGGGACATCGAACGCATCGCCGCGATGAACATCCCGGTGCTGCAGGGACTTTGCCTGACTTCGTCGCGCGCCGAATGGGACTCCAACGACGACGGCGTCACCCCACTCGACTCCGCGACGCAGATCGCGATCCCCGAGTTCGACGGGCGCATCATCACCGCGCCGTATTCCTTCAAAGAGGTCGACGCCGACGGCCTTCCGCACTACGTGGCTGATCCGGAGCGCTGCGCGCGGGTCGCCGCCATCGCAGTCAAACACGCTCTGCTGCGCCGGGTGCCCAACGGACAGAAGAAGCTCGCGTTGGTGTTGTCGGCCTACCCCACCAAGCACTCTCGCGTCGGCAACGCCGTCGGACTCGACACCCCGGCGTCCGCGGTGCGCCTACTCCGACGCCTCGCGCAGGACGGCTACGACGTCGGCGACGGCTTCGGTGTGCTCGGAATCGAGGATGAGACCCGAGCCGGCGACAGGCTGATGCACACGCTCATCGACGCCGGCGGCCAGGACGAACAGTGGCTCACGACCGAACAGGTCGCCGATGCGCAAGTGAAGGTAACTCCGGCGCAGTACGAAAAGTGGACCGCCGACCTTCCCGCGCAACTGCGTGACGCGATGGCCGACGCGTGGGGCCCGGCGCCGGGACGGCTGTTCGTCGATGACGACGGCGACCTCGTGCTCGCCGCCCTGCGGTCGGGCAACGTCGTGCTGATGATCCAGGCACCGCGCGGATTCGGCGAGAACCCGGTGGCGATCTACCACGACCCCGACCTACCGCCAAGCCATCACTATCTGGCTGCGTATCGGTGGCTGGAACACGGTTTCGGCGCCCACGCGATGGTGCACCTCGGCAAGCACGGCTCGATGGAATGGTTACCGGGCAAGAACGCTGCACTGTCGGCGGCGTGTGCCACCGACGCCGTGCTGGGCAACCTGCCTCTGATCTACCCGTTCCTGGTCAACGATCCCGGCGAGGGTGCGCAGGCGAAACGGCGCGCCCACGCCACCATCGTCGACCACCTGATCCCGCCGATGGCGCGCGCCGAGAGTTACGGCGACATCGCGCGGCTCGAACAACTACTCGACGAATACGGGAACATCGCAGCGATGGACCCGGCCAAGCTGCCAGCCATCCGCGGCGAAATCTGGAACCTGATGCGCGCCGCGGAGATGCACCGCGATCTCGGACTCGATGACCGGCCCGACGACGACGAGTTCGACGACTTCCTGCTGCACGTCGACGGTTGGCTCTGCCAGATCAAGGACGCCCAAATCCGCGACGGGTTGCACGTTCTCGGTGCGGCACCCGAAGGAGTGGCGCGCGTCAACCTGGTCCTCGCGATCCTGCGGGCCGCCCAGGTGTGGGGTGGCCAGGATCATGCCGTGCCCGGATTGCGCACCGCCCTCGGGTTGAAGGAGGGCGCCGAGATCGCCGCGGTGGATGAGATCGAGACCCGCGCACGCACGCTCGTCGATGCCATGGAGGCCGCCGGGTGGGACGCCGACGCCGTCGACGCCCTGCACGACGCGCCCGAGGTGCGCACATCCCTGCGGTTCGCCGCGACGGAGGTGGTGCCGCGTCTGGCAGGCACCGCAGGCGAACTCGACGCCGTGATGCACGCGCTCGCGGGTGGTTTCGTGCGCCCCGGTCCCTCCGGGTCGCCGCTGCGGGGCCTGGTCAACGTGCTGCCCACGGGCCGCAACTTCTACACCGTGGACCCGCGTGCGGTGCCGTCGCGGCTGGCCTGGCAGACCGGGCAGGCGATGGCGGAGTCGCTGCTGCAGCGCTACCTCGACGACACCGAGACCTACCCCGAGTCGGTCGGGCTGTCGGTGTGGGGCACCAGCGCGATGCGCACCTCTGGCGACGACGTCGCCGAGGTGCTGGCGCTGCTCGGCGTACGGCCAGACTGGGACGAGGCGTCCCGCCGCGTGAGTCGGCTGGAAATCATCCCGCTCTCCGAGCTCGGCCGGCCCCGCATCGACGTGACCGTCCGCATCTCCGGATTCTTCCGCGATGCCTTCCCGCACGTGGTGATGATGCTCGACGACGCGGTGCGGATGGTGGCGCTGCTCGACGAGCCGGACGAGGACAACTACGTGGCCGCGCACGCCCGCGCCGACCTCGCCGACCATGGTGACGAAAGGCGCGCCACCACACGCGTTTTCGGCTCCAAGCCGGGCTCGTACGGCGCGGGCATCCTGCAGGTCGTCGAAGCGGGCACCTGGCGCGACGACAAAGACCTCGCCGCGGTCTACACCGCCTGGGGTGGGTTCGCCTACGGTCGCGGACTGGACGGCGCCGCTGCCGCCGACGACATGCGCATCAACTACGCACGAATCAAGGTGGCGGCCAAGAACATCGACACGCGCGAACACGACATCGCCGACAGCGATGACTACTTCCAGTACCACGGTGGCATGGTCGCGACCGTGCGCGCCTTGACGGGGACCGACCCCAAGGCCTATGTCGGCGACTCGACCACGCCCGACGCGGTGCGCACCCGCACGCTGGCCGAGGAGACCGCACGGGTCTTCCGCGCCCGGGTGATCAACCCGCGCTGGATCTCTGCGATGCGAAGGCACGGGTACAAGGGCGCCTTCGAACTTGCCGCCACCGTCGATTATCTCTTCGGCTTCGACGCCACCGCGGGTGTCGTGCACGACTGGATGTACGAGAAGCTCGCGGAGTCCTACGTGCTCGACCCGACGACGCGGGAGTTCCTCGACCAGTCCAACCCGTGGGCACTGCATGGCATGGTCGAGCGCCTGCAGGAAGCGGCCGACCGCGGCCTGTGGGCCGAGCCGTCACCGGAGACGATGGCCGCGTTGCGGCAGGCCTACCTCGAGGTGGAGGGCGACATCGAGGGTCGCGCCGGGTGACTGAGCCGGTGCGGGTACGCATCCTCGGCGTCGGCATGGGACCCCAGCACGTGACGCCGGAAGTGGCCGAAGCGTTGCGGTCGGTCGACTACGTGCTGGCCGCCGACAAGGGCGCCGACCACGGCGACGATGGATTGCTGGCGTTGCGGCGCGCGATCGTCGATGCACACACCCGCGGTGCGGTACAGGTCGTGGAGGTCAGCGATCCCCAGCGCGACCGCTCGGCGGGGCTTACCACCGAGGGCTACGAAGGCGCGGTCGCCGACTGGCACGACGCCCGCGCTGCCGCCTACGCCGACGCGCTCCGCGAGCGCGGTGGCACCGCGGCGTTCCTGGTCTTGGGCGACCCATCGCTCTACGACTCGACAATCCGCGTCGTGGAGAAGATCAAAACACTCGGCGTACCAGTCGAATTCGACGTACTGCCGGGAATCAGCGCTCCGCAACTGCTCGCCGCGCGGCACCGCATCATCCTGCACGAAGTTGGTCGCCCCGTCCACGTCACCACCGGCCGCAGGCTGCAGGAGGCTGTCGCCTCCGGGCAGGACAACATCGTCGCCATGCTCAATCCGCCGCCGCACCGCCTCGACCTCACCGGCCTGGACGACTGGGCGGTGTGGTGGGGCGCCAATCTCGGCGCCGCCGGTGAACGCCTGGCCGCGGGGCGACTCGGCGACGTCGTCGAGCACATCGCCGACGCACGCGCACAAGCCCGCACCGAGGCAGGCTGGGTGATGGATCTCTTCCTGCTGAGGAAGCCGTGACGTCCCTGCGGGTGCTGCTGCTGGGCGGGACGTCGGAAGCCCGCGCCCTCGCCGCGAAGCTGGTACACGACGGTGTCGAGGTGACGAGCTCACTGGCCGGCCGGGTCGCCCGGCCGCGAATGCCGGTCGGGTCAGTGCGAATCGGCGGATTCGGCGGGATCGAAGGGCTGCGACGGGCGTTGGCCGATTTCGACGCCGTGATCGATGCCACCCACCCCTTCGCGGCGACGATCTCCGCCAACGCCGCAGCCGCCTGCGCCGACGAAGCGCGACCACTGCTGCGATTGCAGCGTCCCGGCTGGGTCGAGCGGAGCAGGCCGTCATGGCACTGGGTGAATACACATGGCGACGCGGCCGAGCACGCGCGAACGCTGGGCACCCGACCGCTACTCACCGTGGGCCGCCAGCAGTTAGGGGCCTTCGTCGGGGCGCTCGGTCAGCTGGCGGTGCTCGCACGCGTCGTCGATGAGCCGGAGTTCGCGCTGCCACCGCGTGGCGGCTGATCAACGACCGCGGACCCTACGCCCTGCCGGGCGAGTTGGCGCTGCTGCGCGAGCACCGGGCCGACATGCTGGTCACCAAGGATTCCGGTGGTGAGTACACCTGGCCGAAGATGCAGGCCGCCGACGAGTTAGGCGTCCCGGTCGTCATCGTGCGCCGGCCCGCCGTCCCGCCTGGGGTACCGGTGGTGTCAGACGTTGACGATGTCGTCGAATGGTTACGCGGACAATGTAACTCGCCGCGACCGTGACCGGTTACCGGGAAGACCTCACCGGATGTGCACTGCCGGCGTGCCGGTGGACGGCCTCGCCGAACCGCTGAGCAAGGGCGGGGTGGCCGGCCCAATGCGTGTGCAGGTACGCGGCGTGCAGCGTCGGCGTGGCGACACCGTCGGGTCCCGCCGGCAGATGCCATGCCGCGTGGCTGGCAGCCAAGGCGACTGTCGTGCGGTGGAATTCGTGTCCCGTCACCTCGGCACCCGCTTCGGCGAGCAGGGAGTCGGCGGGGCTGGTGGCGGTTCGGTAGCCAAGGGTCAGCTGCGTGGTCATTGCTGCCTCAGCGGGCACCGCTCCGACCATGGGTGCGCCGTCGAGGGTGCGGCATAGGTAGAGCAGCCCCGCGCATTCGGCGACCATGGGGATGCCCGCGTTGACGGCTGCGCGTAATTCGGCTATCAGACAACGGTTCTCGGCGAGTTCGGCGGCGTGCACTTCGGGGAAACCGCCGCCGAGGTAGAGGCCGGCGGTTCCCGCGGGAAGGGCCGGGTCGGCGAGCGGGTCGAATTCGACCACGTCGCATCGGGCGGCCCGCAGGAGCTCTTCGGTTTCGGCGTAGCGAAAGGTGAACGCGCGACCGCCCGCCATCGCGACGACGGGCCGGGCTCTGGTCGGGGCGTGGATTTCTTGCGCCGGGTCCCACGCCGTACCCTGCAGCGGCTCGGCAGCACCAGCGAGGTGGAGCACGGCGTCGAGGTCGACGCGCGCTGCGATGACGTCTGCCATGCGCGCCAAGGCGCTGGCCGACTCGGCGCGCTCGGCGGCAGGCACCAAACCCAGGTGACGTGACGGCGTCTCCACGCCTTCGTCGCGGGGCAGGACGCCGAGCACCGGAATGCCGGTCGGGGCAAGCGCGTCGCGGACCTCGTCGGCGTGCCGCGCGGTACCCGCCTTGTTCAGGATCACGCCCGCGATGCGCACCGAGGGGTCGAATGCCGCCAGGCCTGCGACGACTGCCGCGTGGGTGCGCGACGCATGCGAGATGTCGACGACGAGCAGCACCGGGGACGCCGTCAGGGCGGCGACGTGGGCGGTGGATGCTTCCCCGGCGGTGCCGAGTCGGCCGTCGAACAGGCCCATGACGCCCTCGATGACGGCGACGTCCGCCGACTTCGCGCCGTGCAGTAACAGCGGGACCATGCGGTGTTCGCCGACGAGGAACGGGTCGAGGTTGCGGCCCGGCCGTCCGGTGGCCAGGGCGTGATAGCCGGGATCGATGAAATCGGGCCCCACCTTGTGGCCGGATACCGTCAACCCGCGACTGGCCAGGGCGGCCATCAATCCGGTTGCGACAGTGGTCTTTCCATGCCCGGACGCCGGTGCGGCGACGACGAGGCGGGGAAGCTCGGTGGCTACCACTCGATCCCTCGCTGGCCCTTCTGACCGGCATCCATCGGGTGCTTCACCTTGGTCATCTCGGTGACGAGGTCGGCGATGTCGATCAGCCGCGGATCGGCATTGCGACCGGTCACCACGACGTGTTGGTGGCCGGGTCGGGCGGCGAGGGTTTCAGTGACGTCGTCGATGTCGACCCAGCCCCAGTTGATCGGGTAGGTGAACTCGTCGAGCACGTAGAGGTCGTGAGTTTCGGCGGCGAGGCGTCGCTTGATCTCGGCCCAACCGGCCGCCGCTGCCTGCGCATGGTCGATCTCGGTGCCCGCCCTCCGGCTCCACGACCAGCCCGATCCCATCTTGTGCCACTCAACCGGGCCGCCCTCTCCCGTCTCGGTGTGCAGCGCGCCGAGGCGCTCCAGCACGGTCTGCTCACCGATGCGCCATTTGGCCGACTTGACGAACTGGAACACCCCGATGCGGAACCCTTGGTTCCAGCCGCGCAGCGCCAATCCGAAGGCGGCGGTCGACTTTCCCTTGCCGTCACCGGTGTGCACGATCAGCAGAGGTCGGTTGCGGCGCTGGCGCGTCGTGAGCCGATCGTCGGGCACGACGAGAACCCGACCCTGTGGCATCAGGCCGCTCCGGGAGTTGCGCCGCGGACGATGTCGACCAGCGCTTGGGCGTTCACGTGACCGAGCGACACGTGGTCGGCGTTCAGGTGCTGAGCCAATGTCGCGGCCAAACCCATTCGCATCCGCCCGCTTTCGCAGTCGACGACGATGCAGCCGATACCTTCGTGCGCCAGATACGCCGCGGCCTGCCGGGACCGTTCGACGGCGTCAGGTCCCGCCGTCGCGCGACCGTCGGTGACGATGACGAGGAGCGGCCGTCGGCTCGGGTCGCGAAGGCGTTCGCGCCGCACCACCTCGGCGGCCTTCATCAGCCCTTCGGCGAGCGGAGTTCCGCCTCCGGCGGGGAGGTTGTCCAGCCGTGTGGCCGCAATGTCGATCGAACCGGTTGGCGGAAGGGCGATCTCGGCGACGCGGTCCCGGAAGGTCACGACGCCGACCCGGTCACGTCGCCGGTAGGCGTCGAGCAAGAGCGACAGGATGGCCGTCTTGACCTGACGCATCCGTTCCCGGGCAGCCATGGATCCCGAGGTGTCGACGACGAACACCACCAGGTTGGCTTCGCGTCCCTCGCGGACGGCCCGGCGCAGATCGGTGGGCCGCAAAAGGAGCCGGCCGGTGCTGCGGCCGCGAGCGGCCTGGTGCGGTGCGGCAGCCCGCACGGTCTCGACGAGATGAATGCCGGAGCCGGTGCTCGACAGCGGACTGCCCCTGGTGCGGCGACCTGTCGTCGTGCGAGCGCGGCTCCGACGACCGGCGTGTCCGTCCCCCACCCCGCGGACGGTGAAAAGCTTTGTCCGGTATGGCTCGCCGGCACCGACCGGCGCGCGGGCTGCTGGACCAGGGCTCGAATTCGGCTGGCCGCCGGCCCCCGGCGGCAGCGGGTCCGGAGTGCCGTCGCTGTCTGGCCGCCACCGGGACCGTCGGGATCGGTGTCGGGATCGGGCCCGTTGTCGGTGTCAGGAGGTAGGAGTTCGTCGAGTTCGTCATCGTCGAGGCCGGGGGCGTCGAATGGATTGCGCCGACGGCGGTGTGGGAGAGCGAGTTTGGCAGCGGCGCGCAGATCTTCGACGTTCGGCTCCTCCCGGTCGTGCCACGCGGCGTGGGCGGCACCGGCCCGCGCCATGACGATGTCGGCTCGCATGCCGTCTACACCGGCCGCCGAGCAGACTTCGGCGATCTTGAGCAGTACCGCGTCAGTGAGCTGGACTCGGGACAGGATCGACTGGGCCCGTTGAATTCGGATACGAAGCCGCTCTTCGGCATTCGCGTATTGAGTTCGGAAAGCCTGCGGGTCCGCGTCGAACGACAGTCGTCGCCGCACGACCTCGGCGCGCTGTGCCGGGTCCCGCGGTGCGGCAACCTCGACGGTCAGACCGAAGCGGTCGAGCAGCTGGGGCCGCAGCTCGCCCTCCTCGGGATTCATCGTCCCGACGAGCACGAACTTCGCCGAGTGGGTGACCGATATGCCGTCGCGCTCCACGCTGACGGTCCCCATGGCGGCCGCGTCGAGCAGGAGATCGACGAGATGGTCGTGCAGCAGGTTGACTTCGTCGACGTACAGGATCCCGCGATGCGCATTTGCCAGCAGACCCGGCTCGAAGTGGACGGCGCCGTCGCTCAGCGCCTGTTGGAGATCGATCGAACCTGCGACGCGATCCTCCGTCGCGCCGACGGGCAGCTCGACCAGTCGCACCGGCCGGGTTTCCACGGGTGCGTGGGGTTCGAACGGGCCGTCCGGTGAGAGCGGGTTCGGTTCGGCCGGGTCCGTGGAGAAGCGATCCCCGGCGATGACGTCGATGGGCGGCAGTATCCGGGTGAGCGCACGCACCATCGTCGACTTCGCGGTGCCCTTCTCGCCGCGCACGAGCACGCCGCCGATGCCGGGGTCGATGACGCTGAGAATGAGCGCTAAGGCCATGTCGTCGAGCCCGCCGGGGGCGTCAGGATCGCCGCCGAGGACTGCGGGAAACGGGTACAGCTGATCAGTCGGGTGCATGGTGAGGCTCCGCTCGTGTTTGCCAACTGACGTTGGGGCACGCGAGGCCGGTACTCGGACTAACCGTTCGCCCACCCCCTGATCGGGCGGCGGGACGGATCACCGTAGCGGGCCTGTGCCGGAATCTCACCGGCTTCCCTCGGGTCCCCCGACTGAGCCGACTGCCTTTGGTGGAACGACGGTTCGCAGGGCGCCTCGCGAGCTTTACGCTAGCATCGCCGCCGTGTCGACCCCTGACCTGCATCTGGTTGTCGTGGGTATCGGCGCCGACGGCTGGGACGGGCTGACGGCGCCGACGCAAGCCGTGATTTTGTCGGCCGAGGTCGTGCTGGGCGGGCCCCGTCAGCTGGCGCTTCTCCCCGTCGCGGACGGTCAGGCCCGGCAACCGTGGCCGTCCCCGCTGCGCACGGCGCTGCCCGATGTGTTGCGGCAGTGTGCTGGTCGGCGCGTCGTCGCGCTGGCCTCCGGCGACCCGATGTTGAGCGGCATCGGTACCACGCTGGTCGAGACACTTGGGCGCCGACCGGGTGACCGTCATCCCGCACGTGTCGTCGGCGGCGCTGGCGCGGTCTCGGCTCGGTTGGTCCGCAGAATCCACCGCGGTCGTCAGTGTCGTGGGCCGGGACGTGCACGCGGTCCTGCGTGAACTGGCGCCCGCGCACCGGGTGCTGGTGCTGTCGTCAGACGAGAAAACGCCTGCGGCCCTTGCCGCTTTGCTCGTCGCACGGGGATACGGGCCGAGTCGCTTCGTGGTACTGGGCGACCTCGGCAGCGACCACGAGACGATCGTGGAGACGACGGCCGAGCAACTTCTCGGGTGAAGCGCCGCGGCTGAACATCGTTGCGCTGCAATTGACTGGACCGCTGCTCGCGGGCTGGGCGACCGGGTTGCCCGACGACGCGTTCGAGCATGACGGTCAACTCACGAAGCGGGATCTGCGCGCGGCCGCGCTGGCTCGTTTGTTGCCCGCACCAGGGCAGCTGCTGTGGGACGTCGGCGCGGGCGCGGGTTCGGTGGGCATCGAATGGATGCGAAGTCACCCCACATGCCGCGCCATCGCAGTGGAGGCGGATGCCGGTCGCGCCGAACGGATCGGCCGCAATGCGCGAACGCTGGGAGTGCCCGCGCTGCGAGTGATCCAGGGAGCGGCACCGGACGCGCTGAGCGAACTGACCACTCCCGACGCCGTCTTCATCGGCGGCGGCGCGACTCGATCCGGGGTACTCCAGCGGTGCCTCGACGCGCTGCGCGGCGGCGGTCGGATCGTGGTGCATGGGGTGACGGTCGAGACGGAGGCGCTTCTCGCCGCGGCGTACGGCGAGCATGGCGGTGAACTCACTCGCACTCACATCGAGCATGCCGCGCCGGTCGGGTCGTTCACGGGCTGGACGCCGGCACGGGCGGTGACCCAGTGGGCCTTCACCAAGCCGCCTGACGGCTGACCTCAGCATCGCCGGGTGACCGATCGATCTCGTAGCGGGTCGTACAGATGGCTTTCGCCCGCGCGCGGATCCGCGCGTTCGCCGAGCGCATCGCCGACGAGAATCACGGCGGCTCGGCGCAGCCCAGCCGCCTCGACCTGGTCGGCGATGTCGGCGACGGTGCCGCGAAGGACGCGCTCCTGCGGCTGGGTGGCCCGGTACACCACCACCACCGGGCAGTCTGCGCCGTAGGCCGGCTCAAGTTCGTCCATCAACGCGCGAGTGCGGGTAATTGCCAAGTGCAGCACCAGAGTTGCCCGAGTGGCTGCGAATGCTGAGAGCGACTCGGTATCCGGCATCGCGGTCGACCGCGCCTGGGTCCGCGTCAGCACGACGGATTGCGCGACCAACGGGACGGTGAGTTCGCGACCGACTCGCGCCGCCGCGGCGGCGTATGCCGGCACTCCCGGTGTGATGTCCCACGGCACTCCGGCGGAGTCGAGTCGCCGCGTCTGTTCCGATACGGCGCTGTAGAGGGTGGGGTCACCCGACACCAGACGGACGACCCGTCGGCCGGCACGGTGCGCTTCGAGGGTGCGGGCGAAGATGTCGTCGAGATCCAAGTTTTGGGTATCGACCAGATCAGCCATCGGAGAACAGCTTTCCAGCACCTCGGGATCGAGATAGCTCCCGGGGTATAGCACGGTGTCAGCCGCGGCGAGCATGCGCGACGCGCGTACGGTCAGCAAGTCAGCGGCACCCGGTCCGGCACCGACGAACTGCACCGCGAACCGGGCGGCGGTCACCGTACCCACCGCGGCGTCCACACCCGGCCGGCCGGCGTGACTCGGGTCGACGACGCACCCACCAGCAGAAGACATTTCATGTCGACGGTGTCGGTATCGAGGTTGCCCAGCGTCGTCACGGTCAACGATTCCCCTGCTCGGCCGACGTCACGCCCGACGATCACAACCGTGTCGGCGCAACGGTGTTCGAGCAGGATCTTGCGCGCAACGGCGATCTGGTCGGGACGGGCCCGCGATGCCGGGTTGTAGATGGCCAGAACGAGATCGGCTTCGGCGACGGCACGCAGTCGTTCCTCGATCACCGACCACGGCTTGAGCCGGTCGGACAGGCTCATGACCGCGAAGTCCGCCCCGATGGGCGCGCCGGCCCGTGCTGCGACGGCGTGAATTGCCGAGACGGCGGGTAGCACCCGAATGGGAACCGCGGCGAAACGCTCGTCATCGGCGGCTTCGAACACTGCTGATGCCATGCCGAATACCCCCGCGTCGCCACCGGAGACAACGGCGACCTTCTCGCCGCGAAGGGCCAACTCGAGCGCAAAGCGTGCGCGGTCGACTTCGACGGTATTGCCAGATGCGTGCCGCTGCAACCCTTTCCGCTGCGGAACGCGTGCCAGGTACGGGCCGTAGCCGACGACGTGCTGCACCTCGGCAAGCGCGGCCGCCGCGTCCGGCGTCGTCCAGCTTTCCGGGCCGGGCCCCAAGCCGATGACGAGGAGTTCAGCGACGCCAGTCGCGTCGGACGTGGCTGTACGGCTTGGATTTTCGACCTTGACGCGGGAACGCTGACCATTGACCGAGTCGCCGTTGACGACGATCAGCGACAGGTACGGCACGGTGGATTCGTCGACGTCGACGACCGGCATCCAGCGTTGCTGCGGGTGACTGGCACGTTCGACGTAGACCGCATGCTCGAGGCGTCCCGCAGATGCCAGCGCACGACGGACGGTCGGGAACGTGCGGCCGAGCTTCATGATGATGGCACCGTCGGTGTCGGCCAGGCGCCGTGCGAGTTCGGCCTCTGGCAATGTGCCCGGCAGCACGGTCAGCACGTCGGTCTGGCGGACCAGTGGTGAGGCGGTGGCGGCCGTCGCGGCGGTGAACGCCGGTATTCCCGGTATGACCTCGGTGGCGAAGCGGGTGCTGAGCCGGTCGTGCATGTACATGAAGGAGCCGTAGAACAGCGGGTCCCCTTCGGCGAGTAGGGCAACGGTGCGCCCGGCGGTCAGATGCGCGGCCAGTCTGGCAGCCGATTGCTCGTAGAAGTCGGCCAGCGCTCCGGCGTACCCGCCGGGATGGTCCGTGGTCCCGGTGGAGAGGGGATAGCGCAGTTCCTCCTCGACGGCGTCCGCGGGGATCAGGTCCGCCGCGATGGTCCGCGCGTAGGACTGCTTGTTGACGCCCGCGTGGTAGGCGACGACGTCGGCCTCGCCGATGACCCGGGCCGCCTTACGGGTGATCAACTCGGGATCCCCCGGGCCCAGGCCGACTCCGTAGAACCGGCCGGCGCCGTGGGCGGTTGTCACTCGGCCTCCGAGGCCAGCGCGTTAATTGCCGACGAGGTCATCGCCGATCCCCCGCGCCGCCCCCGCACGGTCACGAACGGGATGTCGATTCCGTGCTCGCGGGACAGCGAGACGAGTGCCTCCTTCGATTCCGCGGCGCCGACGAACCCCACGGGGCAGCCGACGATGGCGGCGGGCCGGGGCGCGCCGTCGCGGAGCATCTCCAGCAGGTGGAACAATGCGGTGGGAGCATTGCCGACGGCAACGACTGCGCCGTCGATCAGGGGCTCCCACAAAGAGACGGCGGCCGCAGTGCGGGTGGTGTTCCACCGCCGGGCGAGAGCGGGCACGCTCGGGTCGTGCAGGAAACAGTGCACCTCGTTGGCGGCGGGGAGCCGGCCCGCGGTGATGCCGGTGGCGACCATGTGTGCATCGCAGAGGATGGGCGCGCCGGATTGCAGCGCAGAGCGAGCGGCCGGTACGAGCTCAGGATGGATCACGAGGTCGCCGACGAGATCTGGCTGACCGGTGCCGTGGATCATCCGCACAGCCAGCTTCTCTGCTTCGGCCGGAACGCGCGATAGGTCTGCTTCGCGGCGGATGGTGGCGAACGAGTCCGCGTAGATGGCCGGGCCGTCGGCGATGTAGTCGTAGTGTCGCGTCGGCCGCCGGACATCGTTTGTCTGGGGACGTGTCACCTGGTTACCTCCGGGGCGTCAGGGATGAGGATGCCGCGCCAGGGGGTGACAACGACATGTGCGACGTCTGCCGCGCGTTCGAGCAGCGACTGGACCACAGGGAGTGTCAGCACACCGTCTTCGGCGGGCACGTGGGTGCCACCCGGAACCGCGCCGTAGGGAAGCGGTGGCGCTGGAGCCGGGAGCCGGGGATCGGCAGTCGCGGGCGGTTGAAGCGGCCTGGCCAGCTCGCGGACGTGCCACGGCGCATCAGCGCCCGTCCCGCGAACATCGAGGAATTGCGTCGCCAGATCAACCAAGCGGCCGGCGGCGTCACCCATTGGTGTGACGGCTCCCCAATGATCGCCGACGCGCAGCTGGACCTCACCGTCACCGAGCCCCACACAACCCAGGTCAGTCCCGCGCTTCCCGGCTCCGGTGAGGCGGTCGAACAAGTCGCCGCGGCCATCGTCGAGGGTGAACAGGAAACGACCCGGCAGCAGGCCAAGTTCGGCGTCTGCACATATCAAGGTGTCGAGCTGCGATGCCACGGCGCGAAAATCAGCGCGTCCACCGGCCAGGCCCGTCTGCGGCGACACGAGCACATTCCGTGCGAGTTCATGGGTGCGCGACGGCAGCAGGCCGGTCGACTCGATCGCCGCCAAAGCGGCCTCGGTCAAATTGGGAGTCAGCCGGCCGCCGTCGCTGGACAGTCCGCGCAGTTGCAGATTTGCCCGCCCAGTCAGGTACAGACGGCCGTCCGCGTGACGTTGGCTGACCTCGGACAGGTGTTGCAGTGCGCCCGTGGGCAGCCGACCTCCCACCAGGCGGATGCGCACAAGCAGCCCGTCGTCGGCCTGCCATGGGCGCCACACGCCGGGGCACATGTCCGCCCGAATGCGCGTACGGGTTTCCGTCGTCACCAGAGGCCTTCGTCTCGTCGGCAGTGCCTTGTTACTTCTTACCCTTGTCCCCCGCCGCATCCGTAGACAGTGCGGCGACGAACGCTTCTTGCGGCACGTCGACCCGCCCGATGGTCTTCATCCGCTTCTTGCCTTCCTTCTGCTTCTCCAGCAGTTTGCGCTTGCGGGTGATGTCACCGCCATAGCACTTGGATAGCACATCCTTGCGAATGGCCCGAATATTCTCGCGCGCAATGATTTTCGAACCGATCGCCGCCTGAACCGGGACTTCGAACTGCTGGCGCGGGATCAGTTCTTTGAGCTTGGTGGTCATCTTGGTGCCATAGGCGAACGCCGAATCCTTATGCACGATAGCGCTGAACGCGTCGACGGCCTCACCTTGCAGCAGGATGTCGACCTTGACCAACTGGGCCTCCTGCTCGCCGGCCTCCTCGTAGTCAAGGCTGGCATACCCGCGGGTACGCGACTTCAGCGCATCAAAGAAGTCAAAGATGATCTCCCCCAACGGCATTGTGTAGCGCAGTTCCACCCGTTCGGGTGACAGATAGTCCATCCCGCCGAGTTCGCCGCGGCGCGACTGGCACAATTCCATGATCGTGCCGATGAATTCGCTGGGCGCGATGATGGTGGTTTTGACGATGGGCTCGTAGACGGTGCGTACCTTGCCTTCCGGCCAGTCCGACGGGTTGGTCACGACAATGGAACCGTCTGCCCCTCCTTCCAAGACCACCCGGTAGACCACGTTCGGCGACGTCGAAATCAGGTCCTGGTCGAATTCGCGCTCCAGGCGCTCGCGGGTGATCTCCATGTGCAGCAGACCCAGGAAGCCACACCGAAATCCGAAGCCCAGCGCCACCGACGTTTCCGGCTCGTAGGTCAGGGCCGCGTCGTTGAGCTGGAGCTTGTCCAGGGCGTCGCGCAGATTGGGGTAGTCGGAGCCGTCGACGGGATACAGCCCCGAGTAGACCATAGGTTTGGGTTCGCGGTAACCCGTCAGCGCTTCGGTGGCGCCGTGCCGAGCAGTCGTCACGGTGTCACCGACCTTGGACTGCCGCACGTCCTTCACCCCGGTGATCAGATAGCCCACCTCTCCCACGCCAAGGCCGTCACTGGCTTTGGGGTCGGGCGACACGATGCCCACCTCGAGCAGTTCGTGGGTGGCGCCGGTGGACATCATCGCGATGCGCTCGCGCGGGGTGATCTTGCCGTCGACGACGCGGACGTAGGTGACCACGCCGCGGTAGATGTCGTAGACGGAGTCGAAAATCATTGCGCGGGTGGGCGCCTCCGGGTCCCCCTGGGGCGGTGGTACCTGCTTGACGACCTCGTCGAGCAGTTCGGACACGCCTGCGCCGGTCTTGCCGGACACCCGCAGCACGTCGTCGGGCTCACAGCCCATGATGTGCGCGATCTCGGCGGCGTACCGCTCGGGGTCAGCGGCGGGCAGGTCGATCTTATTGAGCACCGGAATGATCGCCATGTCACGGTCCAGCGCCAGGTACAGGTTGGCCAACGTCTGTGCCTCGATGCCCTGCGCGGCGTCGACCAACAGCACCGCCCCCTCGCAGGCGGCCAGGGCGCGCGACACCTCATAGGTGAAGTC
Source organism: uncultured Actinomycetota bacterium (assembly GCA_963720085.1). Taxonomy (GTDB): domain Bacteria; phylum Actinomycetota; class Actinomycetes; order Mycobacteriales; family Mycobacteriaceae; genus Mycobacterium. The sequence continues at coordinate 71,841 of CAVRER010000043.1, forward strand.
GACATGGCCGGGCGTGTCGATCAAGTGCAGGACGTGGTCGGTGTCCCCCACCCGCCATGGCAGGCGCACATTTTGCGCCTTGATCGTGATCCCGCGTTCCCGCTCGATATCCATCCGGTCGAGGTACTGAGCGCGCATGGACCGCTCGTCGACGACGCCGGTGAGCTGCAGCATCCGATCCGCCAGCGTGGACTTGCCGTGGTCGATGTGGGCGATGATGCAGAAGTTCCGAATCTGCGCCGGCGCGGTGAAGGTTTGGTCGGCGAAACTGCTGATGGGAATCTCCTGGTCGACGGGCGGCCAAGCGGCGGATGCTTAGGCGCTCTGAGCTGCCTACAGGGTATCGAGGCAGCCTCGTCGGAACACAATCGTGCCGGGCCGTCTTATGCTGCGAACATGGCGTCACAGTGGCGGACGTTGCAGCGGTTTCAGAGAAACCTAGAGAATCTGGTGTTCAACGAGGCACCGAAGCTGATCCGGCAGCTGCAACAGTCGCCGACTGTGCGGCGGGGCATCGAGATCGGTTTGGATGTGATCGTCGGCAGCACGTCCGAATCGCCGGCCGAGATCACCACGGGTCGCCCGGTGACCAGCAACAGCGCCCCGACCGCGCATCGGGCCCGCAGACTGGTCTACGCCCCCAACTTGGACGGTCGGGCCGATCCCGGCGAAATCGTGTGGACGTGGGTGACCTACGAGGACGACCCCACCCGCGGCAAGGACCGTCCGGTGCTGGTCGTGGGCCGCGACCGCAACACACTGCTCGGGTTGATGATGTCCAGTCAAGAGAGGCATGCCGCCGACCGGGACTGGGTCGGGATAGGCAGCGGAAGCTGGGATGACGACGGCAGACCCAGTTGGGTGCGGCTGGACCGGGTGCTCGACGTCCCCGAGGAGGGCATCCGCCGGGAGGGCGCGATCCTGGAACGCGCCGTCTTCGACGTGGTGGCTGCTCGGCTACGAAGCGACTATTCCTGGAGTTGAGTCACTCCGCGCTGGTTGAGCTACTGGCCGTCAGCCCTGGGTGATGTAGGAGTGCAGCTGCTCGTGCTCAGCCTCCAGCTCCTCCATCCGCGTTTTCACAACGTCGCCGATGCTGACGATTCCGATCAGCTTTCCGTTCTCGAGTACCGGCACGTGCCGCACCCGGTTTTCGGTCATCAGCATGGTGAGGCTGTCGACCGTGTCGGACTTGCTGCAGGTCGAGACCACCGGCGTCATGATTTCCGAGACCGGCCGCGAGAGCACCGACGCCCCGTGGGCGTGCAGCCGACGTACGATGTCGCGCTCGGAGACGATGCCGGCAACACCGTCTGGTCCGACCACCACCATGGCGCCGATGTTGTGACTGGCGAGCCCGTCGAGCAGTTCAGTCACCGTCGCGTCGGGGTTGATCGTCATCACCTCGCTGCCCTTGCTCCGCAGCACATCTGCAATCCGCATCCAGGCCTCCCACCGATTTGTGATCCGGTTCACACCAGGCTACGGCGAGATCGGTCATCGTGAAAGCAACCGACGAAAATCGGGCCAACGTCCAGATCAGGACCACGGCCGCAAGGCGATGGAGGCACTGCACCGCATCCGCAACGAGGGCGAGGCCGTCTAAGCCGCGACAGTCAGAGAAGCGTTGGCAGCCAGCTGAATTAGCGAATAGAGCGGTAGCCCGCGAGGATCTGTGACATACCTGAAGCCATGATCGAGATCACGCTGCTCGGTACCGGCAGCCCTATCCCGGATCCGAATCGCGCCGGACCGGCCACTCTGGTGCGGGCCGGCGGGCAGGCTTTCCTGGTGGATTGCGGGCGCGGCGTGCTGCAACGCGCGGCAGCAATCGGCTTGGGCGCTAATGGCTTATCGGCTCTGCTGGTTACCCACCTGCACAGCGACCACATTGCCGATCTCGGAGATGTGCTGATCACCCGCTGGGTCACCACGTTCGCACCCGATCCCACGCCGCTGCCGATCATCGGACCGCCCGGGACCGCCGCGGTGGTCGAGGCGACGCTGAAAGCCTTCGGTCCCGACATCAGCTACCGGATCGCTCACCACGACGACCTGACCGCCCCGCCGCCAGTCGAGGCACACGAATACACCGAGGGCCCAGTGTGGGACCGCGACGGTGTGTCAATCCGGGTGGCCCCCACCGACCACCGGCCGGTAGCGCCGACGATCGGGTTTCGGATCGAAGCGGGTGGCGCCTCGGTGGTGCTGGCGGGTGACACCGTGCCCTGTGAAAGCCTCGATGAACTCGCCGCCGGCGCAGATGCTCTAGTGCACACCGTGATCCGTAAGGAACTCATAGCGCCGCTGCCAGCGCAGCGGGTCAAGGACATCTGTGACTACCACTCGTCGGTGCAAGAGGCGGCCGCCACCGCCAGGCGCGCCGGGGTCGACACGTTGGTGCTGACCCACTACGTGCCTGCTATCGCGCCCGGCCAAGAGGAGCAGTGGAGTGCGCTGGCCGCCACCGAGTTCGACGGGCGGATCGAGCTCGGCGACGACTTGCACCGGGTGGAGGTGTCGCCACGCGGATGACTCACCGCGTCCGCATATTGTTGCGCCGCAGCGGTAGCCGTGCACCGGCCACCACCAGCCACGCCAGTGCTGAAACCCGTGCGACCGGCAGAATCGGCCCCAGCACCGGCCAGACCAGCACCAGCGACGTCAATTCGCAAAGAGCTGCGATCGCCAGCCCCACCCAGGCCAGCGATCGTGGCAGCAGCCCGAGAATGAGGCTGGGCACCGCCATACCCGCGACAAGAAGGCCCAGGGCCACGATGTGCCCGGGCCCACCGACCAGAAACACCAGGAAATACAGCGCCCGAGCCAACGCGCCGTCGGCGCTGATCTCCGGTCTTGACAGCGTCCAGCCCACCAAACCCGTCAGACCCAAGGAGCCGGCCGCCAAGATTCCACCCGCCAAAGCGATCGTCGCTCCCGGGGCAGTAACCCCGAGCTGCCGCAACCGGGCACTGGCCGTCGCCGCGTAGATGGCGAGCGGTACCGATGATCCGAATACCGCCACGGCCATGACCTGCACCGCCACCGGCTGCGCCCGGACGTACTGCTGAACCGCCGCGGCCGGCCCGTATGGCAGCGGCATAACTCCGCCGAGCGCGACTCCGATCGCCAGACCACCGAGGAGCAGCGCGACGCAGATCGAGGCGACTAGCACCAGCGGCGGCCCGCCTTGCCTGCCCTGTCGCCGAACCGACCCGTTTCTGTCTCCGAGTGAATCATTCATACTGTGAACGATAGGACTCTGTCGGCGCCATGACAAGAGCAGATGTGCTTCATTCTGTGAATTGTTCAACGGATGTATGATGTCGATGTGTCGTCAGCATCAGGTTCCGAACACGTCGACGGCGTAGCCTTCTTGTTGGCCCAACTCGGCCATCACGCCGCCGCGTTGTTCGCCGAACAGATCGCGACCATCGATCTGACCCCGCCGCACGCGGGCATACTGCGCGTCATCGCCTCAGAGCCCGGGCCGAGCCAGCAAGCCCTGAGCGCTCGGTTGGGTCTGCTGCCCAGCCGCGTCGTCGCCTACGTCGACGAACTCGAGGATCGCGGCTATGTCGAACGGCGCCGCAACCCGAGCGATCGTCGGCTGCATGCGCTCTACCTCACCGCGGCCGGGAAGAAGCTGATGCGCAGGCTTTCCGAGCTGGGCCGCCGACACGAGCAGCGGATGACCGCCGCGCTCGACGCCGGGCAACGCGACGTGCTGCGCGACCTTCTCACCACAGTCGCGCAGGATCAGGGCCTGACCCCGCACGTCCATCCGGGTTACGGCAGTCTCGGTCGGGCGGCCAAGCGGGCGGAGTGACGCCGGCCGGTGGTGTTGTGTCGTCTCCTGGACCGTTCGCTACACTGCCAGGCGCGCGACGCCTGCGCTGACAACGGGTAACTATGCCAGTCGGGTGATTTCGACGACGACGTCGAGGTCGGTAGCACCCTGTCCGGAGTAGATGCCCTTGAGCGGGGACACATCAGAGTAGTCCCGGCCGACGCCAACACTGATGTACTGCTCGGTGATCTCGCTGTCATTGGTGGGGTCCAGATCCCACCAACTGCCGGTCCAGACCTGGAGCCAGGCATGGCTCTGTCCGTCGACCGTTTCCCCCACCACCGCATCAGAGTCGGGATGGTGATAACCGGACACATAACGCGCGGGAATACCCATGCCGCGCAACACAATCAGTGATAGGTGTACGAAATCCTGACAGACACCTTTGCCCTCGCGCAACGCGTCCAAGCCTGACGAATGGACACCGGTGGTGCCCCGAACGTAGTCCAGTTCGCTGCGTACCCACTCTGCGGCCGCGGCGACGGATTCGGCAGGTTCGTGATACTTGGCGATCCGCTTGCCCACGGCCGCAATACGTTTGCTTGGCAGCGTGTAGTCGCCTGCGCGAAGCACCTCATCGAACCGATCGATCACCGATTCGCTGTGCAAGTCGGCCCAGGTGACTTTTTCTGTCGGCGGCTCCGCTCGATCGGTCTCTACGACCGACGAGGCCGTGACGGTCAACTCGGTGTGCGGCGCGTGCAAGTCGAATGCCGTCACCGCGGTGCCCCAATAGTCGATGTAGCGGTACGACCGGGTGGCCGGGACGGTTTCGATACGGTTGAGGACGACGTTTTGCCGGGTGTCCGATCGCGGCGTGAGCCGGGCTTCGTTGTAGGAGGCCGTCGCCGGCGACGGATAGGCGTATCCGGTGGCGTGCAGCACCCGCAGCCGCCACATCAGGTCTTCCCCTGCCTTGCCGGCAACGGGTCACGGTGGGCGGCGTCGGACCAGGCAACCCACGGTACAGCGTGAAAGTACTGCACCGCCAACGCTTCTCCCACGTCGTAGCAAGTCTTCTGCAAGCTGGCCAGCCGCATCTCCAGCGATTCGAGCAGCACCCCTGGTTCCACGAATTCCAGTTCGCTGCGGGCTCGCCCGAGCAGCCGCTGTGCTTCGGCGGTGGTACCGACCCGACTGTGCGGATTGTGCAGCAGTTCGTCGAGGTTGTGCTCGGCCATCTTCAGCGAGTAGAAGACCGAACGCGGAAACAGCCGGTCGAGCAGGATGAACTCGACGACCCGGTTGGCGTCCAGCACACCGCGATAGGTCCGCAGATAGGTGTCGTGCGCGCCCGCCGAGCGCAGCACGGTCACCCACGCCGGCGAGGATGCGCTGTCCCCTACCCGTGACAACAGCATCCGCACCGTCATGTCCACCCGCTCGATCGCGCGGCCCAGCACCATGAAGCGATACCCGTCGTCACGGGACAGCGTCGAGTCGGCGAGGCCGGCGAACATCGCGGCGCGGCCCTCGATGAACGATAAAAACTCATGCGGGCCAAGACGTTTGGCGGCACGCTCACGTTCACCCAGAGCGTTGAAGGTGGTGTTAAGGCACTCCCAGGTCTCGGTGGACGTGACCTCGCGGGCAGACCTCGCGTTTTCCCGGGCGGCTGAGATGGCGTCGACGATAGAGCAACCGCCGGCGGTGTTGTGGCGAAACGCCACCAGGTCAGTCAACGACCAGACGTCCAACTCGGTGTCGGGTGGCTCAATGTCCAACACGTGCAACAGCACTCGGGAGGCGTGGTCGGGGTCGACGCTGGAATCCTCCAGCAGTTGGTGCACGGTGACATCGAGGATCCGCGCCGTGTCGTCGGCGCGCTCGACGTAGCGACCGATCCAGTACAGCGCTTCGGCATTGCGGGCCAGCATCAGCGGATCACCGCCTGCTGCTGTTGCTGTTGGGCGGGCTGCTGCTCCTGCGTCGGGCGCAGCTGCGATTGTTGTTGCTGCTTGGAGGACTTCTCGGCCTCCGAGCCGCCGCTGGACGTCGTAACCGGCGTCGGCAGCGACCGCACGATCTGGGCGGCGCCGAGTTCGCGATCGGCCAGTGAGGCGCGCGACGCCATCACCCAGGTGTCCTTGGATCCGCCGCCCTGACTGGAATTCACCACCCGTGATCCTTCGACCAGTGCGACCCGGGTCAGGCCGCCGGGCAACACCCACACGTCGTGGCCGTCGTTGACCGCGAACGGTCGCAAGTCGACGTAACGGGGGGTCAGTTTGTCACCTACCTTTGTCGGGACCGTCGAGAGCTGCATCATCGGTTGGGCGATCCAGCCGCGCGGATCGTCGCGGATCTTCTTGCTGATCGCGGTCAAGTCCTTGTTGGAGGCTTCCGGCCCGAAGACGATGCCGTAGCCGCCGGATCCCTCGACCGGTTTGATGACCAGTTCGCCGACCCGGTCGAGCACTTCTTCGCGTTCGTCGTCCAACCAGCATCGGAAGGTGTCCACGTTGGCCAGCAACGGTTTCTCGCCGAGGTAGTACTCGATGATCGTCGGCACGTAGGTGTAGACGAGTTTGTCGTCGCCCACCCCGTTGCCGACGGCACTGGAAATAACCACGTTGCCGGCCCGGGCGGCGTTGAGCAGGCCGGCCACGCCCAGCACCGAATTGGGGCGGAATTGCATCGGATCCAGAAACGCGTCGTCGATGCGCCGGTAGATGACGTCGACCTGACGTTCTCCTTCGGTGGTGCGCATGTACACCTGGTTGTCGCGGCAGAACAGGTCGCGGCCTTCGACCAGCTCGACACCCATCTGACGGGCCAGCAGCGAATGCTCGAAGTAAGCCGAGTTGTGCACCCCCGGGGTCAGCACGACGACGGTCGGGTCGGCCTCGTTCGTGGCCGCCGACTTGCGCAAGGCGCGCAGCAGGTGCGCCGCATAGTCGTCGACGGCGCGCACCCGGTGCGTGGCGAACAAGTTGGGAAAGACCCGCGCCATCGTGCGCCGGTTCTCGATCACATAGGACACCCCCGACGGCGAACGCAGGTTGTCCTCCAGGACCCGGAAGTTGCCACGTTCGTCGCGGATCAAGTCGATGCCGGCGACGTGAATGCGCACACCGTTGGGCGGAACGATGCCGGCGGCCTGACGGTAGAAGTGCTCACAGGAGGTCACCAGCCGACGCGGGATGACTCCGTCGTTCAGGATCTCCTGATCGCCGTAGACGTCGTCGAGGTAGCACTCGAGTGCCTTGACCCGCTGGGTGATGCCGCGCTCCAACCGCGTCCACTCGGCGGCCGAGATCACCCGTGGGACCAAGTCCAGCGGAAACGGCCGCTCCTGGCCGGACAGCGAAAACGTGATGCCCTGATCGCTGAATGCCCGGCCCAGCGCCTCGGCGCGAGCCTCGAGGTCCGACGCATCCGACGGCGCAAGCTCGGCGTAGATGCCCTTATACGGGCCGCGGACGTTGCCCTGACCGTCGAACATCTCATCGAAGGCCTCCGCGTAGCTGCTCGCGGTGTTGTAGCCGTCGAAGATGCGCTCATAACGCTTCGCCAGCCGCGACTCGGTACGCGGCTGCCGCCTGGTCTCGACGGGCACGGTTCGAAGGGCCACTGTGCCATGCTGCATCACAAACGCCGTTTCCGCAGGCCAAGCGGCTCCGCTTTGGGAGATTGCATCGCGGACTGATACCGTGGGCAGTCGCCGCTTAAGCGCCGGGACGCTGCGGCAAGCCGTGACACCACCAGCCGCTAAAGATTTGCGAAGGAATTGACGCGTGGCCAACATTAAGTCGCAGCAAAAGCGCAACCGCACGAACGAGCGCGCCCGACTGCGCAACAAGTCGGTGAAGTCGTCGCTTCGCACGGCGGTCCGCGCGTTCCGCGAGGCCGCCGCCGCCGGCGAGAAGGAGAAAGCCGCCGAGCTGCTGGTCTCCACCAGCCGCAAGCTGGACAAGGCGGCCACCAAGGGCGTGATCCACAAGAACCAGGCGGCCAACAAGAAGTCAGCGCTGGCGCACGCCCTCAACCAGCTCTGAGTCAGCGACCCGCGTCGGCCGCTAACTCGGCGACTTTTCGCACCGCCGCTTCCAGCGCGTAGTCGGCATCAGCGGCCGCACCCTTGACGTCGGCGTTGAGCGCCGCCACCAATTTCATCGCGGTAGCGACCATGTCCCGCGACCAGCGCCGGGCCTGCTTCTGCGCCTTCTGCACCCGCCAGGGCGGCATCCCGACTTCGGCCGCCAGGCGGTACGGGTCACCGGAGAGCGGCCCCACCCGACCGATGGCGTGCACGGCCTCGGCCAATGCGTCGGCCAGCACCACGTGCGGCTCGCCGCGCATCATCGCCCAGCGCAGCGCCTCGACAGCCCCTTCGACGTCACCGATCACGGCCTTGTCGGCGATGTCGAATCCCTTCACCTCGGCCCTGCCGCTGTGATAGCGCCGCACCGCGGCGGCATCGACGTGGCCACCGGTGTCGGCGACCAATTGTGAACAGGCCGAGGCGAGTTCGCGTACATCGGAGCCGACCGCATCCAGCAGCGCGCTGACCGTGTCGTCGTCGGACGTTGACCTTCAGCGCGCGAAATTCGTTGCGGACGAAGTCGAAGCGTTCGCCGGCCTTGGTGATCCGTGCGCACGGATGCACCTGCGCGCCGAGTGCGCGCAGCTGACTGGCCAGCGCCTTGGCACGCCCACCACCCGAATGCACGACCACCAGCTCGGTGCCCGACGGAATGTCCGCGGCGGCATTGGCGATCAATTCCGCGGCGTCCTTGCCTGCCTCGCCGGCAGCTTCCAGCACGACGACCCGCTCGTCGGCGAACAGTGACGGGCTGAGCAATTCGGCCAGCTCGTAGACACCGACTTCGCCGGCCCGCACCCGGCTCACCGGGACATCGTCGGTGCCGGCGCGCTGCCGTGCCGACCGCAGCACCTGCGCGACGGCGCGCTCGACCAGCAGCTCCTCGTCTCCCAGCACGAGATGCAATGCCGAAACCTGCTGGCTCACCGTTCGATCGTGTCATGTCCCGCCGACAGCCGGGCCAACCAGCAGGCCCGACAAGGACCAGGCGAGCAGCCCGGCGGCCACGACGGCCATCCCGGACCGAAACCATCGCCACCGCCACAACACCGCGGCCAGCACCGCGGCGGCGCCGACCACCAGCACACCGGAAATCCCGGACGGCACCGGCACACTGGCGGCGGGCACTCCGGCCGCCCAATGCGCGATTCGCAACACCCACCACAGTTCGGGGCCGGTGAACCGGATCAGCAGTTGTGCCCCGGCCGGCCAGAACAGGCACAGCGCGCCTGCCGCACTGCCCAGCACGGTGATCGGCGCGATCAGCGCCGCCACCGCGAGATTGGCGCGAGCTGCCACCAGGCTCACCCGACCCGAGATACCGGCGATCAGTGGAGCCGTCACCAACTGCGCCGCACACGCGACGCAGACGGCGTCCGCCAGCGGCTTGGGCCAGCCGGCCGCCACCAGACGCGCGCGACCAGATCGGCGCGATGACCACTAGCGCCGCCGTCGCCACCACCGACAGAGCGAGGCCCACGTCGACGGCCAACTGAGGCGCGGCGACCATCAACAGCAGCACGGTGGCCGCGAGACCCGGAATCGCTTGCCGCCGCCGCGAAGACAGCACGCCCATCAGCGCGATCGCGCCCATCACCGCCGCGCGCAGCACACTGGCCGTGGGCTGCACGACGATGACGAACACCAGCAAGGCGACACCGGCCAGCGCCACCGCCGTCCGCGGGCCGATCAGCCGCGACGAGAACAGCACCGCTCCGCACACGATCGTGACGTTGGCCCCGGATACCGCGGTGAGGTGCGTCAAACCCGCGGCACGGAATTCTCGGCTGGTCACCGTGGTGACCGTCGAAGTGTCGCCGAGCACCAGCGCGGGCAGCATCGCCGCTTGGTCTGCAGGCAGCACTTGACGGGCGGTGGCGGCGAACGCCGCGCGGACTGCGTGCGCAGCCGGTGCACCGGCCCGGCACGACCCATCGTCGGCTGGCCGATGGCGTTCACCACCGCCACCGTCAGGTCATGTCGGGTAGGGCGGGTGATCCTGGCGCGGAAGCGCACCGGCTGACCGACCATCACTGCGTTGAAGTCGCGCGCCGGCGCGAAAACCACCACGCGGCCCGAGATCTGGTCGTGTTCCAGTTGCTGCAACGTGGCACGGAACATCAGCCGGCCGCGCCCCACCGACAGTGCGCTTTCGCTGGGCGTGACCACCACCTGCGCAGCCGTTCCGAATACCGCAGTGATGGGGTGGCGAGCGACTGCGTTGGCGCGCAACGCAATCGCAAACCCGAACCCCGCCCCGACGACACCAACGGCGACCACACCGACGCCGATGGCCCGCATCCGTGGGCTTCGGTGCCCGGTGCGCCACAGCAGAAGGCCCAACACGCTCCCGACCGAACACACCGACCCGACCACACTGCCGATCGGCCATATGATTCCCGCCGCGGTGACCGCCCAACTGGTCAATGCGGCCGGCACCAGGCGGGCATCCAGTCGCGCCGTCGCGGCGTCGCCGCCGGATGGGTGCTGCACCGGTCTTAGACACGAACCAGCGGGCGCAACTTTTCCAGACGCGCGGGGCCGATGCCGTCGACCTCGGCGAGCTGGTCGACCTTGGTGAACTTGCCGTTGGCATCCCGCCAGGCCACGATCGCAGCCGCCGTCACCGGCCCGACCCCGGGGAGCGCGTCCAACTGCTGCACCGTCGCGGTATTCAGGTTGACCACCTCAGACCGGGCCGGCTTATCCGGACGATCCGGATGAGACCCAGTGCCCGGCGCGCCCGGAGCGGTCGAGCCGGAACTCACCGAACTGCCCAACACGGGCGGCTGCCCCTTGACGGGTGCGATCCCGACGACGATCTGCTCGCCGTCGCCAACCTGGCGGGCCATATTCAGCCCGGTGGTGTCGGCACCATCCGTCGTGCCGCCTGCCGCCTTCAGCGCGTCGGCGATCCGCGCGCCGGGCGCCAACGTGACCAGGCCGGGCGTGTGGACCAGGCCCACCACACTCACCACCACCGGTTGACTCGGCTTCGGCGTCGCACTCGGACCCAGATCTCGGCTCGCCGACGCCACCGGGTCGACCGGTGGCAGTTTCGCCGACCTCACCGGTGCGGGCTCATCCCGCATCAGAGTGAAGATGGCAACCAGCACCGCGATGGCGGCGATCGCGGCCAATGCGATCGCGCCTGCGCGGCCCGGGTCGGCGCGCACCCTGGCGAGCCAGCCGGCGCCGTGCTGTCCCGGACCGTCCGGAAGCCACCGTGGCAGCAGAGAGTTCGGGTCGGTGTCGGCGTCGGTGTCGTCGGCGTCGCTGTCCGGTTGGGCGCCGAGTCGTCGATGCAGTCGCTCGGCGGGCAGTTCTGTGCGCATGCGCCGACGGTAGGTGCGCCGACTGTCACAGCAGGGCCGTCGCGGGGCCCGGGGGCACCGGCTGTGGACGGGCTGTCGGCTGTGCACAACCGCCTGAGCGCCGAGCCGCCTGACTGGTTGGTTGGGTATGCGGATAACGTGCACGACAGGACCGTCGGATCCAACAGAGGAGACTGCCATGCAACTGGCACTCACGCGGGACGAAGCCGCCTTCCGCGACGAGCTGCGTACCTTCTACACGACGAAGATTCCGGCGGACCTTCGCGAGAAAACCCGTCAGGGTCTGCCGCTCGGTCGCGACGACTTCATCACCTGCCACAAGATCCTCAACGATCACGGCCTGGCGGTGCCCAATTGGCCCGTCGAGTGGGGTGGCAAGGACTGGACGCCCGCTCAGCACCAGATCTGGCTGGACGAGATGCAGCTGGCCTCTGTGCCCGAACCCCTGAACTTCAACGCGAAGATGGTCGGACCGGTGATCGCCGAGTTCGGGTCCCAGGAGATCAAGCAACGCTTCCTGCCGCCGACGGCCAGCCTCGACATCTGGTGGTGCCAAGGGTTCTCCGAGCCCGAAGCCGGCTCGGATTTAGCGTCGCTGCGTGCTACCGCCCTGCGCGACGGCGACAGCTATGTCGTCAACGGGCAGAAGACCTGGACGACATTGGGCCAATACGCCGACTGGATCTTCTGCCTGGTACGCACCGACCCGCAGGCGCCCAAAAAGCAGGCCGGCATCTCGTTTTTGCTCATCGACTTGGACACCCCGGGCATCACGATGCGGCCGATCAAGTTGATCGACGGCAGTTTCGAGGTCAACGAGGTGTTCTTCGAAGACGTCCGGGTACCGGCCGATCAGCTTGTCGGAGAAGAGAACCAGGGCTGGACCTACGCGAAGTTCCTGTTGGGCAACGAGCGGACCGGCATCGCCGGGGTGGGCCGCACCAAGGTTCGTCTCGCCGAGGTCAAAGAGTGCGCCGCCGACACCGGCCTGCTCGACGATCCGCTGTTCGCCGCGCGGCTCGCCGAAGCCGAAAACGAGTTGCTGGCACTGGAGCTCACCCAGATGCGGGTCGCGTCAGGTTCGGCGGACGGTAAGCCCAATCCGGCGTCGTCGGTGCTCAAGCTGCGCGGCAGCGTGTTGCAGCAGACCGCCACCGAATTGCTCGTCGAAGTGGCCGGACCGGATGCGCTGCCGTTCGATGCTGGCGACGAGATCGCGTCACCGAAATGGGCGCAGGGCAGTGCGCCGCACTACCTGAACTACCGCAAGACGTCGATTTACGGCGGCAGCAACGAAGTACAGCGCACCATCATCGCGTCCACCATTCTCGGGTTGTAAAAACAGGAGCGTGAGGTAAAGCCATGGACTTTCAGTTGAGCGACGAACAGGTTCTGCTCCGCGACACCACCCGCGACTTGCTGTCCCGAAGCTACGACCCGGAAAGCCGCAACAAGGTCGTCGGCAGCGAGCTGGGCTGGAGCCGCGACGTGTGGAGTCAACTGGCCGACACCGGGATTCTCGGGCTGGGCTTCGATCCTGACGAGGCCGGCCAGATCGAGGTGATGGTCGTGCTCACCGAAGTCGGGCGCCGGCTGGCACCCGAACCCGTCGTGCATGCGGCGCTGGGACCGGGGGCGATCATCGCCGAGGTCGGTAGCGACGCCCAAAAGGAGCTTCTGGACGAGGTCGCCGCCGGTCAGCGGTTGCTGGCATTTGCCCACCTCGAACCCGGGACGCGCGCGGCGGCCACCGAAAGTATCGCGACAACCGCTGTGGAGCAAGGTGATTCGTGGCTGCTCAGCGGACGGAAGAACCCAGTGCTTGCCGGCGACTGCGCCAACACGCTGGTGGTCAGCGCGAAGTTGCCCGACGAGGGAATCGGGTTGTTCCTGGTCGACGGTGAGGCCGTGAGCCGCCAGCCGTATCGCACCTTCGACGGCCAACGGGGTGCCCAGATCGACCTGGACCAGGCGCCCGGCGAGCCGCTCGGTGACGCGGTGGACGCGTCGGCCGCCATCCGCAACGGCGTCGTCCGCATCCAGTCCGCGTTGTGCGCGGAGGCGGTCGGCGCCATGGAAGAGGCGCTTCGGTTGACCACCGATTACCTCAAGACGCGCAAGCAGTTCGGTGTCACGCTCAACAAGTTTCAGACGCTGACCCAGCGTGCCGCCGACATGTACGTCTCACTGGAACTGGCCCGCAGCATGAACCTCTACGCCGCGATGTCGATCGCCGACCGCAATCTCGACCCGGTGGTCGCGGCACGGGCCAAGCTGCAGATCGGCCGGTCGGGGCGGCACATCGCGCAGGAGTCGATTCAGCTGCACGGCGGCATCGGCATGACCGCGGAGTATCCGGTCGGCCACTATGCGGCGCGGCTGACCGCGATCGAGCGCACCCTCGGTTCATCCCAGGACCAGTTGCACGTGCTGATCGATCAGGTCGGCGCCTACGACGTCGTGATGCTATAGGTCGGAGCAGTGGCGTGGCCGAACTCTCCGACGAAGTCATCGACTTTCTGTCAATGGGCACCCGCACCGCAATGCTGGCTTACCTCGCGGCCGACGGCCGGCCGTTGGCAGCTCCGGTGTGGTTTATCGTCGACAACGGCGAACTGGTGTTCAACACCGGCCGCGAGTCAGCGAAAGGCCGTGCGCTAGCGAGGGATTCACGGGTCGTCAGCTGTGTCGACGACCCGCATCCGCCCTACTCGTTCGTAGCAGGGTGCAGGGCTGCAAAGAAAGAAGCGTCCGTGCAGGACGGTGCCGAGGACCTGCTCGAGATCGCGACCCGGATCGGCGGACGGTACATGGGCGCACACCGCGCCAAAGAATTCGGCCAGCGCAACGCCGTACCCGGCGAGCTAGTGGTCCGAGTCCGGCCGACCAAGGTCATCTCGGCGTTCAATATCGCCGACTGACCTGCCGGGCAGGAAGGAACTCCATGACAGAATCCACCGACCGTCCGTTTCGGGTGATCCAGTGGACTACCGGCAACATCGGGCGGCGATCGTTGCACGCCATCATCGGCAGACCGGACATGGAACTCGTCGGCGTCTACGCCCACGGTCAGGACAAGGTGGGCCTAGACGCCGCCGAACTCTCCGGCTGGCCGGAGCCGACCGGCGTCAAGGCCACCAATGACATCGATGCGCTGCTGGCGCTTCGACCGGACGCTTGTTGCTACAACCCGCTGTGGCCTGACATCGACGAGTTGGTGCGGCTGCTCGAATCAGGCGTCAACGTGTGCTCCAGCGCGGCCTGGATCACCGGCGGCAAGCAGACGCCGCAGCACCGGCAGCGGATCCTCGACGCCTGCGAGCGGGGTGGATCGACGATCTTCGGCAGCGGTGCGCACCCGGGGATGACGAACCTGGTCGGCATGGCGCTCAGCGGGTCCTGTGAGCGCGTCGACGAGATCCGCATCACCGAATCGGTGGACTGCTCCACCTACGAGTCGGCGGAAACTCAGACCGCGATGGGTTTCTCGCAGGACCCCGATACGCCGGGGCTGGCCGAGAACGTCCGACGTGAAAGCGAGGTCTTCGCCGAGTCGGCCGCAATGATGGCCGACGCGATCGGCGCCACGCTGGACAAGATCACGTTCGACGTCACATTCACCGCGGCCACCGCTGACTCCGACTTGGGCTTCATGAAGATCCCGGCCGGAACCGTCGGCAGCGTGTACGGCTATCACCGCGGCTGGGTCGGCGACCGCAACTTGGTCAGCGTGGGATTCAACTGGATCATGGGCAATCACGTGGTGCCGCCGAAGCCGCTCGAGCACGGCCACGTCATCCAAGTGTTCGGCCTGCCCAACATGCGCACGGTGATTCATTGCCTGCCGCCGAAGGATTGGGCCGAGCCAGGATTCATGGGCTTGGGCATGATCTACACCGCGATGCCGGTGACCAACGCGGTGCCGGCGGTCGTCGCGGCCAGGCCCGGGATCGTGACCTTGGCCGACCTGCCGCCCATCACCGGGCGTGCGGCGCTGCCGTAATGACGCCGGACACATCGAGGGACCTAGCGGAACGCCATCGTGCCCTACCGTCTAGCATAGTTAGCCGAGCGAAGGTTCTACGGGCATCCGCAGGGATGACCAGCGAACACGAGCTCATTCGGCAGAGTTGGGACGCCAACGGCGGCGAACGGAATGGATCTGCGGCTTGATCTGTTCGCGGAGAGGACTGCGGACGGACCGGCGGGAGGAGACCGAGTGAGGACGATTTCGATTGGCGGTTTGCTCAGACGCTGGTGGATACCGTTGCTTCTAGTGGTCGTCCTGGCGGTCTCCGGGCTGGTGGTGTCACGGCTGCACAAGCTGTTCGGCTCACAGGACCTCAACGCGAACGCGGGGGCCGGGATCAAGATCGTCCAGTTCAACCCGAAAGTCGTGAAGTATGAGATCGACGGGCCGCCGGGCAGCGTCGCGAACATCAACTACTGGGACGCCGACGCCAACACGCACCAGGTCAACGGTGCGCCGCTGCCGTGGTCGTACACCATTTCCACCACCCTGCCCGCGGTCAGCGCCAACATCATGGCCCAAACCGACGCCAACCACATCGGCTGCCGCATCACCGTCGACGGCGTCCTCCGCGAGCATCAGAGCGCGGACGGCCTCAACGCGCAGACCTACTGCTTGGTGAAGTCCGCATGACCCGCGCCAGCGACGATGCATCGCGAAGCGATGGTGAGGAGCGGCGCTTCGACAAGGCCGACACCACGACAAGCCAGCGCACCGAATCCGGGCACCGGCATCGACCTCTTATCCCGCACTTCATCCGCATCTTCGCGATTCCCATCATTTTGGGCTGGGTCGCGCTGACCGTTGTGGTCAACGTCGCCGTCCCGACCCTGGAAATCGTCGGCGAAAACCATTCAGCGCCGATGGCGCCCCTGGACGCACCGTCGATGAAGGCGATGATGCGGATGGGGCTCAACTTCAAGGAATTCAATTCCAACAGCACGGTGATGGTCGTGGTGGAAAGCCAGCAGCCGCTCGGCGCCGCCGCGCACCACTACTACGACGACATCGTCCGTAAGCTGCGGCATGACACTGAGCACGTCCAGCACATCCAGGACTTCTGGGGGGACCGGTTTACCGCGGCAGGCGCGCAGAGCGCCGACGCGAAGGGCGCCTACGTCCAGGTCAACATCGCCGGGAACCAGGGCACCACGCAGGCGAACGAATCCGTCGAAGCCGTCCGCAAGGTCGTCGACAACGAACCCGCGCCGCCCGGGGTCAAGGCCTATGTCACCGGCCCAGCGGCGCTATCCGACGACATGCACGTCATCGGCAACGACAGCCTGGCCAAAATCACGTTGTTCACCTTGGCCGCGATCGCGATCATGTTGCTGCTGGTCTATCGCTCGATCGTCACCACGTTGATCCAGCTGTTCATGACGTTCGTCGCGCTGCTATGTGCACGGGGAATCGTTGCGGTACTGGGCTACAACAACGCGTTCGGGCTCACCACGTTCGCCGCGAACATCCTGACGATGCTGGCGATCGCCGCCGGGACGGACTACGGGATCTTTCTCATCGGCAGGTATCAGGAAGCGCGTGCGGCCGGCGAAGACCGGGAGACGGCCTACTACACGACATTTCGTGGAGTCGCCCCCGTTGTGCTGGGTTCGGGCCTGACGATCGCCGGTGCGACGTACTGCCTGAGCTTCGCGCGGCTGCCCTGGTTCAACACCATGGGCCCGCCGGTGGCCATCGGCATGATCGTCGTGGTGGCGGCCGGCCTGACATTGGGCCCGGCGGTGGTTTTCCTGGGCAGCCGGTTCGGGCTGTTCGAGAAGAAGAGCCAGTCCCGCGGCCGATTGTGGCGGCGGGTCGGCACCGCCGTTGTGCGTTGGCCGGCACCGGTTTTCGCGGTGAGCGCAGCCGTCGTCCTGGTCGGCATGGTCGCGTTGCCCGGGTTCAAGACCAGTTACAACGACCGCCACTACCTGCCCGCATCAGCGCCGTCCAACATCGGGTACGCTGCGGCCGACCGGCACTTCTCCGAAGCACGGATGAATCCGGACATGCTGATGGTCGAAGCCGACCACGACATGCGCAATCCGGCCGACATGCTCGTGCTGGACAAGGTCGCCAAGAACGAGATCCGCACCGTCGGTATCGCGATGATCCAGGACATCACCAGACCCCTGGGGATTCCGATTCAGCACAGCTCGATCCCCTTCCAAAACAGCATCCAAAGCCAGATGACCATGCAGAACATGGGCTTTCTGAAAGACAGAATGAAAGACATTCTGAAGATGGCCGACGAGTTGGGGATCACCATCAGCTACTTGGAGCGGACGTATAAGATCACGACACAGCTGGCCGACACGACTCACGACACGGCCCGCCTCACCAGAGAAATGGTGGACGTCACCGACGAATTACGGGACCACATAGCGGATTTCGACGATTTTTACCGCCCGATCCGCAGTTACTTCTACTGGGAGAAACACTGCTTCGACATTCCCATCTGCTATTCCTTCCGGTCGTTGTTCGACTCATTGGACGGGATCGATCAACTCGCCGAAAAGCTGCACGGCTTGTCAAATGACATCGGGATTACCGACGCGCTCACGCACGAACTGGCCGCGATCTTGCCGCCGCAGATCGAAGCCCTGAAGACCACTCGCGCAATAACGCTGACCTTGCACAGCACTTTTCAGGCGATGATCGATCAGATCGAGGCGATGAGCAACACGTCGATCGTCATGGGCCAAAGCTTCGACGCCTCGCAGAACGACGACTTCTTCTACCTCCCGCCCGAGGCGTTCAGCAACCCGGAGTTCCTTCGCGGCGTGAAGATGTTCTTCTCCCCCGACGGAAAGTCGGTGCGGTTCTTCATCACTCACCAGGGTGATCCGATGACGCCCGAGGGAATCGCCCGGGTGTCGGCGGAGCGAACCGCCGCCCAGGAGGGGCTCAAGCAGTCCTCGCTGTCCGATGCCAGGGTGTATCTCGGCGGAACCGCAGCGACCTTCCGCGACATGGCCGACGGCGAGAAGTACGACCTGATGATCGCGGTGGTTTCGGCGTTGACACTGATCTTCATGATCATGCTGCTGATTACCCGCAGCGTGGTGGCGGCGCTGGTCATCGTCGGCACCGCGAGTAGTTCAATCGCCGCGTCGTTCGGACTGTCGGTGTTGATCTGGCAGGACCTGTTCGGGATGCACATCCACTGGATCGTCGCGGCGCTTTCGGTGATCATCCTGTTGGCCGTCGGGTCCGACTACAACCTGCTGCTGGTCTCCCGGTTCAGAGAAGAGATTCACGCCGGACTCAAGACCGGATACATCCGGTCCATGGCCGGCACCGGCGCGGTGGTGACATCGGCGGGCCTGGTGTTCGCCTTCACCATGGCCGCGATGCTGGGCAGCGAGCTGACCGTGTTGGGCCAGTTCGGCTCCACGGTCTGCATCGGCCTGCTGCTCGACACCCTGGTGGTGCGCACGCTGTTCATGCCCTCGCTCGCGACCATGCTGGGCCGCTGGTTCTGGTGGCCGCAGGTCGTCCACCCGCGCGGCGATTACGCCAAACCAAAGCCACCGCCGGTGCCATCCACCGAGGAGGACAACACCGCGCCGCTGGCGGTGCAGGCGCAGCGATAAGCCAGCTACTCGGCTACCTCGACACACACCGCGAGCGCGCCGGCGCCGACGTGCAAAGCAAGCACCGGGCCAAGGTCGGTGACGATCGCCGGCTCACACGCCGGCAACCGCTCGGCCAGTACGCCGACCAGGTCGGCGGCTCCGTCGGGGTTGGCGACATGATGCACCGCGATCGCGGCCGAACACTCACCGACGACTTCGCACACCCGGTCGATCATCGTCGCGACCGCCTTGCTGGCGGTGCGGACCCGTTGCGCCAGAACAAGTTTGCCG
The DNA here is from genome assembly GCA_963720085.1 of uncultured Actinomycetota bacterium. Lineage (GTDB taxonomy): Bacteria > Actinomycetota > Actinomycetes > Mycobacteriales > Mycobacteriaceae > Mycobacterium. The sequence continues at coordinate 90,970 of CAVRER010000043.1, forward strand.
TCGTCGATGCGCAGCAGCGGCTTGAGCGACAGCTTGGTGCCCAGCCAGGCACCGGCACCACCGATGCGTCCGCTGCGCCGCAAATTGTCCAGCTGGTGGACGACGATGAACCCGTGATTGCGGCCCACCGCCGCGGCCGCCGATTCCGCAACCGTGTCCAAATCGGCCCCGCCGGCCGCTGCCCGGGCGGCGGCCAATGCCACGAAACCCGTATTCATCGCGGCTGACTTCGAATCAATCACCCGGATCGATGGACCGATCTCGGCCGCAGTGGTTTCGGCGGCGTCAAAGGTTCCCGACAGCGCCGCCGAAAGGTGCACCGCCACTACCCCATCGCCGCCACTGTCGGCCAGCGCCTGCCGGTATGCCTCGCTCAGCTCTGTGGGCGTGGCTGCGGCGGTGGTGGCTTGGCCGTAGTCATGGATGTCGTCGGGAACATCGTCCACGCCGTCACGCAGGTCGCTGTCGTCGAGCAGGATGTGCAAGGGCACCTGGCGAATTCCCCATTGCCGACGCAGATCGTCGGGAAGGCGCGCCGACGAGTCAGTGACCACCACGACAGGCATGTGAACTCAGCCGCGCGAATTCTCGGTCGCCACGCCAGCTTGAGCCAGCGCCTTGAGCATCAACTCCGCGACCGCCTGGTGGGCTTCGAAGTTCCAGTGGATACCGTCGGGGTTGCCGCGGCCGCTCATAACATGTTCGGCGACTGCGGATTTCAGGTCAACCAGCGGGATGTCGTGCAGCTCAGCCCATTGGGTAATCGCCGCGACCGTGCCGGCGCGGCCATGATGGGCCTTTCCGTAGGTCTCGGCGATGTGCACCGACGGCAGCGACGCCACGATCGGGATGCCGGGCCGATTGAAATCGATTGCGCCGCGCGTCAGTTCGAGGTATTCGGCGGACAGGTGCGGTGGCAGTGCAGCTCTGGCCACCGGAGATAGCCGCGGCTGCGCCCAACCGTAGCCGTCGCGGACCCATCGCCGCAGCCACGACGGCCGCACGTAGCGGATGAGTTCACGCAACGCCGTCGGCAACGGCGACGGCAGCGAATCCATCCCACCGGTCGCGAAGATCACCGCCCCGGCGCGCGGCAGCGCCGCCCAGGCCCGCGGATCCTGGGTGGCCGCCCACCACACATCCCGACATGTCCAGCCGATGCGGCCGATCAGCTCCAGATCCCAACCTAGCTGCGCGGCAACAATATTGGGCCAGATGCGCGGGTCGTCTGCGGGTAGGCCGCCGGTCGGTCCGTAGTAGGCCAGTGAGTCGGCGAAGACCAGCAGCGCCGGACGCGGCCGTTGTTCAGAGGACATCGCCCGCGACCTGTGCCGAAGCGTTCCACACGTCGAGCCGCCACCGAATGTCATCGACGATCGTCGGCGCCGGTGTCCGGATCGGCGGAGTGCCCGGACAGCTGCGTCCAGCTGGCATTGCCCATGCCGCCCAGCGCGGGCCAGTTGGCAATCGGCAGCCGCAGCAACGCCGCGGTCAGCGCGGCGATCAGGCCGCCGTGCGCGACCAGCACCACCGGCCGCGCCGGTTCATCGACGGCACCCCATTCGGGCTCACCGGCGACCAGCTCGGCGATCAGCGGCAGGCTGCGCGCGGCCACGTCGACCCTGCTCTCGCCGCCGTGCGGTGCCCAGGTGGCGTCCTCGCGCCAGGCCAGCCGGGCGCCCGGTGCGACGGCGTCGATCTCGGCGTGCGTCATGCCCTGCCAGTCGCCGAGGTGGGTCTCGCGCAAGCGTTCGTCGACCTGAACCTGCAAGCCGGTGCGCTCTGCCAACGCGACCGCGGTGTCGTAGGCGCGTCGCAGATCGGACGACACGATGAGCAGCGGCTGGTGTTTGGCGAGCGCCTCGGCCGCGGCGACCGCCTGTGCGCGACCCAGCTCAGTCAGCTCGGTGTCCAGCTGGCCCTGCATCCGGCTGCCGAGATTGAATTCGGTTTGCCCGTGCCGCAGCATCACCAGCCGGCGCGTCGTCATGACCGGCTCGCAGAGTTCTCGGATCTTCGGACAAGTCCACCGTCACGACCGGGCAGTCACGCCAAAGCCGATCGAGCGCATAGAAATTGCGTTCGTCTTGATGCTGGATGTGCACGACGATGTCGACGTAATCCAGCAACGTCCAGCGGCCTTCGCGGGCGCCCTCGCGGCGGGCGGGCTTGTAGCCGGCCTGGCGCATCTTCTCCTCGACCTCGTCGACAATGGCGTTGACTTGCCGTTCGTTGGACGCCGAGGCGATGACGAAGCAGTCGGTGATGACCAGTTGATCGGACACGTCGATGACGACGACATCGTCGGCAAGCTTCGACGCGGCCGCGCGCGCGGCGACAGTGGCCATCTCGATCGCCTCCGTGCTGGCCGTCACGTCTGGTCCCCGGGCTTGCGGTAGAGCTCGCGCTTGGAGATGTACTGCACGACGCCGTCGGGCATCAGGTACCACAGCGGGCGACTCTCTGCGGCGCGCCGGCGACAGTCGGTCGACGAGATTGCCAGCGCCGGGATTTCGACCAAGGTCAACGCGTCGTCGGGCAACCCGTCGAGGACGTCGGTGAGATGCTCGCCGCCCAGTTCGTAGCCGGGCCGGCTGACCCCGACGAACCGCGCCATCGCGAACAGTTCGCTCCAAGTCCTGCCACGACAGGATGGAGGCCAGCGCATCGGCGCCGGTGATGAAGTACAGGTCGGAGTCGGGGTTGAGCGTGTGCAGATCCCGCAGCGTGTCCTTGGTGTAGGTGGGGCCGCCGCGGTCGATGTCGACCCGGCTGACCGAGAAGCGGGGGTTGGCCGCGGTGGCGATCACCGTCATCAGGTAGCGGTCTTCGCCGGCGCTGACCTGGCGACCTTTCAGCCAGGGCTGACCGGTCGGCACGAATACCACTTCGTCGAGATCGAACAGATAGGCCACTTCGCTGGCCGCGACCAGGTGGCCGTTGTGGATGGGGTCGAACGTCCCACCCATCACTCCCAGCCGCCGCTTTCGCATGGTTTGCCAGCTTACTGGAGCAGCCCGCGTAGCTCCGACGGCGATCAACGACGCGTTCATCGTCGCTGCCACGTAGGCGATGTCACATCTGCTCAAACCTCGCCATCGGCGAGAGGAACTTGCCACCTCCAGCGACAACTCCCTCGACGATGACGGAAACCAAAGCGGCGTCCGAGGCCGCGAATTGTCGCGGGAGGGGGCACATCGTGCGTCCCCCGCTCAGGACGAGGGGCAGATGTGGCAGGGCTAGTCCTGCGCGGCGTCAGACCGGCAGCAGCCGGTCGATCACCGCCGCCAGCTGCTTGGCCGACCGGCATTCGTGCATGGTGATCACCTCTTGGTAGCGGGGCACCGCCGAGTCGCCGCTGCCCCACAGGTGTTTGGGCTCGGGGTTGAGCCAGTGCGCGTGCCGGCTGGCGGTCACCATGTGGGCCAGCACGTCGGTGGCCGGGTCGCGGTAGTTGGTGCGCCCGTCGCCGAGCACCAGCAACGAGCTGCGCGGCGACAGCACGTTCGGATGCGCCTGAATGAACGAGACGAACGCGTTGCCGTAATCGCTGTGCCCGTCGCGGGTGTAGACACCGGCTTCCCGGGTGATCCGCTGGATCGCCACGGCCAGGTCGGCGTCCGGGCCGAACATGTGGGTCACCTCGTCGGCGGTGTCGATGAAGGCAAACACCCGAACGCGGGAAAACTGTTGGCGCAGTGCGTGCACCAACAACAGGGTGAAGTGGCTGAACCCGGCGACCGACCCGGACACGTCGCACAACACCACCAGTTCGGGGCGCGCCGGGCGCGGCTTGCGCAGCACCAGGTCGATCGGCACGCCGCCGGTGGACATCGACTTGCGCAGCGTCTTGCGCAGGTCGATCGCCCCGGCGCGGGCACGACGCCGACGGGCGGCCAGCCGGGTGGCCAGGGTGCGGGCCAGTGGCTGCACCACCCGGCGCATTGCGCGCAGCTGTTCACCCGAGGCACGCAGGAATTCGACGTTCTCGGCCAGCTGTGGGATTCCGTACATCTGGACGTGGTCGCGGCCGAGTTGCTCGGCGGTGCGCCGCTTGGTCTCGGCGTCGACCATTTTCCGCAGCTGTGTGATCCGCTGCGCAGCAAGCGCTTTGGCGATCTGCTCCTGGGTCGGTGTGGGTTCGTCGCCGTAGGGAGCGAGCAGACCGGCCAGCAGCTTGCCCTCCAGCTCGTCCAGCGCCATCGCCTTGAGCGCCTGATACGACGAGTACGACGGGCCGCGGCTGGAGTTGTATTTGCCGTAGGCGTCCACGATTTGCGCGATCATCGCCACCAGCCGCTCGTCCATGTCGGCGAGGTCGGCATTGGCGGTGAGCAGATCCAGCAGCATCTGCCGCATCGCCTCGACGTCGTCGGGCGGCAGCTGGATCTCGGGATCGGCCTCGGCTTCTTCAGTGACGACCGCACGTGCGCCCAGCGCCGCGGGCCACCACAGGTCGAACATCGCGTCGTAGGTCTCACGATGCTCGGGCCTGCGCAACACCGCACATGCCAGGCCCTCGCGCAGCACCTCGCGGTCGCCGAGACCCAGGACCGCCATCACCTTGCCGGCGTCCACCGTCTCCGACGGGCCAACCGAAATACCTTGCCCGCGAAGCGCTTCGACGAACCCCACCAGGTGACCCGGCAGGCCGTGCGGGGCCAGCGGCTGGCTGGGACGAACGCGGCGGACGGCCATCAGTGCCCCTAGTTCAGCCGAAGTTCGCCGGTGGCGCGTTGCTGATCGGATTGATGTTTGAGCACCACGCCCAGAGTGGCGGCGATGGTCGCGTCGTCGATGGTGTCCATGCCAAGCGCTAGCACCGTGCGTCCCCAGTCGATGGTTTCGGCCACCGACGGCAGCTTCTTGAGCTGCATTCCGCGTAGCACTCCGATGATGCGCACCAACTCGTCGGCGATGTGTCCGGGCAGTTCCGGGACGCGGGACAGCAGGATACGGCGTTCCAGCTCGGGGCTGGGGAAGTCGATGTGCAGAAACAGGCAACGACGTTTGAGCGCCTCGGACAGCTCGCGGGTGGCGTTGGAGGTCAGCACCACGAACGGCGCCCGCTCGGCGGTGATGGTGCCCAGTTCGGGGACGGTCACCGCGAAGTCGGACAGCACTTCCAGCAGCAGACCCTCGATTTCGATGTCGGCCTTGTCGGTTTCGTCGACCAGCAGCACGGTGGGCTCGGTGCGCCGGATCGCGGTCAGCAGCGGCCGCGACAGCAGAAACTCCTCGCTGAACACGTCGGTCTTGGTCTGGTCCCAGTCGCCCGGAGCCGGCCTGGATGCGCAGTATCTGCTTGGCGTGGTTCCACTCGTAGAGCGCGCGGGCCTCGTCGACGCCTTCGTAGCACTGCAGGCGGACCAGACCGGATCCGGTGGCCTGCGCGACGGCGCGGGCCAGTTCGGTCTTGCCGACCCCGGCGGGGCCTTCCACCAGCAGCGGCTTGCCGAGCCGGTCGGCGAGGAAAACGGCGGTCGCGGTGGCGGTATCGGGCAGGTAGCCGGTTTCGGCCAGCCGCCGGCCGACGTCGTCGATATCGGCGAATAGCGGGACGGGCCGCGCGGGCACACTCACTTTTGTGTTCTCCTAAGCAATTCAGGCCGGGCGGGTCTGACCGTCTCCCCAGACGATCCACTTGGTCGAGGTCAATTCCGGCAGTCCCATCGGGCCGCGGGCGTGCAGCTTCTGGGTGGAGATGCCGATCTCGGCGCCGAACCCGAACTGCTCACCGTCGGTGAAGCTTGTCGACGCGTTGACCATCACCGCGGCCGCATCGACTCCTTCGGTAAACCGTTGAGCAGCAGCCATATTGGTGGTCACGATGGCTTCGGTGTGCCCGGTGCCGTATTCGTTGATGTGCGCGATCGCCTCGTCGACACCGTCGACGACCGCGACCGCGATCTCCATCGCCAAGTATTCGCGGCGCAAGTGGGCCTCGTCGGGGTCGAGATGCACGGTCACGCCGGCGTCTTGTAGCGCAGCGATCAGCCGCGGCAAGGCCTGTCCGGCGATCGCGGCGTCGACCAGCAGCGTCTCGGCGGCGTTGCAGACGCTGGGCCGACGGGTCTTGGAGTTCAGCAGGATCCGTTCAGCCATCTCGAGGTCGGCGGCATCGTGCACGTAGACGTGGCAGTTGCCGACACCGGTCTCGATGGTCGGCACTTGCGCGTCGCGGACCACCGCGTCGATCAGGCCTGCTCCCCCGCGCGGGATCACCACGTCGACCAGGCCGCGGGCCTGGATCAGGTGGGTGACGGTGGAGCGGTCGGCGGCCGAGAGCAGCTGGACGGCGTCGGCGGGCAGGTCCTCGCTGACCAGCGCAGCGCGCAACACGAAGACCAGCGCCTCGTTGGACTTCGCCGCCGACGCGCTACCGCGCAGCAGCGCGGCGTTGCCGGACTTGAGCGCCAAACCGAACGCATCGACGGTGACGTTGGGCCGGCCCTCGTAGACGATCCCGACCACGCCGAGCGGAACCCGCTGCTGGCGCAGCGCCAGCCCGTTGGGCAGGGTGTAGCCGCGCAGCACCTCACCGACCGGGTCGGGCAGCCCTGCAACCTGGCGCAGGCCAGCGGCGATTCCGTCGATGCGCTTCGGGTCCAGCGCCAACCGGTCGATCATGGCGGTCGGTGTCTCAGCGGCCCGCGCCGCGTTCAGATCTTCGGCGTTAGCCGCCAGGATCCGGTCGGTGTTGGCCACGATCGCCTCCGCGGCGACATACAGCGCCTGGTCCTTGGCGACCGTCGGCAATGAGGCCAGCACGCGGGCGGCGACCCGGGCCCGGCGCGCGGCGTCGTGCACCTGTTGGCGCAAGTCGGGAGCCGACGGAGCATGCACACTCATTAACCCAGGGTATCGAGTTTCCTACGGCCCGGTTGACACGGCCCTATTTGACCCTAGGATGAACGCCCGGCGGCCCGGGATTTGCTGCTGTGCCCCGCGGCAGGACGAGCTACATCACGGCTGAAATCTGTTGTCACCCTGGGCCACCGACGCGCTCAGGGCCTCTGGCCCGGGATGATTCGTTTCGGCGGTCTTCGATGATGCGGCCCAGCTCCTGAAGCAGGACAGGTGACCGCATGACCAGATCTTCGATGTGCTCGCGCTCAATCTCCAGGGCAGTCACCTCTTCCAGCGCATACGCCGTAGCCAGACTTGGTTGACGGGTCAAGGTGGTCAGCCCGACGAATGAACCTTCTTCCAGCACCCTAAGTGACAGGACCGAACCGTCCTCGGTAGTGGTTGTCAGCCGGACGCTGCCCTTAATCAAAAACGTCATCGCGGTGGGCACTTCACCGGCGAATTGCACGACCTCGTCGGCGCCGTATCGAACTATTTTCGCGTGCGGGAGCAGGGACTGTTGGTCGGTGAGGCTCAACCGCAATGCCGGTGCCACGACAGTTCGCATCGCCATCTGCACCCGGGCCGGGGTGGAGAAGTCGTCGTCGGCGCCGTCGAGGTGGAGGCCCTCACGCCGCGCCGCGTACCAGATCCAGCGCAGGAAAGTGGAGCGCGCCGCGCCGTCATCGGCGGGCGACTTCAACCCGAAGCTGACACGGTACTCACCGCTGCCGGCGGCCACCGCGGTCGGTGTGCTGTCGGCCTTGCGTTGCGGCAGCGTGCCGGCGACCCGCGATAGCAGACGTCGTACCCGGTCGGGCGGGTCGACAGGAGAAAACGTCGTGGTTATCGATAGTTGGTGTGCGCCGGGCGGGCGGCTGAGATTCGTGAACGAGGTAGCGGCCAGCACCGAATTCGGTGTGATCTGTAGTCCGCGGTCGGTTTGGATGTGGACGGCGCGCCAGTTCGCTTCCACGACGCGTCCCCGCGCCGCCGGGGTGTCCAGCCAGTCGCCGATCCGGAAGGGTTGCTCGAACAACATGAACAAGCCCGACACGATCTGGCCGACGGAATTCTGCAGCATCAGGCCGATGACCACCGAGGTAACGCCGAGCGCGGTGAACAGGCCACCGACACGCACTCCCCAGATGTAGGAGAAGATCAGCGCCAGACCCACGGCGATCAGCAAAAGCCGTGTTACGTCGCGAAATATCGTCGGCACCCGCGCGCGCCAGGTGCCCTGCGGGGCGCCTTCAAACAGCGTGGCGTTCAGCCCGGACAACAGCAGCACCAGCACCAAGAAGCCGAATACCGTCGCGAGCACCCGCACCGAGGTGACCTGTGCCGGAACCTGCGCCACCTTGATCAACAGCAGCAATAGCGCTGTCAGCGGCACCAGATAGTTGCGCAGCAGGTTGACTGGTCGGGCCAGAGCGCTGTGCCTGCGGCCGAGCATCTGGTGCAATTCGGTCAGACCGATCAGCGTGACGGGCAGTCCGACGATTACCCCGACGGCCCAGTAAAACCAGGCTGGCTCAACGACATTCATTTGCGCTCCGCCAATCGCCAGATCGGCTGCTCCGACGCCGCCGACCGTGATGTTGCCGGCGGGCGTGAACTGCCGAATGTCACGCATCACCTCGTACACCTCCGAGGTGACGTAGATCCCCGACTCCGTTGCACCGCTACGCATTTGGTGCGCCAGATTGACCGCGGCGCCCCACATGTCGTAGATGACGCTGGCCCGGCCGACCAGTCCACTGATGACGTTGCCGGTGTTGACGCCGGCCCGAATGCTGAGGTGGTGGCCCGTCCGGCTATTGAATCGCTCGATGATGCGCTGCATCTCCACGGCAAAGTCGATGGTTCTGGGCACGCTGTCCAGCCGCGGAACATTCAATCCGCAGCTGGCGAGGTAACCGTTGTGCACGGTGCGAATCGGCTCAACGCCAAGGGTTTCCGCCGCCGAATCGAGTTCCCGGACCAGCTCGTCGACAATCCCCACCATTTCGTCACCGGAAAGCTCGTTGGAGATCTCGTCGAGCCCGACGATGTCGGCGAAGATGACAGCGACGTCCTGGTGCTCTTGCGAAATAGTCTGTTCGCCATCGCGATAACGCCGCACGACCGATTCGGGCATCAACGACAGCAGCAGACGGTCGTTTTCCTTGCGCTGTTCGGTGAGCAGTTCTTCTTTGATCCCCAGATTCCGGCTCATCTCGTTGAAAGCGACAGTGAGATCGCCGATCTCGTCACGCGACGTCACCGGTATCGTGATGTCGTAATTGCCGGCGCTGATCTCCTGCGCGCCGGCCTGCAGCCGCCGAACCGGCCGCACGAATATTTGGGCAACCAACATCGCGGCCACGCAGATGATGAAAACCAACACCGCGGTGGTCAATACCAGCGTCCGGGTGAATGATTTGATCCGGGCGTAGGCTTCGGCGGTGTCCCTGGTCGCCACGATCGACCAGCGCAGGTCCGAATTCGGCACGTATAACGGCGCGTAGGCCGCCAGTTCCTTGTCTGCTAGGTAGCCGGTATCGATAACCGTTCCGGTCTGCCCGCGTTGGGCCGCGCGAACAGCTGCGGTCGCGACGGGCTGGACCAGCGTCGTGCCGTGCCACCTGATCGCTTGGTCGACGATGTCGGGCGGGGTGCCTGCCGCCGCGGCCTCGCGCCGGTATTTCTTGGGGTCCTCCAAAAACAATCGCGAATCCGAACGCATCAAGTTGTCCGGACCGGCCAAATACGTCTCCCCGGTCTCCGCCATGCCGGCGGCTTTCCAGTGCTTGTCGGCGGTCATGATCCGGTTGACTTTCGAGATCGGTAGTGGCAGCGCCAGCACTCCCGCCGTCTTGCCCGCCGAAATGATCGGCGACACCAGCCATGCGATGGGCACCCCGAGTGCAGCCTGAAACGGCTGGAAGTCGGTGATCCACACGAAGTCGACGGAGTCGGCAGCCATCGCCTTTTCGTAGGCGCCGCGCAGGTTGGACTCGCGATACGGACCGGTCAGGATGTTGGTGCCCAGCGCGGGACCTTTGTTCACGCTGTAGACCAGGTTGCCCCGAGCGTCGAGCAGCATCGCGTCCCGGTATTCGAAGCGGGTCGCGATCTCGCGAAAGTAGTTGTTGAAGCGGGCATTCGCGGCCGACCATGCGCTGCCGTCGCCGGCGTCGTCGGACGGGGTCGAGGCGCCGTACGACGGCATGGTGTAGTGGAGTTGAAGATACTTCTGCGCGTTGTTGTTGGGCAGCACCGCATCGATACTCAGCTTCTCGCCGGTTGCCTGCTGGATCGGTTTGATCAGCTTGTCCTTGTAGAAGTTCACCAGCGACTGCTGTTGGCCAGGGTCGATCGGCGCGTTGGCCAGTTGGTCGAAGCCGTCGGTGAACGCCTGCACCGCCTCGACGGCGGTCGATCCGCTGCTGTACACAATCAGCGAGTTCGTCAGGTCCGCGAACAGCATCTCCATCGCCCGCTTCTGTCCCTCACGCAGCTGGATCATTCGTTCGGCGGCGGCAGGCAACAGGGCGTGACGTCCTGATATGTACTCGACGACGCAGATCACCGCCAACGACGCAAGGCTGGATACCAGTAGCATCACCATGATCTTGGACTGAATGCTGAGCCGGGATAGCGGCCGTGGGTGTCGCCTACCCTTGCCGGCCGGGACCGTTTGCTCTTCCGGCACCGGATCAGTTGAGCGCCGCGGCGTCAATCGGCTTCCTTTCGCTGACGGGCGTTAAAAGCCCAGATCACGGAGCAGCGTAACGCGAACGGTGTACTGAAATTGGATTTGCCGAAAACCGTCATGAACGCGCCGTTGTGCAACCGAGCGCAACTCCATACCGTCGGCGGAATGACACGCGTATGCGTGGTGGGCAGCGTGAATATGGACATCGGGTTCGACGTCGACACACTGCCGCGCCCGGGCGAGACGGTGCTGGCGGCGTCGTTCCGATCGACACCCGGTGGCAAGGGCGCCAACCAGGCGGTGGCGGCTGCGCGTGCCGGAGCGCGTGTGCAGTTCGTCGGCGCCGTGGGTGACGACCCGGCGGCGGCACCGCTGCGCGAGCACCTGACCGCGAACGGCGTGGGCACCGACGGACTCATCACGGTGCCCGGTCCCAGCGGCAGCGCGGTCGTCGTGGTGGACTCGGCCGGCGAGAACCTCATCGTCGTCGCGCCGGGCGCCAATAGTCACCTGACGCTGGACTCCGCCGCGCTGCGTGGGCTCGTCGTCGACTGCGATGTGCTGTTGCTGCAGTTGGAGATTCCGGTCACGACGGCGACAGCAGCCGCCCGCGAGGCGCATTCGGCCGGAGCGACCGTCATCGTCAACGCCTCACCGTCCGGCGGCGATCCAGGCCAGCTGGCCGAGCTGGCTGAGGCGACAGATGTGGTGGTGGTCAACGAAGCCGAAGCGGTGCAATGGGTTTGGCCGGTCCCGCATCGAGTGATCACCCGAGGCGGCCGCGGCGCCAGCTATGCCGGCGGCGGGAAGGAGCTCACCGTTGTACCGCCGGCCGTCAACGTCGTCGACACCTCCGGCGCCGGCGACGTATTCGCCGGCGTGCTGGCCGCGGGCTGGGCCAACGGCCACGACCACGCGTTGCGCCGGGCTTGCGCCGCCGGGGCGCTGGCCACTTTGGTGCCCGGCGCCGGGGACTGCGCACCGTATGCCGAGGCGATTGACGAAGCGACTGCGGCGGACTGATCAAATAGCAGAACCGGATAGATCGCGCCGCAAAGGAGAGACGCAATGCCGCCAACCCCAACAGAGTCCCGAGACAATGACAGCCCACGCCCGCCTGAGGGTGACTGGCTGGGAACGCCGTACTTGACTTTTCGACGCGAGGGGCCGTTCGCGATCGTGACGCTGGACCGCCCGGAAGCCCGTAACGCCATGACACCGGCGATGTACTTCGGCATCCGCTACGCGGTCTCACGGGTTAACGCCGACGCGGATCTCGCGGGAATGCTCATTACCGGAGCCGGTGACGTGTTCGCGCCGGGCGGCGACCTGGGCGGCGGCGGGGCCGACAACTGGATGCGTTTCGGATCGGCGCTGTCGATGGATGTGACACCGTTCGACACGCTGCGTAAGTCAGCCAAGCCGGTGGTCTCCGCAGTCAACGGCTTGTGCCAGGGCGGCGGGCTGCAAATCGCCATGTGCAGCGACGTCGCGGTGGTCAGTGAGCGGGCGACCTTCCGGGTTCCCGAGCTGTACCGGGGTATCGCCGACACCTATTACAGCCAAATGCTGGCGCGCATCGTGGGCCCGATCCGCACTCGCGATCTGATGCTGACCGGGCGCACGCTGACCGCCTCGGAAGCTCTCGAGTGGGGCATGGTCGCGCGGGTGGTTCCGCACGACGAGCTGATGCCCGCCGCCAAGGAGGTGCTGGCGCAATGTTGCCGTACTGCCCCGGGAGCCCGGCGCGTCGTCAAGTCCAGCCTGGATAACTACCTCGGGCTCTACGACCGCATCGGAATGGAAGCCAGCATCGAAAGCGCCGAGGCCGTCGAGGGCTTCGTCGCATTCAGGGAACGCCGGTCCCCGAACTGGGTACATCCCGACTTGCGCATTGATGGACGGCTGTGACGATGTCGCCGGCTTCCGCTGCTGTGGTCGCACTGGCGCTGCTCGCGTTGTGCGGCCTGCTCGGATTTTGCTGGCGCGCTTGGCTTCAACGCCGGCGAACCGGATCGACTGGCTTTCGCGGCATCAGCGGCAGGATCGGCTCAACGGAATGGTTCGCCGGGACGGGCTTCGTCATCGCGTTAATAGTCGCGGTGGTCGGCCCGGCGCTGCAGCTGTCGGGAGTCATCATTCCCCTGCCCGTCCTGCACGCGGACTGGATTCAGATCGCGGGAATCGCGTTGGCGGTGCTCGGGATCGTGCTCACCGTTTGGGCGCAACTCGACATGGGGGACTCCTGGCGCGTCGGTGTGGACGAGAGCGAAACAACGGCGTTGGTGCACACCGGCATGTTCGGGCGGATGCGTAATCCCATCTACACTGCGATGCTCACCTTCGACCTCGGGATCGCTCTGCTGACACCAAATCTCGTGACGATCGCCGGGATTATCTTCGCCGTCGCCGCTCTCGAGCTACAGGTGCGCCGAGTCGAGGAACCGTACCTGTTGGGCAAACACGGTGATGCCTACCGTCGCTACACGGCCAGTGTCGGCCGCTTCATCCCCGGCGTCGGACTGCTGCGCTAGTGTCAGGACAACGCTGCAACAAGGTGGACGAGCAGCTCTTGGTAGTCGTCGTTGGTCATTGGTTCGGGACGCGGTGTTGACGAGTCCTCAAGCCAGGTAGGGGTATCGGTTACCAATGTGACTACCGTATCGATGTCGGGGAGCACGGTCAGGAAGTTCCCGCCGAAGCCGATCGCGGAGTAGAGGGTATCCGCAATTCCGATGTGGCGCAGTTCATCGGACGGCCCGGCTACCCACCAGCAGTAGCCGTACATCCCAAGCAATCCCGCCGCATGGTTGGTGCGCGACAGTGGGCCGGTGCCGCGTGCAATCCATTCCGACGAAAGCAGCTGACGGCGATTCCAGATTCCGTTGTTGAGGTAAAGCTGCCCAAGCAGAGCGATATCTCGAGCAGACAAACGAAACGTGTAATTCGGGTACCGAAGAGTGCCACCGAGGATATCGGCCCGGTACTGGTACGACCCATGTTGATACACGTCCCAATCGACCATGCCCAATGGGCGGGCTAGGTCGTGTTCGAAGGCGACGAACAAGCTGCGGCCGATGATGCGTTCATAGATGTTTCCCAGAACGTTGAAATCCCAATTGTTGTAACACCAGAACGTCCCGGGCGGGTGCGATCCTCTTGCTGGGCGTCCCAGCGCGACACCTTCGTCGGTCGGCAGGTAGACGCCCGACCGTGCGGCGAGAAGTTCTTCGACCCTGGCTGACTTTTCCTCGTCGGTCAGGCGAGGTGTGTCATCGATTTCCAGCTCTCCCAGCGTCGCATCGAGATCGATTTCGCCTCGGTCGTAGGCCTGACCGAAAAGCGCACTCATGATCGACTTCCGCATGGAGTGAATATGAACTGGGCACGATACGTCGCCGACCTCGACGATGGTTCGCCCCGCATGGTGCACCAGCACGGCCGTCACGTCGAACCGCCGCAACCGCTGTTCGATATCAGCTAAGGCGGATGATCCCTTGTCACTTCGACTGCGCACCACGGTTTGTGGCCTCTCGACGCACGTCATGAGCAATCGCCAGGCCATCACCGGTTTGGAGTTCGGCGGCGGTCTGGCTCAAAAGCACGCGACTCCGGTTGGGCGAGAGCAGGATCGAAACGTAGTGATGCGGCGAACCGGCCACGAACGCAAGACGGTTGACGCGAAGCAGCGCCGAACCGATCGCCGTGTTGAGCAGACGCGCGTTGCGCGGACCCGCGATCTCCGCCGTGATCTCATGCTGCATCCGATCGACGACGACACCGGCGGTGGCGAGCAATTCGTAGAGGGGTGTGCGCCGCAGCGCGGAGGTGATCAACGTGTCGGCGAGATCGGTTGGCAGCCAGGCTTCGGTGACCATCAACGGCTCATGCGTTCTGCGCTCGCGTCGCACTCGCAGAATGTGCAGCATCTCGCCGGTTACCCCAAGCGCGTCGCCGATCGCGGACGGCGTTCGGGTGTCATGCTCCACCACATCGATCGACGTCTGGAATTGCGCCTGCCGAAGACTGTCCATGTAGGAGCCGACCGGCGGCACCTCATCGGAATGACCACGTTGACGGACGAATGATCCGACGCCTTGGCGGCGTTCGATGTAGCCCTGCTCGGCGAGGTCGGCTAGTGCCCGTCGCACCGTAATGCGGGACACCCCGAACTGATCGCAGAGTGCCTGCTCGGTCGGCAGCGCCTCGCCGGGGGCCAGCGCACCGCGTGCGATCTCGTCGTGCAGCACCAGGAAGAGCTGACGATGCAGCGGCACTCCGGCGCCGGCGGTCACCTGCCCGGCCACACCGCTGGTCTCCTGCATGAGGACCAATGCTTTCACACTCCCTTGCCGCATCGATCTATATTTGTTATAAGTATATAACAAGCATACAACACGGACGGAGGGCCGACAATGACCGCGGTACAGCCGACCGCCGCCACCGATCCGGACGGACCGACCGGAAAGCTAGCCACCTGGGTCGCGAACCTAACGCTCGACGACGTGCCGCAAAACGTCGTCGAACGGGCCAAACATCTGCTGCTCGACGGCATTGGTTGCGCCCTCATCGGATCGCAACTGCCCTGGTCGCGGGTCGCCACTGGCGCCGTTCTGGATCTGGAGAACAAGGGCGACGTCGTGGTGATTGGCACCGGACAGTCCACCAGCGGACCGGCAGCGGCGGTGCTCAACGGCACCTTCATCCAAGGGTTCGAGCTCGACGACTTCCATCCGATCGCGCCGGTGCACAGCTGCTCGCTGGTGATTCCCGCGCTGCTGTCGACGGTGACCGCGCAGTCGGGAGCCACAACCGGCGCGGACTTTCTGCTCGGGGCAATCACCGGTTTCGAGGTCGGACCACGCGTCGGTTACACGCTGCACGGCACGCAGATGCTCGACCGCGGCTGGCACTCGGGACCGGTCTTTGGGACTCATTCGGCGGCAATGGCATCCGGCAAGCTGCGCAAGCTCTCGCCGGCACAGCTGGAGGATGCGCTGGGCCTGGCGGGCACCCAGTCGGCGGGGTTGATGGCCGCGCAGTACGAGGCGATGAGCAAGCGCATGCACCACGGCTTCGCCGCCCGCAACGGCTTCTACGCCGCCGGGCTGGCGGCGGCGAACTACACCGGCATCAAACGAGTGTTTGAGCGTGAATACGGTGGATTCCTCAGCGTTTTCGGCGAGGGACACAATCCCGACGCGTCGCTGCTGACCGAACAACTAGGTGAACGCTGGGAGACCAGCATCATCATGGTCAAGTCCTACGCGGTGATGGGAGGTTTGCACGGGGCCGTCGACGCGGCCCGGCAATTGCGGCAATCTGTTGACCCCGATGACATCTCGACGATCACAATCACCGTGGGCGAGACCATCTACAAGCACGGCTGGTGGAAGCCCGAGCGCCCGCTCACCGCGATCGGCGCCCAGATGAACATCGGCTATGCGACCGCCGCGGCACTGCTCGACGGTAACGCGCTGCCCGAGCAGTTCACCCCTGCGCGCCTAGACGCCGACGACATCTGGTCGCTGATCGGGGCGACCGACGTCCACCTCGACGAATCACTCGCCTGCGCCGACCTCACCGAACGGTTCCGCACTGACGTCGCGGTGACCACCCGCGACGGCAGCGTGCACCACGCCCGCGTCGTCGCACCCCATGGCGCGCCGTGGGACCCGGTCACCAACGACGAGCTGGTCGCCAAGTTCCATGCCCTCGCCGACCGCGTCACCAGTCGCGAGCGCGCAGACGCCATCGAACGGGCGGTCGTCGGTCTCGAGGACCTCGACGACGTCAGCGACCTCGTCAATCTGCTGGCCCCGCCGGTCGCCGGCGCACTCGACTGAAAGGAAGACACATGACGACGACATCAGCGACACCGGCCCGGCAGAAATTGCGCGCCTTGCTCGATCACGGCGAACTTATCGTCGCCCCAGGCGTTTTCGATGGGATAACAGCACATCTGGCCCGCCGCACGGGTCAGGCGGCGGCGTATATGACCGGCGCCGGCGTGGCGGCGTCCGGCTTCGGCCTGCCGGACATCGGCTTGGTCACCGCCACCGAGATGGCTGAGCGCGCCCGGATGCTTGTCGGCGTGCTAGGCGACGTCCCGTTGATCGCCGACGCCGACACCGGTTACGGCGCACCGATGAACGTGGTGCGCACCGTCGGTCTCTACGAGCAGGCCGGCGTCGCCGCAATCCAATTGGAAGACCAGGTGTTCCCGAAACGCTGTGGCCACCTGTCCGACAAACACGTCATCGACGCCGCGGCCTTCGAGCAGACTTTGGCCGCTGCGCTCGATGCTCGCGATGACGGCAACCTGCTTGTCGTCGCCCGGACGGACGCGCGGGCCCCGCTGGGACTGGAGGCCGCGATTGAACGGGCGAATCGGTACGCCCAGGCGGGCGCGGACGTCATCTTCGTCGAGGCCCCGCAGAGTATCGAGGAGATCGAGCGCATTGCCCGCGAGGTCGAGGCTCCGCTGCTGATCAATCTGGTGCTCGGCGGTATGACACCGCTGGAGTCGGCGGCGCGACTGCAAGAACTGGGCTACGCCATCGCCATTCATCCGAGCAACCCGCTCGCCCGCGCGGTCCTCGGCATGCTGGAGGGCCTGTGTGAACTCAGCGGCCGCAACGTCGCCGACTACCTGCCCACCCAGCCCGCCGAGTTCTTCAACCTGGTCGGGATGGCGGAGTGGCTCGCGCTCGACGCCAAATACGCACGCATGGAGGACCACCCATGAGTATGACCATCATCGAGAAAATCTTTGCCCGCAAAGCCGGCGTAGACACGGTGACCCCGGGCGAGACCGTCATCGTCGACGTCGACATGACGGTGCTGATCGACCTGCAGTTCGCGACGATGTGGATGGAACCGCTTCGCATTCACGATCCCGACAAGCTGGCGATCGTGATGGACCACGCGGTCCCGGCGCCGACCATCAAAGACGCCACCGGTGGGTCGCATGCCCGAAAGTTCGCCGCCGAGTTCGGCATCGAGCGCTTCTACGATGTCGGCAGACACGGCATCTGTCATCAGGTCATCGCCGAGAACGGGCTGGCCCGGCCCGGAGAAATATTGGCCTGCACCGACTCTCACACCTGCGCGGCCGGCGCCTACAACACCGCCGCCCGCGGGCTGGGCCCCGCCGAGGTGTACTCGATCATGTGCACGGGCAGTACCTGGTTCCAGGTCGCGCCGACGATCCGCTACCAGCTCGAGGGTGTCAAACCCGATACCGTCAGCGGCAAGGACATCTTCTTGCACATCGCCAACGAGTACGGCGACGCCGCGAACCTGAACCTGGAATTCGGCGGCCCCGGGCTGGCGAGCATCCCGATGCACGACCGTCGCACCATCGCCACCCAGGGTGCCGAAGTGTCGGCCGACTTCAGCACATTCGAGCCAGACGAGGTGCTGACGTCGTTCCTCGACGAGCGCGGCGTCACCGGATATGACGCTGCGGCACCGGATCTCGACGCGGCTTACCTCGAGGTGCGGCACGTGGACCTGGCCGCGCTGCAACCCTACGTGGCCCGGCCCGGCACCGTCAGCCGCAACGGCCTGCCGGTATCGCAGTTGGACAGGCAGAAAATTGATCAGGCCTTCATCGGTTCGTGCGCCAATGGCCAACTCGAAGACCTCCAAATCGCCGCGGACGTGTTGCGCGGCAAGACGGTTGCTGCCGGCGTCCGGCTGCTCGTCACACCGGCGTCACAGGCCGTCTACCGCGAAGCGATGCGGCTCGGCTACCTGCAGGACATCGCCGACGCGGGCGCGGTGATCACCAACTCGACCTGCGGCGCATGCTTCGGATACCACATGGGCGTGGTCGGACCCGGCGAAGTGTGCCTGACATCGAGTACCCGCAACTTCACCGGCCGCATGGGTAGCCCCGAAGCGCAGATCTTCATGGCCTCACCGGCAACCGTCGCCGCATCGGCGATCACCGGCTACATCACCGACGCGAGGAGTGTGACCCCATGACGCTCGCCATCACCGGCAAGGTCTGGGTTTTCGGCGACGACTTGAACACCGATGCCATGTATCCGGCCTTCGCGATGAAGATGGATCCCCCCGAGGCAGCCCGGCACATCTTCTACGAGGTACGCCCCGGTTGGACCGACCAGGTTTCGCGCGGCGACATCGTGGTGGCGGGCAAGAACTTCGGGCTGGGATCGTCGCGGCCGGTTGCGGCGCTGTTCACCGAGCTCGGCGTGGCCGGCCTGGTCGCCGAGGAATTCAATTCGCTGTTTTTTCGCAACGCCGTCAACGCCGGGCTGCCCGCGATGACGATTCCCGACGCCACCAAGGTTTTCCACGAGGGCGACACCGGCTCCTTCGATCTGCGCACCGGCGCCTGGCGCAACGAGACAACCGGGGCGTCGGGGTCGGTAGCCAAGCTGCCTGACCTCATTCTCGACATCATCGCGAGCGGCGGCGTATTGCCGCGGCTGGCGGCGCAGGGTTATCTGCCCGCCGAATTGGGCGACGTGCTGCGGTCGAGCACGGTGGCGATCCGCGGCGCGGGAAGCGGCGCATAATGGGCGCCGTCGGCAGGCTGCTGCGCAATGTGCGCGCCGGCGAGCATCGAAGCCCGCTTGCCGGCGCGGGTTTCGCGGCGCCCTATGGCATCACGGTCACCAGCACCGAGTTCAGCGATGGCGGCGTGATGCCGGCGGCGAGTGCGGGTAAGGGTGTTGGTGAAAATGCTTCACCGCAGCTGCGCTGGACTGGGCTGCCGCCAGAAACCCGGCAGCTGGTGCTCATCATCGACGACGTCGACGTTCCGCTGCCGCGCCCGCTGCTGCACACCGTCGCGGTGATCGAGCCCGGCGTGCAGGATGTCGACGCGGGCGCGTTGCAGCCGGGTACCGCGGGAATGCGGTTCGTCCCAGGCGGTTTGGGACACCGGGGATACGCGGGCCCGCGCCCGATTCCCGGTCACGGGCCGCACCGCTACCGGTTCCATGTGTTGGCGCTTGACGAGCCGATTGCGGACCACGTCTCCACCGCCAAGGCGCTGCTGAAGCAGATGGCCGGACATGTGCTGGCCCGCGGGCTGCTGACCGGAACCTATGAGCGCCCATGACCGGGACGCACCGACGGCCGGCCCAACTAGCTCTGGCGTATGCGTTGAGGCGAAGCGCCGTACCCATCGACTTCGGCTGAGTACGCTAATCAGATGCCGCAACGGGTGTTGCGTGAACGCCTGATCGATCTGGAAGTCCCACGCGAGGATGTGGCACGGGGTCGGGCGTTGCGAAAGACCGCCCCACGCCGCGCTCTCGCACAGCTGACTCCCTCTCCGCGAACGGCCACTGAGATTCTCGTCGCTCAAAACGCCAGCCGACTGCCCGAACTCGTCCCGCTGCGTTTTGCTCGGATGCTCACCGACCCATTTTCGTTCTACCGAGGTTCGGCAGCGGTGATGGCCGCCGATCTCGCTGCAAGCCCGTCGACTGGGATCGAAGTCATGTGCTGCGGTGACGCTCACGTATCGAATTACGGCATGTACGCTGCTCCGCACCGCTCAATAGTCTTCGACCTGAATGATTTTGACGAGGCCGCTGTCGCGCCCGCGGAGTGGGACGTCAAACGCCTGATCACCAGCGCGATCATCGGGGGCCGCCATGCCGGGTACCCGGGCAAGGCGATCCGCCGTTGCGTCGAAGAGGCTTTGGTGGGCTACCAAACTAGTCTGCAGGCGATGCTCGAGGAGATGAGCGTTCTGGACCGCTACTACCTGCGGGTGGAGCCGGAGCACTACACCGGGAAGGTATCCAAGGGATCGCAGGCTCTGATTCAGAAAACGATATCCCGGGCACGCACACGAACGTCGGCGCGCGTCTTCAAACAGATCACGGAGATAGGGCCCGAGGGAACGCCGCGCCTGCGCGAATCACCGCCGGTTCTCCAGCACGTCGACGAGGAGATCGAAGCCCCCGTGGTCGAGTCGATTGAGGAGTATCTGGCCGCAGTCCCGGCTGACGTCGCGCTGCTGTTGTCGCACTTCCGCGTCACCGACGTCGCGCTGCGAGTAGTTGGCGTCGGCAGCGTCGGGACCCGGTGTTACTTGGTCATCTTGGTCGGCCCCAACGACACACCGATGATCATGCAGATCAAAGAGGCCACTCGATCAGTGCTCGAAGAGTACGGCGGTTGGCGCCAGCCAGACACGCTGACCGAGGCCGTTGAGGCGAAGGGCCAGGGCGTGCGCGTCATCGATGGCCAGCGAATTCTGCAGGCGATGTCGGATGTGTTCCTCGGGGCCACACGCAAGGACGGCCGCGACTACTACGTCCGTCAGTTCCATGACATGAAGGGCAGCGTCGACACCGAAGGAATGTCGGCCTCCACGTTCGGCGAATACGTCACTGCCTGCGCGGTGCTGCTGGCACGGGCGCACTCGCAGAGCGCGAATGCCTCAATACTGCGGGGATACGTTGGCACCAACGACACCGTGCACGACGCCGTCGCGGAGTGGTCATACGCATACGCTGAGAAGTCGCTCGACGACTTCCATCAACTGCGCGCGGCGGCCGCGGCTGGCGACATCGAAGTCGCCGACGATCCTGCCCGCTAGCGGCGGCAGTTGACGGCACGGCCGGCGCGCTCGCATTTCCTCAGAGTCCGGCCGCATGGGTGACCCGCGCGAAGCGACTGGCGGGATCGCAGGCTTCACGCACCGCGGCGACATCGTCGACGATGTCGAAGTCAGTCAGGACCTCCACCGGATACACGTCAATACCGTTGTCACGCAATGCCTTCAACGTGAGCTCTCCGGTGTCGGGCTGGGACATGGGGACGCTGCGCAGGCATTCGGCCGTCGCCGGCGTCTGTAGCCCGAGCACCCACCAACCACCATCGCACGCCAGCCCGAGCACGGCCTGCGCCTCCAGCAGCCGGCGTGCGCAACTGGCCAGAAGCTCATCGGTCACCTGCGGGGTGTCCATCCCGATTTGCAACACAGGTTGCCCGTCAGCCGCGTCGGCGTGCGCATTGGCGAGCCGGTCGGCGAAGTCGTCGCCGCGCTGGCCAATCACGGTGAAGGATTCGAGTCGACGACGAATGTCGGCTGCGCCCGCGGCCGACTCCAACTCGCCGGTGAGCGCTACCACCCGCGCCGCGACCGGCGCCGCGGCCACCGCGTCCAGAGTGTCAAGCAGGGCCGCGGCGGCGATCTCGGCCGCGACCCGGTCGCCGACGGTCGCGGCCAGCCGTGTCTTGGCGCGGCCGGGCTCCGGAGCCTTCGCGACCACCAGCAGGGTCACTGGTAAGAGGCTCATGAAATCACCTTCCAGAAGTCCAGGATCGCGGTGATGCTGCCCCGAAGGGAACCGCTGACTTTGGATTTACCGCCCGTCCGGGGGCCGTAGCTGACGTCGAGCTCGACCACACACCAGCCGGCAGCTGCGGCGCGGACCAGCAGTTCCAGCGGATAGCCCGACCGTCGATCGACCACACCCAGATTCAGTAGCGCCTCGCGCCGGGCTACCCGCATCGGCGCGATGTCGTGCACCGGTAGGCCGTGGCGAGTGCGCAGCCGCCAGCTCATCACGACGGTGCCCACCCGGGCCACCCACGGCCAGTGCAGCCCGGGCACCGGCCGCCGCCGGCCGATCGCCAAGTCGGCCCCCTGGTCGAGTGCGGCAACCAACCGGGGCAGATCACCGGCATCCATCGAGCCGTCGGCGTCGATGACTGCCACAATCTCAGTCGTCGCGCCGACCACCCCGGCGTGCACCGCTGAGCCGTATCCGGGCCGCGGTTCGACGACCACCGCAGCGCCGTGACGGCGGGCCACCCCGGCGGTGTCATCGGTGCTGTTGTTGTCGACCACCAACGCCCGATAGCTGACGGGAACAGCCGCCAGCACCGCCGGCAACGACTCCTCCTCGTTGAGGCAGGGCAGCACCACAGTGACCAGATTGTCGGGGTCGGGCATGCCATCGGACCCTAAGGCATCTTCTAGCGCAGCGGCGCGAAGGCGAATTGACGCAGCCCCTCGCGCGGATCGACGGCCGCGGTAAAACCCAGCACCTCGGTGGCCCGCGCAGGGTCGGCGACGATGTGGCGCACGTCGCCGCTGCGGTACTGCCCGGTGATGACCGGGGACAGCGCGCCATCGCGGGCATCGCACAACGCGGCCGCGACCTCGAGGATCGAGATGGGCCGCCCCGAGCAGACATTGACCGCGGTGAAGCCGTCACGCTCGGCCACTGACGAGGCAGCCGCGACGTTCGCGGCGGCGACGTCGTCGACGTGGACGAAGTCGCGCATCTGACCACCGTCTTCGAACACCTTCGGTGGTTCGCCGTTTTCGATTGCCGAGCGGAAGATCGCCGCAACCCCGGAATACGGGGTGTCGCGCGGCATTCCGGGACCATAGACGTTGTGGTAACGCAATGCCACCACCGAGCCGCCCGTCGACTCCGACCACGCCAGCGCGTAGTGCTCCTGCGCGGTCTTACTGGCCGCGTACAGGCTGCGCGGGCGCAGGGCGGCGTCCTCGTCGACGAGCCGCCACTGCAGCTCCTCGCCACCGAGCGGGCAGCGGTGCTCGAAGATCCCGGCGTCCAAGTCGGCGCGCCGCCGCGGTAGCGGGTCGACCGGTCCGTGTTCGGGGCAGCCGTAGCGGCCCTGCCCGTACACCACCATCGACGACGCCAGCACCAGACGCTGGATCCCGGCGGCGTACATCTGCGCCAGCAGCACCGTGGTGGCGAAGTCGTTGTGACCGCCGTAGGCCGGCGCGTCGGCGGCGTCCACCCCGGCCCCCACCATCGCGGCCTGATGACACACCAGGTCGACACCGGCCAGCAGCGGGGCCAGCGCCTGGCCGTCTCGGACATCGACGGGGTGGCATCCCGGCGGCAACTGCGGGTTGGGTCCGTGCGCGGCGGGCAGCAAAAGGTCGACACCGACCACGTCGTGACCGGCGTCGCGCAGCGTCGCGCCAATCCGCGAACCGATGAAACCGGCCGCCCCGGTCAGCAACACCTTCACGGCAGCCCTATCACGTTGCGCACCAGCTTCTTGAACAGCTCCATATTCCTTTCGAATTGGACGACAACGTCTGCGGGACGGCTTGTTGGCGCTCGCTCACCCCGGCGGTAGCAGGTCCGGGGTGACGATCTGCAAGCCGCTGCCGCCGTCGGGGTCACTGTCCGTTACCAACACGTTGCCCGAACGTGGATCGACGGCAACCGAATTGGGCTGTTGCACGGTCGGCACATCGCCGAGTATTCGCGGCTTCGTCGCATCCGAGACGTCGATCAGCCGGATCAGGTTGAACGCGGTCAGCGTGACGTACAGGCGACGGCGCGCCGCGTCGTAGGCCAGCCCGTAGGGTTTGCCCAGAGCGTCGATCTTGGCGACCCGGGCGAGCTGCGGATCGATGTGCTCAACGAAGACCGCGCCGCCGTCGGTGTCCGCGAAAGCGGCCAGATCGCCCGACATTGCCACCGCGTGGGTCAGTTTCATCCCGACCGCTCCCTGCGCCATCTGCCGGTGAGTCGACCCGTCGTACACCCACACCCCGTTTCCCTGCACGTCGGCCACCGCGGCGTAGTCGCCTACCGCCGCGACGCCGCCCGGCTGCACCGGGCCGGCGGGAAGTGACGCGACCACCGTGCCGGCGCGCACGAACACCACGCCGCCGCCGAGCTCATTGGTGACGACGATCGTGCCTCCGGCCGTCTGGGCTGCGTCGTGCGGTTGGCGGCCCACACCCGCCACGGTGGAGGTTACCCGGCCGTCGGCGAGGTTCAGCTCGCACAGTTCATTGGAACCCTCCAGCGGCACCAACACAGGCCCGTCGGGTCCGGCCAGGCTCAGGTGCCGGGCCGCTCCCGTCCGTCGGAACTGTCTGACGTACCGCACCGGTGGCGGCGTCGATCAGCTCGACGCCGTCGGGGTTCCGCACGGCGACGGCTCCAATTCCCGACTTTCCGATGACGATGCCTTCAGGTGCGTTGCCGATCGGGACCACCTTCCCGGCCGGCGGCACGGCCGGGGCTCCGGCGGTCGCGGGTTCAGCCGCGGGTCTGGCGGCGCGTGCAGGGACCGGGGTCAGTGGTAGGTGCGGGCGAGCCCGCATCCTGCTGCAGCCGGCGAGCGCCAGGCCGATCGCCAGTAAGCACACCAGCGCGGCAGCGCGAGTTTCATCACTCCACTGCGCCCGACCGCGACCATGCCCTACCACGGGCGGCGCGACGCTACACGCTGACTTACCACGATGCCAATCCCCAGGCGCACTGAGGCCCCACACCATCGCGGTGCTCACGATTCAAATGCTGACAGTCCACATCGGCGTCCGGCCCGAAGGCCACGGGTTTTGAAATCACTCCGCTGGCAATCCCCTCCGCAGCATCAGCACCGAATATCAATTAAATGCCTCGATGCTGCGAATGGGTGAGTAGAGATGGACGTCTCCAAAGTGGGCCGATCGGTAAGGCCGAGGCGGCATAGCGCCGCCGGCGATGACGTTCCTGTCCGTCGCTCGCCGGCGACGCCGGAGCGGCCAGCGCGTCGTATCGGGTCGGAAGCGGCGAATGACGGCTGATGCCTGCGAGGCGGCTGCAGTGCGGTCGGCGGACCTGATCTATCGGTCGGCCGCGGCGGGCGACTCATGCTGGGCCCGTAATCATCACGGGCACCGCCGTGAATTGCCGATGGCCCGTTGGATGGGGGGCCCGGAGACCACACCACAGGATCGGCTCGCCGATGAGCACGTACTCGGGCATTGCTCTTCGCGCCCGACTCTGGATTTGGGGTGCGGTCCTGGGCGATTCACTGCTTCCCTGCGAGCAGCGCGGAATGCCCGCACTCGGGGTCGACAGTTCGGCCGCCGCGGTGGAGATGACACGTCGACGCGGCGGAACCGCGATCCGCCGCGATCTGTTCGCACCGTTGCCCGCCGAGGGCAGCTGGGAACAAATCCTGCTCACCGACGGCAACATCGGGATCGGCGGCAACCCGGTCCGGACATTGCGGCGGGCCGCCGACCTCCTCGCGCGCGGCGGCATCGTCATCGTCGAGATCGATCCCCCGGCAACTGCGCTTTGTTACGAGCTATTGCGCTGGGAAACCGAACAGCACCGGGGGCATTGGTTTCCGTGGTCGCGCATGGGGGCCGACGCTCTCGGTGTGATCGCACACGCTGCCGGGTTCATCGTGACTCATGTCGTCGATATTCACGACCGGGTGATCGCGGTGCTGACCGCTGCAAATCGTGGCGGCGTGGATCGGTAGCCGACCAAGACGTGCCGATGCAAACCCAGCGAACTAAGGTCATGTGTCGATGACATCCCCGAGCGAACCACCGAAGTCGTCGCGGGAATCTGCTGAAGCGCAACGTCGCGACAATTCGCACAGCCTAGGTGGGGCCCACGACGCGACCGAGGCGGTCTACGGGTTTCCTGCACCATTGTGGCGGGCGCTGGAGCGCCACCGCCCTCCCGGGATGGGCCTGCTGCAGCGGTGGCGCAGCCCGTTGCGGGGGCCCTGGCTGACGTCGGTGTTCGGTTCGGTGCTGCTCGTCGGGCTGCCGGTGGTGATCCTGACCGGGCTGCTCTCCTACATCGCGTACGGTCCGCAATTCGGTCAGGCGATCCCCAGTCGACGTCGGATGGCTCAAACTGCCCAACTTCGATTGGCCGAGCCGGCCCTCGTGGCTCTACCGCCTCACCCAAGGTCTGCACGTCGGGCTGGGTCTGATCATCATCCCGGTGGTGCTGGCCAAACTGTGGTCGGTCATTCCCCGACTGTTCGCGTGGCCACCACTGAGGTCGATCGCGCAGCTTGTGGAGCGGCTGTCGCTGTTGATGCTGGTCGGCGGGATCCTCTTCGAGCTCGCCACCGGGGTGCTCAACATCCAGTACGACTACGTATTCGGGTTCAGCTTCTACACCGCGCACTACTACGGGGCGTGGGTATTCATCGCCGGTTTCGTCATCCACGTGCTGATCAAATTGCCGAAGATGGTCACCGGTCTGCGTTCCTCTCGTTTCGCAATGTGCTGCGCACCTCGCGCGCCGACACCCGTCCCGAACCACCGGACGTCGACGGGCTGGTCGCCACCGATCCCGCACCGCCGACGGTGAGTCGTCGCGGCGCGCTGGCGCTGGTCGGGGGTGGCGCACTGTTCGTCGCGGTGCTCACCGCCGGCCAGACGCTCGGCGGTTTCACCCGCCGTGCGGCGCTGCTGTTGCCGCGGGGACGTAGCCGCGGCGAAGGCCCCAACGATTTCCAGGTCAACCGGACCGCTGCGGCTGCCGCAATCACGCCCGCCGACATCGGCGCCAACTGGCGGCTCACCCTGCGGAGCCCATCGGGACAGATGCTGCTGGACCGGGCCGCCCTCGAAGCGATGCCGCAGCACACCGCCGAACTGCCGATCGCCTGCGTCGAAGGGTGGTCGACGACCCAAACGTGGAGCGGAGTTCGTCTCCGCGATCTGGCCGCCCTGGCCGGGATGCCCAACCCCGCCCGAGCCACGCGTGCGCTCACTGGAGCGGTTCGGTGGGTTCAATCATGCCGTCCTGCAGGCCAACCAGGTGGGCAATCCTGACTCGCTGCTGGCCCTTCGGGTCAACGGCGTCGACCTGTCTTTTGATCACGGCTATCCCGCGCGCATCATCGTGCCCGCGCTGCCGGGTGTGCACAACACCAAATGGGTACGGTCCATCGAATTCGGACAGCCCTGATATGCGCGCACTGATCACCCGGTTCACCGCCTTCTACGGCAGTAATCCGTTACACCTGCTGGGCACGATCGCCGCGTGGGCACTGGCGGGATATGTCGTGATCGTGCTTGGCCCGCAAGCCCTGTGGAACCCCAAGGTGTGGTGGCAGTCGATCGCGGTCTGGTTTCTGGCCGCGTCGTCGCTCACGACCTGGTCCTGTTTCCGCTCTACGCGCTCGCCGACCGCTCCGTCACGGCTGCCCTCGCCGCCGTGCGGGGTCGACGGGCACGGCGCTCAGCGGGGTGCCGCGGGTGTCGCCGCTGAATTATCTCCGTGTCCCGACCCTGGCGACGGGGCTGTCGCTGCTGCTGTTCTTTCCCGGAATCATCGAACAGGGACAATCGAGCTACCTCGCGGCCACCGGGCAGAACCAACAACCCTTCTTTGCGCGCTGGCTGCTGCTGGTGGCCGCCCTGTACGGTCTCAGCGCGCTGGCCTACGCCGCCCGGCTCGCTGTCGCGGGGCGGCGCGGGGACCAGACCGACCCTCACAGCGATGCTGACGCTGACAACACGAGCACACAATCGCAGTAGCCGTCTGCACGACGGCGCAGTTGTCGTGGCGCGGGCCAGAACTCTGAAAATAGGCGGGTTGTTGTGAAGATCGGCCGTCGCGAAGCCGTCGCGGTGGCGCTGGGCGTCGCACTGGTCGTAGCGGCTTTCGTGGTGCCGCACCTGCGCTTGGGCATCGTCACTCCGTTGATCCACAGCACGCCGCAGCAGATCCACGATTACGCTGGCACCGCACCAATCTTCGGCTGGTGGAAAGCCCATGTCGGCTGGGGCAGCATCGCGGCCGCCGCCATCGGTATCGCGGCGGTGCTGTGGGGCCCCAGCCTCGCGCAGCGATTGTCGTGGCGGGTCCTCAAACTCGTCATCTGGGCCACGTCGTGCGGGTGGGCGTTTGCGCTGGCGATGATCGACGGCTGGCAGCTCGGGTTCGCCGGGCGACTGACTGCCCGCCACGAGTATCTGCGCCAGGTGCCGACGATCACCGATATCCCGAAGATGCTGCGCACCTTCTCGAGCCGCATCCTCGACTACCAACCCAATTCGTGGATGACCCATGTGTCCGGGCACCCGCCCGGTGCGCTGCTGACGTTCGTCTGGCTCGACCGCATCGGCTTGAGCGGCGGAGCGTGGGCGGGAGCATTCTGCCTGCTGGTCGGGTCGAGCGCGGCGACCGCCGTGATCGTCACAGTGCGCGCCGTGTCCGATGAGCCGACCGCACGGATGGCCGCACCGTTCGTCGCGGTCGCGCCGACCGCGATCTGGATTGCCGTCTCCGCGGATGCTTACTTCGCTGGCGTCGCCGCCTGGGGTATTGCCCTGCTGGCACTCGCAGCGAGCCGCACTGTGCGCTGGCCGATTCCCGTCGCCGCCGGCGCCGGGCTGCTGCTCGGCTGGGCGGTCTTCCTCAACTACGGGCTGGTGTTGATGGGGCTGCCCGCGCTGGCGGTGCTCATTGCTGTGCGCAGCCGCCGCTCGGCGCTTGCCGCGTTGGCGGCCGCGGTGCCCGCCGCGGCGGCGGTGGCGGTGGCGTTCGCGGTCGCGGGCTTCTGGTGGTTCGACGGCTATACCCTTGTCCAGCAACGCTACTGGCAGGGCATCGCGATGAACCGGCCATTCCAGTACTGGAGCTGGGCGAATCTGGCGTCGGTCGCGTGCGCGATCGGTGTGGGCAGCGTCGCTGGTTTGGCTCGAGTCTTCGATATCGCCGCGATCCGCCGGCGCTCCGGTCTGCATCTGTTGGTGCTGGCCGCGGTGGGCGCAATCCTGTGCGCCGATCTGAGCATGCTCAGCAAAGCCGAAACCGAACGCATCTGGCTGCCGTTCATGGTGTGGTTGACCGCGGCGCCGGCGCTGCTACCTCGGTCATCCCACCGCTGGTGGCTGGCCGCCAACATCCTCGGCGCTCTCGCTATCAACCATTTCATCCTGACGAACTGGTAGCGGACAAGATCCTGCGCGGCTGCAATTTCCGACGTAGCTGTCGATCAGTGGGCCCGTGGGCGGGGGCTGTGTTGCGGGTCTTCGGGCCGACGAGGCATCAAAGGAACACCGAGCGCCGTCATCATCATAGCATCACCCGAATCTGGTCGCGAGCAACGATTTTCGCTCACGGCGCTGCCCACGGGTTCACGGGCACTCGGTCGCCGATCGGGTGCAATGTCAAAACCCCCGCTCGTGCAGCTACCGCTATGACGTTATTCGCTGAGTATTTCATTCTAGTTCGGAACAAACCGGTCGGCGGGCGCGCTATCCACGATCCAGCAAGTGCTACTCCTCGGGTACCTCGCGCTCGATCTCGTCGAGCCACGCGTGTGCCGACATGTCCGACGGGGCGCGCCAGTCCCCGCGCGGCGACAGTGAACCGCCATTCGACACCTTGGGCCCGTTGGGCATTGCCGAGCGCTTGAACTGGCTGAACGAGTAGAACCGCTGCACGAAGACCTGCAGCCAGTGCCGAATCTCCTTGAGCGAGTACGACGGTCGCTTGTTCTCCGGGAATCCCGGCGGCCAGTCGCCGCGATCAGAATCGTTCCAGGCGTGCCACGCCAAGAACGCGATCTTCGACGGCCGGAATCCATACCGCAGCACCTGGAACAGTGAGAAGTCTTGCAGTGCAAACGGTCCGACCTTGGCTTCGCTGCTCTGCAGCTCCTCCTCCTGACCACTGGGGACAAGTTCCGGAGTGATCTCGGTGTCAAGCACCGACTCCAGCACCTCGTCCACTTCCGACTCGAACTGGTCGGAGGAGATGACCCAGCGGATCAGGTGTTGGATCAACGTTTTCGGCACGCCGGCATTGACGTTGTAGTGCGACATCTGGTCGCCGACACCGTACGTTGACCAGCCCAGTCCCAGCTCGGATAGATCACCGGTGCCGAGCACGATGCCGCCGCGCTGGTTGGCCAACCGGAACAGGTAGTCGGTGCGCAGGCCGGCCTGGACGTTCTCGAAGGTGACGTCGTAGACCTTTTCGCCGCGTGAGAACGGATGATCGATCTCCTTGAGCATCAGCTTTGCGGTGTCGGTGATGTCGATCTCGGAGAAGGTGACACCAAGCGCGCGACACAACTCGACCGCATTGCGTTTGGTGTGCTCGCCGGTCGCGAAGCCCGGCAGGGTGAACGCCAGAATATCGCTGCGCGGCCGGTCTTCCCGGTCCATCGCGCGCGCCGCGACGATCAGCGCGTGGGTCGAGTCCAGCCCCCCGGAAATCCCGATGACCACCTTCGGGAAATCCAACGCCCGCAATCGCTGCCCGAGCCCAGCGACTTGAATGTTGTAGGCCTCATAGCAGTCTTGCTGCAGCCGGTTGGGGTCGGCCGGCACGAACGGGAACCGCTCGACCTGGCGCCGCAGTCCGATGTCGCCGGACGGTGGCTCCAGTCGAAACTCGATTCGCCGGAACGACTCCGTCACGCTTCGGTGGTGACGACGGTTGTCGTCGAACGTCCCCATCCGTAGTCGTTCGGAGCGAAGCAACCCGGTGTCGACGTCTGCCACCGACCGTCGCTCTCCTTTGGGAAACGCTCCGATTGGGCAAGCAGGACGCCGTTCTCGAAGATCATGGTCTGACCGTCCCAGGCCAGGTCGGTCGTCGACTCACCCTCCCCGGCGGCGGCGTAGACGTAGGCGGCCAGACACCGCGACGATGCCGACCGGGCCAGCAGGAACCGGTCTTCGGCGCGGCCGATCGTGATCGGGCTGCCGGACAGATTGGCCAGCACCGTCGCGCCCGCGAGCGCCGCTTCCGCACTGGGCGGTACCGGCACGAACATGTCCTCGCAGATTTCGACGTGCAGCACGAAGTCGGGCAGGTCGGATGAGGCGAACAACAAGTCTGGACCGAACGGCGCTTGCATGCCGGCGATCCGAATAGTGCCACGCTCGTCGTCACCGGGCGCAATCTGGCGGCGCTCGTAGAACTCCCGGTAGGTGGGCAGGTACGACTTGGGCGCCACCCCAAGCACAACGCCGCGATGGATGACCACAGCAGTGTTGTAGATCCGCTGCCGGTAACGCAGCGGAGCGCCGACCACCAGCACCGGCAGCAGGTCGCTGGAAGCCGAGACGACGTCGAGCACGGCGTCTTCGACGGCGTCGAGCAACACGTCTTGCAGCAGGATGTCCTCGATGGAGTACCCGGAGAGCGTCAACTCCGGGAAGACGGCGAGGGCGACGCCGTCGTCGTGGCACTGGCGAGCCAGCCGCAGGACGGACGCGGCATTGGCCGCCGGGTCGCCGATCGCTGCATGGTGGGTGCAGGCAGCGACCCGGGCAAAGCCCTGGCTGTAGGCGTTCTAGAAGTCCATCGCCCTCCATTGTCGCCCAGCCGGTGCCAACGTCGGGCCATCGGGTATCACCACACCATGAGTGATACCGCCGTGCTCGTGGTCGACATGAAGATGATGCAGCAGAACATGGACGCCGAGTTGACGTCAGCGGCGGACTGCCTCGGCTAGACCCGCCGGGTCGGCGGGATGCGAAAATTCAGTTGTGCCGGACTGGACCTATCACCCGCTTCGCCCGCTCGCCACAGCCGTACTGGGTGAGCGCCGTACACAAGTCCTGGCACTGCGATTCCTGGCGGTGCTCGTCAGGCGGGCGAGCGGACGGCGGTGGATCCCAGTGGTGTTCGACCACCCGACATCCTTGCCGGAATGGTCGGGACGGTTCGGCGTTTCCGTCCCGCCTTGGATTGCACGAGAAGCCATCACGGTCCTTCCCGTACAGGGAGCCAGTGTCATCGAGATCGACCCGGCCCAGATCACAGACGTAGAAGTTGTGCGTCGCGCGGTCGCCGGGCGGCGGTGCCCGGTCACCGCTGTGGCCGACACTCAAGAGGCGAGCGACGCGATCGCCGCGGAGGTCGACAGCGTCACCGTCGGCGCACCCGCTGACACCGTGCGACTCTCGACCCCGGCCCTTGCCGTTGCCGTTGAGGCGCTCGCCGAACCGTCGACCGTGGTGCTGGCCACCCCGGCCGTCCTGCTTGCTGCCGGCCCGAACTGGTTCAACCGGGTGATCGAGGCGGCCACACCGACGTCACCGCCCACGCCACTGCGCGACGTCTCGGCCGACCCGAGGCGGTGGCCGGGATGGCTGTGGGCCGCGCTGGTCGGTGTGGGCTTGATCGTGGCCGGCGTCGGCGCTGCGGCAATCACGTTGGGCCCGGTGTTGCTGTGGTACGACCGTGACTACCTCGGCGTCTCCGTTTCAGACCTGCAGCACCTCAATCATCATCTGGTCGGCTTCTTGCAACACGATCGAATCACGATGGCCGGCAACATGATCGGTATCGGAATCCTTTACCTCCTGCTGGCCCAGCAGATGAGGCAAGGCTATCGGTGGGCGCGGCGGGCGTTGCTGATTTCTGGGTTCGTCGCGTTCATGAGCTACTTCTACTTTCTGGGAACCGGGTTCGTGGAGCCGCTGCACACCCTGGTTGTCATCGCGCTGTTTCCGATGCTGATCCTTGCGGTGTGGCGCCGCCCTGCCGAGCCGCATTGGCCTCCGATCGTCGAAGGACCCGAGCCTGCGCGTCATCGTGCACTCTGGGGTCAGCTTCTGATGATTGGCGTCGGCGGGGGGCTGGCCGTGGCCGGCGCGGTCATCTCTACGGTCGGATTGACGTCGGTGTTCGTCCCGACTGACCTCGATTTCTTGGGTACCCACGCCGATCATCTGCGTGCCGCCGACGCCCATCTCTTGCCGTTCATCGCCCACGACCGTGCGGGATTCGGCGGCGCGCTGGTCGGAGCGGGGCTGGCGGTCCTGCTGATCAGCATGTGGGGATGGCGCCGCGGGCAGCGGTGGGTGTGGTGGTGCTTGCTGCTGGGCTGCGCCTTCGGGACGGTGCCCGTACTCGTCGTCCACTTCGCGATCGGCTACACCGACCTCGAGCATCTGCTGCCCGTCTATGTGCTCGTCCTAGCCACCGTCACCGCGCTGGCGCTGTCGAAGGATTATATGACTGCGCGCGACGCGCCGGAGGCGTGATCCGTACTCTCGAAAGGGTGACTGCCTGCGCAGAATCCCCGGAGTTGATCGCCCTGTTGGCCGGTCGCCGCGTAGCGGTGTTGACCGGTGCGGGAATCTCCACCGACTCCGGTATCCCCGATTACCGAGGCCCTGATTCGCCACCGAGCAAACCCATGACGATTCGCCAGTTCACCTCGGATCCGGTGTTCCGCCAGCGCTACTGGGCGCGCAATCACGTCGGCTGGCGGCACATGGACCAAACCCTGCCCAACGCCGGGCACCGGGCGGTGGCCGCACTGGAGCGCGACGGCGTGGTCGCCGGCGTCATCACCCAGAACGTCGACCTTTTGCACACCAAGGCCGGCAGCCGCAACGTGATCAATCTGCATGGCACCTACGCGCAGGTGATCTGCCTGAGCTGCGGCGACTCGATGAGCCGCGCGGCGCTGGGCGAAAAGCTCGATGCGCTCAACCCGGGATTCATCGAGCGTGCCGAGGCAATCGGTGGGCTGGCGGTTGCTCCGGACGCCGACGCCGTCGTCGCCGAGACGGCCTGCTTCCGCTACTTGGACTGTCCATCGTGTAGCGGAATGCTCAAGCCCGATATCGTCTATTTCGGCGAAAGTGTACCCAAAGCTATTGTCGAACAGGCATTTTCACTTATCGACTCGGCAGACGCACTGCTGGTGGCGGGGTCATCGTTGACGGTGTTCTCGGGCTACCGGTTCGTGCGTCACGCGGCGGCGCTGGGTATTCCGGTCGCTATCATCAACCGCGGGCCCACCCGCGCCGACGACCTTGCCACCGTCAAGGTCGACGGCGGCTGCTCGGAATTGCTGACGCTGCTGGCCGAGGAGCTCGCTGCGGCGCCAGTGCGCTGACGCTATTCACGGCGATTGGTTAGGCGCGCACGGCAGCTCCCAGGGATAGGTCGCGATCCACGATCACCGCCACCTTGCCTACTACGCCGCGGCCCATCTTCAGCGACTGCAGCCCCGCATTGATTGCCTCGACGGTGCTGTCGATGGTCGCGCCGATGTGCGGGACCACAAGTCCCTGCGCCGCCCACTCCATCGCCAGATCCATCCCGCACTGGAGAAACGTGCGGGCCTCGACGTCGAGCGTGGCGGGTTCCGAAAAGTAGCGCAGCAGATTGACGTTGACATGTTTGGCGCCGCGCTCGGCCAGGATGGCATTGACCGGGCTGTGCGTTTCGACCAAGCGTGTCGTCTTGCCAGGGCCGACGCCGAGCACGATCCAGCTGCCGCGCCGCCGGACCGTTTTCGCGGTCTCGATAAAGCCGTGCTCGCTGTAGGTGGCGTCGTAGACGAGGTCAACGCCCTCGCCGCCGGTCAGCTTGGCGATTTCGGCGGCGATGTCATCCCGCTTGTAATTGA
The DNA here is from genome assembly GCA_963720085.1 of uncultured Actinomycetota bacterium. Taxonomy (GTDB): domain Bacteria; phylum Actinomycetota; class Actinomycetes; order Mycobacteriales; family Mycobacteriaceae; genus Mycobacterium. Next base: position 125,660 of record CAVRER010000043.1, read on the forward strand.
AAACGTGGTGGGCGCCGCACTGCCGGGCCAGCGCGATTGATTGCGGCGTGCTGCCGCTGCTGATGACCAGCCCGGCCCCCAGGGCTCGCGCCGCCATCTGCACGGCGAGATGCCCGACGCCGCCCCCACCGCCGGGGATATAGACCGTGTCGCCGGGCTGGAGCACCGGGTACAGACCCGCGAAAGCTGACAGGAAGGCCATCGGAAGCGCGGCCGCATCGCGGAAGCTCAGCGACGGTGGCTTGCGAGCGGTAAGGAATTGCTGTGCAAGGGCATAGCCGTCCTCGCTTCCGCTCTCGCCGGTTGCGATCCAGCCGCCATTACCGTTCAAATCGGCCATGGCTGCCACCGCGTCGCCGACGGCTATGCCACTGACATCGTGGCCAACAGCGACCACCACGCCAGCGAGGTCCAGTCCGAGAACGACGGGCGGCGTACGTCCCATGAAGTTCAAGTCGGCCAGCTTGTACTCCAGCGGGTTGAGCGATGAGGCGGCGACGCGGATCAGCACCTGATCGGCCGCCGGCTGCCGGACGGGAACACGCACCGCCTTCAGTGGCAGCCCAGCTCGGTCGCGTGTGTAACCGACACCGAGAAATGTCTCAGGGATCTTCTGAGTCTGCTTCATGACACTGGCCTCCTGGTTTTAGGCGGACCGACCAACTGTTGTGACCCGGTCTACGCTGTAGAGTTCGGGAAAAGTGTTGGTTTTGCTCACGATTCGGTGAGCGCGGCTGGCACGGGAGCATCCAGGTACTCCAGCAACGCAGCAAGCTTGCGATCCAATTCGATTCCCACCTTGGCGATTTGGGGTGTGTTGAAGCTGCCGAACCGGGTGCTGGGTTGATCCACGGTGAACCACGCGACGCCGTTGGCATCTTCCACAATGGCGGTACGTAAGGGCGCATAGAGCAGAATGGCCGGGTTGTAGCGATACATTCTTTGCGCAACGGTGTGATTGCCCATCAGGTACTCGACACAACGGCCGCGATCTCCGGCCAGACTCATCAGCGACGTGAAGTCGTGGGACCAATAGAGAATGAAGTCGTGTGGCGCGTTCTCAGCGGTGGCCTCTAGAACGGTCTCCCAGTCGACGCCCCGCTCGATGAGGGAGTCGAACCGTTCGCGTTGAAACACGGGCACCGCTTGCTCATAACGATTCCGGAACCCATCGAACGAGTCGTTGATCTGGATGGTCAACCGGTCGACCTGATGCGAGACCGTCTCGATTGATCCATTCAATGATTGAGTCATGATGTCTCCTGGTGCTTGCTGTTCTTGACTCCGAATTGCCCTGCGGCGTCATTGATTCGCGGCTGCCAACCCACCTGAGCGCAGATACCGGCGATCCCCTCCGGCTGATGTTCGTGGTCGCCGGTGAAGCGGATCAGCTTTGCGTTCGCCCCCATAACAATTCGAGGTGACGGCTTAAGTCATGCGGCCGTGATTCCCAATTCGGCTAGCCTGTCGCGGTTTTCCTCAAGCCATTCACGTTCGTCGCCGGGCGCGGGAATGAACAACCCGGCTTCCAGGATGTTTGTTGGATCGATCTCGGTCAGCGAGATCCACAGGTCGGCTTCCGGCTGGCCCGAGTTACGTGTCCAGATCTGGGAGAGCTGACGCAGCATTGCCCGTCGCGTTTCGAGGTCACGTCCGTGGCGGTTGATGGCGAGAATCAAAGATTGCGCTGCCGGTTTGCCGGCCGCGAAGCACTCGCCTTCGGGCATCTCATTGAACAGAACTTTGACCCATGACGGCGGTGCTCCGGTGACGTTGCAGTACATGCTGGTCATCTCTTCGGCGATCTTGGCCTTCGCGGACTTGGTCAGCAGTCCTTTTGGGCTGTAGCACTGGTAGACGGGCATCTTGGTTTCCTTTCTGTATTTCCTGTGGCGTGGTAACTCCGCTCGGCCGCAGGCGCCGGTTGGCACCTTACTATGTCGGGCGTCATACTTAGCACTGTCGCCGATGCTACAAAGCAACCCATACTCTGTCAAGAACTATGTATGATGGACGACATGCCAAGGAAGACCGATAGCAAGGAACGCATGGTCGCCGCGGCGCGCCGGCTGTTCCGCGAACACGGCTATCTCGGCACCGCTTTGTCGGACGTCGTCACCGAGAGTGCCGCCCCGCGCGGGTCGATCTACTTTCACTTCCCCGGCGGCAAGGAGGAGCTCGCCACCGAGGTCACCCTCCTGCACGCCTCCGACCGCATCGCACACATCAACCGCGCGGCCGCAGCCACCACCACCGCGGCGCAACTGATCGAGGTCTTCATGCGCCGCGAACGCGACGACCTGGTGGCCAGCAACTACCGCGAGGGGTGCGCTGTGGCTCCGATCGTCCTCGAGTCGACGCCCGCCTCCGATCAGCTCAGCGACGCGACCCGGCGCGCCTTCCAGGATCTGATCACTACGCTGGCCGCGCGCCTCACCGAAAAGGGTCTCCCCCACGAGAGGGCCGCGCAGCTCGCCACCAATGTGTGGACCAGCGTGGAAGGAGCTCTCATCCTCAGCCGCGTGCTGCGCAGCCCCGAGCCATTCGACATGGCCATCGCCCTACTGACCGCAACAGCCGACGCCGATGCTGACGCCTCGCACGACCAGGCTGGCGCCGACCGCTAGCCGATTAGCCTTCAGCACCAAAAATCAAAGCCTCAGAACGCGCAGGGCATGCTGCGAATCCCGTGGATGAAGTTGCCGGGTACGTATACCGGTTCGCCCGCCCGGATGTCCGGCAGCTGGCGCAATAGCTCGCCGAAGATCGCGCGCAATTGCGCTCTGGCCACATGCGCGCCCAGGCAGAAGTGCACTCCGCCACCGCCGAAACCGACGTGCGGGTTGGGACTGCGGCTCAAATCCAGGCGCTCCGGATGCTCGAAGACCTCGGTGTCCCAGTTGCCGGACGGATAGAACATCACTACCTTTTCTCCCGCCCGGATGGTTTGGCCGCTGACTTCGAAATCCGTTGCGGCCGTGCGGCGGAAGGTCATCACCGGCGTGGCCCAGCGAATGAACTCCTCGATCGCCCCGCCGATGCGGTTGTCGAAATCCTCCAGCAGCCAGGCACGCTGATCGGGAAAGTCGGTGAGCGCCTTCAGCGCGTGACTGGTGGTTTGGCGGGTGGTGTCGTTGGCGGCGACAGCGAGCAGCACGAAGAATGCGGCTATGTCGGCGTCGGCGAGCCGGTCACCGTCCACCTCGGCATTCACCAGGCTGCTGAACAGGTCGTCACCCGGATGCTCGCGACGTTCGGCGGCGAGCGCGAGGGCTACCTGGTGGATGTACATCTGGGCCTCGAACAGCACCTCCATTGGGTGGCGACCGTTGAGGTAGACCGGGTCGGCCCACGAGACCATGGCATCGGCGGCGTGTTCCACGCGCTGACGATCCGACTCCGGAATGCCCACCATGTCCGACAGCGTGCGGATGGGCAGTTCCTTGGCGCAGTGCTCGACGAAGTCCACGCCGCTGCCGGCCGCTCTGAGCTCCTCGACGATGGTTTTGGCGTTCGCCTTGATCGAATCCTCGATGCGCCTGACCTGCCGAGGGGTGAATGCGGCGCTGACGAGTTTGCGAAGGAAGGTGTGCCGCGGCGGGTCCATCGCCAGGAAGGACTGGGATGCTTCGAGCAGCTCCTCGGGAACGTTCTCGAAAATGACCCCCTTACCGGACAAGAACACCTCGTTGTTGCGGCTGACACCGACGATGTCGGCGCGCCGGGTAAGAGCCCAGTAGCCGGGGTCGTCAGGATCAGTCATCAGCGCGTCTTCGACCGGAGGATGCCAGCTCACCGGGCGTTCAGCCCGCAGCACCGCAAACGAACTTTCCCGGTCTTGCGCGGTAGTGGACCAAAACGCCCGCGACGAGAGATCGATGGGGTCGTAGGCGCGAGGGGTTGCGGCCGTCGCTGTCATGGTGAGTCCTCCATCGGCTATGACTGCGGTCACATATGCAACACCGCCGACCCTAGAACTAGACATAGTGTCTAGTCAAGATGTCAAGCTTCGGTTATGCTCCGACCAGCGGTGGGATAGGAGGAGCCATGCCGTCGGTCACCCGCAAGCCGCAAGCCAAGCGGCAGGAGCGTCGCGAGCAGATCGAGCGCCGGCTGCTCGACGCCACCGAACGGCTGATGCGTGACGGTGCGACCTTCACCGAACTCAGCGTGGATCGGCTGTCCACCGAGGCGGGCATGTCGCGGGCCAGCTTCTACATCTACTTCGAGGACAAGGGCCACCTGCTGCGCCGGTTGGCCGGCCAGGTGTTCAATGATCTGGCCAACGCTGCTGAGCGCTGGTGGGGTGTGGCGTGGCGGCACGATCCCGACGACGTCCGCGCCGGCATGGCCGCGATCATCGCCAGCTACCGGCGTCATCAACCGGTACTGGTCGCGCTGAACGAGATGGCCGCCTACGACTCCTTGGTCGGAGCGACCTACCGGAATCTGCTGACCGCTATCACCGGGCGGTTGACCCGCGTCATCGAAGACGGCCAGGCGGACGGCTCAATCCGCCGCGAGCTGCCTGCGGCGACGGCGGCCAGTGTGCTCACCTGGATGGTCGAGCGGGCGTGTCAACAGAACCTGCCGACCAGACCGGCCAGCTACGATGCCGAACTCGCCACCACGTTAACCGAAATCGTCTGGGGCGCTTTATATCTCAAACCTATGCCGACCTAAACGGCGACCAGGTCGTCGGCATGCACTGCGGGCCGGCGCAACTCCGCGGGCAGCTCTGAGGTCGACCGTCCGACCATGGTGGCCAACTCGGCGGCGTCGTAGGCGACCACGCCGCGGGCCACCAGGGTCGCGTCGGGCCCCAACAGGTCGACAACGTCACCGCCGTGAAAACCACCGGACAGACTCGTAATACCCGCGGGCAGAAGTGAGCGGCGTTGTCCCAGCACGGCGCGCACTGCGCCCTCGTCCAGGGTCAGCGAACCGGCGGACTCCGCGGCATACCGCACCCAAAACCGGCGCGCCGACATCCGGTTGGTCCGCCCGGCGAACACCGTGCCGACCGAGGCGTCTGCCAGTGCTGTCGCGGCCTCCGCGGCGGCTGCCAGCAGCACTGGCACCCCGGCGTCGGCGGCCAGCAGCGCCGACGACACCTTCGACGCCATCCCGCCGGTGCCCAGGTGGCTGCTCTGTCCCGCTACCACGCCGTCCAGGTCGGCCGGCTCGGAAACCTCAGGGATGAAACGTGATTCGCGGACCTTGCGCGGATCGGAGTCGTACAGCCCGTCGATGTCGCTCAGCAGCACCAGCGCGTCTGCACCGACTAGGTGCGCCACCAACGCCGAGAGCCGGTCGTTATCGCCGAACCGAATTTCGTTGGTGGCAACCGTATCGTTCTCGTTGACGATCGCCACCGCATGCAGCGCCCGCAGCCGGTCCAGGGTGCGCTGGGCATTGGTGTGTTGGACCCGCATCGAAATGTCATGCGCCGTGAGTAATACCTGACCAACGCTGCGTTGGTAGCGAGCGAATGCAGCGCTCCAAGCGTTCACCAGCGCGACCTGCCCGACACTGGCCGCCGCCTGTTTGGTGGCCAGGTCGGCGGGCCGCTTGGTCAGCCCGAGCGGCTCGATGCCGGCAGCAATCGCCCCGGAGGAGACAATGACGACATCGGAGCCCGCTTTCATTCGGGCCTCGATAGCGTCAGCGAGCTCCGCCAGCCTGCCGGCGTCGAACACGCCGGTCGGCGTGGTCAACGCGGTGGTGCCGACCTTGACCACGACGCTTCGCGCGGCGCGGATAGCCTCGCGCGCTGCGCTGCTCATGACTCGCTACCGCGTTCGCGGCGCCGGCGGCGGGCCGCCTTGCGTTCGTCAGCCCCGACCCGGTCAGTGCTTTCCAGGCGTGCGTCGGTGCCTCGTCTCGTCATCACAGTGTCCACACCGGACGGCGTCTGAGGCTCCCAGTCGAAGGTGACTTCGCCGATCGTCACCGCGCATCCCGGCCGTGCGCCCAGCCGGACCAGTTCGTCCTCGACGCCCAGACGGGCCAACCGGTCACCGAGGTAGCCGACCGCCTCGTCGTTGTCGAAATTGGTCTGGGCGATCCAGCGTTCGGGCCGCCGGCCGCGGACCACGAACCCGCCCTGCCCATCGGATTCCACCGTGAAACCGGACTCGTCGACCGGGACCGGGCGAATCACCGGCCGTCGTGGCACCAGCACCGGCTGTGCGGCGTGATACTGCGACACCAAGTCGGCGAGCGCAAATATCAACGGCTGCAACCCTTCCCTGCTGACCGTCGACACCAGGAACACCGGCCAGCCGCGCGCCGCGATTTCGTCGCGAACGAATTCGGCCAGCTCGCGCGCCTCCGGCACGTCGATCTTGTTGAGCACCACCGCCCGCGGCCGCTCTACCAGATCACCCAGCGCCGAGTCTCCTTGCAGCGTGGGCGTATACGCGGCCAGTTCGGCTTCCAACGCATCAATGTCGGACACCGGGTCGCGGCCCGGCTCGGCGGTGGCGCAGTCGACGACGTGCACCAGCACCGCACACCGCTCGATGTGCCGCAGGAAGTCCAGACCCAGACCGCGGCCCTGTGACGCACCCGGGATCAGGCCCGGCACGTCGGCGACGGTGAAGGTGCGCTCCCCTGCCGAGACCACACCAAGGTTGGGAGCCAGTGTGGTGAAGGGATAGTCGGCGATCTTTGGCTTGGCCGCCGAGATCGTCGACACCAGCGAGGATTTGCCGGACGAGGGAAACCCGATCAACCCGACATCGGCGACGGTCTTGAGTTCGAGCGTGAGATCGCGGGATTCGCCGTTTTCGCCGAGCAGTGCGAAACCCGGCGCCTTGCGGGCCCGCGAGGCTAGCGCGGCATTGCCCAGCCCGCCGCGACCTCCGGCCGCGGCTTCGAAGCGGGTGCCCGCACCGATTAGATCGGCGAGCAATCTACCGTTCTCGTCGAGCACAACGGTCCCGTCGGGAACCGTGACTTCCAGGTCGGCGCCGGCGGCGCCATCGCGGTGACCGCCCATGCCCTGCTTGCCCGAAGCCGCGACGATATGCGGCCGAAAGTGGAAGTCGAGCAGGGTGTGCACCCGCGGGTCGACGACCAGCACGACGCTGCCGCCGCGACCGCCGTTGCCGCCGTCGGGACCGCCGAGCGGCTTGAATTTCTCGCGGTGGACCGAGGCGCAGCCGTTACCGCCGGAGCCCGCCCGCGTATGGATGACGACGCGGTCGACAAACCGAGGCATCGGAGTTCCTCTTACTCGTCAAGGGTGAAGCCAGCGGGCTTCACACTCGCGACGCTCAGTCGGTCGTGGTCGCGGCGGTGACGATACTGACGGTCTTGCGTCCCCGCTTGACGCCAAACTGGACGGCCCCGGCCGCCTTGGCGAACAACGTGTCGTCGCCGCCACGGCCGACGTTGATTCCCGGGTGGAAATGCGTGCCGCGCTGACGCACGATGATCTCGCCGGCCTTGACAACCTGACCGCCGAAGCGCTTGACGCCCAAGCGCTGGGCGTTGGAATCGCGACCGTTGCGTGAGCTGGAAGCGCCCTTTTTGTGTGCCATTTATTCGTCGCCTCGCTACTTGATACCGGTGACCTTCAGGACCGTCAACTGCTGACGGTGACCCTGACGCTTGTGGTAGCCGGTCTTGTTCTTGAACTTGTGGATACGAATCTTGGGACCCTTGGTGTGCTCGAGCACCTCGCCGGTCACCGCAACCTTGGCCAGTGCCGCGGCATCGGTGGTGACGGTGGGGCCGTCGACGACCAGGGCGACCGGCAGCGACACCTTCGCACCGGGCTCGGAGTCGAGCTTTTCGACCTTGACGACGTCTCCGACCGCGACTTTGTACTGCTTGCCGCCGGTCTTGACGATTGCGTAGGTCGCCATGGTTACGTCTACCTTCTCTTCCGGTTCTTCTGGCGCGCGCTACCAAAGGTGCGCGGGCTGGTCTGGGAGTGCCGGCCAAAACCCGGTCAGCGGGCTTGGCGACAACTGGTCAAGGGTACGTGACCAGCGGCTAAAGGGTCAAACCGGTCGGTTAGTCCGCCCGGTGACGATGCAGACCGCGAAGCGGTCTGAGGTGGGGGCACCCCCAGCCGCGTAGCGGCGAGGGGGCGAAGCGGGCATTTAGTCCTCGTGGATCGGTGGTCCGGCCGGCCGGGCCGCGGCCCGACGCCGGCGCGGTCGCGCAGCGGGGGCCATGACGGCGGAGGATTCGTGGTCGGATTCGTCGGCAGCGGAGTCGTCGCCGTCGTCGGAGTCCTCGACGTCCAGATCGTCGTCGAGGTCCTCATCGTCGTCGTCGTCCTCGTCCTCGTCGTCGTCTTCGTCCTCAAGATCCTCATCGTCGAGGTCCTCATCGTCGTCGAGTTCGACCTCGTCGTCTTCATCGCTGTCGTCGAAGTCGGCATCCTCCAGGTCTTCTTCGGCGGCCTCACGTGCGACCTGCTCCTGGAGCTGTCCATCGGTTTCCGCGTCGTCCCGGTCATGGTCGACGACTGCCTCATCGACATCCTCGGTGCGCTCGGACTCGTCAGTGTCGTCGGTTTCGTCATCATGGCGACCGTTGGCCGCGGCCATTGCCTTGAACATCGGGTGCTCGCCGGGAGTGTGGACCGGCACCTTGGCCACCGCAGGCTCGTCGGTCTTGCCCTTCTTGGAGCGCCGGCCCCGCTTGCCGCCCGACTCGGATTTACGACCGGTCGCCGGCGCGGAGTCGACGGGATCAGCATGCAGCGTTATTCCGCGGCCGCCGCAGTGCGGACACGTCGTGGAGAACGCCTCGATCAGCCCGGTTCCCAGCCGCTTGCGAGTGAGCTGCACCAGCCCCAACGAGGTCACTTCGGACACCTGATGACGAGTGCGGTCACGAGCCAGCGCCTCGGTCAACCGACGCAGCACCAGGTCTCGGTTGGACTCGAGCACCATGTCGATGAAGTCGATGACGACAATGCCGCCGATGTCGCGCAGCCGCAGCTGGCGCACGATCTCCTCGGCCGCTTCGAGGTTGTTCTTGGTAACGGTCTGTTCAAGGTTGCCACCGGACCCGGTGAACTTGCCGGTGTTGACGTCAACCACCGTCATCGCCTCGGTCCGGTCGATCACCAGCGTCCCGCCCGAGGGCAACCAGACCTTGCGGTCCATCGCCTTGGCCAGTTGCTCGTCGATGCGGTGCACTGCGAAGACGTCTGGACCAGTCCCTCCCCCGGAAAGCTCTGCGGTCTCGTATTTATTCAGCTTCGAAACAAGTTCGGGCGCAACCGAATTCACGTACTCGTTGATGGTGGTCCAGGCTTCCTCGCCGGACACGATCAGCTGGGCGAAGTCCTCGTTGAACAGATCCCGAATCACCTTGACCAGGACGTCCGGCTCTTCGTAAAGCGCCACAGCGGCGCCGGCCGCCTTCTCCTTGGTCTCCTCCGCCTGCGCGGCGATCTGCGCCCACCGATCCTGCAGCCGGGTCACGTCGAAGCGGATGTCCTGCTCCTTAACGCCCTCGGAGGCGGTGCGGATGATCACGCCGGCGTCCGACGGCACCACCTCACGCAGGATCTCTTTGAGGCGCTGGCGTTCGGTGTCGGGAAGCTTGCGGCTGATGCCGGTCGACGACGCACCCGGCACGTACACCAGGTAGCGACCGGCCAGCGACACCTGGGTGGTCAGCCGGGCCCCCTTGTGTCCAACCGGGTCCTTGCTGACTTGCACCACGATGTAGTCGCCGGGTTTGAGAGCCTGTTCGATTTTGCGGTTGGACCCGCCCAGGCCAGCGGCCTCCCAGTTCACCTCGCCGGCGTAGAGCACGCCGTTGCGGCCGCGGCCGATGTCGACGAACGCCGCCTCCATCGACGGCAGCACGTTCTGCACGATGCCCAGGTAGATATTGCCGACCAGGGAAGCGGAAGCGGCCGAGGTGACGAAGTGCTCGACGACGATCCCGTCTTCGAGCACGGCGATCTGGGTGTACCGGGACCCCGGGTGCGGTGGTTCGGCGCGGACCTTGTCACGAACCACCATCACCCGCTCGACCGCCTCCCGGCGGGCCAGGAATTCGGCTTCGGTCAGGACGGGCGGGCGGCGCCGTCCGGCATCGCGCCCGTCGCGGCGGCGCTGCCGTTTGGCCTCCAGCCGGGTCGAGCCGTCGATGCCCCGGATCTCGCCGCTGGTGGAGTCGCTGTCGCCTTTGTCAGCGGCCCGGGGCGCCCGCTCGTGCACCACGGTGTTGGGTGGGTCGTCGGGTGAGGGACCGTCATCGCTGTCATCGCCGGAACCGGACTTGCGGCGACGACGGCGTCGGCGACGCTTGCTGCCGCCCTCGCCGGGGCCGTTGTCATCATCGCTGTCGTCGGAGTCGTCGTCGTCGGAGTCGTCGCCGGCGTTGTCAGCCGACGCACCGTCCGGCTTATCCGAACCCCCGCCGTCGCCGTCGGCTTCGTCGCCCTTGTCGGAACCGTTCTGCTCGCCACGCCCGCGGCCCCGCCCGCGACGTCCGCGGCGACGGCGGCGGTTGGCCGGACGCTCGCCCTGCTCGTCGTCGCCGTCAAGGTCGTCGTCGTCAGAATCGTCGGAGTCGTCGGTGTCGTCGGTGTTGTCACCTCTCTTGACCGGCTGGGGCGCGACGAAAAGCGGCATGTACTCGGGGCGCTCGACCGCGGTACCTGGGGCCGCCAGCATCAGCCGCGACTCGGGCTCATCCGCCGCAGCGGCAGTAACCGGTGCGCTGCCCAGCAGATCGCGGACCCGGACCGCGTCGGCGCGCTCCACGGTGGAGTGCGCGCTACGGATCCGCCCGTCGAGTTCGGCCAGGGCGTCGAGCACCTGTTTGCTGGTCGTCCCGAGCGCTCTGGCCAGCGAATGGACCCTTAGCCGGTCAGGCAGGTCCTCGTGCTGCGACGAGTCTTCTGGAAGCTCTGAGGATGGGCCACCGTCTATCACGTATTCTCCTCAAGCCCCCGGGCGCGTCCTTTGCGACGCGGCCACGCGAGGGCTTCGCTATGTGTCCGGGTCACTTCTCCCGAACTTGTGATGGTCTCGCCCCGAGCGGCTCTTGTCGAACACACTCGGCGCCGGTTGTGAATGATGGCTGGACAGTCGGCGCCCGCATCGCGGTTCGCGGTGGTCGCGCTTGTCGAAGTCTTCATTCGGGCGTCGGAAGCCGGACCGGCGACGTTCACCCGCTACTCAGTATCCCATACCGTCGGGGCGACAGGGACCAAGTGCACCGATCCCCGGGGTTAGGTCTCGGAGAACCAGAGCGCGATCTCGCGCTGAGCCGACTCTGGTGAATCGGAGCCGTGCACCAGGTTGAACTGCGTTTCGAGGCCGAAATCGCCGCGGATGGTGCCGGGAGCGGCCTTCTCGACCGGATCGGTTGCGCCGGCCAGTTGCCGCACCGCCTCGACCGCCCGCGGGCCCTCCACGATCGCCGCCACCAGCGGTCCTGACGTGATGAACTCGAGCAGGGAGGCGAAAAACTGCTTGCCGTCGTGCTCGGCGTAGTGCTGGCGGGCCAGCTCGTCGTCGATAACGCGCATTTCCAGCGCCGCGACGGTCAGGCCTTTGCGCTCGATGCGGCCGATGATCTCGCCCACCAAGCGCCGCTCGACCCCGTCGGGCTTGATTAATAGGAGGGTCCGCTCGCCGGCGCGTGTCACGGCGGACAGCGTACCTTCGCGGATCAGTCCTGGGGCGGCTGCTGGCCGGGCAACATGCCGCGTTGCTGGCGGCGCAGGACCTCGGCGCGTAAGTAGGCGATCAGCGCCCATACGCCAGCGAAGAGCAGCCCAATCAATCCCACGCCCGGGTACACCAGGAAACCGGCAATCAGGACCAGCTGCACGGCAAGGTCCAGCCGGATGGCCCATGACCGGCCCTGCAGCCCGGTAAGCAGGACCAGGATCACCGCCAAGCCGATCAAATATCCCAGTGCGACGGGGGTCAGACCGCCGCCGACCGCGCCGACCACCGGCAAAGCCAGCAGCACCACGATCGCCTCCAAGATCAGCGTGCCGGCCATCACGCCGCGGAAGCTCTTCCACGGATCGGGCGCGTCGGGCTGGGTCACGCCGGATCACGACCGAACAACGTACGTGCGGCCCCGGCGGTGACCACCGAGCCGGTGATCACAATGCCGGTCCCGGAGAGCGCGCCGCCGCCGACTTCGCCATCTGCGAAGGCGTCGTCAACCAATACGGTCGCGGTTTCGATTGCGGCAGGCAGGTTTTCGGCGGTGATCACCCGGTCGGGTCCGAACCACCTCTGCGCGGCCAGCGCCAGCGACTCGACGTCGAGAGCGCGCGGTGATCCGTTGTGGGTGACCACGATTCGATCAAGCACTGGCTCCAACGCCGCCAGGATGCCGCCGACGTCCTTGTCGGCCAGCACGCTGACCACCCCGACCAGGAACCGGAAATCGAACTCCTCACCCAGCGCCTGCGCCAGCGCCGCCGCGCCCGCCGGGTTGTGCGCGGCGTCGATGAACACCGTCGGGGCGCTGCGCATGCGCTCCAACCGGCCCGGGCTGGTGGCGGCGGCGAATCCGGCCCGGACGGCATCGACGTCGAGCTGACGCTGCGTACCGGCACCAAAAAACGCCTCGACCGCGGCCAGCGCCACCGCCGCGTTGTGGGCCTGATGTTCGCCATGCAGCGGCAGGTACACGTCGGAGTACACCCCGCCGAGGCCCTGTAGCTGCAGCACTTGGCCGCCGATGGCGACCTGACGGCCCAGCACCGCGAACTCGGAGTCTTCCCGGGCGACCGCGGCGTCGGCGCGCACGGTTTGCGCCAACAGCACCTCCATCGCCTCGGGTACCTGGCGGCCGATCACCGCCACGGTGTCGGGTGCACCCTGGTGGGCCGCGGTGATGATGCCGGCCTTCTCGCCGGCGATCCCCGCGATATCGCCGCCGAGGTATTCGACGTGGTCGACGCTGATCGGGGTGATGACCGCGACCGGCGCGTTGACCACATTGGTCGCGTCCCAACGGCCGCCCAGACCCACCTCGACGACGGCGACCTCGATGGGCGCGTCAGCGAACACCGCGAACGCCATTGCGGTGAGCACCTCGAACTTGCTCATCGCCGGGCCGCCGCCGTCCTGCGACTGCCGGTCGATCATCTGCACAAACGGCTCGATGTCGGAGTAGGTGGCCACGTACTGGGCCGGGCTGATCGGGTGTCCGTCGATCGCGATCCGCTCGACCGCCGACTGCAGGTGCGGGCTGGTGGTCCGTCCGGTGCGCCGCTGCAACGCGGTCAGCAGCGCGTCGACCATCCGCGCCACCGAGGTCTTGCCGTTGGTGCCGGCTATATGAATCGACGGGTAGCCGCGTTGGGGTGAGCCGAGCAGGTCCATCAGCGCAGTGATGCGAGTCAGGCTCGGCTCGATCTTGGTTTCCGGCCAGCGCTGGTCGAGCAAATGCTCGACCTGCAGTAAGGCCGCGATCTCATCTGGGGTCGGAACCGCGCCGGTGGATCCGGGGTCGGGTAGCTCCAGGGTCACTGCAGTCCGGCCAACCTGGCCGTTATCCGGTCGGTTTCCTCGCGGGCCACACGTTGACGCTCTCGTTGTTTGTCGACGACAGCGGCCGGCGCCTTGGCCATGAAGTCGGCATTGCCCAATTTGGCGGTGGTGGAGGCCAGTTCCTTTTGTGCTGCGGCCAAGTCTTTTTCGAGGCGGCGACGCTCGGCTTCCACGTCGATGGTGCTCGAGGTGTCGAGCTCGACGACGACGATACCCCCGCCCAGGCCGACCTCGAGCGACGCCGACGGGCTGAATTCCGGCCCCGGTGCGGTCAGCCACGCCAACGAGGTGACCGAGCCGATCTGCTCGCTCAGGTCCGCGGTGTCGATACCCGAGAGCCGGGCGGGCACTTTCTGCCGGTCCGCCAAACCCTGGTCGCTACGGAAGCGCCGGATCTCGGTGACCAGCTTCTGCATGTCCGTGATTCGTTGCGCAGCAACCGTATCCAGGCTGATACCGGACGGCTTCGGCCATTCGGCTATCACCAGCGACTCTTGGCCGGTCAACGCCTGCCACAGCGCCTCGGTGATGAACGGGATTACCGGATGCAGCAACCGCAGCAGAGTATCAAGCACGGCGGCCAGCACCGCGGTGGTATGGGTTAGGCCATCGGCGAGCTGCGTCTTGGCCAATTCGACGTACCAGTCGCAGAATTCATCCCAGGTGAAGTGGTAGAGGGCCTCGCAGGCGCGGCTGAATTCATATCCGTCGAATGTCGAATCAACTTCGGCCCGAACTTCTTCCAGCCTTCCCAGGATCCAGCGGTCAGCGTCGGTCAACTCGGCGAGATCGGGCAGCGGGGCGAGGCGGGCACCGTTGAGCAACGCGAACCGGGTGGCGTTGAACAGCTTGGTGCCGAAATTGCGCGACGCCCGGACGTGATCCTCGCCGACCGAGAGATCGCCGCCGGGACTGGCGCCGCGGGCCAGCGTGAACCGCAAGGCGTCGGCACCGTAAATGTCCACCCAGTCCAGCGGATCAATGACGTTGCCCTTGGACTTGCTCATCTTTCGGCCGAACTCGTCGCGGATCAGGCCGTGCAGGAAGACGTCGGTAAACGGCACCTGCGGGCCCCGACTGCCGTCCTGGGTGATGGCGTCGTCTCCGCCGACGAAGGTGCCGAACATCATCATCCTGGCCACCCAGAAGAACAGGATGTCGTAACCGGTCACCAAAACGCTGGTCGGATAGAACTTTTCCAGCTCCGGGGTTTTCGACGGCCAGCCCAGCGTAGAGAACGGCCACAGCGCCGACGAGAACCAGGTGTCCAGCACGTCGGGGTCTTGCTCCCAACCGTCGGGCGGTGTCTCGTCCGGGCCGACGCACATCTGCTCACCGTCAGGGCCGTACCAGATCGGGATCCGGTGGCCCCACCACAGCTGCCGCGAAATGCACCAATCGTGCATGTCGTCGACCCAGGCGAACCACCGCGGCTCCAGGCTCGCGGGGTGAATCACGGTGTCGCCGTTGCGAACTGCGTCGCCGGCGGCCTTAGCCAGCGATTCCACCCGGACCCACCACTGCAGCGACAGCCGCGGTTCGATCGGCTCCCCGCTGCGCTCGGAGTGTCCGACGCTGTGCAGGTAGGGGCGTTTCTCCTCGACGATTCTGCCCTGCGCAGCAAGCGCTTCGCGCACGGCGACGCGGGCGTCGAAGCGATCCATGCCGTCGAATTGCGTGCCGGTGTCGGCGATCCGGCCCTTAGTATCCATGATCGAGGGCATCGGCAGCTGGTGTCGTAGTCCGATTTCGAAGTCATTCGGGTCGTGGGCAGGCGTGACTTTGACTGCGCCGGTACCGAATTCAGGGTCGACATGATCGTCGGCGACGATGATGAGCTGCCGGTCCAGGAACGGGTGCGGCAGCGTGCTGCCGACCAGCTTTCGGTAACGTCGGTCGTCGGGATGAACCGCGATCGCGGTGTCGCCCAGCATCGTCTCCACCCGGGTGGTGGCCACCACGATGTGCGGCTCGGAATCGTCGAGCGAACCGTACCGGAACGACACCAGTTCGCCTTCGACGTCCTCGTATCGGACCTCGAGATCCGAGATCGCCGTTTCCAACACCGGCGACCAGTTCACCAGCCGCTCGGCTTGATAGATCAGACCGGCGTCATAGAGCCGCTTGAAGATCGTGCGCACTGCTCGCGACAGTCCGTCGTCCATGGTGAAGCGCTCGCGGCCCCAATCCACTCCGTCGCCCAGCCGACGCATCTGGCCACCGATGGCACCGCCAGACTCGCGCTTCCAATCCCAGACCTTATCGATGAACAGCTCGCGGCCAAAGTCCTCTTTCGTCTTCCCGTCGAGCGCGAGCTGCTGTTCCACAACGCTCTGAGTCGCGATCCCCGCGTGATCCATACCCGGCTGCCACAGCACTTCATAACCCTGCATGCGCTTGCGACGGGTCAGGGCATCCATCATGGTGTGCTCGAGCGCATGCCCCATGTGCAGGCTGCCGGTCACGTTCGGCGGCGGCAGCACGATCGAGTACGCGGGTTTTGCACTGGTCGGGTCCGCGGCGAAGTAGCCCGCGTCGAGCCAACGTTGATAGATCGCGCTTTCGGCCGCGCCCGGATCCCACGCCTTGGGTAGGGCTTCAGCCCGCTCGTTCGCGGCGGGGTCGGGGCTAGCGGTCACCCGGCAATTCTAGAAAGCACCGGGTTTTGCCTCGAACACCGCCCGCACGCGGCGCGGTCCCCGGTTACTTCTTGCCGCCCAACAGTCCGCCGAGGATCTCGCCTGCCTTGGAACCCAAAGCATTGCCCAACACGGTGCCCAGCGACTTGTTGCCACCCATCCCGCCAAGGATGCTGCCCAACACGTCATTGAGCGCCCCACCGGAAGCCGCCTCCTCCTTCGCGGGCGCGCTCTTCCCGGTCAGTTGCTTTCCGATATACGCCAGCACGATCGGCGCCAAGATCGGCAACAGCTGCTTGAGCAGATCGCTGTTGCCTCCGCTACCGCCGGCCAGCGCAGTGGCGACCTGGGCGACATCGTTGCCGCCGAAAATCTTCGCGATCGCCTGCTGACCGTCCTTCTCGTCGACATGATCAAGGTTCACGCCGCCGTCAAGCAAGCCGCTGGCGGCGTGGTTGTCGGCCGCGGACTCGATTTTGCTGGCGTGATCGGGATCCTGCGCGTTCTCCTGCAGTCCGCCGACCAGCACCGGCACCAACAAGTGCACCGCTTTGTTGACTTCGGCTTCATCGACGCCGATCTTGCTCGCGATGTCACTCGTGGGAATCTGAGCGAAAAGATCATCAAGGCCAGACATGAACCCGTCCACCTAACGTTGCTGGGATGGTGTGGTAACTCGATGACGACACTAGTCGGAGCCGAAGCCGTCCGACAGCGGTTCTTGCACGCGGATTCAATTGCTGATTGCCCGCATATACTCGTGCCGCTCCGCGGCTCGCATCGTCACCGGGCGTCAGCGGGGCGCCAGCCGGGCGGTGTCCAGCGACACCCCCGCGGCCGGCAACCGCGCCAGTAGTACGTCACCCATCGCGGCCGCCGGTGTCAGCACGCCACGCAGCTCCGAGAGCTCATCGCGGTCCATGGCCAGCGCCAGACCGCTTTCCCCCAACAGCACCGAGGTGGCCTGGTATCCCGGGTCGCCCTGCTGAGCGATGGTGGCGATATAACGTGCGCCGGTGGTCGTGGTGGTGTAGGTCTCGGCCTTGTAGTAGCCGCGCTGCCGAGCGGCTGTGCTAAGCCCGCTGCCGGGTTTGGGCAGCACCCGCTCCACCAGTCGGCGTGGCAGCAGCCGGAAATAGCGGCTGCCCAACCCGGACACTGCGTTGCCGACCCCGTTGACGACGGCTGACGCCATCGGCGCCACGGCCGACGACCCCAGACTCATGTGCTCGCTGTAACGGAAGTGCCTGCCGTAAGCCCACTCCTGTAATGCGTTGCTGCGCCGCACAATTCGGGTGTTGGTGGGGGCCATCGCGAATCCGGCCGTCCACAAACCGGTCAATTCCGGCGCAATCTGACGACCGCGGCGCCACCGCAGGTCGGGTTGCGCGCCGAGTTCGGGTTCCGCGTCGCGGTCGGGGCTCAGCGTGTAGGGGTCTGCGAACTGACGCCGCGCGTCGGGATCACTGGAGACGGTGCGCAGCACTTCCACCGCCGAGGCGATGGTTCCGCCGGACAGTCCCCCGGAGACCGAGCGAACCACGAAGTCGGTGCCGACAAGCTCGCCGGCGCCGTCTTCGCGCGCCCGCCGGTAAAGCGCGTACACGGTGAGATCCGAAGGGATTGAATCGAATCCGCACGCGTGCACGATGCGTGCGCCGGTGTCGAGCGCCTGCTTGTGGTACAGGTCGATGCTGTCGCGAACGAACGGCGGCTCGCCGGTCAGGTCGGCGTAATCGGTACCCGCCGCCGCGCACGCGGCAACCAACGGCAGACCGTACCGGCTGTAGGGCCCGACGGTGGTGACGACCACTCTGGTCTGCGCGGCCATCGCGTCCAGGGTCGACGGCGACGAGGCGTCCGCCACCAGAACCGGCCAAGACTGGGCCGACTCCCCCAAGGTCTCACGGATCGCGAGCAGGCGGTCGGTCGACCGGCCCGCCACCGCGATCCGGGCGCCCCCGCCGGCGCGGGCCAGGTATTCGGCGGTCAGCTTGCCCGCGAAGCCGGTTGCCCCGTACAAGACGATGTCGTATTCGCGCGTCTCCGTCACAGGCGCGACGGTACTCCGAGCATCTCGGGCAACTCGGCGCTCTCCCCCAGCACATGCTCGGCCAGAAAGGCGATTACCACCTGGTACCAGATCTTGGTGTGCTGTGGCGCGACCACCCAGTGGTCCTCGGACGGGAAGTACAGGAACCGGTGCGGGCCGCTGCCATCCTCGCCGGCCGGCAGCGCCGAATTGGCGAGCAGCTCATACCACAGTCGCAGGCCCTCGCCGATCGGCACGCGGTAGTCCTTGTCGCCGTGGATGACCAGCACCGGCGTTGCAATCCGACCGACGAACTGGTGTGGTGAGTTGGCAGCGGTCATCTCCGGCGTCATCTCGCGACGCCAGTAGTAGGCGTGATCGGTTGTCGGACTGAATTGGTCCAGCGCCCACAGACTGGCATGGGTCACGATCGCAGCGAATCGGTCGGTGTGGCCGGCCATCCAGTTGGCCATGTAGCCGCCGAACGAGCCGCCCATCGCGGCGATTTGGGTTGCATCGATGCGTGGATGAGCACACGCGGCATCGGTCGCGGCCATCAAATCGTCGAACGGCGGTCCGCCCCACGCTCCCCAACCACGCTGGATGAATTCCTGTCCGTAGCCAGTCGACAGCGCCGGATCGGGCAGCAGCACCGCGTAGCCCCTGGCGGCCAGCAGCCACGGGTTCCATCGCCATGACCAGCTGTTCCAACTGCTCAGCGGTCCGCCATGGATCCATAACAGCAGCGGGGCGGGCGCTGCGTCGTCGGGCAGCACCAACCATGATCGCACCACCGTCCCGTCCGCGGCGGCCGCGGTGACATCGGCCAAAGTTCCCGGCAGCGTTGGCAAGTCGACGCATGGCAGCACGGTGATGGCACCACCGGGATCGATCCGCACGGGATGGGGCGGTGCCGTATACGAGCTGCGCAAGGCGTACAACACACCGCCGGGCGCGGCGACGACGTCCGTGTAGGCGAAATCGTCATCGGTGAGCTGGGTAACCGTCGAGGTCGACAAGTCGACGATGAATACCGGAGCCCGGCCGCCCTGATCGGCCGTGACCACCAGCGAGGTGCCATCGCTCGACCAGGTCAGCGAGGTCGGCCGACGATCCCATGCTTGCGCCGCCGACCGCGGTTGGTCGCCGAATCGCAAGTATTGCAGCGTCATTCGCGGAGCGCAGTCGGGCGTGGAGATGGTTTCCCTGCTGAACGCGATCGCTGACCCGTCTGGCGAGATCGCAGGGTGTTGCAGGTCGGCGTCCGGATCGTCCGCGATCACGCGGCGTTCCCCGGAAGCCAGGTCGACCCGCAGCAGTACCGACCGTTCGGTGGCTTCGGGTCCGGTCACCCGCCAAGTCGTCACCAGGAATTGGCCGTCAGCGGTGATATCAAACGTCGCGTCATCGAATCCGGCTTCGCGCAGCGCTCCGCCGGGCTGTGGCGTCAGATCACGCGGCCCCGTCACGTCGAACAGATGGGGTTCATCCGGGCCAAGGTCCTTGTCCCAGAAGCGCACCGGATACCCGGAGTGCAGGATCGCGCTCACGTTGTTGGCCTTGCGCAAATCGCGCAGCCGCCGGTCGTCTTCCACGTCGCGCGCCGACGACAACAACGGCGCGCCGATCACTGTGGCGTCGGCGCTGCGAGCGGTGCGCGCCGCGCTGACACCACCGGGCATGCTCAAGACTTCGACGGCCTCGCCGCCGTCCGCAGGCAGCCGCCACAGCGAGGCTGGTGGTTTGTCACTGTTGTCAGCGGTGGGCCGCGAGGAGACGAACAGCAGGTCGCCGTCGACGGTGAACGCCGGTGAGGAGTCACCGTTGGAGCCACGGGTGAGTCGGCGTGCGGGTCTCTCGCCGGTCGGATCGACTTCCCAGATGGCGCTGACGTACTGGGTGTGTTTGTCGTTGAGTTCGGCCACGGTGGTTACCACCCGCGACCCGTCCGCCGACACTGCCAGGCCCGAGACACGTGGCAGTGCTAGGTAGTCGTCGAGGTTGTCGAATGCCGTTGTGGTCACGAATCGTTGCTAACACAGCGCGGCGGCTGGCGCGCTGTGCGCTTCGTGATGCCTAGCAAGTTTGATTTTCAAACTCTAAGCTGACATGCTGATATCCATGCCGGCTGTCACGCTGGCCGACCTGCCCGGCCGGCCGTGTCCAATCGCCGCCGCCCTGGAATTGGTCGGCGAGCGATGGACGTTGCTGATCGTCCGCGAGCTGGCGCTGGGCAACAGCCGCTTCGAGCACATCGTTCGCGGCACCGGGGCGCCCAGGGACCGGGTGGCAGCCCGGCTCAAGGCTCTGGACGAGGCCAGGGTAATCCAGCGCGTCCGGTATCAGGCCTCGCCACCGCGATTCGACTACCAGCTCACGGATTCAGGCCGCGCGCTGCTGCCGGTGTTGGATGCATTGCTGGCCTGGGGACTCGACCATGCGGTCGGTCCCGGCGACCCGGACCGCCACCGCTACCACTGGGCACAAGCCAAGCAGCGAGCAGGAAGGACACCATGACCACCGTCAACAACGCGACCGAAAACGAGCTCTGGGGGCCGCAACGCTCACGCACTGTGACGTGGCACGACCCCGGGCCGGGCCGCCTGACCATGGCCGGGATCGACTATCTCAAGGCGATGATCGCTGGGGAGCTTCCGCCACCCCCGATGGCCGCGCTCATGCAATTCGATCTCGTTGACGCAGAACCCGGCAAGGTCGTGTTCACCTGCCGACCGGACGGGTCGGTGTACAACCCGAACGGTGGCGTCCACGGCGGCCTGGTTTGCACCCTGCTGGACTCCGTCGCCGCCTTAGCACTGCACAGCACGCTTCCCGCCGGCAAGGGGTACACGTCGATCGAAATCAAGGTGAATTACCTCAAGGCGGTGCGGCTCGGCGCCGGCCCTTTGACCGCAACCGGGACCGTCGTCAAGGCGGGTTCGCGGGTGGGCTTTACCGAGGGAGTCGTCACCGACGCGTCGGGTGCGATCGTGGCAACCGCTACCAGCACCCTGCTGGTATTCGACCTGTAGAACCTCCCCGGTCGTAATTTGTCAAGTGGGTGGCAGGGGCTCCCGTGCCGCAGTCACGCCTTCAGGGTCTCTTCGAATGTGTTGCTGATGTCGAGAACTCAATGTCGGCGCGCGAGATTGGTTCGGCGCATGTGCTGCAGGTCAGAATCGGTGTGAGCAGACGGTGGCATTTCTCGTGGGTGAGCCGAACCGGAGGCTGGCCAGCGAAGACCCAGCGGTCGCCCCACGCCAGCATCGACAACGGCACCGGGTAGAGATCCAGACCCTTCTCGGTCAGCCGGTATTCGTGGCGGGCGGGTCGCTGCCGATAGGCGGTCCTGGTGAGGATGCCAAGGTCGACAAGACGCCGCAGGCGCTGGGTGAGGATGTTCGTGGCGATGCTCAAGCGCTGCTGAAATTCGTCGAATCGTGTTGATCCGTAGAATAATTCGCGAATCAGTAGTGCGCTCCAACGGTCACCCGTCACCTGCAGCGTCGCTGCCACCGAACTCGGGCACACGCGCTGCAACAGCTCCAGATCGGGTGTCCGCTGACGTCGCAGCGGCAGCTCGGCCATCGGGCGTGGCCGTCGGTCAAAGCTCACGTCGCGGGCGTGCACCAACGCATGGCACTGCGCACAGCGCAGTTCGCCATGGATCCGATCGGCACACCCGCGGTGGGATGCGCGCACCCGCACCTGGCCATCGTCGTTGCCCCACCGCTCGCCCCAGGCCATCGCGGTCATCACGCAGGCCAGGAAGTCGTCGCCCATTTCGGTGAGTCGGTACTCCTGCCCGTGGCGCTCCATCAGCCCGTTCGCGCAGAGGCGGGTCAGCCGTGCGCTCAGCGTCGACCGCGCGATGCCCAGCCGACGCTGGAATCCGTCGAACCGGCTGATGCCATCGACGATCGCCTCGCTCAACACCATCCACGACCACGCGTCGCCAATGGTCTCAACCGCACCGAACACCGAGCAGTCCAGCACTGCCGGCCCCGAGCTTGCGCGCATACCGTCGAGGATATCCGTTGTTACTTGCATAACGAGACCACTATGGCTAAGGTCTCGTTACGCAAATAAGTCTCGTTACGCAAGTAACCAACCCGGCGAGGAAGCGACGATGCCCGACTACCAGAACCTGCTGTTTGACCGATCAGGCCCGATCACGACGATCACGCTGAACCGGCCGCACAAGCACAACGCCCTCGATCGGGTGCTCTCCGATGAACTGAACCAAGCCGTTCGGCAGGTTCGCGACGACCGCGACTGCCGCATCCTCATCCTGCGCGGTGCCGGCGACACTTTCTGTGCCGGCGATGACATCGCCGAGTTCAACACCTGGGGACCCGAGGACCCGTACTGGCAGGTGCGGCTCTACCAGGAGACCGTGCAGATCATCGAGGACCTGACCCCGATCACGGTCGCCGCGGTCGATGGGGTCTGCACCGGCGGCGGGCTGGAACTGACGCTGGTGTCCGATTTCGTCATCGCCACCGACCGGTCCCGCTGGGGCATGCCCGAGATCGACTGGGACATCACCCCGGGCTGGGGCGGCACATCGCGGCTGCCGCGATTCGCCGGGCGACGTAAGGCCAAGGAGTGGAACCTGATTGGCGCGTTATTCGACGCCGCGACGGCGGAGCGCTACGACCTCGTCAACCGGGTCGTTGCGCCCGAGAACCTCACTGCCGAGGTCGAGGCGCTGTGCCAGGTGATGCTGAAGAAGCACCCGCTCACGGTGCGGCGCACCAAGTTCATCATGAACAAGGGCGCCGACCTGCACATCTCAGGCGCGCTTGCGTTCGAAGTCCCGATCACACCGTTTTCGGGCACGACCGGCATCGCCGCCTTCACCGACCGGGACGCGCGTGCACGGCGGCGCGAGTTGTCGAGGGACTTCTGGCAAGACCGAGGAGTTACGCAGTCCGCAACCGCCGGATAGGGCCGCCTCGTAAGCGACCCTGCGAAGCGAAACGTTGAGACCCATGGCCAGGCATTGGCAAATGCCTTCAGCGCAAAAGGGATCCGCGCCGCGCCGATGGACCGGTTATCAGGGGTGCGGCACTCCGAGGAGACGCGCGCCCTGGCACAAGCTGGTCCCGCGAGGTGACGCTGAGGTGAAGAACTACATGCGACAGAGAAAGCGCGTGTTGGTACTGAGAAAAGGAGCATCATCATGCAGGGCAAAGTCATCGGGACGCTTCGACACTGACACCCAAGGCGGGTGGCCGGGCAGGCATCTACGATTTGGGGTCGCGCTGAACGCGGCGGTGACTGACGAGGGTCTCAGTGCTTGCACCCCCTGGGCGCGATGGCCCGGTGAGACGCCTGACGGCGATGGCGGGCTATAGCCCGGCCACCGCCGTCAGTTTGTTTGGGTTGGGTCAGCCGCGCCGGCCGCAGACCGGCCAGGCACCGATGCCCTGCGAATGCAGGACGTTCTCGGCCACCCGAATCTGCTCATCACGACTGGCACCGTTAGGCGATCCCGAGCCACCGTTGGCCCGCCAGGTGCTCGGCGTGAACTGCAGACCACCGGAGTAACCGTTACCGGTGCTGATCGACCAGTTGCCACCAGACTCACAGGCAGCGATCGCGTCCCAGTTGACGCTGTAGGCCTTGACGGGCGCCTTCGCCGGCTCTGGCGCGGGCGCCTCATCGGCTGGCGGGGGCGCATCGGGTGCGGGCGCAGCGTCCGCAGCCGGAGGTGCCGGTGCATCCGGGGCCGGGGGCAGGTCGGCCGGCGGCGGAGGCGCATCGGGAGCGGGCGCATCCGGAGCAGGCGCAGGCGGGGCATCCGGCGCGTCAGGCGCCGGCGCGTCGGGCGCCGGTGCGTCAGGCGCCGATGCGTCAGGCGCCGGCACAAATCCGGCAGGGTCGACGACCGCGCCTAGCGTGTTCGGGTCCCACCGCATGTCGTCCGCCGCGAAGGCGACGGCGTTGGACAGGGTAAGCGGGGCCGTAGCGAGCACCCCGGTGATCGCAGCCATGGTGAGCGTCTGGCGGACGTTCTTCAACAACGTTCCTTTCGCGGGTGCGCGCGCCGAAGTAAGCCCAGCGATGTGGGCGAGTGCCTGTGTCCAGGCGGGTTTGTTGTTTCGAGCCGCGCCGTCTCGTTCGGGCACGACAGCGGGGGCGTGAGCCGCCAACCGGGCTGCTGCCCGGCGACGACACGGCGGCGTCGTCGCCGTCCGCAGCCTCCGCTCACACGCGGGTCCGTGGATTCGATTTTGTTTGGCCTTTTCTGGCCGACACGGAATGTACGAGACCGGATTGCATTCGTCATCTCACGACACGCGGCTATCTCGAACCAATAACAGCTCGATTACGGTGGCATCAGCTAATTGTCTTTGCAGGTCACACCGGCGTGTTCCGCTCATGTCCATCCGTCGGCGTGGGAGTGTGAACGTGAGCCAAATCACGCTATTTTTGTGAACTGCGCCACGCATTTTGCACGGCGAACCGATCGGCTTGACGCGTGGGTTGACCATCGCCTTGTGCCGTGCGGGATGTCCCGATCGTGGTGTTAGCTAGACCGGTCGTAGTCGACATTCGCCGGGCGGTCTTCGCCGGCAGTCCGCTAACACCATCCGGAAGCGTCAATATTCATGCAGCCAAATGCTTTTCAGCGATCGCGCACAGGTCAGCTCGACGGCTCCTGAGTCAACCACGCGATCGGCCTGAGACACGTGGCTAAACGCGGTCAAGAGAACAGTCGACTCATCAATACAGCTGTTCAGCAACAGATTTCGATAACTCTCCGTGCAGATGACCGTAGTCGATGTGGGTCGCTGCGCGGTGGCCGATCGGTGCTGCGCGCGACTCGCTGACAATCCTCACAGCCCATTTGCCGGAATTGGTCCGACTATCTAGCTTCGCAACCGGGTGTAGCTAGCCTTGGCGGGTCGCACCCGATCGCTTGATACCCCAAATATCCGCTGCCCCAACGCAATACGGATGAGACTCCACGTATCAATTCTTGCCAATCACAGCATTAATCCATCGAATTCACCGTAATTAATCTCCAGTAATATTCAGCAACGTTGAGTTGCGCGCAAATTTCCGGCGCGTGAATTTATCGAATAATTGCCAAAAGCGTCGCTGGAATGAATTGGACCCGCGTAAAAGCGGGCCCGACTTGCTAGCGCCCGGCCCGCAGCAGTGTGCGCAGGTCGGCCGCCGAATTGACGTTGGCCAGCGACCGGGACTCGGGTATCACGATTCGTTGCGCATCGACCCGATCTACCAACGAGCGCATATTCCGCTCGCCGGCGGCGATCAGCGCATCGACTTGCGCGGCCAGCTCGGTCCGGTACACCGCCGCCAAATAGTGATCGCGGCCATCCCACGGCAACACCACGTCGGCGTCCAGTTCGACGGCCCGCTCTTCGAGCAAGTCGATCAAATCAGCGGTCAGCAACGGCATGTCGGTGGCGCACAGGAACGCCCGCTTCGCGCCGGCCTCAGCGGCGGCGCGCAATCCGCGTCCGGTGGCGAGCAGCGGACCGAGCCCACGGGCGTCGTCGCGCACCACGCGGGCCTGCAGTTCCGGCAGGCGTTGTCCCGGCGCGGCGACGACGAAAACCGGCTGACACCGCTCCCCGACAACGCTGACCACCCACTCGACCATCGTGATGGGCGGTTCGGAGCCGTCTTGGGAGCCAAGAAGTTCGGCAGGAACCGGCATGGTGGCCTTGTCCCGGCCCATCCGTAACGACGCTCCCCCAGCCAACACCACACCGGCCAACGAAGCCGGCTCAGCCGTGGGCGTCACCTCAGTTCACAGTCCAGGTGTCGCGCCCGTGCAATAGCGATTGCAACGCGGCGCGGTCGGCCGGCTTGGACTCCTGCGCGGCGCGAATCTGTCCCCGGGCCGCGTCGTCGTAGGTTGGGCGATTGACCTGACGGAAGATGCCCATCACGGTGTGCTCGAGGTTCTGTTCGGATAGCCGCGAAAGTGCGAATGCGTAAGCGGAATCGGCGGCATGCGCGTCGTGTACCACGACCTCGTCGACGCTGACGTCGGCGGTCTTGGCCACCTCGAGTCCGTACCCGGACCGCACCACGCAGTATTCGCCGTTGGCGCCGAAGATGACCGGTTCACCGTGGCGGACGTTGATGACCCGTTCCTCGGCACCCTCTTTGCGCAGCGCGTCGAACGAACCGTCGTTGAAAATCGGGCAGTCCTGCAAGATCTCGACTAGGGCGGACCCGCGATGCTGGGCCGCGGCACGCAAAACCTCAGACAGGCCGTTGCGGTCGGAGTCCAGCGCCCGGCCGACGAAAGTCGCCTCGGTGCCGAGCGCCAGCGATACCGGGTTGAACGGTTGGTCAAGCGATCCCATCGGCGTCGACTTGGTGACCTTGCCGACCTCGGACGTCGGCGAGTACTGACCCTTGGTCAGGCCGTAGATCCGGTTGTTGAAAAGCAGGATGGTGATGTTGACGTTGCGGCGCAACGCATGGATGAGATGGTTGCCGCCGATCGACAGCGCGTCCCCGTCGCCGGTGACGACCCAGACCGAGAGATCCTCACGCGCCAGCGCCAGACCTGTCGCGATCGCCGGCGCACGGCCGTGAATCGAGTGCAGGCCATAGGTTTCCAGGTAATACGGGAACCGGCTTGAGCAGCCGATGCCGCTGACGAAGACGATGTTTTCGCGGCGCAGTCCCAGCTCGGGCAGAAAGTTGCGGATCGTGTTGAGGATGACGTAGTCACCGCAACCAGGGCACCAGCGGACCTCCTGGTCAGTGGTGAAGTCTTTGGCCTTCTGCGGCTGATCAGCGGTGGGCACACCGTGGTTTTTGGTCAGCACGTCCGCCAGCCCGAGATCCACGCCGATCACGTCAGTCATGAGCGCCGCTCCTCTTCATCGCTTCGCTCTGCATCGTCGCTGCGCATGTCATTAGCTTCCCGCTCCTACCGTGGCCGCCGCCAATCTCGCGACCATCGTCTTGTCTTGCTCGATTTCGGCCAGTGTCCCGCCCAGCGCGGCGCGGATAACGCGCCCCACCTCGTCGGCCAGGAACGACACGCCTTGAACCTTGGTAACCGATTGCACGTCGACCAGGTACTTGCCACGAAGTAGCAGCGCCAGCTGACCCAAGTTCATCTCCGGCGCCACAACCTGTGGGTAACGCCGCAGCACCTCGCCCAGGTTGGCCGGGAATGGTCTGAGATACCGCAGATGGGCATGCGCGACCTTGATGCCGGTGTGCCGCGCACGCCGGCAAGCTTCGCCAATCGGACCGTAGGAACTGCCCCACCCGATCAGCAGCAGTTCGGCGTCTCCGGTCGGATCATCGACTTCCAGATCGGGAACAGAGATCCCGTCGATCTTGGCCTGGCGCAACCGCACCATGAGATCGTGATTGGCCGGCTCGTAGGAGATGTCGCCCGAACCGTTGGCGGCTTCCAACCCGCCGATGCGGTGTTCGAGGCCGGGAGTACCCGGTACGGCGAATTGCCGAGCGAGGGTTTCGGGGTCGCGAGCATACGGCTGGAACGGCTCGTCTGGCTTGGCGAAGACGTGCTTGATTGGCGGCAACTCGCTGACATCCGGGATTCGCCACGGCTCCGAGCCGTTAGCAATTGCCCCGTCCGACAACAGGATTACCGGAGTGTGGTACGACACCGCGATGCGTACCGCCTCCAGAGCGGCCTCAAAGCAGTCCGACGGCGACCGCGGCGCCAGCACTGCCACCGGTGACTCCCCATTGCGGCCGTACAACGCCTGCAGCAGGTCGGCCTGCTCGGTCTTGGTCGGAAGGCCGGTCGACGGGCCGCCTCGTTGCACGTCGATGACAAGCAACGGCAGCTCGGTCATCACGGCCAGCCCAAGCGCCTCGGCCTTCAGTGACAGGCCGGGTCCCGACGTGCTGGTGACCCCGAGCGCGCCGCCGTAAGAAGCGCCCAGCGCAGCGCAGATCCCGCCGATCTCGTCTTCCGCCTGGAAAGTGATCACGTTGAAGTTCTTGTGCTTGGAAAGCTCGTGCAGAATGTCCGACGCCGGCGTGATCGGGTAGCTGCCGAGGACGACCTGAATGTCGGCCAACTGACCGGCGGCGACGATGCCGTAAGCCAGCGCGGTGTTGCCGGAAATCTGCCGGTATTCACCGGCGGGCAGCTTCGCGGGCGAGATCTCGTAGGTAATAGCGAAGGCCTCGGTGGTTTCCCCGTAGTTCCACCCCGCCTTCAGGGCCAGCACGTTGGCCTTGGCGATGTCGGGCTTGCTGGCGAATTTCTCGCTGATGAATCGTTCGCTGGTTTCGATCGGCCGCCCGTACATCCACGACAACAGGCCCAGCGCGAACATGTTCTTGGCGCGTTGGCCGTCTTTCTTCGACGCGCCGATGACCTCGACGGCGCCAAGCGTCAGCGTGGTCATGGGGACGGCCTCAACCTTGTAGTCGGACAGTTCCCCGGTTTCCAGCGGGTTGTCCGGGTAGCCGACTTTGGCCAGGTTGCGCTTGGTGAACTCGTCGGAGTTGGCGATCACCAGCCCGCCAATGGGCAGGTCGGTGATGTTGGCTTTCAGTGCCGCGGGGTTCATCGCGACCAGCACGTCGGGCCGGTCACCGGCGGTGAGGATGTCGTAGTCAGCGATTTGGATCTGGAACGACGAGACGCCCGGCAGCGTGCCCTGCGGCGCGCGGATCTCGGCCGGATAGTTCGGTTGGGTCGCCAGGTCGTTACCGAAAAGCGCTGCCTCGGAAGTGAACCGGTCGCCGGTGAGCTGCATGCCATCGCCGGAGTCCCCGGCAAAACGGATGACGACTTTTTCCAGTTTTTCCCGTTCGGGCAGCACCGCATCGGCTCGGTGTGAATCTGGGTGAGATTCTGACCTGGCTCCGTTGTTGTTCGGACCCACGTCCCCGCCTTCCATCGCTGTTCACCGCACGGGTACGTTGCAGCTACCGGTGCGTATCGTCGGAGTGAACCCCCGGCCGGGTTTTATGTCACTGGCAGTACCGATTATTGCACTGTTCTTAGGGATTCATTTACGCCGATACACACCGTCACGCTACCGCCAATTGGTCAAAATACGAGGTCAGACACACGCCATCGGCGAATCTTGCGACAAAGTGTGGTGTTCGTCACTTTTGCTGGCGCATGAAGTCTAAGAATCGAAGTTACGTGCCGGTAACATTTGCTAGCGGCTTCTCTCACCCCCGCCTCCCCCATTTGGGGGAGGCTCCGCTGGCGGGATTTTCGCGCGGGTCGCGGCGTTAGGCCCGGTCTCGGGCACCGCGGCCAAGTGGAGCGCCAGGCCCA
The DNA here is from genome assembly GCA_963720085.1 of uncultured Actinomycetota bacterium. Lineage (GTDB taxonomy): Bacteria > Actinomycetota > Actinomycetes > Mycobacteriales > Mycobacteriaceae > Mycobacterium. The sequence continues at coordinate 155,123 of CAVRER010000043.1, forward strand.
CCCCGGCAAGCGCACCCAGCGAGTCGAACGCCATGTCGTAGCTGGGGACCACCACGATCCGGGCCGTCGCGAACATCAGCCAAGTAAATCCAGCGCGTGTGCGGTTCGCCGCGGAACTCTGTGAGCGGCCTCAGCACTCAACGGTTACCGAACGGCAGAGAGTTTTACTAGGCGCTCTTGTCGCGGCGCTCGGTGCGGGCCGGCTTGCGCGGCACGATCGTCGGCAGCACGTTGTCCTGCACGGTCTCTTTGGTCACCACGACCTTGGCGACGTCGTCACGGCTGGGGATGTCGTACATCACCGGCAGCAGCACTTCTTCCATGATCGCGCGCAAGCCGCGAGCCCCGGTGCCGCGGTGGATCGCCTGCTCGGCGATCGCTTCCAACGCGTCCTGGGTGAACTCGAGCTCCACGTTGTCCATCTCGAACAGCCGGGTGTACTGCTTGACCAAGGCGTTCTTGGGCTGAGACAGGATTTTGACCAGGGACTCCATGTCCAGGTTCGTCACCGACGCGACCACCGGCAGCCGGCCGATGAATTCGGGGATCAGCCCGTATTTGATCAGGTCTTCCGGCATCACTTCGGCGAAGTGGTCGGTGGTGTCGATCTCGGCCTTGGAACGCACCTCGGCACCAAAACCCAAACCACGCTTGCCGACCCGGTCGGAGACGATCTTCTCCAGCCCCGCGAACGCACCGGCGACGATGAACAACACGTTGGTGGTGTCGATCTGGATGAACTCCTGGTGCGGGTGCTTGCGGCCACCTTGCGGAGGCACCGACGCCTGGGTTCCCTCCAAGATTTTCAGCAGCGCCTGCTGCACGCCTTCCCCGGAGACGTCGCGGGTGATCGACGGGTTCTCGCTCTTACGGGCGATCTTGTCTACCTCGTCGATGTAGATGATGCCGGTCTCGGCGCGCTTGACGTCGTAGTCGGCGGCCTGAATCAGTTTGAGCAGAATGTTTTCCACGTCCTCACCGACGTAACCGGCTTCGGTCAGCGCGGTGGCGTCGGCGATGGCGAACGGCACGTTGAGCATCTTGGCCAGCGTCTGGGCCAGGTAGGTCTTACCGCAACCGGTCGGTCCCAGCATCAGGATGTTGGACTTTGTCAGCTCGACGGGTTCGCCTGACCGGGAATCACGTCCCTTTTCACCGGCCTGAATGCGCTTGTAGTGGTTGTAGACCGCGACGGCCAGCGTCCGCTTGGCGGTGTCTTGGCCGATGACGTAGCCCTCCAGGAAGTCGCGGATCTCGGCGGGCTTTGGCAGCTCGTCAAGTTTGACGTCGTCGGCGTCGGCGAGTTCCTCTTCGATGATCTCGTTACATAGATCGATGCACTCATCGCAGATGTATACGCCGGGGCCCGCAATTAGCTTTTTGACCTGCTTCTGGCTCTTTCCGCAGAACGAGCACTTCAGGAGATCACCGCCGTCTCCGATGCGCGCCATGGTGCTGGGGGCCTACTTCCTGTTAACCGTGTCGATCGTGCTATGCCGCGTGTATTTTCCCGACGCTACCCGCTTGCTCTACGGCGATGCGACCGTTAGAGCCGAATCGCGTCGGTGATATTCGTGGTTGTGTGCCTGAACATATCGCCTGGGGCGGTCCCGCGCTTCCCGGAACGCGCCACCGTGTCCCTGGCGTGTCGCGGTCGTTATGCGACCGAGAGCGGACATGCTCGGCGGCCCCTACATTAGGTCTGTGGGATTCGCCGTGCCCGAGGATACCGCGTTAATCGCCGATGGTGGCCTGGCGACCGAACTCGAGGCGCGCGGTCACGATCTGTCGGACGCGTTGTGGTCGGCCCGGCTGCTGGTGGACGCCCCGCAGGAAATCGCAGCGGTGCATACGGCCTTCTATCGCGCCGGGGCGATGATCGCGACCACGGCCAGCTATCAGGCGTCCTTCGACGGCTTCGCGGCCAGCGGGATCAGCCGCGACGACACCGCTCGCTTGCTTCGGCGCAGCGTCGAGCTCGCCACGATTGCGCGCGACGAAGTCGGCGGCGCGGACCGTGGGGTGGCCGCGTCGGTAGGCCCGTACGGCGCCGCCCTCGCCGACGGCTCGGAATACCGCGGACACTACGGGCTTAGCGTTAGGCAGCTGGAGAACTGGCATCGGCCTCGGCTGGAGGTGTTGGCGGATGCCGGCGCCGAGGTGCTGGCCCTGGAAACCATCCCCGACGTCGACGAGGCCGAGGCGCTAGTGAACCTGGTGCGATCACTCGGTGTGCCGGCCTGGCTCAGCTACACCATCGACGGCACACACACCCGCGCCGGTCAGCCGCTAGCCGACGCCTTCGCCGTGGCGGCCGGGGTACCCGAGGTTGTCGCGGTCGGGGTCAATTGCTGCGCACCCGACGACGTGCTGCCGGCGATCGGGCCGGCGCGAGAAACCGGCAAACCGGTGATCGTGTATCCCAATAGCGGTGAGTGCTGGGATAGCGCTCGGCGCGCGTGGGTCGGCCGATCGCGGTTCTCGCCGCGGTTAGCCGTGCAGTGGGCGGCAGCCGGCGCGCGGGTGATCGGCGGGTGCTGCCGGGTGCGACCGGCCGACATCGCCGAGCTGGCAACTACTCTCGCCGAGCCAGCTGATCAGCGCTGAGGCCCGGTCAGGCCGTCGACGCCGAAAGCTTCCGGTACTCCAGCACAGTGTCGATGATCCCGTAGTCCTTGGCCTCTGCGGCGGTCAGGATCTTGTCGCGGTCGGTGTCCTTGCGGATCGTCGCGGGGTCCTTGTTGGTGTGGTGGGCCAACGTGGTTTCCATCAGTGTGCGCATCCGCTCGATCTCGGCGGCCTGGATTTCCAGGTCCGAGAACTGGCCTTGAATCACACCCGACAGCGACGGCTGGTGGATCAGCACCCGCGCGTTGGGCAGCGCCATCCGCTTACCCGGTGTTCCGGCGGCCAACAGCACCGCTGCGGCCGAGGCGGCCTGCCCCAGGCACACCGTCTGGATGTCGGCGCGCACATATTGCATGGTGTCGTAGATCGCCATCAGCGAGGTGAACCCGCCGCCGGGCGAATTGATGTACATGGTGATGTCGCGGTCGGGATCCAGCGACTCGAGCACCAGCAACTGCGCCATGATGTCGTTGGCCGACGCGTCGTCGACCTGGACACCCAGGAAGATGATGCGTTCCTCGAACAGCTTGTTATACGGGTTCGACTCCTTGACGCCCCAGCTGGAATGCTCGACGAACGACGGCAGGATGTAACGCGCCTGCGGCTGGATATCGGGGTTCATTGTGATGGGGCTCCGTTTGTCTCGGCGCGGGTGATGATGTGGTCGACGAACCCGTATTCCAGGGCTTCCTTGGCGGTGAACCAGCGGTCGCGATCCGAATCCGCCACGATGCGCTCGATCGGCTGGCCGGTGAATTCGGCGTTGAGCCGGAACATCTCTTGCTTGATGACGGCGAACTGCTCGGCCTGGATGGCGATATCGGCGGCGCTCCCGGTCACCCCGCCCAACGGCTGGTGCATCAGGATGCGGGCGTGCGGCAACGCGTAACGCTTGCCCTTGGTGCCGGCGGCGAGGAGGAACTGGCCCATCGACGCGGCCATCCCCATCCCATAAGTGGCGATGTCGCACGGCGCCAGCACCATCGTGTCGTAGATCGCCATACCGGCGCTGATCGATCCGCCCGGCGAATTGATGTACAGCGAGATGTCCTTGTTGGCGTCTTCGGCCGCGAGCAGCAGGATCTGCGCGCAGAGCCGGTTCGCGATGTCGTCATCGACCTGCGACCCCAGGAAGATGATGCGCTCGGAGAGCAAACGCTCATAGACCGAATCGACCAGGTTCAGACCCTGCGCGTTCGCCCGCATTTCAGTCGCACGGCTCACAGTGGGTTACCTGCTTTCTCGAGTTCCGTATTCACCGACACTAACCAACCGGGGCCGCCGCGCACTCCCCGAAGCCCCCACGTTCGCTTACAGCGTCACTTCGTGTCGCCCGATGGCTCCTCGGACGAGGCCGCGGCTTCCAGGTCGTCGGCGTCAATCTCATCCTCCCCGGTCTCCGACTGGGGGCGCTTGCCGAAGAATTCGGCGGTGTCGACGACGTCTCCGTTGGTGTCGGTGACCGTGGCCGCCTCGACCGCCGCGGCGATGGTCAGCCCGCGGCGCACGTCGGCGAACATCGCCGGCAGCTGGTTGTTCTCCTGTAAGTAGGTGAACAATTGCTGGGGCTCGATGCCGTACTGCCGCGAGGTCAGCACCAGCCGTTCGGTGACGTCTTCCTGGGCGACCTGGATGTCGAGGTCGTCGCCCAGCGTGTCCAGCAGCAGCTGCGTCTTGATGGCCTTCTCGGCGTTCGTGCGGGTTTCGCCGTCGAACTCTTCCCGCGACTTGCCCTGCTTGGCGAGAGCTTCGGCGAACTTGGCCTGGTCGTGGTCGAGACTGTGCAGCGCGTTGTGCAGGGTGTTGTCCACCTGAGCCTGGACGATCGCTTCCGGCAGCGGCATGTCGACCTGTTCGAGCAGGGCATCCAGCGTGGCGGTGCGGATCTCCTCCGCCTGCTGGACGCGCTTGACCTGGCGCACCTGATCGGCCAGATTGTCGCGTAACTCGTCGATGGTGTCGAATTCGCTTGCCAGTTGGGCAAATTCGTCATCGGGCTCGGGCAGCTCGCGTTCCTTGACCGTGCCGACAGTCACGGTGACCTCGGCCTCTTTCCCAGCGTGCGGACCGGCTGCCATCTTGGTGGTGAAGGTCCGGCTTTCCCCGGCTGACAGGCCGACGATCGCATCGTCGAGACCGTCGATGAGCTGGCCGGAGCCGACCTCGTGTGACAGTCCCTTCGTCGCCGCCTCGGGCACATCTTCGCCGTCGATGTTGGCCGACAGGTCGATCGAGACGAAGTCGCCGGTCGCGGCAGGCCGTTCGACTCCGGTCAGGGTGCCGAACCGGGCACGCAAGGACTGCAGTTCGGCGTCGACGTCCTCGTCGCTGACTTGGATCGGATCCACGGTGATCTTCAGCGCACTCAGGTCGGGCAGTGTGATCTCAGGTCGTACGTCGACTTCGGCGGTGAAAACGAGTTCCTGGCCGTACTCCTTTTTGGTGACCTCGATGTCGGGCTGGCCTAGCGGCCGCACGTCGGATTCGGTCACGGCTTGGCCGTAGCGGCTGGGCAGCGCCTCGTTGATGACCTGGTCGAGCATCGCCTCGCGGCCGAAGCGAGCCTCCAGGAGCTTGGCCGGTGCCTTACCGGGTCGGAAACCCGGCAGCCGCACCTGCTTGGCCAGCTCTTTGTAGGCCCTGTCGAAGTCGGGCTGGAGCTCCGTGAAAGGCACCTCAACGTTGATGCGAACCCGGGTGGGGCTCAACTGCTCGACGGTGCTCTTCACGGGTTTGCTCCTCGGTTGTGCTCGCGGTCTTCTGCTGGTCTTCAAATGGCCGCGCCCGTTGGCTGTGGCGTGCCGGTCGGGGTGACAGGATTTGAACCTGCGGCCTTCCGCTCCCAAAGCGGATGCGCTACCAAGCTGCGCTACACCCCGCGGTGACCTCGACGATCCTACGGCCAAGCCCCGCGCTGCCCGTAGCGGCCTCGCAACGAAGTAACGGGACGGCATCATTTGGATTTGATGTCTGCTGCGACGTACAGTCGCGCTCGACTAATGCACGCGGGCGTAGCTCAATGGTAGAGCCCTAGTCTTCCAAACTAGCTACGCGGGTTCGATTCCCGTCGCCCGCTCGAGCCGCGCACTTGGCACAACGGCGGACTACGCTAAGGAGGCTGATCAGGCCACCGAAGCCCCGGAGGCCAACAAGTGCAGCCGCCGGCCGATTGGGCCGAGCCCGGCGAGGCTGAGGAGGCCGACAAATTCAGCACACAGGCGCCATAGCCGCCGTCGATGTCCAAGGCTCATACGCATCGCGCTTCGAGCGCGTACGCGCCGCGTTCGAGCAGAACTTTGTGCTGCGCAACGAGGTTGGTGCAGCAGTCGCCGCCTGGGTGGATGGCGAGCTGGTCGTCAACCTGTGGGCTGGCACGGCCGACGCCGCGGGTACCAGGCCGTGGCGAGTGGACACGCTGGCCACCGTGCTGTCTGGCACCAAAGGCCTGACCAGCACATGTGTACATCAACTCGTCGAGCACGGTGAGTTGGATCTGGATGCGCCGGTAGCCCGCTACTGGCCCGAGTTCGGGCAGGCCGGCAAGGAGGCCATCACCATCGCCATGGTGATGAGCCACCGGTCGGGGGTGATCGGGCCTCGCAAGCGACTGCCCTGGCAGCAGGTCACTGACTGGGATTTGGTCTGTGAACGGCTGGCCGCCGCCGAGCCGTGGTGGGAGCCGGGCACCGCGCAGGGCTACCACATGACCACTTTCGGTTTCATCCTCGGCGAGGTGTTCCGTCGCGTCACCGGTCACACGGTCGGTCACTACCTGCGCACCGAGATCGCCGAGCCACTGGGCGCCAAGGTCCACATCGGCTTGTCGCGCGCCGAACAACGCCGCTGCGCCGATCTGGTGGAAAAGCCGCACATCCGTCAGATGCTGGCCGACGTCAACGCCCCCGGTTATCCCGCCGCGCTGGCTGAACACCCTAAGGCCGGCCTGGCCGTGTCGATGGGGTTCGCACCGGATGACGAAGTCGGCTCCAACGATCTTGAGTTGTGGCGCGAGGTCGAGTTTCCGGGCACTAACGGGCAGGTCTCTGCGCTCGGACTGGCGACCTTCTACAACGCGTTGGCGCAGGAGCAGCTGCTCAGCCGCCGACATATGGATCTGATCCGGGTGTCGCAGGGCGGCTTTGACACCGATCTGGTCCTCGGTCCGCGCGTCGCCGACCACGGGTGGGGTCTGGGCTACATGCTCAACCAGCGCTGCGTCAACGGCCCCAACCCGCGGATCTTCGGCCACGGCGGCCTGGGCGGCTCGTTCGGTTTCGTCGACCTCGAGCACCGGATCGGTTACGCATACGTGATGAACCGCTACGACGCGACCAAGGCAAACGCCGACCCGCGCAGCGTTGCGCTCAGTGATGAGATCTATGCGGCACTCGGGGTCAAGAAGGGCTGAGCCGACGGCTCCGCCACCCCGCTTAACGCACAAACCGCACTTGCCTGGCCGGAGAACCGGCATTGGCAAGTGCGGTTACTGCAAGACGATTCGCTAAGCGAACGTCAGAAGGTTCTCACCAGCCTGGTCCCGGTGGTGGCGGAGATCCCCATCCTGGTCCGCCAGGTCCCTGAGGTCCCCAACCCGGTCCGCCCGGTCCGCCGCGACCCCATCCGGGGCGCCCGGCCCCTGAGGTCCCCATCCCGGTCCACCTGGTCCGCCTGGTCCCTGCCAGTCGTCGTGGCAGCGCCCCCAGTCCCAGTTATTGCCCCAACCGGGATCCCAGAACTCACCCGGGCACCATTGCGGGAATGGGCCCGGCTGGGCTTGGGCGTCTGTTGCGGCGCTCAGACCGGCCAAACCCACACCGGCGGCGACGGCGGCTGTTGTAGTGGCGATGCGTGCGATGCTCTTCACCGGGCGAGCTACCCATGACGGTTTGCTCTGAAACTTCCGCGATTCCAAGCATTCTCGATTGGGCTCGGTAAAAGGTGAAGGTCGTGGCTTCCCCACGCCCATCACCTGCATTGACTGTGACTTTAGTGGCCAGGCCCACCCGGAGGCGGTCCCCCCGGACCCCATCCCGGTCCCCAGTGCGGATCGGGATGAGGGTTGGGTCCAGGTCCTCGCCAGCTATCGTGGCAGCCTCCCCAGTCCCAGTTGGGACCCCAACCCGGGTCCCAAAAGTCACCTGGGCACCACTGCGAGAACGGGCCTGGCTGAGCTCGAGCCTCAGTTGCAACAGCCAACCCGGCGAGTCCCAGACCGGCCGCCATTACGGCGATTGCTGCGCCAAAGCGCGCGACGTTGTTCATGCTGTTCCTAGCGATACAAGCTATGAGAAATGACAAAACCCAGCGCGAGCTGCGCCTAGCATCATGACACAGGGTCGCAGTAGCATCATCACGGGTGAATTAGTCACCCGCACATCACTTTTTGGGCGCTAGACCACCACGGTCGCAGGCTGTGTGCTCGAAACCGCTGTAGTACGAACCGAATTCGCAGTAGGCCGGTTTCGCGCCGACACCAACAGCTCCCTGCGTCGGCTCCTCCCTATGAGTCGCTCCCGCCGGATGAGTCGCCCCCGCCGGATGGGTCGGCTCCCGCAGATGGGCCCGCATCCGGTGCAGGTGCGCCCGCGTCTGGTGCAGGCGCGTTCGCACCTGGTCCGGGTCCAGCAGGTTCCGGCGCAGGTGCGCCCGGCTCAGAGCCCCCCGGCCCGGGTGTGCCAGGTTCTGGCCCGGACGCGCCCGGCCCTGGCCCAGATCCCGGGCCTCCGGGTTCTCCAGGCCCTTGGCCCTCAGGCGCGGGTCCGCCCGGCGGCGGTCCGCCTGGTTCAGGGCTCCCAGGCCCGCCGGGTTCATGCCCTCCGGGCCCGCCGGGTTCATGCCCTCCGGGGCCGCCGGGTTCATGCCCTCCGGGCCCGCCGGGTTCATGCCCGCCGGGTCCGCCCGGTCCTCCTGGTTCCCCTGGGCCTCCGGGTCCGCCCGGCCCTCCAGGGCTCCCCGGTCCAGGTCCACCAGGGCTTCCCGGTCCAGGTGCACCAGGGCTCCCCGGTCCGGGTCCAGCTGGTGCAGGTCCGCTAACTCTCGGTGGAGGTTGGACGATGGTAGGTCCGTTGTTGATGTTAGGGGGTGCTTGCCAGGTGGTGTGGCACCCGTTCCAGTCCCAGTTGACCCCCCATGTCGGGTTCCAGAAATCGCCCGGGCACCAATTGATGTTGGGCCCGGGTTGCGCATCAGCCTCGGTCGCGGCGGCCAGACCGACCCACCCCAAACCGGCGGCCATCATCGCTGTCGCGGCAATACAGCTGGCGAACTTGTTCATGGCGCTATGGATACCGGCACAACCTATGCGCTCGCCCAGCAGACCCTTGCGCTCAGATGAGCAATCGCAGGCACCGCCGCTGTTGTTCATCCCGCTATGCTGCGGCACGTCGTTTACGTCTGGCAGGTCGGGCACCAGAAGACGTTTCGGCCTTCCAACTCGGCAGTGCGGATCGTGGTCCCGCACACCCGGCACGGCTCCCCGGCACGCCGGTACACATAAGTGCGCGGCCGGCCCGGGCCGTAAGACGGCGCGCCATGGTCATGCTCGGCCCGTATCGCGATGATCTTGCCGCGGCGCAAACCGATCTTCATCAGGTCAACCAGATCGGTCCATGCCGCATCAAACTCCGCCGCGCCGATCGCCCGGCCGGCCCGATACGGGTCGATGCCATGACGGAAAAGCAGCTCATTGCGATACACGTTGCCCACGCCGGCGATAACCGTCTGGTCCATCAACAAGGCGCCGATTGGCCTGCGCGACTTGGTAATCCGTGCCCACGGCCACGTCGGGTCGGCGTCGCGACGAAGCGGATCAGGTCCGAGCCGGGACACCACATCAGCAACCTGCGCCTCATCGATCAGTTCGCAGACCGTCGGGCCGCGCAAATCGGTGCCGAACTCGGCGCCGACCATCCGCATCCGCACCTGCCCGACCGGAGCCGGCATCGCAACATCAGGCGGCCGTGTCCATTCGGTGAACGTCCCGTACAGGCCGAGGTGCACATGCACAATCGAGCCGCCGGCATAGTGGTGGAACAGATGCTTGCCCCATGCGCTGGCACGTTGCAATACCCGACCGTCGACAGCGGACGCCGCCGCTGCGAACCGACCCTGCGGACTCGAGACCGCCACTGGCGCACCGGCATATCGGCGCTGGTGCAGCCGAGCCAGTCGATGCAGGGTATGCCCTTCGGGCACGCCTGGTCTTAACCCACCGCGCCGGGTACCGGCGGGGCCTGGTGAGTGCGTTCGTATTCGGCGAGTATGTCGATACGCCGTTGGTGGCGTTCAGCTTTCGACCACGGTGTGGTCAGGAAGGCATCGACGAAGGACAGCGCCTCCTCGACGGTGTGCATGCGACCGCCGATTCCGATCAGCTGGGCGTTGTTGTGCTGCCGGGCCAACGTCGCCGTCTCGACGCTCCACGCCAGCGCACAACGGGCCCCCGGTACCTTGTTTGCCGCGATCTGCTCACCGTTGCCCGACCCGCCGAGCACGATGCCCAGGCTGTCCGGGTCGGCCACCGTACGCGTGGCCGCGTCGATGCAAAACGCCGGGTAATCGTCCTCGGGGTCGTAGCTAAAGGCCCCGCAGTCGATTGGCTCGTGCCCGGTTTTCTTGAGGTGATCGATGATCTGCAGCTTGAGCTCGAATCCGGCATGGTCAGAGCCGAGGTAGACGCGCATGCCCGCAATCCTTACCTGCCGGCGCTCAACGGCGCAATGTAGGGCTAGTCGAATTCGGGCTTCTCAGTACGGGTCCGCTTGAGCTCCCAGAAGTGCGGGTAGGCCGCGAAGGTCACCGAGGCGTCCCACAGCTTGCCGGCCTCCTCGCCACGCGGAATCTTCGACAGCACCGGGCCGAAGAACGCCACCCCGTTGACGTGGATGGTTGGCGTGCCGACATCTTCGCCGACGGCGTCCATCCCAGCGTGATGGCTCTTGCGCAGCGCGTCGTCGTAAGCGTCGCTGTTAGCGGCGTCGGCCAGCTCGGACGGCAGACCCACCTCTGCCAGCGACTGCTTGATGACGTCATCGAGGTCTTTGTTGTCTTCGTTGTGAATGCGGGTGCCCATCGCGGTGTACAGCGGCGCGAGCACCTCGGCGCCGTGGGCCTGCTCGGCGGCAATCGCCACGCGAACCGGACCGAAGGCCTTCGCCAACCGTTCGCGGTATTCGTCAGGCAGGCCCTCGCGGTTCTCGTTGAGCACCGCCAGGCTCATCACCCGGAAATTGACCTCGATGTCACGGACCTTCTCCACCTCCAAGATCCAGCGCGAGGTGATCCAGGCCCACGGGCACAGCGGATCAAACCAAAAATCGGCAACTGACTTCTCAGGCATGGAGGGTCCTCTCTTCGACCGTGGGACTAGCCGTCCATCACAACCCTAGCCGCGGCGGTCCTGTTCCCGTCGCTGCAACCGATTACCCGGCCGCCAAGCGGCCGGCAACGTCACCCGCTTAAGTTGGACACGTGGCACTTCCGAACCTCACCCGTGACCAAGCCGTCGAACGCGCTGCGCTGATCACCGTCGACAGTTACCGAATCGATCTGCATCTCACCAACGTCAACGGCGGACCGGGCGAACGCACCTTCCGCTCGATCACCACCGTGACGTTTGATGCCCTCCCCGGCGCCGATACCGTCATCGACATCGCCGCCGACAAGATTCACCGCGCCACCCTCAACGGACGCGAAGTCGACGTGTCTAGCTACGACGAGTCGATCGGGATCGCGCTATCCGGTCTGGCCAACCACAACGTTCTGGTGGTCAACGCTGACTGCCTCTACTCCAACACCGGCGAGGGCCTGCACCGGTTCGTCGACCCAGTCGACGGCGAGGTGTATTTGTATTCGCAGTTCGAAACTGCCGACGCCAAGCGGATGTTCGCCTGCTTCGACCAGCCCGACCTCAAAGCGGCGTTCGACCTGTCAGTGACCGCCCCGCAGCAGTGGCAGGTCGTGTCCAACGGGGCCACCGTAAGCGTCGAGGACGGCGTGCACACGTTTGCCACCACGCCACGGATGAGCACCTACCTGGTGGCGCTGATCGCGGGCCCGTATGCACGCTGGAACGACACCTACAACGACGAGCACGGCGAGATTCCGCTGAGCATCTTCTGCCGAGCCACGCTCGCGGAGTTCATGGATGCCGAGCGGCTGTTCACTCAGACCAAGCAGGGATTCGGCTTCTATCACAAGAACTTTGGCGTGCCGTACGCGTTCGGCAAATACGACCAATTGTTCGTCCCGGAGTTCAACGCGGGCGCGATGGAGAACGCCGGAGCGGTGACGTTCCTGGAGGACTACGTGTTCCGCAGCAAGGTCACCCGTGCGTCCTACGAGCGTCGCGCCGAGACGGTGCTCCATGAGATGGCCCATATGTGGTTCGGCGACCTGGTCACCATGCGATGGTGGGACGACCTGTGGCTCAACGAGTCGTTCGCCACCTTCGCCTCGGTGTTATGCCAAAGCGAGGCAACCGAATTCACCCAAGCGTGGACGACGTTCGCCAACGCCGAAAAGTCGTGGGCCTACCGCCAGGACCAACTGCCGTCGACGCATCCGGTGGCCGCCGACATTCCCGACCTGGCCGCAGTCGAGGTCAACTTCGACGGCATCACCTATGCCAAGGGCGCCAGCGTGCTCAAACAACTGGTGGCCTACGTCGGCCTGGAACACTTCCTGGCCGGCCTGCGCGACTACTTCCGCGCTCACGCATTCGACAACGCCACGTTCGACGATCTGCTGACCGCGCTCGAAAAGGCTTCCGGCCGTGACTTGTCCGACTGGAGCCGGCAGTGGCTGAAGACGACCGGTCTGAACACGCTGCGCGCGGATTTCGACGTCGACGCCGACAGCCTGTTCACCCGGTTCGCCGTCACGCAGAGCGGTGCGGCGCCCGGCGCAGGCGAGACCCGGGTGCACCGGCTCGCGGTGGGCATCTACGACGACGATGGCAGCGGCAAGCTGGTCAGGATCCATCGCGAGGAGCTCGACATCAGCGGCGAAAGCACGGAAGTGCCTGCGTTGACCGGTGTTTCGCGCGGTCGGTTGATCCTGGTAAACGACGACGACCTGACCTACTGCTCGCTTCGGCTGGACCCTGAATCACTGCAGACCGCGTTGGAACGCATCGCCGACATCGCCGAGCCGCTGCCGCGCACGCTGGTGTGGTCGGCGGCCTGGGAGATGACCCGCGACGCCGAGCTGCGGGCCCGCGACTTCGTGGCACTGGTCTCCAGTGGCGTTCAGGCCGAGACCGAAGTAGGGGTGGCGCAGCGGCTGCTGTTGCAGGCGCAGACCGCGCTGGGTTCTTACGCCGCCCCCGACTGGGCCGGTTCAGAGGGTTGGCCGGCGTTCGCCGACCGGCTGCTGGATATGGCCCGCGGCGCACAGCCGGGCTCAGACCATCAGCTGGCCTTTGTCAACGCGCTGTGTTCATCGGTGCTGTCCACCCGACATGTCGTGGTGCTGGCCGACCTGCTCGACCACGACCCCGCCGACTTGGGACTGGCCGGTCTGTCGATCGACACGGACCTGCGTTGGCGCATCGTCACTGCACTGGCCGCCGCCGGCGATATCGACGCCGACGGCCCGGAAACACCCTTCATTGATGCCGAGGTGCAACGCGACCCGACAGCTGCCGGCAAGCGGCACGGGGCCCAAGCCTCGGCGGCGCGGCCGCAGTTGGCCGTCAAGGAGGAGGCGTGGAGCCAGGTCACCGAAGACGACACGCTGGCCAACATCACCGCCCGTTCGATCATCGGCGGCTTCGTCGAACCCGGCCAGGCCGAGCTGCTGAAGCCGTTCACCGAGCGCTACTTCGCGGCGATACTCGGCGTTTGGCAACGCCGATCGAGTGAGGTCGCACAGACGGTGGTGATCGGTCTGTATCCGTCATGGGACATCAGCGACGACGGCATCGCCGCAGCCGACCGGTTCCTCGCCGACCCCGAGCTGCCGCCGGCGCTGCGCCGGCTGGTACTCGAGGGCCGGGCCGGTATCGAGCGGTCGCTGCGGGCGCGTCGATTCGACGGTGGCCCGGCGGCCTGACGAGGCGTAACGGCGCTAACTCGGCGAGATGCCGGCGCTGGTCACCCGGATCGCGCTGACCAGGCCGTCGATCAGCTCGCCGTCGGCAAACGCCGACGCAGCGGCGGCGACGCCAAGGGGCGCGGACGACTCGATGCCCCGGCCGCGGAGCTGCGAGCCGTAGGCGACCTCGATCGCGTGCTGGTCGGGTGACACGGCGATGAGCACCGCGTTGTCCGGCGTCGGCACCTTGCCCAGGATCTCGCGGGCTCGCGCCGCGGTGTCGCTGCCGAGGTCGCCGATGTAGACAGCGAACCGTGCGCCTGCGGCCCGCGACCCGCAGGTCAGCGCGTCGTCAAGGGTGACCAGGTCGTTGATGGGAAACGGGTAGTGCACCGACAGGTCTCCGGGTTGTGTGACCCCGGAGATCCGCCCGCTGGTGGTGATCACCGAACCGTTGGGTAGCTCGGCGGGCCTGACGGTTGCGACCTCACCACTTGCCACTGGCGCCACCTCCCGCGCTGAACTCCGATGCGTCGTGGCCAGAACGCGCCCCGTGACCGTTACCAAGAACCTCGTCGGTGGCGCCCCACAGGATCGGGGGATGCGTCCACGGCTCCGACAGCTTGTAGGTCGCCGGATGCGGCCCCTTGCGCGACCAGATCAGCGCCACCAGCACAATCACCAGCAGCAACGGGATGCCCACGAAGTAAAGGTGGATTTCCATCATGCTCACGACGAAAACCGTATCCCACCGACGATCGGTACGTCGGGCTAGGCCGCGCCTTCGCCGAGGTATCGCGCCCAGGACGGATCGAGTTCTTTAACCGTCGACAGCAGCCGCCAATGCTGGCCTTTGGGCGAGGTCGGCGCCAACCGCAGCGACCAGCCGAGCTCGGTGAGCAACTTGTCACCTTTTCGGTGGTTGCAGGTCGAGCAGCACGCCACACAGTTCTCCCAGGAATGATCGCCGCCGCGGCTGCGGGGCACCACATGGTCGACGGTGTCGGCCTTGGCTCCGCAGTACCCGCAACAGAAGCGGTCGCGGTGCATCAGCGCCGCCCGGGTCATCGGGACGCGGGCCCGATAGGGCACCCGAACGTAAGACCGCAGCCGGATCACCGACGGCAACGCGATGGATCTGGTCGCCGAATGAATGACGGGTCCGGATGGATCCTCGTGCACCATGTCAGCTTTGCCGCAAATCAGCATGATGATCGCGCGACGGACGGGCAATGCGGTCAACGGCTCGTAGGTGGAGTTGAGCAGCAGCACACGCCGGCGATTCCAGATCGATCCGGTGTCATGCGAAACGGGCGAGTGGATGTCGACGGTGGGAACGCTGTGCAGACATGGGCCGGTCGCGGGCTCGGTTCGGCCTGCCGCGGCACCGGAACTGCGGTGGCCGCGGCGTCTGTTGCGCTGCGCCATACATCCTCCGCCGAACAGTCCACCACGATTCGCCAGCGATCGCACGCCAAATTGGCCGGTGTTGGCTGGTCAATCCGGTAAATACCGGGTGCCGACTTCTGCGACGACGGGTGACATGCGCCCGGCGGCCGGTCACGATGCCCCACAATGGAGGAGATGGAACAAGTACAACAATCCTTTTACGACGCTGTCGGTGGCGCAGATACCTTCCACGCGATCGTGTCGCGCTTTTACCAGCTGGTCGCCGAGGACGAAATCCTGCGCCGGGTGTACCCGGAGGACGACCTGGCCGGCGCCGAGGAACGGCTACGGATGTTCCTCGAGCAGTACTGGGGCGGCCCGCGGACCTACTCCGAGCGCCGCGGCCATCCCCGGTTGCGGATGCGGCACGTCCCGTTTCAGATCGGCCCTTTCGAGCGCGACGCCTGGCTGCGGTGCATGCGCACCGCGGTCGCGTCCATCGACTCTGACACTCTCGACGACGCGCATCGCAGGGAGCTGCTCGAGTACCTGGAGATGGCGGCGCACTCCCTGGTGAATTCCGCGTTCTGATGAGCCCCCAGCAACGTGAGCCGTGGTGGGCGCACGCGGTGTTCTATCAGGTGTATCCGCGCTCCTTCACCGACAGCGACGGCGACGGCGTCGGTGACCTCGACGGGGTGGCGTCCCGGCTGGACTATCTGGACCGACTGGGCGTCGACGCGCTGTGGCTCAGCCCGATCATGGTGTCGCCGATGGCCGACCACGGCTATGACGTGGCGGATCCGCGCGACATCGACCCGTTGTTCGGTGGCCTGGCGGCTTTTGAGAGCCTGATCGCAGCAGCGCACGAGCGCGGAATCAAGATCACTATGGATTTGGTGCCTAACCACACCAGCTCGCAGCATCCCTGGTTTCACGACGCGCTGGCCTCCGGACGCGGCAGCGACGCGCGGGACCGCTACATCTTCCGCGACGGTCGGGGACCCGGCGGGCTGGAGCCGCCGAACAACTGGCAGTCCGTGTTCGGCGGATCGTCCTGGACCCGGGTCATCGAGCCGGACGGTAATCCGGGCCAGTGGTATCTGCACCTCTTCGACGTCGAGCAGCCGGACCTGAACTGGGACAACCCGGAGGTATTCGACGATTTGGAGAAGACGCTGCGGTTCTGGCTGGAGCGCGGCGTCGACGGCTTCCGCATCGACGTCGCGCACGGGATGGCCAAACCGCCGGGCCTCCCGGACACCGATGTCGAAATGCGGCCGCGGCTGCTCAGCGACGGTGATCCACGCTTCAATCATCCCAACGTGCATGCGATTCACCGCAACATCCGCACGGTCATGGACGACTATCCCGAGGCGGTGACCATCGGAGAGGTCTGGGTTTTCGACAACGCCAGCTGGGCCGAGTACTTGCGGGCTGACGAGCTGCACCTGGGTTTCAACTTCCGTATGGTGCGAGCGGATTTCGACATCGCCGAGATCCACGATGCGATCGAGAACACCCTCGCCGCGGCAGCGATTGAAAACGCCACTCCCACATGGACGTTGGAAAATCACGATGTCGAACGAGGACCCAGCCGTTACGGCGGGGGCGCCGCCGGACTCGATCGGGCTCGGGCGATGGCGATGGTGACGCTCGCCCTACCGGGCGCGGTGTTCCTCTACAACGGGCAGGAGTTGGGGCTGCCCAACGTCGAGTTGCCCGACGAATCGCTGCGGGATCCGACGTGGGAACGCTCGGGGCACACCGTACGCGGCCGCGATGGGTGCCGCATTCCGATTCCGTGGCACGGCGACACTTCCCCGTTCGGGTTCTCCACATCGCCCGACACCTGGCTGCCGATGCCGCCGGAGTGGGCGAGTCTGACCGTCGAAAAGCAGCTCAACGAAACCGAATCGACATTGGCGTTCTTTCAGCGTGCACTCGAAATACGTCGTACTCGTGCGGAGTTCACGGGAAATCGGGTCGAGTGGCTGGCTGCAACGCGCGGTGCGCTGGTGTTCGCCCGCGGTGACGGTGGGCTGCGTTGCGCACTGAACACTGGCAAGCGGCCGCTGTCGCTGCCGGACGGAGACCTGATTCTGACCAGCGCGCCGCTGATTGACCGGAAGTTGCCGCCGAACGCCGCCGCGTGGCTGGTGTAGTCGCCCAACCCCCACCGGTGGCGCGACGCAGCCCGCGTCTCTATACATAACCCATGGCCTACGCGTGGACAGTCATCGGAGCCGGACCAGCGGGGATTGCCGCAATAGGAAAACTCCTCGATCAGGGCGTAGCGCCCGAGGAGATCGCCTGGATCGATCCTGCCTTCGCGGCAGGCGACCTCGGCGCGAAGTGGCGGTCGGTTTCGAGTAACACGCAGGCTGGCTTCTTCCTGAGTTATTTGAATGGCTCTCCCGCATTTCGGTTCTCAGCGGCGCCTCCGATGCCGCTACGGGAAGTGGACCCGGAAGAGACGTGCGCCCTCGCCTTGGTCGCTGATCCTTTGGTGTGGATCACCGAACACCTACGTGAGCGGGTCAACGCATTTGAAACGACGGCGACCGCTCTCTTCTTGGAAAAAAGGCAGTGGAGGGTTGAAACAGGGCAGCAGGAACTTACTTCCAAAAACGTAATCCTGGCCGTTGGAGCGGTTCCCAAGAAGCTCGACTATCCCCAGCTGAAGGAGATTCCGTTGGAAGTCGCCCTCGATCCCGAGAAGCTCGCCCAAGAACCCTTGGAAAATGCCACGATTGCCGTGTTTGGTTCTTCGCACTCCTCGATGATCGCGTTGCCGCATCTGTTGCGTCACCCCGTCGAGAAAGTGATCAACTTCTACCGCAGTCCGCTCAGATACGCGGTCTACCTTGATGACTGGATCCTGTTCGACGATTCTGGCCTCAAAGGACAAGCAGCTGTCTGGGCTCGAGAAAATATCGACGGCGTGCATCCCGACCGCCTGGAGAGGTGCTGGGTCGCTAGCCCGGATTTCGAAGAAAAGCTTGCCGCATGCGACCGCGCTGTTTACACGGTCGGCTTTGAGCGCAGAACGCTGCCTGAGACGAAACAGTTGGGCCAGCTAGAATACAACCCCAACAACGGCATCCTGGCTCCCGGACTGTTCGGTCTCGGCATTGCGTTTCCCACGCGTGCGACAGACCGTTACGGCAACGTGGAATACCGAGTGGGCTTGAAAAAATTTATGGATCACCTTCATTTGGTTCTGCCCTTGTGGTTGCGGTACTCCACATAGCGAAAACTCCTACCCGCCGAACAAGCGAAGGGGTTAGCGCAGCACCAGCGCCGGGTCACCGCGACGTCGGTACACCGAACCGAACCGCGCGTCGATGCGCAACCAGGCCGGCAGCGTACGGACCCGGACGATCTCGTCGGCGTCGACAGCGTCGGATGACTGCGGCAGGAAACCCATTGCGGTCAAAGCGAACACGCACCGCATGGGGACGCCAACGCTGACATCGCCCGAGCTGACCCGGATCACCTCCTGGTCGAGCAGCGACACCGGTGGACCCTGCGCACCGCCGTGCTCTTTGGCCAGCTGGGCGCCGCGCTGCGCCAAATCCAGCATTAGGCGTGCCGGTACGTCGTCAAGGTGGGTGAAACCTGAGTCCGGCGGCAACGCACCTCGCCACGCGGAATCCATCGGGAAGCCAGGATTGACGTAGCCGGAGCTGTCTACCGCGGCCAGTCCACGTACCAATTCGTCTGCGCCGACGGATAAGTCGTCGGGCCGCAGGCTGCCGGCCACCACCCGGCTGGCTAACACGTCGAAGCCGGTGACCGCCCAAGCCGTGAATAACCCGACCGAACGAGTACGCAGCCTGATGACCGCGGCGGGGTCGAGTCGCCCCGCCCGCTCGACGAACGCGGACAAGTCCGCGCGGTGGGCGGCCGTGGATCCTGGACCCAGCCACAGTCCCCGCTCGGCTACCGGAGCCACCGCTGCAGGTATTCCCGATGGTGTGGCGACAAGCGCACCAGCCGCTGCTCGTCGATGTGGACTGCGGCCAGTTGCGACTCGGCGATCACGGCGGGCTTCGACTCCGGGTCGGCGTTGACCGAACGCACTTCGTAGCCGAGCGTGAAATCGACCGCTCGCAAGCGTTTCACCCACATGGTGACCTGCAGCGGCGAATCAGCCAGCCGCAGCTGACCTTTGTAGGTTACGCGCACATCGGCGATCAGCAGACCGATGCTGGTGATATCGGCACCGAACGCGTGCGAAAGGAACGGCACGCGAGCCTCTTCGAGAATCGTGACCATGGTCGCGTGGTTGACGTGGTGGTACATGTCGATGTCCGACCAACGGACCGGGACAGGCGCGACGAATCCCATGCTCACCCCGAGGATCCCCGCCCGCTGGTACTCGTCATGAGGCGAATCTGCCGTGCTGCCACCGACAGGGTGGCCAGATCCGTTTGGCCGCTCTCGTAGATCTCGGTCAGCGTCCGCCGCGCGCGGTCCACCCGTGAGGCACTGAGGTGTTCCCATTCGGCGATCTTCTCTTCGCCACTTTCGTCGGGTTCGCCGACGGCGAGTACATCGAAACACAACGACCTTAGTGACGCGTAGATATCGTCACGAATCGCCAAGCGCGCCAATGAATGCCAGCGGTCGTAGCGTGGCAGGGCGGACACCGCGGTCAGCAGACCGTCGGTGCCCAGGCGGTCCATCAGCGCGAAATAGGAGTCGGCGACCTCGGCGGGGTCGCGGTCGTCGATGTCGGCGATATCGATGATGTCCAGCAAGCTGTACCGGTACAAACCGGTGGCCACCATGTAGGCCAGATCTTCGGATGCGCCCTGCGCGACGAACTCCCCGGCTTCCTCTTCCGCGATCACCTTGTCGTCACCGCGTAGCCACTCCGACATCCGCGGCGTCAGAGTTCCCACCTTCTTGGCGAATCGGTTGATTTCGGCCCCGACCGCCAACGGTTGTGGACGGTAGTTGAGCAACCAGCGTCCGGCGCGGTCGATCAGCCGGCGGGTATCCAATGTCATCCGGTCAGACACCGTGGTCGGCACGTCGGCCGCGCGGATACTGTGCCACAGTTGCTCAATCCCGAAGATGGCGTCTGTCGCCGCATAAGTGCGTACCGCATCCACCGGGCTGACACCGACGTCCTGGGCGATCCGATAGTCATAGCTGATGCCGGCGGTGTCCACCAGATCGTTGACCAGCATTGTGGTCACGATCTCCCGCCGCAGCTGGTGGGAGCGGATCGCCGGACCGAACCGGTCGCGCAGCGCCGACGGGAAGTATCGCGGCAACCTGCTGGCGAACACGTCTTGATCCGGCAGATCGGTATTCAACAGCTCGTCTTTGAGCGTCAGTTTGACGTGCGCCATCAGCGTCGCGAGTTCCGGTGATGTGAGTCCCAGGCCGGCCTCGAGTCGGCGCACGATCTCCTTGTCCGACGGCAGCGCCTCCAATTCGCGGTTCAGCCCGCGCTCGGTCACCAGGTATCTGATCTGTTCGGCATGCACCGGCAGCAGGCTGGGAGCATTGGCGCGGCTGGTGCCGATCAGGTCGTTCTGGTCGGCGTTATCGGCGAGCACCAATTCCGAGACCTCGTCGGTCATCGACTCGAGTAGTTCGGTGCGCTCACCGGGGTCGATCTTGCCCGCGGTGATCAGGGCGTCGACCAGGATCTTGATGTTGACCTCGTGGTCAGAGCAGTCCACGCCGGCCGAATTGTCCATCGCATCAGTGTTGATCCGGCCGCCGCACAGGTCGAACTCGACCCGGCCACGCGCCGTGACGCCGAGATTGCCGCCCTCGCCAATGACCTTGGCGCGCACCTGATTCGCGTTGACCCGCACGGGGTCGTTGGCACGGTCACCGACGTCGGCGTCGGATTCAGCTTCGGCCTTGATGTAGGTTCCGATGCCGCCGTTGAACAGCAGATCCACCGGCGCTCGCAAAATCGCGCGCGTCAGATTGGGGGGCGCCATCTCGGTGACGTCGTCCTGGATTCCCAGGGCTGCGCGAACCTGGTCGCTGATCGGGATCGTTTTGTGTTCGCGGCTGAACACCCCGCCGCCCGCACTGATCAATGACTTGTCGTAGTCGTCCCAGCTGGAGCGAGGCAGCTCGAACATCCGCCGTCGTTCTTCCCAGGAGGCGGCCGGATCGGGATCGGGGTCGAGGAAGATGTGGCGGTGGTCGAAGGCGGCCAGCAGACGAATGTGCTTGGACAGCAACATGCCATTGCCGAACACGTCCCCGCTCATGTCGCCGACGCCGATTACGGTGAAGTCCTCGGTCTGGGTGTCGACCCCCATTTCCCGGAAATGCCGTTTGACCGCTTCCCAGGCGCCCTTGGCGGTGATCCCCATCGCTTTGTGGTCATAGCCCACCGATCCGCCGGACGCGAAGGCGTCGCCCAGCCAGAACCCGTAGGACTTTGCGACATCGTTGGCGATGTCGGAAAATGTCGCGGTGCCTTTGTCCGCGGCCACCACCAGATAGGCGTCGTCGTCGTCGCGCCGCACCACCTCCGCGGGCGTGCTGACCTTGCCGGTGGTGTGGTCGACGTTGTCTGTGACGTCGAGCAATCCAGAGATGAACAGCTTGTAGCAGGCGATGCCTTCGTCTCGGGTGGCCTCGCGGTCAGCACCAGGGTCGCCGCTGGGCAGTGGCGGCTGTTTGACGACGAAGCCGCCCTTGGCGCCGACCGGCACGATGACGGCGTTTTTGACCTCCTGGGCCTTGACCAGACCGAGGATCTCGGTGCGGAAATCTTCCCGACGGTCCGACCAACGCAAACCGCCGCGCGCCACATAGCCGAATCGCAGATGCACACCTTCGACCCGGGGCGAGTACACGAAGATCTCGAACTTGGGCCGCGGCAGCGGCAGCTCGTCAACGAAGCTGGGCGTTCAACTTCAGCGAGAGCACGTTTTGGCTGCGCGCCGAACCTTCGCTTGTCACAAAGTAATTGGTGCGTAGGGTGGCCTGGATCAGCGAGGCGAATGCCCGCAGGACGCGGTCGGTGTCCAGGCTCACCAATGCGTCGATGTCAGCGGCGACCACTGCAGCGGCAGCTTGCGCGTCGCGGTTCTTCGATGAACCGGAAGGGGTCGGGTCGAACAACGCCTCGAACAGGCTGACCAACGCGCGCGTGGTATTTGGGTTTTCGTTAACCACTGATTCGATGTGGGACTGACTGTACGGAAAGCTGGCCTGCCTTAGGTATTTCGCGTAGCTACGCAGCAGCACCACCTGCTGCCAGGTCAGGTCGGCGCGCATCACCAACTCGTTGAACCGGTCGATCTCGACGCGGCCTTCCCAGATCGCGGTGACCGCATCGGCGAAACGCTTCGCGGTCGCCTCGCGCTTTGGACCGGTCGGCGCCAGCGTGATCGTTGGAAGTGGGGTGACCTTGAACTGGTAGATCCACACCGGTAGTCCGTCGGGCCGGGTGACGGTGAACGGTCGCTCTTCGAGCACCACCACACCCATGGATTGCAGCATCGGCAGCAACTGACTCAAAGAGGCCGTTCGCCCGCCCAAATACCAAGTCAGCCGGGCGGTGTCGTCATAGTCGTGATCGGAGAGCACCAGTTTGACCGAGCCGTCAGTCAGCTCTTGGAAGATCGCGATGTCGTTGATCGCATCGGGCGGGGTGAAGGCCTGTTTGTACGCCTCGGAGAACGTCGCCGCGTAGTGCTCGGCATCGAGCGGCCCTCCGGCGCCGGCCGCCTCGCTGATCAGCCGATCGGACCAGGTACGCGCGGCTTCGGTCAGCAACGCCTGGATGCGGACTCGGTTGGTTTCGGAGGTATCGATTTGCGTGGCGCCGTCGGGACCCAGCCGGACCATGAAATGCAGGAGGGCCCAAGGTGATTCAGTCACGCGAGCGGTGAACTCGAGGCTGGTGCCGCCGAACTCATGGACCAGGATGTCTTCGATCTGCAAACGCACGGCGGTGGTGTAACGGTCGCGGGGCAGGTAGACCAAACACGAGACGAAGTACTCGAGTCGGTCAGCGCGCAAGAACAGCAGTGCTCGGCGTGCCGATCCCAGGTCCACCACAGCTTTGGCCATCGCCAACAGCTGCTCGGCGCTGAGCGCGAAAAGCTCCGAGCGCGGCACGGTCTGGATGACGTCGAGCACCAGTTGTCCCGGATGGCCGGTGTCGACGTCGGCCAACGTGAGCGCCTCGCGGACCCTGCGTGAAATGATGGGAATCTCCAGGACGTCCGCGTTCATGGCGGCGACCGTGAACAGGCCGATGAGGCGGTGCTCGAAGACGCTGCCGTCGACGTTTTCGCGGACCGCAAGAACATACGGGTAGGCGCCGAAGCGCAGGTAGCTGGCAACGTCTGTCTGCGCCAACGCCAGCAGTTCGGTGTCGTCGGTCAAGCGAGGGCGGGAACTTTTGCGCCGACGCAGCACACCGAGGCTGGTGGTCGCCTCATCGCCCGACACGCGTCCGTTGCGCACCGGGCAGCGTTGATAGCCCAGCAACGTGAAATGCCCGTCAGCCAGCCAGCGCAACAGCGTGGCCACATCACCGCTGTCGGGCCCTGGATAGCGCCCGCCCGCATTGGTTTCGACGTCGTTGGCCAGGTCGTTGAGTATGGCCAGCATCGCTGCCGAGTCCGCTGCCACCCGGCGCACATCGGCGAGTACGCCCGGCAAGAGGCGTTCGGCTTCCTGCAGAGCCGTGGGGTCAACCGAGGGCGAAAGCTGTACGTGGATCCAGGTCTCGTCGATAGCGCCGCTGTCCGAAGTCGTCGGCTCCACACCGAGCAGATCACCGTCTGCGTTGCGGCGGACCTGAAACACCGGGTTCAAGATCGCCGCATATGCCACACCAAACCGATGGAGCAGCACCGTGACCGAATCCATCAACATCGCGCCGTTATCGGTGACCACTTGTAGGGCGGGGCCGAACCCGGCTGGATCGTCCAGCGGATAGATCGCGACTCGGCTTTCCCCCGCCGGCCGGTGCCTGCCAAGCCGGTAGTGCGCGGCAAGCAACGCCGGCGTCACCGCCGCCGCGGCAGTGGGGCCGTCGAACGGCCCTGGGTCAGCTGCGGCCTCGTCGTGCGGGCCCTGGTAGGTGTCTGCGTATGCCTTCGAGATCCACTCAGGAACGTCCTCGGGCTTAGCGAACTTCGTCCAGTCCACAGCACCCTGGAGGGAGGATCCGCGTTGACCCGTCATGCCGACCGCTCCTGCCTCAGCACGCATACCAGCGCTGGTACCGGTGACACTAGTCGCGGGTGAGCCTTCGGTGAGTCACCCTGTGCGGACGCGCCGCTTCGACACCGAGCCGTTCGACCTTGTTCTCCTCGTATGCACCGAAGTTGCCTTCGAACCAGAACCACTTGGCCTCGTTGTCCTCGTCGCCCTCCCACGCCAGGATGTGGGTGCACGTCCGGTCGAGGAACCAGCGGTCGTGAGAAATCACCACCGCGCAGCCGGGAAACTTCTCCAGCGCATTCTCCAACGAGCCCAGCGTCTCGACGTCGAGGTCATTGGTTGGCTCGTCCAGCAGGATCAAGTTCCCGCCCTCCTTGAGAGTGAGCGCCAGATTGAGCCTGTTGCGTTCACCACCGGACAAGACACCGGCCGGCTTCTGCTGGTCGGGACCCTTGAAGCCGAACGCCGAGACATAGGCCCGCGACGGAATCTCGTTCTGGCCGACCTGGATGTGGTCCAGCCCGTCGGAGACGACTTCCCACACCGTCTTCTTCGGGTCGATACCGGCCCGAGACTGGTCTACGTAGCTCAGCTTGACGGTCTCGCCGACCTTGACGGTTCCGCTGTCGGGCTGCTCAAGCCCCACGATGGTCTTGAACAACGTGGTCTTGCCGACGCCGTTGGGACCGATGACTCCGACGATGCCGTTGCGGGGCAGCGTGAACGACAGGTCCTTGATCAGCGTGCGTCCCTCGAACCCCTTGTCGAGGTGCTCGACCTCGACCACCAGGTTGCCCAGCCGGGGGCCGGTGGGGATCTGGATCTCGTCGAAGTCCAACTTGCGGGTCTTCTCCGCCTCGGCGGCCATCTCCTCATAGCGCTGCAGCCGGGCCTTGCCCTTGGCCTGGCGGGCCTTGGCGCCGGACCGCACCCAGGCCAGCTCCTCTTGCAACCGCTTCTGCAGTTTGGCGTCCTTGCGGCCGGCCACCGCCAGCCGCTCGGCCTTCTTCTCCAGGTAGGTGGAGTAGTTGCCCTCGTAGGGGTAGGCCCGGCCGCGGTCGAGTTCCAGGATCCATTGCGCGACGTTGTCCAGGAAGTAGCGGTCGTGGGTGACCGCCAGCACTGCCCCCGAGTAAGCGGCCAGGTGCTGTTCGAGCCACTGCACACTCTCGGCGTCCAGGTGGTTGGTCGGCTCGTCGAGAAGCAACAGGTCCGGTTTGGCCAGCAGCAGCTTGCACAACGCCACCCGGCGCCGCTCGCCGCCGGACAGGTGCGTCACCGGCTCGTCCGGCGGCGGGCAGCGCAGAGCATCCATCGCCTGCTCCAGCTGCGAGTCGAGGTCCCACGCGTCGGCGTGGTCGAGCTCCTCTTGCAGCCGGCCCATCTCTTCCATCAGCTCGTCGGAATAGTCGGTGGCCATCAGCTCGGCGACCTCGTTGAAGCGGTCGAGCTTGACTTTGATGTCCCCGAGCCCCTCTTCGACGTTGCCTCGAACGGTCTTTTCCTCGTTCAGCGCCGGCTCCTGTTGCAAGATGCCCACGGTGGCATCGGTGGCCAGGAAGGCTTCACCGTTGTTCGGTTTGTCCAGCCCGGCCATGATCCGCAAGACGCTCGACTTACCTGCCCCGTTGGGGCCGACGACACCGATCTTGGCGCCCGGATAGAAGCTCAACGTGACGTCGTCGAGGATGACTTTGTCGCCGTGCGCCTTGCGGACCTTTTTCATCGTGTAGATGAACTCAGCCATGCAGCAGTGTTACCTCTCTGGTCTTTCGTTGCTCGCCGACCATCCTAGGCAGACGGTCCGGCTCCTTCTCCCGCCGCTGCGGCGGCGCGCATCGTCACCGGACGGGCACCGCCGCAGCGGAGGCGTTCAGGCCGACAGCGGTAACCCCGTCTCGGTCACCGGGGCGGCGTCATCTCCGGCTTCGGCGTCGGCCGCATCGCCCTCGACCGCTGGTGTGCTCGCGGCATCCGTTCCCACCGAGACCGTCTTCTCGATCCGGGCGTGGCAGCGGGACAGATCGGGGCCAACCGAAGTGGCGCGCATCTCCAGCGCCGAGCGACGATTGCCGTCGCGGTCCTCGTATTCGCTGGTGTAGATGTGCCCCACCACGATCACCGGCGAGCCCTTGCCCAGCGAAGCGCCCACATTGGAGACCAGCCGGCCCCAGCAGTTGACGGTGACGAACAGCGAATTGCCGGCCTCCCATGTGCCGTCGGTGCCGCGGCGGCGTGAATTGCTGGCTACCCGAAACTTCATCACTTCCTGTGCGCCCGCCTGCCGACGTTTCGGGTCGTTCACGATGTTTCCGACCATGGTTACCTGCGTTTCGAACATTGCTCTTCCTTTCTGAAAATGGCGGTGCTCTGCCGAACGACCCGGGCAATCCCGGTGACGCCACACCGCCGGTGCTGGCTCCAGTCAGCGCAGCCAGGCCGACAACCTCGGCTGCGCCGACTCGGCGAGGAACGGAACGGGTGGATAGAGCCGCGACTGTGGATAAACAGCGGATGGCGTACGCGACCTCGCCAGCCTTAGCCGTACCTTGAGTCGCCGGTGGAGGCATTACGCGCCCTCGCTTTTGGCCGGTGATATCTCATGCGCTATCGCTTTGCAGCAGTAGGTGATGGTCCGGTGTTGGTGCTGGTGTGGTTTCTGGTAATCCAGTGGCCGGCGAGGCCACCCGAGCTAATGCCGCGATGTGTCGCGGCGGGCCAGTTCGGCCAGCATCGCGTTGTAGGCCGCCAGCTCGGCGTCGTCGTCGCGTTCGGCCGCGCGATCCAATCGCCTGGCGGTTCGCTGGTCGCTACGCGTCCATTGCACAAGCAACGCGATCATGACGACGACCAGCGGAATTTCGCCTGCCGCCCAAGCGATTCCACCGCCGAGCCGTTGATCGCCCAGCAGGTCGGTATGCCAGCTCAGATGCAGCGACCGGTAGAAGCTCTGCCCGAGCACGTTTTGCATGCTCATCAGGAACACACCGAAGAATGCATGCAGCGGCAACGACGCGAAGACCACGCCCACCTTGGCCAGCGGCGGGATCGGCCGCGGCGTCGGGTCGACACCGATTACCACCCAATAGAACAGGTAGCCGCTGACCAAAAAGTGCACGTTCATCGCGACATGGCCCATGTGGCTGCCGGCCGCGGCATCGAAAAGACCACCCAGATAAAGCCCGTAAAACCCGGCGATGAACAACACCGTGGCGACTATCGGATTGGTGAGGAACCTCGAAAGCCTGCTGTGCAGGGCGGCCAGCAACCATTCCCGCATACCCGGCGGGTCGTCGCGGCCGGCTGTCGGCAGCGCCCGCAATGCCAGGCTGACCGGACCCCCCAACACCAGCAGGATTGGCACCAGCATCGACAGCAGCATGTGATCGGCCATATGCATGCTGAACATCGCCGGCATGTACCGGCCCAAACCCGACGACGTGACGAACAGCAACGCCAGGCAGCCCAGCAGCCAGGCCACGGTCCGGCCCGCTGGCCAGTCGTCGCCCCGGCGCCGTAGCCGCAGCACTCCGGCCAGGTACAGCGCGGCGAGCACCAAGGCGGCGGTGCCGAAAATCAGGTCGAAGCGCCAGTCGAACAGCACCCGCGCCGGGGTAGGCGGTCCGGCGAAGTCGTAGCCGATCTTCACGTCGGGAATCGAGGGGATGCCGATCGGCAGCGGTGGTGGCGGGGTGCGCCCCAGGCCGACGGCGATGCCGAACGTGACGCCGAAGATCAGCGCCTCAACCAGCGTCAGCCGGATCAGGGCAGCACGCGAACTCGAATCCGCTTGCAGCGCAGCGACTCCACGGCGCCGCTGACGCCAGCCGGCGACACCGAGCAGGCACAGCGCGACGAACTTGGCGAGCACCAGGCGCCCGTAGTCGGTAGTCAGCAGGTCCGACGGCAGAACCCGCACCAGGGCGTTGACGATTCCGCTGAGCGCCATCGCGACAAAGCACCACAACGCGGTGACGGAGAACCGCCGCGCGGCCAGGTCGGCGTGCTGTCCGCCGCGGATCACGTGGGCCAGTAGCGCCAGCAGGCCACCGGCCCACAGGCTGGCCGCCACCAGATGGATCAGCAGGCTGTTGGTGGCCAGGTCATGGGAACCGCCCGCCGACGAGTGGCCGGTCAGCCCGAGCGGTATCAGGGTCACCAACGAGGCGACCAACAGCAGCGGCGTCCATGACCAGCGCAGCACCGGCAGACTGGCCAACATCACCACCGCAGCCAGCAATGCCGTCAACCGCCAGGCCGTCGCGATGTTGATCAGGCTGGCCAGCGACCAGATCGTCGCCGGGTTGAGGTGGGCGCTGATCGGTTGACCGGAGACGTCGGAAATCGTCAGCGGGACCAGCAGCGCCGCGCAGACCGCCCACATCCCGGCCGCCACTGTGCCGATCCGGACCGCACGGTAGCCGTCGACGTCCAGGACGCCGCTCTTCTGCGGCGGAACCAAGAACGCGGCGAAAAGAAACGCTCCCACGGCCACCACCGCGGCGACCTCCCCGGCGGCCCGGACGAACGGCAAGCCCAGCGTGGTCACCGGACCCGGGTCGGGTAACCCGGTTGCGGTCAGCGCCGCAGCCACCGATAGCGCCCCGATCCCGGCCGCGGTGCAGCCGGCCAGCACCGCCACGGCGGCGAGCAGCGGCCACACCGCCGCGCCGCGCCTGGTGGCCGGAGCACCCGTCATACATCAAGAGTATGGGCACGCTGCCTGTGAGCCCCGAACAGCTATTGATCGTCGCGCCCCGCGCTGCGCGACTCCACTTCGCGGGCGACGAACTGGTTGCGCGCGATCTGTGCGACGTGGTCGAAATCCTGAAGGATGGCCCGCAATTCGCGGCGAAATGCGATCCGGCGCTCGACCAAGTCCGGCGCGGGCTTCAGCAGGCCCTGGTCTGCGACAACCTGGCGTGCGGTCGCGAACAGCAGCGTGGATACCGGCTCGCTGCTGCGCACCCGGCCCTGCGCGACGTACTGGCGGCCGACACCGAGCGCCAATTTGGTGAGTTCTTTCTCACCGATATCCGCCGGCGCATCGCGCAGCACATCGGCCACGATTTCGTAGGCCTCGAAGAACACCCGCAACATCGCGTCCGACATCAGCGGTCGCTTCGCGTACAGCATTGCGTCGATCTCGGCGCCGCCCCCGGCGACGTGCGCTTCCCAATCCTGATGCCACGCCATCTCTTCGGCGATGTTCTGCCGGAATGCGGCCGAATCCGCGAAGTAGAAGTCGAATTTCAGCAGGTCGCGCAGCCGCATGGCCTGGTTCCAGAAGGCCTCCAGGCGATTACCGTCGGTGTGACCGGCATGCGCCAGCGCCAGCTCGACGATGGCGGTCTCCAGAAATGCGTGTATCACGGAGTTGCGGTAGAACGCCGCGGCGTGTTCGTGCTCGGGAGCGATGCGCCACACGGGTTCTCGGCCGCTGTCGATGCGGGTGATCGGGTGGCCATTGGACAGCGCGTCCACGGCCGCCCGGACGCCTTCGGGCGTGCGCAGCCGCAGCGCACTGGTGGACATCGGGGTTTGCTTGCGTTCGAGGTAGTCCAGCGAGTCCTGCAGGGTGTGGTGCAGCTGCCCGAGTGTCAACGCCACCCCGTGGGTGGTCAGCAGCAGCGCCGATACCAGACCGGTGGCGTTCACCGGGGTCGCTTGCAGAATTCGCCACGCGACTTCGAACGACATTTTCTGCAGGGCCAGCCGTTTGGCGGCTTGATCCTCAGCGATCGGGCCGTTTGACGGGCCGAGGTACTCTCGCATCGAGACGGCTTCGGGGAAGCGAACGTAGATCTTCCCGTAGTTGCGTTCACCCTGGGCCTTGATGAAGTTGTACAGCCAGCTGAACCCCTCTGCGCGCTTTTCGCCGCCGCGAGCGTAGGCCGCATACTCGGCGGTCTCGTGCAACTGGTCAAAGCTGATCGAAACTCCTTGCAGCAGAATGTCATCGCTGCGGCCGTCCAGATAGGCGTCAGCCACATAACTCATCAGTCCGAGTTTGGGCGGCAGCATCTTCCCGGTGCGCGAGCGGGTGCCCTCGATGGACCAGCTCAGATTGAAGCGTTTCTCCACCACGTAGCCGACGTACTCCTTGAGCACGTACTTGTACAGCGGGTCGCCGCCGATGTTGCGGCGGATGAAGATAGTGCCGGCCCGACGCATCAGCGGGCCCATCACGCCGAATGCCAGGTTGATGCCGGCGAAGACATGCACCGGCGGAAGTCTGTTCTCCTGCATTGCCACCGGCATGACCGCGCCGTCGATGTAGGACCGGTGCGAGAACAGCAACACCGCCGGGTGAGCCTCCAGCGCGGTACGCATCGCCGCCACCTGGTACTCGTCGTAGTCGATTTCCCGGTCGAATCCGCGGCTGAGCATCCTGCCTAAGACGGAGACAAGGTCGACGGAAACTCGGCTCCACCCGGTGGCGAGCTCGTCGAGCATCTTTCCGGCTTCCTCGACGGTGGCACCCGGAATCTTCTCCAAACCGGCGCGAAATCGCGCGGACGCCAAGATCTCTGGCCGCACCAGCCGCGGAGACTTGTATTGCGGTCCCAGAATTCGGTATTCGGCGCGTTCCATCGCCAGCAGCGCCCGGCGGGTGACGAAATGCGCGAATTCGCGCGGGTTCTCGCCAACCGTGATGTCTCGCCACTGCTGACGAAGTTCGGATACCTTAGCCGATTCGCCGGCCACCACCCGTGCGCGCGACGGATCGGAGCGCAGGATGTGGCGCTGCTGACGTTCACTGGGCTGGTAGGGATTTCGTCCCGGCAGCAACGCCGCCACCCGGCTCAATGCCGACGCGTCGGCACGGGGCATCCAGAAGACCCGCACCGGCACGATCGACCGGTCCTCGTCCGACTCGAGCTGTTCGACCAGCTGCGCGAGCGCCGCCGGGGGCGAATCGCGTGCCGGCAACGGCAGCACCTCGAGCCTGGTCTCCGGATGCTGGGCACGTTGCTGGTCCAACCACGCCACGAGCAGCTCCGATTCCACCGGCGAGGACGCTGACGCCAACACCAAGGTGTCGTCGGTCGTGGTGAAGCTGCCGGTGTCGGCGACCGATCCGGTCACGATCGTCCTCTCGGCCGAGGTGCGCGCGGTTGGGCCTTAATGGCCTTGCTCGCCGAGGTTTTAGGCTGAGCCGCTTTAGCGGTCTTCTTGGCCGCGGCTTTCGCCGGTGCGGCCTTGGTCGCCTTGCTGGCGGCCTTCCGCGGTGTCTTTTTCGGCGCCGCCTTTTTTTCTTGGCGGTAGAGGCCGGCATTGGGCAGCTCGTCGACCGGCCAGTCGGCCAAAGTGTCCACATACAGTTGGCGGACCTCGGCGATCCGATCCGACAGCGTGTCAAGCGTCCAATCTTTGACCGAGATCGGCGGGAACACAGCGACATCCACCGTGCCCGGATTCATCGTCATCGAGTCCCGCGCGGCGACCATCTCCGCATTGCGGATGACGATCGGGACGATCGGGATGCCGACCGTCATCGCGATCCGGAAGGCCCCCTTTTTGAACGGACCGACGCTGGTGGTGTCCAAGCCGGGTGCCCTCGGGGGCCATCACGACGGACAGCCCCTTCTTCGCGCGCTCTTCGACCTCGTGCAGTGTCTCGACCGCGGCGGCGGCATCGTCGCGGTCGATGAATGCGGTGTCCAGCAGCTTGCCGAGCGTGCCCATGATCGGGTCGCTGGCCAATTCCTTCTTGCCCACGCTGACCCAGTTGTCGCGGACCAGCGCACCGCTGATGACCGGGTCGGCCTGGTTGCGGTGGTTGAAGATAAACACCGCCGGGCGTTCGGCTTTCAGGTTCTCGGCGCCGATGACATCGAGGTGCACGCCGCTGGCGGCCAATAACAGCTGCGACCAGGTCGAGGTGAAGAAGTTCACCCCACGGCGGCGGCTGCCGGTCAGGAGCCCGATACCTACCGCGCCGGCGGCCACTGGGACGACCGAGCCGAAGCCGGCCAGCGTCCGCAGCTGTGAGCCGATACCGCCGCCGCCGCGGCTGGTGAACCGCAGGATCGGCCAGCCGCGCCGGCGGGCGACCGCAGCCATCTTGCCTTCCGGGTTGGTCGGCCGCGGATTGCCGACCAGGTACATCAACGCGACGTCTTCGTCACCGTCGGCGTAGAAATAGCTGTCCTTGAGGTCGATGTCGTTCTCGGCGGCGAACTTCTGCACCGCGGCGGCCTTGCCCGGTCCCCACAGAATCGGCTTCTGCACACCTCCGGTGAGGACCCCGTCGTCATTGGTTTCGAACTTGTTGGTGAGCGTGTTGATGATGCCAAGGAAGCGCGCCACCGGACCGACCTGAATGGTCAGCGCCGACGAGCTCAGCACCACAGTGTGCCCGCGCGCCAAGTGGGCGCGGACCAGTTCACGCATCTCTGGGTAGATTCGTGACTCGATTTTCTGGTTAAAAAGCCGCTCGCCGATCTCTTCCAGATCGCTCAACGCGCGCCCGCGCAGCGCTCCGGAGGCCTTGGAGATCAGTTCTTCGAATTCGATACGGCCAAGTTGATGGTTCAGACCGGCCGTGATCATGCTGATCAGCTCACCAACACCCATGTCGCGGCGCCGGAAGCGCTCCTGGGTCAGGATGATGGCGGTGAAGCCGGCCACCAAGGTTCCGTCCAGGTCGAAGAACGCGCCGATCTTGGGTCCGCGCGGGCTGGCCATGATTTCGGCGACCGACCCCGGCAACCGAAGATCACGCGTCGATTTCCGCGACTGGCGCTCCTCTGCGGAGGTCATGCGCCGCTCCTCCTCATCGCTTCGCTCTGCATCGTCACGGCGCGGGCGGTCATGATCCCGCCACCGATCGGTTGGGCGAGCCGGGCGGCTCGGCGGCGAAGGACGCGGGCACCGCATGGATAGCGGGATCACCGGCCAGCGCGAGGATCTCGTCGAAACCCTCGAGCAGGCAACGAGCCCAGAGCGCCTCGTCGCGCACCGCGGCCCGGTCGTAGCGCGCCGTGATGGTGCAGTAGCCGCCCCTCGATATCAGCACGACCATCATCGCCACGCCGGGTAACGGACCAATGCCGTACTGCCGCAGGATCTTTGCCCCGGCCAGGTAGGTGTCGCCGGGATAGACCGGAATGTTGCTGGCCTGGACGTCGGAGCCGACGATCGAACCAGTCATCGACTCCAACAACGGCGTCGGCAAGACGCTCAACACCGGCGCAATGGAACCGATGAAGTCCATGGCGGGCTCGTCGCGGCGCTGGGTCATCTGCGCACGGATCTTCTGCATGCGGGCTATCGGATCGGCGGTACCTATCGGCGCCGCCAGGTTGACACCGGTGAACCGGTTGCCGCCGGCCGGATCGGATTCAGCACGCAGGTTAACCGGCACCCCCATCGGCAACTTTGCGACCGGCACACCGAGTGCCTCGTGATAGCGCCCCAGCGCTCCGCACAAACCGGCCAGGTAGGCGTCGTTGATCGACCCCCCGCCCGCTTTTGCCGCCCTATGCAAGTCGGCGAGCGGGAAGTCGAGTGCTTCGCTGCGGGTGGCCAGGCTGCGGCGACGGAGCAGCGGCGACGGTTCGGCTGCCCGGCTCACCACCCGCACCCCCGAGCGGGCATAGTCGACCGCACCCGACACCGCGGCTCCGGGGTTGAGCACCGCCCGCCCAACCATCGATACGGCTCCCGATAGCGCGCCCAGGACCCCGCCGACGACGTTGGCGGGCAGGTGGTTGAGCCCTTCGCGCATCAAGTCGTTGGCCGAGAGATCTTGCGGAATGGGTTGCACGGGCGTCGGTTGGGGCGGTGGATCCCGCTCGAGGTCGTAGATCTGGGCGAACATCTCCACGCTGCCGACACCGTCGGTGACGGCGTGGGACAGGTGCAGCAGCGTCGCAGCTTTTCCGCCGGCGAGGCCCTCGATCAGGGTGGCCGTCCACAGCGGTCGGGCAATGTCCAGCGGCGATTGCAGCATCACCTCCGCCAGATCGAATACCTGCCGGATCGTGCCGGGTTCCGCGACACGCATCCTGCGTACGTGGAAGTCCAGGTTGAAGTCGGGATCGACAACCCAGCGTGGCGCGGCCGTCGGCAAGGTCGGCACGACCACCTTCTGCCGCAGCCGCAACACGCGTCGGGACGCGTTCTCAAAACGGGTCCGGAAGCGATCCCAATCCGGCGTAGTGTCCAGTATTTCCAAAGCCATGATGCCCGAGCGGGTACGCGGGTTGGCCTCGCCGCGATGCAAGAGGTAATCGACCGGCCCCAGCGCCGCGGGCAATCCGGCCGCGTCGACCGTCTCAGCCACCGGCACTCCTCCGTCCTGTCACCGCGCCCGCTGCCCGACGCGCCAATTCGCTTTGCCACGGCCCAGCGTTGCGCCACGGGCCACTCCAACGCTAGCCCGGTTGGCGCGATGGCGGTAGCCGATTGTGCGGATCAGAAGACCAGGTTAAACGTGTCCGCGATGCCCTGCGAATTACCCTGTTGGGCGGGCGGATTGGAACAAGACGGTCGGGTCCGCACCGAACAATTCAGCTGGCCGGTGTTGCTCGTCTGCGCAAAACCGCCGATCGGGAACGGAGATATCGTCCGTAAACGACACCAAAAAAGTCGGCGACAGCGTCAGCAACCAGTCGGGACCGGACCGTGGCGAAGATGTCAAAGGCGTGGTGGGCGTTGGGAAGCTCGGCGTAGCAGACGGTCGGGGCCCCAGCCCTGCGGAGCGCGCCGCAAAAGGCCTGCGCCTGCACACTGGGAATCACCGAATCGTTCTCGCCGTGCAGGACAAAGAACGGCGGCGCCCCGCGGTGCACGTGCGAAATCGGCGACGCCGATTCAAACAGTTCAGGCTGATCGGTGTAGTGCGCTCGCATAACGAAATGCTCGAGAAAAGGCAGCATCATTTCGTGCATTTTTTCGGCATCGGTCAGGTCGTAGACGCCGTAATAGGGCGCGGCCGCTTGCACGGTTGTGTCGGCATCCTCGAAGCCGGGCTGCAGGCGCTCGTCGTTAGCGGTGAGCGCGGCCAGAGAGGCCAACTGGCCGCCGGCGGAGCCACCGGTGACCGCGATGAAGTCAGGATCACCGCCGTACTCGGCGATGTTGTCACGGACCCAGGCCAGCGCGCGTTTGACGTCGATAATGTGCGCGGGCCACACCTTGCCCGGGCTCTTGCTGTAATCGATGGACACGCAGATCCAGCCCAGTTCGGCCATCCGGCCCATCAGCGGATATGCCTGAGGGCGTTTGCCGTTGACGACCCACGCCCCGCCCGGGATCTGCACCAGCACCGGCGCCCGGTCGCCCGGCTTGATAGCGGGATGGCGCCAGATGTCCAGCAGGTGGTCGCGACCGTCCGGGCCATAGGCGATATCCGACGTCTGCGCCGCATAACGACGGCGATGGCCGGTTGCTTGCAACAGGCCGCCGCGGCGGGCACCCGCCGAGTCGTCGCTGATCGGATGACGGGCCTTTTCGAGGTACTTCGGTCCGAAGGACTCCGCCAGCGCGGCGGTGAGGATGTCATCGGCCCGTTGCGCCGCCCAGCCCGTCGCCACCCTGCCCACCGACAGCGGCGTCACCCCGGACAGCGCGTGCCCGGTGACAACGTGCGGAGGAAATTCGGCCGACAGCCATTCGGCCAGGAAGCGGACCACCCACGGCGAGCCGCGAACAAGCAGCGAGCCGGTCCGGTATGCGCCGATCGGCGCCGCAGCAAGCTGCAGTCCCTGGCGCAGCACTTCGGCGCGCGCCTGCGAATATCGCGCTTTGACATCTATGACTACGGTCACGCCTGCCACTCCTCGTCGTTGAGCACACGCCGTCGGTAGCGTACGTGTGTGGCGGGCCTCACACTAGCGAATCACTGTCCCTGCCAACGCCATTTCGGTCGGCGTTGCGCACTTGGAGTCCACCTGATGCGCCGTTGGATACACTGACCTGGGCTTAGTAGTTTCCGGCCCCCGTAGCTCAGCTGGACAGAGCACATGACTTCTAATCTTGTGGTCGCAGGTTCGAGTCCTGCCGGGGGCACCGATCTGATGCTGATGTGACAGCTGGGTCTTTTGGGGCCAGCCCTGACTCGCGGAGGTGCCCGATGCCGAATCCGATCTGGTGCTGTACAGCGTCGACAACCACGTCGCGTTGATCACCGTCAACGACCCAGACCGTCGCAACGCCGTCAACGACGAGATGTCAAAGCAGCTGCGCGCGGGCAGTGGAACGGGCCGAGGCCGATTCCGATGTGCACGCCGTCGTCGTCACCGGCGCCGGGAAAGCGTTCTGCGCAGGAGCCGATCTCAGTGCCTTGGGCAGTGCCGCCGAGCAGGGACTGCTGCGGATCTACGACGGTTTTATGGCCGTCGGCAAGTGCACGCTGCCCACGATCGCCGCTGTCAACGGCCCGGCCGTCGGGGCGGGCCTGAACTTGGCACTGGCCGCCGATGTGCGCATCGCCGGGCCGAACGCGTTGTTCGATGCGCGTTTTCAGAAGTTGGGACTGCATCCGGGCGGCGGGGCGACGTGGATGCTGCAGCGCGCGGTCGGACCGCAAGTGGCCCGCGCGGCCTTGCTGTTCGGTATGCGCTTCGACGCCGAATCCGCTGTGCGGCATGGGCTGGCGCTCAGTGTTGCCGACGACCCGGTCGCTGCGGCGTTGGAACTGGCGGCCGGGCCTGCGGCCGCCCCCCGCGAGGTCGTGCTCGCGACGAAGGCCACCATGCGCGCGACCGCCAGCCCCGGATCGGTCGATGCCGAACAGCACGAGCTCGCCAAGGACACCGAACTGGGGCCGCAGGCCACCTCGATCAGGTCACCGGAGTTCGCCGCTCGGCTGGCCGCGGCGCAACGCAAGTAAGCGCGACCGCTACAGATCAAGCAGCGCCGTCTCCGGTGATTCGATCAGCCTGCGCAGCTCACCCAGAAACTGCGCCACGTTGGCGCCGTCAGCGACCCGGTGGTCGAACACGCAGGTCAGCGTCATCTGGGGGCGTACGACGACCGTGTCGTCTACGACCATGGGCCGCGGTTTGAGCGACCCCATGCCCAGGATCGCCGCCTCCGGATAGTTGATCACCGGCACCCCGTCGTCGAGTCCGAGCGCGCCGAAGTTCGACACGGTGAAGGTGGAGCCGGCAAGCTCGGCCGGTTTCAGCGTGCCTGCCCGGGCTTCCCGAATCAGCCGCGCGACGCATTCAGCAAGTTCGCGGGTGGTCTTGTCCTGCGCGTCGGCGATCACCGGGACCAGCAGACCGCGAGGCGCAGCGACCGCGAAACCCAGATGGATTGCGTGATGGGAGTGCACCTGCGGGCCGTCTGGGCCATCAACCCAGGTGGAGTTGAGAATCTTATTGTGCGTCAACGCGATTACCGCAAATCGCAATGTGAGCACGAACGGTGAGATGGCCTCGTCGCGAAGTCGCATCAACGCTGTGCAGTCAACCTGCACGCTGGCATGTGCATCGGGAATCTTGCTGCGTGACAGAGTCATCCGCTCCGCCACGTGAGCATGGACCCCGCGCACTGGCAACACGTCATATGACACGCCGGGCCGCTCGGCGCCGACTCCCGCGGCTGCCAGCACAGCCTCCCGGCTGATCAAGCCGTCCGGGCCCGGTGGCACCTCCCCCAGATCCACCAGCAGCTCGGCGGCCAGCTTCCGCACAGAAGGTTTGGCTTTCGGGCGCCGCCGGCTGGTGTCGAGTGCGTCGTCAGCCCCATATCCGACGAGTACCGGCCTGCGCGTGGACAACTCACCGTTCGACGCCGCGGCCTCCTGCGTCGCGCCGGGGGCGGTATCAATACGTACCAGCGACGAGCCAACGGCCAGCACATCACCTTCGGCCCCATGTGTTTCCACGATTCGACCCGCATACGGGCTGGGGATCTCGACTTCGGCTTTGGCGGTCTCCACCGAGCACAACGGTTGGTTGAGTTCGACGTCGTCGCCGACCGCGACGCGCCAGCACGACAGCGTCACCTCTTCGAGGCCCTCGCCTAGGTCTGGTACCACGAACACCTTGACTCGATCAGCCGGGTTCACGGCTGCTCCAGCACGCGCTCTACGCAATCCAGCAGTCGATCGGGACCGGGCAGCCACAACTTCTCCAGTCGCGCCGGCGGGTAGGGAGTGTCAAACCCGCAGGCGCGCAACACCGGTGCTTCGAGCTCGTAGAACATCTCTTCTTGGATGCGGGCAGCGAGCCCGGCGCCGTAGCCCAGGCTTCGCGGCCCTTCGTGCAGCACCACGCACCGCCCGGTGCGGCGAATCGACGCGGCCACGGTGTCGAAATCCAGTGGCACCAGCGATCGCAGGTCGACGACCTCGAGGCTCCAATCATGTTGCCGGGCAGCTATTTCAGCGGCTGACAACGCCGTGCCGACGAGGCCACCATAGGTCAGCACGGTGACGTCGGTGCCGGCGCGGCGAACCGCCGCCTGCCCGATCGGAAGTCCGGGCCGGGTGGTGTCGACGACCTCGCGCCCCCAGTAACGTCGCTTGGGCTCTAAAAACATCACCGGGTCCGGACACGCGATAGCGTGGCGCAGCAGCCAGTAGGCGTCCGATGGTGTGGACGGGACCACCACCTTCAGACCTGCGGTGTGCGCCCAGTAGGACTCGGTAGATTCCGAATGATGCTCGACGGCGCCGATACCGCCGAACGACGGTATCCGGACGGTGACCGCCATGTTGATTTCGCCGCGGGTGCGAGTTCGGTACTTCGCCAGGTGGCTGACCACCTGATCGAAGGCGGGATAAGCGAACCCGTCGAACTGGATCTCGGGGACCGGCACGAAACCGCGCAGCGCCAAGCCCACCGCAATGCCGATCACCGCGGACTCAGCCAGCGGGGTATCGAAGCAGCGGTCCAGGCCGAATGTTTCGGTGAGTCCCTCGGTGACCCGGAAAACGCCGCCAAGTGTCGCCACGTCCTCGCCGAAAACCAGCACCCGGTCGTCGGCGGCCATCGCGTCATGCAGTGCGTGGTTGAGCGCCTGAACCATCGTCAGCGGCGTGGCAATGAAGGCGTCGTCTGCAGCGGGTCGGGTCGGGGGTTCGGCGATCTGAGTCATCACGCGTTCCGGCGGATTTCACTGCGCAACTGTTGACGTTGCGCTTCGAGTCCGGGCGTCATTTCGGCGTAGACCGTGGTAAAGACCTCGTCGACGTCGATGTCGGGCGCTGCGAACACCGCATCGCGCAGGTCGGCCCGCAGCCGCGTGTACCGGGCGGTGACCCGGTCTTCCAGCCGCTGCGACAACAGTCCCTTGCTGGCCAGATAGGTCCGGTAGCGCGGGATGGGATCCAGCAGTCTGCCACCGGTCCAGTTCTTCCTGGCTGCGGTATCGCGTCGGATCGTCCGAGGTGGTGTGCGGGCCAAGCCGGTACGTGATCGCCTCAATCAGCGTCGGCCCTTCGCCGGCTCTGGCCCGGGCGGCGGCTTCGGCCATCACCGCATAACAGGCCAGCACGTCGTTGCCGTCCACCCGGACGCCGGGCATGCCATACCCGATCGCCTTGTGCGCGATCGACGGCGCGGCAGTCTGGCTGCGCAGCGGCACCGAGATCGCCCACTGGTTGTTTTGCACGTAAAACACACACGGCGCTTTGAACACCGCCGCGAAGTTCAGTGCCTCGTGCACGTCTCCCTCGCTGGTGGCGCCATCGCCGAGGAACGCCACCGTCATTGAGTCCTCGCCGAGCCGCTGGGCAGCCATCGCAGCGCCGACGGCATGCAGCGTCTGGGTGCCGATCGGAACCGAGATCGGAGCGCAGCACTTTTTGGTGAAATCCAGCCCGCCATGCCATGTTCCGCGCCAGGCGGCACCGACATGGCCGGGTGGGATACCGCGGACGAGATAAACGCCCAATTCCCGGTACTGGGGAAACAGCCAATCGGTCTTGCGCAGGCAAGCCGCCGCACCGACCTGTGCCGCCTCTTGGCCGCAGCACGACGCGAACAGTGCTAATTCACCCTGCCGCTGCAGATTGACAAATTCGGCGTCCACCTCGCGGGTGACCACCATCATCTCGTAGAGCCAGCACAGCGTCTCCGCGGGCAGCGCGCGGCTGTAACGGGCTTCTGCCGTGGGTGTCCCATCGGCTGCGACAAGTTGCACCGGCTCGAGGTCGACACTCATCGGAGTGATAGCAGCTTCAGCCATACTGCCTCCAACCAACGGCCGACGCAGGTGTGCGGCGGGTCAGAGCAAACCCGAAGAGCGCGACTGTTTATGAGCTGACGTCAGCCGCCAGCTGCACAATCCGCTCGGCTCGCCGCAACACGGGCGCATCCACCATTATGCCCTCAAATGCGAAGACACCGCGTTCATCGGCGGCTGCGGCAAGAACGTGTCGCGCCCACTGCACCTGGTCGGGGGACGGCGCATAGCCTGCCCGTATCACCGGTAGCTGGCTGGGGTGGATAGCAACCTTCGCGTCGAAGCCCACGGCAACCGCGTCGTCGACTTCGGCGCGCAGCCCGTCGAGATCTTTGATGTCGAGATAGACCGAATCCAGGGCTACCCGACCGTGCGCCTTGGCAGCCAACAGCGATTGCGAGCGGACGTGACGGGCGACCTCACGGTATGTCCCGTCCGGATAGCGGTTCGCGGTACCGCCGAGCGCCGCGAACAAATCCTCAGCGCCCCACATCACCGCGACGGCGTTGTCCACGGATACCGTCTCGGTGACAGCGAGGGCGCCCATCGGGGATTCGACCAGGACAATGACGTGCAGCGGTGCCAACGCTCTAACCTGCTCTCGCGCTTCGCATTTGGGTAACATCACGGTGTCATAGCCGGTGCGTTTGAGGGTCTCCAGGTCGAGTTGCTGGTCGGCGGTGCCGAACTGGTTGACGCGCACCACGGTGCGGGCCGGGTCGAGTTGAACGTCGACGAGCGCTTTCCGCGCAGCAGGCCGATCGGCGGCGGCGCATCCGTCCTCGAGGTCGAGGATCACGATATCCGCTGCGGCCGTGGCATTTTGGAAACGCTCAGGACGATCAGCCGGGCAAAAAAGCCATGCCGGCCCGGGATTCTGCAGGCCCATCAGTCGTTGGCCCCGGCCGGCCGCATCCGCACCAGGGTCTTGCGGCTCGCGGTGGCGACAACGTCACCGTGCTGATTTCGACCGGTATGCGCAAACGTCACGATGCCCTCCCCCGGACGGCTCTTGGATGCCCGCTTGTCGGTGATCACGGTCTCGGCGTAAAGCGTGTCGCCATGGAACAGCGGCTTGGGGAACGCGATCTCGGAGAAGCCGAGGTTGCCGACGATGGTGCCTTGGGTCAGCTGGGCGACCGACAATCCGACCAGGGTCGACAGGGTGAACATCGAGTTCACCAATCGCTGATTGAACGGCGGCAGCGCGTCGGAGAACGCGGCATCCAGGTGCAGCGCTTGGGTGTTCATGGTCAAAGTCGTGAACAACACATTGTCGGCTTCAGTAATGGTTCGCCCCGGGCGATGCAGGTACCGCACGCCGGTCTCGAATTCTTCGAACCACAACCCGCGCTGGATTACCGTCTTGATTGGCTGCGCACCGCCCGTCTTGCTCACAGCCCAACCTCTCGCGCGATCAGCATCAACTGCACTTCGCTGGTGCCCTCACCGATTTCCAGGATTTTGCTGTCCCGGTAGTGGCGGGCGACGGTGAATTCGTTCATAAACCCGTAGCCGCCGTGGATTTGGGTGGCGTCACGCGCGTTGTCCATCGCCGCCTCACTGGCCACCAACTTGGCGATTGCCGCCTGCTTCTTGAACGGCTTAGCGGCCAGCATCAGCGCCGCGGCGTCGTAGTAGGCGGTGCGGGCGGTGTGGGCGCGGGCCTCCATCCGCGCGATCATGAATGCGATGGACTGATTTCGGCCGATCGGTTGACCGAAGGCTTCGCGTTCCTTTGCGTACTTGACACTCTCGTCGACGCAACCCTGCGCGGCCCCAGTGGACAATGCGGCGATCGCGATACGGCCCTCGTCGAGAATGCGCAAGAAGTTGGCATAGCCGCGACCGCGTTCGCCGAGCAGGTTCTCTTGGGGCACGCGGACGTCGTCGAAGCTCAGCGGATGGGTGTCGGAGGCGTTCCAGCCGACCTTGTTGTAGGCCGGCTCCACGGTGAACCCCGGCGTGGGTACCGGCACCAGGATCGATGAAATCTGCTTTTTGCCGTCCTGCTCGCCGGTCACCGCGGTGACCGTCACCAGCTTGGTGATGTCGGTGCCGGAGTTGGTGATGAACTGCTTGGAACCGTTGATCACCCAATGGCCGTCGTCGAGATGCGCGGTGGTCTTGGTTGCGCCGGCATCGGTGCCGCCGCCGGGCTCGGTCAGCCCGAACGCGCCTAAGGCGCGGCCACTTGCCAACGGCGGCAGCCATTCTCGCTTCTGCGCGTCGGTGCCGAACCGGTATACCGGCATGGCGCCCAGCGACACACCGGCCTCCAGCGTGATGGCCACGCTTTGGTCGACCTTGCCCAGTTCCTCCAGGGCCAGGCATAGGGCGAAGTAATCGCCGCCCATTCCGCCGAACTCTTCCGGAAAGGGCAGACCGAAAAGGCCCATCTCAGCCATCCCGGCGACCACCTCGTATGGGAACGAGTGCTCGGCGTCGTGACGCGCGGCCACCGGTGCGACGACGCTCTGGGCGAAGTCACGGACCGTCTTGGCCAACTGTTGGTACTCGTCAGGGAGCGTCGCGGTGGACAAAAATTCGGTCATGACGCGCCATCCTCTGCTTTTGGTGCTTCTGGTATTTCCTTGGTGTTCACGGTAATCCGGGCCAGCGGCTGGCCGACCTTGACCTGGTCGCCGGCGGCGACGAGAAGTTCGACCACGCCGTCGACGGGTGCCGCGAGCGCGTGCTCCATCTTCATCGCCTCGACGGTGACCACAACGGTGCCCGCCGCTACGTCGGCCCCCTCCTCTATGCCCACCGCGACGACCGTCCCGGGCATCGGGCTGGTCAATTCAGCGTCGCCGCTCTGCTCGTCGTCCGGGCGCACCGGCGCCTCGCGAACCTCCTCGAGCACCGCGGTGGTGCCGGCGCCGGCCAACCAGATCTTGCTGCCAGCCGTGGCGACGGTGTAGTCGCTGCGCAGCCTGTCCAATGTCACCGTGAGGCGGTCACCTGTCAGAACGGCTTGCAGCGAACGAGATTCGCCATCCTCGATGCGGACTTCGGCCGATCCCGGGGCGCCGGTGATGTGGACGTGGTCGGTGCGTTCTCCGGCGCGCAGCCGGATGCCTACCGGCGCCCTGGCCCCGACGCGCCACCCGGATGGCACCTCCCACAGGTCGGCGCCCGGCGCGGGAAAAAGCCGCAACCAATGGAATGCCGCCGCGGCGATGAAGTGTTCGTCGGTAGGCGCCGCCGCGACGAAATCGCCGGCCCGTCGGTCCAACAGCCCGGTGTCGAGCCGACCGGCGGTGACGTCCGGATCGGCCAGCAGGAACCGGGCGAACTCGATGTTGGTGACGACGCCGAGGACCGCGGTGTCCGCCAGCGCCCGATCGAGGGTGCGCAGCGCGGCGGCCCGATCCGCGCCATACGCGACCACCTTCGCCAGCATCGGGTCGTAATCGCTGCCGACGACGGTCCCCGCGGACAGGCCCGAATCGACTCGCACACCCGCCCCGTCCGGTTCCACCACCGCCAGCACATCGCCGCCAGTGGGCAGGAAGCCGTTCGCAGGGTCCTCGGCGTAGACGCGCGCTTCAATCGC
The DNA here is from genome assembly GCA_963720085.1 of uncultured Actinomycetota bacterium. Lineage (GTDB taxonomy): Bacteria > Actinomycetota > Actinomycetes > Mycobacteriales > Mycobacteriaceae > Mycobacterium. The sequence goes on from CAVRER010000043.1 coordinate 199,050, forward strand.
GTGTCCGTGCAAGGCAATATCAGCTTGGCCTATGGTCAGCTTCTCCCCCGCGGCGATCCGGACTTGCCATTCGACCAGATCCCAGCCGGTCACCATCTCGGTGACCGGATGCTCGACCTGTAGCCGGGTGTTCATCTCCATGAAGAAGAACTCGTCGGGCCGGTCAGCCGAGACGATGAACTCCACCGTGCCGGCGCCCGTGTAGTCCACGCTGCGGGCGGTATCGCATGCGGCGGCGCCGATCCGGGCCCGCGTCGCGGCGTCCAGCAGCGGCGACGGCGCCTCTTCGATGACCTTCTGGTGTCGCCGCTGCAGGCTGCATTCTCGTTCGCCGAGGTGCACCACATTACCGTAGCCGTCGGCCAGCACCTGAACTTCGATATGCCTGGGGCGCAACACGAATCGCTCGAGGAACAGCGTGTCGTCGCCGAATGCAGCCGCCGATTCCCGGCGGGCACTGACCAGCGCGGCAGGCAAGTCAGCCGGCTGCTCGACCATGCGCATGCCCTTGCCGCCGCCGCCGGCAGACGGTTTGACGAGCACCGGGTAGCCGATCTGCTCGGCGGCCGCGATCAGTTCATCGTCGGTGAGCCCGGGCCGTGCGATACCGGGAACCACCGGTACGCCGAACGCCGACACGGTGCCCTTGGCGGCGATCTTGTCGCCCATCGTTTGAATCGCGCCCACCGGCGGTCCGATGAACGTCAGTCCCGCCGATGCCAGCGCGGCCGCGAAATCGGCGTTCTCCGAGAGGAATCCGTAGCCCGGATGTACGGCCTGAGCACCGGTACGCACAGACGCGTCGACGACCGCAGGAATGTTGAGGTAGCTGTCACGCGCGGGCGGCGGCCCGATTGCGACCGCCAGGTCGGCCTCGGCGACATGGCGCGCATTGGCGTCAGCGTCGCTGTAGACGGCCACCGACCGGATGCCCATCGCCCGCAGCGTCCGGATCACCCGGACGGCGATCTCACCGCGGTTGGCGACCAGAACAGTATCGAAGCCCATCGCAGTCACATCCGGAAGACGCCGTAGGAGACCGGCTCGACGGGAGCGTTCGCCACAACCGAAAGCGCAAGACCGACAACAGTTCTGGTATCAGCAGGGTCGATCACCCCGTCGTCCCAGAGTCGGGCCGTCGAATAGTACGGATTGCCCTGCTGCTCGTACTGAGTACGGATCGGCGCCTTGAACGCCTCTTCCTCGTCGGCGCTCATCTCCCCGCGCACAGTCGCCAGCACCGACGCCGCTTGCTCGCCACCCATCACCGAGATCCGCGCGTTTGGCCACATCCATAAGAAGCGTGGTGAATATGCCCGTCCGCACATCGAGTAGTTCCCCGCACCGTAGGACCCACCGATGACCACGGTGAGCTTCGGGACCCGCGCGCAGGCGACTGCGGTCACCATCTTGGCACCGTGTTTGGCGATACCGCCGGCCTCGTAGTCGCGGCCCACCATGAACCCGGAAATGTTCTGCAAGAATAACAACGGCACCAACCGCTTGTCGCACAACTCGATGAAATGCGCTCCCTTAAGCGCAGATTCGCTGAACAGCACGCCATTGTTGGCGACGATCCCGACCGGATGGCCGTGAATTCGCGCGAAGCCAGTGACCAGCGTGCTGCCGTATTCCGCCTTGAACTCGCTGAATTCGCCCCCGTCGACGAGCCGAGTGATGACGTCGTGCACGTCGTAGGGAATTCGTGCATCCACCGGGACGACGTCGTAGAGCTCGCTTTGGTCGGCGATCGGATCCACGCTTGGCAGCACATCCCAGATCGGCGGTTGGCGTGGGCCCAGGGTGGCGACGATGCGCCGGATGATGCGCAACGCGTCGCGGTCGTCGTGCGCGAGATGATCGGTGACACCCGAGGTCTTGGAGTGCAGATCACCGCCGCCGAGCTCCTCGGCGGTGACTACTTCCCCGGTGGCGGCCTTCACCAGCGGCGGGCCGCCAAGGAAGATGGTGCCCTGGTTTCGGACGATCACCGCCTCGTCACTCATTGCCGGCACGTAAGCGCCGCCGGCCGTGCAGGATCCGAGCACAGCAGCGATCTGCGGGATGCCCTCAGAGCTGAGTTTTGCCTGGTTGTAGAAGATCCGGCCGAAGTGCTCGCGGTCGGGGAACACCTCGTCTTGGCGCGGCAGGAAGGCGCCACCGGAGTCGACGAGGTAAATGCAGGGCAGCCGGTTCTGCCCGGCGATCTCCTGCGCGCGCAGGTGCTTTTTGACCGTAATCGGGTAGTAGGTACCGCCTTTGACCGTCGCGTCGTTGGCCACGATCATGCATTCACGACCGGAAATTCGGCCGATGCCGGTGATGATACTTGCGCCGGGGCACTCGTCGTCGTACATCCCGTCGGCGGCCAGCGGCGCGATTTCGAGCAACGGACTGCCGGGGTCGAGCAGGCCGTCGACTCGGTCACGGGGCAGCAGTTTGCCGCGGTCGACGTGACGTGTGCGAGCCCGTTCCGGGCCGCCCAGGGCGGCCGCAGCCAGCTTGTCGCGCAGCTGGGCGACAAGTGCACGGTGCGCTTCGCGGTTTTCGGCCGGAGAGGTCATCGGATACACGCCAATTTCGGTTAATGATCACTAACTCGTGATATGTTAGTGGCGATTAACCGAAGTGTCCAGCATGAGTTGCCGAGGGAGGCCGTCATGGCAGTGTCTGCTCCGGCCGACCACAGTGATCGCAGTGACGACGGGGGCCGCGCCGAGGCACCGAATCGCCGCAGTCGACGCAAATCGGACCGGCGTTTGCAACTGCTGTCGGCCGCTGAGCGGCTGTTCGCCGAACGTGGATTTCTGGCGGTCCGGCTGGAAGACATTGGCGCCGCAGCCGGAGTCAGCGGCCCAGCGATCTACCGGCACTTCCCCAACAAGGAGTCGCTGCTGGTCGAGTTGTTGGTCGGCATCAGCACCCGTCTGCTCGCCGGTGCGCGAGAAGTCACATCCCGCGAGGCCGACGCCGCCGCGGCGCTGGACGGCTTGATCGACTTCCACCTCGACTTCGCGCTAAGCGAACCGGATCTCATTCGCATCCAGGATCGTGACCTGGCCCATCTACCGGCCGCGGCCGAACGCCAGGTGCGCCGGGCGCAGCGCCAGTATGTGGAGGTCTGGGTGGGCGTGCTGCGCGAGCTCGAGCCCGGACTTGCCGAGACCGACGCGCGGCTGATGGCGCACGCGGTGTTCGGGCTACTCAACTCGACTCCACACAGCCTCAAGCCCGCCGATGGCAGGGCAGCGCGGTCTCGGTCGGTGATGCGGGCGATGACGGTTGCCGCGTTGACCGTCGACGCTTCTTGCCAGTGACGCTTGCTCAATACGAGCCACAACTGATCGGCCGGGCCTATCCTCAGCGTCAACCTGCTAACACTCGATCGCCGTCGATCGATGGCCTTCATGCAGCTTGCGAGAGGACTTCGATGAGTCCCGACTATGACGTGATCGTGATCGGATCGGGTTTCGGCGGCTCGGTTACCGCTCTTCGCCTGAGCGAGAAGGGATACCGCGTCGGCGTGCTCGAGCAGGGAGCACGCTGGCGGCCGGAGGACTACCCGCCGGATAGTGTTCCTATGCGAAAGACCCTGTGGCAGCCGTATTTCGGCCTCACAGGCCCGCTGCGAATCACCGTTTTGAAGAACGTCGCTATCCAGTCGGCCGTGGGCGTCGGTGGCGGTTCACTGATCTACGGCAATGTTCTCTACGAACCGCCGGAGCAGTTCTACAACGATCCGCAATGGGCCTCGATCACGGACTGGAAGGCCGAATTAGCGCCGTATTACGACCAGGCCAAACGAATGCTCGGCGTCGCGACCAATCCGCGGTTGACGGCTGCAGACGACGTGTTCAAGGCGATTGCAGACGATTTGGGTATTGCCGACACGTTTCACCCGACCCAGGTGGGCGGGTTCTTCGGCGAGCCCGGCAAGACGGTTTCCGACCCGTACTTCGGTGGCATCGGACCAGACCGCGCCGGCTGCGTCTTCTGTGGGCGCTGCATAAATGGATGCGCGCACAACGCCAAGAACACCCTCGACCGCAACTACTTATACCTCGCGGAAAAGGCTGGCGCGCAGGTCCACCCGATGACGGCTGTCGTCGACGTCCGTGAATTGCCGGCTGGCGGATACCAGGTTGAAACCGTCCACACTGGACGGTGGGTTCGCAGACAACACCGGACCTGGAGCGCCGATCAGGTGGTGTTCTCCGCCGCCGCGCTCGGCACGCAAAACCTGCTCCATCGACTGCGGGCCAATGGTTCCTTACCCCGGATCTCGGCGCGGTTGGGTGAACTGGCGCGGACCAACTCGGAGGTCTGTCTGCTGGCTACCTCGCGAGCACGCACGGATCTGGCCCAAGGCGTGGCCGGCACGTCGTCTATCCACCCCGACGCCAACACTCACATCGAGGCCTTCCGCTTGGGAAAGGGCAGCAACTCGGGATTCTTACTCGACCACCAGTCTGGTCGACGGCGACCGACACCGTCTCATCAGGTGGGCGTTGACGAATTTGCGCCACCCTGCTGCATTCGCGCGTTCCTTCGATGTTCGGAGATGCATCGGAGAGGTCAATAGTGCTACTTGTCATGCAGGATTTGAACAATTCGCTGACGACCTACCTCAAACGTGGCCTTCTTGGCCCGAAGATGAGCTCCCGACGGGGCGTAGGCGAGCCCAATCCGAACTGGATTCCGGTCGCCAATGATGTAGCCCGACGTGCGGCCGAAAAGATCGACGGTGATCCCCGTGGCTACTATTTCGACGTCTTCAACCGCCCGACCACCGCGCATTTCATCGGCGGTTGCCCCATCGGAGATTCACCCACCACCGGCGTCGTCGATCCGTACCAACGGCTGTACGGGTACCCCGGCCTCCACATCATCGATGGGTCGACGATCACGGCCAACTTGGGCGTCAACCCCGCCCTCACGATCACCGCGCAGTCGGAACGGGCGGTCGCGCTCTGGCCCAACAAGGGCGACCCCGACCCTCGTCCTCCACTCGGCTTCAATTATCAGCGGGTTTCGCCGGTCCGGCCGCGTAATCCGATCGTGCCCGAAAGCGCACCGGCAGCGCTTCGCCTATCAACGATCTGATTCAGCCTGCGCGGATCCCAATCGCTCAGCGGAAGTCTCGGCGGCGGGCGTCGAGCTGCAGGTAACCTTCCACCATGAGGTGGGCATGAACGATCCGCGTCGGTCCGAGCACACCCGTTCAGCTCAACAGGGGACCGAACAAACCCAACGAATACGTCAGCCTTATCCGACGTACACCGACCCGGCTTACAGCGGGCAGTCGTTCTATCCGCCCCCGTATCACCCCGGCTCAGCGCCCAACGCGAACGCAACGCACCCGACCGACAAGATTCCGCAGTACTGGGGGCAGGGGCAGCCTCCGCCGGATCAGCCACCAGAACAACCCGCGCCTGGGCGGCCTAAAGCACCGCGCTGGCTGTGGTTCGCCGCTGTCGCGGCGGTGCTGCTGGTTGCTGCACTGGTCATCGCCCTGGTGATCGCCAACGGCACAGCGCGGAAGCAAAGCGCGGTGCCACCGCTGCCGGCGATGCCGAGTTCACCAAATTCCGCGCCGACCACACCGCCGTCGGCCAGCGCATCTGCGCCGACCAGCACCGAATCGAGTGAGCCCGGCAACGCGGGCGCGATGCAGACCGTGGAGTACAACGTCACCGGCGAAGGCCGCGCAATCAGCATCACCTACGTGGACAACGACGGGATGATGCAGACCGAATTCAACGTCGTGTTGCCGTGGAGCAAGGAAGTCAGCCTGGCGGCGTCGGGCAGCGCGAAGGCCAATATCACGATCATCAATATCGGCCACGATGTCACCTGCACGGTGACGGTGGACGGGGTCGAGGTCAACGAACGCACCGGCGTTGGCCTAACAGTCTGCAACGGATCGGGCTGAGCCCGGCTCAAACCCCGGTCGGAGTGAGGCTTCGGCGCGGGGTACGGACCATTAGCAAGCCCAGCAGCCCGACACCCATGACCAGACACAGCCCGCCCATGCCGGCGCGGACGGCGCCGAACACGTCGACGAAGACCGAAAACAGCCAAGGCGCCAGGAAAGACACCGCACGTCCGGTCATTGTGTAAAGGCCGAAGGCCACGCCTTCCTTGCCGTCTCTGGACATCCTCAGCAGCAGCGTGCGCGCCGACGACTGCGCTGGCCCGATGAACAGGCACAACAGCAGTCCGCACAGCCAGAACGCGCGGGGACCGGACAACGCCATCATGGTTAGACACAACGCGATGATGCTGGCAAGCGATGCGACGATCACCCGCTTGGATCCGATCCGGTCGTCGACAAGCCCGCCGATCACCGCCCCAACCGCCGCCACCACGCTCGCGGCCACGCCGAATATCAGCACAGCGGCCGGTGAGATCCCATAAGCGTTGACACCGAGCACGCCGCCGAAAGTGAATACCCCGGCCAGCCCATCCCTGAAGACCGCGCTGGCCAGCACGAAATACACCAGGTTGCGATCTCGGCGCCATTCGGCGGCCAGTTCGGTCCATAACTTGCGGTAACCGCCGAGCAGGCCTCCCTCGGGACGGGCGACCTCGGCAACGGAAGGCAGCCGGTGCGCAGTCAGCAGCAGCGGCAGCGCGAACACCGCTAACCACCCGGCGGCAACCAGCATCGCCGTCCGGACGTTCATCCCGTCGGCAGCCGAGAGGTGCAGCACTCCGCGGGTGGCTCCCTTGCCGGAGATGAAACCGAAATAGACCACCAGCAGCAAACCGACGCTGCCCATGAATCCCGCCGCCAAGCCGAAACCGGAGATCCGGCCGGAGGTTTTCGGCGTCGAGAGCTGTCGCAGCATCGCGTTGTACGGGACGCTGGCCAGATCGCCGCACGCCGCGGTCGCTGCCAGCAGCGCCAATCCCGGCCACAGATACTCCGGACGCTCGCGGATCAGGCTCATTACGCACGTCAGCGCCACCGCCAGGCCGGTCAGCACGGTCAGGGCCACGCGTCGCCGGTGCGGATCCTCCACCCACACGCCGATCAGCGGCGCCAGCAGCGCGATGGTCATCCCGGCGACCGCCAGCGCGCGACCCAGCCAACTCGCCGGTGGAGCACCACCGGGCAACCCGTGACCGACGCTGCCGGTCAGATAAACCGAGAACACGAACGTCACCACGATCGCGCTCAGTCCGGCAGCACCGGTGTCCCACAGTGCCCACGTCAGCACCCGGGATCGCTCGGATCTACCCCCGTTACTGATCGAGTCGACCATCGTTGGTCGTTGCCGTGGTACCAGTTGCCCGGCCCGGTAGTCGCGTTCTAGCGCGTCGGGACGGGCGGGATCTGGTTCCCCGTGTCCCTGGCGCCGACTGCCGACAGAGATCTGGCAAGTCAACGACGTTGATCGACAAGCGTCTAGCCGCAGCGTCCCCTATCAATGGCACGTCAGGGCCCTGGGGGCTCATGTATTCCTCCTTTAGGGCCGACGACCAAGGGCGCCAATAGCCCAAACATAATCGTTCGCACAGTTCACAGGAATCTGCTTTCGTGAACGTTCGAGCTACCGTGTTCGACATCGAGACGACAGCAATATTGTCGCCGACCGCATCAGCCGAATTCGAATCCGGTGTTCCGCCCCGCCGTTCTCAGCAGCATGATGGCTTTGGCGGAGGCGATGCCCCACCGACCGAGGCCGATAGCTCGCCCGGCCATCCCGCGCACACCATGGCGAGGACCTGCAGCCAGAATTGGCGCCAGAACACATGCACGTTTCCGCAACACAAGTGCCGTTGCCACGCGGAGCACGCTGAGGATTTCTTTCCTGACGTCGGGTCGGGTTCTGCCTTTGGCCAGCTCTTGTCAAGCCTGTCCCGCTCGACAATCCGGCCGGCCTGGATCACCAGGAGCAGGACAGCATCGCTAATCGTCGAAAGCCGTTGTACGATAATGAAACTCGTGCAGTCACGGCGTAACTCGCGGGTGGCATCGGAGGAGCGGCGAGGTGTCACTCACCGGGGCCAAAATCGGCCGCGAACGCGAAACTGGACGTCGGGGACCTTCTTGCCCGGTGTGCTCCAGTCATGGATCAGGTTCTCTGTCGGGCCGATGTAACCTTCGCCTGGATCAAGGCGCACCCGCACGACCGGATATGACCCAAAGTGTGACAGGAATAGGCGGGGCAGCCCATGTGGAGACTCATGCTGGGCGTCGCGAACCCCGCTGTCGAATGGGTACTGCTCATCCGCCAGCGCGCCGATGGCGGCAAGCGGCAAGTTGATGTAGAGGAAAAAGCGCGTCGTTAGCCCGAGGTTGATCGAGAATCGGTTCGGCGCGTTCGCGCGCTCGGCTAGCTTCGCGCGATACCAACTGTCTAGGTGCAGACCGATATACGCCCCGGTTCCATCGGGTGTGGCCGTGGGCGAGCCGGGCGCCCGGCAGACGATGGCCCCTTCTTCCATCAGCGGGTGTTCCGGTCTGAGGTATGTCTGCGCAAACTCCAGCATGGCGTCACAACCGGTCGCGCACGGGTGCTCGTGCAGCCACGCGCGCAGCTCGTCAAGCGAATTGCAGCCGTCAACACGCTCCCGGAGCGCGGCGAAGTGAGCCATCACCTCATCTGGTGCCCGCACCAACGTGATATGGCAACCGATGCTGACCGGGGGCTCAGCGGCAAGCAGCAGCCGTTGCTCCTGGCTGCTGGGGTCGCGCCAGGGACCGCGCGGCACAAACGCAGTGTCGTCGTAGCCCGACAGCGCCAAAGAACTGGCCGGCCGTGTGCCGCTGCTCAACGCCAACCGGTCAGGGCACGTTCGCAGCAGCCCGTCAGGGTCGTGCAGGCCGACCCCGGAAACGAGTTGCCCGGCAGCAACTGCAGCAGCGGCCGGCTTACCGGTTCTCATCTGAGACATTTTGACCGATAAAAAGTTTTTTGCACAACGCGTAGGGGACGACGACCAAACCCATGCGCCGGGTGGCCCGTAGGTCGGGGGTGCAACCCACGACCGGGGACCCGCCCGGCTATAGGCCAGCACCCACCTCACCGACGCCGAAACCCTCGCCACCACAGCAAGGTTCACGGCTTTGGCGGAGGGGATGCCCCATCGACGGAGGCCGGTAGGCCGGCCTGGATCAGGCTGGCATTGCTGATCGTCGAAAGCCGTTGTGCGATAATTAAACTCGTGCGATCACGGCGGAGCTCGCCGGTGGCATGCACAATGCGCAGACTGCGGCCGACATCGGAGGAGCCGCGAGGTGTCACTCACCGGGGCCAAAATCGGCCGCGAACGCGAAACTGGACGTCGGGGACCTTCTTGCCCGGTGTGGTCGCGTCATGGATCAGGTTCTCTGTCGGGCCGATGTAACCTTCGCCTGGATCAAGGCGCACCCGCACGACCGGATATGACCCAAAGTGTGACAGGAAGGTGCGGCGCAGCCCATGCGGAACCCCACGCTGAGCGTCGCGAACCCCGCTGTCGAATGGGTACTGCTCATCCGCCAGCGCGCCGATGGCGGCAAGCGGCAAGTTGATGTAGAGGAAAAAGCGCGTCGTTAGCCCGAGGTTGATCGAGAATCGGTTCGGTGCGTTCGCGCACTCGCCTAGCTTCGCGCGATACCGGTTGTCCACGTGCAGACCAACATACGTGCCGGCGTCGTCGGTTGAGACCGTGGGCAAGCCGGGCGCCCAGCAGACGATGTCCCCTTCTTCCATCAGCGGGTGTTCCGATCTGAGGTATGTCTGCGCAAACTCCAGCATGGCGTCACACCCGGTCGTACACGGGTGCTCGTGCAGCCACGCTTGCAGTTCGGCAAGCGAATTGCAGCCGTGAACACGCTCCCGCAGTCCGGCGAAGTCAGCCATCACCTCATCTGGTGCCCGCACCAACGTGATATGGCAACCGATGCTGACCGGGGGCTCAGCGGCAAGCAGCAGCCGTTGCTCCTGGCTGCTGGGGTCGCGCCAGGGACCGCGCGGCACAAACGCAGTGTCGCGATAACCGGACGGCGCCAAGGAACTGGCCGGCCGGGTGCCGCTGCTCAACGCCAACCGGTCAGGGCATGTTCGCAGCAGCCCGTCAGGGTCGTGCAGACCGACCCCGGAAACGAGTTGCCCGGCAGCAACTGCAGCAGCGGCCGACTTACCGGTTCTCATCTGAGACATCTTGACCGATAAAAAGTTTTTTGCACAACGCGTAGGGGACAACGACCAAACCCATGCGCCGGGTGGCCCGTAGGTCGGGGGTGCCCAAAGACAGCCGTACCGCTTGTCGATGCGCCAGTCGAAAAGCGGCTGCTGGTGCGCGACGAACGCGATGGCCACGTGGCGGTCGGAGACGCGTTGGAATGCCTGCTGCGCCAATCAGACTCGAAGACGTCCTGATCAAGGTGTCGTCGGTTGCTTCAACGAGGGACGCCAAGTCAATGCGCGACATGATCGAGGCGCTCATCGCCGTTGAGCGTGACCCGCGCCGGCGCGCCGGGCTGGCCCGCGACAGGATGCGACCCAAGTACGGCGCCCTGATCGAAGCGATGACGGTCCAGATCGGCACGTTTACCACCCGGATCCGACTACCCCACCACCCGCATCGACACCGGACGAAAGGGCTGCATCCACATCGCGCAGCTCACCATCTCGCAGCCAGGCCCGGCCCCGCAAGCTTCGCGGGTAATGCCGCTGGCGCACTCGCCCTGGGACATTTTCAGGTGAGTCAATGCAGGTCATTGACAGACTCAGGGCCCAGGATTAAAGTCCTGCAGGAACTTGCTTTTCTCGGGAGGGAGTTTACGTGATTGACGCATCTCCCCTTGCGCTAGTCACCGAGATACTCACCACGCTCAGCTACAGCCCCGAACAAATCGACGCGTTTCCGCGACGCAAGTGATCCGAACCACCGAAGACAGGAGATCAAAGATGACGACCCACCTCGAGCACAAGGACACGGCATTCCGGATTCAGCGGATCAGGGAAGCCGTCTCGGAAGCACGCAATCAAGGTCAGGCACAGGATGCGCTAATGGAAATCCCGTTTTCTGAACTCGAATGGCTCAGAGACGACTAACCTGAGCTAGATGTTCGAAGCGACCGCATCCGAACCACCCGTAGACAGGAGATCAAAGATGACGACCCACCTCGAGCACAAGGACACGGCATTCCGGATTCAGCGGATCAGGGAAGCCGTCTCGGAAGCACGCAATCAAGGTCAGGCACAGGATGCGCTAATGGAAATCCCGTTTTCTGAACTCGAATGGCTCAGAGACGACTAACCTGAGCTAGATGTTCGAAGCGACCGTAGGAGCACCATCACAGAGAAAGAGTACAAACGCTGTGTTGGGTCGCCACCCTCCAGGTTCTGAGCGAGTGGATGCTTCTAAGGGAATAGACACGGAGGAACAGCAGCAAACTCTGGTTCCCCTTACACTTGTGCTCGTTCAGCCAACGCCGTTTTGCAACATTAATTGTTCGTACTGTTATCTTGAGCTTAGCAAGCGGTCAGACAAGCGACGAATGACCGTTGATACAGTCGAGGCAATTGCTAAGTTCTTGCGCGATGTACCGGTGCGGAACGAGCCACTAACTGTTTGCTGGCATGCCGGCGAACCGCTTGTTGTGCCACCTTCCTTCTACGAGCAGGCGTTCCAGTGCTTTACGGCTCCTGGAATCCCTGCAATACAGCATAATTTTCAAACAAACGGTACGCTGATTAATGATGATTGGTGCGACCTCTTCAAACGTTGGTCGGTGAAGGTAGGTGTCAGCATCGATGGTCCACGAGAGGTCCACGATGCGTGTCGGGTTGATCGCTCCGAACGTGGGACGTTTGATCGTGTAATGCGCGGAATCTCAAGACTTCGTCAACATGAAGTGCCGTTTCACGTCCTTTCCACCATCACGAACGCGTCGCTAACCGCCGCAGACCAAATTTGGGAGTTCTATCGATCTCACGGGATACCTCGCGTCGGCTTTAATCCCGAAGACGAAAGCGGGGCCAATGAGGAGTCCTCACTGAAGTCGACTGAAAACTTGACCGCGTTTGTCAAATTTATGTCCAGAATCGCAGAACTTCAGGAAAGCGATCCGACAATCAGTGTCCGAGAACTCGACGAAATGCGTCGTCGCCTTACCGCTCCACCGGCCACCGAAGTGGGACGGGCCGATAATCGGCCCGGGTCGATCCTGAACATAGATGTCGAAGGAAATCTGACAACATTCTCCCCAGAATTACTAGGGCGAGTGCATTCGAGGTATGGAAAATTCGCGTGGGGAAATGTGCATGTAGATTCGTGGGGCGATATTGTAAAGAACCCTCAGTTTCAACGCGCTTACTCTGACATAAAAGCCGGAATCGAACTGTGTCAACAGACATGTCCGTACTTCACAGTGTGCGGTGGCGGCTGCCCCAGCAACAAACTCTTCGAACATGACACCTTCGTAGCAGCGGAGACCGAATACTGCCGCTTTCAGGTTCAAGCCGTGGCCGATTTAGTGATCGAAAGACTAGAGCGCGAAATCGGTCAGCCCAGCTAGCCCGCTGGTATACAAAGGTCCCGGAGGTTCACGTGGAAGAGATGCCTACCAACGGGGGCCGCGGGAGCCGATGCTGACCTAGACCTATTGGGAGCTGGTGTCCCTTTTCCTGATCATTTGACTATTCAAACGATCGAAACGGCTATCGATATGTGAGCAAATATATGGACCTCCCCGCTGAAAGGGCTGCCTAGATGAATTTTGAGGGACCAGCCATCGAGTCAGGCGATTTCCTGCTTTCAAAAGTCCACCTCTTGCCGGACGTATTGCAGTGGGGAGAGGTATCGCAGGCGGGATTGGATACCGTGTTCGACGGCTACGTTGCGTTCGTCAGCCAAGCGTTGGGCTACGCCCTTGGGGAATGTGAGCGCCAGGACAATGCTCTTGCCCGTAATGTGGCTGCAAAGCTGGAAACTGTGCCGGCCCCCGATTTCCTCCGGGTAGTACTCGCTCCCGAGTTCACCAAGCAACTACTCTGGCGGCATCCTGACAGGATTCAAAGACTGTGTGAATTTTTAGATAAAGCGCTTCACGTGGAAGGAGTAATCAGCGGAAGGGAAGAAGCAGACTGCGACGCGTGGACAGCCTTAGGCGATATGAAAGTCCTGCGAGGCGGTGAAATTTTGCGCGGCGTAGATATCCCCGGGCTGCCCTCTTTAGACCTCGACAGCCCGAACGTGACGAGGGACGTCAGGACCGACGAATTCGCGCCAGATCAGTTCCGGTCATTGACTAACGATGTTCGGCCCGTGGTTATAGACCGGATGACCGCTGCTTGGCATGAGATTTCAGCTACGAGCAAAGTCGTCGCTGATTTCGTTGCGAAATTCGTCCAAGTGATCGTGCTACAAAGCGACAACATAAGACCGAAATTCTCGTCGGTTTCTACCGGTTCCTACATTGGCCTAGTGATTATCAGAAATCCGCACTCTGAAAATGTGAGTGATACGGGGTTGGCCGAAGTGATGGTTCACGAAGCCATCCACGCCTTACTTTTTATGGCGCTTCACACAAGACCGTGGGGTGCTGATAATGTGTATGCAAACGGCATCAAAATTGTGTCACCTTGGTCGGGTAGACCACTTGATTTGTATCAGTTTTTGCAAGCGTGTTTTGTGTGGTACGGGTTGCTGCATTTCTGGAATTTCGCGCTTCAGGCGAAAACCTTTAACGGCACGGATGAAGCGCGTAGTTGCATGGCTCACGCCCTCAGAGGGTTCGTAGGATCGCCACTGCTCGACAACCTTTGCAGCGAGGACCGGAAGATCGTTAGAAATGACGTGAGCAACGCGATCGAGACGATGCAAAGCCGGGTCAAAGCGTGCTTCACGTAACGGGTCTTCCATGTATCAGCCGCGCGGAGGCCTTCAAGTGCCCCGGCGAGTTTGCGGGATCTCTCGGTCCGGTTTCGGGGTCTTGAGGAGTCATTTTTAGATGCCTCAGACACCCTTCATGTTTGCAATTCCATTTGCAGCTCGCTGTGTGACGCTGGATTGGGATCTGTCCTGCGAGTTGCTCGCTCGTACGCTTCGATCAGTGCTGAATCAATCTGATTCGGACTTCTACGTTGGTGTTTGTTGCCACGATATTCCTGTTCTGCCAGTGGACATTAGAGACCGTGTCAATTTGGTAGAGGCCGACTTTCCGTCTCCGACTGAGCGAAGTAAATATCTTGGCGACAAACGTCGGAAGAAAGAGAAGCTTGCGCGGATTCTCTCGGAAATGGGCGGCGGCTATTATTTTGGCCTCGACTGCGATGATCTTGTTAGTCGCGACCTAGTCGCATACGCTAGAAAGGAAGCTGATGGTAACGGGTATCTAATTGATACCGGTTATGTTTTGGACGCAAAAGCGGGTATTCTTGCGCCGATCCCAGGGGCCCCGGGGGGGTGGCTGGACAGGCCGCTCAATCGGGAGTGTGGCAGTTGTGCGATTCTGAATCTTTCGTGTTCTGAGCTCCCGGGCGGAGAACTCTTTCGCCGAAACGAGGGCCTCTTTCTCCAGATGAAGCTACACGCCCAATACGGCGCGGAGGCGGCAGCGATCGGACGTCCCCTCAAGCCGATCCCCTTTCCCGCATTAGTGTATGTTCTCAACACCGGCAACAATGTCTCGTATAGCGTGGGGCGAGGGCTAGAACCGGCGCTTCAAGCCCGAATTCATCGCGACATCGCCCGAAATGCGGTGCCCATCTCCCGTGAGCTCGCCGAGCAGTTTGGCCTGCCGCTACCCGATTGATTCGCCGATTGTGCTTCCTGGCCTCCGAGGTGAGTGAAGTCGCCTGTCGTGGGGTGTTTACGGGTCGCGGTGATGGGGCGGCGCCTCTGCGTTTCGTGTCGGTCACGCTCCCGCGATCAAGTGGCATATGCGGTAGCCGGCTCACGGTGGTGCAACAAGGCGGTTATCGGTGGCGCTGCGGCAGTCAGCCGATGGCGTCGCTTGCGCCCCTGGCGTCCTTGCGAACTGCGGCGCTTCAAGCACTCATGCGAATCCGGCTGGCTGCCATGCGGATTCGGCCTCACGCCCAGTATTTAGGGTGATTCACGGCGATCGAGCGATTTATTCAGAACTTCGGGAGATTCGGCGCTGTCACGCGAGAAATTCGACGAGGTACGCGGGCGGCTTCAGGTTAAGCAAGCGCTCGCGGTCGGCGGCGAGATCCGCGTAATTGAGCGCCTCGATCTGCGCGGCCGAGTAGGACAATTGCGATTCCGGAAATCCCTTTCGTACGACGCCGACGCCAAAGTCGCAATTCAGCACCGCGATTCGCAGGTCGTGCCGCGTGCTGCGCAGGTGGACGATCGCCTTCCAGACATCGCCGCTCCACTGACCCCACTGACCCACCACTAGTTGCCCTGTGCACTGCGCAAGAAAGTCGGCGTGCGACGTCGCGGGGCAGGCGATCGAGGCGTTTGCGGGGTTGCAGTCGTGCAGGAGAATGACGCCGTCGTCCCGCAGGTAGCGCAGGGTGTTCTCGACATCGCGCAGGACCTGCCTATAGCTGTGGAGCCCGTCGATTAGGACGACGTCGATGCCGTGCTGCTCGAGGAAGGCCGTCTCGTTCGCGAAGAAGGCGTCGCTGGTCGTCTCGAAGTAGTGGGTGGCGCGCGCCTTCGCGTCGGCGAGAATGCGGACGGGCACCGAGAGCTTGAACGCCGGGTCGACGGCGATCTTCTCGTCGGCGGTAATACGCCCGAACGCAACTCCGCGCTCAACGCCGATCTCGAGGTAAACGGGCTTCACCCGCCTGTCGAGCGCATGCTGCACGGCCTTGATCCGGTTCACGCGACAATGCTCCCCGGCAGGGGGGCGTCTGACAAGACATCTCAGAAAGTAAGAGTCAGACCGGTGTGGGAGAGGAGGTGGGAACGCCTTGTGTTCGTCGTAGAGCTGGCCGGTGTGCAGGCAGTGGTGGAGTTGGCCGAGAAGTGTTGTTGAACAGGTGCCGTTGGGCTTGGTCGTTCCAGTCCCCGGCGGCCCGGCGGGCATCGTAGTGTCGGCGTGCGCCCGTGGAGTGGCGGCGCAATGCAGCCAGCGCTCAGATGGGGCCGATCGCGGCGAGACGCCGATTTTTGATATGCCGTTGCAGCACAATGGTTTTCTTGCCGCCGGCGTGGGCGATCAGCGCGGAGCCGGCGAAGGCGTTCAATCCGCGAGCATCGGCAAACCGGCTGCGGTCATCGCCAGTGGCGGGAACCGACTCCTGTAGATCCTCAGATAGGCGTCACGCCGCCCGCGCTGGTTTGCGCCGACTCGTCCCCGTACTGGATGCGGTGAAATTCGGCGTAAAGCCCGTTGAGGGCCAGCAATTCCTGGTTGGTGCCTTGCTCTGCGACCAGGCCGTCTTTCATCACCACGATTTTGTCGGCGTCGTGGAGGGTGCTGAGTCGATGGGCGATGCAAAGGACGGTGCGGCCCTTCATCAGTCGTTGCAGGGCCTCGACCACCAGATGTTCAGATTCGGCGTCCAGTGCCGCGGTCGGTTCGTCGAGAATTAGGATCGGGTTGTCGCGGATCAGAGCGCGGGCAATCCCGATGCGCTGGCGTTGCCCGCCGGAAAGCGTCATGCCCCGCTCGCCGACCGTGCTGTCGTAGCCGTCCGGCATGCGGGTGATGAACTCATCGGCGTTGGCGAGTTTAGCGGCCTGAACAACCTCCTCCCGGGTGGCGTCCGGGCGCCCAAACGCGATGTTGTCGTGGACGGTTCCTCGGAACAGAACGGTGTCCTGCAGCACGAAGCCGATCTGGCTGCGCAACCCGTGCACCTTGTAGTTCCGGATATCTACCCCATCGATCGTGATGGTGCCCGAGTCCGCGTCGTAGAAGCGCGCGATAAGACTGATAGCGGTGGACTTGCCGCAGCCGGCGTGGCCGACGATTCCGATCATCTCGCCCGGCTCCGCGGTGAAACTGACGTCGCGTAGTACAGGAGATTCGGCATCGTAACCGAAGGCCACGTGTTCGAGGGCGATCTGCCCTCGAAACGGCGGCGGATCGGTGGCGTCGGGGCGCTCCTCGATCACCGTGTCGGCGTCAAGGATCGCGCGTATCCGCTGAACCGCCACCGCCGTTTGGGCGAAGGTGTCGGCTTGCGCCGAGAGGTCCTGCACCGGAGCGAAAAACCTTGCCAGATAGACGGTGAAAACCGAAAGGACGCCTAGCTCCATACCCTTGTGCACGAACAGATATGTACCGCGCCAGAATATGAAGGCGGTGCACAAGGCGACCGGAATGGTGAGCACGGGGGCAAGTAATGCGCGTACGCGCCGGGCCTTCAGCGCTGCGATCACCACCATCCTGCCGATGTCCGCCAGTTGACGCTCCTCGATCTCCTCGTGCACGTATGCCTGCTCGGTCTCCACCGCTTCCAGGCCCTCCTCCGCCGCGGCGACCAAATCGGACTGGTATTTGCGCATCTCCCTGGTTGCATTCTGTATGGCCCGTCTGACGTGTGAGACGAAAAAGATCATGAAGGGCAACACCGCAGCCGCGATCAGCGCGAACTCCACATTCATGACGAACATCACGACCAGCATGCCGCCAATCGAAAGCAGGTCGATAAGCATGCCGACCGTGCTTTGCGAGGCGAAACCCTGGATGGTCGTCACGTCGTCGGTGATGGTGCTCAAAATCGAGCCGACCCGGTGGCTGTGGTAATACTTCAGCGAAAGGTGCTGCAGATGATGGTACGTCTGTGTCCGCAGATCGTTGGCAACCAATTGACCGACACTCGCCGTGAAGTATGTGGTGAAGAAATTGGCAATCGCAGTCACGGCGGCGATCATCACGACCATTACCGCCGCCACCGTCGCGATCCGTATCTTGTTGTCGTCACTGTACGGGGGTTCCAAATGACCGGGATTCTGGCCCAAAAACCCGTTCAGCCAGTGCGGGACGGGATGATGGCCCCCGACGTTGTCGATAATGAACTTGAACGGCCACGGGACGAGCAGGGTCATGCCCGTCTGCACCAGCATCGCCGCCAAGATGATGACAAGGACCCAGCGGTACGGTTTGATCAGTTGAGCAATCAAGCGGAGCATGGCAACACCCCCTCTTTGCGAGCTGACGGTAAGCCAGGGTATCCCGAACGGGGCCCTGATGGAGGCCCTATGACACATTCGTGGGCCGCGCAGAAATTGCTGTCACCATCCTCAGGACGTCGGGCAGCAAACGCCCGCGACTGTGGTTAAGGTTTTGCACTGCTTGCGCATTGGCAGTGGAACGCCGGCGGCAACGCTAGACGGGCGTGGGTAGTTCCTCGACCGGCCCCAACCGCCAGGCCCCCTCGCCCAGCAGCTGTAGCTGGTGCTGGTGGTGCTGATCGACGGTGTGTCGATGGCTCACGCTGACCACGATCGTGTCCGGGCACTCCCTGCGTATCGACTCATACAGCGCGTACTCCAATCCTTCGTCGAGCGCCGAGGTCGACTCGTCGAGGAACACCGCCTTGGGCTTGGTAAGCAGGATGCGGGCGAACCCGACCCGTTGTTGCTCGCCGGGGGACAACACCTTGGCCCAGTCCCGGGTCTCGTCGAGGCGGTGACACAGCTGCGGGAGGGCCACCTCGTTCAACGCTTGTCGCAGTTCGGGATCGGGAATGTCGCCAGCAGAAGCAGGATAGGACACCACCGCGCGCAGATCACCCAGCGGGACATATGGCAGCTGGGACAAGAACATTATCTCGTGGCCCTCACCGGGGTGTCGCAGCGTGCCCGACGCGAACGGCCACAGCTGAGCGAGGCTGCGCAGCAGCGTGGTTTTGCCGCTGCCCGACCTGCCGGTGATCACCAGGGATTCGCCCGGGTCCAGTCGCAGGGCCAGCGGCTCGATGAGCTGCACTCCCGAGGGGGTCCGCACCTCCACGTCGACCAACTCGACGGAGCCATCGCGACTGGTCGCGGTCGTCAACTCCGGCAGCTCGCGGGACTTCTCGTTGGCGTCGATCAGCCCGTTCAGGCGCAGGATCGATGCACGGTAGCTGGCGAATTTCTCGTAGGCGTTGCGGAAAAACGACAGTGACTGCTGCATCGAGCCGAACGCTTTCGACGACTGCATCACGTCGCCGAGCCTGATCGCACCATCGAACAGCCGCGGCGCCTGCACGATGAACGGCAGCGGGTCGATCGCCTCACCCACGACCACATTCCAGCCCAGAAAGCCGATGGTGCGGCGCACGTAGCGGCGGTAGTTGGCGATGATGGCCGCGAATCGGCGGTTCAGCTGCACCTCCTCGGCCCGCTCGCCGCGGTAGAAGCCGACCGCCTCGGCCGCGTCGCGCAGCCGCACCAGTGCGTAACGGAATGCGGCGTTGTACAACTCATTGCGGAAGCTCAGCCGGATCAGCGGGTGGCCGATCCGGAACGCGACCACGGTGGCCACCAGCACGTAGGCGATCACGACCCAGAACAGCGCCTTCGGGATCGACACGCCAAAGAGTCGCAGCGTGCCCGACAGGTGCCAGAGGATCCCGGCGAAAGAGAACACCGACACGACGGATGCCACCGCGCCGAACACCAGGGTGCTGCCCGTCCGGTAGGAGGGCTGGTTGGGCTCCCAGCCCACCCCGGCGGTGAAGATGTCGATGTCCTGCTGGATGCGCTGATCGGGGTTGTCGATGGTGTGGTCGATGAATCGCGTGCGGTAGTAGGCCGTACCGCGCAGCCAGTCGCCGGTGAGCCGGTGCGTCAACCAGACCCGCCAGCGGATGATGAACTGCTGCATCAAATACAAGTCCAGCATCAGCCGGATGACGTGCACGGTCGCGAGCACACAGAACGTCCAGATCGCCGTCCAGAAGCCATGCACGCCGGAGTTCCGGACCGCGGCATTGCCCCCGCCGGCGCCCTGAAACGCAACCTGCAGGGCCGAATACAGGTCGTTGCTGTAGTAGCTGACCAGCACCTGGATGCGCACTTCCGTGATGACCAGCAGCAGCAGCACGGCGAACATTCCCCACGCCGGCAGGCTCTGGCGGCCCTTGAAATAGTCGCCGGTGATCCGCCAGAACTGCCTGCCCCAAGTGGTGTACCGCGCAATCAGCACCGCGACGACCGACAGGGCCACCATGGTGATAACCCCAGTCTTGAGGACCCACACCAGCGACAAGACGAGCTCATGACCCCAGTTGAGTGAGGGGGAATAGCTATTCAACTCGAAACTCCTCTTCGCGGTACAACCGTTGTCGTCGAGTGCGCTTGTGCTGCACGCTCGCATGTGGTCGCGTCATTGCTGACGCGAAAATCCTGCCTGTAGGTAAGGCATTGTGCCGTTACCCACCCAGAACGAGCCCGAACGCCACGCGCAGCGGCCGGGGCCGAGGCAGGCGAAGCGTCTTAGGGTCGGCCAGCATTTCCGCGCTCGATGGGTACGCCCAGGATGTGGGTTTTTGATTGGCCCAGGAGATGACCTCCTTGCCACACAGATTCTTGTCTCCGTAATAGAGGTTGACTCCGTTGCTGCAAACCCCGACTCGCATAAAAGGAACGGTAACTGCTGGGTTGCTCGTACTCGGCACTTTGACATCTGGTAGCGGCCTCCTGCGCCGGCGCGGTCGCCATCGCGGTTAATGTCACGTTTACGATTGGCCGCGTGCCCGTTCCCGCTCCCGGCCCCGACGCTCGTGCCGTTGTCACCGGAGCCTCCCAGAACATCGGCGAAGCACTGGCCACCGAACTGGCCGCGCGCGGCCACAGCCTGATCATCACCGCGCGGCGCGAAGACGTCCTCACCAACCTTGCCGGCCGTCTGACCGACGAATATGGGGTCACCGTCGAAGTACGCCCGGCCGACCTCGCCGACACGGCGGAACGCGGCAAACTGGTCGACGAGTTGGCGACCCGCAACATCTCAATCCTGTGTGCCAATGCGGGTACTGCGACCTTCGGTCCGGTCTCAACGCACGATGCAGCGGTGGAAAAGGCGCAGGTTCAGCTGAACGCGATTGCGGTGCATGACCTTGTCCTGGCGGTGCTGCCGGGGATGATCGAGCGTAAGGCCGGCGGTATCTTGATTTCCGGTTCGGCGGCAGGGAATTCGCCGATCCCCTACAACGCGACCTACGCGGCCAGCAAGGCGTTCGTGAATACGTTCAGCGAATCTTTACGCGGGGAACTGCGTAAATCCGGTGTGCACGTCACGCTGCTGGCACCCGGCCCGGTGCGTACCGAGCTACCCGACCCGGCCGAAGCGTCGATCGTCGAGAAGCTGGTGCCCGACTTCTTGTGGATCTCCACCGAGCACACTGCGAAGAAGTCTTTAGATGCGTTGGCGCGCAACAAGATGCGCGTAGTGCCCGGCTTGACGTCCAAGGCCATGTCGGTGGCGAACGGGTACGCGCCGCGCGCTATCGTCGCGCCGATCGTCGGAAGCTTCTACAAAAAGCTGGGCGGCTGACCTATCGACGGCGGCGACCGCTGCCGCCGAACATGCTGCGGACCAGCTCCGTACCAAGCGCCCTTAGAAAGGTCTGGAAGCCCCGGCTATTCACGAAGCGCTTGAACCAACCTGGCTTCTGCGCAGGCGCGGGCGCCGACTTGGATCCCGCCTCGGCCGGCTGATCGGCCGAGGCAGCCTGCGCCGCCTTCCTGGCCTGGATCTTCTCGTATGCGGATTCCCGGTCGACGGTTTGACCGTACGTCGCCTGCAGCGGGCTGGACTTGGCCGCGGCGCCGATCGCGTCGTCGCCAATGGCAGCCATCAGCGAGCGCGGCGAGCGCAGCCTGGTCCACGCGACCGGGGTCGGGGCGCCCCGCTCCGACAACACGGTGACCACCGCTTCACCGATACCCAGCGACGTCAACGCCGAAGCCAGGTCGTAGACATCGGTTTTCGGGTAGGTGCGAACGGTCTTGGTCAACGCCTTCTGGTCATCGGGTGTGAACGCGCGCAGCGCGTGCTGGATGCGCGCGCCCAGCTGCGACAGCACCTCGTTGGGCACATCGGTGGGCAACTGGGTGCAGAAGAACACGCCAACGCCCCTGGAGCGGATCAGCTTGACGGTCTGCTCGACCTGTTCCAGGAACGCCTTCGACGCATCGGTAAACAGCAGGTGCGCCTCGTCGAAGAAGAAAACCAGCTTGGGCTTGTCAACGTCGCCGATCTCGGGCAGGGACTTGAAGAGATCGGAAAGCACCCACATCAAGAAGGTGGAGAACAGTACCGGGCGAGCGGCCTGGTCGCCGAGCTCCAACAGCGAGATGACCCCGTGTTGTTTGTCATCAAAACGCAAGAGGTCCTTGGGTTTTAGTTCAGGCTCGCCGAAAAAAGTGTCTGCGCCTTCGGCTTCGAGATTGACCAGGGCGCGGAGGATGACGCCTGCGGTTGTGGCGGAAACACCGCCCAGTGACTTCAGCTCCACCTTGCCTTGGTCGCTGGTGAGGAAGCTGATCACCTCCCGCAGATCTTTCAGATCCAGCAGCTCGTAGTTCTGTTGTTCGGCCCAGTGGAAGATCAGGCCCAGCGTCGACTCTTGAGTAGCGTTGAGCCCCAACACTTTTGACAGCAGGATGGGTCCAAAGCTAGCGATGGTAGCCCGCACCGGAACACCGATGCCTTTGGTGCCCAGCGACAAGAAGTCCACCGGGAAGGCGCTCGCCTCCCACGTCTCGCCGGTTTCCTTGGCGCGCGCAGTGATCTTGTCGCTGCTCTGTCCGGGCCGCGACAGGCCGGAGAGGTCGCCCTTGACATCGGCCATCAGCACCGGCACGCCTGCCGCCGAGAGCTGCTCGGCGATCAGCTGCAGCGTCTTGGTCTTGCCGGTGCCGGTCGCTCCGGCCACCAAACCGTGCCGGTTTACGGTGGACAGCGGGATGCGAATTTGCGCGGTCGGGTCGGACGTGCCGTCGACGACGACCGTGCCCAGCTCGAGGGCCTGGCCCTCGACGGCGTAGCCGGCTGCGATCTGCTGCGCTGGAGCCACTGGAGTACCAGCCGATGCGTTGCGCGGTGTCGACTCGGAGCTCATCGTGACGTCTGCCTCCCCTGTTGGTCGTAGTACCGACACCGCATGACCTTACTTGCTGTGGCGCGCCGACGGGGTGGCTGCAGGTCTGCCAGCTAACTTTGCCTAGGGTGAACGCTGTGCGGGACGAACTGGTGTGGATCGACTGCGAGATGACCGGGCTGGACCTGCGCTCCGACAAGTTGATCGAAATCGCCGTCCTGGTCACCGACGCCGACCTGAACGTTCTCGGCGACGGCGTCGACGTGGTGATCCACGCCGACGATGCGGCGTTGTCGTCGATGATCGACGTGGTCACCGAAATGCACACCCGCTCCGGCCTCATCGAGGAGGTGCGCGCGTCCACTGTGGATGTGGCGACCGCGGAGACGATGGTGCTCGACTACATCCGCGAACACGTCAAACAAGCCAAAACGGCACCACTGGCCGGTAACTCGATCGCCACCGACCGCGGATTCATCGCCCGCGATATGCCTGCCCTCGACTCGTATCTGCACTACCGGATGGTCGATGTGAGCTCGATCAAGGAACTGTGCCGCCGCTGGTACCCGCGCATCTACTACGGCCAGCCGGCCAAGGGCCTGGCGCACCGCGCGCTGGCCGACATTCACGAATCCATCCGCGAATTGCAGTACTACCGGCGCACCGCGTTCGTGCCGCCGCCAGGGCCTGCCACCAGCGATATTGCCGCGGTAGCCGTCGAGCTGGGGGGTGAACCGGCCGCGCCGGAGGCAATCGATTCGGCTGCCGAGCACCCGAACGGCTAGTATCGACGTCGCTGCCTGTCGCCTTTACGGGTCTGGCTGGCGGCGATGGTGGGTGTAGTTCAGCTGGTAGAGCGTCAGGTTGTGATCCTGAATGTCGCGGGTTCGAGTCCCGTCACTCACCCCAATGGGTCAGAGGGTGTTATTGCCCTCTGACTTTTTACTTTCTCGGGGACCTTGCACCCCTAACGCACCCTCGCGGACTTATGGGCGTGCCGCCCGACGAAGGTCATCCGTTTCAACATCAACGGCTACGCGCTGACGCACGAGGTCATCTGCGGGGGTGTTGGTGTGCAATGTTGCGCTGCTGCTACTGCGCCTCTGAGGGTTTGGTGAGAATTTTACAAGGTAGAGCTAACGACTAGTAACCTGCCAGCAAAGCCCAACAATGCACATCCAACGAGAGTGCTGATGCCGAGTACGCCCATCCACTGATCGACCACCCGCCCCCGGTCGCTCCTGCTTGAATCCGGGGGCTTTGAGCCGTAGAGTCACGAATCCGGCTGGGCCGGTGTCTTATTGCTCACACCCTGAGATCAACCCACATAGCTACAGCGTTGCGCCTGGTCGTGAAGGTAACAACAGTGTCGCAGTTAGTTGATGAGCTGAGC
Organism: uncultured Actinomycetota bacterium; assembly: GCA_963720085.1. Classification (GTDB taxonomy): domain Bacteria; phylum Actinomycetota; class Actinomycetes; order Mycobacteriales; family Mycobacteriaceae; genus Mycobacterium. Next base: position 223,404 of record CAVRER010000043.1, read on the forward strand.
AGGTTTACGGATGCAGAGCAATGGCTCATTGTCGCAGCGGTCGCGTTGATGGTCGTCGTGCTCACTTGCTGGCTCGGCTTCGCGGTCGTCCTCGTGACGCGTACCGTCCTCAGTGCTGCGCGCTTCGTTACGCGAAAGATACGCGGACTTGCTGGACGCGTAGACCGTGCGAGGGCTGGGTCTCATTTCTTTAGTTCTGAGACTGCGTGGACTTTGGTAAACGATCGGCAGGAGTACTGAACGACCCCCGTCATGGCATCGCCTCGGCCCACGCGATATGCCCCTCGAAGCCAAGCGTTCTCACCATCGCGCGGTAGCGATCCCGAAAGTCCGCGTAAGCCGCGGCATCACCGTGAGCCCGCGCCAGCAGAGCCCGCAGCCGCAGCAGCGTGATCTCGAGGATCGCCGAACCTTGATCGGCCCGCAGGTTCGCCAACCGGTCGATCGCCTCGTGAGCTTCGGCCAGATCGCCCTCGGCGCCACGCTCCGACAGCGTCTCCACCAGAACGCCGGTGCACGAAACGTCAAGCGTGAGCCGTCCCGCCTGGTCCAGCTCGTCGGCAGCTTTGCGCATCACCGGAATGGCACTATCGCGGTCGCCGCGCCTGGCCCTCTCCTGGGCGGCCAACACCTCGGTGACCGGGACCAGGTAGGGAATACGCTCGCGCGCCCACTCGCGGGCCTGCACCATCAGCTCCAGCCCGCGGGAACGGTCGGCCGCGGCGTCCCGATACAGCAGCGCGCCACCCAACATGAACTCGGCGAAGCTCAGTACGATATCGCTGCCAGCGCTTCGGGCAGTCTGCACCGCCTCCTCGATCGCGCGCAGCGCGGAGTCATCGGCCCGAAGCACCCCGTAGCGTATCTCCGGAACGTAGGCCCAGTAGACGACAAGGGCGAGGGTTGCCGGATCGGTGTTTCGGGCCATCGCGGCGGCGTCGCTGAGGTCCTGCCGCCACCCGGGACGGCCCAGCCACCACCGAGCGACGCCGCGAAATGCTAACGCGGCCGCCAGCGGCGATCCGAAATTACCGAAGTCGGCGCCCGTGGCGGAGTCACCCCCGGCCAGGTCGATGACGGTCTGTGATAACCGCAAGATCTCGCCGATTTCACCGGCATCGAACCAGGTGGCCAATGCTGAGAACGCCAACCCTACGGTCAAGGTGGGATCGCCGATCGACTCGAGCAGCGCCGTCTGTTCGGATGCCACCCGCGAGCCCTCACGCGAACGCCCAGCGTAGAGGAGCTCGGTTACCAGCCCGCTCATGCCGATGGCCAGCGAGACCTTGTCCCCGGCCGCGCTGCACAACTCCCGCAGCTCCGCGAAGCGCCCCCGGCTTTCGTCGAATGCTCTGATTTGCCAGTTGTCGGTTGCACACAGCATGGTGCGGGGGGCGATGCGCGTGGCTGCTCGGTCCGGGTCATCAACGGGTAGGGCGTCGGCGATGTTTTGGGCACGCTCCCAACTCAGTCGCGCCGCACCGATGTCGCGGTTGGTCACCCACGTTGCGGCCCGCATGTGCCAGCCGTAGGCGGCGTGCAGATCACCGGCGGCCTCCAGATGTTCGGCGATCAACGCGGCGTTCTCCTCCGTCGCTGCCGGGTCACGTGATTCGATTGCCGCCGCGACGCGCCGGTGCAGGTCAGCGCGATCCGATTTGAGCTGGGCTTCGTAGGCCACCGTGCGGATCAGCGGATGGTGGAACACATACTCGGGTTGTCGGGTGAAGCTGACCTGATCGATGAACTCGCCGCCCACCAAGTCCTCAAGGACAGGATCAATCCCCAGCGTTTCCAGTAGTTCCCGGCTGAACTTTGTGCCGATCACCGACGCTGCGCTCAAGGTGCGCTTGGCCGCCGGGTCGAGGCGGTCGATGCGGGCGGCGATGGTCGCCTGCAAGGTGGCTGGCACACTGACCTCGCCAACATCGGCTGTCGACACGTAGGCACCGCGGTTGCCCCGTAGCACGCCGCGCTCGGCCAGGTCACGCACCATCTCCTCGGCGAAAAACGGGTTCCCGGCGGCCTTCTCGGTGATCATGGTGATCACCCCGCCGACCGAGGGGTCCGACCCCAGCAGCTCGCAAACCAGTGCCGCAGTTTCCGGATCACTCAGCGGCGCAAGGGCGATGCTCTGCGCACCGGCCATCCGGCTCAACGCGCCTCGATATTCGGGGCGGTAGGTGACCAGCACCAGCGAGGGGGTCTGCGGGATCACCGTGAGGAACTCGGCGATCATCGATTCGCTGACCTCATCGATCCAGTGCGCGTCTTCGATGACATAGACCGCTGGGACTTGGCGGGCCAACGAGGCGGCATTGACCAGCGCGGTCAACCGCCGCCGCCGGGCATCTGGATCGATCGTGGGCAGCTCCACCTCAGGATCGGCGATGCCCAACAAGTCATCGAAGAACAGCAAGTCCTCGGGGTCTGCATCCGGGACCCGAGAGCGCACTCGCTCGCGAGCCGCCGGGCCGTCCAGGCCACGCACACCGATGGCTGCCCGCAGCAACCGCGCCACGACCTGGAAGGCAATGTCGGTGGCGTGCGATTCGCAGAAGGCGCTGAACACCTCGACACTCCGCGCCCGGCAGCCATCGCGGCGACCTCACGCACCAGACGGCTCTTGCCGATACCCGGTGACCCGACGACGGTGACCACCGCCCCGTGGCCGTCGATAACACGTTCCAGCAGGCCCTCGACGGCGGCCATCTCCCGTTGCCGACCAACAAGATTCGACTCAGCACGCCCGACAGCGTGACGCCCCTCCGGCACGCCTAGTAGCCGTTGGGCGCGGACTGGTTGATCGGTGCCTTTGATGCGGACACGCTCAACTTCACCGAGAGTCGCCGCACCCTCGACAAGTCGCGCCGTGGACGCGCTGAGCATCACCCCACCCGGCGGGGCCACCGATTCCATCCGTTGCGCCATGCCGACTTGCTCACCGACGGCGGTGTAACCGAACGGTCCCGAACCGATTTCACCGGCGATCACCTCACCGGAGTTAAGTCCCACCCGCAACTGCAGCTCCACGCGGTCGCGGTCTTTGACCTCAGTGGCCAACCGGGTGGTCTCCTCTTGGATGCCCAGCGCCGCCAGACAGGCACGAAGAGCGTGATCCTCCAACGCCACTGGCGCGCCGAACACCGCCATGATCCCGTCGCCGGTGAACTTGTCCACCGTGCCGCCGTACCGCTGCACCACCGCCGCGCACCGGTCGGCCAGGTCTGCCATGATCTCGCGGAGCCGCTCCGGACCCACCGCCGCGGCGATGTCCATGGAGTGCACCACATCGGCGAACAGCACGGTCACCTGCTTGTATTCGGCGGGCTTCGTGCCCGCCGAAACGGCTGCACCGCATTCGCTACAGAACTTGGCTGTCTCGTTCAGCTTCGTGCCGCACGATCCGCACGACAGCCCCGTGGCGGTCATCTCACGCGGCCCGACCCACTGTCGTTCACATCAATATCGTGTCACCGCTGACCAGACGTGTCTGTTATATCGGCCCAGCGATCCGGTCCGACGACAACCACGCTCTGGAGCAGACACTCAGCCATCCCGCCTCAAGCCTTGTGACGGACCGCACCGTCGGCCCAACCGCGGGTTCCGGCCCCAAGAGTGTAAGGGCGACTGGGTGCCCCCTGTCATTCCCTAAATTCATGTGTGCCCCAGACTTCCCATCGCACCCGATTGATCACACTTTTGCACGGCGGTGGATAAGGGGCCGCGTGGCTGAACCCTTCGGCGAGCGCTTGTCGTGAAACTTAAGTTTGGCAGCAACATTTGAGAAACTGAGAACGTTAGTTCTGAGACGATCACCGAATTACATTTGGTTCACGGCGCATGCTACCGATGCTTGACCCTCCCGTAGGGGGAGAGCGCAGGGTCGTCGTTGACAGTGGTTCGACGCCAACAACGATCTAGGAGGATGTAATGACCGCGCAATTGTCGCTGGATCCTGTGATCGCCTCGCATATCGCCGCGATCAACAGCTTCGACGTGGATGCCATCATGGAAACCTTCGCCGATGATGCCCTGGTCAACGACTTTTCCCGGGAATTCTGGGGACCCGAGCACATCCGCGCTTTTGTGACCAAGGAGTTGGTGGGCGACCACGTCACGGTGGAGCCCGTCGAGGCGGTCGACAATGCTGGCATGTGGTGCGTGCGGTGCCGCTACGAGGGTGACTACGACAAAACGGGGCTACCTGACCCGCTGATCATGACCAACTACATCCGGGTCCGCGACGGCAAGATCGTTACCTTGTTCATCATCAAAAACACTGCACCCCAGTACTAATCCGTCATGACCACAACCGTCAGCGTCGGACGCTTCGCCACGATGACCCACCTGAGTGTCAAGACGCTGCGACACTACCACCAGGTCGGACTGTTGGAACCGGCCGAGGTCGACCCGCACACCGGCTATCGGTATTACGCACTGGAACAACTCCCGACCGCGCAGCTGATTCGGCGGCTGCGCGATCTGCGCATGCCAGTCGCCGATGTCCGCGCTGTCCTCGTCGCAGGCAGCCCAGCCGAGCGCGACACCTTGATCGCCGCCCACATCGATCACCTCGAGGCTGAACTAGCCAGCACGCAAGCCGCCGTGCACTCGCTGCGTGCCCTGCTCGAATGCGCGCCCGGGCAACAACGTCCGGTGCATCGGCGGGCCGAATCGAGTTTCCCGGTGCTGGCCATCACCGAGGACATCCGCGACCCTGCGGATATCGAAAGCTGGTGGCGTGACGGCCCTACACGAACTGCGCGCCGCGGCTGACGATCACGGCATGCAGGTGACCGGGCCTGCCGGGGGCCTTTACGACGAATGCCTTTTCCAGCACGAACCTGGCGAAGCCATCGTCTACATCCCCGTCACCACGCCACTCGAACTGGGCAGGATCAAACCGCTGGTTATCCCCGCCGCCGAGGTCGCGGTGACCACGTATCACGGATCGCACGCCGACATCGACCTGGCCTATGCCCGGTTGGGTTCCTACATCGCCGAGCACGAACTGACCGTCGGCTGGCAACTACGCGAGTACTACCACCGAGATCACAGCCACACCGCCGACTACACGCAATGGCGCACCGAAATCGCCTGGCCGATCATCGACACCCCCACTGAATACCCGGCACGCTGAGCCCTCACCCCTCGTCGAGGGCGAGGAACTCACAAATGGAGGACACCATGTCTACTGCCACCACCACGCTGCAGATTGACCTCACAGGCAAACGAGCCCTAGTCACTGGAGGCACCCGAGGTATCGGCAAAGGCATCACCGATCGACTGCGAGCTGCTGGCGCGACCGTTGTCGTCGCCGCACGCAGCGCCCCCCGCACACCGTCGCCACAGGTGATCACCGCCGACATCGCGCTGTCCGCTGACCGGCGGCGATGCAGGTTTACTTACCGAATGTGACCGGGCTTTGGTCTCACGTAACAACTGCATTTCCTGACTCGGTGACGTATAACGGTTTACTTACCGAATGTGACCGGGCTTTCGTCTCACGTAACAACTGCATTTCCTACTCGGTGACGTATAACTGTGCACATGGTCAACGTTGCCGCCGAGGACGACTACGCGGACCCTCCCCCCTCGATGGCGCGGCCGTCGCTGCTGCGTGAGCCACCGGCTACCGAGCGTGGCCTCCGGACTCGTACCGCATTGGTTGCGGCGGCGCGAAAAGTCTTCGAACGCCTGGGGTATCTCGATGCTCGGCTGATCGACATCACGCGGGCGGCAAGCTGCTCGGCGGGCACGTTCTACACCTACTTCTCCAGCAAGGAAGAAATCTTCGCGGCGGTTCTCGAGGTCGCTCAGGAAGACATGCTGCATCCCGGCATGTCGCATGTCGCCGCCGAGGACGATCCCGCCGCTGTCATCGAGGCCAGCAATCGGGCCTACCTGGAGGCGTACAAACGCAACGGCAAGCTGATGGGTCTGCTCGAACAGGTTGCCAACATCGATCCCGAGTTTCGCGAGTTGCGCACGTCGCGATCCAATGCGTTCGTCCGGCGAAACGCGCGTAGCATCGCGAAGCTGCAGGCCAAAGGCCAGGCGGATCCGGATTTGGACCCGCTGCTCACGTCCCGCGCGTTGTCCGGGATGATGAGCCGCGTCGCGTTCGGGCACTTCGTCACGCGCGAGGACCGCGACGACACGCCGGTGACGACCGACGAGGACATCGTGCAGATCGTGACAAGGTTGTGGGTGAACGCTCTTCGGATTCCGTCACCGGATCACCGCGATCGGCCAGCAGTCCAGGAGCAGTAACTGCCGCTTGAGCCACGGTTGATGATTCTGTTGGCTAGCATTGCAATGGCGTCACGCCTTGGCGTTTCCGGCGTGCCACTGATCCCACGGGATGTTCCAGTCGCCAAGACCTTCCGTTCCCGACAGTGGCGGCCCCAGGGTGTTGAGCACTTCCACAATGTCGCCGCGCTTAGTGTGCTCGAAGAACCACTGCGCGTTGCTGGGACTGACATTCAGACAGCCGTGGCTGGTGTTGGTGTGGCCCTGAGCGCCCACCGACCACGGCGCCGAATGCACGAAGACACCGCTGTAGGACATCTGGGTGGCGTAATTCACCTCGGTGCGATAGCCGTTGGGTGAGTTGACCGGTACGCCGTAGGTTGACGAGTCCATGATCATGTGCGCGAACCGCTCTCCGAGTATGTAGATGCCGCTGGCGGTCGGGGTGCTGTCCTTGCCCATCGAGGTCGGCATGGTCTTGACCACCTCACCGTTGACGCGCACCGTCACCATCTTGGTGTTGTCGTCGGCGGTGGCGATGACCTCATCACCGATGGTGAAGTGGGTGTGCAGGTTGTCCTCGCCGAAAACCCCGTCACCCAGGTTGACGCCGTAGGTGTTGACGGTGACGTTCACGGCGGTGCCTGGCTTCCAGAAATGCTCAGGGCGCCAACGCACTTCACGGTTGTTCAGCCAATAGAACGCACCTTCGACAGGCGGATCCGTGGTCACCACGATGGCCTTCTCAGCGGCAGCGCGGTTGGCGATGTTCTCGTCGAACCGGATCGCCACCGGCTCGCCGACGCCCACCACCTCGCCGTCGCGCGGCATGGCATACGGCATCGTCAGGTTCTGCGGCGATTGGGTCTGGAACGCTATCTGGCGGGTGGCCACGCCACCGAGCCCACGCGCTTTGGCGGCCAGCGTGTAGCTCCTGTTGTAGCCCAGCGGCTCGGTGGTCGACCAGCGCACGCCGTCGGGGCTGAGCTGGCCGTCAAGCGACCGCCCGTTTTCGTTGACCACCTCGACGGAGGCCAGCACGCCGTCGTCAGCGGTCACCGTCACCGGGCTGTCCACCGGGATGCCCACGGCACCGTCGGTCACCGATGCGCTGAGCTTGGGGACGAGCAGGTCACCGAACGGCGTGGCCTTGTCCATGATCGCCTTCGGCGGCGGGGTGCCACCGCCGCCGCTGCAGGCCCCCGTGCCGAAAACGGCAAGCGGGACCATCAGCGCGGCCACCCATTGGCGACACCAGCGCTGACGCGTCATGAAGCGACCTACCACGTGTGTTGCTCCCCCTCGTAACCCGCAACCCTGTGTTACTGGCGAGTATTCTAGGGCGTAGACGACTGTTAACAGTGACCACGGTCAATCTCGGGCTCGGCGATTTCGCTCGCCGATGGAATGGCTGTTATTGTCGCAAACGCAGTCCAGCAGGATCCAGGCGCCGTTAGCTCAGTTGGTAGAGCAGCTGACTCTTAATCAGCGGGTCCGGGGTTCGAAACCCTGACGGCGCACCAGGTCAGACATCATTTCACGTCAAAAGGTGTACACATCGTTGTACACATCGGTTGGTGAGCGGACTCGGCGTTTCGCCACCAGGCCAACACGAGTCGGTGTGATACTCGCGGCGGTGGAGATCAACAACATCCTGAGCCAGCGAACGGACCTTTTGCGTTCGTCGTCGGGGCCATGTTCGCGCTGACATTCTTCTCCACCTTCATGAAAGACGCCATCCGCCCGGCAAACTACTCGCCGACGCCGACAAAGTCGCGCCTAGCGACAGCTCCCACCGCCCCAAGTCGCAGGCGGCGACGACAGCCGGATCGCCGGGGCCGAGTCCCCCGGCATGACCGACAAAGTCCGTCGGGCACTGGCGACGGCGCGCGCCACCGTGGGTACGGCCGCGGCCGACGGCAACGCTGACTAGGGGTACCCGGACATGGCAGCAAGTGCGCCCAAGTGCCACAGAAAACGGCGGTCATCCCTGTAGTGCACTTAGCCAGCGCCGGTAATAAGTGACAGACTCGCCTGCTGGTTCAGGACTTCAACTATGACTCTTGCGATGACAGCACTCGGGCAACGGACGACGCGGCAACGGCGACGGTGTCGACGCCGGGAGTCGACAGTCTCTACCTGGAGCCCGATGCCACGTGTGCAGGAATGACGAAGCGCGGCAGAAGGTCAACGAGCTGCTGGCCGCTGGGGCCAGCTACGCCATGACCGTACGCGCCCTCGGCGGCGACACCGGCGATGTAACCGCCAATTCGATCCGCCGGCACGCCGAGAGGCATTTCCCCGTGCAGAACGCGGCCAAGGCCACCTACCGGGAGATCCTGGAGCGTCGGGCTTTAGAGAACAGCGTGGATTTCGTCGAGGGACTAGCTACCGCGATCACACCGATGGCGCTGCTTGAGACCGTGATGGTGAGGGGCTACGAGACGGTGGTCGACCCGGACACCACGGTCGACGTGAAGACCGGCGTGCTCGCGGCATGTCGACTCCAAGAAATGATCGATTCTCATGCGGACCAAGCTGATTGGGCCAGCACGCAGGCTGAGATGGGTCGCATCGTTAAGGTGGTGCGAACCTTCATCCCCTCCGAGAGGTGGCCAGAGGTCCAAGCCGCCGTACGCGGAGAAGCACCGATTAGAAAGCCAGGGGTTCAAGAGGTTCAGGGCATTGAGCTGGTGGAGATAGACGATGGGTCTGACGAGGATGGCTACTGATGGTCAGCCCTCCTTCACGGCAGATTCCCCCCGACGATGGTGTTAGTCACGGCATGAGCACGAAGTACTTGGCCGCAGGTCACATCTACACCCTACGACGAGCTGAAGGCCCAGACCGAACACGAGGTCGCCGACCTTCCCGCCGAGACCTGGCGTGATGGCGTCTTTCAACTTCGATGACTACCTGACCGAGTCCCTGCATTCCGGCACCATCACCGTCGTGGAGGACCTGTAGGTGTTGGCCACGGCCTGCCCAATAGCTCCAAGGCAGTTATCCGATCGCCGTGGGAGCCACCAGCTTCAGGGGCACGTGCTCACCGTTGCCGGTGAAAGTCAACCTTGGCAGCCATCGCCGCGCTCGACCCTCGCACTTTCCAGCGCCTCCTGCACCAGGTCGCCGATTGCCTCGGCGGTCGGCGGAGCGGTCTCGCTGCAGGCGTAAGCGAATCGATCTGGGAGGTCGACCTGCTCTCCATCGGTACCCGGCTCGCGGTGGTAGACGCCGACGAAGAAACCCGCTGCGTGGCCGTCGAGGTGCCACTGGATAGGCGACAGCGTGCCCACGCAGTCGGTGATCAGCACCTTGATGCCGCCCTCCAGGTGGGCCATGAGTGTCACGCAGTTACCACCGGCATTCTGCAGTGCGAACCTGGTGCCGAAGCGCTCGGACAGCACGGCGCAGATCTCGGCGAAACCCAGGTCCTCCTCGGTGTAGCCGGTCATTCCTATCGCTCCTGGGCGCATGGTTGCGGCACGCAACCGCGTCGACATCTCCTAGCCGAAAAGCCTATTGGAGGGGAAGGTATTCCCAGCGGCTGCTGCCTACTCAGGGGTTCCTGGGTTGATTGTGCGAGGTTGTGGTTCTCCTGAGCCGCGGCGCCCCCAGGTGAACCTGTACAGGTAGTAGACGAAGCAGAAAACCAAGAAGGTCTGTAAAGCGACCATAGCCCACCGGCTTTCCATCGCGTTAAGGATGACCGCGACGACCGTTACCGGTAGCCCGAAAACACAGCAGACGAATCGGAACTTGTCGAACCCT
>CAVRER010000044.1:0-75519 GCA_963720085.1 uncultured Actinomycetota bacterium
CACTATGCAGTTTGTCAATCTTCGGTGCTGTCGGTTCTCAAATTCCGTGTCATCTTCCGGCCTTCTGAACTGCACCGATGCAGCTTGTCTCACGTCTTGTCATCTGGGTTTTGTCTCAGATTCGTGTCATTTGCTCAGAACGCCGCTATCCATCCCTTGGCGACATATCCAATCGCTGAGGGACGCGGACCAACCGGTTCGGAGTGTTCCGTCACGTGACGGCTATCCCAGCCGCAGCACGCGCATAGTCCACCCCGATGAGCCGTCGGCGCACACTCGGGCCGCCACCAAGGACAGATGGTGGGCCGCCCGACTGATTGCTACGCGACGAGGCCACGGGCACGCAGGGATAAGGCAGTGTGCAGACCATCATCATCGGCGCCTCCCCGACATCGGCCTCACGGCCAAGCAGTCCTTCATCTGAGCGAAAACGTAAGGAAGCTGTCGGTGACAGAAGCGCCAACTCGTCGTGGATGAGTCGCGAACCTGCTGGCTGGCGACTCTCGTAGCGGCACAGGGTGATCCGTAGGGCTTACTCCGGATCGTGGACGCAACCGTGGACGAGCTTGTCTGCTTTGCGCGGCGACAAATCACCCGGGGCCGCCCAGGTTCCACTTCGAACACTCTAGGGAGGTGTTAAGGGTACACGTCGCCCAAATCCGTTTCAGCTTCTGGTCGTTGGGTGCCATGTCAGCGACCACGGACCTCACCGCCTGACCGGGGCCAGCTCTGGCGCCGCAAGGCCGGTGCCGGCGGAACGGTAAGTGGCTGGTTATTCGGCGAGCCCGAACGCGGCGATGACCTTGGTGGGCCGTATCCGGACGACGAGTTCGCCGGGGACGCCGTTACGGCGGCCGAATTCTTCGGCGCGGTCGAGACCTATGTAGCGGGCGGCGGTACGCGTTGCGATGTCGAGCAGTTCGTCCGGGTCTTCAGACAAGGTGCTGGTGCCCTGCACTTGAACGAAGCCATACGGCGGGTGGGGGTCGTCGACGCACAGTACGACACGCGGATCCCTCATTAGCGCTCGACCTTTGGCCGAGCCTTTGGCGGTGTTGAGGACGAGATCACCCTTATCGACGATGAACCAGACCGGGGCGACGAGGGGCCGGCCGTCCTGGGCGGCAAATCCAAGCATCCCGGTCCGAGTGCCTGCGGATAGGAATTCGACGGCTGTGGCGGAGAGCTCGGCGACGGGGGTCATGCGATGTGGCGCCTTTGTGTGTTTACGGTCTCGGCGTGGCTGTCGCAGCGTGGCTGTTTAGGCGCGATGCTGCTGCGGACTCGGTTACGTCCCTGTTGGAGATAGTTGGTATGGCTGTCTGCGCAGGCCATCGTTATTCGCCCCAGCGTGATGCGGCGGTGTCGCGTTCCAGCTGCGAGACGTACGGCGGTGTCGAGCGCTCGCTGACAAGGGTGTGTCCGATGGAGAACATCGGTCCGCGCTCGGGGGTGGCCCGGATCTGTTCGACGATGTCGTCGACGATGCTGCGTGCGAATGCCAACCGCGGGTAGGCCTCGTGGATGGCCGCAGCCTGGTCGTCACTAATACACTCGGTGAACTTGCCGAAGTCCATCCCCGCGCCCGCGCGAGTCAGGAAGGTCAGCGGCCCGCGACGTTCGGGAATTCCGGGTGAGGTATGAAGCGCGATGGCCTCCCACACCTTGTCGACCTCGGCGGCGCCCAGGCCTTGGGCGGTGAGAAATTCGGCGGCACGGTCAGCGCCATCGATTTCGAAGCGAACAGGTTCGCGCGCGTCGCGGCGCAAACCGATGTCGTGCAGCAGTGTCGCGGCGAAGAGCAAGGTCTCACCGACCTCGTTGGTCAAGTTCAGGTGATCGCGGAGCATACGGGCGAAAATCCAGCTTCGAGCACTGTGATTAGCCACGGAGCGGCTCTCTTGGGTGCACACCAATCCTATTGCTTCTGAGGCCCACGGCACGTCCGGCGCTGCTAGCAGGGCGTCGCGGTTCGTCGTCGTCATAGGCCGATGTTCACTCGCATAGGCACGTCCTGCCACTGTCTATAAGACATTGTTCAATATATTCGCGCCATTGTGCTCCGAGATCGACGCTGTTGCCTGCACCGGGGCGGGTCTCGAGACGGCGGCGGTATTGTAATGATCGGTATTATCTGGACATGAAGACGCATCGCGTGGCTGTTTTGGCGCTGGACGACGTCATCCCCCTTGACCTAGCCATACCCATTGAGGTTTTCTCACACGCGTCCTATCGGATGCAGCTCTGTGGCCTCACGTCGCCGGTGCGCACGACTGCGGGATTCACGATCAATCCCGCAGGGGGCCTTCGCCTCTTGTCGCGCGCCGATACCGTGGTGGTGCCCGGATACCGTCCCCATAATGCGCCGCTCGATCCCGCGGTGCTGGCGGCGCTTCGCCGTGCCCACGCACGCGGAGCGCGGATGATCTCGATCTGCATCGGCGCCTTCGCCCTTGCCCAAGCTGGCATTCTCGATGGACGGCCAGCGGCAACGCACTGGCGATTTACCGATGAGCTTGCAGAGCAATACCCGGCGATCGATGTGCGTGCTGATGTGCTCTACGTCGACGACGGTGACGTGCTGACGTCTGCCGGCGTGTCATCTGGCCTTGATCTCTGTTTGCACGTGGTCCGCACCGACCTCGGAGTCGAAGAGGCTCGCCGTTTTGCGCAGGAGCTGGTCGCAGCGCCTCACCGTGACGGCAATCAGGCCCAATTCATCGCCCGCCCGCTCCAGACTTCCGGAGTCGGCCCGATAGGCGAATTATGCACCTGGGCCAAGGAAAACCTGCAGGAGCAGATAACGTTGGAAGATATGGCCGCCCGGTGTGCGATGTCGCCACGCACCTTGACGCGGCACTTCCGGGAGGCCACGGGCACCACGCCGCTGCGGTGGCTGCTGACGATGCGCATCGATGAAGCGCGGCAGCTGCTGGAGGCCACCGATCTCTCCGTCGACGAGGTGGCCGAGCGCGCCGGATTCGGCACCGGGCTGAATCTGCGGGTGCACTTTCGTCGCAGGCTCGACACCACCCCGACCGCGTATCGCCGCAACTTCCGGGCCCCTGCCAATGCGGCCCGCCGCGAGGCGGTCTAACGCGGGCACCGATCACCTGATGGCGGCTCCAGAGACGGTTCGAATCCATCCGGCACACCGCCAAGGTGTCAGCTTCGGTGATGATCAAGAGCGGCGGCGAGGTAGAACCGGGCAAGGCTCGCTTCAGCAACGACGGCGCACCCGCCGGTACGAGGCGCCGTCGAACCGATGTCGAGACCCCGTACCCGATACGGACGGTCCGGGAGGGTCACTTCGCGATCGGGAACTCTGCGAAACCCCTACACGAAATCGAACACGATGACGTCGTAGTCAGAACTGCGACGCGAATGTTTGGCGCGAATGTATTGAACAATGACCTATTGACAGTGGTGCGCCCCAGGTTAGCGCGGCGACGATCGTTCCTATGACTACAAACAACTTGCCCGCAATGAGTGACTCGCTTAGCGCGGCACCGGCCGTTCCGTGGGCCGCCGCCGCGTTGGACTTGGTCTTCGGTGAGGAGAATCGACCCGTTGCGAACCACAGTGTGCGCAGCTGGGCCTTTGCCCGCCTGCTGCGCGACCATCTGGACCTCGTTGGCGAGGTCGATGAGTCACTGCTCTTTGCCGGAACGGTCCTGCACGACATTGGCCTGCGTCGCGATACGCGTAAACCCGTTCGCTTCGAAATCGACGGCGCCGATCGTGCCGCGGAATTCCTGACGGCACAAGGGCTAGGGGCCAACGAGGTGGACAGGGTCTGGGAAGCGATTGCTTTGCACACCTCGGACGGCATCCCTGAACGTCGTGGCCCACTGGCCATGCTGGTACGCGCCGGCATCGGAATTGACCTCGGGTTTTTTACCGACATTGTGACCGACGAGCAGGCCGCAGCAATCCATGCGGCATACCCCCGGTTGGCGGTAGGCCGCAGCATCGTCGACGACATCGTCGAACAGGTGCACGGAATCCCCGAACGCGGACCAGGCTATTCACTCGGCGCCTCGCTGGCGAAGGAACGGTCAACCCCACCACATCTCACCCAGTTGGAACGAAGTATTACAGCCTCGCGATGGGGTGAATGAGACCGCCGCCCGGGAATCCCCTCGCTAAGTGACCCTTCGGAAGGACACCGCAGTGACCACCACAACAGGACTAAGTTATGCCACCGCGCCTAACCGGGTGATGCACGCCGGCAACGGGATTGACTACGCGTACCGCGAACTCGGGACTGGCACAAGACCCTTAGTGTTACTGCAACATTTCCGCGGTAACCTAGAGAACTGGGACCCGCCCTTGGTGGACGCTCTCGCACGGGAACGACGCGTCGTTGCGTTCGACAACGTCGGTATCGGAGCCACCACCGGAACAACACCCAACACCATGGAGCAGATGGCTCACGACGCCCTTTTCTTCATCGACGCGTTAGAGGTTCCACAAGTCGACATCCTCGGCTTCTCCATCGGCAGCTTTGTAGCCCAGGAGATCGCACTCATTCGGCCCGACGTGGTACGTCGAGTTGTCTTGGCCTCCTCAGCACCACGTGGCGGCGCCGGGATGCATGGGTGGGCCCCAGAGGTGATCAACGCCGTCGGCCAGCCGCAACCCGATCCCGCCGGTTACCTTGATGTGTTCTTCACTTCCTCGCCGGCGAGTCGACAAGCTGGCCAGGAGGCGCTGGGACGCATATATGGGCGTACCGTCGACGACGTCGACGAATTCCCTTCCTGGTCAAGCAGAATGGCGCAATACGACGCCGTGTGCGATTGGGGAATCCCGAATCATTCGGCGCTACAACGTGTCAGCGCGATTAGTCACCCGGTGTTTATCGCGAACGGCGACAGCGACCCGATGATCCCGCCGCACTTCTCCCACCTGTTAGCTGGTCTGATTCCCCAAGCCAAAATCAAAATCTACCCGGACGCTGCTCACGGATTCCTGTTCCAGCACGCCAGCGAGTTCGCCGCCGACGTCAACGAATTCCTCAACGACTCCGGGTCAACCGACACCGAACCGCCCGCGGCGTCGATTAGCGACGTTTGAGCCGTCATGTGTGGATTACTCGCCGTCCGCGACAATCCCGTCGGGATCCGTGGTCGAGAACCTGAAGTCGGTGCTCTTCCGTCACAATCGCGCGGCTGCCCGATCCACAGGCCGCGTCAGCCAGACGGCTGCCGGAGCCATCACTTCTGTAAGTCCGTACGCCAACGCTGAGGAAGACATTCATGACAGTCGGCTGGAAACCAACAACTCTTAGTGAAATCGCCAATCAAGAGGAGATTCGCGTCAGCAGCGAGCGTACGGGTGGCGGATACCGCCGATGGACGCCGATATGGATCGTACGAGTTGGGGACGAGGTATATGTCCGATCCGGATTCGGC
Source organism: uncultured Actinomycetota bacterium (assembly GCA_963720085.1). Taxonomy (GTDB): domain Bacteria; phylum Actinomycetota; class Actinomycetes; order Mycobacteriales; family Mycobacteriaceae; genus Mycobacterium. The sequence goes on from CAVRER010000044.1 coordinate 5,418, forward strand.
GCGAACGGAAGCTGGTACCGGCACGCCACCAACTCACAGGCATACATCAAGGCCGCCGGCACACTCCATAAAGTTGGACTCATTCGACATACGGACCCCGCTTCGGTTGCCGCGGTGGACGCGGCCTATCGACAAAAATACTCAGGAGACCCGTCGCTCCCACTTCTACTTACCGACGAGGCGCGCTCAACGACATCGCTGTTGAGCCCGCAAGCGTGACCCCACCCGTGGTCAGCGCCGGCATCGAAAGGACAACCAATGACTGAGATCTCAACGTCGGCATTCAGCCGCGGAGTCTGCAAGGTCGAGCGATGAGCAAGGCAGGTATTGCCGGCATGGGCTACGCCGCCGACGACCTCTTCACCATCGCTGAGAACCTCACCTCCGGCGACTGGCACAAGCCCAGCGCCGCCAGCGGATGGTCGGTAGGTGACGTCATCTGCCACGTAGGGTGCCTGCTGGAGTTGCTCCAAGCCGCCGTGCGTGGAGATTCCCTACCCGACAGTGGAATCGAGGAGCTTAACGACGCCCAAGTCGCTCAACGAGGCGACTGGCAACCCGCCTGCGTCCTCGAGTACGTCCATAGTCAACTCGACTCGGCGCTGCCGGTGTTCATCACGCTGCAAGACGAACCGCTGGCATCGGTACACACGCAGATGCTCGACCTGGGCTCCTACCCGCTTAACGCGATCGCTGACATGTTCACCTTCGACATCACCACCCACCTGCGTTACGACATACTCAGTCCGCGCGGACCCATCGCCGGGACTCTGCTGCCCGCCGACGGCGCGCGGTTAGCCCCCTCGGTGTCGTGGCTACTGGGCGGGATTCCGCAAATGCAGCCAACGCTTGTCCGTCACCTCACCGCGCCGCTTGCCTTGTGCCTCACTGGTCCCGCGGCACAAGAAGTGCTCATCTCCGCCAACAACGACGCCATCACCGTGGGATCGCTCGACGGCGCCGCAACCAACGTGGCCGCGACGCTCACCTCGACGACCGCAGACTTCCTCGCCTGGTCGACCACCCGGTTACCGTGGCGCGAGCGGGTATCGATCGACGGCGACTCTGCGGTAGCCGCGGCCTTCCTCGACGCACTCAACCTCATCTGATCTGCTCAACAACTTAGCGATGAATTCTCTTGGGGATCAGTTCGATCGGCAAAAGCAATATTTTGCCTCGGGCATAACGCGAAGCTACCCATGGCGCATCTAGCAACTCGACCGCGTGGCCCGGCTTGTCGGCGAGAACGAAGCCGCGCTCCAGGACGCAGTTGCCCACGACTTCAAGACCGCCAGCCAGGAGAAGATCTTTGAGACGCGGCCACGACGTCCTCTACCGCCCTCCGCCACAGGGTGAGCCGAGGTGAAGAGGCCCGGCCGGTCGTTAGACCTGTGCCATGCCGCCGTCGACGCTGAGTTCGGCGCCGGCCACGAAGCTGGCCTCATCGGACGCCAAAAAAACGGCGGCGGCTGCGATTTCTTCCGGGCGGCCCATCCGGTTGAGTGGAACCGCCGCCACGAACTGCGCCCTGGTCGCGTCGGGGTCGGCGGTACTGGCGATCATGGGGGTGTCGATCGGGCCCGGGCTCAAGGTGTTGAACCGGATGCCGCGGTCGGTGAACTCGCGGGTCCAGGTGCGGACATAGGAACGCAGCGCGGCCTTGGTGGCGCTGTAGGTGCTGAAACCGGGAACCCCCAGGTTGCCAGCGACCGAGCCGACCAGGATGACCGAACCCCCGGTGCGCATCAACGGCAGCGCCTTTTGCACCGTGAACAGCGTTGCGCGGGCGTTGAGGTTGAAGGTGGCATCGAAGTTCTCCTCGGTCACCTTGCCCAGTTCCTCGGGCCCCACCCGGCCCGAACTCGCGACGAGGATGTCCAGCGCCCCCTTTTGTTCGAGGACCGTCGCGAACAACCTGTCCAGGTCCGCGCTTACCGTGACATCACCCGCGACGGTGCTCACCCCGTCGCCGATCAACGCTTTTGCCTTGTCCAACTCGCTATCGCGGCGGCCCATGATGAAGACATCCGCTCCTTCGTCGACGAACCGCTGCGCGGTCGCCAGCCCGATACCGCTGCTGCCGCCGGTGATTACGGCGACCTTGCCAGCCAGTCGTGCCATCAGTTGATCCTCCATATTTCGTGTGGTGTGGTGGACGTGCTTATGCGGCGTCTGTTTCTGCGGCCACGCAGTCGATGCCGCATGGCGTCGCCGGTTCGGCATGGTTCACGGGGCCGGTCGAGGGGTCCCGCAGTCGACCCGCGCGCCAGTCAGCGATTCCGATAGCTGCCACAGCCGTCTTCCAAGTTCTGTGTTGGTGCCGTTCTTCGACGACTCGACGATGCCGGGGAAGCCGCGTAGTTGCCGAAAGCCCTTGGGGCCGACGAATGTTCCTCCGGGGATGTCCTGGGTGGCGGCGAACAGAGTGGGTAGGATGCCCTGATCGACGGCGTGGCCCACGATGCGCGAACCGATGTCGAGCCACAGTCCTGATGCGCCCGCGACGTGGCCGAAGAGTCCGGTGCGCACAACTCCCGGATGCACGGCCACCGACAAGATTTGGCTGCCGCAGGCCGACAGCTGACGGTGCAGTTCGCGAGCGAACAGCAGGTTCGCCAACTTCGAGTCTTTATAGGCCTGGCTGCTGTTGTAGCGGCGCCGCACCCAGTTGGGGTCGTCGAGGCTCAGTTTGGCGCCACGGTGAAAGTCAGAGCTCAGGGTGACGATGCGGCCGCGGATCTGGGGCAGCAGCAGATTGGTCAGTGCGAAGTGCCCGAGGTGGTTGGTACCGAATTGCAGTTCGAAGCCGTCCGGGGTGCGGGTTTCAGGTACCTGCATGATGCCGGCGTTGTTGATCAAGACATCGATGGGTTGCTGCCATGACGATGCGAAGGCACGCACCGACGACAGGGAACTCAGATCAAGTTCACGGACCTCGGTGTCTGCCGCGATGCCTTTCGCTACGGCCCGTCCTTTGACGGGGTTGCGCACGGCCAGCACGACGTGTGCGCCTGCGTGGGCCAGCGCGTCGGCGGTGGCTTTGCCCAGCCCGCTTGTGGCGCCGGTGACTATGAACGTTTTGCCTGCCAAGTCGGGAAGAAGTGCAGCGGTCCAGTTCGTGACGGTCATGCGGGACTCCTTGAGAAGGTTCGGTTATGCGGCGGGGCACCATGGCACCGCCACGCCTCAGACAGCTGGGGCGACACGAAACACCGGATACTCGTCGACGATCTGCTCGAAGTCGACCAGTGGCGCCCGGCGGGTGATCGGAAAGAATGGGCGGGCGCCGGGTGAGATCTCGAGATAACGGCGCAAGATCGCGGCGCGATTACTGGAGAAGTCCTCCACCACGGACACGTCTTCGCGCCTGCCCCGCTGCAAAACAGCACGATTGTCGGCGCGCAGGTTGCGCACCCAGTTCGTCTTGTCGCCCATCATGGCGACCAGGTAGCGCTCACCCTCGTAGTCGACGACAACGATGGGAAACGAGATCTTGCGCCCGGTCTTGCGGCCTCGAACCTCGATTGTGGCAGCTTGGCTGGGTCCGATGCCCGCGGCAAAGGCGATCCCGAGCAAGCCGCTTAAGACGCGTGCCGAGCGATTTGGACGCCCGGTGCGGAACTGCCACCTCTGAAACGCACTCACAGCGCCCCGCATCACACGAACCTTCCGTTAGGGGGCCCGACGGGGTTCGCGTTGGCGTTCTTGACGGTCACCGACCTGTCTGTCCAAGCGGACGTGAGCAGGGCCGACATGGTGCTGGCATGCCTAGTCACACGGGCGGGCATGAGATTCCTCTCGAGATTGAGTCAGTCCGCTCCAGGGTGGGTTCTCGGCGAGGAATTTGATCAAGATCGGTATCGGTGAGTTTGTGCATCTCGATTCTCCTTGGTTGCGTCGGTTGTGCCGTTGTGGCGAAGTCAGAGTTGGTAGCACGCCCAAACCTCCATATAGGTCGATCACCCTGACCTCAGCGGGGGCCGAGGCTGCGCCGAGTTCTTGGATCACAGTCCAGACTATAATCTAGGATTGGATCAAAGTCCAGACTGTAATCTCGACTCTGATCGAGATCGAGGGCTATGAATCGCCGCATGAAGAGGCCGGCTCCCAACCCGAACGGCCCTGGGTACACGCCGGGCATCACCAGCGCCGGTGTGCCGGGGCAGACTCCGCCGGAGCTGCAGGGCCTCCCGGTCCCGCTGCCGCCCGCTGCTCTGCCGGGACCGCCACCACCTCCTGGACCCGGCCCGCAAGTGCCGGACTACCCGCCGCCGGGCGTACCGGTGCCCGTGGAGATTGGAGGTCACTGACCGATGTCGACGATCTTCAACATCCGAAACCTCAAGCTGCCCGGCGTTTCTCGGACAGCACTGGTTGTCGGCACGGTGGTGGTGCTGGTGATCGTCGGTGGGCTCATCGGCTCGGCTCCGACCCCGGGCCCGTCGGGGTGGCGGGCTTCGAACCCACGACCTCGTCGTTTCGACGGCCGGGCCAGTCCAGTCGTCCGTTGTCGGGCACCGTGTCCTGCCCTTTGGCACCTTGGGGCGCGCTTGTTCAGGCGCGTGCGACGCTCCTGACGAGTTGGTCTGTCAGTGCGCGCTGAAACTCGGGATCTTGGGTGTCGCGGCCATCTTCGAAGCGGGTGAGCGTAGCGATCAGTGCGGCCCCGAGGATGGCGTTGGCGGCGTCGCGGGAGTCGCTGATCGTGAATTGGTCGGTGGCGGCGCCCTCGTCGAGGAGCTGTCGAAGTGGCGTGGCGAGCTGCGCGTCCTTCGCGGCCATCAGGGTTCCGAGTCGTCCGGTGGCTCCCGCGAAGGAGAGCAGGCCGGCGCATACTCCGTGATGCCCGCCGAGGAACCCCACAAGCGCGGTTATCGCAAAGCGCAGCTGGACGACTGGTGGCCGGGGGGTTGTGACGGCGCGCTCGATTGTCTCGGCCGCGACGCGCAGGTGTTCTTCCAGTAGGAACGCGACCAGGTCGTCGCGGCCAGAAAAGTGGTAGTACAGCGTTGCGCGAGCCGAGCCGATCAGGGTGGCGATGTCCTCCAGCCGAAGTGCCGGGTCTGGGCGCAGCACCTCCTCGCTCACACCGAGCAGTCGCTCGACCAGCTTGGCCGGTGGCCTCCTCATGCGGCCAATCATAGCCCTCGATCTCGATCAGGGTCGAGATTACAGTCTGGACTTTGATCCAAACATAGATTATAGTCTGGACTGTGATCCAAGAACTCGGCGCAGCCTCGGCATCCGCTGAGGCGAGGGTGATCGAGACATATGGAGGTTTGGGCGTACTACCAACTCTGACTTCGCCACAACGGCACAACCGACGCAACCAAGGGGAATCGAGATGCACAAACTCACCGATGCTGGTAACGGTTCACCGGCGGGCTGGTGACAGCGGTGGCCGATCTGTCCGGCTACGGGCCGTGGGCGGTCATCACCGGCGCCTCATCGGGCATCGGGCGGGCCTTCGCCGAACGCTGCGCCTCCGACGGACTCAATGTCGTGTTGGCCGCCCGGTCCATCGAGCGGCTCCAGCAGCTGGGCCGCACTCTGAGCGCTAGCCACGACATCGCGTATCGCGTCGTCACCGTTGATCTCACTGACCCCGGCGGGGCAGCAGACCTGGTTGCCGCAACAGCAGATCTTGATGTCGGTCTGCTGATCTCCAACGCGGGCGCCGCCCGCCCGGGCCGCTTCCTGGATCAGGACCTCGTAGACCTGCATCGCCGTCTCATTCTCAACACCACTACCCATCTCGAACTCGCCCATGGCTTCGGCCGCCGGTTCGTCCTGCGCGGTGGCGGTGCGATGGTGCTGGTGTCGGCACTCGGCGCCGCCCATGGATTGCCGAACATGGCCCACGACGGCGCGGCGAAAGCCTATGTGCTCAATCTCGGCGAGGCGCTGAACCACGAACTGCGACCAGCGGGGATAAGGGTCACGGTCATGATGCCCGGCTTCGTCGATACGCCGGTCATCGACGCTTTGGGACTAGACCGGGACCACCTTCCCATTTCGCCGTTACCGGTGGGCAGCGCAATCCGTCAGACGATCCGTGCGTTGCAGGCCGGCCGCGCCACGATCGTGCCCGACCGGCGTCTGCGCGCGGTGGCCCGCCTGACCCCACGCAGGCTCTCAATCAAGATGAACGGCCGCAGGCTCGGCCGCGCCGCAGAGAGCCTGGCCGCCCGGCACGCCAATACCCAGGCCCGCTGACCGGATCACTGAAGGCACTCAAGGAAGGAATCGTCGACCATGCTCCGCTCGAGCACCAGACCGAGATCGTCAACCGGAGCGCCCGCCCCGTTTACATCCTAGTTGGGAGGATCCCATGGCTAAGTGGACCACATCCGACATTCCGGACCAGACCGGCCGCACGCCCATCGTGACCGGCGCCAACACCGGCCTCGGCTTTCAGACGGTCGCCGCGCTCGCGGCGCACGGCGCGCACGTCGTGCTGGCAGTCCGCAACCTCGACAAGGGCAAGGACGCCGTCCAGAAGATTGCCGCGGCCAGCCCCGGCGCCGCCGTGACGCTACAGGAACTGGACCTCACCTCTTTGAGTTCCGTTCGTGCCGCCGCTGACGAGCTGCGATCGGAGCATGACGGCATCGACCTGCTGATCAACAACGCCGGGGTGATGTTCACGCCCAAGTCGATAACCGAGGACGGTTTCGAGCTGCAATTCGGCACCAATCACCTCGGCCACTTCGCGCTGACCGGCCTGCTGCTGGATCGCTTGCTGCCAACACAGGGTTCGCGGGTCGTGACCGTCAGCAGCGTCGGGCATCGCCTCCGCGCCGCAATTCATTTCGACGATCTGCAATGGGAGCGTAGCTACAGCCGGGTGGGCGCCTACGGGCAGTCCAAGCTGGCCAATCTGCTGTTCACCTACGAATTGCAACGCCGGCTGGCACCGCGCGGGACGACCATCGCCGCCGCCGCGCACCCCGGCGGATCGAATACCGAACTGATGCGCAACTGGCCCGCTCCGCTGCGAGTGGCGATCGCCGCCATGGCGCCGCTGTTCCAGGGCGCGGACATGGGCGCACTGCCGACGCTACGTGCCGCAACCGACCCCGACGTGCTCGGCGGCCAGTACTTCGGCCCGGATGGATTCGGCCAAATGCGCGGCTATCCGAAGGTGGTGTCGTCCAGCGACCAGTCTCACGATGAGAGCCTGCAGCAACGGCTGTGGGAGGTGTCCGAAGAGCTGACGGGGGTGGTGTATCCCGTCGGCTGACAACGCAGCGGTGCCCGATTTGGGCTGAACCGCCGGCGCCGAACCCGACGAAACAACGAGGAGGCACCATGATGGTGGGGGCAAAGCCCTACGGGCAGCTGCACTACCGCGACGTCAACGGCAAGCGGATGGCCTACGTCGACGAGGGCCACGGCGACGCGATCGTCTTTGCGCACGGCAACCCGACGTCGTCGTATCTGTGGCGCAACGTGATGCCACACCTGGAGGGGCTGGGCCGCCTTGTCGCGTGCGACATGATCGGGATGGGCGGATCGGACAAGCTGCACCCGTCGGGTCCCGACCGCTACCACTACGCCGAACAGCGCGACTACCTGTTCGCGCTGTGGGACGCGTTGGATCTCGGCGACCACGTGACACTGGTGGACATTTGAAATGAGATTTGGACACGGACGAAATGTCGGTTCCTAAAATTCGCGTCATATCACCCCTAACCTAACCTGCGGTGATACAAGGTGTCTCACGTCATGTCATCTGCGTTTTGTCTCAAAATCGTGTCATTTTTCGTCGCCCGGATCGGCGGCTTGCGCCAACAGCTTTCCGAGACGGACATTTGAGACACGATGACCTGCGAGAACCTCTGACGAGCCAGCTATGAGCCGGTTGTCTCAAATGTGGACCTATTTCGAGACGGCGTTCAGTTCTGTTCGGGCCTGGTCGATTTGGTCGTATGCGTAGGTCGCCATGGCGGCGGTGGTCATGGTCTCGCCCTTGTGGGCGAGCGATTCGTAGATCTGGTTGCTGAGGACATCCCGTAGGTGGGCGATGACGGTATTGAACTCGGGGAAGGCCGTTGTCGTGAGGGGGTTGTCGACGGCGAAGCCGGCGATGGTGGCCGCCGGTTCGTAGCGTCCGAGCCGGTCGAAAAGGGCGGCGAGGATCCCGAGGGTGGTGCGCACCCCGGTGGTGTTGCCCGCGTCGTGGAAGTTGCCGATCGCCAGCGTGACGTAATCCAGCGCGGCCAGCGGGTCGCCATGCTCGGCCTCGAGTAGGGCCAGACCGTTCGCCAGGAGTGTCTCGGCGTAGCGGTTGCCGCTGTCTCGGGCGATCACCAGGCCCCGACGCGCGGCGTCCAGCGCTCCGGCGGGATCGGCGTCGCGGAAGGCGTAGCCGTGAACGTAAAGCGCGAACGAGAGCACATACGGGTTGCGGGTGGCTTCGGCGGTGTCGATCAGGCCGTTCGCGGCGGCCCTCGCCTCCTCACCGCAACCGGTGAGCGTCAGTGCGAAAACCAGGTATGTCCTGGTGATTCCGTGGGTTTCGCGGCCACGTGCTAGCTGGGTGCGGCACCACTCGACCCACCGTTCGGGCTGGCCGATGACCCCGTACGCAGTGCCGAGCGCGGCCTCGCCGCCGAACGGCACCTCGTCGTGGCGGCCACTGGCGATCACCAGCTGGGCGGCGTCGGCGTAGCCGACAGCCTCCTCGATCCGTCCGGGCATCCAGCACGCCGACGCGATCACGTACAGAGTCGCGAGCCGGGGGTGGTCGACGGCGCGGGCGGGCTCGATCAGCTGCTCGGCCCAGGCGATCGGCTCATAATTGTGGACCAGAGCGCCGAGCCACCCCACATAGGTGGCGATGGCGGCGGCGACATCCAGATCGCCGTGGTCGGCGGCCCAGCGAAACGCGGTACGCAGATTGGCCAGTTCGATAGCGAACCAGTCGTAGGCATCCCGCTGGCGGGGGCCGTCCCACAGGGCCAGCACATCGGTTTCGCGCTTGGCGAAGTAGCGGGCATGGGCGGCCCGCACCTCAGTCGCCGCACCACCGGCCACGAGTTGTTCCTCGGCGAACTGGCGGATCGTCTCCAGCATCGAGAACCGGGTCCGCCCCGAGGACCGGTCGGCGACCACAAGCGATTTGCGCACCAGCGCGTCCAGCAGATTGAGGATGGCGTACTCGTCTGGGTCATCGAATCCGGCTACCGCGCAGGCGCTTTGGAGATCGAATCCACCGGCGAAGACCGAACACCGCTCCAGCAGCGTCTTTTCTGCATCGTCGAGAAGGTCGTAGGACCACGCCACTGCGTGGCGCAGCGTGTGGTGACGCTCCAGGCCACGGCGTGATCCGACCAACAGCTGGAACCGGTGATCCAGACGGTCACGCACCTCGCTGGTGGTCATCGACGCCATCCGCGAGGCCGCCAACTCGATGGCCAAGGGGATTCCGTCGAGGCGGCGGCAAATGTCCACGACGGCTGCGGCCTCGTCGGCCCCGGCCAACGAGAATCGCTGCGCCACACTACGGGCGCGATCAACGAACAGGGTCACTGCCGCCGAGTCGGTTCCCGCGTCAATGTCCAGCGAGGGCACTGTCCACAACTGCTCGTCGGCAACCCCCAGTCCTTCGCGGCTCGTGACAAGAATCTTCACGGTCGCCGATGCCGCCAGGATGGCCTCGATGAGATCGGCTGCAGCGTAGAGCACATGTTCGCAGTTGTCGATCACCAACAGCCGGACCCGGCCCTCCAACGCAGCGGCCACCGACTCACTGACGGTCTTACCCGGTTGCTGGGTGATGCCCAGCACCGCCGCCACTGCATCGGGTATCGCCGCCGGATCGGTGACCGCAGCCAGCTCGAAAAACCAAACACCATCGGGGTATTCATCGGCCAGCCGCGCCGCGACCTCGACCGCCAGGCGGGTCTTGCCGACCCCACCAACCCCGGTCAGCGTCACCAACCGATGAGCCTTCACCGCCGCTTCGATCTCGCCGACTTCTAATTCACGCCCGATCAAGCTGGTGGCAGCAGGCCGCAGGTTACCCAGCGTGGTGTCCAGCGCCCGCAACGCCGGAAACTCAGTCTGCAGACCTGGTGCTCGTATTTGGAACACCCCGACGGGCATCGGCACGTCCCGCAACCGTCGCGACCCCAGATCGACCAGGTCCACTCCGGTGAGCATGACTGCCGTTGAATCGGCCAGCAGGATCTGACCGCCGTGCCCGGCGGCCATCACCCGGGCAGCCCGGTTGAGCACTGCCCCGAAATAGTCGCCCTCACGCAGCTCGGCTTCACCGGTCGCGATCCCCATCCGCACGGGCAACTCCAGTGCCCGCTGTGCGGCCACTGCGGCATTTACCGCTGCCTTCGGGGAGCTGAAGGCAGCGCACACACCGTCCCCGGTGTGCTTGAACAGGAACCCGCCGTGCGCCTCGATCGCAGCACGCAGCACCTCGTCGTGTGCGGCGAGCGCGGTCCGCATCTCATCGGCGTCGGCTTCCCACCGACGCGTTGATCCCTCCACATCGGTGAACAGGAACGTCACCACCCCCGAAGGAGCAGCCGCCGGATCAGCGGACACCCACGCAGGATGTCACAAGGAACACAGTCCCACCTCGAACATCGGCGGATCCGGCCCGGTCACCGGATACACGTGTTTTCGAGACGAACTTCCGCGAGTCGCATATGTCTATTTCGAGACCGTGTTGACCGAACCCACGCCGAGGCCCCGGCGCCCCGCCGCCGCCAGGCCGTCCGCGAGGTGTTGGCCTCGATTCTCACTTTCGTGTCATTTATGACATCGCGATGACATTGAAATTGAGACGATGACATCCAGTTCGAAACGCTGCTGCTACAGCAGCAGCAGCTGCTGCTGCTGCGCTGCTGCTAGCTACCGTGCCATGTTGGCGAACCGCGACAGGTGCAGTTGGTGAGCGACAGTCACTGTCTTGGTCGGGCCGTTGCGGTGCTTGGCCAAAATCAAGTCCGCTTCGCCGCCACGCGGGTCGTCGCGTTCAAAGGCATCCGGCCGGTGCAGCAGGATAACGACGTCACTATCCTGCTCCAAACTGCCCGACTCCCTTAGATCAGCTAACATTGGCTTTTTATCGGTGCGCTGCTCAGGACCACGGTTGAGCTGGCTAATCGCGATAACCGGAACCTCGAGCTCCTTCGCCAACAGCTTTAAGTTACGCGAGAACTCGGACACCTCTACCTGTCGCGACTCGAACTTCTTGCCGGAGGTCATCAGCTGCAGGTAGTCCACAACAATCAGCCGCAGATCGGCCCGCTGCCGCAGCCGCCGCGCCTTGGCACGAATCTCCATCATCGTCAGATTCGGCGAGTCGTCGATATACAGTGGCGCCTCACTGATTTCGCTCATCCGACGCGCCAGCCGGGTCCAGTCGTCGTCACTCATCCGGCCCGAACGCATATCGGCGAGCTTGATTTTCGCCTCGGCGGACAGCAGCCGCATCACGATTTCGGACTTGCTCATCTCCAGCGAGAAGATAACGCTGGCCATCCGATGTTTGATCGAGCAGGAGCGCAAAAAATCCAGGCCAAGCGTGGAGTTGTGAGTAGGGATCATGGCTCTACTCGCCAGATACATGTGCCTGCTGTTATCAACTTCCACACACCGCACGGGAACGGTGTCGATTGCTCGGACATCCACGATGAAACGTGATCCTGAGCGCGCGGTGCCGGCGACCGCCCGGCGTTCCTTGTGTGTTATGGCCTTTCGCGACAATGCAAACACGTGCTCTTCTGTGGAAAAGGTCAGGGTGTAAGCGACGCTGGAAGATTCGCTTCGGCCTCGCACGCGCTTGGCCCAGATCTGGCAACGATAGCCGAGGCTGACGACTAGCTCAGCGGCATCACGCGCTAGCCGACGGTCAGTGACCGAAAACTGCACACTGCCACCGGCTGTCACGGTTCCGTCGGTGTCGAGCAAGCCAGCGAGCAACGCACGCCGCTGACTCACCGACCCTCGCAGATACTCGGTAGGGATGTGCTTGTCTCCGAGCACTCCAATGGTTCGCAGTCGTGCCTGTAGTGTTCCCACCTCAGCGTGGCACCTCTGGCACAACCGCAGACCTGTCGAAGGGCCTGCACAGCGCAGACAGGTCGGAATCGGCACAGGACGCGAGACAAAGCGCGCGCGGCCGCCACATGACCGCCCACAGGTCCGCACCTGGCTCGTGTGGGGAGCGAATTCCTTCCCACATACGACACACTGCCGAAGAGCCCGCTGGGCGCCGGCCGGCAGGCGCAATTGATACCGGTACTTAGCGGATCCCGATGGAACGGCTACGAAGCCGTCCGCTTCGATCCGCATGATGATCTCGGGATCAGCAGTGGTGATCTGCGCTGAAGCGCTAGTTCCGCCGCCGAGCCAGGCTCCGAGGGTGTATGGCGGAATCAGAACCTCGCGATCCGGAAGGTCAAGCGCGGCCGCGTTGACCACGCTGTGATTCACTCGCCGGTCTGCGGTAGGGCATCGCAAAGTCGCCGCGACCTCCGCCGTTGTCCGCACTGCCGCAAAGGTGCGCTGATTCTTAGTGCGGTTGTAGCCCACCGCCGCAGCCTGCGCCGACTTCCGTGACGCGCGTGTCTCAGTCAACCACTGATGCTCAGCGTCGGCGATGATCACCGTGCCGTCGGAGAACTCCACCTCGTAGCACGGCCGGCCCAGCATCACCTCGGTCGCGGCTACCACTCGCGTCGGTTGTCCGTCGGCGCCCAGCAGTTCATCGCCGACGGCAACATCACCCATCGTCGTCCAGCCGGTCGGCGTCGGCAGCGGCGTGTCCAATGCGAGTGCCTTACCCACCCCAGGCCTGGCCGCGACGATGATCATCTGCCCCGGATGCAGCCCATTCATCACCTCGTCGAGCTCGGTGAACCCGGTCGGGACGCCACGGGCCAGACCGCCGTTGGACGCGATCGCGTCGATCTCGTCCATCGTCGGCTGCAGCAAATCCTCCAACGGGACGAAGTCCTCAGAAAGCCGCCGATCGGTGACGTCGTAGATCTCGGCCTGCGCGCGGTCCACCACCTCGGCGACATCGGCGCCTTCGGCGCCCGCGTAACCGTACTGCACCACCCGGGTGCCGGCTTCCACCAACCGGCGCAGCAGCGCCTTCTCGGCGACGATGTCCGCGTAGTAGCCGGCGTTGGCCGCCGTCGGCACCATCGAGATCAAGGTGTGCAGATACGGCGCGCCGCCGACCCGGCGCAGCAGGCCGCGGCGATCCAGCTCGGCGGCAACCGTCACCGCGTCGGCCGGCTCCCCGCGCCCATAGAGATCCAGGACGGCGTCGTAGACGTTCTGGTGCGCCGGACGGTAAAAGTCGCCGGGCCGCAGCTTCTCCAGCACGTCGGCGATGGCGTCCTTGCTCAGCAGCATCCCGCCCAGCACCGACTGCTCGGCTGCGAGATCCTGCGGGGGCTGGCGGCCGAAGTCCTCGCTGGGCGCCTCCATGCCGGGGTGGCCGAGGTCGTCAACGACTGCCATAGCCTCCCCACCTCCTCCGGCACGACGCTCGAACGCACATTCGATACGGGCAACTTGACGCTAAGTCATGCCACCGACATCACCTGCTCAGCCCCAACTGGCCGACTCCTCCGCGGGCCGTTTCCGGCCCGCATCGGCGCCATCCCGAAAACACCGCGATTACCCCGCAACCGGGTCGACGCTAAAGGTTGCTGGCAAGGACTCCAAACGACGTTGTTCATAGACCTGTGCATCGTGTGTGCATATCCGTCGGCACCTGTGTTGAGGGGGTGTGGAGAACTTGTGGAGCAATTCGCGGCATTGCAGCATCACTGCAGATAAGCGCACCACACCACTACACACTTTGTGTGGATGGGAATCTCTTCGGCGTGTCGGGCCGGGTTGCTACTTCGGGCGTGTTGCGTTTCAGGCAATTATTCGCGGCGTTAACGGACGGTTACGTTCGCTAACAGTCGCGTGCGCGTGCAAGTTCGCCAGCATAGCCAGCAACACCAAAACCCCGGTGGCGGCCGCTGGGGCCGCCACCGGGGTAGGGTTCCGAGCCTTAACCCTCGGCGACGACGTCGAGTGCGATCTCGACGTCGACTTCCGGGTGTACATGCAGCGTGACCGGGTGGTTGCCGACGGCCTTGATCTGGCCCTTGGGCAGCCGGACGATGCGCTTGTCGAGGTTGGGTCCACCGGCTTTTTTGATCGCGATGACGATGTCACCCGGGGTCACCGATCCGAACAGCTTGCCTGAGTCGCCAGCGGTCTTCACCGGCAGCGCAACCGCGCCCAGCGCCTCGACCGCCGTCTTGATTTCGTTGGCGTGCTCCAGATCTCGCACTTGCTTGGATTCGCGGCCACGACGGATGTCGTCAACCTGCTTCTGCGCGCCGCGCGACGCGACGATGGCCAGGCCGCGAGGGAGCAAGAAGTTGCGGCCGTATCCATCTTTGACTTCAACGGCGTCGCCGACGGCACCGAGGTGGTCGACATCGGCGGTCAAAATGAGTTTCATCTTTTCGTCAATTCCGTTCTGCGTAAGCCGTTTACCGCGCCGCGGACGTGAACGGCAGCAGCGCCACCTCGCGGGCGTTCTTGACTGCGATCGCAATATCACGCTGGTGCTGCACGCAGTTGCCGGTGACGCGACGCGCCCGGATCTTGCCGCGCTCGCTGATGTAGGTGCGCAGCAGCGCGGTGTCCTTGTAGTCGATCGCTTGGCCTTTTTTGGAGCAGAACACACATTTGCGCGTCTTGACCGGCTTCTCCGGAGCGGGGCGCCGCCTATTACTGGACTTGGCCATGTCTGTCTCTTTCGTTCGCTAGTTCTGAAGTTAAAAGGGTGGTTCGTCGTCGCCGCCGCCGAACGAGCCGGAGGCCGGGGCGCTGCCCCATGGGTCGTCGCCGGTTCCGCCGCCGGTTCCGCCGCCGGTCTGGGCCGGCTGACGCTGCCCCCCGCCGCCGCCACCGAAGCCACCACCACCGCCGCCGCTGCGGCTGGCCTTGTTGACCTTGGCGGTGGCGTAGCGAAGCGACGGGCCGATCTCGTCGACCTCGAGCTCGACCACGGTGCGCTTCTCGCCCTCGCGGGTCTCGAACGAACGCTGCTTGAGCCGCCCGTGCACGATCACCCGGGAGCCCCGAGTGAGGCTCTCGGCCACGTTCTCGGCGGCCTCACGCCAGATGGCGCACCGCAAGAACAGCGCCTCGCCGTCCTTCCACTCCCCGCTCTGGCGGTCGTAGATCCGCGGTGTCGAGGCCACCGTGAAATTCGCCACGGCAGCACCCGACGGGGTGAACCGCAGTTCGGGATCAGCGGTCAGGTTTCCGACGACGGTGATGTTGGTGTCACCAGCCACAATGTCCTCCTGGGTCCGCCGGTAGTCGGCGGTGAGTGGTCAAGAGCCTGCTGTCGCAGAGCCTACGCAACGGCTACGACGGGACGCGGTCATTCGCCAACAGGTCAGCCGGTCAGTGCTTGTCGGTGCGCATCACTTTGGTGCGCAACACCGACTCGTTAAGGCTGAGCTGACGGTCGAGTTCGGACACCGTCGCCGGCGCCGCCTTGAGGTCGATCACCGCGTAGATGCCCTCAGCATGCTTCGCGATTTCGTACGCCAGCCGGCGCCGACCCCAGATGTCGACCTTGTCCACGGTGCCGCCGTCTTTACGGACGACGTTGAGAAAGGTCTCCAACGAGGGGGCTACGGTGCGCTCGTCGAGGGTGGGGTCAAGGATGACCATGATTTCGTATGGACGCATGGGAACCTCATCACCTCCTATGGTCGTGTGCGGCCACGGTCTTGTCCGTGGCAGGAGGGTCGCCTGCGTCGGCAACCGCCCCAGGCTACCGGACAGTGGCTGGGCTTGCGAAATCCGGTTCGGTCGCGGCGCTCGCCTGCGCCGATTGCCGCAGCCGGGCCGGACGCAGCTGCGCAGGCAGCCAGCTGGGCGGCGCATCGCCGGCCCGGTCGAACACCCCGCCCGCCGGATCGTCGACCCGTCCGCCCCAGCGCACCAGATCCTCCTCGGGCCGGTAGATCTGGCGGACGACCAGCGCGCACAGGGCCAGCACCGCGATATCACGCAGCAGCACCGTGGCGGTGAACCACTGCTCGGGCAACCCGCGGTTGGGCACGTTGTAGAGGTAGTACATCCGCGGCACCCACACCAGCGCGTCGATCGTCATCCACATCAACAGGATTCGGCGGTGCGGCAATGCCAGCACCGCCAACGGCACCAGCCACAGCGAGAACTGCGGACTCCACACCTTGTTGGTCAACAGAAACGCCGCCACCACCAGAAACGCCAGCTGTGTCACGCGCGGCCGCTGCGGAGCAGTCAGTGCGACGTAACCGATTGCCGCACAGCACAATACGAACAGCGTCAGGACAACGTCGTTGAGCCTGTGGGGCGGCTGCCAGAAACCCAGATTCGGATCGAAGCCCTGCCAGCCGGTGAACGACTTGACGACGTTGAACAGCGAATCCATGTCATCGCCGCGGCGGGTGTTCAGCCGGAAGAACTCCGACCAGCCCCGCGGGAAGAGCACCATCACCGGCAGGTTGACGGCCAGCCACGTCGCCACGGTTGCGGCCGCGGTGCGGGCCAGGTCACCGAGCCGCCCGGTCCGGATGCCCAGCACCAGCAGCGGGCCCAACAACAACACCGGATACAGCTTCGCCGCAACACCCAGCCCGAGTAGCACGCCGGCCAGTATCGGTCGCCGCCGCGCCCACGCCAGTAGTCCGCCAACCGCCAAAGCCGTTGCCAGCGCATCGAAATTCGTGAACATCTGAAAGATCACCAGCGGGGACGCGCCGACCAGTGCCGCATCCCACACCCGACGGCCCGCCAGCACCGCGGTGGCCCACAACGTCGTCAGCCAAGCCAACGCCAACCCGAGTGCGGCGACATCGAAGAAGACCACCACCTCGGCGATGACCGGCAGCCCGGTCACGCTGCTCAACGCGGAGAAGGTCTTGGCCAACGCCATCGAGACGTACTGATACACCCCGGTAAGCACCGGATACTCCATGTAGCGCACCGCAGGCCGGCCGTCGTAGCGGATTTGTTGCTTGCCGTCGGCGTCCTTCTCGACCCAGCTGGACTTGTACGGAAACTTGCCCTGGCTCAACAACTCCGCGCCGTACAGCGGCACGGTGTCGGAGTAGCACAGCTCGTAATAGGCGCGTTGGTTCTGCCAATTGGCGACCCGCGCCTCCCCCGGCCCGGTCCCGGTGCTCTGCAAGCACGCCGCTTTCGTCGACCAACCCAGCGCCAGAAACACCAGCGCGATTAAAAACATCACCCGCAACGGGGTCAGGAAAGTCGTGCGCCCGATCACCGCATGCCGGCCCACCGGGCCGCCGACGACGTTCGACAGCGCCGCGCCCAGAAAGTCGGTGCGGCTGGGGCAATCGCGGTCGTCGGCGGAGCGCAAGTCAGCGGCCAACGGCCGCGGCGAAATGGTGGGGCAAGCAGTCCGAGCGCCGATCACGGCGGCGGTGGAACAGGCTCGGGCGCGCCCGGCGGCGCCGGTGGAGGTCCCGGCCCCACCGGGACCGTGGTGGGCGGCCCGATCGGGATCGTGATGCCTGGTGCCACCTCAATCGTGGGCTGGATAACTGTCATCTGTGGCGGCGAAGGTGGCGGCGGCGCTGCTGGCGCCCCGGCGGACCCACCGATCTCCGCCGGCTTGGGGAAGGGCTCGGTCGTGGTGCCCTTGAGTGCACCGTCCATGGTGGCCTTCCAGATGTCCGAGGGCAGACCCGAACCGTAGACCGGGGAGCCCCCCTTGTTGACCAGTGGCTTGTCGCCGCTAACGGTGCCCACCCATACCGCCGTCGACAGTGACGGGGTGTAGCCGACCATCCAGGCGTCCTTGTCGGCGTCGGTGTCGCCCAACTGCGTGGTGCCGGTCTTGGCTGCCGACGGCCGCCCGCCGGCCAACGCGTGACCGCGCGAATAGGCGGCGATCGGCTGCATCGCCGACGTGACGTTGTCGGCGACGTCCTTGGGGATCCGCTGTTCGCCGGAGTGGTCGGAGCTGGTGGCGTCGAACAGCACCCGGCCCTCGGAGTTGACCACTTTCTGGACGAAATGCGGTCGGTGATAGACACCCGATGCGGCCAACGTGGCGTACGCCGAGGCCATGTCGATCACCCGAGTTTGATACTGGCCCAACACGATTCCGTTGTTGGGCGGGCCGCCCTTGCCGTCTTCGGACAGCGTGTGCGCGACACCGGGGAAGCTGTCCGCGATGCCCGCGTGGTGCGCGGCGTCCGCGACGTCCTGGGCACCGTTTTTCAACTTGAGCATCAGCCGGTAGTAGGAGGTGTTCAGCGACCGCTTGAGCGCCTCGGCGATATTGCAGGTTCCGCAGCTTTCGCCTTCGACGTTGGTGATCTTGATGCCGTTGACCGTCAGCGGTGAGCTGTCCACCTGGTAGCCCAGACCGATGCCTTGCTCCAGCGCAGCGATCAGCGCGAACACCTTGAATGACGACCCGGTCTGCAGTCCGGCTTGGGCGAAGTCGAACCCGTGGGCGTCATTGCCGCCGTAGTAGGCCTTCACCGCGCCGTTGTCTGGGTCGATGGAGACGACCGCGGTGCGCATGTCGGGGGCTTGGCCTTCCATGTACTTCGACACCGCGTCCTCTGCGGCCTTCTGCGCTGGCGGATCGATGGTGGTAGTGACCTGCAGTCCCTGAGTGTTCAACGTCTGCTCGTCGATGTTGAACAGATCCATCAGCTCCCGGGTCACCTGCCGCTCGATCAAACCGTTGGGTCCGGTGGTCTGGTTTTGCGCGCGGGCCTGATCGGGCGGCACCGTCGGCGGAAACGCTTGAGCCGCCCGGTCCCTCGGCGACAGTGCGCGGTCGTCCACCATCCCGTCGAGCACCCAGTTCCACCGGTCCTTAGCGCCTGGGAGGTCCACCGCGGGGTCTAGCGTCGAGGGGCGCTGGATCAGCGCGGCCAGCAGTGCTCCGTCGGCCACGGTGAGCTGATCGACGGGCTTGCCGAAGTAAGCCTTCGACGCCGCCGATATCCCGTAGGCGCCTCGACCGAAGTAAATGATGTTGAGGTAGGCCTGCAGCACATCGTCTTTGGACCACTCCCCCGACATCTTGGTGGCGATGACGAGTTCCTTGGCCTTGCGGATCAGGCCGCCGACTCCGGCGCGCTGCGATCCCACCAACGCGTTCTTGACATACTGCTGGGTGATCGTCGAACCGCCCTGGGTGTCGCCGCCGAAGATGTTGTTCTTCACCGCGCGCGCGAAGCCGGTGAAAGAGAAGCCGGGGTTGGTGTAGAAGTTGCGGTCCTCGGCCGCGATCACCGCCTGGCGCACGTGCACCGGCACCTGGTCGATGTTGACGTCCTCGCGATTACCTTCCGGGGGAACAATTTTGGCTAGCTCTGAGCCGTCACTGGCCAGGATCGTCGAGACCTGGTTGGTGCGGATGTCGCCGGGCTTGGGGATGTCGACGATGAAGTAGGCCATCGCGAAGGTGACGATCGGCAACAGCAGCACGACCGCGGCGGCGACGTAGAGGCCGCGACGGGCCCATCTCCAGTTGATGCGGTGCAGCCACGTCCAGTCCATCCGCTGGACCCAACCCCAGTCCGGCAGCGGTAGCTTCCGAGGCGGTGGTGGATCGGGTGGACGGCCGCCGCCGGCCCCGCCGGTCGGCTGCCGGTGACGCTGTGGTGGCCTGCCTTCCAGGGCAGCCGTGGCCAACTCCAGCGGGTCGCGCAGCTCCGATGCTCTGGTCGGCGGCCGACCGCCCAGGGCGGCCTTGACCGCCTCGATCGGATCCCGTTCGTCCCTGACCGGAGGCAGGATCGTGGTCAACCGGTCGTCGGGAGGAACCGAGGGGCGCTGGAAGGCAGGCCGGGGCGGCCAGCCGGGCGAGCGCTTGGGCCCACTGTCGGCCCCTGACCCGTTCGGGGTGCCAGCGGCCGAGTGGTCTTGCTGCCCTTCGTTATTCACTGGCCGTGCGCGCGCCGTTGCGCGCCGTCCGCGTTCCCTTCGGCGGGCGCGCCGCGCCGAGCACATACGACTTGACCAAGTGATTCCAGCTGCAGGTCCGGCATACCTCCACGACGTGCACCGAGAACTCTTCGAAACGGGATGCCAGCATGACCAACTCTTCGGCGGTGCGCGCCGAACCGGACACCGCGCCCAGATGGTCGCCGAAAACCCACGACACCAGGGTGAGCTGCTCCTTCCGGCAGATGGGGCACGTCACCGGGCTGAGCTTCCCGTGGAACTTCGCTGCGCGTAGCAAGTACGGGTTGGCGTCACACACTTCGGAGACACCGGTGCGCCCCGAATACACCTCGGCCAGCAGGGAGCGCCGCCGAAGCGCGTAATCGACTACCTGTCGCTGCAATCGCACGATGACCAGAGTACGTCCGAAGGGCCGATGCCGAGAGATTGCCCGGCCACTCCGTGTGCCTCAGTAGCCGCGTCCGCCCGGACCGCCGGTGCAGTCATCTCGCATTGAGCAGGACCGTCGCCGCCACGCTGAGCACCGCAGTCGCGACCAAATATCCGCAGGCATACCACGGTGCGCCGTGGCCTGCCGCGATGAGGCTGGTCAGGATCAGCGGTGTGAGACCGGACGCATAAATCCCGGACACTTGATAGACGGTGGACAGGCCGGTGTAGCGGATGCGGGTGGGGAACAGCGACGCGTACAGGGTGCCCTGCGCGCCATAGAACCAAGCGTGGATCACGCCGAACGCCACCACCATGCCCACCGTGAACCACACGATGTTGCGGGTGTCGAAGAGTGCGAAAACCGGAACTGCGGTTAGCCCGTAGGCCGCGATCCCCGTGGCATAAATCACCCGCGGGCCGTATCGATCGCTCAGCCGGCCCGAGACCGGCAGCAGCAGTGCCATCACCAAGGCGGCGACGGTGACCGCCGACAGCACCTGAATCTTTCCCAGACCAAGGGTGCCGGTGGCATACGCGATGGCGAACACCCCCCAGGTGTTGAACGCGGCTCCTTCCGCCCACCGGGATACCAGACCCAGCAGGGTCGAGCGCAACGCCGGTCGAGTGAACACCTCGCGCACCGGAACGGCCGAGCGCTCGGCCCGCACCTCCATCGCCCGGAACGCCGGCGTTTCGGCCACCCGCAGCCGGACCAGCAGGCCGAAGAACACCAATACGACGCTGAACAGGAAGGCGATGCGCCATCCGTAACTGGCGAATGCGTGCGCGGGCAGCAGCCACTGCAGCATCGCGAACACACCGGTTCCCAGCGCCAGGCCCAGTGCAAGCCCGACCTGCGGGGCGCTACCGTAAATTCCGCGCCGATCGTCCGGGCTGTGCTCGACGGCCAACAACATCGCGCCGGCCCACTCCCCGCCCAACGCAAAACCCTGAACGATCCGCAGCGTCACCAGCAGGACCGGGGCCAGCGCCCCGACCTGGGCGGCCGATCCGATCACCGATATGGCCGAACACGAAACCGCCGATCGGGCGCATGACGAAGCCGACGGCGAACGTCGCGAACGCAAGCAATGTGCCCACGGTCGAGTTTTGCGATGGGAAGAACGCGTGGTTGAACACGATGGTGGCCGCGGTCGCATAGAGGAAAAAGTCGTACCACTCGACGGTCGTGCCGACCAGGCTCGCCACCAGCACCGTGCGTCGCGCAGCACGGTCCTGCGCGGCGGGGTCGTCAACGTCGGGCAGCGCGGGTTCGGTTATTGAGCTGGTTGTCGAATCAAGAAGCACCGACGTCTCCGACGTGCGACAGGAACGCCGAGCGGGCCGGTCCGGTCGGTCTGACCACCTCGGCGCCGTCACCCAGCAGACCTCGTCGGGCGAGGATCGGGCGTACTCCCTCGCCGAAGATGTACGCCTCTTCGAGGTGCGGATAGCCGGACAGGATGAAGTGGTCGAGGCCCAGCTCGGCGTACTCGGTGATCCGGTCGGCGACCTCCTGGTGCGAGCCGACCAGCGCTGTACCCGCGCCGCCGCGAACCAGGCCGACGCCGGACCACAGGTTGGGGTAGATCTCCAGCCGCCGGGCATCCACGCCGACACCGAAATCGTCGCCGCCGCCGTGCAATTCGCGCATCCGACGTTGTCCCTCGGACTCCGACCGGGCGAGCGACTGTTGGGCGGCGGCCACGGTCTGTGGGCTGAGTGCGCTCAGCAGCCGCTGCGCCTCCGACCAGGCCTGCTCGCTGGTGTCCCGGGAGATGACGTGTAGCCGGATGCCGTAGCTCAGCTTTCGGCCCTGCGCGGTGGCCAGGCCGCGGATCCAGTCCAGCTTCTCGCTGACCTGCGCGGGCGGCTCGCCCCAGGTCAAATAGGTGTCGGCAAATCTGGCTGCGACCTGACCGGCCGCCGGCGACGACCCGCCGAAGAAGACCGCCGGCAGCGGATCGGGACGCCGCGCCAGCGAAGCCTGCTCCACCCGCAGGTGTTCCCCGGCAACGGTGATCGGATCGTCGGAGGTCCACAGCCGGTGGACGATGTCGAGGAACTCGCTACACCGCGCGTAGCGGGCCTCCTTCGGCAGAAAGTCGCCGAACGCCCGCTGCTCGATGCTCTCGCCGCCGGTGACCACGTTCAGCAACAGCCGCCCCTGCGACTGCCACTGAAAGGTGGCCGCCATCTGCGCGGCCAGTGTCGGGCTGATCAGCCCTGGACGCAACGCCACCAAATACTTCAGCGACTCGGTGCTGCCGATCAGCATGGCGGTGGTCAGCCAGGCGTCCTCGCACCATTGACCGGTGGGCGTGAGCACCCCCTCGAAGCCGTTGATCTCGGCGGCCTGGGCGAGCTGGATGAGGTACTTCAAATCGGCTGGCCGGTCGCCGTGCATGGTGCTTCCGTGGCCACCGGCGATCAGGTTGCGCGAGTCACCGTAAGTGGGAAGAAACCAATGGATATGAAGAGGATGTATTGACACGCTATTTGTTTATGCCTGCTGGCGGCCGCCACCAACAGGCTTGCAACCACGGTGATTACAACCGGCCGATCGGTTTGGCCGGAAATGTGTCGGCGCGCGGTGTCGGCTCTTACGATCATCGCCGTGGCTCCTACCAGGGCGAAGGACAGCGACCGCGAGGACACCTGCAAGATCCTCGACGGGGCACTGGACGAGGGCCAGCTGTCGATGGAGGAGCACCGCGAGCGGGTGACCGCAGCGACGGCCGCCGTCACGCTGGCCGACCTTCATGCGCTGGTCGGCGATCTTCAGACGTCTAGTTCTCCGGTGCAGTTGCAGCCACTGTCATCCCGACCGAAGTTCGGCAGCCTGGGTATCGCCGCGGCTGCGCTGATCGTCGCGGTATTGCTGGGCTTGGGCATCGGTTGGGGGCTATACGGTCACAGCAGCTCACCGCTGAGTGTCATCTCGGATTCCGGGGCGAACCCGGGCGGGGCTCCCGGCGGTGCCCCAGCGATAGTGCCAAACGCGCCCAAGCAGTTGCACACGCTGAGCGGGTTGACCGGGCTGCTCGACCAAACCCGGAAGAAGTTCGGCGACGCCATGGGCTTTCGGTTGGTGATTTACCCCGACTACGCGGTGTTGGATCGCCAAGATCCCAACGAACAGCGTCGAGAACTGAACTACGTCTATCGCGGCGGCTGGAGCGAGCTGACCACTTCGCCCAGGACCTCTGGCGCTGTCGTCGTCGACCTCGGGCGCTTCGACGCCACCAAAGCGGTGGGCATCCTGCAGGGCGCACCCAAAACGCTCGGCATCAACCCGTCTGACGTCACCAGCACCTACCTGATCGTGGAGCCGTCCGACGATCAGAGCACCCCGGGGGCGGTGTCGCTCTCGGCGTACGTCTCCGCCGATTACGGCAGCGGCTATATCAAGTTCACCGACGACGGCAACGTCGAGCGGGTCAACCCGCCGTCCTGACATCTCGGCCAAAAGCGGCTAAACATAGCGAGAACACCAGCTGGAGTGGTGGCGAATATATCGGGGCGATACTATGACGCGAGACTGTTCCCCGACATAAAGGTCGTTGTAACGGACCGAGCAAACCAGAGCAAAGGAGGTGGCTCGATGCTGGAGCTTGCCATCCTGGGACTCTTGCTCGAGTCGCCGATGCATGGCTACGAACTGCGCAAACGGCTGACTGGTCTGCTCGGGGCGTTCCGGGCGTTTTCCTACGGTTCGCTTTACCCCGCGCTGCGACGGATGCAGGCCGACGGGCTGATCGCCGAGAACGCCGCCCCCGCCGGGACGCCGGTGCGGCGCGCTCGGCGCGTCTACGAATTGACCGATGACGGCCGGGAGCGCTTCAACGAGCTGGTGGCCGACACCGGTCCGCACAACTACACCGACGACGGCTTCGGCGTGCACCTGGCATTCTTCAACCGCACGCCGGCCGCGGCGCGGATGCGGATCCTTGAGGGCCGCCGTCGCCAGGTGGAAGAACGTCGTGAAGGCCTGCGTGAAGCAGTGGCGCGGGCCAGTAACTCGCTGGACCGCTATACCCGTCAGTTGCACCAACTCGGGCTGGAGTCGAGCGAACGCGAGGTGAATTGGCTCAACGAGCTGATCGCGGCCGAACGTCTAGCGCAACGGGGCGCTGAGCAGGCCTAGCGCCGAGTAATCCACAACATCCACGACACAGATAAGAGTTAAGGAGAACGCCGCATGAGTGAGCACCAGCCACCAGGGGCGCGGCCCGAGATCCGGGTCGCCATTGTCGGTGTCGGCAACTGCGCGTCCTCGCTGGTTCAGGGCGTGCAGTACTACTACGACGCCGACGAGAACAACACCGTGCCCGGGTTGATGCACGTGACGTTCGGCCAGTACCACGTCCGCGACGTCAAGTTCGTCGCCGCGTTCGACGTGGACGCCAAGAAGGTCGGCTTCGATCTGTCCGAGGCGATTTTCGCGTCCGAGAACAACACCATCAAGATCGCCGACGTGCCGCCCACTAACGTGACGGTGCAACGCGGCCCGACGCTCGACGGCATCGGCAAGTACTACGCCGACACCATCGAGGTCTCGGACGCCGAGGCCGTCGACGTGGTGAAGGTGCTCCGCGACGCCGAGGTCGACGTGCTGGTCTCCTACCTGCCGGTGGGCTCTGAAGAGGCCGACAAGTTCTACGCCCAGTGCGCGATCGACGCCGGGGTGGCATTCGTCAACGCGCTGCCGGTGTTCATTGCCTCCGACCCGGTGTGGGCCAAGAAGTTCACCGACGCCGGCGTGCCGATCGTCGGTGACGACATCAAGAGCCAGGTCGGCGCGACCATCACCCACCGCGTGATGGCCAAGCTGTTCGAGGACCGCGGCGTGCAGCTGGACCGCACCATGCAGCTCAACGTCGGTGGCAACATGGACTTCCTGAACATGCTCGAGCGCGAGCGGCTGGAGTCGAAGAAGATCTCCAAGACCCAGGCCGTCACGTCGAATCTGCAGCGGGAGTTCAAGACCAAGGACGTCCACATCGGCCCGTCCGACCACGTTGGCTGGCTCGACGACCGCAAGTGGGCCTACGTCCGGCTGGAAGGCCGTGCCTTCGGTGACGTGCCGCTGAACCTGGAATACAAGCTCGAGGTGTGGGACTCGCCGAACTCAGCTGGCGTCATCATCGACGCGGTCCGGGCGGCCAAGATCGCCAAGGACCGCGGCATCGGCGGACCGGTGATCCCGGCGTCGGCGTACCTGATGAAGAGCCCGCCGAAGCAGCTGCCCGACGACGTCGCGCGCACCCAGCTCGAAGAGTTCATCATCGGCTAGTTTGAGCTGTCGAATTCACACCTGTCACAAGAGGTTTGGGTGTTCCGTTTTGCCCGCCTCACAGCGACAACGTGGCCGCATTGCACCGGCGTCACAGAGATTGTCGCTCTGAACCCACACACCTACTTGTGGTGACGGAAGTGACACCTGGGCCTTTAGTTCGTAGTGTCAAAGCCCGTGACGAAGATTTCCGACGACGAAATGGTTGGACTCTCCGAATTCGCGCTGCTACCCGAGAACGCCGAGCAGGTCGGCGTCGACGGACCACTTCCTCACGTGCAGCGGATCGATACCGGTTCGATCAGCGCGCTGCAATGGGGTGGCTCCTCGCCGCGGGTCATCTTCTTGCACGGCGGCGGGCAGAACGCGCACACCTGGGACACCGTGATTGTCGGTTTGGGGCAGCCGGCCTTGGCGGTGGACCTGCCCGGCCACGGGCATTCGGCATGGCGCGAGGACGGCGACTACTCGCCGCAGCACAACGCCGCGGCCCTGGCCCCGGTGCTGGGCGAGTTCGCGCCGCAGGCCGACCTCGTCGTCGGCATGTCGCTGGGCGGGCTGACCGCGATCGGGCTGGGCGCGGTCGCTCCGCAGCTGGTGCGCGAACTCGTCCTCGTCGACGTCACCCCGTCGGCGTTGCGCCGGCACGCTGAGCTGACCGCCGAACAGCAAGGCACGGTGGCGCTGATGCACGGCGAGCGGGAATTCCCCAGCTTTGCGGCGATGCTAGAGTTGACCACCGCCGCGGCGCCACATCGCGATCCTAAATCGTTGCGCCGCGGCGTATTTCACAATTCCCGTCGACTCGACAACGGCCGCTGGACGTGGCGCTACGACACCATTCGCGAATTCCCCGACTTCGACAGCCTGTGGGACAACGTCGACGGGTTGTCGGCACCCGTCACGCTGGTGCGCGGCGGCGCCTCAGGCTTCGTCACCGACGATGACGCCGCCGAACTCGGACAACGCGCGCGGGCGTTCCGCGGTGTCCACGTGGTCGAAAATTCCGGGCATTCGGTGCAAAGCGACCAACCCCGCGCCCTGATCGACCTCCTGCGCGGAGTACTCGACCGCGGCTGAGACGCCTACGTTGGTCCTATGAGTTCCCTCGACCGCCCGCTGCGCATCGGCGTCCAACTCCAGCCGCAACACGCCCCGCACTACCGGAACATCCGCGACGCGGTCCGCCGCTGCGAGGACATCGGCGTCGACGTCGCATTCAACTGGGATCACTTCTTTCCGCTCTACGGCGATCCGGACGGCGCCCACTTCGAATGCTGGACGATGCTTGCCGCTTGGGCCGAGCAGACATCGCGGATCGAGATTGGCGCCCTGGTCAGCTGTAACTCCTACCGCAATCCCGAGCTGCTGGCCGACATGGCCCGCACCGTCGACCACATCTCCGACGGGCGTCTCGCGCTGGGTATTGGCTCGGGCTGGAAACGCAAGGATTACGACCAGTACGGCTACCAGTTCGGCACAGCGGGCAGCCGCCTGGATGATCTCGCCGCCGCGCTGCCGCGAATCAAGTCCCGGTTGGCCAAGCTCAATCCGGCACCCACCCGCGACATCCCGATACTGATCGGCGGCGGCGGTGAGAAAAAGACCTTGCGGCTAGTCGCCGAGCATGCCGACATCTGGCACAGCTTCGCCACCGCCACCTCTTATCCCGCCAAGTCGAACGTCCTGGCCGACCACTGCACCGCCGTCGGGCGTGATCCGGCCGGCATCGAACGGTCGGCTGCAGTGGGCGGCGAGACCGGCGGCGCGAATGCCGACCGGTTGATCGCCGAGGCTGAGGCGCTGACGGCGCTCGGTGTGAGCGTGCTGACTATCGGCGCCTCCGGCCCGGACTACGACCTGGCGGGCGCCGAGACGTTGTGCCGCTGGCGTGATCGCCGCTAGGTCCAAAACATGCCGAAGACATACGGGGCCAAAGAGAAGGACCAGGTTGTTGCGCACATCTTCAACCAGGTGTTGACGGGCAAGCTGCGCACCGGCGACCGTGTCGACCGCAACGAAATCGCCACGGAATTAGGCATCAGCCGCGTCCCCATTCAAGAAGCGATCGTTCAGCTGGAACACGACGGGCTGCTGTCGACTCGCTATCACCGGGGCGCGTTCGTCGAGCGCTTCGACGAAGAGACTATCCGCGAGCATTACGAGTTGCACGGCGTGCACAACGGCATCGCCTCGGCGCGCGCCGCGGCGAACCCCACCCCACACATCGTGGGACAGCTCGACGGCATATTGCGCACGCTGCGCAACTGCAAGGAACCGCGCGCCTTCCAACGAGCCGTGCGTGAGTATCGGCGTGCCGTTGACGATGAGTACGCCGGGCCGCGACTGCGCGCTGCGATCCGCGCTTCGCAGGGTCTGATTCCGCGCGCGTTTTTGCTGAGCTATCCGAGCATCGTCGCCGAGATGCTGCCGTTCTACGAAGACGAGACCGCGGCCATCCGGCACCGCGACCCCGAAGGCGCCCGGGCCGCGTGCACCGGCTGCGCCGACCTGATGGCCGAGGTCATGCTGACCGAACTGGTCCGGCGCGGAGTGCTCGCCCCGTCGGACAAGGCCGCCGGGGTGTTCTAACCGGCCGGTACGTTCGCCGGTATGAACGTCAACGCCGCAAAGCTGCTTGCGCTGCTCGCCACGATCCTGCTGATATGCAGCCTCGCATCGGCTCCGCCTATCGCGGCCGACACCAACCTGTGCAAGCCGTCGGGAAAAGACGGCGCGATCGCACTGCCCCGAAAGCTGGCCACCGCCAACCGGCCCCAGGAAGACAAGTACACGACCGCCGACGTCGAGCCGTTGAGTTCGGTGAACATCGACGCGCTGGGCCTGCGTACACCTCGAACGCTGACCGTCGGCACCCAGCCGGGCGGTCCCCCAACCAGCTGCCTGAACAGTGCGGGGCGCTTCACCGGTTATGACAACGAGCTGTTGCGGGCGATCGCCGCCAAGCTGGGCTTAGACGTCGTCTTCGCCGGTACCGACTTCTATGGACTGCTGGCCCAGGTCGCGTCGCGGCGCTTCGACGTCGGCTCGTCGTCGATCATGGCCACCGAAGCGCGCCGTCGCACGGTCGGATTCACCAACGGCTACGACTTCGGCTACTTGTCGCTGATCGTGCCGTCCGGTTCGGCGATCGACGGGGTTGACGACCTGGGACCCGGGCAGCGGATCGGCGTCGTGCAGGGCACCGTCGAAGAGGCCTACGTCGTCGACACCCTGCATTTGGAGCCGGTAAAGTTCCCGGACTTCACCACCGTGTACACCAGCGTGAAAACCCATCAGATCGATGCATGGGTAGCGCCCGCGATGGAGGCGACTAACGTGATGCGGCCCGGAGACACCGCGGCCATCGCCGGCTACACGTTCGGCCTGGGTAACTACGTGGCCTATGCGGTGGATAAAGACAACCAGCCGCTGATCGCTGCGCTGAACGCCGGGCTGGACGCCGTGATCGCCGACGGCACCTGGGCGCAGCTGTACACCGACTGGGTACCGCGGCCGCTGCCGCGGGGCTGGAAGCCGGGATCGAAGTCGGCGTTGACGCCGCACCTGCCGGACTTCGCGGCGATCGCCGAGCGCCACCACCGCGCGCTGGACGAGGCGGCCCCGCCGAAATCGACACTGGTCCAGCTGCGGGACTCCTTTTTCGACTGGGACCTCTACAAGCAAACCATCCCGGTGCTGCTGAAGACGGGGCTGCCCAACACGCTGATTCTGACGGTCAGCTCGAGTGTCATCGGCCTGGCAATCGGCATGGTGCTGGCGGTCGCCGGTATTTCGCGTGCCCGCTGGCTACGGTGGCCGGCGCGGGTGTACACCGACATTTTCCGCGGCCTGCCCGAAGTGGTGATCATCCTGCTGATCGGCCTGGGCATCGGGCCGATCGTCGGCGGGCTGACCAACAACAATCCCTACCCGCTCGGCATCGCCGCACTGGGGCTGACCGCCGCCGCCTACGTGGGCGAAATCTTCCGCTCCGGCATCCAGAGTGTCGAGTCCGGCCAGCTGGAAGCCTCCCGAGCGCTGGGGCTGAGCTACCGCGCCTCGATGCAGCTGGTGGTGATACCGCAGGGCATCCGCCGTGTGCTGCCCGCGCTGGTCAACCAGTTCATCGCGTTGTTGAAGGGCTCGGCGCTGGTGTACTTCCTCGGGCTTATCGCCGGTCAACGCGAGCTGTTCCAGGTCGGCCGGGACTTCAACGCGCAGACCGGCAGCCTCTCACCGCTGGTGGCGGCGGGAGCCTTCTACCTGATCTTGACCATCCCGCTGACCCATCTGGTGAACTACGTCGACCGCCGCATTCGCCAGGGCCGGGCTGCGACCGAGCCGGAGAACCCGCTCGACCGGATCGCCACGACGACCAGCCAGGAGATGACGTGACGGACCGGATCACAGAGTCAGTATCGTTGGCGGGCAAGGACATTCACCTGTCCTTTGGCCGAAATGCGGTGCTGCGCGGGGTTGATATTGACGCGCCGGCCGGCCGCACAGTGGCGGTGATCGGACCGTCGGGCTCCGGCAAGTCGACGCTGCTGCGGGCTTTGAACCGGTTACACGAGCCCGACCACGGCGACATCCTGCTCGACGGGCGGTCGGTGCTGGGCGACGATCCGAACCGGCTGCGGCAGCGGATTGGCATGGTGTTCCAGCATTTCAACCTCTTTCCGCATCGCAGCGTGCTGGACAACGTCACGATGGCGCCGCGCAAGCTCAAGCGCCTCGCTGCCGACGAGGCCCGCGAGCTGGCGCTGGCTCAGCTGGACCGGGTGGGCATGAAACACAAGGCCGATAGCCGTCCGGGTGCGCTGTCGGGTGGGCAACAGCAAAGAGTCGCGATCGCCCGCGCGCTGGCGATGGCGCCGCAAGTGATGCTCTTTGACGAGGCAACCTCGGCGCTGGATCCCGAACTGGTCAAGGGCATTTTGGCGCTGATCGCGGATCTGGGCGCCGACGGCATGACAATGCTTGTCGTCACCCATGAAATGGGTTTTGCCAGATCCACATCCGACACGGTCGTCTTCATGGACCACGGTCAGGTGGTGGAAACCGGGCCGCCGGACCAGATTTTCGAGGCGGCAAAAACGGAGCGGTTGCAGCGATTCTTGTCGCAGGTACTTTGACAGCAAAACCGCTTTTTGGGTCTGTGAACTTCCAGACAGGTTAGACTGGCGAACTATGGCGGAACGCGAAGCCACGGTGTCGGAGACCGAGCTGGCTGAGGGGCTTCACCGTACGCTGGCCAGACTGTTTTCGATCTTGCGCCGCGGTGACCCCAGCGCCGGCAAGGAAGCTGCCGGGGACCTGACGTTGGCCCAGCTGTCGATCCTGTTCACGTTGCTCGATCAGGGTCCGATCCGGATGACCGATCTCGCCGCGCACGAACGCGTCCGAACACCCACCACGACCGTGGCGATCCGCAGGCTGGAGAAGATCGGTCTGGTGAAGCGCTCGCGTGACCCGTCGGACCTGCGCGCCGTGCTCGTCGACATCACCCCGCGGGGGTTGGCTGTTCACCGCGAGTCGTTGACCAACCGGATCACGGCCCTGGCAGCGCTGCTCTGCCAGCTCAGCGAGCCCGATTTGGAGACGCTGACCAAGGCGCTCGCTCCGCTGGAGCGGCTGGCGGCCAGCGAGCCGGTAGGTAGCCCGGCGGCTGCCCAGACCAACGGCGACCAGGCCTAGCAGTTCGCGCTTGACCAGCGTAAACGCTTGCTGCCCTTAAGCTGGCAGGCATGCGGACCGCGCTTATCACCGGCGCTAGCCGGGGGATCGGCGCCGCCATCGCCACCGCCCTGGCGCCGACGCACACCCTGCTGTTGGCCGGACGGCCCTCGCCTGCGCTGCAAGCTACTGCAGAGCGACTCGGCGCCACGGTATTGCCGTTGGACCTGACCGACACCGATGCGATCCCCGCTGTCACCGGCTCCATCGCCGAGCTCGACGTGCTGATCCACGACGCCGGGGTGTCGTTCCCCGGGCGGGTCGCCGAGTCCACCGTCGATGAGTGGCGCACCACCATTGAAGTGAATGTCATTGGCGCAGTGGCCCTTACGCTGGCGATGCTGCCGGCCCTGCGGCGCACACACGGTCAGGTGGTATTCATCAACTCCGGCTCAGGGCGCAAAGCTTCGCTTGGGATGGCCTCGTACTCGGCGAGCAAGTTCGCGCTGCGCGCGTTCGCTGACTCATTGCGCGAAAGCGAGCCGTCGCTGCGGGTCACCACCGTCTACCCCGGTCGAACCGACACCGACATGCAACGTGAGCTGGTGTCCTTCGAAGGCGGCAAATACGACGCCGACCAGTTCCTGCGCCCGAACACCGTTGCAGAGGTGGTGGCCCGCGCGGTGGCCACCCCGCCCGACGGTCACCTGCACGAGGTGGTGCTGCGCCCCCGCAGCTAACCCGGCAATCGAACCGCCCGGCGACGATGCAGACCGCGTAGCGGTCTGAGGAGGAGCCGGGCAATCGAACCTAGACGACCAAGTTGACCAGCCGGCCGGCGACCACGATCACCTTCTTCGGTGTGGCGCCCGCCAGGAACGTCTGCACCTTCTCGTCGGCCATTGCAGCGGCTTCCACCGCGTCGGCGTCGGCGCCGGCGGGCACCGTGATACGGCCGCGCACTTTGCCGTTGACCTGCACGGGATACTCCACGGTGTCCTCAACCAAGTAGTCGGGGTCAGCCACCGGGAACGGGCCGTGTGCAAGGGAGGTCGGGTTGCCCAGACGCTGCCACAACTCCTCGGCCAAGTGCGGCGCCAACGGCGCCAGCATCAGCACCAACGGCTCGACCGCTGCGCGAGGCACCGAATCGCGGTGCTGCTTGGTGAGGTGGTTGGTGTACTCGATCAGCTTGGCCGCCGCGGTGTTATTCCGCAGTGCCGCATAGTCTTCGGAAACACCGGCGATGGTGCGGTGCAGCAGCCGCAGCGTATCGGTGTCGAGATCCGCATCGTCGATTACCCGGATGTCGCCGGTCTGCTCGTCAACCACCAGCCGCCACGCTCGCTGCAGGAAGCGGTGCGCCCCGACGACGTCCTTGGTGGCCCACGGACGGGAGGCCTCCAACGGGCCCATCGACATCTCGTACACCCGCAGCGTGTCGGCGCCGTAGTCGTCGCACATCTCGTCCGGGGACACCGAATTCTTCAGGCTCTTCCCGATCTTGCCGAATTCCTGGAAGACTTCGATCTCCCCGTCGGGTCCGGGATAGACGAACCCGCCGCCGCGTTCGACGACGTCGGCGGCCGGCACGTAGGCCCCGCGAACGTCGGTGTAGGCAAACGCTTGGATGTAGCCCTGATTGACCAACCTGCGGTAGGGCTCACGGGAGCTGACCTGATCCAGGTCGTAGAGCACCTTGTGCCAGAACCGCGAATACAGCAGGTGCAGGACCGCGTGTTCAGCACCGCCGACATACAAGTCGACACCGCCTGGATCGTCGCGGCCGTGCTCGGCCGGCCTCGGACCCATCCAGTAGGCCTCATTCTCCTTGGCGCAGAACCGTTCTGAGTTGTGCGGGTCGGTGTAGCGCAGCTCGTACCAGGAGCTGCCGGCCCACTGCGGCATGACATTGGTGTCGCGGGTGTAGGGCTGCAATCCGTCGCCGAGGTCCAGCTCCACGTGCACCCAGTCGGTCGCCTTGGCCAGCGGCGGGGATGGAACGCTCTCGGCGTCGTCGGGATCGAACAGCACCGGCGAGTAGTCCGGGACGTCGGGCAATTCGACGGGCAACACGGCCTCGTCCAGCGGGTGCGGACGACCGTCGCTGTCATAGACGATCGGGAAGGGTTCGCCCCAATAGCGTTGCCGCGCGAAAAGCCAGTCGCGCAGCTTGTATTCGATTCGCGCCCGGCCGCGACCGTCGGACTCCAACCGCGCGGTGATGGCTTCCTTGGCCGCCGCCACGTCCATTCCGTTCAGGTAACCCGAGTTCACCAGCACCCCGTCGCCGGCGTAGGCGGCCTGGCAAATATCGCCGCCGGCAATGACTTCGACGATCGGCAAGCCGAACTGGTGGGCGAACTCCCAGTCGCGCTGGTCGTGGCCGGGAACCGCCATAATCGCCCCGGTGCCGTATCCAGCCAGCACGTAGTCGGCGATGAAGATCGGCACCCGCTCGCCGTTGGCCGGGTTGACCGCATAACTGCCCAGGAAGACCCCGGTCTTGGTTTTGTTCTCTTGGCGCTCCAGGTCGGACTTCGCGGCGATGGTCTGCCGGTAGGCGGCGACGGCGTCAGCTGGTGTGGCGCCGTCGAAGGTCCAATGCGGATCTACCCCGGCCGGCCACTCGGCCGCGGCCAAGCGGTCGACCAGGTCGTGCTCGGGGGCGAGCACCAGATAGGTGGCACCGAAGAGGGTGTCCGGCCGGGTGGTGAACACCTCCAAGTCCACCGTCTCGCCGTCGGTCGTGCGTGCCGAGAACAGCGCGGCGGCACCGGTCGAGCGGCCGATCCAGTTGCGCTGCATGGTTTTGATCTTCTCCGGCCAGTCCAGCACGTCGAGGTCGTCGAGCAACCGGTCGGCGTAGGCGGTGATCCGCATCATCCACTGCCGCAACCGCTTCCGGAACACCGGGAAGTTACCGCGGTCGCTTCGGCCGTCAGCGGTGACCTCTTCGTTGGCCAGCACGGTGCCCAGCCCCGGACACCAGTTCACCATCGAATCCGCCCGGTAGACCAGTCGGTGAGCGTCGATCACGTCGGCACGCTCACCTGCCGACAGCTTCGCCCAATCCCGGCCGTCATCCAATTTTTTGGCGCCGGAATCGAATGCGGAAACCAGATCGGCGATCGGTCGGGCAATGTTGGCGGCGGTATCAAACCACGCGTTGTAGATCTGCAGGAAGATCCACTGTGTCCACTTGTAGAACTCGACGTCGGTGGTGGAAAAGCTTCGCCGGTTGTCGTGGCCGAAGCCCAGCCGGCCCAACTGGCGCCGGAAATTGACGATGTTGGCCTCGGTCCGAGTCCGCGGGTGGGTGCCGGTCTGCACCGCGTATTGCTCGGCGGGCAGACCAAACGCGTCAAAGCCTAACGCGTGCAGCACATTACGGCCGACCATCCGGAAGTAGCGGGCATAGACGTCGGTGGCGATGTAGCCCAGCGGGTGACCGACGTGCAGCCCCTCGCCCGACGGATACGGGAACATGTCCTGGACGAACATCTTGTCGTCGGGCACAGCTGAGCCGTCCGTCGGTGCGAGTGACCCGACCGGGTTCGGCACGTTGAAGGTCCCCATCCGGTTCCAGGTCTCCTGCCAGGTCCGTTCGATGCGTCCGGCCAGGTCCGCGGTGTATCGGTACCGCGGCGCATCGGGTTCGGCGTCGGCAGCCGGACCGGCACCAGGGTGGGTCCCGGTCGCGGCCGTTGGGGAGTCGGTCACGCCCAACAGGTTATAAGGGCGCCTGCGGCGGGCTCGCCGCCGACAGGTTTGTCTCGGTTGCGTTGCGGACCGATCAGGGGTTTATCCCAGGTGTATTCCAGGTCGATTCCAACGCTGGTAGCGCCACTTCGGCCTGGTTACAGTCCGACTCATGCTTCGCCCCTGAGCGATGAGGGAAGGACCGACTCTCATGATGCAGATTGCCCGTAGCTGGCGGGTAGCTGTCGCGGGTCTAGCCGTCGGCGTCGTGGGTGTGCTGGGCTTTGCCTGCCCCACCGCGTCGGCAGAACCGGTGTTTCCGCCCCGGCCCAATCCCGCTCCCGTCCCCGCGCCGCCGGTGATGCCGCAGGCCGTCACGATCGCGCCCGGGGCTATCGGCAACCCCTTGCCGGGGACGGCGGCCGCTGCCCCCGCGGTGCCGTCCCCGGCCTCGCCCGCGCTCGCCCCGGCAGCCCCGCCGCCGGCGCCGCTGCTCGTTCCGGCCCGTTCCGGGACGCTGCGTGACTATTTCGGCGGCAAGAGCGTCAAGATGGAGCCGCAAAAGGCGCCCAACTTCTCCGCGCTTGATATCACCTTGCCCATGCCGCCCGGATGGACGCAGGTGCCCGACCCCAATGTCCCCGATGCGTTCGTGGTGACCGCCAACCGTCGCAGCACCAGCCTCTACACCTCCAATGCCCAGCTGGTGGTGTACCGGCTGATCGGCGATTTCGACCCGAAGGAGGCCATCACTCACGGGTATCTCGACAGTGCACAACTGCCCGCCTGGCGGAGCACCAACGCGTCGCTGGCCGATTTCAACGGCTCCCCGTCATCGATCATCGAGGGCACCTACCGCGAGAACGAAATGACGCTCAACACCTCTCGGCGTCACGTCATCGTCAGCTCCGGACCGGACAAGTACCTGGTGTCGCTGGCGGTAACGACCGATGCCGCCGCGGCAGTCGCCGAGGCGCCGGCCACCGACGCCATCGTCAACGGGTTCCGAGTCGGCCCGCCCGGGTCCAACCCACCCGCCGCTCCGCCGCAGGCACCTGCGGCCGCAGGTGCATCACCCCAGCCGGTGGCCGTTCCGCCGACAGCACTCGCGCACTAGTAGCCGGCACGACGGCGAGCCGGGCCGCCTCGTATTGTGGCCCCATGCTCATCGCCGGAGTGTTCTGCGGCTCGAAAAAGAGCCTGGCGTCCGTTCTTCCGATGGCTGTGGTGTTCTTCCCAGCCGCCACAGTCGGGGTAATCATGTTGCCGCTGATGATCTTTCACCCAGGTACAGCTGGTGGTGTGCTCGGTGATCGCCAGCCGACTGTCTCGCGACCAGCTGCCCGCTTAGTTGCGGCTGATGTCGATCGGATGGGTGGCCAGCAGCGAAAGCGGCAGCGGCTGGCGCCGTAGCACCCGTCCCCACAGATCCACCCGTGGCTGGACCAGAACGTCAGATGGCAACGCCGACAGCACAATCCAGTCGTCGCGCTCGATCTCACCCTCCAGCTGACCGATCGTCCAGCCCGAGTATCCGGCGAAGATGCGCACCCCCTCCACCAGCGGAGCGATCGAGTCGGGGTCGGCGTCCAGATCGACCATCACCATCCGGCCGGCCACGTGTCGCAGGCCGGGCACGCCGTCCGGCTCAGCGCCGACCCGCAGCACCGACAGACACAGCGCCGCGTCACGCTTCACCGGTCCGCCGATGAACATCGTCTTCGGTTTCGCCGACAGCTTGGCCCACTGCGGCAACACGTTGTACACCGCGGTCTCGCTGGGGCGATTGAGCACCACGCCCAGCGTGCCCCCGTCGTTGTGCTCGACGATGTAAATCACGCTGCGACGAAAGGTCGGCTCAAGCAGATCCGTGTTAGCCAGAAGCAAAGTGCCCGCTCGCACACGATGCGCGGCGGGGGCAATAAAGTCCTCCGGGTCTTCGGGCTGCGCCACGACTCCATCATCGCATCCGCGCGGGGCCGCTGTCGTGAACAAGCAGGGCGCTCCACGATATTTGTACTGTTGTTTACAGGGGCCTGATGCCCGGACTGGTGTCGTTTCGGATAGCCCGGCCCCCTACGGGGAAGTAGGTTCGGTGACTCATACGCGTGCACCTGTCGCTGTCTGGCGCTCGGTGCGCGGCTTGCCCGACTTCTGGCGACTGCTGGAATTGCGCACCGCAAGCCAGTTCGGCGACGGACTCTTCCAGGCCGGCCTGGCCGGAGCGCTGCTGTTCAACCCCGAGCGGGCCGCCCGCCCGTTGGCGATCGCCGGTGCCTTCGCGGTGCTGTTCTTGCCGTACTCGCTGCTGGGTCCGTTCGCCGGTGCGCTGATGGACCGCTGGGACCGTCGGCTGGTGCTGGTCGGCGCCAACCTGGGCCGGCTGGTGTCGGTGGCCCTGGTGGGGATCTGTCTGGCCGTCGGCGCCGGCAACGTGCTGGTGCTGTGCGGCGCGCTGGTCGTCAACGGTTTGGCCCGGTTCGTCTCCTCCGGCTTGTCCGCCGCCCTGCCCCATGTGGTGCCCCGCGAGCAGGTCGTCACGATGAACTCGATCGCGTCGGCGACCGGTGCGGTCGCCGCGTTCGTCGGCGCCAACTTCATGCTGGTGCCCCGCGCCTTCGTCGGTTCCGGCGACGACGGGGCCGCGTCGATCATCTTGCTAGTCACCATCCCGCTGCTGATCGCGCTGCTGCTGTCGCTGCGCTTCGACGCCCACGTGCTGGGTCCCGACGACACCCGGCGGGCGATCCACGGATCGGTCGTCTACGCGGTGATCACCGGGTGGATGCACGGCATCCGCACGGTGCAGCACCGTCCCACCGTGGCCGCCACCCTTTCCGGGTTGGCAGCGCACCGGATGGTGTTCGGCGTCAACACCCTGGTGGTGCTGCTGCTGGTGCGCAGCGCTGGTGCCGCAGCTGTCGGCGCGTTGGGCGGTGCGATGTTGTTCCTGGCCGCCACCGGGACCGGGTCCTTTCTGGCCAATGTGGTGACTCCGCCCGCGGTGCGCCGCTGGGGCCGCTACGCCACCGCCAACGGGGCATTGGCGATCGCCGCGACGATCCAGATCGCCGGAGCCGGTCTGCAGCTGGCGGTGATGGTGGCGTGTGGATTCTTGCTGGGCGCGGTCGGCCAGGTAGTCAAGCTTTGCGCCGACACGGCGATTCAGATCGATGTGGACGACGCCCTGCGCGGACACGTGTTCGCGGTGCAAGATTCGCTGTTCTGGCTGGCGTTCATCGGCGCAGATCACTGCCGCGGCGACCGTCATTCCGCATAACGGTCGCTCCCCCGCACTGCTATTGGCCGGGACCGGGCTTTACCTCTGTGGGCTGGCCGCCCACGGCATTGTCGGCCGCCGCGGCCAGCTGGCTTAAGGTACACAGATGGCCGGCCTGCAACAGATCGTGGACGATCTGCGCGCCGAAAGCGACGAGCTCGACGAGCTGGTCGCGCAGCTTGCCGCGGATCGCTGGGCGGCATCGACGCCTGCCGCGGGTTGGACCATTGCGCATCAGATCGGACATCTGTTGTGGACCGACCGCGGGGCACTGACGGCGGTCACCGACGAGACGGCCTTCGCCGGGCTGCTGGAAACGGCTGCGGCCGACCCGATCGGCTTCGTCGACGCCGGCGCCGACGAACTCGCCGCGACGGCGCCTGCCGAGTTGCTTGCCGACTGGCGGGCCACCCGCGCGCGGTTGCACGACGCGCTGCGGACGGTTCCCGACGGCCGCAAGCTGCCGTGGTTCGGACCGCCGATGAGTGCTGCGTCGATGGCCACGGCGCGACTGATGGAGACCTGGGCACACGGACTCGACGTCGCCGACACCCTGGACGTCACCCGGCCGCCGACCGCGCGGCTGCGTTCCGTCGCCCATATCGGGGTGCGCACCCGTGACTACGCATTCGCCGTCAACGGGCTGCCGGCGCCCACCGAGCCGTTTCTCGTCGAGCTACGTGCCCCCGACGGCAGCACCTGGTCGTGGGGACCGCCGGACGCCGCGCAGCGAGTCACCGGCGGCGCCGAGGACTTCTGTTTTCTGGTCACCCAGCGGCGGGCGCTGCGCGATCTTGACTTGACGGCCGAGGGGGACGACGCGCAGCGCTGGCTGCAGATCGCCCAAGCCTTCGCCGGCCCGCCGGGTCCCGGGCGATGAGCGCGCGTAGCGCGCGAAGAGAGACGGGACCCATCAGCCGGGTCCCGGGCGATGAGCGCGCGTAGCGCGCGAAGAGAGACGGGACCCATCAGCCGGGTCCCGGGCGATGAGCGCGCGTAGCGCGCGAAGAGAGACGGGACCCGATCAGCCGGGCGTCCGGGCGATGAGCGCGCGTAGCGCGCGAAGAGAGACGGGACCCGTCAGCCGGGTCCCGGGCGATGAGCGCGCAGCGCGAAGAGGGCCGCGCCCACCAACAGGAGCCCGGGCGGTAAGGGGACGACCCCTCGGCGCTGCTCACTCGGGTAGGCTCGCCGCTCGACATGCCTGACGCGGTCTCGATCCTGCCGCGGGAACTGACCGAAGGGCTGACCGACGAAGTCCGCAACGTCCCGCCGCCGCCCACGCCGGTATTGCCCGAGCCGTACGCGCTTCGTCTCGCCGACCCGGACGCCGACGCGGAAATGATCTCCGAGTGGATGCACCTGCCCCACCTCGTCGAGGCATGGGAGTCGGCTGCGCCGGCGTCATGTTGGCGCCAGTGCTTGCGCGCCCAGCTCAATGGCAACTATTCCCGTCCGTTGGTTGGCAGTCTGGACGGCCAAGATGGCGGCTATTTCGAGGTGTACCGCGCGGCAAAAGATTCCATCGCAACCTGGTATCAAGCGGACCCATACGACATCGGGCTACACGCGGCCATCGCCGAGTCGACTCTCGTCGATAAGGGTCTCGGTAGATTGCTGCAGCCGCATGTTGTCACCAGTGTCTTCGAAGCCGAACCACGTTGTCGCAGAATCATGTTCGATCCTGATCACCGCAATACCACGGCGCGTCGAGTGTGCGAATTCGCCGGCTGCACGTTCCTCGGTGAGCACGACATGAGCAATCGTCGAATGGCGTTGTACGCGTTGTCCCGATCACCCACCGACGTTCCTGCTGCTCGGTAACGACTGCTTAGCAGTTCCCCGAGCGTTTCATCGGTACCGCGCTCGCCCTTTTAGAGGCGCGCCTACGGTTTGGGCTGCAGCGCGGTCGCCGCATCGGCGGTGCCGTCGCCGTCGGTGTCGGTCAGCTTGACGTCCCACCGGCCGTCGCCGTCGGTATCGACGTAGCCCGTCACGCCGTTCTCGTCGGCGCTGATTGCCCGGTCGGCCAGCCCGTTGCCGTCGCTGTCGAAGCAGCCGGTCATCGACCTGGCCGTCGCCGTCGAAGTCCACCAGCGGACCGCCGGTGTGCTCGACACCGTCGAGCCCCACCCAGCGCAGTTGCCCGGCGGCGCACTTCCCTGCGGGGGCTGGCCCGCTTAGCGGCGCACTCACGGCTACCGCCCACGTCCCCGACCCGTCGTCGGTGAAGTAGCTTTCCGCGGTGCCGTCGTTGTCGAGATCGAGGACGGCATGGTCGGCGATGCCGTCGCCGTCGAGATCGGCCAGCGCGTCATCGACCAGTCCGTCGCCGTCGAAATCCAGGCCGACCGCATCCAGCCGGCCATCACCGTCGAGATCGAGATCCGGGCCGCGGTCCCAGATCGTCGCCGTGCCGTCGCCGGCGCCCAAGCAATATTCCATGCCGAGTGGGACGCCCCCGGTCCGCTACTCGTTCCCGCGGGAACGCCACCAGGTGATCAACTCGGCCGTCGCCTCCTCGCGGGTCAGCGGCCCACGGTCCAACCGCAATTCCTTGAGGTAGTCCCACGCCTTCCCCACCTGCGGGCCCGGCGGGATGCCCAGCAGCTCCATGATCTCGTTGCCGTCCAAATCAGGCCGGATCCGCTGCAGGTCCTCTTGGGCGGCCAGCTCGGCGATGCGCGTCTCCAGGTTGTCGTAGTTGGCCTGCAGCCGGGCCGCTCGTCGCTTGTTGCGGGTGGTGCAGTCGGCCCGCACCAACTTGTGCAGCCGAGCCAACAGCGGTCCGGCGTCGGTGACATAGCGACGCACCGCCGAGTCGGTCCACCTGCCCTCGCCGTAGCCGTGGAATCGCAGGTGCAAATACACCAGCTGCGAGACGTCGTCGACCATCTGTTTGGAATATTTCAACGCGCGCAACCGCTTTCGAGCCATCTTGGCCCCGACCACCTCATGGTGGTGGAAGCTGACTCCGCCGTCCGGCTCGTGCTTGCGGGTGGCGGGCTTGCCGATGTCGTGCAGCAGCGCCGCCCAGCGTAAAACCAGGTCGCGGTCCCCCTCTTCCAATGCGATCGCCTGACGCAGCACCGTCAGCGAATGCTGGTAGACGTCTTTGTGCTGGTGATGCTCGTCGATCGCCATTTGCATGCCGCCGACCTCAGGCAACACGACTTCGCCCATCCCGGTCTGCACCATCAGCTCGATCCCGGCGACCGGGTCGTTGCCCAGCAGCAGCTTGTCCAGTTCAGCCGCCACCCGCTCGGCGCTGATCCGGGCCAGCTGCGGCGCCATCTCCTCGATCGCCGATCGCACCCGCGGGGCGACCGCGAAGCCCAGTTGCGAGACGAACCGCGCCGCACGCAGCATGCGCAGCGGGTCGTCGCCGAACGACTCCGACGGCGTCGCCGGCGTATCCAGCAGGCCGGCGCGCAGCGCGGCCAAACCGCCTAGCGGATCGACGAATTCGGTCGCTCCCGCTGCGGTGATGCGCACCGCCATCGCGTTCACGGTGAAATCGCGGCGCCGCAGGTCGTCGTCCAGCGAGTCGCCGAACCGCACTTCGGGGTTGCGCGACACCCGGTCGTAGCGGTCGGCCCTATACGTAGTTATCTCCAGGCGCTCGTTGCCCTTTCCTACGCCGACCGTGCCGAATTCAATACCGGTGTCCCAAAAGTTATCGGCCCAGCGCCGCAAGATCTGTTGCACCTGCTCAGGCCGGGCGTCGGTGGCGAAGTCGTAGTCGGAAAGGGACGTCAGGCGCCCGAGCAAGGCATCGCGCACCGCGCCGCCGACGAGGTACAAGTCGCGGCCAGCCGCAGCGAACGGCTCGCCCAGCTCGCGCAGGACGTCGGCGTGCCGATTCAACGCGACCGCGGCCGCGGTCAGAGATTCGACATCCTCGGCAGATTCCGGCACGTTCGATGAGCCTAGTCGGGCTTCCCGGCGTTCGGCGCATCGTCGGGACCGGACAGCGGTCGGCGTCTGCAACGCCGTTCGGCCGCATGTGCGGTGCGGATGCCTCGCGCGGGACACCGGCGAGTGCAGCAGGAGCGTCCTAGCACGCCAGCTACTATCGCTTGGGTGTCCGACGGCGAAAAAGCACAACCACGTCGGCGCCGGGGCAGGCGCCGCGGTCGGCGCGGCGCCGGGTCGGGCCAGGATCACAGCGACAACGGGGCGGTCGAAGGCGGCACACCGGCCACCGTGCAGAAGCCCGGCCGGCCCCGTTCGGCCCGCCGCGGCCCTGAGCGACTGCGCACCGTGCACGAAACATCGGCCGGCGGGCTTGTCATCGACGGTATCGACAGGCCGCGTGAACAGCAGGTCGCCGCGCTCATCGGTCGCGTCGACCGGCGCGGGAGGATGCTGTGGTCGCTGCCTAAAGGTCATATCGAGCTCGGTGAGACGGCCGAGCAGACCGCGATCCGCGAGGTCGCCGAGGAGACCGGAATTCAGGGCAGCGTGCTGGCATCGCTGGGCCGGATCGACTACTGGTTCGTCACCGACGGGCGCCGGGTGCACAAGACCGTGCACCATTATTTGATGCGCTGCTCGGGTGGCGAACTGTCCGACGACGATGTCGAGGTCGCCGAGGTGGCCTGGGTGCCGATCCCCGAGCTGCCGTCCCGGCTGGCCTACGCCGACGAACGCCGTCTGGCCGAAGTGGCCGACGAGCTGATCGACAAGTTGCAGGCCGACGGCCCGGCCGCCCTGCCGCCACTGCCGCCCAGCTCGCCGCGACGGCGGCCGCAGACGCATTCGCGTACCCGAAACCGTCGGCCCGACGAGTCGGTGCGGGGCCGGAAGAACGGTCGCGGTCCAGGGCCGTGACCTCGCCGCGGCTCCGGCGGGCCGCCGTATTGCGCCTCGCCGTGGTGGTCGGCATCCTGACTGGTTTAGGAGCCGCGCTCACACTACCCACCGCCGCGCCCCGCGCCGCCGCGGGCAAGTCCGGCGCAACTCCGTTCGTCCTGGTCCGGATCGATCAGGTCACCCCGCAAACGGTCACCACGACCAGCCAGCCCGTCGTCACCGTCACCGGAATCGTGACCAACGTCGGTGACCGTCCGGTCCGCGACGTGATGGTCCGCCTCGAGCACGCCGCGGCGGTGAGCACATCGGCGGGGCTGCGGACCAACCTCGACGGCGACACCGACCAGTACGAGGCGGTTGCCGACTTCCTGACTGTGGCCGCTGAGCTGCAGCGCGGCCAGAAGGTCGGCTTCACCCTGTCCGCCCCGGTGCGCTCGCTGACCAAACCGTCGCTGGCCATCGATAAGCCCGGCGTCTACCCGCTGCTGGTCAACGTCAACGGAACACCGGACTACGGCGCACCTGCCCGACTCGACAACGCCCGGTTCTTGTTGCCGGTGGTGGGAGTACCACCGGATCCGCTCGACACTTCCGGCGACGCGTTGAGCGCCGTCGTCGCGCCCGACACCTCCAAACCCGTGCCGCTCACCATGCTGTGGCCGCTGGCCGACCGGCCCCGGCTGGCGCCCGGTGTACCGGGCGGCACGATACCGGTGCGGTTGATGGACGACGAG
This sequence comes from uncultured Actinomycetota bacterium, assembly GCA_963720085.1. GTDB lineage: Bacteria > Actinomycetota > Actinomycetes > Mycobacteriales > Mycobacteriaceae > Mycobacterium. The sequence continues at coordinate 49,360 of CAVRER010000044.1, forward strand.
CTGGCGACCTCGCTGGCCACCGGCGGCCGGCTGGACATCTTGCTGGCCGCGGCCGAGTTCGCGACCAGCCGCGACGTCGACCCCGACGGCGCCGTCAGCCGCTCGCTGTGCCTGGCCGTCGACCCGGACCTGCTGGTCACCGTCAACGCGATGACCGGCGGCTACGTTGTCTCCAACGGCGCCTCCAACGGCGCCTCCGACTCACCCGACGGCGCCGCCCAGCAACCCGGTACGCCGACGCACCCGGGGACCGGGCAGGCCGCGGCGGCGAGCTGGTTGGACCGGTTGCGCGCACTGGCTCACCGGATGTGCGTGGCCCCGCTGCCGTATGCCCAGGCCGACCTCGACGCCGTGCAACGCGTCGGCGATCCCGGGCTCACCGCGATCGCGACCAGCTCCGCCGGCGATATCGTCGACCAAATCCTGGGCGTCACCGCGGTCCGCGGCGCCACCCTCATCCCCGATGGCTCGTTGACCCGCCGCACCGTGAATCTGTTGAGCACCAACGGCAACACCGTGGTGATCGCCGCCGCCGACTTCTCCGCAGAAGACTCCGCCACCGCCGCGCCGGCGACCGCGGACACCGCGCCGCGGCGGCTGTCGCCGCAGGTGGTGATCGCGCCGTTCGACCCCGCCGTTGGCGCTGCCTTCGCGGCGACCGGCTCCGATCCGGTCGCACCCGACCTACCTGAACGCCGCGCTCGCGGTTCGGCTTCAGCACGACTCCGAGACCGCCCGCCGACAGGACGCGCTGGGCTCGATGCTGTGGCGGACCTTGCAGCCGAGCGCCGACGCCGCGCGCCGAGATTTTGCTGCCGCCGACCAACTGGAAACTGCCGTCCGACGACGCGGGCGCCATCCTGACCACGCTGGCGACCGCGATCCGCTCCGGCCTGGCGGTGCCACGGCCGCTGCCGGCGCTGATCGCCGACGCCTCGGCCAGCCCACCGGTCACCGGGACGCCGAAGCTCCCTGACGTCGACGCAGCCGAACGTGGCCGGTTCGATAATGGCGTCGTCGCCGCAATCGCCAACGAGGTGGGCCGGCTGTGGGGGCTGACCGCGGCGTTGACGACCGATGCCCGCACCGGGCTGACCGGCGTCAGCTATACCGCGCCGCTGCGCGAGGACATGCTGCGCGCCATCAGCCAGGCCGAACGGCCCGACACCCGCAACGGGCTGGCACAACGGCGGCTGGAGATCGTCGGCAACGCGATCGATGACTTGTTCGGCGCGGTCACGATCGTCAATCCGCCCGGGTCCTACACACTGGCCACTGAGCACAGCCCGCTGCCGCTGGCACTGCACAACGGGCTGGCCGTTCCGATCCGGGTGCGACTGCAGGTCGACGCCCCGCCCGGTATGCGCGTGACCGACCTCGGCGAGATCGAGCTGCCGCCGGGATACCTGCCGCTGCGGGTGCCGATCGAAGTGAACTTCACCCAGCGCGTCGCCATCGACGTCGACGTTGCGCACTCCGGCCGGTGTGCCGCTGGGCGAACCGGTGCGGCTGTCGGTGCACTCCAACGCCTACGGCAAGGTGCTGTTCGCGATCACGCTGAGCGCGGCGGCGGTGCTGGTGGCGCTGGCGGGACGACGGCTGTGGCACCGCTTCCGTGGTCAGCCGGACCCCGCCGACCTTGATCGTCCGCAGGACCGGCCGGATCCCCCCGACGCGCCGCCGGCCAGGCGGACCGTCAAGCGGATCACCTCCTCGACGAAGAGCACCGCGTATGAGTTCCGCCGGCCGGCCCGTGCCGCCACCGGCGCAGCCACCTCCGAGGCACCCGGTCCCCACCCGCGCCCGCCGCGACGTGCGGGGCCGCCGACCGGGCCACTGCCGCCGACCGGGCTGGTGTCGTGGCAGGGCACACAACCGCCGTCCCGCCCTGAGCTGTCCGACGCCGCGCTGGTGTCGCGGTCGTGGGGGATGGCGTTCGCAACCCTGATCAGCCGCCTCACCGGCTTCGCCCGGATCGTGATCCTGGCCGCGATCCTGGGTGCGGCGCTGTCCAGCGCGTTCTCGGTGGCCAACCAGCTGCCGAACCTGGTCGCCGCACTGGTGCTGGAGGCGACGTTCACCGCGATCTTCGTGCCGGTGCTGGCGCGCGCCGAGCAGGACGACGCCGACGGCGGTGCGGCGTTCGTGCGGCGCCTGGTGACGCTGGCCACCACCTTGCTGCTGGTGACCACGCTGCTGTCGGTGGCCGCCGCCCCGCTTGCTGGTGCAGTTGATGCTGGGCCGCAACCCTCAGGTCAACGAACCGCTGACCGCGGCGTTCGCCTACCTGCTGTTGCCGCAGGTGATCTTCTACGGCCTCTCCTCGGTGTTCATGGCCATCCTGAATACCCGCAACGTGTTCGGGCCGCCGGCGTGGGCGCCCGTCGTCAACAACGTCGTCGCGATCGCCACCCTGGGCGCCTACCTGGCGACGCCGGGCCAGCTGTCCGTGGACCCGGTGCAGATGGGCAACGCCAAGCTGCTGGTGCTGGGCATCGGAACCACGTTGGGCGTGGTCGCGCAGAGCGTCGGTGCTGCTGGTCGACGATCCGCCGTCAGCGCATCAGCCTTCGCCCGCTGTGGGGAATCGACGAGCGGCTCAAACGCTTCGGCGCGATGGCCGCCGCGATGGTGCTCTACGTGCTGATCAGCCAGATCGGTCTGATCGTCACCAACCAGATCGCCAGCACCGCAGCCGCTTCCGGGCCGGCCATCTACAACTACACCTGGCTGGTGCTGATGCTGCCGTTCGGCATGATCGGGGTGACGGTGCTGACCGTGGTGATGCCGCGGCTGAGCCGCAATGCCGCCGCCGACGACACCCTGGCGGTGCTGGCCGACCTCTCGCTGGCCAGCCGATTGACGATGATCACGCTGATCCCGACGGTGGCGTTCATGACGGTCGGCGGGCCGGCGATCGGCAGTGCGCTGTTCGCCTACGGCCATTTCGGTGACGTCGACGCCGGCTACCTGGGCACGGCGATCGCGTTGTCGGCGTTCACGTTGATCCCCTACGCGATGGTGCTGCTGGAGCTGCGGGTTTTCTACGCCCGCGAGCAGCCGTGGATACCGATCGTGATCATCATCATCATCACGACCGTCAAGATCGCCGCTTCGCTGATCGCGCCGCACGTCACCGACGATCCCGACCTGGTCGCCGGTTACCTCGGATTGGCCAACGGCCTGGGATTTTTGGCGGGCGCGATCGTCGGCTATTACCTGCTGCGGAACGCGCTGCGGCCGCCCGGCGGCCACCTGCTCGGCGTCGCGGAGGTGCGGACCATTCTCGTCACGGTCACCGCATCGTTGCTGGCCGGGTTGATCGCGCACGTGGTGGACGAGCTGATGGGGATGCGGCGGCTCACCGCCTACGGCGGCGGCGCCGGCTCGCTGTTGCGGTTGTTCGTGCTCGCGGTGATCATGTTGCCAATCGTGGCCGCCGTCATGCTGCGCGCGCGGGTGCCCGAGGCTCGGGCGGCGCTGGCCGCATTCCGCGGCTGGATCGGTGCCCAGACCCGGAGCGCGCCCAGCCGCAAGCGGGTGGTTCCGCCACCGGCTGGCCGCGTACCCGCTCCCGGACCGGCTGCGCGTCCTGGCAGCCCGCCTATGAAGGTCACCGCCGGCGAACCCGTGGTGCCCGATCACCTGTTCCGTCCCGGTAGCGTCACGTACCCTGAGCAAAGGAATTCGTCTACGCCGGGCGGATATCCGGTACGAGAACCCATCCGGCGCGGGCTTCCGGAGCAACGTAGCCGGGGAGGGGATGGCGAAAGGACCGGGGATGACCGACGGCCCATTAGACAGCACCTCATCCAAGGCTGTCTCCGACGTCGAACCGGCCCGGCAGGTCGCATCTGATGCCCCTGCCGTTTCTGATGGCCCGGTTCCTCCGCGGGCCGCTTCACGGCCCGCATCGTCACCGGCCGTCGACGATTTCCAGCCCGACGTGCCGCCCGACCTTCAGGTTGGCGCCGTCGCGGCGTCGGAGCCGCCGCCGCGGCCCAACGGCGAACCCTCAGGCAGGTCCCGCCGATCCGACGGACTTCGACGCCCCGCGCGATCCGCCGGCCGAAGCCGTCACCGAGCCAAGACGACCCGCAGCTGGTTCCCGGTGCCAGCATCGCCCGCGGTCGCTACCGGCTACTGGTCTTTCACGGCGGGGCGCCGCACCTGCAGTTCTGGCAAGCGCTCGACACTGCGCTGGATCGGCAGGTGGCGCTGACGTTCGTAGACCCGGACGGGACGCTGTCCGACGACCAAGTTCGCGAGATCCTGTCTCGGACGATGCGGCTGAGCCGCATCGACAAGCACGGGATCGCCCGGGTGCTCGACGTCGTCCACACCGGCACCAGCGGCCTGGTCGTCACCGAATGGGTCCGCGGCGGTTCGCTGCAGGAGGTGGCCGATACCTCGCCGTCAGCCGTCGGCGCTGCCCGCGCGATGCAAACGCTGGCGGCCGCCGCCGAGGCCGCCCACCACGCCGGTGTCGCGTTGTCGATCGACCATCCCAGCCGGGTGCGGGTCAGCATCGAAGGCGACGTGGTGCTGGCCTTCCCCGCGACCATGCCCGATGCCACCCCCGAGGACGACATCCGCGGCGTCGGCGCCGCACTGTATGCGCTGCTGGTCGACCGGTGGCCGCTGCCGGAGTCCGGGGTCCGCAGCGGGATGGCCCCGGCACCGCGGGAACCCACCGGTCAGCCTGTCGAACCCAGCTCGATCGACCGGGACATCCCGTTCCAGATCTCTGCGGCGGCCACTCATTCGATTCAGGGTGATGGTGGGATTCGCAGTGCGGCAACACTTTTGAACTTGCTACAGCAAGCGACCGCGGTGGCCGACCGCACCGAGTTGTTGAGTCCGCTGCCGGACCTGCCGCCGGCACCCGCCCGACCGGACCGCTCCCGCGCGCCCACGCTGGAGGAGGCGCAGGCACGGGTCCGTCGCCGCCGCGCCGTGACGATCGGAGTCGGCGCCGGGGCAGCGATCATCGTGGTGGCTCTACTGGTCTTGGCGTCGGTGCTGAGCCGGATGTTCGGCGACGTCGGTGGGCTGGACAAAGACCAGCTGGGCCTCAACGCGCCCTCGGCGAGTTCGACCTCCGGCGAAAGCGCCGCAGCGGGCAGCATGGTCAAGCTGGTGAGCGCGACGGTCTTCTCTCCCGGCCAAGAGGCCGACAACCCGAGCCAGGCCGGCCTGGCGATCGACGGTAACCCGGCGACGGCGTGGCAAACCGACACCTACCACGACGCCGTCCCGTTCCCGAGCTTCAAAAGCGGTGTCGGCTGCTGCTGCAGCTGGCCAAACCCACCGTGGTGGGCGCGGTGAACGGTCGACCTTGCCAGCACCGGAACGAAAATTCAGATTCGCTCTTCGGCGACGTCGACACCGGCCAAGCTGAACGACACCACAGCGCTGACTCAGCCGGTGGCGATGCATCCGGGCCAGCAACAGCATCCCGGTTAAGGCGTCGGCCCCCACGTCGTATCTGCTGGTGTGGATTTCGACTTTGGGGACTACCAACGGCGAAAGCCGATCCGCCATCTCCGAGGTCACGGTCCAAGCCGCGTCTTGATGCACCGGCCCGATCGGGTGAAGTGCCGGGTACCCACCGATTGGTTACTGTCCGGCCGTGGGCTTCGGGCGCCAGGTGCAGCGTGAACTTCATAAACAGAACTCAGCGACGCCGAATTGCTGGCTGCCCACGTCGCGGGCGACCGCTATGCCTTCGAGGAGCTGTTCTACCGCCACCACCGGCAACTGCACCGGGTTGCCCGGCTGACCAGCCGTAGCCCGGAGGACGCAGAGGACGCGCTGCAGGACGCGATGGTCTCGGCGCACCGCAGTGCCGGTTCCTTTCGACACGACGCCGCCGTCAGCAGCTGGTTGCATCGCATCGTGGTCAACGCATGCCTGGACCGGCTGCGCCGCAACAAGACTCATCCCACCACCGCGCTGGACGACGTCTACCCGGTGGCCGACCGGACCGTGCAGGTCGAGACGGCGATCGCGGTGCATCGGGCACTGATGCGGCTACCTGTCGAGCAGCGCGCCGCCGTGGTGGCGGTCGACATGCACGGCTATTCGGTCGCCGACACCGCCGCGATGCTCGGAGTGGCCGAAGGCACCGTCAAGAGTCGCTGCGCCCGCGCCCGGGCCCGGCTTGCCGCGATCCTCGGCTACCTGGAAACCGACACCGCGCCCAACCGTCCGGCCGGCTAGCCAGGCGAGCCGCGCGTGGCGTTCGGGTTACCGATGACGGACACTGAGGCGGATGGACGGAGTTGGGCCGGGTGAGCAGCGACGATGCGGGCGCAGATCCACCGCTGACGGTGGAGGCCCTCGCCGACCTGCAGGCAGGGTCTGCTCGACGACGACACCGCTGCGCGGTTGCGCAAGAAAGTCCGCGCAGACCCGGACGCCCGGCAGACGATGGACGCGCTGAACCGCGTCCGTCGCGACATCGCCGCGCTGGGCACCGACGTGTCGTCGGCTCCAGACGTTGCGCCCGGAGGTCGTCGACGGCATCGCCGCGACGCTGCGCGCCGAGCGACCCGAGCGTTCCCGCCTGCGCGCCGCGCACACCATCCGCCCCGGGCGTCTGCCGCGCTCGGCGCGGCTGGCCGTCGCCGTGGCCGGTTTGGCCGCCGTCGCCGCCGCGGTCTGGCTGGGCACCACGGCGCTGATCACGGCGCCGGCACCGACGCCGAGCAGGCCGACCACCGCAGAACACATCACCGTGTCGCGCCCGCCGATGACGATTCCGTTGTCGGACCAACAGATCCTCGCCCTGCTCGACCACGAGCCGGACTTCGGCCCGTTGGCCGACCCGCAACGCCGCACGTCGTGCCTGGCCGGCTTGGGCTATCCGGCCGACGCCCGAGTTTTGGGTGCCCGGCCGGTCGAGATCGCCGGACGCCCGGCCATCTTGCTGGTGCTACCCGGCGACACGCCCGGCGCGGTGACCGCCCTGGCGGTGGCGCCGACCTGCAGTTCAGTCGAACACCGGCCTGTTGGCTGACAGGATCGTCGACCGTCCGTAGTGTTCGCGGGAACAGCACCGCCTACCCTGGCGTTCGACTGCTTTGAAGCGGCTTGAAGTATCCGAAAGGCTGGTATGAGCTCCTCAACCACCACTGTTCACAACGTGATCATCATCGGCTCCGGACCTGCCGGTTACACCGCAGCGCTGTATGCGGCGCGCGCGCAACTGGCGCCGGTGGTGTTCGAGGGCACCTCGTTCGGCGGAGCGTTGATGACCACGACCGAAGTGGAGAACTATCCCGGTTTTCGCGACGGGATCACTGGCCCTGAATTGATGGACCAGATGCGCGAGCAGGCGCTGCGGTTCGGTGCGGACCTGCGCATGGAAGACGTCGAATCGGTGTCGCTGGACGGCCCGGTCAAGTCGGTCACCACCGCCGACGGGCAGACTCTGCACGCGCGGGCCGTCATCCTGGCGATGGGCGCCGCGGCGCGCTACCTGCACGTGCCGGGTGAGCAGGAGCTACTGGGCCGCGGGGTCAGTTCGTGCGCCACCTGCGACGGCTTCTTCTTCCGCGATCAGGATATCGCCGTGATCGGCGGCGGGGACTCGGCGATGGAGGAGGCCACCTTCCTGACCAAGTTCGCCCGCAGTGTGACGATCGTGCACCGCCGCGACGAGTTCCGGGCCTCGAAGATCATGCTCGACCGGGCCCGCAGCAACGACAAGATCCGGTTCATCACCAACAGCGTCGTGGTCGCCGTCGACGGCGACACCACGGTGACCGGCCTGCGGCTACGGGACACCGCCACCGGCAAGGAATCCACGCTGGCGGTGACCGGGAGTCTTCGTGGCAATCGGCCACCATCCGCGGTCTGAATTGGTGCGCGGCGCCGTAGACCTGGACCCGGAGGGCTACGTGCAGGTCGAAGGCAACACCACCCACACCTCGCTCGACGGGGTGTTTGCGGCCGGCGACTTGGTCGATCACACCTACCGGCAGGCGGTCACCGCCGCCGGCACGGGTTGCAGCGCAGCGATTGACGCCGAGCGCTGGTTGACCGAACATGCGGAGCCAGCCGCAGCCGCAAAGACCAAATCCGCCGAAGCCGCGGCAGCAGCGACACTTTGATTGGAGCAGCCCGATGACGAACACCGATTCTGCCGGCGCACCGGTAGACGTTTCTGACGCATCTTTCGAAAGCGACGTACTGGCCAGCAATACGCCTGTGCTGGTTGACTTTTGGGCAGCCTGGTGCGGACCATGCAAGATGGTGGCGCCGGTGCTGGTGGAGATCGCCGCCGAAACTGCCGGGCAGCTCACCGTCGCCAAACTTGATGTCGACGCAAATCCTGAGACCGCCCGCAATTTTCAGGTGGTTTCGATCCCCACGTTGATCTTGTTCAAGGACGGCCAGCCGGTCAAGCGGATCGTTGGGGCCAAGGGTAAGGCGGCGTTGTTGCGCGAACTTTCCGACGACGTTCCCAACGTCGGATAGTTCGCTACAGATCGGCGCGATTTGCCTGGCGTTTTCCCGAAATCGACGAGCGTCTGCGACAATACCGCCAAGCCTGTCAACGAACGGCAGGGCTGTTCACACCAGCTCACCGGAGGCCTTGAATGTCGCATCCGCACCGCGGCGCCGGCGAGGCGCTGCGCTGTGGTGACCGCAGCGCAGCGGTCACCGAGATTCGGGCTTCGCTGACCGCGCTGGGGCATCTCGACGGCCCGGACGAAGATCTCACCACCGGAAAGCATGTGGCGCTCGATGTCTTCGACGAAGAGCTCGACCATGCCGTACGGGCGTTTCAGCAGCATCGGGGACTGCTGGTGGACGGGATCGTTGGCGAAGCCACCTATCGGGCGCTGAAAGAGGCGTCCTACCGGCTCGGTGCTCGCACGCTGAACCATCAATTCGGTGCGCCGATGTACGGTGACGACGTCGCCACGCTGCAAGCCAGGCTGCAGGATCTCGGCTTTTACACCGGGTTGGTCGACGGATACTTCGGCTTGCAGACGCACAACGCGTTGATGTCATACCAGCGCGAATACGGGCTCTACGCCGACGGTATCTGCGGCCCGGAAACGTTGCGCTCCTTGTACTTTCTCAGTTCGCGGGTAACCGGCGGCTCGTTGCACGCCATCCGTGAAGAGGAACTTGTCCGCCGATCCGGGCCGAAGCTGTCGGGTAAGCGGATCATCATCGATCCCGGCCGCGGCGGCACCGACCACGGGCTGATCACGCACGGTGCAGCGGGACCCATCAGCGAAGCTGATGTGTTGTGGGACTTAGCAAGTCGTCTTGAGGGACGAATGACCGCCATCGGCATGGAGACGTTCCTGTCGCGGCCGACCAACCGCAGCCCCTCGGACGCCGAACGGGCCGCGACCGCTAACGCCGTCGGTGCCGATCTGATGATCAGCCTGCGCTGCGCAACCCAGGCCAGCCCGTCGGCTAACGGCGTCGCGTCGTTCCACTTCGGCAATTCGCACGGCTCGGTCTCCACCATTGGCCGTAGTCTGGCTGACTTCATTCAACGAGAAGTGGTCGCACGCACCGGTTTACGCGACTGCCGCACCCACGGCCGTACCTGGGACCTGCTGCGGCTGACCCGAATGCCGACCGTTCAGGTCGACATCGGCTACGTCACCAACCCGCGGGATCGCGCGCTGCTGATCACCCCCCAAACCCGCGACGCGATCGCCGAGGGAATCCTGGCGGCGGTCAAGCGCCTTTATCTGCTTGGCAAAAACGACCGGCCGACCGGCACATTCACCTTCGCGGAGCTACTTGCTCACGAGTTGTCGGTGGAGCAGGCCAGCCGGCTCAGCGGTTCGTAGCCGACGCCCCTGCTGCAGATCCCGCTCCGACGGTTTGCTGCAGCGACGAGGTTTCCAGCAGCCGCTCCAACGCAGCTTCGACCTCCGCCTTCCAGCCAAGGCCCTTGTCCAGCTCGAGCCGCAAGCGCGGAAAATAGCGATGCGGCGCCACCACGACGAATCCCACGTCGCGCAGGAAGTCGGCGGCGATCACGCAGTGCTCGACCGAACAGTCCCCTAGCGCCTCCAGCACCGGTCGCAGCTCGGGGTCGACGCTCTGCGGGTTGAGCAGCTCCGCGACGTTCTCGGTGCGACCGAACGCCTCTAACGCCCGGACGCCCCGTCGGACCAATTCGTCGACCACCCGCGCCACGAGGCTGTACGGCAGCTCGTCGGCGGCTGGTCCGGGCTCCACCCGCATCGAGGTGAGCAGGACAGCGTCGGCCGACACCGGCGCCGTCGGAAACCGGTGCGCCCGGGGCACCGCCCGAGGCGGAGCGTAGAACGCATAGCCCAGGCAAGGTGGCTCGCCTCCACCGCACTCGGCCGGGAGCCGCCGTCGCCACCTGACCGCACGATCCCCACTCCAGCATGACCATCGACAGCCACGCCTCTTTCTCGAATTCCGGGTCGGCGAGTTGGTCTTCGTTGCCGAGGGTTGCGGGGTCGACTTCCCAGAAGGTGCAGCGGCGCGCATGCTTGGGAAGCTGGTCAAAGGCTTCGAGTCGCAGCGGTGTGATTCGAGCAGACACTAGACTCCTGGGCCTCCGTGGAGTGCTGTCATTGATGACCCTGCTTCTCCTCGGGCCATTCTGGCCCGCATCGTCGCAAGGCGCCGCCAATGCCCGACTTCCCCGCGAGCGGGTGGTGCCGCCACCCCGCAGCTGAGCGTACCCCCCGCGCGCGGCCGACGGCGATACCCGCGCGACCCCGGATCGCGGCCCCAAACAGCCGCTCGCCCGACCGCCCCGGGCCCGCCAGCTGCCCAGCGCTTGGTCAAAGCCGTCATGAGAACGAAATAGCCTGGTGCACAGTCTGATTCAGTTGATCGCGGCATGTCGGAGCAGCTCTGGCTACCGGATTGTCACAGTGACGTAATCGGCTGGTGTCCGTGGTCAGGCATCCGGCGAATTCATCAGGCCGACGATGCGCTGCAAATCGTCTACCGAACCGAACTCGATCACGATTTTGCCTTTGCGTTTGCCCACGCTGACTGTGACGCGGGTATCGAAGGCGCCCGACAGCTGCTCAGCAACGTCCTGCAGGCCGGGCATCTGGATCGGCTTGCGCCGCGGCGGCGCCGGCTGGCTGGTATCGCTGCGGTTGGCGAGGGTGACCGCCTCTTCGGTTGCCCGTACCGAGAGCCCCTCGGCGACGATCCGCGCCGCGAGGCTTTCTTGTGCCTCGGGGCCGCCCTCGAGGGACAGCAGCGCCCGGGCGTGGCCAGCCGACAGCACTCCTGCGGCGACCCGCCGCTGCACAGGAATCGGCAACCGGAGCAACCGGATCATGTTGGTGATCAGCGGACGGGACCGCCCGATCCGGGCAGCCAGTTCATCGTGGGTGACACTGAACTCGTCGAGCAATTGCTGATAGGCCGCGGCCTCTTCCAGAGGGTTCAACTGTACCCGGTGAATATTCTCCAGCAGTGCGTCGCGCAGCAGGTTGTCCTCGCCGGTCTCGCGCACGATCGTCGGGATCGCGGTCATGCCCGCCGCTTGGGCCGCGCGCCACCGCCGCTCCCCCATCACGAGCTGATAACGCTGGCCGCCCGGCATGGCGCGCACCACGATCGGCTGCATGAGGCCGAACTCGCGGATCGAGTGCACCAGTTCAGCGAGTGCTTCCTCGTCGAAGACCTGCCGCGGTTGGCGTGGATTCGGCTCGATGAGGCCTGGGTCGATTTCGCGGTACACCGCGCCAATACCAGTGGACCCGCTGGCCGCCGGGCCACCCAGCACCACGTCGGCCGCGGCGTCGCCCATCCGCGGTGCCGATGAGTCGGGCGCGCCGTCGGCCGGTCCGGTGGGGATCAGCGAAGCCAGGCCTCGCCCGAGCCCGCCCTTCCTACGTAGCGGCTGGGTCATGCTTGTCCCCCTTCTCGGGTGCTGCTGCGTCGCGCTCCGCGAGCTCGCGGCTGGCGTCGAGATAACTCATCGCACCACGCGATCCGGGATCGTAATCAATGATCGTCATGCTGTAACCAGGCGCCTCGGAGACCTTCACGCTGCGCGGGATCACGGTGCGCAAGACCTTTGCCCCGAAGTAGCGGCGGACTTCGTCAGCCACCTGATCGGCGAGCTTGGTCCGACCGTCGTACATGGTGAGGATCACTGTGCTCACGTTCAGGCCGGGGTTCAGATGGGCTTTCACCATCTCGATGTTGTTCATCAACTGCGACACGCCTTCCAGCGCGTAGTACTCGCACTGGATCGGGATCAGCACCTCGGGGGCAGCGACGAGAGCGTTGATGGTCAACAGGCCCAGCGACGGTGGGCAGTCGATGAAGACGTAATCGAAGTCAACCCCGTCGAGGTCGGCCAGCGCGGTGCGCAATCGATTCTCCCGCGCCACCATGCTCACCAATTCGATCTCGGCACCGGCCAGGTCGATGGTCGCCGGGACGCAGAACAGGCGCTCGCTGTGCGGGCTGCGGCGCAGCGCGGTGTGCAGTGGGATCTCGCCGAGGAGCACTTCGTACGACGAGGGCGTACCGGATTGACGATCGGTGATCCCCAGCGCGGTGCTCGCATTGCCCTGCGGGTCCAGATCGATGACGAGCGTCTTGAGTCCTTGGACGGCCAGCGCCGCGGCCAGATTCACCGCCGTGGTGGTTTTGCCGACGCCGCCTTTTTGATTGGCAATGGTGAAGAGTCGGCGATGGCGCGGCCGGCGTAGCGGTTGGTAGGCGGTGTGCAGCACCTGCATCGCGCGCTCGGCGGCGGCTCCGATCGGGGTGTCGAATTCCGATGTTTCACGTGAAACATGCGTGGCGGACGTCTGCGTGGCTCCGTGTTCGGAACTGAACGGGTCGTGCGGCGCACTCATAGGCTCTCCCTGTTCGACCGTCGACGCGGCATGCCCCGGACCGGAGCCGGCCTGCTGCGCCGTGCCACCACCACAGTTGTCGGCGGAGACAGATACTCCACGCCACATTCCACCACCCTGGCATCCGCAGCGCCCAACGCGGTCATCACACGCCGGTACTGGCGGACTTCGTCGGCGGCCCGCTCCCCCTTGATCGCCAACATCCGCCCGCCGGGCCGCAGCAGCGGCAAGCTCCATCGCGTCACCTTGTCCAGCGCGGCCACGGCTCGGGACGCAACGGCGTCGAATCCACCGACGCTCTGGCGGACGGCGGCGTCCTCCGCGCGGCCCCGGACCACTTCCACGTCCAACCCGAGTCCAGCCACAGCCATCCGCAGAAACTCGGTTCGGCGCAGCAGCGACTCGATCAGAACGACGCGCAGTCCGGGCTTGGCGATCGCCAGCGCCAAGCCCGGCAGCCCGGCGCCGCTACCGATATCAGCGACTCGCTCGCCGGGTTCCAGCAACTCGGCGACGACACCGCAATTCAATAGGTGGCGCTCCCAGATCCGATCGATTTCGTGCGGGCCCAGCAGCCCCCATTCGACGCCGGTATCGGCGAGCAACTCGGCATAGCGCTTGGCGAGGTCGAGACGCGGCCCGAAGATCGCGTTCGCTATTCCGGGCGGCGAGGGTACCTGCGGCGCGGTGCCGCGGGGAACGACATGTTTCACGTGAAACATCCCTCCCGTCCGTGCGCGCCGGAGCCGAACGAACTACACCCGTGTAAGTCTGGCGCGGCTTCAGTCGATCAGTACGACGACCCGACGCGACGGTTCCACGCCCTCGCTCTCGCTACGGACTCCCTCGACCGCCGCCACCGCGTCGTGAACGATCTTGCGTTCAAATGGCGTCATCGGAGCAAGTTCCTCGCGCTCGCCACTTTCCAGTACCCTCCTGGCCACCTTGTCGCCCAACGCCGCCAACTCTTCGCGACGGCGCCGCCGCCAGCTCGCGATGTCCAGCATCAGCCGGCTGCGCACCCCCGTCTTCTGATGCACCGCGAGCCGGGTCAGTTCCTGTAGGGCGTCGAGCACCTCGCCCTTGCGGCCGACCAACTTATTCAGGTCGTCGCTACCGTCGATGCTTACCACCGCGCGGCTACCCTCGACGTCCAAGTCGATGTCGCCGTCGAAGTCCAGTAGGTCCAGCAGCTCTTCCAAGTAGTCGCCGGCGATCTCTCCCTCGACGACCAACCGCTCCTCCGAATCGGCCTCCGCGTCGGTATCGCTCGTGGCCGTGTCCTCCCCCAAAGTCTCTTCCGGCGTCTCTTCCGCCGCAACTTCGTCTGTGTCGTGTCCGGTTGTGTCCGCGTCCGTCATGCCTGCTTGTTTCCTTCCCGTCGTCCGAGCCCTCGCCCGGCTAAGTCTGCGGCCCGGCATCAGTTGCGACACCGGGCTTATTCACCATGTCCGCCCTGGGCCGTGGTGTTGGTTCGGCCCGTTTGTCGGTCAACGTCTGCGCTTCTTCGGCTTCACTCCCGGACGTGGCGTGCGGCCGGCCGGGTTGCTGTTGCCCACCGCCTGATCGCTCGAACGCTCTGCCGCCGGCCTGTCCCCATCGGAACCGTCAGAGGGGCCCGGCGATCCGTTGCCACCCCCCGGCGCGTTTCTCGGCGACCGCTTCGGTTTGGCGCCCGGCGCCGGCGCGTTGGCCGCCCGGCGTTCCAGCGCTTCGCGCTTCTTCGCCTCTTCCTCTTTCTCGATCATCCCGAACACAACATGCTGTTGGCCGAACGTCCAGATGTTGTTGGAGAACCAATAGAAGATGATCGCCAACGGCAAGAACGGCCCCCCGACCACCACACCGAGCGGAAACACGTACAGCGCCAGCTTGTTCATCATCGCGGTCTGCGGATTGGCCGCGGCCTCGGGGCTCTGCCGCGCCACCGACGCTCGGCTGTTGAAGTAGGTGGCGATCCCGGCAAGGATCATGACCGGCACGCCGACGGCGACGACAGCGGGCCGGCTGAATTCGGTGAAGGCGGCGAGGCTGGCTCCCCGCTGTGTCATCGTGGCGCCCAGCGGTGCGCCAAATAGGTTGGCGTCCAAGAAATGTCCGACATCCGTGGCGCTGAAGACATAGTTCCCCAGCTCGCGGTTGCGCTCGGCCGAAAGCCCCAGCTGTCCGATCCCAGTGGCGGTCCGGTTGAAGCACCGCAGCACGTGGTACAGCCCGAGGAACACCGGGAGCTGCGCCAGCATCGGCAAGCAGCCGAAGATGGGATTGAATCCGTGTTCGCGCTGCAGCTTCTGCATTTCCAGCGCCATCCGCTGGCGGTCCTTGCCGTACTTCTTTTGCAGCGCCTTGATCTGCGGCTGTAACTCCTGCATCTGCCTCATGCTGCGGATCTGGCCGACCGTCGGCTTGTACAAGATCGCCCGCAGCGTGAACACGAGAAACATCACCGACAGCGTCCAGGCGAAGAAGCTCGAGGGGCCCAGCAAGAAGGCGAACGCCTTGTACCAGAGCCACATGATCGCCGAGACCGGGTAATAGAAGTAGTCCAGGCTGAATGGATCAAACGACAACAGAATCACTCTCCCCTAGCGTCGCTGGGGTATCCCAGCCGTCGACCCGGTCTGCCCGGCGCTCCGGTATCGGGTCCCATCCTCCCCGATGCCACGGACCACACTTGGCCAGCCGGACGGCCGCCAGCCCACTCCCCCGCACCAACCCATACTCGGCCAGGGCGTCCACGGCGTACTGGCTACAGGTCGGGGTGAACCGGCACGTCGGCAACCGCAGCGGCGACACCATGTGGCGGTACAGCTGGATCAGGAAAATCAATCCTCGCACCACCGCCATCTCGGCGCCGCGCGGCCATCGCCTCAACCTTGACGTTATGTCATTCACCGGCCAGCTCCGGTCGCCTGAATGCGGCGTAAGCCTGCGCGCAGCTCTTCCTCCAACCGGGCGGAGCCAACGTTGCGACTGCTCGGCAGCGCGCGGATCACCACGTGCTCAGATCGCTGCAGCCCTTCCGCTACCCTGCGAGCGACATGTCGTAGCCGCCGAGCCAATTGGTGCCGTTGCACCGCCGAGCCCACCGAGCGCGCGATGATCAGTCCGATCTTTGGCGCCTCGGCTGCCGCTGTGTCCCCAGCCCGCGCATAGATGACGAGGTCCGGCTGCACGGCCCGAGTTCCGTGCTTCACCGTGGCATGGAAATCGGTCGACCGCGTCATACGGTTCCGCGCGGAAAGCACCGCTGTGACACCGGAGTTCGAATCAAGCAGTCAGCGAGTGACGGCCCTTGCGGCGCCGGTTTGACACAATCGCCCGCCCTGCCCGGGTGCGCATGCGCAGCCGGAAGCCGTGCACGCGGGCTCGGCGCCGGTTGTTCGGCTGGAACGTCCGCTTGCCCTTTGCCACGACTCTCTCCTCGTTGCATCTGGCATCGTGCTCCGGCCCGGTGGCTATGCCGGTGGAACACGATTGCCCTCACGAAGCCTCGGCAGGCTCTGTGTCTCGCTGGTAACCGGCGCGGGCCCCGCACCTATAGCGCGGATCGCAGCCGTATCGCCGACTTTCGGGCGACTAGACGAGGGTACTGACGAGCGTTCGCCGGGTCAAACCTGGCCTTCTCGCACCCCAAGCTGACGGCGATATTCAACTGACGCCACACCCGCCACCGCCGTCCGCGAGCAATTCTATGAAAGGCCGGCCCAATGTTGCAGAACGGTTGGCGTGGGCGAGGAAAACTGTTAGCTTCGGGCAATGCCGTTTCAGACTGGAACGGCGCCCGACAACGAAGCGAGGATGGCGGATCGGCTTCCTGGCCAGGTAGCCCACGCTGGCTGTCTCGAGCGCCGATCTCGCGTGCCGTCGGCCGCAATTTGCGGCGCGATGGCGGCTGTCCTGTCCACACTTGTGGATAACCGTGTGGACAGCTCGTGGTCGCAATTTGTGCCGATACGTCGACGTCAAACCAGGGGGACCCGTCGTTGACCGAGGACCCCGGATCAAGTTTCTCGACGGTCTGGAGTGCGGTCGTCGCCGAACTCAACGGCGAGATTTCCACAGACAGCCCCGCGCCCAATGGCGAACCATATGTCGCGCCACTGACACCGCAGCAACGAGCCTGGCTGAACCTTGTGCAACCGCTCACCATCGTCGAGGGGTTTGCTCTGCTGTCGGTGCCCAGCAGCTTCGTCCAGAACGAGATCGAACGTCATCTGCGCACCCAGATCACCGAGGCACTCAGCCGTCGGCTTGGCCAACAAATCGAACTCGGCGTCCGGATCGCCGCGCTGGCCACCGAAGAATCCGATGCCGCTGCCGCTGCAGCTGCAGCTGCAGCCGCCGGCGCCCCGCCCGACGAGTCGACCACCGATACCGACGAGGTCGATGAAGACCGTGAGGCGCTGGCCAGCGCACACCAAAACTGGCCCACCTACTTCACCGAGCGGCCGCACAGCACTGACGCCGACGCGGCCGGCGGCACCAGCCTCAATCGGCGCTACACCTTTGACACCTTTGTGATCGGCGCCTCGAACCGGTTCGCTCACGCTGCCGCCCTCGCGATCGCAGAAGCACCCGCCCGGGCTTACAACCCACTGTTCATCTGGGGCGAGTCCGGCCTCGGTAAAACGCACCTACTGCATGCCGCCGGCAACTACGCGCAACGACTGTTCCCCGGCATGCGGGTCAAGTACGTGTCCACCGAAGAATTCACCAACGACTTCATCAACTCGCTGCGTGACGACCGCAAGGTCGCCTTCAAACGCAGTTACCGGGATGTCGATGTGCTGCTCGTCGATGACATTCAGTTCATCGAAGGTAAAGAGGGCATCCAGGAAGAGTTCTTCCACACTTTTAATACGCTGCACAACGCCAACAAGCAGATCGTCATCTCCTCCGACCGGCCACCCAAGCAGCTCGCCACCCTGGAAGATCGGCTGCGGACCCGGTTCGAATGGGGACTGATCACCGATGTGCAGCCACCGGAGCTGGAAACCCGCATCGCCATTCTGCGCAAAAAAGCACAGATGGAACGGCTGGCGGTCCCCGATGACGTACTCGAACTCATCGCCAGCAGCATCGAACGCAACATCCGTGAGCTCGAAGGTGCGCTCATCCGGGTCACCGCGTTCGCGTCGCTGAACAAGACCCCGATCGATAAGGCGCTGGCGGAGATCGTCCTTCGTGATCTCATTGCCGACGCCAGCACCATGCAGATCAGCGCGGCAACCATCATGGCCGCCACCGCCGAATACTTCGATACCACGGTCGAGGAGCTGCGCGGCCCCGGTAAGACCCGGGCCCTGGCCCAGTCCCGGCAGATCGCGATGTACCTATGCCGCGAACTTACCGACCTGTCCCTGCCGAAGATCGGGCAAGCATTCGGCCGCGACCACACCACGGTCATGTACGCCCAGCGCAAAATCCTCTCCGAGATGGCCGAGCGACGCGAAGTCTTCGATCACGTCAAGGAACTCACCACCCGGATTCGGCAGCGGTCCAAGCGCTGAGCGCCGGCCGGAAGCGGCCTGACCCAAAAAACTTTGGGCACGGCTACCCCACCCGTCACACACCGGCTGTGCAGATGCCTGTGCGCAACTTGCTGGTGCTCTTCCCCGGATATCCCGGCCGAGTGCACAACCGCCGGCAATCCCCAACCACTACACACAAACCACACAACCGCGCCCATCTCATCCACACCCCGGCCAGCGCGGCCCAGCAGCACAGACGTCGAACTGTCCCCAACATGCACAGGCCCTAATACTGTTACTGAGATCTCTCCGTAGTTTCTTCTTGGAAAAGGCGCCTGGGGAGAGCCAGTTCCACACCCGCACGTCAGCGCAAGAACACCCCGAGTGTCATTGATTCCGATTAGCTTTCAAGATGGCGCTCGAAGCTCTACGGTTGTGGTTCGACTGCCGTTTCGGTCGTCGTAGCGGGTTACGGGCACAAGCGTCCGCCAGCGGGTAAATCGGACTCCAGGTGGAGCCGCTGGAGTTGACCTTGTTGTTCGGGGTGATGAAGGGACGCAATGGACGTGGCGACGACCACAGTCGGTGTGACCGACTTGAAGTTTCGCTTGGTGCGCGAAGACTTCGCTGATGCGGTGGCCTGGGTGGCGCGGACGCTGCCCACCAGGCCGACGGTGCCGGTGCTCGCCGGTGTGCTGCTGACCGGCTCGGACGACGGCCTGACAATTTCCGGATTCGACTATGAAGTTTCCGCCGAAGTACGGCTGGCAGCGGAAATCGCTTCTCCGGGAACAGTTCTGGTGTCGGGGCGGCTGTTGTCTGATATCACCCGGGCCTTGCCCGACAAGCCCGTCGACGTCCAGGTGGAAGGCACCAGAGTTTCCTTGACGTGCGGGAGCGCGCGGTTTTCATTGCCGACGATGGCCGTCGAGGACTACCCCACGCTGCCGGCGTTGCCTGAGGAGACCGGTGCTTTATCAGCGGAGCTGTTCGCCGAAGCGATCAGTCAGGTGGCTATCGCGGCGGGCCGCGACGACACGTTGCCGATGCTGACCGGAATCCGCGTCGAGATTTCCGGTGAGTCGGTGGTATTGGCTGCTACCGATCGGTTCCGGCTGGCGGTTCGGGAGCTGACCTGGTCGGCGGCCGGACACGATGTCGAGGCGGCAGTGTTGGTGCCGGCGAAGACGTTGGCCGAGGCAGCCAAGACCGCTACCGACGGCGCCGAGGTCCATTTGTCACTAGGGTCCGGACCTGCGGTGGGCAAGGAGGGGTTACTCGGCATCAGTGGGAACGGCAAACGCAGCACCACCCGGTTGCTGGATGCGGAGTTCCCCAAGTTTCGGCAGCTGCTGCCGACCGAACACACTGCGGTGGCGAGTATCGGGGTGGCCGAATTGACCGAGGCGATCAAGCGGGTCGCGTTGGTCGCCGATCGGGGTGCACAGGTCCGGATGGAATTCTCCGGGGATGTGCTGCGACTGTCGGCCGGTGCCGACGACGTCGGCCGGGCCGAAGAGGACGTGTCGGTCGATTTCGCCGGTGAGCCACTCACGATCGCCTTCAACCCGACATACCTCACCGACGGGCTCGGGTCGTTGCATTCTGAGCGGGTGTCATTCGGCTTCACCACCCCGAGTCGGCCGGCGGTGCTGCGGCCGGCCGGCGACGACGATCCACAGCCCACCGACAGGGGACCGTTCCCAGCGGTTTCGACCGACTACGTCTACCTGTTGATGCCGGTCCGTCTTCCTGGTTAGCGGTTAGGTGTACGTCCGTCATCTGGGCTTGCGGGATTTCCGGTCGTGGGAACACGCCGAGCTTGAGCTGACGCCGGGGCGGACGGTGTTCGTCGGGCCCAATGGTTACGGTAAGACGAATCTTGTTGAAGCACTGTGGTATTCGTCTACTTTGGGCTCCCATCGGGTAGCCACGGACGCTCCGCTGGTGCGGGTGGGCGCGTCGCGGGCGGTGGTATCGACGATCGTGGTGAATGATGGTCGTGAGTGCGCCGTTGATTTGGAGATCGCCGCCGGGCGGGCCAACAAAGCCCGGTTGAATCGGTCGCCGGTGCGTAGCCCGCGTGAGGTGGTCGGGGTGCTCCGTGCGGTGTTGTTCGCGCCGGAAGATCTGGCGTTGGTCCGCGGAGATCCAGCGGATCGACGCCGCTACCTTGATGATCTGGCGGCGATGCGCCGACCGCGGGTGGCTGCCGTGCGGGCTGACTATGAAAAAGTTCTGCGTCAGCGCACGGCATTACTGAAGTCCGCGGCCGGCGCGCGGTTTCGGGGTGACCGCGGCGCCCTTGACACGCTTGATGTTTGGGACGGTCATTTGGCTGCGCACGGCGCCGAGTTGATGGCCGCCCGGATCGACCTGGTGAACGAGTTGGCGCCCGAAGTACAGAAGAGTTACCAACGGTTGGCGCCGGCGTCGCGCCTGGTTGCGATCGGTTATCGCGCCAGCGTCGATGTTGAGCCCGATCGCACGGACACCGAGGAGTTGCGCGCGGCGCTGCTGGCGCAGATGGCACAGCGCCGAGACGCCGAACTGGAGCGTGGTGTGTGCCTGGTTGGCCCGCACCGCGACGACCTTGAACTACGCTTGGGTGAGCAGCTCGCGAAAGGCTTTGCCAGCCACGGTGAATCGTGGTCGATGGCGCTGGCGTTGCGGTTGGCGGCCTATGAACTGCTGCGTGCAGACGGAGGCGACCCGGTGTTACTGCTCGATGATGTGTTCGCCGAACTCGACGCGGCCCGCCGGGAGGCACTGGCCGCGGCCGCGGCTTCGGCGGAGCAGGTACTGGTAACGGCGGCCGTCCTCGACGACGTTCCCCGCGATTGGGATGCCAAGCGAGTGACTATCGCGCTGCACGACGGTGACAGCGGACCGGCCTCAGCGGTGCAGACGTGACTGGCCACGACGACACAGCCGGACCGCCTGAGCGGCTGAGCAGGTTGCCCGGGATGGACCTGGTGCGGCGAGCTTTGGAAGAGGCTCGCGGTGCCGCTCGCACCCAAGGCAAAGATGTTGGACGCGGGCGTCGGCTGCCACCGACCCGCCGGGTTGCCGGCGCTCGAAGCCGGCGCCGCTGGTCTGGTCCAGGACCAGACGGCCGAGATCCGCAACCGTTGGGCGGCGCCACCCGGGACGTGGCGAAGAAGCGCGGCTGGTCGTCGCGAGTGGCCGAGGGCGCGGTGTTCGGGCAGTGGCCATCGGTGGTTGGTCAACACATCGCCGACCATGCGACACCGACCGCACTGCGCGACGGGGTACTGACCGTGTCCGCGGAGTCGACGGCATGGGCGACCCAGCTCCGGATCATTCAGGCTCAAGTGCTGGCCAAGATCGCCACCGAAGTAGGCGACGGTGTGGTGACCGCGCTGAAAATCACCGGCCCCGTCGCGCCGTCGTGGCGTAAGGGACCACTGCACATCGCCGGAAGAGGCCCGCGTGACACCTATGGTTGAGCGACCGAACGATCCGCTGAGGGCCGTCACAACGGCGCGAATAGGCTCGTCAAGCGTCGGGACGCAGCCCAGAGCGAAAAATTCCGCACACGGCGCAGATAGCTGTGTAGAAACACCCTCGCAGAATCGGTGCTACCGGCCGTTGTAGGTAGACTGGCGGAGAACCAGCGCACAGTCATTGGACTGCCCGCGCGCAACCCCCAAGGAGAGCTTTCCGATCGTGGCTGCCCAGAAGAAGGCCCGCAATTCCTACGACGCCGGAGACATCCAGGTTCTTGAAGGGTTGGAGGCCGTTCGCAAAAGACCGGGCATGTATATCGGGTCAACCGGCGAGCGTGGCCTGCACCACCTTGTCTGGGAGGTCGTCGACAACGCGGTGGACGAGGCGATGGCCGGTTACGCCACCAAAGTCGACGTCAAAATCCTCGAGGACGGCGGCGTCCAGGTCACCGACGATGGTCGCGGCATCCCAGTGGCGATGCACGCCACCGGCATCCCCACCGTCGACGTGGTGATGACGCAGTTGCACGCCGGCGGCAAGTTCGGCGGCGACGACGGTGCCTACGCGGTGTCTGGTGGATTGCACGGGGTGGGCGTCTCGGTGGTCAACGCGTTGTCGACGCGCCTCGAGGTGGAGATCTCCCGCGACGGCTATGAATGGTCGCAGTTCTACGACCATTCAGTGCCAGGCACCCTGAAACAGGGCGAGAAGACCAAGAAGACCGGCACCACGGTGCGGTACTGGGCCGATCCGAACATCTTCGAGACAACCGAATACGACTTCGAGACGGTGGCCCGACGGTTGCAGGAGATGGCCTTCCTCAACAAAGGGTTGACCATCGACTTGGTCGACGAGCGCGTTGCCGCCGAAGAAGTGGTCGACGAGGTCGTCAGCGACACCGCCGAAGCGCCGAAGTCGGCCGAGGAAAAGGCCGAAGAACGCAACAAACCGCACAAAGTCAAACATCGCTCATTCCACTACCCCGGCGGCCTCGTCGACTTCGTCAAGCACATCAACCGCACCAAGAACCCGATCCACAGCAGCATCGTCGACTTCTCCGACAAGGGTCCCGGTCACGAGGTCGAGATCGCAATGCAGTGGAACGCCGGCTATTCGGAGTCGGTCCATACGTTCGCCAACACCATCAACACCCACGAGGGCGGTACCCACGAGGAAGGGTTCCGCGCCGCGTTGACGTCGGTGGTGAACAAGTACGCCAAAGACAAGAAGCTGCTGAAAGACAAAGATCCCAACCTCACCGGCGACGACATCCGGGAGGGTCTGGCGGCAGTGATCTCGGTCAAGGTCAGCGAACCGCAGTTCGAGGGCCAGACCAAGACCAAGCTGGGCAACACCGAAGTCAAGTCATTTGTGCAAAAGGCCTGCAACGACAAGCTCTCCCACTGGTTCGA
Organism: uncultured Actinomycetota bacterium; assembly: GCA_963720085.1. Taxonomy (GTDB): domain Bacteria; phylum Actinomycetota; class Actinomycetes; order Mycobacteriales; family Mycobacteriaceae; genus Mycobacterium. The sequence goes on from CAVRER010000044.1 coordinate 72,571, forward strand.
AGCCAACCCGAGTGACGCAAAAACGGTGGTGAACAAGGCGGTGTCTTCGGCGCAAGCCCGGATTGCAGCTCGGAAAGCCCGAGAGTTAGTGCGGCGCAAGAGCGCCACAGATCTGGGTGGCCTGCCCGGCAAGCTCGCCGACTGCCGCTCCACCGATCCGCGCAAGTCGGAACTGTATGTGGTGGAAGGTGATTCGGCTGGCGGCTCGGCCAAAAGTGGGCGCGACTCGATGTTTCAGGCGATCCTTCCGTTGCGGGGCAAGATCATCAACGTCGAGAAGGCCCGCATCGACCGGGTGCTGAAAAACACCGAAGTGCAGGCGATCATCACCGCGCTGGGCACCGGAATCCACGACGAGTTCGATCTCACCAAGCTGCGTTACCACAAGATCGTGCTGATGGCCGACGCCGACGTCGACGGCCAGCACATCTCGACACTGCTGTTGACGCTGTTGTTCCGGTTCATGCGACCGCTCATCGAGAACGGCCACGTATTCCTGGCACAGCCGCCGCTGTACAAGCTGAAGTGGCAGCGCAGCGATCCGGAATTCGCCTACTCCGACCGGGAACGGGACGGTCTGTTGGAGACGGGGCAAAAGGCCGGCAAGAAGATCAATAAGGAAGACGGCATTCAGCGCTACAAGGGTCTGGGCGAAATGGATGCCAAGGAGTTGTGGGAAACCACCATGGACCCGTCGGTCAGGGTGCTGCGTCAGGTCACCCTCGACGACGCCGCTGCCGCCGACGAGTTGTTCTCCATCCTGATGGGCGAGGACGTCGAAGCACGCCGAAGCTTCATCACCCGCAACGCCAAGGACGTCCGTTTCCTGGATGTCTGACGACTCAGACACGCCGTCGACCTGAGACGCAAACGAGGAATAGATGACTGACACCACGCTGCCACCGGGCGACGACTCCGTCGACCGGATCGAGCCGGTCGACATCCAGCAGGAGATGCAGCGCAGCTACATCGATTACGCGATGAGCGTCATCGTGGGCCGCGCCCTGCCGGAGGTGCGCGACGGTCTCAAACCGGTGCACCGCCGGGTGCTCTACGCGATGTACGACTCCGGGTTCCGCCCGGACCGCAGCCACGCCAAGTCCGCGCGGTCGGTCGCCGAGACGATGGGCAACTACCATCCGCACGGCGATGCGTCCATCTACGACACCCTGGTCCGGATGGCGCAGCCGTGGTCGCTGCGCTACCCGCTGGTCGACGGGCAGGGAAACTTCGGCTCGCCGGGCAACGACCCGCCGGCCGCCATGCGGTACTGCGTGACCGGGGATGCGTTGGTGCGCTTGCCGTTTGGGCAGGCCGTGCGAATCGCCGATGTTGCTCCGGGCGCCCGTAGCAATTCGGACAACACCGTCGACCTGAAGGTCCTCGATCGGCATGGCAACCCGGTTATGGCCGATCGCCTGTTTCACTCCGGTGAGCATCAGACCTACAGGGTGCGTACCGCCGAGGGCTACGAAGTCATCGGCACCGCGAACCACCCATTGCTGTGCCTGGTCGATATCGGTGGCGTACCCACACTGTTGTGGAAACTGATCGAAGAGATCCGCCCGGACGACCACGTCGTGCTGCAGCGGACTCCGCCGACCGAGCTGGGCCCGGCCGACTGGCGGCCGACGATGGAAGCCCTTCTCCTGGGGGCATTCACCAGCGAGGGTTTCGTCTCAGACAAACGCGCGGGCTTCAATAACCTCGATCGCGACTATTTCGCGATGGTAGTCGCGGCGTATGACTCAGTGGTGGGTGGGCAGCGCTACGTATCGTGTCGCCAAATCGCCTCCGGTTCGATGTTGCACGAGCTGGATATTCACAACCTGACCGAGCTCAAGCGCAGCCGGCTCGGTGAGCTCACGGGCCAGCGGTCTGAACATAAGGTCGTGCCGGAGTGGCTCTGGCAATCGCCGGCGTCCATCAAGCGGGCATTTTTGCAGGCACTGTTCGAGGGCGATGGCTCGTGCTCTCTCCTGCCGCGCAATTCAATTCAGGTTTCCTACTCGACGCGCAGTGCGCGGCTCGCGGCGGACGTCCAACAGATGTTGCTTGAGTTCGGCGTCGTGTCCAAGCGGTATCGGCATGCCGTTGGCGAGCACGAGGTGGTCATCACCAATCGGGCGCAGGCCGAACTTTTTGCAAGCCAAGTCGGCTTCGGCGGCGCGAAGCAGGAGAAGCTGCTCGGCATCCTGTCATCCATGCCAACGTGCGCCGGCATGGACGCCGACCACGTGCCGGGACTGGCGGCATTCATCCGGAAGCATGCCGGTGGCTCATGGGCCGACCGCGACTGGCTCAATCGGCACAACATCGATCGCATCCAACGCTGGCGGACCCGCGGCGCGGAGATCTTGGCACACATCGCCGACCCAGATGTCCGGAGCATCGCCACCGAACTGAGCGACGGCAGGTTCTACTACGCACGGGTGGCCTCCGCGACTGATGCCGGTGTGCAACCGGTGTACAGCTTGCGCGTCGACACCGAAGATCACGCGTTCATCACCAATGGGTTCGTCAGCCACAACACCGAAGCGCGGCTGACTCCGCTGGCGATGGAGATGCTGCGGGAAATCGACGAGGAGACAGTTGATTTCATACCCAACTATGACGGCCGGGTACAGGAACCCACGGTGCTGCCGAGCCGGTTCCCCAACCTGCTGGCCAACGGCTCTGGTGGCATCGCGGTCGGTATGGCCACCAACATGCCGCCGCACAACCTGCGCGAGCTCGCCGACGCGGTGTTCTGGGCACTGGACAATTACGACGCCGACGAAGAGGCGACGCTGGTCGCGGTCACCGAGCGTATCAAAGGCCCCGACTTCCCCACGGCCGGACTGATCGTCGGTTCGCAAGGCATCGCGGATGCCTACAAGACGGGCCGCGGTTCCATCCGGATGCGCGGAGTGGTTGCCGTAGAAGAAGATTCGCGCGGCCGCACGTCAC
>CAVRER010000045.1:0-7954 GCA_963720085.1 uncultured Actinomycetota bacterium
CGGAGCGTCCGGCCCAGAGGGCGCGGCCGGCTCCCGGCTCCGGGTGTTCATTGAAGAGTTCCCTTCCCCTGCAAGGGGTACAAACCGATACACGCAATCCGAGGACCGCCCAGCCATCGTGGGCTGCGCTTCATATCTGCGATTTTGCGCATCGACATCATCATTACCCGTGCCGACAAGATTTCAGCCCTTTATGTCTTCCTCATCTCCCCGCCGATCTGAAGCTGGTTCTTAGCGCGGAAGTCAGCCGTTGATGTCTCAGGGATCGGCGACTTTGCTATCCACGTCGTCGCCTGGCATTTCTCTTACGTCAAGGTGCGTCTGCGGTAGAGCCGCGTGACCGCCAACTCTTGACCAATCCGTTCGCTAGGACCTGAGATGTCAAAGTGAGACACCCATCGAGATTTGTTGGAAGCGACGGGAGCAGAACGAATGACCGATGGCGGTGGCATCTTCGTTGCCCTCACCAGTTGTCGTGATGAGGAGCGCGTTGAGGAGTTCTTGACCTGGTACGCGGAGGTCCAGTTTCGTAATGCTCTCGCGGTGGACGGCGTCGACGCAGCGACGCTCTATCGAAGTACGGAACCTGGCGAGCCGGGATTTCTGGCCATCTACTCGCTGACCGGTGACGTCGCAGATACAGCGGCGCGTTTTCGGGCGGCTATCGAAGACCGCCACGCCGCGGGCGACCTCACCGAGCTTTTGGAGGTTCGCTTCGCCCAAGCGTTCAAAGTCGAGAAACGGATGACATCATCACTGTCTGGGCCACCCGTTTCAGAAGATGTAGACGGTACTTAGGGGGAAAAAGAGGTGCGGCGCCTGTCCTCCCAAGCATGAATGCACCTGTGCCGTCTGGAGTAGGGCCGGGATGTTGTACCCAGATTCGCCCAACCGCCGGGCTCTTAGTCAGTTCTCGGCGGGGTTTTCAGCAGCGGTCCTCGCCGCGCCAGGCTTTGATGCCTTCCCACACGGCCAGCGTGGCGATGCCCAGGCCCACGACGGGATCCAGCCACCACCAGCCCAACAGGTGTTAGCGAGCAGCCCAGCCAGCACCGCGGCAGCCAGATACGCGCACATCAGGTTCTGCAAACCTTCGCCGACCGTCGCGCCCGACCTCAGAGCGCACGCCCAGCCGTTGCTTGGCGATACCGAGGATCGGCATGACGATCACGCTGGCGATCGACAGCCCGATGCCCAGCCAGCTCGTCGCCGCTCGATCGCCGGCCACCAAGGCCACGCTGGCCTCATAGGCGATATAGGGAGCGAGCAAAAAGAACGTGACCGCCACCGCCTTCTGCGCGTTGGGCTCCGCGGTCTCCGACAACGTGCGAGCGCCCGTAAACCGCCAGACGACAATCACACTGGCCAAGCCCTCGATCACCGAATCCAGCCCGAAACCGAGCAACGCCACCGACCCGGCCAAGACCGCTGCCACAATCGCCACGGCCCCCTCCATGGCCATATACGCCAGCGATAGCCACGCCAACAGCCGCGCCTGCGCCGCAGCACGCTGCCATCCCTCGCCACGGCCCGACACCACCGATTCCGGGCTGCCGCAATCGTTTCCGGTCGCCGTCGGCAGCTTCAACGGGCGGTCGGACGCGCTCACCGCTCGAACTTCCACGCCAGTGCCGACACCGAAGGTGGGGCACAGCGCCACCGCATTACCGGTCGCGACCAGCACCGCTTCGGCACCGGCCAGCACATCAATCAGGGCGGGCTGAGTCAGCCGGAACAACGAGGCACGACCCACCGGCTCCGAATCCACCAAGCCGCAATCCCGCAGACACGCCAGATGCTTCGACACCGTCGACTGCGCTAATCCCAACGCCGACACCAGATCCGCCACCCGCGCCGGCCCATCAGCCAGCCGCCGCACAATCGCCAGCCGCCCCGCATCGCCCAGCGATCGAAACAACGCCGCAGCCGGCGCCAGTTCGGTCCGATCCACCACAGCATCTATCGTCATATGGCGATGATATCGCCAGGCGCCTATCGGAAGGAAGGGGTGTAGCCCAAAGTCTGCGTTTGGGGACGGATGGTGGCGGCGGCGGGGCTGGCAGTTATGTTCAGGTCGCCCATGGGCCCACGCCGCCGACCTTCTCGATCGTGATGTGAGTCAGGTATCCGGGCGGTGCGTCGGGCGGCGGGAAACCGGTGCCGGGCCGAAGATAGTCGTGGCGATCTCGTCGAGCAGTTCGGGAGCGCCGCCCTCCTCGATGCGCGCCGTGCCTTTGATCGACAGATAAGGTGTCTGCGGTCCGCTGCGGTCGGTGGACACGATGGTCACCGCCACGCGGGGATCACGCCGGATGTTGCGGATCTTCAGATGCTCCTGCAGATGAGCGGTGACCAGCTCATCACCGCCGTCGGCCGTACTCTGCACCGTCACCCAGACCACGCTGACTTGCGGGCTGCCGTCGCGATTGTTCGTGACCAGCGTTGCAGGGTCGGAACCGATGAGTTGGCGTGCGGTGTCGTGGAGTTTCATGATGCAAACCGTATTCCTGCCCCGACACAAATCTGCTATTTGGGCATCCACATCGTCGCGTGGGCGTTCGCGACTACTCGCGCACCTGGCGAGTGACGAGGCCTTTAGTGGACAGGGAATCGATGATGCACCGGGAATCGACGTGCTCACCTATGCGCTCGTCGCCGTAGTACACGCGATACCCCTCGACGACCGTGGTGTCGCCATCTGAGTGCTCTTGAGTGACACTCGTTGTGCGGTCCACCGTTCGGGTGACGGTGAACCACTGACCGGACTCGGGATGTTGGATCGTGTCGCCCTCCTGGATCTCGGCCAGCGGCACCTGTTCTGTTGCATGTTCCGAGCTCATTACCCTCCCGGATCGTCGCGGTGGTTGGCTGGGTCCGGCGATCACCTTAGGATTCTCCCGCTAACGGCACCGGTTAGTCCCGGCTTTACCGCCGCTGCCCGCAAACTCTCAGGTCGGCGAATTTGTTGCCTTCGGCGACGCCGAGACGTATGCCGGCCTGGCGGTTAGATCCCTATCCAGACCCACTGCTGATGGCCGCCATCCCATACCGGGCGGAGCTGCTGCGCCCACGGCGGCGGCGGAGGGGGCGGCGGGATGTCCGCCGGTGCGAATGACGGCACATATGCCGGCTTGGGTGTGTACCACTCGGGCGGTGGCGGTGGCGGTTTGCACTCGTTGGTCCACACATTGCGGGAAAAGTTGGGGTCGCATTGCGCCCAACTGACTCCCGGCGCCGCGACCAGCACAGCCGCCAACGGAAATAACGCGACCGCAACACCTGCGGCCAGACGGCGAACGAACCTCGTCACGCAGGCCTCCCGAGATGGACCAGTCCCAGATATTGGCTTGCTTGAGCTTATGCCCTCGACACCCACAACCAAGCGTTTATCAGCGGAGTTTGACCGCCTGCGGGCGAGTTACTAGGATGTCCTAGTAACCCACTTTTCTTCGTGTATCCGAGGACATCCATGACCGCACAGATCACCCACTTCATCGATGGCAAGCGCACGACCGGGCAGTCCGGTCGCACCGCCGAGGTGTTCGACCCCAACACCGGCCAGGTGCAGTCGCTGGTACCCATGGGCAGCAAGAGCGAAGTCGATGCGGCCGTGACCTCGGCGGCCCGGGCGCAACAAGAGTGGGCGGCGTTCAATCCACAGCGCCGGGCGCGGGTGATGATGCGGTTTGTCGAGTTGGTCAACGAGCATCTCGACGAAATCGCCAAGATGCTGTCGTTGGAGCACGGCAAGACACTGGCCGATTCCCGCGGTGACATTCAGCGCGGTATCGAGGTGATCGAGTTTTGTATCGGCATCCCGCATCTGCTCAAGGGCGAATACAGCGAGGGCGCCGGCCCGGGCATCGACGTGTACTCGTTGCGTCAGCCGCTGGGCGTGGTCGCCGGAATCACCCCGTTCAACTTCCCCGCGATGATCCCGTTGTGGAAGGCCGGTCCGGCCCTGGCATGCGGAAATGCGTTTGTGCTCAAGCCTTCTGAACGAGACCCCTCGGTCCCGGTGCGGCTGGCCGAGCTGTTCATCGAGGCCGGTCTGCCACCCGGCGCATTTCAGGTCGTGCACGGCGACAAGGAGGCCGTCGACGCAATCCTGACCCACCCGGACATCGCTGCCGTCGGGTTTGTCGGCAGTTCGGATATCGCCCAGTACATCTATTCGACGGCGACGGGCACCGGCAAGCGTGCGCAGTGCTTCGGCGGGGCGAAAAACCACATGATCGTGATGCCCGACGCCGACCTTGATCAGGCCGTCGACGCGCTGATCGGTGCCGGCTACGGCAGCGCCGGGGAGCGGTGCATGGCGATTTCCGTCGCGGTGCCGGTCGGCGAGCAGACCGCGGATCGGTTGCGCGCCAGGCTGGTTGAGCGGATCAACAACCTGCGGGTCGGGCACAGCTGCGACCCCAAAGCCGACTACGGCCCGTTAGTCACCGAGGCCGCACTCACCCGGGTGCACGACTACATCGACCAGGGTGTGGCGGCCGGCGCCGACATCGTCGTCGACGGGCGCGAACGTACCAGCGACGACCTGGCATACGGCGACGCAAACCTGGAGGGCGGCTACTTCATCGGCCCCACCCTGTTCGACCGCGTCACCCCCGACATGTCGATCTACACCGACGAGATCTTCGGTCCGGTGCTGTGCATCGTGCGCGCCCACGACTACGAAGAGGCACTGCGACTGCCTTCTGAGCATGAGTACGGCAACGGCGTGGCGGTATTCACCCGCGACGGTGACACCGCGCGTGATTTCGTCTCCCGGGTGCAGGTCGGCATGGTCGGCGTCAACGTGCCGATCCCAGTCCCGGTGGCATACCACACCTTTGGCGGCTGGAAGCGCTCCGGCTTCGGTGACCTCAACCAGCACGGGCCGGCGTCGATCGAGTTCTATACCAAGGTCAAGACCGTTACGTCGCGCTGGCCGTCCGGCATCAAGGATGGCGCCGAATTCGTCATCCCGACGATGAAGTAGCCCATCGATGCAGTTCTTCTCCCTTGACGACGACGAGCGGGTCATTACCGAGACGGCGGCCGCATTCGCGGCCAAACGCCTCGCCCCGTATGCCCTGGAATGGGATGCGACGCATCACTTTCCGGTGGATGAGCTGCGCGAGGCGGCCGGCCTCGGCATGGCGGCGATCTACTGCCGCGACGACGTGGGCGGCAGTGCGCTGCGCCGACTGGACGGGGTGCGGATCTTCGAGCAGCTGGCTATGGCCTGCCCGACCAGCGCGGCGTTCCTGTCCATCCACAACATGTGCGCTTGGATGATTGACGCATTCGGCACCGCAGGAGCAGCGCAAGACTTGGGTGCCACGGCTGGCCTCGATGGATGTCATTGCCAGCTACTGCCTAACCGAGCCGGGCGCCGGCTCGGATGCCGGCGCGTTGAGCACCCGGGCCGTCAAGCGGGGCGGCGACTATGTGCTGGGCGGTGTCAAACAGTTCATCTCCGGGGCGGGAGCCTCGGATGTCTATGTGGTCATGGCACGAACCGGGGGCCCAGAAAAACCCGGTCCACGCGGAATATCGGCTTTTATCGTCGAAAAGGGCAGTCCGGGGCTGAGTTTCGGGGCGCACGAGGAGAAGATGGGCTGGAACGCCCAGCCGACGGCGCAGGTGATTTTCGAGGATGTGCGGGTGCCCGCCGATGCGATGCTGGGCGGCGCGGACGGTGAAGGTGCGGGCTTCGGCGTCGCAATGAACGGCCTCAACGGTGGCCGGATCAACATTGCGGCGTGCTCGCTGGGTGGGGCGCAGGCCGCGTTCGACAAGTCGGCGTCCTATCTTTCCCACCGGCAGGCGTTCGGGGCCGCATTGCTCGATGAACCCACCATCCGGTTCACCTTGGCCGACATGGCCACCGCGTTGGAATCGTCGCGAATGTTGTTGTGGCGCGCGGCGAGTGCACTCGACAGCGATGCCGACGACAAAGTCGCGCTGTGCGCGATGGCCAAGCGATACGTCACCGACGCGTGCTTCGACGTCGCAGACCAGGCCCTGCAGTTGCACGGTGGCTACGGGTATCTGCGCGAGTACGGTTTGGAGAAGATCGTGCGCGATCTACGGGTGCACCGCATCCTGGAGGGAACCAACGAAATCATGCGGGTGGTCATCGGCCGAGCCGAGGCTGCACGGGTCCGCGCCAGCGCGTAGGAAGGCGCAGAAGGGTTAGCCGAATGACTGAGTCGTTGACCGTCGCGTTTTTGGGGTTGGGCCACATGGGCGGTCCAATGTCGAGGAACCTGGTTGCCGCCGGCCACACCGTGCAGGGCTTTGACCCCGTTCCGGCCGCGGCCGTCGCCGCCGCCGACAACGGTGTCGTGGTGTCCGACAGTGGCCCCGCGGCGGTGGCCGGCGCTGATGTCGTTATCACGATGCTGCCCCACGGCGATGCGGTGAAGCGCTGCTACACCGAAATCCTGCCCGCTGCAAACCAAGGTGCGCTGTTCATCGACAGCTCAACGATTTCCGTCGATGACGCGCGTGAAGTCCACGCATCGGCGGCCTCGCACGGGTTGGCCCAGCTCGACGCGCCAGTTTCCGGTGGAGTCAAAGGCGCGGTCGCGGGCACCCTGGCATTCATGGTGGGCGGTGACTTGGACGAATTGCGCCGCGCGCATCCGATTTTGGAACCGATGGCGGGCAAGATCATTCATTGCGGAGCGGCCGGCGCCGGCCAGGCCGCCAAGGTGTGCAACAACATGGTGCTTGCCGTGCAGCAGATCGCGATCGGCGAGGCATTCGTGCTCGCTGAGAAGCTTGGGCTGTCGGCGCAGTCGTTGTTCGACGTCATCACTGGCGCGACCGGTAACTGCTGGGCAGTGCACACCAACTGCCCAGTGCCGGGCCCGGTGCCGACATCGCCGGCCAACTACGACTTCACACCTGGCTTCGCAACCGCGCTGATGAATAAGGACCTGGGTTTGGCGATGGACGCCGTCAGCTCAACCGGTTCGGCGGCGCCGTTGGGCAGTCACGCCGCCGAGATCTACGCCAAATTCGCAGCGGCTAACGGCGACAAGGATTTCAGCGCCGTCATCGAGCTGCTCCGCGGCAGCTAGGTAGGATTGCCCGGCTCGCTCCTCACGCGCTATGCGCCCGGCATCGCGCCGGGCTTAGGCAGCTCGGGACGCTGCGGCGAATCCACCAGCGTCGGTGTGCCTGCTGGCAGCCGGCGGCCAGCAGTGGATCCGCACCGTCGTAGCCGGTGCGAACTTCCGCGGCGCCATTGAACTGCTGGTCGGCGGTGTGCCGGAGGTGACGACCACCGCAGGCAATTCGGCGGCGAGCGCGGCGCACAACCCACGCCCCGAGCCTGCGATGGCGAGCGCGCCGCGCGGCGTTATCCCTAACTCCCACAACGCCAGCCGGCACAGTTCGGCGCCGCACTCGGGGCGAGTCGATATCAGGTAAGTCGTCGACGGTCACGATCGTCTCGACGAGGCCATCACCGACCAATTGCCGCACCAGCGCCTCGACCCACACTCGGCGCCGAGTGCTCACCACGCCCACCCAGATGCCCGCGACGAACAAGCTCATCACCAAGTCGATCAGACCGGTCCTGGGCGCGATGTCGCCGTCGAGCACGCAGTCACCGAACGCCGCGGTCTTGGTCCGATAGATCCGGCCCGCAAGCGCATCGGCGGACGTGCCGAAGCCTCGTTCCCGCAAACCTGCCGCGACACGTCGCGGTCCGTCCGGTATCCGCAACAGCCGCCCGTACTCTTCGACGCTCCAGCTGACGTCGACGCCGTGTTCGGCGAACGCCGCATTGAACGCCAGCCGGTGACCATCGCGTTCGATATCCGCCAGCGCGGAATCGGCGTCGAAGATCACCGCGCGCAGGATATCGGCTTCGACCGGACGTTCCCGATCCCGCCAGAAGGTCCGGGCTGGACGAGTCTGGCCCATGGCTCGCACGCCCACAGGTTGC
>CAVRER010000046.1:0-105019 GCA_963720085.1 uncultured Actinomycetota bacterium
TACCCCTACACACGCCACGAACTTCACTCGTGCTGTTGCACCCCACCGGTAGGGGTGAGTGCGATAACCGGGATGGTCCGCGACGTCGTGCGCTGGTATTCGGCGTATTGCGGAAACCGTTGGGCCTGATCGGCATACTTCGCATCGCGCTCTGCGCCGCTCAATTCAACGGCATGTACGTCGAGGTGTTCGTCTCCGACTTCGATGCTGGCGTCGGGGTTGGCGATGAGGTTCCAGTACCACGCGGGGCTACGGTCAACACCGGCGGCCGAGGCGAACAACAGGTAGCGACCGTCGTCGGCCAGATACATCAGTGGGTGCACCCGTTCTTGGCCACTTTGCGCTCCCGTCGTGTGTAGTAGCAAAACCGGTGCGCCCTCAAACGGGCCACCGAGGCGGCCATGATTGCTGCGGAACTCTTCGATGTTGCGGCGGTTGAACTCGTTGACCTCGGTCATGGTGCCTCCTCGTAGGCTTCGGTCAGACCAATCCAGCTCGGCGCAAGCGGTTCTCACCAGTTCGCCGGCAGGTGTTGAAGTCGCCAGTGCCGGTACCGGGGCGATGTGGCCACGTCGTAGAGCGTCCAGAGCGGCTGCACTGTGTCGTGGTGCTCTGGGTCCTGCCCCGAATCATCCGTGTCAAAGGGTGCGAAAACGATTTCGCCCGCCCAGTGCAGCCGTATCGCGCCGTCGGGCCAGCGCTTGAAGATCGTCAGCAGCGGTAAAGGCTGGCCGTCAGCACCGTCGTTGCCGTAGTCACGGCGAAAATTGCAATTCGCCCCCGACAACACCCCGATGTGTCGCCACCCCCTGTCCTGCGCGAACGCCGCTACCTGCTCGATCGGGGCCTTTGCAACGATCGCCAAATTGCCACCCAAACCGTCGAGCTGGGCGATCACGCCGTCCCACATGTCGATCAGTGGGGTGCATGATGGGCACGGTCCCTCGTCTATAGGCAGTTCCGAGCCGATACCGCTTGTCGGTCTAGGCCGTTCATCCCCGCAGAGACGCGGGAACATGTAGTGGTAGAGCATCAGTGTGTCGCTATCGCCGAATAGCTCGGACATGCGCACCGTCGTGGCGGCGCCGTCGTCGTCGATTCGGTCGAACACATAGTCTTCAGGGATCTCGCCGCCAGGCGGTAGTGATCTCCGCTGCGCCGCGACGGCCTCCATTTCCCGCTGGAGATCGACCTCCCGTTGAAGCAGCGCATCACGCGCTTCGCGATACTCTCGCGACTCGTTCGGAAAATCTATCGTGTGCTCCGCGAAGTCGCTCATGGTCGCAACACTAACTTGCCACGGGTGTGTCGCAGTTCGACCTCCCGGAACGCCTCCCGCACATCACCGAGAGCGAAGACTCCGGCGATCGGCACCTCACGTCGCGCACCTCGAGGACGTCGACGTCGCCGTACGAATCGAACTGTGCTGCTTTAGGCATAACCGCCACAGTAGTAATTTTACGTGATGTGTCAATCAATCGACGCTTGGAGCGATCGGCTGTGTGGACCCCACCTCCGAGGGCACCGACGACTGAACGGATTGGTCTTCTGGACGCCGACGCACAATGGGCCAACGGCCGGGAGCAGTCCTCTGGGGACTGACTCCCGGCCGTTGATGGATTACCACCGGTTTCGTGGTGACGGTGTCATTCAGTTGCCCGGTGTTGGGTCGGGCAGGGGCATGGGTGCCGGCGCCGGCTGGTCGGTGCTCGGGCTGGCGCCGACCTCGCCTGCGGTCTGCTGCGCGGTCGCTTGAACGGGGGCGCCCAACTGGCGGGCAGCGAAGTCGGCTGCCTGGTCGGCCATTCCGTTGTCCTTGTAGGAACTGTGCGCGGCTCGGTTAAGGCCACCGGGGAAGCACACCGGGTCGCCGGTAGCACACAGCTGAAGGGTTTTCGCCGTGTAGAGCCCGCCGATGGTGATGGGTGGTGCGTTGTGGTCGACCAGGTTTAGAAACCAGCTATCCGGTGTTCCGAACAGGACCACTGCCGCGACGTGCGGGGCGATCGCAGCGGCCATGGGGCCGGTGATACCGGCCGGCAGGACGAATCCGGCGGGAACGGCGTCGGTGGTGGTGTAGCCGGCCACTGCCGCGCCCTGCGAATAACCGCCGAGCACGATCTTGGTGGTCGGGCAGCTCGTCGCGGTCGCCTGAATCTTGCTGCTGGCGTCGACGATCCCGTCGGCAGCCCGCCCGAAGTCCAACGATGCAGGGTAGTTCACCGCATACACGTCGACTGTCTTTCCCGGCAGGCGGGCATTGAGCGCGTCGACGAACGCTTGGCCGGTCGCGCCAACACCGGGTGCCTCAAGCGTGCCGCGGGCGAACACGACTTCGACGCTGGGACAAGAGTCATCGGCCGCAAACGCCTGTGCAGACCACTGCGCCGGCGCGGCAAGCGAGCCGACGAGGATCGCGACCACAGCGAGCGCGGCGAAAATCGCGGATAGTGCCGGCCGGACGGTCGACCTGCCCATTCGGACTACCAGGGGTGTGATGTGGGTCATGATTTGGGTCCCTTCCTTGTTCGCGCCCGCCGTCACTTCAATGTTTAAGTGGCAACCTGCCCGCTACAAGTCGGATACTGGATCTGCGATTCCGGGAAACCTAGTGATATACGCCACTTGGGGAGGGCGGATCGCCGAGGAGGCGCAGCGCGCTATGCCTCGCCGATACTGAAGTCTTTTGGGCTCAAGGGCTCCGACTTACGGGCCAGGCCGCGAGCCGGTGGTCCGATCACTTCTACCGCCTGCACTGCTCGACCCCTGCTTCCCGTTGGCTGCGGCCGACTTATGTCAAGTTAAACAATTAAGTAGTCAGATATTTGCGGTTCAATGATCAAGTTACAGTGGGACTGTGAGCACCGCGCGTGAGACTCGCTGGCTGGACGAAGACGAACAACGCACTTGGGCGCAGCTGTCGACGATGATCCTGCGGCTGCAGCCAGTGTTGAGCGCTCAATTGCAGCGCGAGTTCGGGATCGGCCACTTCGAGTACCTGATCATGGCGCGGCTGTCTGAGGCACCAGGGTCGAAGCTGCGGATGAGCGTGCTCGCGACGACCTCAGGCAGCTCGTTGCCAAGGTTGTCCCAAGCCGTCGCCCGCCTGGAAAAACACGGCTGGCTGTCGCGGCAGCCCGACCCCGAGGACGGCCGTTACACCCTTGCGATGTTGACCGCCGCGGGACGCCGACGACTCCAAGAGGTCGCCCCCGCCCATGTCGACACCGTGCGGCAGTTCGTCTTCGATCGATTGACGCCAAACCAGACTCGTCAGCTGGCCGCGATTTGCCAGCGCATCCTCGATGGGCTGCCGCCGGATGACAGCTGGCCCAGCACCGCGTCGCCGTAGGCCGGCGGCGAAGCAAGCGGCGATGCTCGCCTACAGCGGCTTCGCTCCCCGGTAGCCGTGAGTGCGGCAAGTGGAACGCTCCGCGACGTCATGCGGCCGGTCTCAGTCACGAAGCCGACTAGCCCGAGCGCTCGCTGATCGTGGCGTTGGCCATCCCGCCGCACCCCGCACATGGTCTGCAACCCGTACCAGCCGCCCTTCGCGTTGAGGCCACCACTGTCGCGTTACCGTGGGCGCCGACAGCGGGGAAGATCTGTGACTCCGTTGTGAGTTCATATGTTGTAAGACACATTCACAACAGGAAAGAGGCACCCCGATGACCGCAGATTTGCCTGACCGGGCACTGGAACTGCGTTCGATGGTGACGTCGCAGGGCACGCTCGAGCTCTCACTGCACGACGTCCCCGTTCCGTCCCCCGCCGCCAATGAGGTGTTGGTACGCGTGGAAGCCTCGCCGATCAACCCGTCAGACTTGGGCGTGCTCGTCGCCGGCGCCGACATGGCTACCGCGACGGTAGCGGGCACGCCGGAGCGCCCAATCGTCACCGCCACGTTGGCAGCGGGGGCACTGGGCGGGCTTTCGGCGCGAGTCGATAAACCGCTTCCGGTGGGCAATGAGGGCGCGGGCACCGTCGTGGCTGCTGGGTCGTCCTCAGCGGCCCAGGCACTTGTCGGCAAGACGGTGGGGATCGCTGGCGGCGCGATGTACACGCAGTACCGAGCGGTCGATGCTTCCGCGTGTCTTGTCTTGCCCGAGGGGACAACGGCTAAGGACGGGGCGTCGTCTTTCGTCAATCCGTTGACAGCTCTGGGAATGCTGGAAACCATGCGCCGTGAAGGTCATTCGGCCCTCGTGCACACGGCGGCGGCGTCGAATCTCGGCCAGATGCTCGTCAAGCTCTGCATCAAAGACGGGGTGCCGCTTGTCAACATCGTCCGCAAGCCCGACCAAGAGGAGCTGCTGAGGTCGCTCGGCGCAGTCCATGTCTGCAACTCGGCATCGCCGTCGTTCTCGACAGACCTCGTCGAGGCTCTCAAAGCGACATCCGCGACGGTTGCGTTCGACGCCACGGGTGGGGGCACGCTCGCGAGTCAGATTCTCAGTGGCATGGAGGAAGCGGCGAACGCGACCGCGGAGGAATATTCACGCTATGGGTCGACCGTTCACAAGCAGGTGTACATCTACGGCGGACTCGACACGAGTCCGACGACGCTCACGAGGGACTTCGGAATGGCGTGGGGTGTTGGCGGGTGGCTGCTGACGCCGTTCCTTCAAAACATCGGGGCCGAAGCCGTTGGTAGGCTCCGGGCCCGTGTGGCCGCGGATCTCACCACGACGTTCGCGAGTACCTACACGCGGGAGGTTTCACTCGCCGGCATGCTTAAGCCTGATGCGTTCCATGCCTATGTCAAGCGAGCCACCGGGGAGAAGTTCCTGGTAACTCCCCAGGCACACCCATAACTGCATCAACGGATTAACGATACGAATGCGGACCCATCGTCGCGGCCGGCGCAACCTTTCAGACCTCCACCGTCTGATCTACAACTTCCCTGTCCTCATATCCTCACGAACCTTCAGAATTGGAGTCCAGTTCTCCGGTTGAACCCTCTCCCAAAGGCCGCCCTTCCCCAGCTCTCTTCCCAACTGATCTTCTCTCCTGAACCACTCCTCGGCACTCCTAATCCGATTCGGGTGAATCTCATCGAGCAAAGCATAATCTCTTTTAACGATTCCGTACTTCCACAGATTCCAGAATCCCGTGAAATTATCGCGCATGTTCATGGTGCTTTTGTCATTGGGGTCCGCGTTATACCCAGCAGGCGTATCTGCGAGTGCATTGAGCGGGCCGTTCCTCCAGTACGTGTCTAAATCCGTGTCGATGTATTGTGCTGGATGTCCAGCGACCTTCTCAAACGCCGCGGCAAGATCCGCATAGGCAATATGATCAATAGCGACTTCGAGATCCATGCCATTCGCGCGCTCCGGATGGTCGAAAAGCCAACGAACATAAAATCCGCAATCCTCCAGAGACACATGCGGCACAGGACCCTCACCAAGCGGAACTCGCCACGTTAAGACACCGTCCTCCACGGTAGGTGTCATCGGCGTCCCGGGCGAAATCACCATCTCGAGGTACGGACCCGAAGTGAAGAGCGCCGCTGCCATCCGATCACTATTCACCTGATTCTGAAACAAGATCCACTCACCCACCCGGCCCTTGCCGTCATAATGGCCGGAGCGGAATCTCGAGTCATATCCTGATTTCTTGAGCCCATAGTCTAGGTTTCCATACACGAAGAACGTAATTCCTTCTTCGATGGCTATCTCATAACTGCGGATCGCCCAGTAGGTCTCGGTTTTCTCGCCGGTGTTGAACCCGTCGATGTTGATAAACGCTCCGTCACACCCGCGGAATCCTTCCCGCAGGATGGCTTCGTCGGCGAATGAGCCTTCCAGGATGGAGACGTTGTCGAGTGCGAGGAGGTCCGTGGCTCGTCGGGAGGCGGAGTCGCGGCTGAGGAACCGAACGGAGTATTTCTTGTCGGCGACTAGGGCACGGACGATGGGGATGCCTTGGGCTCCGGTGCCGCCTATGACAAAGATTTTGGAGGTGGTGCGAGAAGACATTGTTGGTGGCTTTCTGCTCTGCGAGCGTCACAGACGCTCGATGATGGTGGCGTTCGCCATCCCGCCGCCCTCACACATCGTCTGCAGTCCGTAACGGCCACCGCGCTGCTCCAATGCATTGACCAACGTGGTCATGATGCGAGCACCGCTGGCGCCCAACGGATGTCCGATGGCGATCGCACCGCCGTTGACGTTGATCTTGGCCAGATCCGCTCCGGTGTCATGCGCCCACGCCAGCACCACCGGCGCGAAGGCCTCGTTGACCTCAAACAGATCGATGTCGGCCAGCGTCAGACCAGCGCGGTGTAACACCTTCTCGGTAGCCGGGATAACTCCGGTCAGCATGTAGAGCGGATCCGAGCCCACCACCGTCGCGGTGTGAATCCGGGCGAGCGGCCGCAAGCCCAGCTTCTTGGCGGCCTCGTTGCTAGTGATCAGCACGGCTGCGCTGCCGTCCGACAGCGGCGACGAGTTACCGGGCGTGATGTCCCAATTGATCTGTGGAAAGCGCGCTTCCACCGCAGGATCGTAGAAAGCCGGCTTGAGTCCGGCCAGGGTCCCGACCGTGGTACCGGGCCGGATGATTTCGTCGGTGCTTAGCCCGGCGATCGGGGCAAGCTCGTTGTCGAAGAGTCCTTCTTTGGTGGCCCGCGCTGCCTTTTCGTGGCTGCCAGCCGAGAATTCGTCGAGTTCGGTGCGGGAGAAGCCCCACTTCGCGGCGATCAGTTCGGCGCTGATGCCTTGCGGCACCAGTCCGTCGGGGTAGCGGCGCGTCATGTCGTCACCGAATGGATTGCTGCCCGGCAGCACTGAGCTGCCCATCGGGACACGGCTCATCGACTCCACGCCGCCCGCGATAACCAGGTCGTAAGCGCCGGAGACGACACCCTGTGCGGCGAAGCTGATGGCCTGTTGGCTGCTGCCACATTGCCGGTCAACCGTGGTGCCAGGAACCGACTCAGGAAAGCCCGCGCCCAGCAGGGCGTTACGTGCGATGTTGACCGCCTGGTCGCCCACCTGCGTCACGGCACCGGCAATGACATCGTCGATCTGGCCGGCGTCCACGCCGGTGCGCCGCACCAGCTCCCGCAAGCTATGGGCCAGCAGGTCTGCGGGCAGCACGCCGTGCAATGCGCCGCTGGCCTTGCCTTTGCCGACCGGAGTGCGTACCGCGCCCACGATGACGGCGTCTCGACCCTGATATGCCATGACTCCTCCTTGAGTCGATGCTAAGTATCGACAACCATACCCAGGAAAACACCTAGGTATACTTAAAGCAACCCAGACTGGAGGTGATTTGCATGACACTTCTGCAGGGCGCGCTGGCAGATCGTGACGCCTGGTCAGCAGTCGGCGAGTGCGCGATCGAGAAGACCATGGCAGCGGTCGGCACCAAATCCGCGATGCTGATCATGCGCGAGGCGTACTACGGCACCACCCGGTTCGACGACTTCGCCCGCCGGGTGGGCATCACGAAGGCCGCCGCCTCGTCGCGGCTGGCCGAATTGGTCGAACTCGGGCTACTGACGCGGCGGCCATACCGCAAGCCGGGGCAGCGCACCCGCGACGAGTACGTGCTCACCGAGGCCGGTATCGATTTCATGCCGGTGGTGTGGGCGATGTTCGAGTGGGGACGGCGTCACCTGCCTGGCCACAATCGGCTGCGACTCACTCACCTGGATTGTGGCGCTGAAGCGTCCGTCGAAATTCGTTGCGCCGCGGGCCATCCAGTGCCGCTCGAGGAGCTCGGCATGCAGTTGGTCGGGCGGAATTCGCGCCGTCGCGCTTGAGTCGAGGGTGGGTGCGCAGGCGCGCGACCGGTGAATGCAATGTTGGCCCGAGGCTGTCGGCGGTGCCGTTCAGTTGCGGCGCGATCCGGTTGGATCAGAGCTTGGAGCCAAGCCCCGCAATCAAATTGATCGTGACCGCCAGGACAACAGCCCCGAGGAGGTAAGACAGCAGCGCATGACGCAACACCGTCGCCCTGATGGATGTCAATCCGATCTCGGTGTCTGACACCTGGTAGGTCATGCCGACGGTGTAGGCGACATAGGCGAAATCCCGAAAGCGGGGCGGCTCCGGGTCGTGGAAGTTGATTCCGCCCGGCTCGTCCGAATAGTAGAGCCGCGCGTAGTGCACGGTGAACGGAGTGTGCACCGCGAACCAAGACGCCGCGACGGTCAGGATGCCGACAACGGCGGCCTCTATGGCGTCATTGCCGAAGCGCGACCCGGCGGCCATCACGTAGCCGACCCCGCCCAGGCTCGCGATGCTTGCCGACAGGATGACCGCGTCGGCGACCCAGCGGGTCGGATCCTCCCGCGTCACCCATCTACAGGTCTGCTCGGCATCCATTCCGTGCAAGATGAACTGCGTCCACGCCACGTACACTCCGGCGGCAACAACCCAACCGGCAAGCGCAAATCGCCAACCAACCGTGTTGCCCACCACGAGAGCGACGGCCACTCCGAGCGCCACGACGACCGATATCCGAACCGCGACGGTGTCGCGGAACAACTTCACCAGGGAATTCACAATCCCGACCTAACCACCAACCGGTCGTCAGCTCACCATTTGGACACCCCTGCGAGAGACGCTCCGCGTATACGTCCAGCTCATCCGCTGACCGACGGCCGGCCCCGCTGATGTACGCTACTGTAATCTTTACAGTACGATCATGGCGAGACGGAGAAGCGGTGGAAAGTCCAGTTCAAGACGCTGCGGTCAACGCTGCCTTGCCTGCCGACTTCATCCGTGACCCATACCCGTACTTCGCCCAGAAGCGCAACGAGGCCGGTGTGTTCCACGGGACGGTCGTCGACTACTCCAAAGCTCCCGAATCGCTGCGGCCCAAGAACTCCTTCGCCGCCATGTCGTTCGACGCAGTGAACAAGGCGTTCCGCGACGGCCAAGTCTTCAGCTCGACCTACTACGACAACACGATCGGGCTGTTCATGGGTCCGAGCATCTTGGCGATGGAAGGCAAGAAACACCGCGAACACCGCAACCTGGTGTCGGCGGCGTTCAAGTCCAAGGCGCTCGCGCGCTGGGAACCCGCGGTTGTGCGGCCGATCTGTAATGCGTTGATCGACGAGTTCATGGACGCCGGCGAAGCCGATCTCGTCGGGAATTTCACGTTTGAGTTCCCCACCCGGGTCATCGCCAAGCTCTTGGGCCTGCCGGCTGAGGACCTGCCCACGTTTCGCCGACGCGCGGTGCAATTGATCAACTACACCGTCAAGTACGAGCGCGCCTTCGAAGCCTCCGCGGCGCTGAAAGACTACTTCCTCGACCAGATCCAACAGCGCAAGGCCAAGCGGACCGACGACATCATCGGGGATCTGGTCGCCGCGGAGATCGACGGCGAAAAGCTGAGCGACGAAGCCATTTACTCCTTCCTGCGGCTGCTACTGCCCGCCGGGCTGGAAACCACCTACCGGTCATCGGGCAACCTGCTGTTCCTGTTGCTCACCCACCCCGAACAGTTCGACGCGGTGCAAGCCGATCACGACTTGATCGCCCCAGCGATCGAAGAGGGCCTGCGCTTCGAGACACCGCTGACCACGGTGCAGCGATTCGCCACCGAAGACACCGAGCTGGAAGGGGTCAAGATCCCCGCGCGGTCGGCAGTTGACCTGTGCATCGGCTCGGCCAATCGCGACGAGCAGCGGTGGGAGCGCTCGGGGGAATTCGACATCTTCCGCAAGCACATGCCGCACATCTCCTTCGCGGCCGGTGAACACACTTGCTTAGGGCTGCACCTCGCCCGCATGGAGACGCGGGTCGCCTTGGAATGCCTGCTGAATCGGGTGACCAACGTCAAGCTCGCCACCGATGACGACCCGCATATCCACGGCCAGCCCTTCCGATCACCGAATGCGCTTCCGGTGAAGTTCGACGCCAAGTAGGGTCCCAAAATGGTCAAGGTGATGGAGGGCTTTCGAGTCCTGGAGGTTGCGCAGTTCACGTTCGTCCCCGCAGCAGGCGCCATCCTCGCCGACTGGGGTGCAGACGTCATCAAAGTCGAGCATCCGGTGCGCGGCGACACTCAACGCGGCTTCCTCAACATGGGCGGCATCCAGGTCAACCCGGACCGGCATCCACTGATGGAGCATCCGAACCGGGGTAAGCGCAGCGTCGGGATCGATGTCTCCACGCCGGGCGGCCAGGAGGTGATCTACGAACTGGCCAAGACTTCGGACGTGTTCCTGACCAACTACATGCCCGCGCAGCGGCAGAGGCACAAGTTCGACGTGGAACACATCCGCGCGGTGAACCCGAACATCGTGTACGCCCGCGGCTCGGCGTACGGCGACAAGGGCGTCGAGCGTGACGTCGGTGGCTATGACGGGACGGCGTTCTGGACGCGCAGCGGCGTTGGGTACGCGCTGACGCCCGAGGAGTTGGGCGGCGCACTGGGACAGGGCATTCCCGCGTTCGGAGATTCCATCGGCGGCATGTTCATTGCCGGCGGCATCTCGGCCGCGTTGCTGCATCGCGAGCGCACCGGCGAAGCCCTGGAACTCGACGTGTCACTGCTGAGCACGGCCTGGTGGGCGGCGGGGGCGAGCATGACGCAAGGCATGGAGACGGGAGAGGTCATGCGCACGCCCATGCCGGGCTCCGCCACCGCGATGTCGGTGAACCCCTTCATGGGCAACTACCTGACCTCCGACGGCGGCACGATCAACCTGTGCATCATCAGCCCGACCGGGCTGATCCGCGACACCTTCGAGCATCTCGCCATCCCCGAGTCCGCCGAAGACCCGCGCTTCTCCGAAGTGCTCCCGCTGATTCAAAATGCCGACGCGGCAGCCGAATTGATCACGAAGGCGGTCGCCGCAAAGCCTTTTGAGTATTGGCGTCAGCACCTGAAGACGATGAAGGGGCAATGGGCACCGTTCCAGAGCCTGCTCGACCTGGCCAATGACGAACAGGCCATCGCCAACGACATGATCGTCGAGGTCGAGCTAGCCAGCGGCGGCGCGCCGTTCAAAGTCGTCCGCGGGCCGGTGCAGTTCAATCACGAGCCGCTCGTGACCACCCGCGCCCCGCAAGCATCGGAGCACACCGAAATCGTGCTGATGGAGATCGGCGTGGACTGGGACCGCATCGCCGAACTGAAGGAATCGGGAGCTATAGCGTGACCCGCGCCGGCGACGATGCAGAGCGGAGCGATGAGGAGGAGCGGCGCTCATGAACGGAGTTGCGGTCATCGGCGTGGGCCTGCATCCGTTCGGCCGCTTCGAGGGCAAGTCCGCGATGGAGATGGCTGCAGACGCCATCGGGCTCGCGCTCGCCGACGCAGGTTTGGAATGGAAGGACATCCAGTTCGCGGTCGGCGGCAGCTGGACAGTGGCCAACCCGGACGCGATCGTCGGCATGGTGGGCCTCACCGGCATCCCGTTCACCGATGTGTTCAACGCCTGCGCGACCGCGGCCAGCGCTACCAAGGCGTGTGCCGACGGTATCCGATTGGGCGACTACGACATCGGCATCGCGGTCGGGATGGACAAGCACCCGCGCGGCGCGTTCACCGAAGATCCCGCGCTGGTTGGGATGCCGAGTTGGTACGCCGAGAACGGGCAATACCTGACCACGAAATTCTTCGGGATGAAGGCCAACCGATACCTGCACGACCACGGCATCTCTACCGACACGCTGGCCAAGGTGGCCGCAAAGAACTTTCGCAACGGCGCGCTGAACCCCAATGCTTTTCGCCGCAAAGCAATCTCCGAAGAAGCGATCCTGGCGTCGCCGGTACTGAATTACCCGCTGACCCAGTACATGTTCTGCGCTCCCGACGAAGGCGCCGCCGCTGTCGTGATGTGCCGTGCCGACATCGCGCACCGGTTCACCACCAAACCCGTGTATGTCCGCGCGGTCGAAGTCCGTACCCGGCGCTACGGCGCCTACGAGGTGAACACGACGTACGCACCCGTCGAGGAGGACGTCTCGCCGACCGTCTACGCCGCTAAAGCCGCCTTCGAGAAAGCGGGTGTGGCGCCGCAGGACGTCGACGTGATCCAACTGCAGGACACCGACGCGGGCGCGGAAGTGATCCACATGGCCGAAGCGGGGTTCTGCGCCGACGGCGAGCAGGAGAAGCTGCTGGCCGACGGCGCCACCGAGATCACGGGTGCGATGCCGGTCAACACTGACGGCGGACTGATAGCCAACGGCGAACCGATCGGGGCATCAGGACTGCGGCAGATGCACGAGTTGGTGCGGCAACTGCGCGGCGAGGCCGGCGACCGTCAGGTCCCCGGAACTCCGCGGGTCGGATTCGCGCAGGTGTACGGTGCGCCGGGCACAGCAGCGGCAACCATCCTGACGACCTGATATTCCGGGCGAGCAGACGCAAAAGCACCTGACACGCCGAGTTTTTGGGAGCTTTTGCGTCTGCTCGTCCTACGAAACCTTCTTCGGCGCTGAGTAATTCGGCTTGCCCAGGCCGAGCACGTACTGCGCGATCATGTTGCGGAACACCTCGAGGGTGCCGCCGTAGATCCCGACCAGCGGTGCGAAGCGGTACACGTACTCGGCGGCGCCGTCGTCGGCCGCGCCGTCGGTGCCGTTCGGCAGCGTCGACGCCGTGCCGAGGATGTCCATCAGGTCCGGCGAGATATCGCGCATCGTCTGTGCCACCGCTACCCGGCCGAAGATGCTCGGCGCGCTCAACGCCGCCTCCATCCGCGCGGCGCTGCGACCCAGCCGGTATGCCACCGCATCGTCGTCAATGAGCCTGCGCCCGCCTGCGTCCGGTTCGGCGACCTTGCCGGCGGCCTTGTCGACGGCGTCGGCCATGAACCCGGCCTGATGCATCATGATCGATACGTCCTGCAACCCGTCGGGGCCGGCGGCAACCGCGCCGTGCTCGGTATTGAGCGGCTCGCGCAGCACCGTCCAGCCGCCGTTCACCTCACCGAGCCGGTACTTGTCGTCGACGCGCACGTCGCTGTAGTAGACGATGTTGGTGCGGTCACCGTCGATAGTGCGGATGCACTGGATATTGATGCCCGGGGAATCGAGCGGGACCAGAAACATGGTCAGGCTCTTGTGCTTTGGCGCCTCAGGATCGGTGTTGGTGATGAGAAAGACGTACTGGCATTTGTGCGCGCCGGTGGTGAACATCTTGGAGCCGTTGATGATCCAGCCATCACCGTCGCGGACTGCGCGGGTCTTGCAGGTCGCGATATCGGACCCCCCTTCCGGTTCGGTGTAGCCCAGGCAGAGCCTGACATGCCCGCTGAAAACCTTCGGCATCACCTCATCCCGCAGTTCCGGCGACCCGAACTTCGCCACCGAACGCGCCACCATGGCGGTGGTCCCCCAGGTCACCCAGGGCACATGCGCCCGCCGCTTCTCCAGTTCCCAGATCCGGCGGCGCACCCGGGTGAAGCCGCCTTCGGCATGCGGCTTCCACTCGCGTTCGAGGTAGCCAGCCGCACCCAGCGCCAGATGCACACCTTCGTCGAAGTTGTCGCCGGTTTCTCGGTCCCGGCGCCTGACGTCGTCGGTCACATGTGTGTTCAGGAAATCGCGCGCCTCGTCCAGAAAGGCCTGATCGCCGTCGGCAATCGTGACTCGGGAGAAATCCACTTATGCGTCCTTTCCTGAACGGCTTTCGCGTTCGGCAACGATCTCGGCAATGTATTTGGCGCTGGCGCCGGGGTCCCCGCCGGCCAACGCCCACCCACGGGCACGGACCAGATACGCCGTCGCGGCCGCCTCGGCCGAAACGCCGAGACCACCTTGCACATGCACCGCCATGGTCGCGGCCTTCGCCGCTTCTTCGGCCATGAACACGAACGCCGACGGCGCCAACTCCCGGCGCTCGTAGGGCTCGTTGTCCAAGAACCAGGCAGCGCGGCGCGCCAGATTGCGGCCGCCCTGCACGGTGATCGCAATGTTGGCCAGTGGATGGGAGATGCCCTGCAGCGTCGAGATCGGCACACCCAGCGTGTAACGGGTCTTGGCGAACTCCGCCGCGATTGTCATGGTCTCTTCGACCAGGCCGGTCAACGCCGCGGCGGTGAGCACCCGCCATTCGTCCAATGCTCGTTGGTATTGCGCCAAGGCGTCGGATCCGCTTGCCAGCACGACCCTGGTGTCGGCGGCCGCCGGATCGACCCACGCCATCGGCAGCCGGCCGATGTTGTCCACTTTGGTCGGCCGGGTATCGAACGTCAGCCGCACCACGTCCGCACCGTCGCGGACGATGATCTGATCGGCGATCGATCCGGTTGGGATCAGCCGAACCCCGCTGACACTGTCGTGTTGCGGGTCGAACGCCGCAAGCTGCTTGCCGTTCACGACATCGGATTCCGCCGAACCGAGTCGGGCCCGCAACCGGGCCGCGCAGACGTGGTCGATCCACGGCACCGGCGCCAGCGAGCGTCCGATCTCTTCTGCCACCAACGTCAGGTCGACCAGCGTCGCACCGTCGCCCCCGACGGTGTCGGGCAACGCCATCGTCGTCGCGCCCATCCCGCACAACCGCTCCCATAGGCTTTTGTCGAACCCGGATTCCTCTGCGGCACGAACGGTCTCGATCGGACAGTGCGTC
This sequence comes from uncultured Actinomycetota bacterium, assembly GCA_963720085.1. GTDB lineage: Bacteria > Actinomycetota > Actinomycetes > Mycobacteriales > Mycobacteriaceae > Mycobacterium. The sequence continues at coordinate 14,551 of CAVRER010000046.1, forward strand.
TTGAAGAAATCTCGGTACGCGGCCTGCAACGCCTGGTGGTCCTCGGTCAGGCTGTAGTCGAGTCTGCGCAATTCGTAGCGGTCCATCAGTGCTCCTCTTGGCCCTGGAAGAAGAATTCGTGCGCGTTGTTGTAGAGATAGTTTTCGAGGACGTCGTCGGGCAGGTCCAGAGACTGAGCCTCGGGGACGACGCGGCGCATTTTCAGCACCGGCCAGTCGGAGGCGAAGATCACCTTGTTGGTTCCGCGGGTCCGCATGTAGTGCAGCAGGCTTTCCGGCAGCCGCTTCGGCGACCAAGCGGACGTCATCAGTCGCAGGTTGGCGTATTTGATGAGCAATCGGATTGCGATGTCCCACCAGGGATCCGCGCCGTGAATCATGCACAGCTTGAGTTCGGGGAATCGCACGCAAACCCGGTCGAGGTGAATGGGATTCTGCACCTCCCCCGGTATGGGAGGTCCGGGAATGCCGGTGTTGATGCACAACGGCAACCCAAGCTCGGCGCATTTGGTGTAGAGCGGATAGTAGACCGCGTCGCTTGGGGGGTACTGGCCGTCGCCCCAGAAGCTCGGCCCCACAGCGGCATACGCGACCGGAAGATCGCTGACGACAGCGCTGAGCTCCCGCAGCGATGGGATCGGCCGCAGCAGGTTGACGCCGCCCATCGCCAGCGCGAACCGATCCGGCTTGGCTTCGACGAATTTGCGCGCGGTTACCGACGGCTTGGCGAGGTTATCCATCAGCACGGCCTTGCGCACACCGTGCTCGTCCATCTCGTCGAGCAACTCCGCCAAGTCGACCGGCGCGAACATCGACTCCGGTCCCTTGAAGTAGTCGTCGCGCACCTTCAGCATCCAGGTGGGCTGCTTCTCGGTCTCGCCGAAGTGCACATTCACCAGGCAATCAATTACTGGGCTTGCGTTCATGTCGAGATCGGCGCCTTTTCTGTCGCTTGGGTTTTCGCCCATCGGTAATCGGCCTTGCCATTTCCCAGGCGATGGACATGCTCGACGAAGATGAACTCCTTGGGCGCCTTGAACCGGGCCAGCTGCGATGTGCAATGAGTGTGCAGCAACTCCTGTACCGCGTCGGCTTCATCGCGCAGTTCGACCAGCGCGACGAGTTCTTCGCCCCAACGAACACTGGGGCGGCCCACCACCAACGCATCGGCGATCGCCGGATGCGCGCGCAATACTTCTTCGACCTCTTCGACGAAGACCTTTTCGCCGCCGGTGTTGACCACCAGCGAATCGCGACCATACAGCCGCAACGTGCCGTCCTCCTCGAGGCTGGCCCGGTCGCCGGATATCACCACCCGCTTACCGTCGACTTCGGGAAAGGTTTTACGGGTGGCGTCGGGATCATCGAAGTATCCGAGCGGGATTCGCCCTTCTCTGGCAGCCCAACCGATCTCCAGGTCCCCAGGCCGAACAAAGTGGCTGTAGTCCTCCGACAAAACCAGACCGCCCTCGCGCAGCGTGAAGGTGTCGGTCCGGGTGTCACCCCGGCTGTGCCCGAACCCCATGTTTCCGGTTTCCGACGAGCCGTATCCGTTGATGAGCGTCATGTGCGGCAACAATTCCAGCAGGGCTCGTTGATATTTCGGATTCGTTGCGGCACCGCCGGTTCCGATCGCGTTGAGTGACGACAAGTCGTACTGTCCACGCCGCAACTCGTCAACCAGCGGTGCGGCGTACGCGTCCCCGACCATCGTCATCATGCCGACCTTTTCGCGCTCGGCCGTCTCCCACACGGATCGCGGATCGAGCTTGCGGCTGGTGTCGTACAGCACGACGGTCGTACCGGCCATGATCGCCGCGAAGGCCGTCCACATGCCGGCGGCGTGCATCAGCGGTGAAACGGCGAACCAGGGCGCGCCAGCGGGTCGGCACACCTTGTCATGGATCTCCTGGGCGGACGCATGATCGGCCCCGACCATCGAGGACACGTAAATGTCAGACTGCCGCCACAGCACGCCCTTGGGGCGACCGGTGGTACCACCAGTGCAGATCATCAGCAGGTCATCCGGCAACCCGGTCACGTCGCGGTCGCTATTCCCTTGCGCCAGCGCATCATCCAACGACACCGCACCGGGCAGCTCCGGCACCGCACTTGCGTCTTCGACCGACAGCAACAGGTCAGCGCTGTCGGGCGGAAACACATCGGCGAATTTCGCGCCGAGAGACTTGTGGTAGATGACAGCGCGCGGCCGCACGTAATCGAGCAGTTCCTGTACCTCGCGCGGCGTGTAGTTGTAGTTGACGTTCACCGGCACGGTGCGGGCCTTCAGGCAACCGATCACCATGTCGGTGTAGAGGTCGTTGTGCATGACAAGCGCAATACGATCCTGCCCGCAGTCCCAATTCTGCAGATCGGCCCGCTCCCGGTGAGCACCGAAGCCCCTGCCGGCGAGGAAGTTCGCCAGCCGACGGGTGCGGTCCGCCGTTTCGGCGAAGGTGCTGCGTCGATCACCGCATACGGTGATCGGCCGATCCGGGATGACCTCGGCGATCGCGTCCAGGACCGCCCCTATGGTCCACTCGCTCATGGGTGTGCGCGGCCTGAGGAGTTCAAGCGGCCGACCCGACCTTGACGTCCAGCAAATCCAATGCGTTGTCGCGCATTACCTTTCGGATATCGGCGTCGCTGAAGCCGGCCAACTCCTCGGTGAACGACACCGGATCCTCCAGGCCTTCGCCATGCGGCCAGTCCGACCCGAACAGAATCTTGTCGACGCCGATGGCATCGGCCAGCATGGCCAGATCGTCCTCGTAGTACGGCGCGACCCACACATTGTTGCGCAACTGCGCCACCGGATCCTCGGGGAACAGCCGTGGGTGACTGTTAGCGGCTTTCTTCATGCGCTTGATCAGCCGGTGGACGAAGTATGAACCGTTTTCGATGCTGACCGCCTTGAGCTTCGGATGGCGGGTGAAGACGCCGTGCACGATCATCGAGGCCATTGTGTCGTGGATAGCCCGGTCGTCAGTGAGTATCTGCTCCAACGGCTCCGACCCGCCGAACCCCTCGAAAGTCGACCTGCCACCCCACATTCCGGCTATCTGCAGGTAGCCGCTGTCACTCAAGTGGAAGCCCACCGGAACCCCCGCCTCGGCCAGCGCGGCCCACACCGGATCATGGAGAGGATCGCCCAACGACCGCGGCTTGACCACACCGGGCACCGGCGCAGGCCGCACCAGTATCAGCTTCGCGCCGCGACCCAACACGAATTCGACCTCTTCGCGCGCCTTAACGGGATCGGCCAGCGAGATGATCGGGGCGGCGATAACACGGTGATCGGGCCGGTCGAAGCCCCAGTCTTCATCGAGCCACAGGTTGAACGCATGAAGGGACGCCATCGTCGCGTCGACGTCGTGCTTGAGCGCTTCCTCGACGCCACACGCGAACGTCGGCAACATGAACACCGTCTCGATGCCCTGGGTATCCATCACCGTGATACGGGCATCACGGTTCTGGTACTCGGGGTGCTGCGCGAGCCGCTCGACCTTCATCAGCGACGCCGGGTCGACGCCTTCGGGAATCTGGCCGCGGAACAGCAAATCCAGGCAGCCCGGCTCGATGATCGGGTCGAACGTCGGGTTGGGGATGAAGCGGTTGACCCGGTCGCCGATGACCGCCTGGGTGTGCCTACCGTCGCTGAATATTTGCACGCCACGTCGGCGGAACTTCTTGTCCAGATGCCGGGTGAAGGCGTCCAGCGGTTCGTAGTAGTGATTGTCGACGTCAATCGCCTTATAGCCCAAGTTCCCCATGATCTTCCTTTCCGCTACCGCGAGAGTCGTTCGTGGCCACTGTCGAAGCGCTCAGCCCAGGAAAACTCGGCGCGCGCTTGTCCAGGAAGCTGGTGATCCCTTCGATCACATCGGGTCGTCGCAGCGACTCGTGCAGCAGGGCTTCGGCCCGCGAACTCGCTTGCACCACGTCGCGCATGGCATCACCGTAGGTCTGTCGCTTGATGATGGCCATGGATGCCGGCGAGCAGTTTTGAGCGATGTCTTCGGCGTAGCCCATGACGCGCTTCATCAGCTGTTCGGGCGGGACCACCTCTTTGACCAGCCCCAGGTCCGCCGCCTCGTCGGCGAGGAAGGTCCGGCCGCTCAACAACAGATCGAGTGCGACGCCCCATCCCGTCAGGCGCGGAAGTATCCAGGAGGCCCCGTATTCCGCGATCAGCCCACGCCGCGCGAATGACGCGGCGAACTTGGCTCCCGCGGCGGCGAACCGTATGTCGCACATCAGCGCCTGCGTCAGGCCGATACCGACACAGGATCCGTTGATGGCCGCGATGACCGGTTTGGCCAGCGTCGTCAGATGATAAGGCTGCCGGTCCCCGACGAGACTGGCCAGCTTGCCCTCGTCGGTCTTTTCAATCGACTGAGTGACACTCCCCATCGAACCCAGCTGGGCGCCGGCGCAGAACGCCTTGCCGCGACCGGTTAGCACGATCACCCGAACGGCCGGATCCTCTTCGGCCCGGTCCAATCCCGCGTAGAACGCGGTTGCGATGTCACCGCCCCAGGTGTTGAGTCGATCCGGCCGGTTCAACGTTAGGACCGCGACCCCGCTCGCGGTCACCTCATAGATCACTGCCTCGTCCTGGGTGGGGTCGGCGACGACGTCATCGGCGGTGCTCACGTAATCCTCCTGTCGCCCAGTGGCCAGTTATGGCACGCAAATCCGCCGACGGCGTGTTTTAAGTGGCCACTCGCGACTAAACCTTGAAAGCTTATGCCCATACTGTATACCTATCGGTACCGCATTCCACAACATCGCTAGGCAGGCACTAGCCCGAGGCGCCGATAGGCCTTTTCGATCTGAGCCTTGGCCTCCGGCGGCAACTTTGCTTGCGGCGGCCGGGAGTGCGGATAGGCACCGATCGGCAGGCCGAGTACCGACGCGGCGTACTTGAATGCGCCACCCCAGTGTGTGAAGTAATCCGCCCGGCCGGGATAGCAGGTGAACCACGATCCGAGGTCGATGTCGAACTGGTCCAGACCTGATTCACGGCCGTAATCCATCGCCTCGACGAGCTTGTCGTTGCACACCAGGTCCCAATATTCGGAGAGCAGCGGCCGCTGCGGCGTCTCGAATAGGTAGCCGGCAGTGCCCAGCTGGGCCGGGCAGACGATCCCCTCGCGCAGCCATCCGGCGCGGTACACGGTTTTCTCGCACTCCCAGATCACCAGGCCGGGCGCCAATTCATGCAACAACCGACTGTTCGCCGGGCGAAAGGCGCCCTCCTTGGTTGCGCAGACGGCGGGGACCTCGTCGTAGATCCGTGCGCCTTCGGCCGCCGTCAGCACGTATCCCGAGGAGGGTGAATTGAACATGCCCAGGGCAATATCGGTGCGCTGACCGATGTATTTGAAGAACCGCAGCACGCCTTCGCCGCCGTGAGCCTCCATCATCGGGGTCTGGATGTAGGCGATGTCGGCGCCGGCGTGCTGGGCGTGCAGTGTCAGATCCAGGCAGTCCTTGGCCGACATCGCAGCCGTGCAAGCCTGCACCACGATGTCCAAGTTGGCGGCTCGGGCTTCCTCGATCGCCACCTCCAGCAAGCGCTTTCGCTCATCGAGCGTTAATGACCAGAACTCCGCGATGCCGCTGGTGCACCACAACAGCGGGTGCCCGAGATCGCTGACACAGTAACGAACCAGCGTCCGGTAGGCGTCCCAGTCGATGTCGTCACCGTCGGTGCCGCAGAACGGGGTGTACAGGGAATCGCCGATTCCCCGCAAAGCGGTGCGCGCCCAAGCGCGGGCCTCGCCGGCTGTGGCCATCATCGACTCCTTCCCAGTCGGCGACCGTCAGGTGAAGTCCGAACCGCCGTCGACATTGATGTTCGCTCCGGTCATGTAAGAATTGCGGCGCGACGCCAAAAACGCCACCACTGAACCCATTTCGTCCGGCAGCCCAGCTCGTGGCATGTGTGCCGGATGCCCGAAGTGCTTGGCGATGGCGTCCATCAGCTGGTAGGGATTGTCACCGTCGACGCCGACCGACTTGGCCCAGCCGACCAGCGACTCGGACGCGATGCTGCCCGGCGACACCACGTTGACCAGGATCTCGTCTTTGGCCAGCAACAGCGACAAGTTTTTGGAGACGCTTGTCAGCGCGGCTTTGGCCGCGGTGTACGCCGGCAGCATCACGCTTTGGCGCTGGGTGGAGTGCGCCGAGAAGTTGACGATCCGCGCCCACGCCGCCTTGCGAAGTAGCGGAAGAGCCGCACGCACGCAGCGCACCATGCCCATCACGCCGTCGTCGAAAGCCTGATCCCACTGCTCATCGGTCAGATCTTCGAAGCTGCCTAGCGCGCCCGGGCCGACCGCATTGACGAGCACATTGAGTTCGCCGTTCCACCTGCCACCGAGCTCGGCGAACACACCGTTGACTTGATCGGCGTCTCGGATGTCGGCTACCAGCCCGACCGCATCGGGGCTGCCGCGATTCGTCAAGTCTTCGGTCGCGCAGTCGAGGTCAGCCCGGGACCGGGCGATGATCGCGACCCGGGCGCCGTCGTCTGCCAGGCAGCGCGCGGCGGCCAGCCCCATGCCGCGGCCACCGCCGACGACGACCGCAGTGGCGTTTGTCAGCCCTAGATCCATGGCAAATGCCCGGTTATCCTTCGCTTGCCGCCATGCCTATCAAAAAGTTTACGATAGGTATTACAGTAGCAGACGGCGATGGCGACACGGCTGCGTAACCGCAGATCACCGGGCAACTACCGGTAGATTCGGCTCCACCGGCCGCGAGGCCGGAACGCCATGCGCAGCATTGATCTTGATGGAGGTGTCGGCAGTGGCCAAGCAAGCAACCGCCGAGAAGCGTCAGCGGCGCGAACGCGGGTCCATCAATCCCGACGACATCATCAGCGGCGCGTTCGAGCTTGCGGAGCAAGTGTCGATCGACAACCTGAGCATGCCGCTGCTCGGTAAGCATCTCGGCGTGGGGGTCACCAGCATCTACTGGTACTTCCGTAAGAAGGACGATCTGCTCAACGCGATGACAGACCGCGCCTTGCGCAAGTACGTGTTCGCCACCCCGTACGTCGAAGCCAGCGACTGGCGCGAGACGCTGCGCAATCACGCTCGCTCGATGCGGAAAACCTTCATGGGCAACCCGATACTGTGCGATCTGATTTTAATCAGATCGGCGCTGAGCCCCAGAGCGGCTCGAGTCGGAGTCCAGGAGATCGAGAAGGCGATCGCCGGTCTCGTCGAGGCGGGACTATCGCCGGAAGAGGCATTCGACACCTACTCCGCCGTGTCGGTTCACGTGCGCGGCTCGGTGGTGCTGCATCGACTCCAGGAGAAGAACGAGGCGACGGAGAACGGGGCACGCACGATCGAGGACGCGATGGTCATCGATCCCGAAACGACGCCCCTGCTCGCACAAATGACCACAAAGGGCCACCACATCGGCGCCCCCGATGACAACAACTTCGAGTACGGCCTGGACTGCATTCTCGACAACGCTAGCCGGTTGATCGAGCACGGATCGAACTCGACTGGCCAACAACGCAAGTCGACGTCGCCACGGCAACGCAAGTCGGCTACGTCCCCGGGGCGGGCCAAGTCTCGCTAGTCACGCGTTACGGAGTCTCGGGCTCCGGTACGTCGAAATGCTCGTCGCGCAGCCGAAACGCCTCTTTGGTGCCGTGTTGCGCGCGGGTTTTGACGAAGTTGAACTCCCCCGGTGCGAATTGCAGGTTGGTGCCATACGCGTGGAATAGATAGCTGGCGACTTCCTCACCCTGGTAAGCCTGGCTCTGCTCGACGAGGCGAAAAGCCTCTTTGGCAATCACGACGCCGTCGGCCGGCATCTTCGCGGCCTTCTCCGCCCAGTACCGAGCCCGAGCCGGCACCAGGCCGGGATCGCAAGTGTCCGTGAAGATTCCCAGGTGCTCGATGGCGCCGGCCTCGATGATGTCGCCGGTCAACAGCAGACGCCGCGCCAGCACCGGCCCCAACCGATGGAAGAACATGTGCAGGCTACCCAGCGCCGGCCCGAGGAACCGGGTGGCCGGCATGCCGATCTTCGTGTCACGCGCGATTACCGAAATGTCTGTCATCAAGGCGATTTCGAACCCACCGCCGAGCGCGTAGCCACTGATCTCTCCCACGGTGACCTTAGGAAAGCCCATGAGGTTGTGGTAGAAGCCGAACGACTTGCGGTCCACCGTGAGTCGGCGGCGTTGACTGGGACGGCTTTTCGCCTCTGGGGTGCCCCGCTCGCCGTACCAGCCATAGGCGTTGTTCATGTCCGCCCCGGTGCTGAATACCCCGTCCGCTCCACGCAGTAGCACCACGGTGAGGTCGTCGTCCTCGGCCACCCGGTCGAGACACCGGGCGACGGCCTCACGCATGGCCGCATCGTAGGAGTTCCGCTGTTTGGGGTTGTTCAACGTGATGGTGGCGATCCGCTTTTCGGGATCGACGTCGAACAGAACGCGATCATCTGCAGAATCCGAGACGGTCATGCGCCGGACTCCTTTCCGTTCTCGGGCCGGCCATTAGATCGGAAGCGCGAGTCCAGTCGCAGGCCGACATCCGACATCAGTTTCGCCTCAATGGTTTTGTCGGTGCCGAAGGCAAGCGTGTTGCGGCGAGCCACAGCCAGGTGGTCCTGCGCCAACCGCACCGCCCGGGCCTGATTGCCATCGCTGATAGCGTCGAGTAGGCGCTGATGGTCGCGCAGTGCGGCATGCCTTGTCTTGTCCACCATCGGTGCCGGGTCGCCGTCGTCATCCCACACCGAAGACTCGTGCGCGGACCAGATCAGCTCGAGCGAGCCGATCAGCAGGATCATGGACTCGTTGCCGCATCGCGAGACCAGGGTTTCATGAAATCGTCGGGCATTCGGCACGTACTGCGAGATATCATCGAATTGCGCTGTCTGAACATCGATTTGATGCTGCAGATAGGGCACCACTTCGGTCATCCGGTCGTCACGTGCGGCACACATCCCTGCGCAGACCGGTTCGAGATGCATCAGCGCCGCGCTGACGTCCGTCGGTGTCGCGGACCTCGCCTGCAGCACCATGCTGATCATCTGGGCGGTCCGCTCGGGCGTCGGCCGGTGCACGACCGATCCACCGACATTGCCGCGGCGCACCGAGATCAGCCCGTCGGTCTCCAGGATGTGGATTGCTTCCCGCAAAGCGGGTGGGCTCACGCCGAATTCACCGAACAGGCTTTCCTGCGACGGCAGAATATCGCCCTCTTTCAGGCGGCCGGACAAGATGTCGTCGCGCAACTTCGAGGCGACGATCTCCGCGACGCGTGGTTGACGAAAGCGCTGCGAAACCACGTCAGGTCTTCTCGGCTCGCCGCTTGCCGAATCGAAACCCGGTCAACTTGTCCGGCGTCTGCGCCAGCGTATTGACCTCACCAATGCAGAGCGCCTCGTCGTCGAGCAGCAACCGGGCCGTCGACGTGACGCCCCGTTCTACCTCGGACCGGGCGATGTCGAAACGCAGGTCGGTAACCACGGGTGTTGGCCGGCGGAAGGTGACGTTGAGCGAGCGGGTCTTGCCGGAGAGTCCCACAAGGCAGTTGTGGTGCTGGATGATGCAGTCGAAGAAAACCGCGAGGAAACCTCCGTGCACCAATCCCGGCGGGCCCTCATAGACCAGCGGGAAGGTGACTTCGCCCGACGCGGTCTGGGTGTCGAAGTGATCGAAGCGGTATTCGGGAAAACAGGGGTTGAAGGCGCCGATATCGGTCGCGTGATCGAGATAGACGCGCCGGCTTTCACTGTCGTCGGAGTCGTCGGAAATGATCCGCGGTGCGCTGTCCGGCGGAACCGCCGCGCTCAGCTCGCGTTCCCAATCGCCGATCTGCGTGACGATCGCGTCCACCGTCGGGTTGGCATGTTCCAACGACAGCATCACCGAGCTGAGCCGGCGAATCGCGCGGGCCGCGGCGACGGTCTGCGGCAGTGGCGCTTCGCCGAATCGCGATCCGGGGCGCGCGGGAGCATCCCCGGTGTGTTGTTCGCCCATGAGCCCTCTTCCCGATGCAGCTGTTCCGTCGCCGGGCTTTCCTTGCTAAGTTATACAGCGCAGCAATCGTACAGCCTACTGTAGTGGTAACCGTATCGGCGGGAAAGGGCGGATTCGACGGTGAGTCAAGACGTGGACGCCTCCGCGGCTGATGGCTCGCTCACCACGAGCCGCGACGGTGCTGTGCTGCGGCTCACGCTCGATCGGCCGTCGCAGCGTAACTCGTTGAGCCATAGCATGATCGAGACGTTTGTCACCGCACTGACCGACGCCGCCACCGACGACACGCTGCGGGCTGTCCACATCCGCGGCGCGGGCGACGACTTCTGCGCGGGCGCCGACTGGGTTGCCACCAACAGCGGCGACGCCCCACGCCCGCGCACCGGTGACCTCGTCCGTCGCATTCCGCACACCGCTCATCGCGTCATCGAACTGGTGCACAGCATCCAGTTGCCGGTCGTCTGCAGCGTGCGCGGATTCGCCGTCGGTCTCGGGTGCAATCTGGCACTCGCTGCCGACTTCACCGTGGCTGCCACCGACGCGGTGTTTTGGGAGCCGTTTGCGGCACGCGGATTCAGTCCGGATTCGGGTGCCAACGTGGCTACTCCCCCGGCTGGTAGGGCTGACACGCGCAAAGCAGATGCTGCTGCTCGGCGACAAAGTCAGCGCAACAGACGCCGCGGACTGGGGTTTGATCCACCGAGCCGTCAGCCCCGCCGAGCTCGACGACAGCATGCGAGGAACTACTGGCACGACTGGCCGCCGGGCCCACGGTGGCGCTCGGCCTGGCCAAGCAAGCTATCCATTACGGTCAGCATGCGACGCTGACCCAGTCCATGACGCAAGAACTCTTCGACCTCGAACTCTCCTGTCGGACCAAGGATTTCAAAGAGGGATTGGCAGCATTTCCGAGAACGACGCCCACCACAGTTCGATGGCCGATGACACTTAACAACGAGGAACGCTGATGTCTGCTAGCTCTGCACGGTCATACGACACCATTAAGTACGAAGTCTCTCGCCACAAGGCCACCATCACCCTGAACCGTCCCGATGCCCTCAACGCGCTCAGCCCGCATATGATCACCGAGCTGCGAAGCGCTTACCACGAGGCCGAAAACGATGACGCGGTATGGATTCTCATCGTTACCGGCACCGGACGGGCATTCTGCACCGGCGCAGACGTCAAGGCGATCCCCGGCGACGGCAAGGTGATCAACGAGGCGCCGTATCTGTCCACCTATGAACAGTGGGAGGCGCCGCAGGAGGGCACCCCGCCGTTCCGGACAATGGCCAAGCCGGTGCTCGCCGCGATCAACGGAATCTGTTGCGGGGCGGGATTGGATTGGGTGACCACCGGGGACATTGTCATCGCGTCCGACAAGGCAACGTTCTTCGACCCGCACGTCAGCATCGGGCTGGTGGCCGCACGTGAGGTGGTCCGGGTGGCCCGGGTACTACCGCGCTCGATTGCGCTGCGGATCGCGTTGATGGGCAAACATGAGCGGATCAGCGCCCAACGCGCCTACGAGCTCGGCCTGATCAGCGAGATCGTCGAACACGACCAACTGCTGGAACGCGCTCACGAGATCGCCGACATCGTCAACTCCAATGCGCCGCTTGCCGTCCGGGGCACCCGGCTGGCCATCCTCAAGGGGCTCGACCTGCCGCTGCACGAAGCCGAGATGCTGGCCGAAGCGTTCCGGGAACGCAACCTGCACACCGAAGATTCCCTTGAGGGTCCGAAGGCATTCGTCGAAAAGCGACCACCGGAGTGGCGGTGCCGATGAGCTTCGAGACCATCCAGCTGGATGTGGATGGCGCCGACCGGGTCGCCACCATCACCTTGAACCGGCCTGAACAGCTCAACGCGTTCAACCGAACGATGTGCGACGAGATGGCCCGGGCCTGGCGGATCGTCAAGGCCGACGATTCGGTCAATGCCGTGGTGCTGCGGGCGGCCGGTAGCCGGGCGTTCAGCGCCGGCCTCGACGTCAAGACGCCCTACGGTCAACCCGAAAACGTCTGGAATCACGAGGATCCCGGCGAAGCGCTGAGCCCGAAGTGGCAGAAGATGTGGAAGCCGGTGGTATGCGCGGTGCAGGGTCTCTGCACCGCGGGCGCGTTCTACTTCATCAATGAGTCCGACGTGGTCATCTGCTCGACGGACGCGACGTTTTTCGACTCCCACGTGTCGGCAGGGCTGGTCTGCGCGCTGGAGCCGATCGGGCTGATGCGCCGGGTGGGCCTGGGTGAAACGCTGCGGATCGCGCTGATGGGCAACGACGAACGGGTCAGCGCCGACACCGCGCTTCGGATCGGGCTGGTATCCGAAGTGGTCGCCGGAGAACGGTTGTGGGCCCGGGCCCACGAGATCGCCGCGACGATCGCGGCCAAACCGCCGTCAGCGACCCAGGGCACCGTCAAGGCGATCTGGGAATCACTGGACAAGCCCTACCGAGCGGCGCTGGATCAGGGGCTGATCTACACCCGGTTAGGCAATCCGATCGGCACCGCCGAGCTGGCGGCACGCGACAACGGGCCCGCGCCGGATCCGAGGATCCGCTGATGACGCATCCGCTCAGCCGGCGCATCGCTGACGTGCTGGGTCTGGCGCCTGACGCACCGGCTCTGGAGTATGAGGGCCAATGGCTGTCGTGGGGCGCGCTTGGCAACATGGCCGACCGGATCGGTTCGCTCGTCGGTAATGGCACCGAGCAACCGCAGGTCGGGATCCTGCTGCGTAATCGTCCGACGCAGGTGGCCGCGCTGCTCGGGGTGCTGCAGTGTGGAGCGACGGTAGTGGTCATCAACCCGTCGCGCGGCGATGAGCGCACCAAAGCAGACGTCAGCCAGCTAGGACTGCCGTTGATCATCGGCGAGCCCAATGACCTGGCGACACTGGGCATGCCGGTCTGCCGCCTCGGTGGTGTCAATCTCGGACCTTGCCGCCGAGCCGAAAGTGGTTGCGGTCGGGCCAGGCTCGCGTCGACCAGGATGTGCGACCCGGCGTCGCGGTACGGATGTTGACCAGCGGAACGACCGGACCACCCAAACGAGTCGACCTCACCTACGACATGCTGGCGCACAGCGTGATGGGTCCGGAGGGTGACCGACCACCGGCGCCGAGCGAGCTGCGTCGCGGTGTCGCGATCGTCAACTCGCCGCTGGTGCATATCGGCGGGGTGTTCCGGATACTGCAATGTGTCGCCGAGGCGCGACCCTTCGTGTTGCTGGAGCGATTCGAGCTCAACCGTTGGGCCGAAGCAGTGCGCATGCACCGCCCGCGCGCGGTATCGCTGGTGCCGACCGCGTTGCGGATGGTGTTGCATTCCGACCTGCGTCGTGAGGATCTGGCGAGTATCCGTGCCGTCACCTCCGGTACCGCGCCGCTGTCGGCTGAAGATGCCGACGCGTTCACCGAAAAATACGGAATCCCCGTCCTGACCTCTTATGCGGCAACCGAATTCGGCGGCGGAGTCGCAGGCTGGACGTTGCCCGACCACCAGAGGTATTGGCGGGTCAAACGAGGTAGCGTGGGCCGCGCCAACGCCGGAGCCCAACTGCGGGTGGTCGGCGACGATGGCACTCCACTCGAACCCGACCAGGTCGGGCTGCTCGAGGTCAAGCCGGGACAGCTGGGACCGTCGGCGAGGTGGATGCGCACCACCGATATGGCACGCATCGATGCCGACGGCTTCTTGTGGATCATGGGCCGAGCCGATCAGGCGATCATCCGTGGCGGCTTCAAAGTGATGCCCGACGACGTACGGGCCGCGCTGGAGAGCCATCCCGGGGTCGCGAGTGCTGCAGTGGTCGGGCTGCGCGATGAGCGCCTCGGGGAGGCGCCCGTCGCCATGGTGGAACTGCGAGAGCCAGCATCTGTCGACGCCGGTGCACTTGCCGACTTCCTCCGGACCCGGTTGGCGCGCTACGAAATCCCCACCGACATCGCGATCGTCGCTGAACTTCCGAGAACACCGTCAGGCAAGCCCGATCTGAGCGCAATCCGAAGCTTCTTCAGCGATACCGTCTCCGCGGCGCAGAGCGACCATGCCGAGTGAATCGCCAACCGTTGGCGAAATCCTGCGAGAGCAGGCGCACAGCAGAGGTGATCATCCGCTGCTAGTGTGCGACGCCGATCGCATCAGTTACGCCGAAGCTAACCGTCGTTCCGCGCAATTGGCTCGTGGGCTCATCGCTCTCGGCGCAGGCAAAGGCAGCCACGTCGGATTGCTTTACCCCAACGGCGTTGCGTTTGTGGTCGCCATGTTGGCGGCCGCGCGTGTCGGCGCCGTCGTCGTCCCGTTTTCCACGTTCGCGACCACGCGAGAGCTACACGAGCAACTCATCGACAGCGACACCGAAATCCTTCTTGCCGCGGCGTCGTACCGCTCTCACAACTACGTGCAGCAGCTGACCGACGTGCTGTCCGGCTCGGACCTCGACGGAGACGATCGGCTACTGGACACCGCCGCACCGCAATTGCGACACGTGGTCTTCGACGTAGGACGCCTTTATCGGCTGGCCGAGACGGTCAGCGAGCAGCTTTTGACGGCTATGGAAGACGATGTCGACGGCTCGGATCCGCTGACGATCGTCTACACGTCGGGCACCACGAGCACCCCCAAGGGAGTGGTACACACCCACGCCGCGCTACTCAACCACCAGAAAAATCTCAACGCGATCCGCGGCCTGACCGCCGCCGACAAGCTGTTCTGCAACTCGCCGTTCTTCTGGATCGGGGGATTCGGATTTGCGTTACTTGCCACGCTGCTGGCCGGATCAACGCTGGTGTGCTCCAACGCCGAAGACGCCGGCCAAACACTCGACCTGCTCGAGGCCGAAAGACCGACCCTCACCAACGGTTTCGCCGCCGGGATCGCGCATCTGGTGCGGCACCCAAGTTTTGGTGGCCGCGATCTGTCGTCGATGCGACGCGGAAACCTGTATCCGATCATGGCGCCCGAGATGCGACCGGCGGACCCGGAGTTGCGGCACAACATGCTCGGCTTGACCGAGGCCGGCAGCGTGGTCTTGATCAGCGGCGACGACAGCGACCAACCGGAACGTCGACGCGGATCGTTCGGTAGGCCCGCACCAGGCCTAGAAACCAAGGTCGTCGATCCCGAAACCGGAACATTGGTTGAAGACGGCGCGCTCGGCGAGCTGTGCATCCGCGGGCCCTGCCTGATGCAGCGGTACTACAAACGCAGCCGAGAAGAGTGTTTCGACACAGACGGGTGGTTCCACACCGGCGACCTGGTTGCCACCGACCGCGACGGATTCTTCTACTACATCCGCCGTCAGGGTTCGATGATCAAGACCGCAGGAGCGAACGTCTCCCCTGCCGAGGTGGAGCAGGCGATCGCCAAAGTCACCGGTGGGGTCGTGGCACACGTGGTCGGCATCCCGGACGCCGAGCGCGGGCAAATCGTCGCCGCTGTGGTCACGCTGGAAAACGGCGCGCAGTTCGACGAAACCACGCTTCGGCGCAAGCTCGCGGCGGAGCTCTCGGTATACAAGATCCCCAAGCGGTTCGCGGCCATTCCGGCCGCCGAGGTTCCGCTACTGGCCAGCGGCAAAGTCGATGTGCGGAAATTGAAGCGGGTGTTCGATGCCTGACACCATCGACCAGGTGGTGAGGTTGCGCGCCGCCGAGCATGGGACCAAACCGATGGTCGTCGACCTGTCGTGCCGGCTGAGCTACAACGAACTTGATTGCACTACAAAAGATTTGGCGGCTGCACTCATCGACGTCGGCGTCGTCAAAGGTACCCGCGTGGGGCTGATCATGCCCAACGGTGTCCGCTGGGTGCAGATCGCCATCGCAGTCATCCGGATCGGCGCGGTGCTGGTTCCCTTGAGCACGCTGTTGCAGGCCCGAGAATTGGCGGCACAATTGCGGACCGCCTCGGTGCAGTTCCTGATCAGTGTGCAGGAATTCCGCGGCCACCGGTATCTCGACGAATTGCGACGCGAACAGCTTCCCGCGTTGCGAGAAGTTTGGACCGCCGACCGGTTATTGCGAACCGTCGCAAGCGAGCCCGCCAGCCGGATCGTCGACGCGCTGGCAGCGACAGTGACACCTAGCGACCCGATGGCCGTCATGTTCACGTCCGGCAGCAGCGGTTCGCCCAAAGGCGTGGTGCACTCGCACGGCGATGCGCTGGACGCCGTGGCATCCGGTTTAGCCAGCCGTTGCATCGATTCCGACACTCGCCTGTATCTGCCGATGCCGTTTTTCTGGGTGGGTGGCTTCGGCAGCGGTGTGCTCTCCGCACTGGTCGCCGGTGCCACCCTGGTGACCGAAGAAATCCCGCACCCGGATACCACGCTGCGCCTGCTGGAGCGTGAGCGGGTGACCCTGTTCCGAGGCTGGCCCGATCAGGCTGAGGCCCTGGCCCGCCACCCGTGCCGCGCCGAGGCGGACTTGTCGGCGCTGCGCCCCGGCAGTCTGGAAGCACTGCTGCCACCCGAGCAACGTGCGAAACCCGGTGCACGGGCAACCCTGTTCGGTATGACCGAGGCTTTCGGGCCGTACTGCGGGTACCCCGCCGACACCGATATGCCGCAGTCCGCCTGGGGCAGCTGCGGCAAGCCGTTCGCCGGAATGGACGTCCGGATCACCGACCCCGACACCGGAGAGCCAGTCCAGGCGGGAAGCATTGGGATGATCGAGCTTCGGGGACCGCACACCCTACGCGGGATATGTCGGCGCAGCCGCGAAGACCTGTTCACCACCGACGGGTTTTATCCCACCGGTGACCTCGGCCGACTCGACGACGACGGCTTTCTGTTCTACCACGGCCGATCCGACGACATGTTCAAAGTCAACGGCGCCACCGTCTATCCCACCGAGGTCGAGCAGGCACTGCGGGAAATCGAGGGCGTCGCTAACGCCTTTGTCACCAATGTACCTGGTGCGCAAGGAGATCAAGTGGGTGCGGCGGTGGTGTGCGACACCGCGGCCAACACTGCCGAGCGGCTGCGCGGGTCTGCCCGCAAGCTGCTCAGCTCGTTCAAGGTCCCGACGATGTGGCTGCTGGTCGACTCCGATGACACGATTCCACGTGGCCCGACCGGCAAGGTCGATGCCCGGCGGCTGCGTGAGCTACTGGCCGAGGCAAACCGCGCGCCTAATCACCCCGCTACCAGCAGCCACAACAGCACCGGCATCGCACCATGACATGCGGCTGCGGTGCGATATCGCATACGCCATCAACCTGCAGAAGCCGTTAATCCCGCCAGTTCGTTGAGTGCGATCGTGTCGATGATCGAGCAGACCGGGGCCGAAACTTGTCGTCATACACTACAGATTATCATATGATGAGTATTTAAATTAAGATACGTCCCGCCGTATCTCCAGTATTAACAAGGACTCATCTAGTCTGCGTCTTGCAGAAAACATACTGTTATGATATAAATTGTCTTATGCAAAGAGAGCTCAGCTCAGACATCGCAGGAGGCATCGCCGAAGCCCTCAGGGTGGGGGCGTCGGTGATGATCCGTCATCTAGCGCGGGGCAGCAGCCTCACGTCGAGAAATGTGTTGGCGGCGCTGGCTGTGGAGGGTCCTTCTCGGCTCACGGCGCTGGCGACGGCAACCGGCATCGCTCAGCCCGCGATGACGCAGCTGGTCGGCCGTTTGGAGCGAGAAGGCTTGGTCCTTCGGCTCATCGACCCCGAAGACGCGCGCGCAACGCTGGTGGCTATCACCGACGCCGGACGAGCACTACGGGCTGAGCTACACCAGTCGGCGCACGAGCGCATGGCCGAACTGCTCGACAGGCTGTCCGCCGACGACCAGGCGACGCTGGCCTTGGCGATGCGCGTTGCTATGCCGCTGCTGGAGCAGCTGACCCGCGACGTCGCCGAAAACCCGCAATCTCAACCGGCGCCGGCGTCCCTGACCACCTGACCCGACCTTTAGGAGGTTCGGAAAATGTCCACTGATATCGCACAGGAGCGGCTGACTCGCCGCATCCAGGTGCTGTACGCCAGCGACCCGCAATTCGCCGCTGCCCGCCCTGACGAGGCGGTATCGGCCGCGATTGAGCGGCCCGGTCTGCGGCTGCCGCAACTCGTACAGACCGTCATGGACGGCTACGCAAACCGGCCCGCGCTTGGACAGCGCGCGGTGCAGTTGGTGACAGACCCCGACACCGGCCGCACCACAGCTGAGCTGCTGCCGCGGTTCGAGATGCTCACCTACCGGGAGTTGTGGCAGCGGGCCGGCGCGATCGCCAGCTCCTGGACCAACAAGCCAATACGGCCCGGTGATCGTGTCTGCGTATTGGGTTTCACCAGCGTGGACTACACCGTCATCGATGTGGCGCTGATTCGCCTGGGCGCGGTCGCCGTTCCGCTACAGACCAGTGCGACGCTAACGCAGCTGGCGTCCATTGTCGCCGAGACCGAGCCGAGCATCATCGCGGCGAGCATCGATCACCTTTCGGACGCGGTCGAACTGGCGCTGACCGGCCACACCCCCACCCGTCTGGTGGTGTTCGACCACCGTCCCGAGGTTGACGACCAGCGCGAGGCGGTCCAGGCCGCTCGTGACCGGTTGGCGAACGCGGGCAGCGGAGTGATCGTGGAAACCTTGGCCGATGTGGTCGCGCGCGGTGAGCGCCTTCCCGCTGCGGCGCCGTTCATTTCCGACGAGCCGGACCCCTTGGCGTTACTGATCTACACCTCCGGCAGCACCGGGGCACCCAAGGGTGCAATGTATCCCGAGCGCCTGCTGACGAACTTCTGGCACCGGTCGTGGGGTGGGTGCTTCGGGCCGGACACGATGCCCTCGATCGTCCTGTCCTTCTTGCCGATGAGCCACGGCTTAGGGCAGCTGATCCTGTTCGGAGCTCTCGGCAGCGGTGGCACCGCCTACTTCGCCGCCAGGAGCGACCTCTCCACGCTGCTGGAGGATCTCGCGCTGGTGCACCCGACCGACTTGAACACCGTGCCGCGTGTCTGGGAAATGCTCTTCCAGGCGTATCAAAGCGAGCTGAACCGGCGATCTGGCGACGGTGCCGACAAAGCGACACTAGAGGCCGAGGTCATGGCCGAGCTGTGCCACAAATTGGTCGGCCCACGGGTCCTCTCGGCAATGACGAGCTCCGCGCCGATCTCACCCGAGTTGAGGGCATGGGTCGAGGCGTTTCTCGGCATGCACCTGATGGAAGGTTACGGCCCGACCGAGGCTGGGCCCATTCTGGTCGACGGCCAGGTGCAACGGCCGACGGTGATCGACTACAAGCTCGGTGACGTGCCCGAGCTGGGCTACTTCCACACCGACCGGCCCTACCCGAGAGGTGAGCTGCTGGTCAAGACGCAGAACATGTTCGCCGGCTATTACAAACGCCCGGAGGTCACCGGCGGGGTCTACGACGAGGACGGCTACTACTGCACCGGCGACATCTTCACCGAGATCGCCTCGGGCCGCTTCCAGTTCACCGATCGGCGTAACAATGTGATCAAGCTTTCCCAGGGCGAGTTCGTGGCGGTCTCGAAGGTGGAGGCGGTGCTCGGTGACAGCCCACTGGTGAGCCAGGTCTACATCTACGGCAACAGCGCCCGCCCCTTCCTGCTGGCGGTGGTCGTGCCCACCCAAGAGGCAATGTTGCGCTGCCACGACGCCGACGAGCTCACGCCGCTGATCGGCCAGTCGCTGCAAGACGTCGCGAAGAAAGCGGGCCTGCAGTCCTATGAGGTGCCGCGCGATTTCATCGTCGAGACAACACCTTTCACCGCTGAGAACGGCTTACTCACCGGAATCGGCAAGATGGCGCGGCCCAAACTCAAAGAGCGCTACGGCGAGCGGCTCGAACAGCTGTATGCCGACCTCGCCGAGGGTCAGGCCAAGGACCTGCTTGAGCTGCGCCGCGACGGCGCCAACCGGCCGGTGCTGGAAACGATCAGCCGGGCCGCGGCCGCGCTGCTGGGCGCTTCAGTCGGCGACCTTCGTCCCGATGCGCACTTCAGCGACCTGGGTGGAGACTCGTTGTCGGCGTTGACGTTTGCCAACCTTTTGCACGAGATTTTCGACATCGACGTGCCCGTGGGCGTCATCATCAGCCCCGCGACCGACCTGCAGGTGATCGCCGACTACATCCAGACCCAGCGGCAGCCCGGGGTGAAACGGCCGACGTTCGCGTCCGTGCACGGCCGTGACGTCAGTGAGGTGCACGCCCGGGATGTCAAGTTGGACAAGTTCATCGACGCCACGACGCTCACCACCACGACGCTGCCGAGCAAGAGCGGGCAGGTGCGCACCGTGCTGTTGACCGGCGCGACCGGCTTCCTGGGGCGCTTCTTGGCCCTGGAATGGCTGGAACGGCTTGCACCCGTCGGTGGCAAGTTGATTTGCCTGGTGCGGGCCAAGTCCGAGGAGGAAGCGCGGCGGCGTCTTGATAAGACGTTCGACAGTGGCGATCCGGCGCTGCTGGCGCACTTCCGGCATCTGGCCGGTGAGCACCTCGAGGTGATCGTCGGTGACAAGGGGCAAGCCAACCTCGGGCTGGATCAGCAGACCTGGCAGCGGCTGGCCGACACCGTCGACCTGATCGTCGACCCCGCGGCCCTGGTCAACCACGTCCTACCCTACAGCGAGCTGTTCGGCCCCAACGTCGTTGGCACTGCCGAGCTGATCCGCATCGCGCTCACCACCAAACTCAAGCCCTACACCTACGTGTCGACCGTCGGCGTGCCCATGCTCGCCGTGCCGCCCTTCCACGAGGAAGACGCCGACGTGCGGCTGCTGAGCCCGTCGCGTCCCATCAATGACAGCTATGCCAACGGCTACAACAACAGCAAGTGGGCCGCCGAGGTGCTGCTGCGCGAAGCCCACGACAAGTGCGGGCTGCCGGTGGCGGTGTTCCGCTGCGACATGATCCTGGCCGACACCCGCTACGCCGGTCAGCTCAACGTGCCCGACGTGTTCACCCGGACGATGCTTTCCGTGGTCGCGACCGGGATCGCGCCTGGCTCCTTCTATGAGCTCGACGCCAACGGAAATCGCCAGCGGGCTCACTACGACGGGCTGCCGGTGGATTTCATCGCCGAGGCAATCGCCACCCTAGGCGCAGGAATGGAGAACGGATATCAGACCTACCACGTACTCAACCCCTACGACGACGGCATCGGGTTCGACCAATTCGTCGACTGGCTCCACGCGGCCGGCTACCCGATCCAGCGGATCGACGACTACAACGACTGGCTGCAGCGGTTCGAGACCGCGATGCGCGCGCTGCCTGAACGCCGGCGCCAGCATTCGGTGCTGCCACTGCTGCACTACTATCAGCACCCCGAGAAGCCGCTACGCGGAGCGCTGGCATCGACCGAACGATTCCGCGCCGCGGTGCAGGAGGCGAAAGTCGGCCCGGACAAAGACATCCCACACATTACGGCCGAGCTCATCGTCAAATACATCACCGACCTGCAGCTACTCGGACTGCTGTAGCGCAATGCGTGGCGTGATCACAAGGGACGGTGACCAATGGACCTGGGTCTTCACTATTGGAACTTCTCGGCTCCGGGTAATTCTCAGCGGATCGCAGACACGCTCGCCGCGGCTGCGGAGACCGCCGAGGAGGCCGGTTTCGCCGAGTTCAGCGTGATGGACCACTGCTTCCAGATCGAGCCGCGGGCCCGCGCCGAGGAACCGATGCTCGAGGCGTACACCACGCTCGCATCTGTGGCCGCCTTGACCAAGCGGATGCGGCTGGCAGCGCTAGAGTCGCCCGGCGTATAA
The DNA here is from genome assembly GCA_963720085.1 of uncultured Actinomycetota bacterium. GTDB lineage: Bacteria > Actinomycetota > Actinomycetes > Mycobacteriales > Mycobacteriaceae > Mycobacterium. Next base: position 36,324 of record CAVRER010000046.1, read on the forward strand.
CGGACAATCGGATGATGGTTACCGCCAAGCAGATCGCCGCACGCCGCAACGTCACCTGCCCCGCCCACCACCTCGAGCTTGGGATGGCATGACAGGGCCGCTGCGCGTCGGTATCATCGGCGCCAACCCAAATCGCAGCTGGGCCAAGGATTCCCACATCCCCGCGCTGCGCAGCCTGGAGGATGTGCAGCTGGCGGCGGTGGCGACCACCAGCAGGGCCAGCGCCGATGCCGCGGCGGAAGCGTTCGGGGTCGACGCGGCCTACGACGATCCCCTCGCCCTGATCACCGCGTCCGACATCGACCTCGTGTCGGTATGCGTCAGGGTGCCGTATCACCGCGACCTGGTTCTTGCGGCGCTCGCGGCGGAAAAGCACATTTATTGCGAGTGGCCGCTCGGACGTGACGGCGCGGAAGCCGCCGAGATGGCTGCTACCGCGCGGTCCCGCGCAGTCCATGTGGCGATCGGCCTACAGGCCCACATGAATCCGGCCGCGCGGCGTGCGGCTGAGCTGATTGCCGCGGGCGCGATCGGGCGGCCGTTGACCGCCCGGATCTACTCAAGCACCGCCGGCTTCGCGCCGCGCCTACCGGCGGCACAAACCTATCTCAACAGGACCGAGAGCGGCGCCAACGTAATCACGATCCTGGGAGGTCACACACTGGACCTGGCGATCCTGGTGCTCGGCGGAATCGACAGCCTCGATGCCCTTACCACCCTGCAGCACCCGACGGTCACGCTCACCGACACCGGCGAGCAGATCCAACGCACTGCACCTGATCACCTGCTGGTACAGGCTCGGATGATCAGCGGCTGCGCCCTGACCGTCGAAGTCGCCGGCGACAGAGCACCCGACACACCGTTCACCTTCGAAGTCATTGGTACCGAAGGGGGTTTGCTGTTGGCGGGCGGTCACGCATACGGTTTCCAGGCGGGTCGGCTTACCGTCAACCTCAACGGTGAGCGTCAACACGTCGACGAGCCGCCCGACACGCTGCCGGCCGCTGCGGTCAACGTGGCGGCGATGTATCGCGCGCTGGCCCGCGACATCTCCTCCGGTGGACACACCACCCCCGATTACGAACACGCAGTGCGGTTGACCCATTTGCTCGAAGACGTCGTGCAATCAGCCAACACCGGTCACCGCCGCACACAGCAGGACTGGCCCACCAACGACCGTTGACCCTAGCTGCGGCGTCCCCTGGACGAACCGTCACCCGTTTCGACCACGCCATGCTCGATGAGGTGGTTAATCAGCGGAGCCGCGCCGGCGGCCAGGTGCTCCGACATGGCTTTGCGGGCAAGCTCGCTATCATGTTTGGTCAGCGCCGCCAAAACCCGGCGATGGTCTTTTATCGATTGGTGTGGCCAGCCGGCGATGGTGGGAAACACGGATTCCGGTGCGTAGCGGGTGATCTGCGACATCACCTGAGCCAGTTTCGGCGACTCAGCGGCGACGTTGATGGCCCGGTGGAACTCGTGATTGAGCCGAACTGTTCGTTCGTCGTCGCCGCCGGCATAGGCTTCCTCCAGCTCAGCCTGGATCGTCTTGAGCTCGCGCAGCTGGTCGTCGCCAATGTTGATCGCGGCCCGCGCGGCGAGCTCGCCGCCCACGTGCGCCTGCACGTTGGCCACATCAGTGAGGTCGCGTCCAGTCACCGGCAGCACCACGAACCCACGGCGCGGCTGCTGAGCAAGCAGCCCCTCGGCGCGGAGCTCGAACAGAGCCTCCCGCACCGGCGTGACGCTGATCCCTAACTCCGCAGCCAACTGGTCCAGGCGCACGTACTCGCCCGCCGAGTAGGTCCCATCGAAGATTCGCCTACGCACAAAGCGCGCAACGTCTTCCGAGAGCTGCGGACGGGTAACGAAATCGGGGACGCTCACGGTCAAATCCGATACTCGGCAAGCAGCCGCTTGCTGATGATCGACTTCTGTATCTCGCTGGTGCCCTCGCCGATGAGCAGAAACGGGGCGTCGCGCATCAGCCGCTCGATTTCATACTCCTTGGAGTACCCATAGCCGCCGTGGATGCGGAAGCTCTGCTGGGTGACCTCTGAGCAGAATTCGCTGGCGAGGTATTTTGCCATGCCCGCGGCGACGTCGTTACGCTCGCCGGAATCCTTCAACCGGGCGGCATTGACCATCATCAGATGTGCAGCCTCGACTTTGGTTGCCATTTCCGCGATTTGAAATGCGATCGCCTGATGTTCGGCGATCGGCTTGCCGAAGGTATGGCGCTGCTGGGCGTAGCGCACGGCGAGCTCGAACGCGCGGACGGCCACTCCACAGGCCCTGGCCGATACGTTGACCCGTCCGACCTCGATACCGTCCATCATCTGGTAGAAACCCTGCCCCGGGGTACCGCCCAAGATGTCGTCGGCACTGGCGACGTATCCGTCGAAGATGAGCTCCGTGGTGTCAATGCCCTTGTAGCCCAACTTGTCGATCTTCCCGGGTATCAGCAGACCGGGCGCCACCTCGCCGAAGCCGGCCGGCTTCTCGATAAGGAATGCGGTCAGATTGCGGTGCGGTGATTGCGCGCCCTCGTCGGTGCGAATCAACGCAGCTACCAAGGTGGAGCTGGCGCCATTGGTCAGCCACATCTTCTGGCCGTTGATGGTGTAGTTGCCGTCAGCGTTGAGTGTTGCGCGGGTGCGGATCGCGGCGACGTCGGAGCCCAACTCCGGCTCGGACATGGAGAACGCGCCGCGAATCTCGCCGATTGCCATGCGCGGCAACAGGCGCTGCTTCTGCGCGTCGGTGCCGTACTGACGGAGCATGTAGGCGACGATGAAGTGGGTATTGAGCACCCCCGAGATGCTCATCCAGCCGCGGGCCAATTCTTCGATACACAAGGCGTAGGTCAGCAGCGACTCTCCCACGCCGCCATATTCTTGCGGGATCATCAGGCCGAATAGGCCCATCTCCCGCATTTGATCGACGATGGCTTGCGGATACGTGTCGGTGCGTTCGAGTTCCGGCGCGTTGGGAATGACTTCCTTCTCGACGAATTGCCGTACCGTGGCGATGATCTCGGCTTGGAATTCGGTGAGGCCGGTCGTCTCGGCGAGTTTGGTCATGCGGCGCCCATCTCCTTCGTCAGCAGCCGATCGTTTTCGCACTGGTCAGTCGGGTGACGTCGGCTGCGCTCAACCCCAATCGCGCGGTGAGCACGTCGGCAGTGTCGCCGCCGAGTCTCGGCGCCGGTTCGCTTGCGAGATAGCCATCGTCGAAGACCGTCGGCATCGCCGGCGCAAGATAGTCGCCAAGACCCTCTTGGTGCAGCCGAGAAAACAGCGGATTCGCGGTAACCCGTTCATCTTTGGCAACTTGCGCGAAAGTCCGGTAGCGCTCGAACAATACGCTGGTTGCCGACAGCGCCTCGGTGATCTCCTCGGCGACGTGTTCGGCGAACCAGGTCGCGAACAGTCCGCTGAGCACGTCGCGGTATCGATAGCGTTCGCCTTCGTCGCTGAAGTCGGCGCCGAGCGACTCCGCGAGCGCCGCGACGGCTGCACCGGTTCCGGAAACCTCGACGAGGTCGTTGAAGTGCCGTCGCGTCAGCGTGACGACCATGAACGCGACGCCGTCACGACTGGTGAAGTCTTGACCGTACTGACCGTAGATCGCGTTGCCCAGGCGTTGGCGCTCGGTGCCATTCACCTGAGGCTCGGTCAACCATCCCAAGTTGCCTGCGGTAGCCAGCGCAACATCTTCCAGCGCGATGCTGATTTTGGCGCCGACTTTCGACTGGTCGCGGCGGCGCACCGCGGCGACGACCGCGAGCGCGGCATAGAGGCCGCAACACACATCCCACGCCGGCAGCACATGATTGATTGGGCCGGCGTAGTTCGCCGGCCCGGTAACCAACGGAAAGCCGGTCGCCGCGTTGACCGTATAGTCCACGCCGGTGGAACCGTCATGGCGGCCGAGCAGTTGAACATGGATCACGTCGGCGCGCATCGCGGCGAGCTGCTCGAACGACAACCAGGACAGGCCCGCCGCGTTGGTTACCACGACACCGTCACCCTCGACGATCAGCCGCTGGACCAGCTCTTGTCCTTCCGGCGAGCGCAAATCGATGGTAGCCGAACGCTTTCCCTTGTTCAAGCCCGTCCAGTAGATCGACGTCCCGCTTGCGGCCAATGGCCAGCGACGAACATCGGATGCGCCGCCAGTCGGATCGACGCGTATCACCTCGGCGCCCAGTTGGCTCAACGTCATACCGCACAACGGTGCTGCGACGAAGCTGGACACTTCGACGACGGTGAGGTCGGCCAACGGCATGTTCACTGCGACGCGACCCGTTCGAAGACCGCGGCAAGGCCTTGTCCCCCGCCGATGCACATGGTTTCCAGCCCGTAGCGCGCGTCCCGTCGATTGAGCTCACGGGCCAGCGTGGCCAGCATCCGACCGCCGGTTGCGCCGACCGGATGTCCCAGCGATATTCCCGAGCCGTGCACGTTCGTCCGCTTCCGGTCGCCAGCGCCGAAGCCCCACTCCCGCATCACCGCAAGAGCCTGCGCGGCGAACGCCTCGTTGAGTTCGATGAGGTCGATGTCGCTCAACTGCAAGCCCGCCTTGGCCAGCGCGACCGCGGTGGCGGGTACCGGGCCGATGCCCATCACGTTGGGCGGCACGGCTGCGACACCCCACGACACCAACCGGACCAGCGGCGTTAGTCCGAGTTCGCCGGCCTTCTCCGGTGTCGTCACCAAACACATGGACGCTGCATCGTTTTGTCCGCTGGCGTTTCCCGCGGTCACGGTTGCTTCTGGATCATGTTCCAGCAGAACGGGTTTAAGTTTGCTCAGCGATTCGACCGTGGTGTCGGCCCGCGGGTGCTCGTCGGTGTCGATCAGCTCCTCGCTCCGGCGGCTGCGCACCGTAACCGGAATGATTTCTTCGGCCAGGATGCCGTCCTTCTGCGCGGCCACCGCCCGCTGGTGCGAAGCCACCGCGAGTTCGTCCTGCTCTTGCCGCGAGATGTTGTACTGCCGTCGCAGGTTTTCCGCGGTTTCCAACATCCCGCCGGGCACCGGATAGTGCCGGCCGCCGGCGGTGCTGCGTCCGCGGGCCAGCCCGTCGTGTACCCGCACACCGCCACGGGCACCGCCCCAGCGCATATCGGTGGAGTAGAAGGCGACGTTGCTCATGCTTTCCGCACCGCCGGCGACGACGAGATCGTTGTCGCCAGCGCCGACCTGCAGGCACGCCTGGATAACGGCCTGCAGACCCGAACCGCAGCGGCGGTCAACCTGCATGCCGGGCACCGTGACCGGTAGGCCGGCATCGAGTGCGACGACGCGCCCGATCGCAGGCGCCTCGCTGCTCGGGTAGCAATGCCCGAGGATGACATCCTGCACCGATTCGGCTGGGATGCCCGTCCGTTCGAGCAGCCCGGTGAGAGCCGCAACGCCGAGGTCGACGGCGGTCTGCGACTTGAACATTCCCCCGTAGCGGCCGATCGGTGTCCGGACCGGTTCGCAGATCACGGCTTCGCGCGTGCTCACAGGTGCCTTCCGCCGGTCACCTCGAGGACGGTTCCGGTCATGTATGACGACAGATCGCTCGCGAGGAACAGTGCGACCTTAGCGACCTCTTCGGGCTCGCCGGCTCGTCCCATCGGTATCTCGGCGAGCTTCTCGTCCCAGATCCGTTGCGGCATGGCCTCGGTCATCGCCGACCTGATCAGCCCGGGCTGGATCGCGTTGACCCGAACACCGAGGTGGGCGAGTTCCTTTGATGCCGCCTTGGTCATGCCGACGATGCCGGCCTTGGCCGCCGAATAGTTGGTCTGGCCGACCATGCCGACCTTCCCGGAGATCGACGACATGTTCACGATCGCCCCGCGCTTGTTCTCCCGCATGATCGCCGCGGCCTTGCGAAGCCCATTCCAGGTCCCCTTCAGATGCACGGCGATGACCTCATCGAATTGCTCTTCGGTCATCTTGCGCATCGTCGCGTCGCGGGTGATGCCGGCGTTGTTGACCATGATGTCCAGCCCGCCGAACCGGTCGACGGCAGCGGCGACCAGCGCGTCGACGTCATCAGCGGAAGTCACATCGCAACGCACCGCCGCGGCCCTGTCCGCACCACCGAGCTGCTTCGCGGCGACCTCGGTCGCTTCGAGATTCACGTCACCGAGCACGACCCGTGCCCCTTCGGCAACGAACCGCTGCGCGATGGCGAAACCCAATCCTTGAGCGCCACCGGTGATGACTGCGGTCTGACCGGTCAACAACGACACCCTGATCACCGTCCTCTGTGTGGACCCCGAACCCCGGGACATCATCGCACATCATATTTCATATATGATCGCGCCAGTTAGCCGCCATCCCATTGCCCGAAAGGAGCGTTGATTCAATGTCTCCTGCGGTCGTCGACGACGACGACTTTCAGCAGATCCTCGCGCAGACCCGGCAGTTCGTTCGTACCGTCGTCGTCCCGCGGGAGCTGGAAATTCTGGCCACCGACCGGGTGCCCGATGATCTGCGGAACCAGGCCAAGGACATGGGCTTGTTCGGCTACGCCATCCCCCAGGAATGGGGCGGACTCGGGCTCGATATCACCCAGGACGTCGAGCTGGCGATGGAGTTGGGCTACACCTCGCTGGCGCTTCGGTCGATGTTCGGCACCAACAACGGCATCGCCGGTCAAGTCCTCGTGGGATTCGGCACCGACGAGCAGAAGGCCGACTGGCTGGAGGGGCTGGCGACCGGAAAAGTCGCCTCGTTCGCGCTGACCGAGCCCGGGGCGGGGTCGAACCCGGCAGGGTTGCGTACCAAGGCCGTTCGCGACGGCGCGGACGGCGATTGGGTGATTTCCGGCGAGAAGCGGTTCATCACCAATGCACCGGTCGCGGACCTGTTCGTCGTCTTCGCCCGGACCCGCCCCGCCGACGACGCCGGACCGGGCATCGCGGTATTCCTGGTTCCCGCCGACGCGGCCGGTGTGGAGGTCGGGACCAAGGACGCCAAGATGGGACAGGAAGGTGCCTGGACCGCCGACGTCCGCTTCACCGATGTGCGCGTTCCGGCCGGCGCGCTGGTCGGCGGCAGTGAGGACATCGGCTACCGAGCAGCGATGACATCCCTGGCACGGGGCCGCATCCACATCGCCGCGTTAGCCGTGGGCGCCGCGCAGCGGGCACTCGACGAATCCGTGGCGTACGCGGCCACCGCCACGCAGGGCGGTACCCCGATCGGGAACTTCCAGCTCGTGCAGGCGATGCTGGCCGACCAGCAGACCGGGGTGATGGCCGGCCGCGCCCTGGTCCGTGACGCGGCCCGGCTGTGGATCACTGACGAGGACCGGCGAATCGCGCCGTCGGCGGCGAAGGTGTTCTGCACCGAAATGGCCGGTAAGGTCGCCGATCTCGCCGTGCAGATTCACGGCGGAAGCGGATACATGCGCGAGGTGCCGGTGGAACGCATTTATCGCGACGTCCGGCTGTTGCGGCTCTACGAAGGCACCAGCGAGATTCAGCGGCTGATCATTGGTTCCAACCTGGTCAAGGCGGCGCAGGGCAAGCAGTGACGTATTATCGTTCGCGTTACAGTGACGTTTACGATATGGAGCGCACATGAGCGGTCGGCTCGCCGGCAAGGTGGCATTCATCACCGGAGCGGCACGCGGCCAGGGCCGCGCCCACGCCGTTCGGATGGCCAGCGAGGGCGCCGACATCATTGCCGTAGACATTGCGGGCAAGCTTCCGTCCTGCGTGCCCTACGATTCGGCGACACCGGAAGACCTCGCCGAAACCGCTCGGCTCGTCGAAGCCCTCGACCGTCGAATTGTGGTGTCAGCGATCGACATTCGCGACTTCGACGGGCTGTGTGAGGTGGTGGACGACGGCGTGGCTGCGCTCGGGCGGCTGGACATCATCGTCGCCAACGCCGGCATCTCGGCTCCGCAGACTTGGAACGAGATCACACCCGAATCGTTTCGCGATGTGATGGACGTCAACGTGACGGGAACCTGGAATACGGTGATGGCCGGCGCGCAGAAGATCATCGACGGCGGTCGCGGCGGGTCCATCATCTTGATCAGCTCGGCAGCCGGCATCAAGATGCAGCCGTTCATGGTGCACTACACCGCCAGCAAGCATGCAGTGACCGGGATGGCCCGCGCGTTCGCCGCCGAACTGGGCAGGCATTCGATCCGGGTCAACAGCGTGCACCCCGGTCCGGTCAACACTGCGATGGGAAGCGGCGACATGGTCGCCGCGGTCGCCAGGGCCACCGAAACCTATCCGCAGTTAGCGAATGTGCTTACACCGTTTCTGCCGAACTGGGTGGCCCAGCCCGAAGACATCGCCGACGCGGTGTGCTGGCTGGCCAGCGACGAATCGCGAAACGTCACCGCCGCAGCGATTTCCGTCGATCAGGGCTCCACGCAATACTGATTCGCTTTTATGACGTCGTCGCTTCGCCTGACGCATCCTGGCCGACGAGATCTAATGTGCCGAGGTCGCGGATCGCCTGGCAGCCGCGAGCCAACATGGTGAGCACCATGTCGTCACCGCGGTCGGTGGCGGTGGCGAACGCGAATCCCAGAGCCGAGATCAGTAGTGCCTGCGGCATCCCCAGTCGATAATCACGCCAACACGTTTCGCGGTCGTAGCCGGTGACACCGTAGCCGGAGAGCGCCCGGTGGTAGTCGTCGACAAGGTCGTTCTCGATCGCTGAGCGCAGTTCCGGCTTGAGGCTGGTCGCGGTGAAGTAGGCCAAATCGCGTGCGGGCAGCCCGACCCCGAGCGTCTGCCAATCCACCACGGTGACGCTGGTGGCATCGGGATAGAACAGCATGTTGTCGAGGCGGTAGTCACCGTGCAGTAGAGCGAACCGGTCCTGCTCGGCAAGCAGCCAGGGTGTCACTAAACCCATTGCCGCGGTGAAGGTTTCTCGGTCGGCTGCACTCATGCGGTCGCCGAGCTTGTCCAGGGTGATCTCGGCGCTCATCCGCGCGACATCGCCGAGACCTTTGGCCGATGCTTCATCAGGTCGGGCGAAGGCGATCCCCGGGAAATCCAGCCAGACCGGATCGCACCAACTGGGACCGTGCAGGCCGGCCAACGCCGTGACGGCCAGCCGCGCCTCCGGCTCACCGCAGCCCGCGATTTGATCGCCTTGCGTCGCGGGCGCCTGATCGGCCAGCAGCAGCGCATAGTCAAGCGCGTCGTCGCTGATCTCGCAGTAGAAGCACGGCGGCGTCGGCACCCGCACCCGGTCGGCGACCGCGTCGTAGAAGGCGCATTCACTGCGGTAGCCGATGACCACCCGGTCGCGCACAGTGTCGTCCTGAGCGGGCAGTTTGATCACGAAGGTGTTCGGCAACCCGCCCGAATCGCCCGCGTAGCCGACCGACACCCGATAAGTCGCCCCGGTCTGTCCGGTACCGATAGCGACCACGTCCACGTCGGAGACCCTTACCGGGGTGTCGTCACTGCTCAGTACTGCCGAGAGCCACTCGCGGGTGATGTCGCCCGGGTATCGGGGAATGGACATCGCGATACTTGCCCCCTCCGGGTGACATCAATATTCGGACGTTCACGCCCGACCGACCCGACAACTGTAAGCCATACGGCATGAGTTGCCGCGGACTGGGCCGAATGAGCGTTGCCATAATGCTCGCATGTCGCTGCCACCCGACTAAAGTGACGGAACGGACGGACGGGGTGTGCGGTGAAGCGGCTCAACGGCATGGATGCGCTGCTGCTATATAGCGAGACGCCGAACCTACACACCCACACATTGAAGGTTGCGGTCGTCGACACCGCACGCTACCCCGGCGAGTTCACTTTCGAGTTGTTCCGGCGCACGTTCTGCGAACGGCTCCATCTGCTCGACCCGTTGCGCTACCAGCTGGTCGACATTCCGTGGCGGCTGCATCACCCGATGTGGCTGGAGAACTGCGACGTTGACCCCAACTACCACCTGCGGCGCGTGCAAGTACCGGCCCCCGGGGGACGGCGAGAGCTCGACCAGATCGTCGGACAAATTGCCAGCAGCCCGCTGGACCGCGGCCGTCCGTTATGGGAGTTTCACTTTGCCGAAGGCATGGCGGATCAGAAGTTCGCACTCATCGGCAAGATCCATCATGCCTTGGCCGACGGGGTGGCATCGGCGAATCTGCTTACCCGCGCGATGGATCCGAAAGAACCCCTGCAGGTTGGCTGCACGAGCGTCACCAATTACATACCGCCGCCGAGGGCCGAACTGCTGCGGGCAGCCGGGCGTGACCACGCGCAGCAAATCGCGGGACTGCCAGGAGTAATTAAGGACGCAGTTTCGGGTTTTCGGCGGATGAGGCGGCGTTCACGGCAACGCGTCGAGCAACCAGACCTGGCTGGACCCTTGCAGGCGCCGCCGACGTTCATCAATCACATCGTCTCGCCGGCGAGGAGATTGGCGACCGCGACCCTCTCGCTCCCCCAGATAAAAGAGACCGCCAAGCACCTACAGATCACCGTCAACGTCGTCGTACTGGCGATAGCGGCAGGAGCATTACGGGAACTACTGCTCCGTTACGACGGTAGGGCCGATCGTCCGCTCATCGCGTCAATCTTGGCCAGTACCAACAAGTCACCGGACCGGATCACCGGCAACGAACTGAGTGGAATGGCTGTGTCCATGCCGGTGCATATCGACGATCCGGTGGAGCGGGTCCGGCTGACCTCGCTGGCCAACGCCTTCGCAAAAGAAGACTTCGAACTACTCGGCCCAGAGACGTACGGCAGGCTAGTTGCGTATCTGCCGCCCATTACGGCTCCCCCTGCGTTGAGATGGTTGTCGAAAAGGAGCGGCCGCAACAGGCTCTTCAATCTTCCGATCTCCAACGTGGCAGGCCCACGCGAGCGCGGCAACTTCGCCGGCGCGCCGATCAGCGAGATCTATTCGGCTGGTCCACTGCCGCCCGGATGTGGCATCAACATCACGGTGTGGAGCTACGTCGACCAGCTCAACATCTCGGTGATCGCGGATGATCGCACACTCGATGACACCCACGAGGTGACCGACGCGATGTTCCACTCTTTCTCTGAAATACGCAGTGCGTCAGGACTTTCCGACACGCTGATCGAAGTTCCTACGGCGATGCCCCGAGCCAGCGCCGTTTAGCATCTAGCGGGGCAACTGTTAGCCAAGCAACGGAAGCCGTCGCTGCCGGGCTAACCCATCGAGCGCGGTCTGCATCACCGATCGAACGTGAGCATCAACCTGGTCGACGTCGGGGTTCTCGCCGAACAGCGCGAAGGGGTCGATTGGTTCCAACACCTCGGTGACGATTTTCGTCGGCAACGGTACGTTAACCGGCACGAGCATGCTCAGCCCGAACGGAAAACCTATGGTCACCGGCAAAATATCGGAGCGCAGCCGCTTGAGGCCCAATCGTTTTGCCAGCCAGGTCCCCCGATTCAGAAACAGCTGGCTCTCTTGGCCACCGATCGACACCGTCGGCACGATCGGCACCCCGGCATCGATCGCAGTCCTGACATAGCCGACGCGACCATTGAAGTCGACAACGTTCTGAGCCAGGGTCGGCCTGTACGCGTCGTAGAGTCCCCCGGGGAATGTCAGAACAACACCGCCCGACCGCAATGCGGCGGCGGCGTTCTTTCCGCTGGCGTGGATAACTCCGACGCGGGTCATCCAATCAGACAACGGCCCGAGGAACAACCCGTCGTGACCGAGCGTGTATAGCGGGCGCTGGTAGCCAAAAGCGTTGTAGAACGCCGAGGCGAAGATCAGCACATCAGGAGTGAGCATGCCACCAGAATGGTTGGAAACCACCAGTGCCCCACCGGTGCGCGGGAGTGACTCGAGGCCCCGCACTTCGGGGCGAAACCAACCCTTCGCTAACGGTGCTGCAGCAGTGACCAGTCGTTCCGTCAGGCCAGGGTCCCAGTTGCCGAAATCTTCGTTTCCAATGTCGTTTGCTGTCATATCTTTCCAAGTTGCGGTGTGGGCCGCGGACAAAACCCTAGACGTAGTCTACGGCTGAACAAAAATTAGGTCAAAGGCGTGCGGGGCGCCGCGCGCACTACTTGCTCGTTATCAGTCAGACAGCCGGTGACGTAACAGCGGTAACCCCGGGCCGTCGAGCACGCCGAGTAACGCGGAGCGGCCACAGACGCTCATCATCAGGGCGGCGACTGGGCCACGGATATCGGCTCCCGCACGCCATGTCCGGCTGATGTCAGTGGCGGATAGGCGAATGCCGCGGAGTCGGCCCAGCGGCACGAAGCCAATCGGCCACCGGCCGGTCAGGAAATCCATCGCCCGCGCCGCTAGCTGCGCATCCGGCTCAAAGGGCAGACCGAGCGGAATCCTAATGTCACCGCCATGCACCAAAATGTCGGCGAGCGGGCCGAGTGGCCCGAACAGCGGCGGACTGACCGGGTGGTCGGCGCATCGACGGAGACTGGCAACGAGCTCAGCCGTCGGCAACTGGGCTCTGCGTCGCGCCAGCTCATCAATCGCGCGGGCCAGGCTACCCCGGCGAACCGCCAGCCGCGGAAACCCCGCGGTCCCGTCTTCCACGGTGCTGACTACGTGCGCAGCCACCGTCCTGACGTCCCAACCGAGACACAAGGTCGGCGCTGCCAGCTGCGAATTATCGAGGCCGTCGAGCAGACTCGCTATCTGATGTCGCTGTTCTGCGACAGCGGCGAAGATAAATTGATGGTCCACCTTCACCACTGCCCCTTCCACATTGTGGGTGGCCGTATCAAAGTCCGAAAGGTACTTTAGTCCGGACCAGATATTTGGTTCAATAATAATCGCGGACTCTCGCTGCCGCATATCGATGCGCGTGCTTCCGCCGGGGGTTAGCGAAGGAGACGCGTCAGTTGATCCCGCCGAGTGATGATCGGGGCTCACCGTTGAAGCTGCTCTCCGTCGCCGGGCGTCAGGTAGGTGTGTGGCGGTTCGGGTCTGCAGGCGGATGGCCCTTGGTGTGGAACCACGGTGGACTGATTTGCGGTCTGGACGCCAAGGTGATGGACGTTGCCGGCCGTTGCTGCGGCGCCGACATTATCTCGATTGACCGACCCGGCATCGGATACAGCGACCCGTGGCGCATGACCTCTGTCGCCGAGTGGCCGCGCATTGTCGAGCAAGTCGTTGATCTGCTTCACCTGAGTGAATTCGCGGTCGCCGGGTGGTCGGGCGGGGGCCCGTATGCACTGGCGTGCGCAGCGGCAATGCCAAATCGTGTGCGCGCGGTCGCGACCGTCGCGGGCATGGCTCCACTTGAGCGCGCCGGTCACATCTTCGAATTGGGCTTGTGGGCTGACCGCGTAGTCATCCCCACCGCCCATCTGGCGCCCCGCGTTGCAGCAGCATTGTTCTGGTTGGCCCGATGGGCACCTGACCGCTATCTCGCCTGGGAGGCCGTCCGCGGGGCCACGAGCAGCACAGATCGAACGGCCTTAAAGCTAGCTCTTCCGACGCTGAGGACCGCGATTCGGGAAGCCACCCGCGGCGGCGTGAGCGGAATGGTTGACGAGTACCGCCGCTATTACGGCTCATGGGGTTTCGCCCCTGGCGAGGTCCGCCAGCCGGTAACCATCTGGCAAGGAGAAGACGACAAGTGGTTGCCGATGGGTCATGCCCGTCGTTTGGAAGGCATGCTGCCCAACCGCAAACTCAGGGTGATTTCGTCGACCGGTCACTTTGCTCCGCTTGTCATCGCCGACGAGATACTCAAAGACCTTGCGCCGTAGCCAAGCCCGCAAGCGGCGATCTCGCCTAGTGCTCAACCGACGGTGTCCAAATGCGAGTGGCTTCGGAGCGGCCCCGCAGGACGGTCTCGCCGCTTGACACCCAGTGTCGGCGCTCCGCCGCATCGACACGATCTATCGCAGCGGCTGAACACCCGATCCGCCGGTCCAACGTTTTGGCGAAATCGGCCAGCCGCGCGGCCTCGTTGACCGCGTCGCCGACGACGGTGTATTCATAGCGGTTTTCGGCGCCAATGTTGCCGGCGAACACGGGCCCGGCCGAAACGCCTATCCCGAAGTCGACCACGGGTAGCCGACGCAGTTGGCTGCGCAGGCTACGAGCGGTGGCCAACGCCGCCGACGCCGCTCCAGCCGTAGGCAGCGGCGCCCCAAAGACCGCCAGCGCGGCGTCTCCTTGGAACTTGTTGATTAAGCCATTCCGCTCGTCGACGGCGCTGACGACAATCTGGAAAAAGTCGTTGAGCACCTCAGCGACCTCTTGCGGCGACCGGCTGGCCGCCAACGTCGTCGAGCCCACCAGGTCGATGAAAAGGATTGCCGCCTCGGTTACATCGCCCGACAGCGAAGTGCCCTCTTCGATGGCGCGGCTGGCCACATCCGCCCCGACGTGACGGCCGAACAGATCTCGTAGTCGGTCGCGTTCGGCGATCCCAGCGACCATCCGATTGAATCCGCTTTGCAGACGCCCGATTTCAGAGCGCTCGTAGACTCCGACGAAGGTGTCGATTCGGCCCTGTTCGACCTGTGCCATCGCGTCGACGACCTCTCGCACCGGGTCCGCAATCGACCGGGACGTCAGGATCATCGTGGGGAGTCCCAGTAGCACAGCGGCAAGCGTGACCACCAGGATGGGCATCTCCACCGACGCCGTCTTCTGGACGATCCAACCGTTCGAACGAATGACGATCAAAGCCACGATCGCCGCGCAGGGCAACCCACAGCCCATCAACCACATGCCCACAAGTCGAGTAAGCACGCGTGGCGCTATCACAACACCTCCAGAGCCTTGGGTCGCGGCGACCAGAATCGGGCGAAGCGAGGGCTGCGTGAGCAGAAGGCTTAGGCTCGCTGCGGCACTTCCGCCGAAGACAATCGCCAGGAGACTTGCGACCGCCAGCGTCGCACCGCCATCAAGGTTCAGCGCGAGGAAGATCACGCCACTTACGGCCCAGGCAGCAGCCAAGATCTGCGATTGTCGCCTAACGATTCTCGTTGCTGCCAGTCGTTGAGCTGGGTTCGGTTGCTGCCCGCGAACGAACCACCGCAGTACTGGTGCCAGGTTCATGGCGCCGCCAACCGCGACGGCGACGGTTCCCAACACGACAAGGGTCACCGCAAGTATGAGGTTCTTTCCGCCGAAGTATGCATACGCTCCACTGGCTATTTGGCCGCGTAGCGGTATCACGATCGCGGATGCATCGGCGACCGCCAGCAGGTGGGCGCCCGCGAGACCGGCCGCGTAGCGCATCGACAACCTGCGCGCGGTCGTGCGCTGCGCTTGCCCGGATCCGGTGGCCGAACCACTACCGGCAGTATGGCGATCACGCCGCCAACGCGCCTTGGTCACGGAAACAACGTAGCTGAGCGCCGGCACCGACTGGGTTATTGCACGCGGCGTCGCTACCCGGCGGGATACCCCACGGACTTGATCTCGGTGTACTGGTCGAACCCGGCAATACCGTTCTGGCGGCCCACACCACTCGCCTTGTACCCGCCGAACGGTGTGTCAGCGCCGTACGGAGCACCACCGTTGACGCCGACAAAGCCGGCCCGCAACCGACGGGCGACCACCAGCGAATGCTCCAGGGAACCCGACATCACGTTGCCGGCCAATCCGTAGGGGCTGTCGTTGGCGATCCGGATGGCGTCTTCCTCGTCGTCGAAGGGGATGACGCACAGCACCGGGCCGAAGATCTCTTCCTGCGCGATAGTCATCGAGTTGTCGACGTCGGTGAAAAGTGTTGGCCTGACAAAGTATCCCTTGTCGAAGCCGGTCGGCGCGTCCGGGCCGCCAACCAGCGCCGTGGCGCCCTCTTCGACGCCCTTCTTGATGTAGCCCGTGACCCGTTCGTGCTGCTTCTCCGAGATCACCGGACCGCACAACGTTCCGGGATCCTGCGGGTCACCCGGCATCACGTTCTCGTAGATGCTCTTGAGGATCGCCACACCCTCCTCGTAGCGGGACCGCGGCAACAGCATCCGGGTGGGATTCGCGCAGCCCTGCCCGGCGTGCATACACGGCGCGATGCCGATCGCGCACGCCAAGCCGAAGTCGGCGTCTTCGAGAACGATCGTGGCGGACTTGCCGCCTAGCTCCAGAAACAGCCGCTTCATGGTCGCCGCGCCCTTTTCCATAATCCGCTTGCCGACGACCGTCGAGCCGGTGAACGAGATCAGGTCGACCTTGGGCGACAGCGTGAGTTCCTCGCCGACAAAGTGATCCGATGCGGTGACGACGTTGACGACGCCAGCCGGGATGTCGGTCTTCTCGGCGATCAGCCGGCCCAGCCGGGTCGCATTGAACGGGGTGTTGGGCGCCGGTTTGAGTACCACGGTGTTGCCGGTGCCCAGCGCCTGGCCGAGCTTGTTGATGGTGACTTCGAACGGGAAGTTCCACGGCACGATCGCGCCGACCACTCCCACCGGTTCGCGCCAGACCTTGCGGGTGGTCAGCGTGCCGGTAAGGCTGATCACCTGGTCGCCCAGGTCGGTTTCCCAGGCGTACGCATCGATCAACCTGGCGGGGTAGCGCAGCCCGTCGGCCAGCGGGGCGTCCAGCTGGGGCCCGAAGGTGATCGCCCGGGGCGAGCCGACTTCGAGGATGAGCTCCTCGCGCAGTTCTTCCTTCTCGGCTTCGATCGCGTCGTGTAACTGCAACAGGCAGCGCTTGCGCAGCTCACGGTTGGTCGACCAGTCGGTCTCGTCGAAGGCGCGCCGGGCGGCGTCGATGGCCCGGTGCATGTCCTCCTTCGATGCGTCGGCGACTTCGCCGAGTGACTCCTCGGTTGCCGGGTTGATGTTCGTGAAGGTGCCGGCCTGGCCGTCGACCAGCTTGCCGTCGATCATCATCTTCGGCTCGAACCGGACCTTTACAGTGTCAGCCATCTTTGTTCAGCTCTCTTTAGACGAGGCGCTGGTTAGAGCGCCGGGACGCGGGATGCCCATGGTCAGACTAGTCACCCTATGGTGAGCCTTACTGGAAAGCCCCCGATTGGCAACTATGGGCATGCGTGCCTCGATGCCGACGGGGGTCCTACTGGGCATCGAACAGCACCGGCAGCGAAGTCGGTGACCGGAAAACCTGGCCGCGGATGTGCGGGTCATTCCCGTCGGGGTCCAGCCGAAGATTCGGCAGCCGGTCCAGCAAAAGGCTGATGGCGGTGCGCATTTCAAGCCGGGCCAGGTGCATGCCGAGGCAGACGTGCACGCCGTGCCCCCAACCGAGGTGTCCCCTGGCCTGCCGGAAAATGTCGAACGTGTCCGGATCGGGGTAACGGTCTTCCTGCCGGTTGGCGGCGCCCAGCATCGGCATCACCGTCGAGCCGGCCGGTATCGGCACCCCGCCGAGTTCGGTATCGCGGGTGGCCAACCGGGTGATGGTCAGCAGGGGTGGTTCCCACCGCACACCCTCTTCGATGGCCTGCGGCAGCAGCGACCGATCGGCGCGGATGGCATCTAACTGCGCGGGATCTGACAGCAGCGCCAAAAGCAGGTTTCCCAGCGACCGGTACGTCGTCTCCACTCCGGCGGGCAGCAGCAGGCGCAGAAAAGAGTAGATCTCCTCGTCCTCGAGCTTCTCTCCGTCGATCTCGGCCTCGGCCAGCGCGCTGATCAGATCATCCTTGGGTTCGGCCCGGCGGGCCGCGAGGATCGGCGCGAAGTAGTCGCATAGCGCCGCCGACGCCGCAAGACCGCGTTCTGGATTGAGGATCCAGCTCAGCAACGATATGGACCAGCGCTGGAACTGGGGGTAGTCCTTCTCAGGCAGGCCCAGCAGGCCGGCGATGATCTGACTGGGATAGTCAAAGGTGAACTCCTTGACCAGGTCGGCCTTGCCCTTCGCCGCGAACTTGTCGATCAGACTATTGGCGACGCGCCCGACCAACTCGTCTTCCCAACGCGCCAAAGCCTTCTGCGAGAACGCCTTTGACACCAACGACCGCAGTCGGCCATGCACCGGTTCGTCCATGCCGAGCATCACGCCTTCGCCCAATACTGGGCCAAAAGCCGCGATGACGGCCGCCGACGAGAACGTCTCGTTATCGCGCAGCATCTGCTGGGCTTCCTCGTGGCGGTAGACGATGAAGACAGGTTTTGACTCTTCATGAGGCATCCCGGAGGCATCCAGGCGCTGAACGGGCTCCTCGCGGCGCAGCCGCGCGAGTTCCGTGTAGGGGTCGCGCACATCGCCGGAGACCGCGTCGTCGAAGGCGCCGAAGTCTTCCAGGTCGTCGAAAAGCTGTTCCATACCTACCCCTCAGTTCCCTTCAGTTTCCTGGCGGCGCTTCGCCGCCATCGACGCCAAGCGCCGCAATACCGGTGGCGGAAGAATGCGTGCGGCAAGCACCATCGCCCGCTGGGCCGCGGTCAACGGGACCGCCCCGCCCCGCATCGCACCCTGTCTGGGTATGCCCAGCACGATCCGCGACATGTGGTGCATGCCGGAGGACGGGAGAATCCTGTTGAAAGTCAACAGCATCGAGGCATCCGGGCCAACACCGCGGCGACGGAACGGGCCCTGGTCGTTTAACGCTTTGAGTAATCCGTCGGTGAACCGCTCAGGTGGCCTGGCGAAACTCACCGCGAATCGCCCGCGGGTGTTCATCGTGCTGTGCAGCCGGGCATAGGGGCCGTCGAAATTGCGATCATCGGTGGTGCCCGCGTCGGTGATGATTTCGGTGTCATACGTGCCGGCGACCAAAACGGTGACACCGAGACCGAAGGGCGCGATCTCGCACGCCATCGACTCACCCCACCGCTCCACTGCTCCCTTCGCCGCCGAGTACGGCGCGGTGCCCGGCTGACCGCGCACCCCGGCCGCGCTGGATATCAGCACGATGCGGCCCTCGCCCGCGGCCCGCATCGCCGGCAGCAAAGCCTGGGTTAGCGCGACGGGGCCCAAGACGCTGGTGGCGAACATCTTCTGCCACAACGCCATATCGGTCTCCTCCACCATTCCGGCGGCGGAGATTCCCGCGTTGTGCACGAGCGCATAGGGCGCGCCCACGGCTTCCTCGATTGCTTTTGCCGCCGTGGCGACCGACGCGGTATCCAACAGGTCCAGCTGCACACCGATCAGCCGGTCGTCGTCTTCACCTGCCCCTGTCGCCTGTCGTAGCAGCGGAATCCCGCGGTCGGGTGTCCGCATGGCCGCGACCACGCGCCACCTCTCGCGATACAGGCGCACGGTCGATGCGAACCCCAGCCCGCGGGACGCACCGGTGATGACAACGGTGCGCGGCTCAACCATTCGTCCTCGCGGGTTCGCAGGCGCCTTGGCCCGCCGGCGGCGGGTCGACGTGCGGCCGTCCGTTCGGCTCCCCGCTCGCCCAAGTTGACCAAATACCAACCGAGTACGGGCCTTGTGCGCCTGCCTTCTCGTAAAAGCCCTGTGGGTCATAGACTTTGGCTTCCGGGTAAGGCCACGGGCAGGCGACGGAGGTCGCCGCTTTAGTGGCCTTGATGACGGCGAACCACGCACCATAGGCGAAATACGACACGTTGAGGATCGCGAACATCACCAGGAACGTGCCGAGCACTGGACGGGTCGGGAACAACTTTGCCTTGGCAGCCAGCTTCTCCGCCACCGATTTACCAGTGTCGTCGCGATAGCAAAGGATCGCCGCGGGCACCATCACGAAGGTCACCGAGAACGACTCCCAGATCAGCGGGAACTGGAATGTCGTGCCGGTGAACACCGAGCCCCACGGAATCACCTGCGAGTAGATGTACATGCCCCAGTGGATGAGAATGTTCTCCAGGAACGCATCGAAAACAAAGCCGATCACCAGGGCGAAAAGGCCCAGGCTGACCAGCGGGTGGCGCGACACGAACGACGTAGGCCCGTATCTAGCCTGCAGCTTCCGCAGAATCCAGACCGCTGGGAAGTAAGGCCCGAAATAGAACATCACATAGCCGAAAACCACGAACGGTTCGACGGTCGGCGATAGCGACACCAGTGGCCACGACTCCGGCCAGTGGATGAGGTCGGGGTTGTAGACCGCGAACGGCGACCAGTTCATGATCGGGTCCTGCCACACGATCAGCGTGGTGCACAGGAACATCAGCATCACCGGGCTGCCCGGATTACGCCGCCAGCCTCTGATGAACACGATCAGCAGCACGGTCAGCGCGACCACGGTGGCAACGTCCAGGAACGTGATGTAGTCCAGACCGAAGATGAACCTGACTGGGCGCGGCCGGCCGTGCACATTCGGGTTGGCGACGCGCGGGTCGAGGGCAACGCGGCAGTTCGCAATGAAGAAGAGCGCGAAGGCCGCAAGGGCAGCGCCGGCGACCCAGCCGCCCCAGCCGCGTTTATCACTTCGCGCCGGGGATGCCGGCTTCTCCTGCGCGGCAAGCGGTGCGGATTGGTCAGTACTCATTTCTCGTCAGCCTCACTCTCCGAAGCGATCGACTAAGTGCGAGTTGATGCCGTCGGCGTCGAGAGTTCGGGCCACCAGATAGCCGGCGCCCATCCAGGCCCGCCGCGTCCACTTACCGAATGACACCCGGGTGCCGGGCGCACCCGAGGCGGCGGGCATCATCTTCACCCGCTCCAATGCCTCTTTGACCCCACGCGGACTGAGCGGATGCGCATCTGTGAACGCACGCACGAGCGTGGCGGCGACGTCCCGATTGACCACCGGTACGCAATACTCGGGACGCCTGCCGCCGTACTTCTGAGCGTAACGATCGAGGAAGTCCTGGCCGATCCGATTCTGCTCGTCGTACTGATCGACCCCGGTCCACCCCATGAACGCGTTCCACATGATCGGGTTCACCCAAGCATTCTGGAAAGCCGTGGTCGTGAATCGCGGGGGATCCCAATCGACCGCCTGCAGCGCGGGGTTGATGAACACGATCCCGAAGCCGAAGCCCAGATGCACGATCGCTTCCGATTTCGCCTCATGAAGCGTCCGCACCGCTTCATTGATGTCCTGTGCGGTCTGGGCGATCGCCGCCTCTGCAACTATGCGAATACCCTTGCGGCGACACGCGCTTCGCAAATTCTTCAGATAGCTTTCGCCGATCAGGTTCTGCTCGACAAGAACTCCGATTTCGGTGAGTCCGCGTTTTGCAACGAGATCCGCGATGAAGATCGGCTCGTCGGTCATCGAGCCCTGCGGGAAGGAGAATGTCCACTCGCCTAACCAGTCGTCGGTGCCCGTGACGGCGATCGCCGGGACCTTGAACCGCTCTTCGATCGCTTCGCGGGTAGGCACGCAGTTGTCGGTGATGTGTGGTCCGAACACCACCAGACAGCCTTCGTCGACCAGCTCACCGAAAGCATCGATCACCGCCTTGACCGACCCCTTGGGCAGGCCCTCCACTTCGCGGTAGATCATCTGAACAGGCCGGTCCATTACTCCGTGCTCAACGGCCTCTTCGAAGATGAGGTCAAAGCAGCGCGTGAAGTCGGCCAGCATCTCCTCGGGGAACATCGGCGGCAGCGTGAAGTCCATCAGGTAGCCGACCTTGATCGGCTCTGCGGTGCTTTCGTATGACATCTGACCTCCCGGGTGGCAACCTCACGCGCGCCGATCCGCAAACCTAATATTTGTTCAGACCTTAGCCGTGGCGGTATACAGCGTCAATCATCGGATCCATCCACCCCGCCCAGATAGATCTCGATCATCTCGTGCAGAGCTTTGCCCACAGACACGTCGTCGGTGAGCGGCCCCGCGATCGCCGCGCGTGCCGCCTCTCGCATGGACAGACCCTCTACGACAAGCTGGCCCGCCGCGATCAGCACCCGGGTCGATGCGACCTCACGCAACCCGCCGGTCTCCAGCCGACGGATGGCCTGCCCGAAGCGCACCAGCTCGGCTGCGGTGGCGCCGTCGACGCCAGCCTCATGCGCAACGATCGTCTCTTCGACATCGGCTGCGGGAAAGCCGAATTCGATGGCGACCATTCGCTGACGTGTCGAATCTTTGAGGTCTTTGAGCACGCTTTGATAGCCGGGGTTGTAGGACACCACAAGGCCAAATTCGGGCGCCGCGTCCAGCGTGACACCGAGTCGCTCGATGGGCAGCTGCCGCCGGTAATCCGCAAGCGGATGCAACACCACGGTGGTGTCCTGGCGGGCTTCCACCACTTCGTCGAGGTAGCAGATCGCCCCCTCGCGCACCGCGCGGGTCAGCGGACCGTCCACCCAGACCGTCTCGTCGCCCCGCAGCAGATACCGGCCGACCAGGTCCGCGGTGGTGAGGTCGTCGTGGCAGGCGACGGTGATCAGCGGTCGGCCGAGGTCGTGGGCCATCGCCTCGACGAATCGGGTCTTGCCGCAACCCGTCGGCCCCTTCAGGACGAGTGCCAATCCTTGGCGGTAAGCCGCCTTGAAAATGGCCTCTTCGCCGCCGACCGCCTGGTAATAGGGCCGTACCATCTCCGCCTCTAGGGTCGCGCCGTTCCGGCAATCAAGCCCGGACTCGTTGGCCATAGCTTCCCTTCTGATACTCCTGGCGATTGCAGCCTAACCGGAACAGATGTTTGTTTCAAGTGTCCCGGCGAGCAGGTCCGGGTCGATGGTGCGCCAACTACGTTCTGGGACATGGCATCAGGGTGTTGTCACGACACCTTCCGACGAACCTCTGCCGAGCGCAGCGCGGAGCGGAATAGCGGCCCGATCACGCCAGCGAGTTGATCCGGCCGCGCGATCGTCGCATGCGCGGTGCTGCCGAACACTCTGCGCAGCGATCGCACGTCGGTTCCCGCGCCGATCGTCAGGCAAACACATCCGGTGCCCCGGCGGCGGCCCTCGATCAAGGCGCGGCGCGCGTCCGCGGCACCGTAGGCACGCTCGTATCCGTGGTCGTACGCGAGTCCGTCGGACAGCACCACCAAGAGGCGGCGTGACGTACCTCCGCGCGCCTCCAAGACCGCCGAGCCGTGGCGGATGGCCGCACCCAGGCGGGAGTACCCTCCAGGTTCCAGGCTGTTCAGCCGCCGCATGACTTCGGCATCGAGGTGATCGTCAAACCGTTTGACGGGCATCATGCTCACCGCCCCTCGGCCCTGCGAGTAGTAGGCATAGAGCGCAACCCGGTCACCCAGGTCGTGCAGTGCAACGGTCAGGTTCGCAGCCGCCGCACGCTGCTGTTCGTGCACCGTCCGCCCCACCGTGCCGGGCTCCGCCGCCGACCCCGACACGTCGAGAAGGAGCAAGACCGACAGATCGCGGCGGCGCCGCAGGCTGTCGAGGTAGACCGCCTCATCGGGGACCGACCCGGCCCGCACCTCGACGCGGGCTTCGATCGCCGCGTCGATGTCGATATCGTCGCCCTGCGACTGGCGGTGGCGGCGGTGCAGGCCCATTCCAAGCCGTGACAGCGGCCGCCGCACGCCGATCGCGTCGTCGATCGCCTGCGTCGCCGACGCCTTGATCTTCGGCTCGACCTCGCGCACGGTACACCAGGCATCGCGGTATCTGTCGCGGGTGACGTCCCATTCCGGATACGTCACGCCATCGGCGGCAAGATTCCGGTGGTCTTTGACCTCCCGGACGTCATCGCTCGACATGGAGGCCAGCGATGACACGGCATGCACGCCGCGATTACCGGAGTTCATCCGGTGCGTCGGGTTATCCGCGCCGGGTGGCCCGCCCCCGCGACCGGTCTTGCGCGCCGAAGACAGCATCTTCTTCAGCCACTTGCCGATAAAGCCGCCTCCGCCAACCGGACTGGTGAACATGTCGGGATCGTCGGAATCGTCGATGTCGCCGTCTTGGAGGTCCTGCAGTTCCTTGGCACCGCGGCCACGCGGCACATGTTGAGGGCTTGCCTGGTCTTCTTGTTTGGCCGGTCGGGAGCACGCAGCAAGTAGCTTCGCCGCACGGATCACGCCGAATTCCGGCGCCGGGTCGTCGATCGCTGCCCGCCCGCCGGCAAGTCGCAGCGAAGCGGCAGGCGATTCGCTGCGACTTGCGATATCGCGGTTGCCCAACGAAACCAAGATGCCCGGCAGCAGGCCGCCATTGGCGACTAGTGCGCGATGACCCTCGACCGCTAGGTAGCGCCGGGCCAGCCGCGGCTGGCGGACCAGGGAACGCACGACCTCGGGATCTAGGCTGCCGGCCGCGATCATCGAGGCCTGCACCGCAATCGCCTCGAGTTTCGCACGAATTCGCGCGGCAGCATCGACGAAAATCGTCTGGCCGTCCGTCCAGGAGCGCTCACCTGGTTGCAATTCGGCCACCGCCACCGGTCGGCCCGCAAGTGCAGATGCGAGCATGCCCAGGGCCTGCAACCGATGGCCAGAAGCGTCGCCTGCCACGCACGACCTCCGAACCCCGCCGACCTCGTTGACCAAATATCTGTTCCAACGTAAAGTCCCGCTTGGCCCCAGTCAATCGGCGCGAGGTGAAACAAGGAAATCAAGCAACGTGGATTTTTCATACCCACCGGAGGTGGAACAGGTCCGCAAGGAGCTGCGCGCGTGGTTGGCCAGGAACCTCACCGACGACGTTGTGGCCGCCGGCCGCCGGCGAGGCAGGGACGACGCCGCGTTCCAGACACTTCGAGCATGGAATGCGACGATGGCCGACGCCGGCTGGGCCGCGGTCTCCTGGCCGCAGGAGTACGGCGGCCGCGGCGCAACGGTACTCGAGCAGTTGGTGTACGCCGAGGAGACAACTCGCGCTCGGGTGCCAATGCCACTCAACGTGATCGGCATGAACAACATCGCGCCCGCGATCATGCAGTACGGCACCGAAGCCCAGAAGCTCACGCTGCTCCCCCGGATGATGCGAGCTGACGACATCTGGTGCCAGGGCATGTCGGAGCCCGAGGCGGGCTCGGATCTCGCCTCGCTGCGCACCCGCGCCGTTCGCGAAGACGATCATTTCGTCGTCAACGGTCAGAAGATCTGGACGTCGCTGGGCTACCGCGCCGACTGGTGTCAGCTTTACGTGCGCACGGATCCGGACGCACCGAAGCATAAGGGCATTTCCTGTCTGATTGTCGACATGTCGTTGCCCGGTATCGAGGTCCGGCCACTCGTCACGCTCAGCGGCGAGGCCGACTTCGCGGAAGTGTTCTTCAATGACGCGCGGGTGCCCGCGGATGCCCTGCTCGGCCCGAAAAACGGAGGCTGGCAGATCGCCACAACGACGCTGAGCCACGAGCGCGCCGGCGCGGCGCGCCTCTACACCGAGATGCAGATGCGGCTGACGGAACTGGTGGCCGACCTCGCCGACGTCCACATCGATGGTCGACCCGTGCTCGAAGATGCCACGACGTTGCGGCGGCTCGGCGAAATCGCCTTGCGTATCAAATATCTCGAGGTGCTGTGTCAGCGCTCGATCTCGGCGATCCTGCACGGCGGCGATGCATTCGGGTCTGCGAGCCTGGCCAAGACGATCTGGGGTGAGCTGGGACAGGAGATTGCAGCGCTCGCATTCGACCTGCTTGGGTCGCACGCCAACGGTCGCCGGTGGGCCGACTATCGCTTGACATCGCGCTCGCTCACCATCGCGGGCGGCACGACGCAGATCAACAAGAACATCACCGCGCAGCGAGTCCTCGGGTTGCCACGCTCATGAACTTAGAACTGAGCGACGAACAGATTGCGCTGCGCGACACCGTACGAAGCTTCCTGGCCGAAAAGGCGTCGATCGCCGGCCATGTCCGCCCGATGCTCGAGGACCCAACCGGCACAACCGAGGCGGTCTGGCGAGGGCTCGCCGACTTGGGAACCACCGGGCTGCTGGTCCCACCGGAATACGACGGTGCCGGTATGACGATGGTCGAGGCCGGCATCGTGCTCGAGGAGCTCGGTGCCGGACTGCATCCCGGACCGTGGCTGTCCACGGCGGTCGCGGCGACTCGCGCACTGACGCGGTTCGGCGTGGACGGCAGCACGGCTGCACCGCTTTTCAGCGGAATTGCAGACGGTTCCAGCACTGTCGCGGTGGGCCCGCTCGACGGCGTTCGCCCGACTGCGAACGAACTGGGCGACGGCGTTGTGCTGCGTGGGGCGATCGACCACGTCTGGGATGTCGCCGCCGCCGACGTGCTGCTGGTACTGGCCGATGAACGGGACAGCACAGGACTTTTCGCCGTCCAGATGCCGACGCCGGGCGTCGGGGTTACGCCGCAAACCGGAATAGACCAGACCCGCAAGCGATTTCGCGTCATACTGGACGACACGCCAGCACAACGTCTCGCCACTGCGTCGCCGGACACCGTCGAGGCGTTCGTCGATGACGTGGTCATCGCCTGGGCTGCCGACGCGCTCGGCGCCGCGCGCGCAGTCTTGCATTTGGCCATCGAATACGCCAAGGTGCGGCGCCAATTCGGCCAACCGATCGGTGCGTTCCAAGCGGTCCAGCACCTCTGCGTCGATATGTACGAGACAGTTGAACTCGCCCGCAGTGGCGTGATCCACGCACTATGGGCCGCCGACGCCGCCGATCGTGAAGAGCGGCATTTGGCTGCGATGCGAGCCAAAGCCTTCGCCGGCCGGTTGGCCACCGTCGCGGACAACGCCATCCAGGTATTCGGCGGTATCGGCTACACCTGGGAGCACGATGCCCACCTGTATCTCAAGCGATTACTGAGCTGGAACGCATTTCTCGGCGGACCCGACCGCTACCTCGTCGAGGTGGGCGCGCAATTCGCCGAATCAGTCCTGCACTGACTTTTGGGGAGGAGTGGCGATGATCGACTTCACCGGACAGGTGGTGATCGTCACCGGCGCCGGCCGCGGCCTCGGACGCCTGTACGCGCTCGAGTTGGCGCGCCGCGGCGCCGCGGTAGTGGTCAACGACCTCGGCGGATCCATGCATGGTGATGGCGCGGACAGCAGCGTCGCCGACGGGGTCGTCGAAGAGATCGAGCGCGCCGGCGGTGTCGCCGCGGCCTCACATGATTCCGTAGATAGCCCCGAGGGTGGAGAAGCAATCGTCCGCACCGCCATCGACCGATTCGGTCGGCTCGACGCGGTGGTGAGCAACGCGGGCATCTTCAACAGCGTGCCCTTCGAGGATCTATCGCAGGCCGACTGGCGGCGGATGCTCAGCGTGCACCTGGACGGCGGGTTCTATTTGAGCCAACCGGCATACCGGGAAATGAAGGCGGCCGGCTACGGGCGGTTCGTGTTCATCTCCTCCTCCGGCGGCATGTTCGGCCAACCGCTGGAAGCCCACTACGCCGCGGCCAAGGCCGGCCTGGTTGGGCTGGCCAATGTCATCGCCATCGAAGGCGCCCAGCATGGGATCCTCGCCAATACGGTGCTGCCGTTCGGCTTTTCGCGCATGGTCACCGAGACAGTCGGCGATCCCAAAGCTCTTGAAGAGACCGGATTTCTGAAGGTGATCCAGCCTGAGTTGGTCGTGCCCATCGTTGCATTCCTGGCCAGTCGGGCCTGCGAGTTCACCCATCACAACTATTCGGCTTGTGCCGGGCGTTTTTCGCGCGTCTTCGTGGGCCTCGGCGAGGGTTGGCTCGCCGAATCAGGCAGCAACCCGACGGCCGACGATGTCGCGGCACACCTATCCGAGGTGTCGGCCACCGAGCCGTTCACCGTTCCCGGGTCGATCTTCGAAGAGGTATTCGCGGTCTGCGAAAGACTAGGTGTCAACGTGTTTTCGCAATGAGCTGCCATGGACATTGAGCAGCTCCTTACCACCACCAGGTCGGCGCGAAAGTCGCTCGACCTGGATGCGCGCGTGGACATCGACGACATCCGCGAATGTCTTCGGATCGCGATGCAGGCAGCGAATGGCTCCAATCAGCAGTCGTGGCGTTGGCTGGTCATCGCCGATCCCGCGCTGCGACACAGGCTTGCCGAGCTGTATCGAGACGCCTATCTGCTGCGGGTCGGCGGCAAGATGCTCGGCGATCTGATACCGGCAGAAGCCCCGGCGGGCCGGCTCATGTCGTCCACCGAGTGGCTGGTCGAGAATTTGGCGAACGTGCCGTTGTTGGTAATCCCTTGCTACCAGCCGTATCTGCCGCGCATCGACGGTGACGAATCTTTCTACCAGGCGACTCTGTACGGCTCGATCTTTCCGGCGGTATGGAACTTCCAGCTGGCGTTGCATGCCCGCGGCTACGGCACCTGCATCACGACCCTGCACCTGCACCAGGAGGACGCTGTCGCGGAGCTGTTGCAGATCCCGGACAGCTACGCCCAAGGCTGTCTGCTGCCAATCGGCCGGCTCCGCACCGGCCATACCTTCCGCCCCGCTCGCAGGCGCCCGTTGGACGAAGTCGTCGCCGTCGACCGCTGGAGCGGCCCGCCGCTGTAGCAACCTGGTAGCGTAAGAACAAATATTCGGTCGGTCGGCAACGGGCCTGGATAGCAAGAACGGATCACGGCCAGGGAGGTGTCGTGGGGCTTCAGCAACCATCCGAGGCTGCAGCCGCTCGGAACTCCGCGCGCCTAGACTTGCCCGATGCCGATTCGTTGGTTCGGGCTGGCCGAGCCGGACGCTCTCAGATGACGCCGGCCAAGGGGCGAGCAGGCGCGTACGACGACGGCACTCGCCGGACCGAAATCCTGCAAACTGCGGCGTCATTGATTGCCTCCTCAGGCTTGCGGACGTCCCTGCAGGAGATTGCCGACGCCGCGGGCATTTTGCCGGGAAGCCTGTATCACCATTTCGAATCGAAAGAAGCGATTCTCGTCGAGCTGGTGCGCCGGTACTACGCCGACTTGGACCGCATCGGCGAGATCGCCCACGAGAAATTGGACAAGCCCGACTCGGGCTCCGCCGTTGACGAGATCTTCGAGTTGGGATGTGCGATCGCGCGCTGCGCGGTGCAACATCGCGCCGCACTGCAGATGTCGTTCTATGAGGCGCCGAGTGCAAATCCGGAGCTCGTGAAACTGCTCCAGACACCGCCCACCGCTGTCCAGCAGGCGATGCTGCAAATGCTGCGCGCCGGTAGGTGGAGCGGCTACATCAGATCCGATATCGATCTCCCCATCCTGGCCGACCGGATCTGCCAGACGATGATGCACGTCGGGCTCGACATCATTCGGCACACCGCCGCAGCCGACCAGACGGCAGTCGTGTTGTGCCGCATCATGTTGCATGGTCTGGCCAGTCGACCGCACAGTGATCGGGAATTGGATCGCTCCCCTGCTTTCGCGGCCGCCGAGGCAGCGATCAAGACATGGAGCGATGAAGGTGGGTCCGAGGCCAACGACAAAGCCGCCCATGTCCGTGCTGTAGCACGAGCCGAGTTCGGCCGAAAAGGCTACGAGGTCACCACCATCAGAGACATCGCTTCCGCGGCGGGGCTGGGCACCGGGACCGTGTATCGGCTGATCGGGTCGAAAGACCAACTCCTCGCCTCGATCATGGAGTCTTTCGGCAAGAAAGCCGGCGGCGGATTCGCCGCTGTTCTGCGCACCGACGCTACGCCGGTCGAGAAACTGGATGCGCTGAGTTGGGTCAACATCAACGCGTTGGACCAATTCCCCGACGAGTGGAAGATCCAACTGGCCTGGATGCGCCAGTCGCCGCCAGACACGCCCAACCCGGGGCTGGCATTCACCATGCGACTACGACAGCTGCGGGCATTGTTGTCGGAAGGAATCCAGTCGGGCGACATCCGGATCGAGGACCCGCCCTCCCTCGCGATGCTGTCGCGCTGCGTGATGGACATCTTGTGGATGCCGGAGAACATCGTGCGGGCTCAGGGCAAGCACGCAGCACTGATCAATGCCCGTGACACCGTGGTGCGCGGCGTCGCCGAGCGCGGCGGACGCAAGTAAGAACCGCGATCGACTTCATCAAACACTCACCGGTAGCTGCAGCGTGCACGATACTTGCGGTGTGCGCCGTTGACCAGGCTTGTTGTACCAAATATCTGTTCCCCGTAAAGTACACCGGAGCCTTTACTGTTGGCGTCCCCAGAGAGGATAGAAATGACTGGTATCGAGCAGTTCCGCTATGACGGCAAGCGGGCGCTGATAGTCGGAGGTGCCACCGGCATGGGCGCTGCGGCGGCGAAAATCGTTGGTGCGCTCGGGGCTGAGGTCATCAACATGGACTACGCGCCGGTCGACTCCAGCCTCGGCCGCGGGATCCAGGTAGACCTTCGGGACCCGGCGTCGATCGACAGCGCACTCGAGCAGGTCGGCGGACCCGTCGACGCCCTGTTCTCCGCCGCCGGTATTGCCGACGGCCCAGACCTGATGAAGATCAACTTCATCGGCCATCGGCATGTGATCGACCGGCTGATGAACAACGGTCAACTGAACCGCGGTGGGGCGATCTGCTTCAT
This sequence comes from uncultured Actinomycetota bacterium, assembly GCA_963720085.1. GTDB lineage: Bacteria > Actinomycetota > Actinomycetes > Mycobacteriales > Mycobacteriaceae > Mycobacterium. Next base: position 66,531 of record CAVRER010000046.1, read on the forward strand.
CTCCTCGGTGGCCGGCATTGGATGGGAAAGCGATTTGCCGCGGCTTCAGGAGTTCTTGGCCACGCCCGACTTCGAGTCGGCGGACGCCTGGGTCAAGGCGCACGAGGCGGATGCGTTCGGCCATTACGGCACCAGCAAGCAGGCCATCAACGCCTATGTCGCGACGCACGCATTTCCATTCCTGGCCAAGGGCGTGCGCATCAACGCGATCTGCCCCGGCCCGACGGACACTCCCCTGGCCCGAGCCAACGCTGACCTGTGGCTGACCTTCGCGCAGGACTACCGGGAGGCCACCGGCGCGCACGTGCACACGCCCGAGCAGATGGGCAACGTGATGGCGTTTCTGAACAGTGACGCCGCCGCCGGTATCAACGGCGTCACCCTGCTTGTCGACTATGGGCACGTCAATTCATCGAATACCGGAACGTTCGCAGCCGGCAAGCCCATCATCGACTTGCTGATGGGCCGGATCTCGCTCACCTAGTGAGCCGCGCACATTTAGTCCCGAAGACGGCCTTGCGGCTGGTAGAAAAAGGCTGCGACGAGAACACGCATCCAAGCGGCTGTCGGATTGGAGGTGCACGGTGGGAGGCCGGTTCGTCACAGCGGCGGTGACCGTTCTAGTGGTGGTGGCATCCTGCGCGGGGTGCTTTACGCGTTCGGACAAAGTGGCGCAGAAAACCGCTCGAATCACGGTGGACAACAACACCCGCACCTCGCACGCCGTCACGTGTAATCAGGTTCAGTGGTTGTTGACCGCGAACATCACCGCCGCGCCCGCAAGTGTCCAGGTGAAACTCAAACTCGATTCCGACAAGCCGAAGCTTGAATCGGTCAACTTCAACAACTTCGCGGGCTTCAACGGCGTCGCCGACGCCGGAGCCGGTGATGCGAAAGCCGTTTTCGCCAATGGCACCTACACCATCACGGGCACGGCCGAAGGATCTCAGCTCAACGATCCACGCGTCTCGTTCACGGCGCCATTCAAGATCGAGGTGGGCTGCTGAGCGACGCCGGCAGATAGTCAGCCGGTCAGGCGGCGTCGTCGGGCGGTTCTTGGGGTCCTGGGAAGGGAGGCGAGTTCTGCAGCCACTTCCTGAGCCGAAGAAGGCTCTCGACCACGATGCCAATCGCCAAGAGGATTAGTACCACCACGATCGCGGCGCTCACACCGTCAATGGTGACAGGTCGAAGGTCGTGTGGCGCCTAACCGCGCGACCGGGCTATCTGCGCCATCACACCGGCGGCCTGATCCGGGCATTGCTGACGAATGGTGGTGCCGGTTAGGGCGCCAGCGTTAGATGCGCTGTAGCCACGGGCCTCAAGGGTGGTTTCGATGGTGGCCAGGCTCGTGCCATTCCGCAGTGCGGCGCAGATGTCGAAACGGCTGTCGATCGCCGCGGCCTGGGATGGCGCGGCGAGCGTCAACGCTCCGGCCAGCGTCGTGGCGGCGAAGATGAATGGAAGCAGCACCGTCATAGCGTGACCGCGATGCTGAACGCTGCGGTGGAGCCACCACGTCGCAGCCACGGCCACAATCGCGAACGCGAGAATCAATAGCGCCAAACCGTCCCCGAAGGCGAGCAACAAGACGATGCCAGCGAGTACCCAAAGCGCTTCGGCGACTGGGTAGCGGTTCTCGTGCTGTCCGGTGATAATGCTCTGCCGCATGTCAGCCTCGCTAGCCGTAAAGGTCACCGTCCGATTTAGTGACCGTTACCGTCTGCTAACGCCTGAGCGATGGAAACGCTGCCCGCTCTGAGGTGATGGTGACGCATTTCACTCGCGGTTCTCCCACAGCGCTGCACTCCGCGGGGCAACGATCGCTTGCGGTTGCTAGCGAATCGCTCAGGGCCAGATCAGATTCAATCGCCAACATGTGGCACCACATCGGTGCGGGCGGAGGGACTCGAACCCTCATGCTCTCTCGAGCACCGGCACCTAAAGCCGGCGCGTATGCCATTTCGCCACGCCCGCGCGCCCAGCGATCGTACTGCTCAGCTCGCCGACGAATCTGTCGGTGGTCCCTCCTACCTTGCGATCAGCATGGCGAAAGGAATGCATAGGTGCGATCCGCCGAGGAGTTCGAAACCGTGCAGCGGCTCATTGCAGCCGGTGAAAACGACTGCTGGATCGCAAGTCAGACCGGCATACCGCGAAGGACAGTGTGGGACTGGCGCAGGAGATCACCAATTCGCGCGAGGTCTCGCAATGCATCATCAGGTTGCAGTCTTGATCACGACTTTCCTGCCCTCCCTGCGCCTCCCTACTGTTATCTGCTCGGCCTCTATCTCGGCGATGGTTGCGTCTCACGGCACCCCCGCGCCTGGTTGCTAAGGATCGTGCTCGACGCCAAATACCCAGGCATCATTGACCGCTGCCGCGAGGCGATCAACGCTCTGATGCCCGGGCAGTGCGCGGGGACGGTGCGCCGCTCCGACGGTTGCGTCGAGGTCTGGCTGTCGTCGAAGCACTGGCCGTGCCTTCTGCCTCAACACGGACCCGGTAGGAAGCACTTGAGACCGATCAGGTTAGAGCCTTGGCAGGAAGTGCTCGTCAAAGAAGCCACCGAAGAATTCGTTCGGGGCCTGATCGATAGCGACGGCTGCCGCGTGGTCGCGAATGATCGCGGGGTTCGGAGTGTCCGCTACCACTTCTCGAACCGATCCGACGATATCCGTGGGCTGTTCTGCGCGGCACTCGACGATTTGGGAATCCCGTGGACCCGTCCAAGCAGGTACCAGGTTGCCGTCTATCGCAAGGCCGCGGTGGCGCGACTCGACGAATTCGTCGGACCGAAGGCATGATGGGCCCCGCCGACCAGCTCCGGCGTACCTTCTAAGGGTGTCCACTACACGTCGTCGGAGACCCGCACTGATTGTGTTGGTGATCCTCGCGGCCGGTGGTTGCCTGGCCTTGGGCTGGTGGCAGTGGACAAGGTTTCAGTCGGTGTCAGGCAGCTTTCAGAACCTGGGATATGCGATGCAGTGGCCGCTGTTCGCCGGATTCTGTGTGTACGCCTACCGCAAGTTCGTCCGCTACGAGGAGGCACCGCCCGAGCCGCCGAAAGACCGCGAAATGACCGAAGTGCCGGACGGACTGCTGCCCGAGCGGCCCAAACCTGTAGGGCGCCAGCCCGAGGATCCCGCACTACTTGAGTACAACGCTTACCTCGCCGAGCTCGCAAAGCGCGACGCTGAAAAACAGAACAGGACCACCGCATGACCTCACCTGAGACGCCCGAAGCGCGACAGGCGATGCCCGTCGAAAAGATCCGCACTGCGCTGCTGGGCTACCGCGTGATGACGTGGACGACGGGTATCTGGCTCATCGCGCTGTGCTACGAGCTCGTGGTCCACTACATCGTCAAGGTGGCGAATCCACCGACCTGGATCGGCGTGGTACACGGCTGGGTTTATTTCACTTATGTGCTCGCAGCCTTCAACCTTGCCGTCAAGGTGCGCTGGCCGGTCGTTAAGACAATCGGCGTGCTATTAGCCGGAACCATTCCGCTGGTCGGGATCATCGTCGAGCACTTCCAGACCAGAGACGTCAAAGCTCGCTTCGCCCTGTAGCCCAACGCAATTCGCAAGCTCAAGAAACTTCGGCAGCCAGCGCTCGCAGCGCCGGCAACAATAACGAAAGCGCGCGACCGCGATGCGACGCCGCGTCTTTGTCGGCCGGACTTAGCTGCGCTGCAGTGCAATTGAAACCGTCCGGAATAAAGACCGGGTCGTAGCCGAAGCCCGCGTCGCCGCGCGCCTCTCGCGCGATGGCGCCGGGCCACTCGCCGCGGACGACAACCTCACCCGACTCCGACACCAGCGCACAAGCCGACACGAACGCCGCAGCACGTCGCTCATCGGGCAGATCACGCAGCTGCGCCAACAGCAGCGCGGTGTTGCCGGCGTCGGCGCCGTGCACACCCGACCATCGCGCCGACAGCACGCCGGGCATGCCGTTCAGCGCGGCGACCTCCAACCCGGAGTCGTCGGCGACGGTCGGCAACCCGATCGCAGCGAACCCGTGGCGAGCCTTAGCCAGCGCGTTGTCCTCGAAGGTCGCACCGGTTTCCGGCGCTTCGTCGAACGATGGCACATCGTCGAGTGACACCAACGTCAGACCCGTCAGCGCGGCCGCATCCAACACGCGACGCAGCTCGGCTAGTTTCTTGCGGTTGCGGCTGGCGACCAGCAGGCGGGTCAGCTTCCGAACGCCTTCTGCGCAGCAGGCCCTTCGGGCAACACACCCGGATACGGCAAAGCCAACGCCTCGCGCTGCGCCACAAAGAGCTTGTCGCAGGCCCCCTGTGCGGCGTCGAGCAGCTTGTCGAGTGTCGACCGTGGGAACGTCGCACCCTCGGCGGTTCCCTGGACCTCGACCAAGGTCCCGGTGTCGGTGGCCACGACGTTCATGTCGACCTCCGCGCGGGCGTCTTCCTCGTAGGGCAGGTCCACTCGCACCCGGCCGTCGACCACGCCGACGCTGACCGCCGCGATCGCACACGACAGCGGCCGCGGATCGGACAGCTTGCCGGCCGCGGACAGGTAGGTCACCGCATCGGCCAGCGCAACGTAAGCACCTGTGATCGCCGCGGTGCGAGTGCCGCCGTCGGCCTGCAACACATCGCAGTCGATCGCAATGGTGTTCTCCCCCAACGCCGCAAGATCGATGCAGGCACGCAGCGACCTGCCTACCAGCCGGCTGATCTCTTGAGTGCGGCCAGACAAGCGGCCTTTCACCGATTCGCGGTCTCCGCGAGTGTGCGTGGCCGATGGCAGCATCGCGTATTCGGCGGTGACCCAGCCCGAGCCTGACCCTTTGCGCCAACGAGGCACGCCCTCAGTGACGCTTGCCGTGCACATGACTTTGGTCTGGCCGAATTCGATCACCACCGACCCCGCCGGGTGCGAGGTGAACCCGCGGGTGATAACAACTGGTCGAAGCTCGTCGTCGAGGCGGCCGTCTTCTCGTTTGGACACGCCGCCAACCCTAGCGCGCGGTTAGCCGGTCAGGAGCGGCCGACGTTGAACGTCTCGCCGCATACCACTGCATGCACCGGGCCGCCGAATTCGGCCTTCGCCTCGCTGATCACGTCCTCGCGGGACGTCCACGGCGGGATGTGGGTGAGCAACAGCTCCCCCACCCCGGCCGCGGTCGCGATCCGGCCCGCCTCGGTGCCCGACAGATGCAGGTTCGGCGGGCGGTCAGGCGAATGCGTCCAGGACGCCTCACACAGGAAGACGTCGGCATCGCGGGCCAAGTCGATGATGGTGTCGCAGTAGCCGGTGTCACCGCTGTACACGAACGACGCCCCGGCGGGATTGGTGATGCGCATGCCATACGACTCAGTCGGATGACACACCACCCGCGGCAAGACGGTCACCGCGCCCAGTTCCACGGTTTCGCCGTCGACCCAATGGTGGATATCGAAGATGTCGGAGCAGTCGTCGATCTCGCCACCGTAGGGTGATGAAGCCGCGCCAAGCCGCGACCAGGTGTCGCTCGGGCCGTACATCAACGCCTTGCCGGTGGGAGGCGACGGGTGATAACGGCGCCAAACGAACAACCCGGGTAGGTCAAGGCAGTGATCGGCGTGCAGATGCGACAACAACACGTGCACCGAACCCGGATCGGCGTGGCGTTGCAGCGCGCCGAGGACGCCTCCACCGAAGTCGATAACCAAGGGCGGGGTGTCCGGCGCCCTGAGCAGATAACCCGATGCCGGCGAGTCCGGGCCGACGACGCTCCCGGAGCAGCCCAGCACGGTGATTCGCACGGTCACTACTGTGCCATGCCCGGTAACACGATGGAGAAAACATGGCCGCATTGGGTGATCAGAATCATCTGCATACCTAGAAAACGTGGGTGTGACGAACGGGTTCAACGCCGGTGACCGCTGGGCCGAGAAACCGAGCCGCAAGTTTGGTGAATGCCTCGGGGTCGCCCGTGGCTTCGAATACCCGGGTGGCGGACGGGGCGTCATGCGGTCGCAGCAGTTCAAGCTCGGTGAGCACCCGGAGCAGCTCTTTCGCGGTCTCCTCGGCGCTGGAGACCAGCGTCACGGACTCGCCCATCGCCAGCTGAATCAGTCCGGAAAGCAGCGGATAGTGGGTGCAGCCCAGCACCAGCGTGTCGACATCGGCGCGCTGCAGCGGCTCGAGATAACCCTCGGCCAATCCGAGCACCTGGCGGCCACTGGTGATGCCGCGCTCGACGAAATCGACGAACCGCGGGCAGGCCACCGCGGTGATCTCCGTGTCCCGGGCGGCGGCGAACGCGTCCTGATAGGCGCCCGAGGCGACGGTGGCCTGGGTGCCGATCACACCGATGCGGCCATTGTGAGTTGCGGCGACGGCGCGACGCACCGCGGGCAGAATCACCTCGACGACGGGCACGTCGTAGCGTTCCCGCGCGTCATGCAGGCAGGCCGAGGATGCCGAATTGCAGGCGATCACCAGCGCCTTGACTCCGCGGTCGACGAGGTCGTCGCCGATGGCCAGCGCATGCCCGCGAATCTCGGGAATCGTCAGCGGCCCGTAAGGACCGTTGCCGGTGTCGCCGACGTAGATGATGTCCTCGTCGGGCAGCTGATCGATGATTGCCCGCGCCACCGTCAACCCGCCGACACCGGAGTCGAACACCCCGATGGGCGCTAGTGCATTACTCATGCCGGCTCACGTCGCCGACCGCCGCGGGGCACGACGATGTTCCCGGGCCTTTCGTTCCGGGCTGGACAACAGGTAGGCGGCCAGCACGCCGGCAATGCCTCCGCAGAGATGTCCCTGCCAGGACACACCACCGCACACGTTGAGCACCGGCACGGCGCCCCACAGGACCCCGCCGTAGCCGAGCAGTACCAGGATCCCGATGACGATCTGCCAGGCCGAGCGGGTGAAGAATCCGAACACCAGCAGGAAGGTCAACCAGCCGAAGATCAACCCCGAGGCGCCGATGTGATCGCTCTCCAGGCCGCAGGACGATCCCCAGTTGCCGATCAGCCAGGTGCCGAAGCCGCCGACGATCCAGACGATCGCCGTCGCCCACAGGAAGCGGGACAACCCGGCCAGCGTGACCAGGAAACCCAGCACCAGCGCGGGCCCGGTGTTGGCGATCAGATGCGCCCAGTTCGCGTGCAGCAGCGGGGCGAACAAAATGCCCCATAGACCGTCGGCCTCCCGCGGCCGGATGCCGTTGTAATCCAGCTGGTGGTGGTCGAGCTGGTCGAACAGCTCAACGATGTAGAGCAGCGCCACGAAGCTGATGATCGTGGCTCCGCCGAGCAGCCACGGGGAGCGTTTCTTCGGTTGCCCCACCGGTGTGGTCATGCCCATCGCTGCCCTTCTAAAGCGTCCTCCGCTTCGTCCAAACTACCGGCGTAGGCGCCGGTGGACAGATACTTCCACCCGGCGTCTGCGACCACGAAGGCAATGTCGGCGCGGGCATTCGCGACCATCGCCTCGACTAGGTCAGCACGAATGACCAGCACGTCACCGACCGCCTTCCGGTCATGAGCGCCGCTCCTCCTCATCGCTTCGCTCTGCATCGTCGCCAGCGCGTCGCTGGAATGCTCCGGGCAACAGGCCCCGGTAGGTCGGTATTCCGGCCACCGACTCGGCGGCGATCACAGCGACCAGCACCGCGCGGGCCACGCAGTCAGCCGCAGCGGCGCCCACGGCGGTGACCAGCGCCGTCTCCGGCGAGAACGCGGCCGGCGTGTCGGCCGGCGGCGCCACCTCGACGGCGCCGGTGGCCAGCGTGAACACCATGTCGCCGTCCACCGGGGTATGCGCCGGCCGGATGCTGCGGGCGAGTCCATCGTGAGCGGTACTGGCAACCTGTCGGCAGGCGGCCGGGCTCAGCGCGGCATCCGTCGCGACCACCGCGACCGCGGTATTCAGCGAGCTCAGCGGTGATTCGAGCTCCGCGAGCGCAGCGAGCTGCTCATCGGGCGGCGCCGTCAGACCCAACTCGTCGACCAGGTAGCTCAGCCACGGCAGGCCGGTCGCCTGGTCCACGACATTGCCCGCGGAGTTCACCGCGACCAGCGCCCCGACGGTCACGCCCGACGGCAGCGTCGTCGACGCGGTCCCCACACCGCCCTTCAGCACACCAGCGCACGCCCCCACGCCGGCACCGACCGTGCCTAACGCGACGTCGGCGCCGGCCGCCTGACAGGCGGCGTAGCCGAACTCGGCCGTCGGCCGGTGACTCCAGTCGCCGACGTCCAGATCGAAGATCACCGCGCCCGGCACGATCGGTACCACCCCGCCCGCCATCGCCACGCCGCGGTTGCGCTCCTCGAGCCAGCTCATGATGCCGTCTGCGGCCGCTAATCCGTAGGCGCTGCCCCCGGCGATCAGCACCGCGTCCACATAACGCACGCTGTTGACCGGATCGAGCAGATCGGTCTCCCGACTGCCGGGCGCACCGCCGCGGCAATCCACGGCGCCCACCGTGCCGGGCGGCGTCAGCACAACCGTGACGCCGCGCGCCCAACCGGCACCCATCGTCGCGTCGGGGTCCAGCCGGTGATGGTGGCCGACCAGGATCCCCCCGACGTCGGTGATCGAGTTCATCGCGACTCCATCAGCGCCAGGACCAGGTACTCCTGCAGGAAGGTCAGCCATTGGTAGACGTCGAGGTGCGAGGCCATCGGATGGTCGTCGGGCAGTTGGTCGGGGCCATTCGGGCGGATATCGAGCATGGCGCCCAGTGCCAGCCGGATGTCGTTGACGGCCGCGATCCAGGCGTTTGCGTCGTCTTCGGTCAGCTCGAATCGACCGCCGTCATCGGGCACTGTAGCCAATAGCTGTTGTGCTGCAACGCGTTTGGCCTCTATGATTTCTGGCTCGTGCAGGCTGCGCAGAGCGGCGTTCAGGCTCTCAGTCACGTCAGTTGCAGCGTCGTCGGGCTTCGAGAAGTCCGGCAACAGCCGCTGCAGCGTCGCATTGTCAGGCCGTTCGGAATTGCCGGTCTTCATGCCGGTGATCTGCTCGAGTTCGTCTGTCGGCGACGATGATTCGCGTTCGTCGAGCAGTCCGATCATCGAGTCGACCAGATTCTTGAGCAAGGCCGCCTCATGCGAGTCCAGAGCGGACCGAAAACGGGGACCGTCAGCGGTCTCAACCCGCTTCCACTTGCGCACGTGGTGACCCGGATGCCCTCGGTCTCAGCGGTCCTGCTGCATGGTGGCCCACAACCCGGCCGCATGTAGCTTGGACACGTCGGTTTCCATGGATTCGCGGCTGCCCGCCGACACCACGGCTTTGCCCTCGTTGTGGACCTGCAACATCAGCTTGGTGGCGTGCGGCTCGCTGTAGCCAAACAGCTTCTGGAAGACGTAAGTCACGTAGTTCATCAAGTTGACCGGATCGTCCCACACGATGGTCACCCAGGGAGCGGCCGTGGCCTCGACCGAGTCGGCTTCCCGCTGCCCGGTCGTTCCCGGCTTTGTCGGGGCTGACGCAACCATGGCATCTAGGATACCGAGCCGCAGCAACCAACCCGATACCGTTGCCATGTGACCGACTCGGGTTTCGCCGGGCTGCTGACCGACAGGTACGAGTTGACCATGCTGGCAGCCGCGCTACGTGATGGCACCGCGGATCGCCGGACCACGTTTGAGCTGTTCGCGCGCCGGCTGCCCGACGGGCGCCGTTACGGGGTGGTGGCCGGCACGGGCCGGTTTTTGGAGGCTCTGCCCGAATTCAGGTTCGACGATATTGCGTGCGATTCGCTGGCGGAATTTCTCGACCGGGACACGTTGGCCTACCTGCGCGACTTTCGCTTTGGTGGTGATGTCGACGGCTATGCCGAGGGCGAGCTGTATTTCCCCGGTTCCCCGGTGCTTTCGGTGCACGGCAGCTTCGCTGAATGCGTGGTGCTCGAGACGCTGGCGCTGTCAATTTTCAACCACGACAGCGCCGTTGCGTCGGCAGCCGCACGAATGGTCAGCGCAGCCGAGGGGCGGCCGCTGATCGAAATGGGCTCGCGCCGCACCCATGAGCGCGCCGCAGTCGCCGCCGCCCGCGCTGCCTACATCGCCGGCTTCGCCGCATCATCCAACCTGGAGGCCCGCCGTCGCTACGGCGTCCCGACGGAAGGCACCAGCGCGCACGCGTTCACCCTGCTACACACCAGCCCTGAGGCGCCCGACGAGCTGGCCGCGTTCACGGCACAAGTCGACGCGCTCGGTCCCGGCACGACGCTTCTGGTCGACACCTACGACGTGACGACCGGTGTGGACAACGCGGTGGCGGCTGCCGGCACCGGTCTTGGCGCGGTGCGGATCGACTCCGGGGAGTTGGGCGTGCTGGCTCGTCAAGTCCGCGAACAGCTCGACCGGCTGGGGGCGACGCAGACCCGAATTGTCGTGTCCGGTGACCTGGATGAATTCGCCATCGCCGGATTGCGGGCCGAACCCGTGGACAGCTATGGCGTCGGCACCTCGCTGGTCACCGGGTCGGGCGCGCCGACTGCGAACATGATCTACAAGCTGGTCGAGGTCGATGGCACACCCGTCGAGAAGCGCAGCGCCCGCAAAGAGTCCCACGGCGGCCGCAAACAGGCGCTGCGGCTGTGTCGTCCGACCGGCACGATCACCGAGGAGATCGTGCATCCGGCGGGACGCCGGCCCCCGACCACTGAACCGTCTCGGGTGTTGACGATTCCACTGGTGCGCGACGGGCAGCCGGTGATCGACCTGGATCTGGGCGCGGCGCGCGACCTGGTGGCGTCGGGCTTGCAAAGCTTGCCGTGGGAGGGTCTGATGTTGTCGCACGGCGATCCGGCGATTCCCACGACGCAAATCCCGGCCCGACGTCAGCCCATCGACCAACAGGAGTAGCCACGCCCGACGAGTTGCCGGTGTCTGTGCCTGAGCTGCTGGCCACTGCGGTGGCGGCGCTGGGCGGCAGCGAACGCACCGGCCAACTGCAGATGGCCACCGCGGTTGCCCACGCCTTCGAAACCGGCGAGCACCTGGCGGTGCAGGCGGGAACCGGCACCGGAAAGTCGTTGGCTTACCTTGTTCCGGCGATTGTCCGCGCGGTCTCCGATGACACGCCGGTCGTGGTGTCCACCGCGACGATCGCCCTGCAGCGACAACTGGTGAATCGCGATCTGCCCCAGCTAGTCGACGCGCTCGCCGATGCACTGCCCCGCGCGCCGCGATTCGCGTTGCTGAAGGGCCGCCAGAATTACTTGTGCCTGAACAAAATTCACAACGGCGCGGCCAGTCAATCCGAGGACGAGCCGCAGGACGAGCTTTTCGAGCCGCAGGCGGTCACCGCAATAGGTCGCGACGTGCAACGGCTCACTGCCTGGGCGTCGACCGCAGAGTCCGGTGACCGTGACGATCTCAAGCCGGGCGTAGCCGACCGGTCCTGGTCTCAGGTCAGCGTGTCCGCGCGGGAATGTCTTGGCATGGCCCGCTGCCCGTTCGGCACCGAATGCTTCGCCGAACGCGCGCGAAGCCGGGCCGGCCAGGCCGACATCGTCGTCACCAACCACGCACTGCTGGCCATCGACGCCGTCGCTGATTCGGCTGTGCTGCCTGAACACCAGCTCCTGGTCGTCGACGAGGCACACGATCTGGTGGACCGAGTGACCGGGGTGGCCAGCGGCGAATTGACGTCGACCGCGCTCGGAGTCGCCTCGCGGCGCATCACCAGGCTGGTCGAACCGGAACTGATGCAGCGGTGGGAAGCGGCGTCCACCAGGTTCACCGCGGCAATCCAGAACGCGCCTGGCGGCCGCATCGACCACCTCGACGACGAGTTGGCGACTCATCTCACCGCGCTGCGAGATGCGGCCAGTGCGGCGCGTTCGGCGATCGACATGTCGCCGGCCGACACCAAGGCTGCGTCGGCGCGCGCCGAGGCCGTCGCCAGTCTCACCGAAATCGCCGACACCGCATCGCGAATGCTGACGTCATTCGGGCCGGCGATCCCCGACCGCACCGACGTTGTGTGGCTCGACCACGAGGAAAACCGGGGTTCGACGCGTGCGGTGCTGCGGGTGGCGCCGCTGTCGGTGGCCGGACTGCTGCGCGACCGGTTATTCGCCGGGTCGACGGCGGTCTTGACGTCGGCGACGCTGACTGTCGGCGGCTCCTTCGACACGATGGCGAGCAACTGGGGCCTGGCCGACGCACAGGATAACACCGAAAAGCGTTGGCGTGGAATCGATGTCGGATCGCCATTCCATCACGCCAAAGTCGGGATTCTCTACGTCGCCGCCCACCTGCCCCCGCCCGGCCGCGACGGCACCGGCTCGGCCGAGCAGCTCAGCGAGATCGCCGACCTCGTCGCCGCGGCGGGCGGGCGAACGCTCGGGCTGTTCTCGTCAATGCGGGCGGCCCGCGCCGCCGCCGAGGCCATGGCCGAACGACTTTCGACACCCGTGTTGTGCCAAGGCGACGACAGCACCGCCGCGCTTGTCGAGCAGTTCGCCGCCGACGCGGCGACGTCGTTGTTCGGCACGCTGTCGCTGTGGCAGGGCGTCGACGTGCCCGGTCCCTCGTTGTCGTTGGTCATCATCGACCGTATTCCGTTCCCGCGGCCCGACGATCCGCTGCTGAGCGCCCGGCAACGCGCGGTGGCCGCGCGCGGCGGCAACGGGTTTATGGCCGTCGCCGCCAGCCATGCCGCGCTGCTGCTGGCACAGGGCGCCGGGCGGCTACTGCGTGACATGGACGACCGAGGCGTGGTCGCGGTGCTGGACTCCCGGATGGCCACCGCCCGCTACGGCGGCTACCTGCGCGCCTCCCTGCCGCCGTTCTGGCCGACGACGGATGGCGCCGCCGTGCGTCAGGCGCTCGGACGCCTGCGCACCGCCGCCGAGGCTCGGCGCGTATGACTCAGTACCACTTCCGCCGCCCCACTATCCGCGAAGTCGCCGCTGACCACCCAAGAGGACTCTGAGACTGAGTGTGCGGCAACGGGTTTGATCCATCGGCGCGAAGTTCGTCGATATTCTGCCCGAGCAGCCGTCAGGCTGCCGAATGTCAACTACTTTGTGGGTACTTTGGCGGCGGTCTGATGCGCGATGCTGACCGCAAGGGCGGCGCGTTTTAGCGCGTTGTTGACATCGGCGCGTAGGCGCTGGCCGGCGGTGCGTGCCGTCATAGGGGTGTACCTTGGAGGCTCGCTTCGTAATTCAGGAGGGCGGCGAACTGCCGCGCGCGCCTGGGATTGAAACCGGCAAGAACGTCATACGGCATGGAGTAAACGAATTTCGTGTCTGGCCCTTCGATCGTGATATCAACAGTGTCGGTCTTCGTGACCGTGGCGGTGAGCCCTTGCAGCCGAATGCGCCGGGCGTTCTCCTCGTAGCCCTGGATCAGCTCGGTCCTAGTGACGCGAAGCTGGTAGAACGAAAAGATGACGCCCTCCGCGCGGTTCGGTTTTCTCGGGTTAAAGCCGACGACTTTCTTGACGGCGGCGCGGTGCTTGTAATAGGCAAAACACCACAACGCTAAAACGAGCAACTTCAACACGACGACGACGAGGCCGACGAGGCCACCACCGCCGCCGCCGCCGAAAAAGGGCGACGGCCCCGTCGCTCGACGCACTACCGCCATCTCCTTTCTATCGAGTCCGCTCTGGCTCCTCGCAATGCTCCTCGCGATCATGCCGCCCAGCAGGCAGATCAGCACGATGGCGACCACGATCCACCAGTGCTTGGCCATTTATGAGTCCTTTCTCGCGAATGTGCCCCATCATGCTCCGAGGTCGGTCGTGATCAGTCGTTCGGCCTGGGTGTAGGACAGCGAATCCTCGACCAAGGCGGGCATTGGAATACCTATTCCTTCCCATAGCCGCGACTCGCGTCAGGTCCTCGCTGCGGGCACGGTCCCGTGCCCTAACGTCAGTGCGAATTGCTCCGGCGACGACTTCATCATGTCCTGCGTCGTGAATGGCAACGACCCTTGGATAACGTGCACCGGAGGAAATGACGCTATCGTCTACCTCTACTAGCCAGCGTATTCCCAACGATTGCAATCGATTCGACGACACGGCCCAAGGTGTGTATCGCCCGGCAACGGCTAAGAGCGACTTGGTTGCATCATCGATGACCGCCACAACCTGGTTCAGCGACCGGGCCGCGGCTCTCGCCCGTCTTTGGGCGTTCATAGCGCCCGGTAGCCAACTGCGTGGTGCGAAACCGACTTTGCGTTAATTGCTACTATCCTGCGGTGCCCCATCCGCCTTCACCACGTCTGTGCGGCAGACTGCGATCAGTTTCATGGCGGCAGGTCGTGAACCATGTGGGTGTCGCGCTGCTGATAGGGAGCCTCGTCTCGGGGGCAATGTTGGACGCACCGAAGGCCTCGGCCGCCAGCATCGCCGGAATGGCGGTGTTCCTGGACCCGGGCCACAACGGCGTGTACGACTCCTCGATAACGCGGCAAGTTCCGAACGGCCGGGGCGGCACAAAGCAGTGCAACACGATGGGCACTGCCACCAACGATGGCTATTCCGAACACGCCTTTAACTGGGACGTCGCTCTGCGTATCCGTGATGCACTCAACCAAATGGGTGCACGTACCCAGTTGTCCCGAGATGACGACAACTCAGTTGGGCCCTGCGTCGATCAACGCGCCGCGTTGGCCAACGCGATGCATCCGGATGCGATTGTGAGCATTCACGCCGACGGGGGACCGCCGACTGGTTATGGATTTCACGTGAACTACTCCAGTCCGCCGGTGAACGCCGCGCAGGGCGGCCCTGCCGTGCAGCTGGCGGACGTGATGCGCGATTCACTGGTCGCATCAGGCCTTCAACCGTCGAGTTACATTGGGTCGGACGGTCTTTACGGCCGCGCCGATCTCGCGGGCCTGAATCTGGCAGAGTATCCGGCGGTTCTGGTCGAACTTGGCAATATGAAAAACGGCGACGATGCGGCGCGGATGCAAAGCGCGGATGGGCGGGCAAAATATGCCGCGGCAGTCACCGCCGGAATAGTTGCCTATCTCAGCGGAAAGGCCTCTGGTACCTGAACTTTCGGATTGCTATGCCTACGGACATGTGCGCTAACAATAACGTCAGACGGACCAGGCCGGTTCGCCACGAGATACCGTCCGCCAGACGGCGTCGTATCGGATCGTCGGGCACCCGATGGTCGGTTGCCGGTGCGACAACACTCGTGGTGGCGGTCGGTCTCGTCCTGACAAGTTGCGTATCTTCCAAGCACAGTTCAGCTCCTGCGTCCCCATCGCCGGCGCCTAGCCCGTCGATGCCCCAAACGGCTGTCGCCCCACCGCCGCCGGGGACTACGACTGCGCCGGAATCGCCTGCCACCGGTGCAGGCACACCGCTGGCCGCAGAGTTCGCCAAGTTGGAGAACAAGCTGAACGCCAAGATGGGTGTCGCCATCAGCGCCGTGGGTGCCAACCCAAAGCAGCTTGTCTTCGGCGACTGGGCTAGCGGACCCGCGTGGTCGACTATGAAAGTCCCGCTGACCATCACCGCCTTGCGCGAACAAAACCCGCCGACCGTCACCGACTCGATGCGAGCCGCAATCACCGAGTCTGACAACGTGGCTGCCGAGTCAATCTGGGAGGGACTAGGCGATCCCGTCAAGGCAGCGCACAAAATCGAAGCTGTCCTGGGTAAATACGGCGATCCAACGACCGTGGAGTGGCAGAGGCGGCGGCCCCCCTTCACGGCCTTCGGCCAGACCATCTGGTCACTGACCAACCAGGCCCGGTTCACCGCGGCGGCGGTGTGCGACAGCGACAACGCGCCGATCTTCACGCTGATGGGTCAAGTGGAAAACGACCAAAGTTGGGGGCTGGGGCTCATCCCTGACACCCGATTCAAAGGCGGGTGGGGACCCTCACCCACCAATAATTATCTGGTGCGGCAGCTGGGAGTGCTGAAGACGCCGACGGGGCTCACCGCCGTTGCCGTGGCGACAGAACCAGCGTCGGGAGCGTTCAACGACGGCACTCAAGAACTCACTGAAGTCGCCAAATGGTTGAACTCCCACATGACGGAATTGCCTGCCGGACAATGTGATCACTAACCTACGACGACGGCTCCCAGTCCTGCGGCCGCGATCTTCTTCGTTCTTTCCCAACCGTGGATCAAGGCCGCAGCAGCCATTCCCTCGCATACCAGGCTGATTTTGGAATCTCGCCGGCCGGCAGCGCTTTTCTCGGACTAGCCTGGGCCCCAACTCATGTCGTATGTGGGCACGCCGTCGCGGTCGACTTCCGTGACCTGCATGCGGGCGGTCTGGGGTCCAACGGGGCTATTGAAGTGACAGTTGAATGTCGCGCCGACCTTGAGCTCGACGCCGAACGGACAGCTCACGGCTCTCGGTGTGTAGCCGTTCTCCTCCAACACCGCATTGGTAAGGGTTTTCGCGGCGAGTTCAGGCACGACGGTCTTTGTGTCCGCCACGACGAAAAACACCACCACCGCCACACCTGGGCCTACTAAGGCCATAACTGCGAGCACAACGAGGCCGATCACAAGCGGAGTCCGAGATGAACGCGGCGTCCCCCCAGCCGGCGGTGGCCAATGGGTTGTCCGCCCGGTAGCGGGGGCTGCAACGTGGGTGAGTCGAGCCCCGAGTTGAAGGAGCGCTTAATGGCCACAGCGGTTCATGGCCTTGACCTTTGCCATCCGACGCACCGAATCGTCTATCTTGGCCATGCTCAACTCATGGTTAGTCACCGCCGCCACCAACCGGTCGAGCACCGCCGAAACCTCGGTGTTGGTGACCCACAGCGCGGTGTCGGAACCGGCCTCTAAGGCCTTCAACACCGCGTCGGGGACGCTGTAAATGTCGGTGATCGCCTTCATGGTCGATAGGTCGTCGGTGAACACGGGACCATCAAACGGCGGCCCGCCGTAGCCGGTTCCGGTGCGCAGCAGGTTCACCGCGTCTGGGCTCAGGCTGGCAGGGCCGCCCCTCGTCAAACCCGGCACGACCATATGGCCGATCATCACGCCCACCGGCGCCTGTCCCACCAGCGTCCGATAGGGCCCGAGGTCAAGGCTTTTCAGCTCGTCTAGCGACGGCGTGACGACCCGACCTGTGTGCGAATCCCCGGACGCGCGGCCGTGGCCGGGGAAGTGCTTGAGCACCGGCAGCACGCCCGCATCACGCAGTCCTTTCGCGTACGCACCGGCGTAGTCCGTCACCACCGCGGGGTTGTCGCTGAACGACCGGTCACCGATCACGGTGTCGTCGGGCGCGTTGGTGACATCGACGACCGGCGCGAAATCGATTGTGATGCCGTAGTTGCGCATCTTCTGGCCATGCTCTCGAGCCAGCTCATATACCGCCTCGGGCGTCATGGTCTTCGCCAGCACGCGCGCCGACGGTGCCGACCCGATGAGCGATGACAACCGTTCTACCCGGCCGCCCTCCTCGTCGACACTGACAGCGAGTCCCAGCGGCCCTGCTGTTCCCGCGATGGCGGTCAGCTCGCCATCGCGCAGCATCGACAGGTCGGTCCAGCTGGCGATGAAGATCCCCCCGACATGGTCAGTGGTTACGACGCGACGCGCGTCGGCTGCGTTGGTCACCCCGACCATCAGCAGCTGGGCGAGTTTGTCGCGTATCGGCATCGTCGTCAGCAACGACGCCGGGACACCGCAAGCCAGCGGCGGGGGCGTGGCCGTCGGAGTCATTGCGTGAGTTGGCAATCCCGTCGGCTTGGCTGCTGTCGGCGATAGGGCGGAGTGGCGTGTGCCCATCAGCTGAATGCCAGCGAATACGGCACCGCCGACTAAGGATACGGCGAGAGCTACGCCGGCGAGCATTGCGACGCGCGGGCGCGACCGGCGTCGGCGAGGCTCGGCTGGTAACCGGTGACGCTGACGCGGCGGCGGTGTGGCTGATGCATCGCCGAAATGCGCACCGCCATCGACTCTTTCGTTGGGATTCTGCGATCTGGGGTGGCGCCGGGAGCGGTCGGGTCGCTGCGGCCGATCACGCATCATGCAGATCGCCCATCAGCTATGTGCAGTCTTTCCAGAGTCGGGATCCTGGTCTGCGAGCGGGCGCTGACCTGACCGTGGCCAACATTGTCGCTATAGACGTCACCGTATGCGTCAGGCCGCCCGGCGCCGCCATCAGCATCGCCCACCAGATCGCCGCCAAAGTCCGGTAAGGCACTAAACCGCGGCCGACGCCCGCTCGGCCTGAGCGCATCATCACCGGGCGGAAGCCAGCGTGACCAGACCGAGCTCGGCCTCGGAGGCCAGCATCGGGTGATAGGGCAGCACCCGCACGGTGTAGCCGACTGCGCCGGCAACCGGCAACGGCGTCGTCGTCGAGAAGATCTCGCCGCCGCCGCCCGCGGAGCCGGTGTGTGTCATCTCAACAGTGACCGGGTCCACCAGCGCGTCGCCGGCGTCAACCTTGCCGACCACCGCCTGGACGGCGACCTCGTCCGGCCGCAGCCCGGCCAGCTGCACGGTCGCGGTCAAAGTCAGCTTCGATCCGAGCACCGGAGTGTCCGGCAGCCCGGTGCTATCGACGTCGGTGACCTCGATCTGCGGCCACGCCTCGAACGCCCGCCGGCGATAGGCGGCCAGCTCGCGGGCCGGGTCGAACGCCGCCTGCCCGTCGCCGTCAAACGTCACGGTCCTGCGCAGCGACTGCGCCGCCGGCAGGTAATAGCGCTCGACATAATCGCGGACCATCCGGGAGGCCAGGACTTTCGGGCCGAGCGTCTGCAGGGTGTGGCGGACCATTTCGATCCACCGGCGCGGCACTGCCTGCTCATCGCGCTCGTAGAACGTCGGTGCCACCGATTTCTGCAGCAGGTCATAGAGCGCCGCCGCCTCCAGATCGTCACGACGGCCCTCGTCTGCCACCCCGGACGCCGACGGTATTGCCCAGCCGTTCTCGCCGTCGTACCACTCGTCCCACCACCCGTCACGGATGGACAGGTTCAGCCCGCCGTTGAGTGCGCTCTTCATCCCCGATGTGCCGCATGCCTCCAGCGGGCGCAGTGGGTTGTTCAACCAGACGTCGCAGCCCCAATACAACAGCCGGGCCATCGACATGTCGTAGTCGGGCAAGAACGCGATGCGGTGGCGCACCTCGGGCCGGTCGGCGAACTGCACCACTTGCTGGATCAGCGCCTTGCCTCCGTCGTCGGCGGGGTGCGACTTCCCGGCAACGATTAGCTGGATCGGCCGGTGTTCGTCGAGCAGCAGCTGTTCCAGCCGGTCCGGATCGCGCAGCATCAGCGTCAGCCGCTTGTAGGTCGGGACCCGTCGAGCGAACCCGATGGTCAGCACGTCAGGATCGAATGCCGTTGCGATCCAGCTCAATTCGGCTTCCGAGACCCCCCGTTCAAGCCACGAGCGACGCAACCGCAGCCGGACATCCTCGACCAGCAACGCGCGTAGCTGCGAGCGGATCCACCACAGATGACCGGCGTCGACCTCCTTCAGCCGCAGCCAGACGCCGGGATCGCTGAACGAATCCGACCCCGCCAGTTCGCGACCCAGCTCCAACCATTGCGTCGCCGCCCAGGTGCGGGCATGAACACCGTTGGTGATCGAACCGATCGGCACCTCGTCGGAGTCGAATCCCCGCCACAACTCGTTGAACATCGCTCGACTGACTCGGCCGTGCAGCAGCGAAACACCGTTGGCGCGCTGCGCCAGCCGCAGGCCCATGTGGGCCATGTTGAACTTCTCCGGATCGTCCTCGGCGCCCAGCGCGAGGATCCGCTCGGTCGCCACCCCGGGCAGTAAGGCGAATCGGCCATCGTCGAGGGTGTCGTCGAAGTATCGCTGCACCATCTCCATCGGAAACCGGTCGATACCGGCGGGCACCGGGGTGTGCGTCGTGAACACCGTGCTGGAGCGAACCACCGTCAACGCGGTATCGAAATCCAGCCCGGCGTCGACCAATTCGCGGATGCGCTCGGCACCGAGGAATCCGGCGTGGCCTTCGTTCATGTGAAACACCTCGGGCGCGGGCAGCCCTTCGATGGCCGTGAAGGCTCGGATGGCACGTATCCCGCCGATGCCGGCCAGGACCTCCTGTTGCATGCGATGTTCTTGATCGCCGCCGTAGAGGCGATCGGTGACCCCACGCAGGTCGTGCTCGTTCTCCGGAATGTCGGAATCCAGCAGCAGCAGCGGAACGCGACCGACCTGCGCCACCCAGATTCGCGCACGCAGCCGACCGGAGTCGGGCAGCGCCAGCTCAACCAGCGCCGGCTCGCCGGTGCCGTCGGTGAGCAACCGCAACGGCAGGCCCTGCGGGTCCAGCGCCGGGTAGGTCTCATGCTGCCAACCGTCGGCGGTCAGCGACTGCCGGAAATAGCCGGAGCGGTAGTACAGGCCCACCGCGATCAGCGGCAATCCGAGATCCGACGCGGACTTCAGATGATCGCCGGCCAGGATTCCCAAGCCACCCGAGTAGTTCGGCAGCACCTCGGCGACGCCAAACTCCATCGAGAAGTAGGCGATGCCGTTGGGCATGGCAGCGCCGTTACTTTCTTGCTGCTGGTACCACAGCGGGCGGCTCAGATAATCGCTCAGATCGGCTGCCAGCACATCGAGCCGGTCCAGGAAACCGCCGTCGAGCGCCAGCTCGTCCAGCCGTGCCGGGCTCACCGCGCCCAGCAGGGCAACCGGATCCTGACCGCATTGCGTCCACAGCTCCGGGTCGATCGCGTCGAAGAGATCCTGCGTCGGCTTGTCCCAGGACCACCGCAGGTTGGTCGACAGCTGTTCGAGCGCCCCCAGGCGTTCCGGAAGATGAGCACGGACCGTGAACCGGCGAAGGGCTTTCACGCGTCCTTACCTTACTGACCACAGACCGGGGTTCGCCCATCGAACAACGTGCGCATCCCACCCCCAGGTGTGGCCCGACACTACGGTGGGTATTGGGCGCAAAGAGCTTTGCGCCTGAGGAGCCGGAGAATCAGAACGGAGTGGCGGTGCCCGGTCGGGTCGAGATCGATGACGTCGCGCCCGTC
This sequence comes from uncultured Actinomycetota bacterium, assembly GCA_963720085.1. GTDB lineage: Bacteria > Actinomycetota > Actinomycetes > Mycobacteriales > Mycobacteriaceae > Mycobacterium. The sequence continues at coordinate 87,499 of CAVRER010000046.1, forward strand.
GTATCGTGTGGCGCGTATCCGGCAAAAGCTGTGGTCGGCGAGGTAGTCCCGGTCCGCGCGACAGTATGGCGTGAGGGTCATCACGCGGTTGCAGCGACGCTGGTGGTGCGCTATCTCGGGGCGCGCTACCCGCAAGTCGGTGATATCCGGCGGCTCAAAGCGGTGCAGGCCCCCGCAGTGGCCGAAACCGCCGCCGAGCCGCTCCCCCGGGTCAAGCCGCTGCTGCTCCCGATGAGCATGGGCGAGGAACCCTACGTCTTCCACGGTCAGTTCACCCCGGACAGCGTCGGGTTGTGGACGTTCCGGGTGGATGGCTGGGGTGACCCGATCCACACCTGGCGCCACGCTATCGAGGCCAGGCTGGAGGCCGGCCAGGGCGAGTCCGAACTGTCCAACGACCTGCTGGTCGGAGCACAGCTACTCGAACGCGCCGCGACCGGTGTGCCCCGTAGTCAGCGCGATCCGTTGCGCGCCGCCGCGGCCGCCCTGCAGGCGCCGGGCGATCCGGTTTCCCGGGCCGCGCTGGCCCTGACCCCCGAAGTCGACGAACTGCTGACGCGGTATCCGCTGCGTGAGGTGGTCACCCGTGGCGAGCAATACGGGGTGTGGGTGGACCGGCCGCTGGCTCGCTTCGGCTCGTGGTACGAGATGTTCCCCCGCTCGACCGGCGGCAGGGATGCCGACGGAAACCCGGTGCACGGGACCTTCAGGACCGCGGCGGCGGCGTTGCCGCGAATAGCGCAGATGGGCTTCGACGTGGTGTATCTGCCGCCGATCCACCCGATCGGCAAGATCCACCGTAAGGGCCGCAACAACACCGCGACCGCGGTCCCCGGTGACGTCGGTTCACCATGGGCGATCGGAAGCGATGAGGGCGGCCACGACGCGGTGCATCCGCAGCTGGGCACGATCGACGACTTCGACAAATTTGTCGCCGCGGTGCACGACTTGGGGATGGAGGTGGCTCTGGATCTGGCGTTGCAATGCGCACCCGATCACCCGTGGGCCAGGCAACACCGCCTGTGGTTCAACGAATTGCCGGACGGCACGATCGCCTACGCGGAGAACCCGCCGAAGAAGTACCAGGACATCTACCCGATCAACTTCGACAACGACCCTGCCGGACTGTACGACGAGGTGCTGCGCGTGGTGCTGCACTGGATGGATCACGGGGTGAAGGTTTTCCGGGTCGACAATCCGCACACCAAGCCGCCCGACTTCTGGGCTTGGCTGATCGGTCAGGTCAAGGCAATCGATCCGGATGTGCTGTTTTTGTCCGAGGCGTTCACACCGCCGGCCCGCCAGTTCGGGCTCGCCAAGCTGGGCTTCACCCAGTCCTACACCTACTTCACCTGGCGCACGTCCAAGTGGGATCTCACCCAATTCGGCGAGGAGATCCCGTATCTCGCCGACTTCCGTCGCCCGAATTTGTTCGTCAATACCCCAGACATCCTGCATGCCGTCCTGCAACATAACGGCCCGGGCATGTTCGCGATACGTGCGGTGCTGGCGGCAACCTTGAGCCCGGCCTGGGGGATGTACTCCGGCTATGAACTCTTCGAGCACGAGGCCGTGCTGGAGGGTAGCGAAGAATATCTCGACTCCGAGAAGTACGAGCTACGACCCCGCGACTTCGCAGGCGCGCTGGCGGCGGGACGATCACTGGAGCCATTTATCGCACGGCTGAACAAGATTCGTCGACTCCATCCCGCTCTTCAGCAGCTGCGCAACATCACGTTCCATGGCGTCGACAACGATGCCTTGCTGGCCTATAGCAAATTCGACCCGGTCACCGGCGACTGCGCGCTGGTGGTGGTGACCCTGAACGCGCTCGGACCGGAAGAGGCGACGTTGTGGTTGGACATGGCCGCATTGGGTATGGAGCACTACGAGCGGTTCTGGGTCCGAGACGAGATAACCGGCGAGGAATACCAATGGGGACAAGCCAACTATGTGCGCATCGACCCTGGCCGCTCGCCCGCCCACATCATCAACATGCCGCTCATAGCGTCCGAATCCCGAATGACCCTCTTGCGCCGGAGGTGACGCCGCGATGAAGCCCACCGACCAACTCGCCAGAAGCCACCTGGCGCCCGAACCCAGCGACTTGGCCCGCCTGGTGGCCGGTAAGCACCACAATCCGCACGGCATCCTGGGCGCCCACGAGTGCGGCGATCACACAGTCATCCGGGCCTACCGGCCGCATGCCACCGAAGTGGTCGCAGTCGTCGGCGACGAACGGTTTCCGTTGCAGCACATCGACTCAGGATTGTTCGCGGTGGCGCTGCCTTTCACCGACCTCATCGACTACCGCCTCGAGGTGAGTTACAACGGCTCCGACCGGCGCACGGTCGCCGACGCCTACCGCTTCCTGCCGACATTGGGCGAAGTCGATCTGCATCTGTTCGGCGAGGGGCGCCACGAACGGCTATGGGAAGTGCTGGGCGCCCATCCGCGCTCGTTCACCACCGCCGATGGTGTGGTCGACGGTGTGTCATTCGCCGTCTGGGCGCCCAACGCCAAGGGCGTCGGCTTGATCGCGGAGTTCAACGGCTGGAACGGCAACGATGCCCCGCTGCGGGTACTGGGCTCGTCTGGCGTGTGGGAGTTGTTCTGGCCGGGCTTTCCACCCGATGGCCTGTACAAGTTCCGGGTGCACGGCGCCGACGGCTCCGTCACCGACCGGGCCGACCCATTCGCATTCGCCACCGAGGTGCCACCGCATACGGCGTCGCGGGTGAACGTGAGCGACTACCGCTGGGCTGATGACGACTGGATGACAGCGCGCGCCCAGCGCAATCCGGTGTTCGAGCCGATGAGCACCTACGAAGTGCACCTGGGCTCGTGGCGACCGGGCCTGTCCTACCGCGAGCTTGCTCGCGAGCTGACGGATTACGTGGTAGCGCATGGGTTTACCCACGTCGAGATGCTGCCCGTCGCCGAGCACCCGTTCGCCGGATCCTGGGGATATCAGGTCACGTCCTACTACGCCCCGACGTCGCGATTCGGCACGCCGGACGAATTCCGGGCCCTCGTCGACGCGCTGCACCAGGCCGGAATCGGCATCATCGTGGACTGGGTCCCGGCCCACTTCCCCAAGGACGCATGGGCGCTGGGCCGTTTCGACGGCACACCGCTCTACGAGCACTCCGACCCTCGACGGGGCGAGCAACTCGACTGGGGCACTTATGTATTCGACTTCGGCCGGGCCGAGGTACGCAATTTTCTGGTGGCCAATGCGCTGTATTGGCTAGAGGAATTCCACATCGACGGCCTGCGGGTCGACGCCGTCGCTTCGATGCTGTACCTCGACTATTCGCGCCCGGCCGGCGGCTGGACACCGAACGTTTATGGCGGCCGGGAGAACCTGGAAGCCGTGCAGTTCCTGCAGGAGATGAACGCCACAGCGCACAAGGCGGCGCCGGGAATCGTCACCGTAGCCGAAGAGTCGACATCGTGGCCAGGCGTATCGCGGCCGACTAGTGTTGGTGGCCTTGGCTTTTCGATGAAGTGGAACATGGGCTGGATGCATGACACGCTCGACTACATCAGCCACGATCCGGTGCACCGTAGTTACCACCACCACGAGATCACTTTCTCGATGCTCTACGCGTTCAGCGAGAACTTCGTGCTACCTATCAGCCACGACGAGGTGGTGCACGGCAAGGGCACGCTGTGGTCGCGGATGCCGGGCAACGACCACGTCAAGGCGGCGGGGTTGCGCAGCCTGCTGGCGTACCAGTGGGCGCACCCGGGTAAGCAGCTGCTGTTTATGGGTCAGGAATTCGGGCAGCGCGCCGAATGGTCGGAGGAACGCGGCCTGGACTGGTTCCAACTCGACGAGAACAGCTTCTCCACCGGGATGTCGCGCCTGGTCAACGACCTGAACAAGATCTACCGCGGCCGCCCGGCGCTGTGGAGCCAGGACACCAGGCCGGATGGCTATTCCTGGATCGACGCCAACGACTCACCCAACAACGTGTTGAGCTTCCTGCGGTACGGCAGCGACGGCTCGGTGATGGCCTGTGTGTTCAATTTCGCCGGTTCGGAGCACAGCGGCTATCGTCTCGGCCTGCCCACCGCCGGGCGGTGGCGTGAGGTGCTCAATACCGACGCGACCGACTACAACGGCACCGGTATCGGCAATCTCGGCGGTGTCGACGCAACCGACGAGCCATGGCACGGCCGTCCGGCATCCGCGGTGTTGGTGCTGCCGCCCACCTCGGCGCTGTGGCTGGAGCCCGAATAGGCGATTAGTACAGGGCGTTCGCCAGGTTGCGCCGCCAGGCGATGACGTCGGGGTCGGCGGGGTCGAAGAGCTCGAACAGCTCGATCAGCCGCGTGCGCACTGAGGTCCGTTCGTCGCCGGACGTCCGCCGCACTAACCCGACCAGCCGGTCGAAGGCGCCCGGCACATCCTGGTTGAGGATCTGCACGTCGGCCGCGGCGAACGCGGCCTCGATGTCGTCAGGAGCGGCATCGGCGACGGCCACTGCATCAGGCTGCTGCGCGGTAGCGCGCATCAGGAAGGCGAGCTGGCGTACCGCACCCTTCGCTTCGGCGTGGTTCGGATCGTCGTCCAGGATCGCCTGATACGACGCGGAAGCGGCGGCAAAGTCACCGTCTTGGAGCTGCTGGCGCGCCTGCGCGAGCGCCGGGTCCACCGCCTCGGGTTCCTCGGAAGTCGTTCCGCCGCTGAGCTTGCCCGCAGTTGCCGACAGCAGTGAGTCCACCCAGCGGCGCAGCTGGTCGGCTGGCTGAATGCCCTGAAAGCTGGAAAGTGGCTGCCCCGCACCCAAAGCCACGACGGTGGGCACCACTTCGACGCCGAATATCTGGGCCACCCGGGGAGCCGTGTCGACGTTGACGCTGGCCAGCGACCACTTGCCGTTGTCGGCGGCGGCCAGCCCGGACAGGATGTCGGCCAACTGGAGGCAGACATCGCTGCGCGGCGACCACAACAGCACGACGACCGGCACCTCGTTTGACCGCAGCAGCACCTCTTCTTCGAAGTTGGCTTCGTTGATCTCGGTGCCGATGGGCACAGACGATCCTGCCGATCCCCCGGCGGCCGCATCACCGCTGGACGGCGGGCTTTGCTTGAGCGCGGACAAGTCGACCGCGCCGGTCATCGCAGGGCCAACCGGAGGTCGAGGACGGGTCACGTCGTCAAGTTTGGCACGTGGCGTTCCGGCCCGGTCCACCCGGTTGCGGCGTTGAGGCCCTCTTCCGGGGGCGATATGACCAAAATCACATCAACTGTCAATATTGCCCGGGCTCACCATGCCAGCAACCATCGCCGTCGTGGCAACCGAACACACTTGCGAGCTCCAGCCCGGCTAAAGCCAGGCCGTTTGTACTGGCCTGTTAACCGGCCCGCAGGATCAGCGCGTCGCCCTGACCACCTGCGCCGCACAGCGCCGCGACGCCGTATCCGGAGCCGCGGCGGGCCAGTTCGAGCGCCGCATGCAGCGTGATCCGAGCGCCCGACATGCCGATTGGATGCCCGATGGCGATCGCACCGCCGTTGACGTTGACGATGTCGGGATCAACGCCCAGTTCCCGCGTCGAGGCCAGCGCCACCGCAGAAAACGCCTCGTTGATCTCCACCACATCGAGTTGGTCGACGGAGATACCTTCGCGACCAAGAGCTTTTTTGATCGCGTTGGCGGGCTGTGACTGCAGCGTCGAATCCGGGCCGGCCACCACGCCGTGTGCGCCGATCTCAACCAGCCACGACAACCCCAACTCGGCGGCCTTGTCCTTGTTCATCACCACCACCGCGGCCGCGCCGTCGGAAATCTGCGACGCCGATCCGGCGGTGATGGTGCCGTCCCGACGAAACGCCGGTTTGAGACCGGCCAGCGATTCGGCAGTGGTGTTCGCGCGAATGCCCTCATCCTCGTTGAATTGCAAGGGATCGCCTTTGCGCTGCGGGATGTTCACCGGCACCACTTCGTCGGCGAAGATGCCGTCCTTCCATGCCGCGGCTGCCTTCTGGTGCGACCGCGCAGCGAATTCGTCCTGTTCGAGGCGCGTGAACTTGTCGACGTCGTTGCGCAGCTCGGTCAGCGCGCCCATCGGCTGGTCGGTGAACACGTCGTGCAGGCCGTCGTAGGCCAGGTGATCCAGAACCGTTACATCGCCGTACTTGTAGCCGGATCGGCTGTCCATCAGGAGATGCGGCGCCTTGGTCATGGACTCCTGGCCGCCGGCCACCACCACGTCGAACTCACCGGCCCGAATGAGCTGGTCAGCCAGTGCGATGGCGTCGATACCGGACAGGCACATCTTGTTGATGGTCATGGCCGGCACATCCCAACCGATACCGGCCGCCACCGCCGCCTGCCGTGCGGGCAGCTGACCGGCCCCGGCGGTCAGCACCTGGCCCATGATCACGTACTCGACGGCCGAGGCGGGCACATTGGCCTTTTCGAGAGCACCTTTGATCGCGATGCCGCCCAGGTCGCTGCCCGAGAAATCCTTCAGCGAGCCCATCAACTTGCCGATGGGCGTCCGTGCGCCAGCAACGATCACCGATGTCGTCATGACAACCTCCAGAGCGGGGTTCAACAGCCGATCCGACGAATCGGCGAAGCGGATTCTTTCTCGTCACGTTACCGTTACGTTATGACCACCGATCAAGTTGGCGCGGGTCGAGTCCTCGCTACCGCGTTGGTGACAGCGGTCGACCATGTCGGCATTGCGGTTCCTGACCTCGATGCTGCGATCGCGTGGTACCACGACCACCTGGGCATGATCGTGTTGCACGAGGAAGTCAACGACGATCAGGGGATTCGCGAGGCGATGTTGTCCGTGCGCGGCGCCCCGGTCGGCAGCGCACAGCTGCAGCTGATGGCCCCGATCGACGAGTCGTCGGTGATCGCGAAGTTCCTCGACAAGCGCGGGCCCGGCATCCAGCAGCTGGCTTACCGGGTCAGCGACCTCGAGACCCTTACCGACCGGCTGCGCGAGCAGGGAGTCCGCTTGCTCTACGAAGCGCCCCGGCGCGGCACAGCGAACTCCCGTATCAATTTCATTCACCCCAAGGACGCCGGTGGAGTTCTGATCGAGTTGGTTGAGCCGTCCACCGACTCAGACTCTGCGCACTGATTTCTTCAAGACCACTTTCGGGTGGGCGCGCGGTTTGCCCGATTAGCCCAGCATGGGGTGTGCCAGTGCCGCCGGTCGTCGATCGCAACCTCACCGGGTGCTGCTAACCACACCACCACATGGGCTGTGCCCGAACGGATTTCGTGATCGCAACCGGGGCAGCGATATGTCTTGCCAGCCCGCGCTGCGGCGACGGGGCGCACTTGGTAGTCGTGGCCGTCGGGCCCGGTTTCCACCCGGTGTTGCACCGGCAGCGGCCCGAAAGTCTGCTGCTTACGCGGTGGCGTGCGGCGCCGAGGCATGACTCCAGTCTAGTGAGACGGCTCAGAATAGCCGATACGCGTCCGACTCCATTCCGCGCATCTTGTCGTAATCCAATGTCAGACAACGGATTCCGCGATCAATCGCCAAAGTTTTCGCTTGCGGCTTAATCTGCTGCGCGGCGAACACCCCGCTCACCGGCGCCAGCAGGCTATCCCGGTTGAGCAACTCCAGATAACGGGTGAGCTGCTCGACTCCGTCGATCTCCCCGCGGCGCTTGATCTCGACCGCGACGGAGCGGCCCTGTTCGTCGCGGCACAGCAGATCGACCGGCCCGATCGCCGTCATGTACTCGCGGCGCACCAAGGTATATCCGTCGCCGAGCAGCTCGACGTGCTCGGCGAGTAATGCTTGCAGGTGGGCTTCGACGCCGTCCTTGACCAGCCCGGGGTCCACTCCTAAGTCGTGGCTGGAGTCGTGCTCGACGTCCTCGATAGTGATGCGCAATTGCTCGCCGGCTTTGTTCTGCACCACCCACACCGGCAGCGCGCCGTCGAGCTCTTCGGTGAGCCAACACGGCGGGCTCATCCAGTTCAGCGGCTTGTAGGCGCGGTCATCGGCGTGCACGCTCACCGAGCCATCGGCCTTGACCAGCAATAGTCGACGGGCCGATGGCAGATGAGCGGTGAGTCGGCCGAGATAGTCCACCGTGCACTGGGCGATGACGAGACGCACGCGACTCACCTTAAGCGCGAGCCACCAGACGAATTAGGCTGGCGCTACGATGACGGCCAAGAGAACAACCGCGCAACGGCTGGGCCGGCTGCTGGAGGCGGTAACCCAGCAGAGCGGTCGGTTGTCGGAGACGCCGGCGTACGGCTCGTGGCTACTCGGGCGGGTGTCGGAAAGCCAGAGCCGCCGGCGGGTGCGCATCCAGCTCATCATCACGGTCTTCATCCTCGCGACCAACCTGATCGGCATCGGCGTCGCGACCCTGCTGCTGACCATCGCGTTCCCGACCCCGAGTATCTTCAGCGACGCGCCACTGTGGATCACGTTCGCCGTCATACCGGCATACATCGGGATCGCGCTTGCGCTCGGAACCTACCTGATCACCCGTCGGCTGATAACGGCCCTGCGGTGGGCAATCGAAGAAAGCAACCCCACGCCCGCCGATGAGCGCGCCACCTTCTTGGCCCCGCTGTGGCTGGCACTTGGCGTGCTCGCCCTCTGGGGAATCGGAGCTACCTTATTGACCACGCTCTACGGGTTGGCCGACAGCACGTTCATCCCGATCGTGGGTTTCTCGGTGAGCATTTGCGGCATTCTGGTAGCCACCGCGTCCTATTTGTTCACCGAGTTCGCGCTGCGTCCGGTGGCCGCACAAGCGCTCGAGGCCGGACGAGCGCCTCGGCGGCTGGCACCGGGGATCATGGGCCGGACGTTGACGGTGTGGATGCTGAGCTCTGGTGTCCCGGTGCTCGGCATCGCCATCACCGCGTTCTTCGCCCTTGTGCTCGGCAATCTGAGCGAAACCCAACTGGCAGTGGCGGTGCTAGTCATCTCGACCGCCGCGCTGACCTTCGGGTTCGTGTTGATGTGGATCCTGTCTTGGTTGACGGCGACGCCGGTGCGGGCGGTGCGATCGGCGCTGCGGCGTGTCGAACAGGGCGATCTACGAGGCGATCTGGTGGTCTTCGACGGAACAGAACTCGGCGAGCTGCAGCGCGGCTTCAACTCGATGGTCGACGGCCTGCGTGAACGTGAGCGAGTCCGCGACCTGTTCGGCCGTCACGTTGGACGTGAAGTCGCCGCCGCAGCCGAGCGAGAACAACCAAAACTTGGCGGCGAAGAGCGCCATGTCGCAGTCGTTTTCGTCGATATCGTCGGCTCGACGCAGTTGGTGACGAGCCGCCCTGCCGCGGAAGTCGTGCAGCTGCTGAACCGCTTCTTCGCGGTGGTCGTCGACGAAGTGGACCGCCATTGCGGACTGGTCAACAAATTCGAGGGCGACGCCGTGCTCGCGGTTTTTGGCGCACCCAACCACCTCGACCGACCCGAGGACCAAGCGCTGGCCGCAGCACGCGCCATCGCTAGTCGACTCGACAGCGAGGTCCCCGAGTGCCCGGCCGGTATCGGGGTCACGGCTGGGAAAGCGGTCGCCGGAAATGTGGGCGCCAAAGAGCGGTTCGAATACACGGTCATCGGCGAGCCAGTCAACGAAGCCGCCCGACTGTGCGAACTGGCTAAGGATGAACCCGGCCGACTACTGGCGTCCTCGGACACCGTCAACGCCGCGAGTGAAAATGAGCGGGCCCGTTGGTCGTTGGGCGAGACGGTGACGCTCCGCGGCCACGACCAGCCGACGAGGCTGGCGGCGCCCGTCAAGTGTTGCGGTCCGCAGAGTCCGAGTGCTAGGTAGTACGCAACATTGCTACGCGGGAGCTGGCCATGAAACAACTGGTTCTAACACAGTTCGGCACACCCTCGGAGTCGGTCGCGCTGCACGACGACCGCGACCCGGCTCCCGGGCCCGACGATGTGCTGGTGCGCATGGAGGCCGCCGCGGTGAACCCGTCGGATCTGTTGCTGTTGCGCGGGCGGTATTTCGCCCGGCCCGAGCCGCCGGCGCCGGTCGGCGGTGAAGGCGTCGGCATCGTCGTGGACGCCGGGGCGCGGGCCGATCGGGGCCTGCTGGGCAAGCGGGTGATCGTGCTGCCCACCTATACCTACGGCACGTGGGCGGAGAAAGTCGTTGTGCCGCAGGACAAGGTCGTCGAGGTCGCCGCGGACGCCGACCCGCTGCAGCTGGCCATGCTGCCGATCAATCCGGCGACCGCGCACGTGATGCTCAACCGGTTCGTCGACCTCAAGCCCGGCGACTGGGTCGGACAGCCGGGTGCGAACTCGGCCGTCGGACGCCTTGTGATCGCACTGGCGCAACTGCGCGGACTCAAGACGCTCAATGTGGTGCGGCGCGACGAGGCCGCCGACGAGGTGCGCGCCGCCGGTGGCGAGCATGTGCTGGTCAGCGGGCCGGACCTGGCGGCCGACATCGCCCGCGAACTCGACGGCGAACAGCTCAGCCTGGTGCTCGACGGCCTCGGGGGCGACACCGCGACAGAGCTGGTCGGCGCGCTGCGCTTCGGCGGCACAATCGTGACCTACGGGTCGCTGGGGGGCGGACCATCGCAGGTGCCGAATGCCGACCTGCTGACGCGCGAGGTGCGGCACACGGGTTTTTGGCTGCTCACCTGGTTGAGCATCGCGCCGCGCTCCGAGATCGTCGACAGCTACCGGTATCTGGGCTCGTTGGTCGCTGATGGCTCGTTGTCGGTGCCCGTCGAAGCCACCTACCGCCTTGACGACTACCGCCGGGCGTTAGAGCACGCCGACGCGTCCAAGCGGGGCGGCAAGGTGCTGTTCGCCTTCGATGAACGCCAGTAGGTCGCGGTAATCGCGGTCAGCCACGACGATGTCGGTTTTCCGCCAGTATTGTCAGTGGTCGGGTGTAATTGTCAAACCGTGCATGCAGACTTCGACCGCTGCTATCGGGCCGTGCAATCAAAGGACGCTCGGTTCGACGGCTGGTTTGTCACAGCGGTGCTGACCACCGGGATTTATTGCCGCCCCAGTTGTCCGGTCCGGCCACCGTTCGCCCGCAATGTCCGGTTTTATCCGACTGCGGCGGCTGCCCATCGTGCCGGCTTCCGTGCATGTAAACGCTGCCGCCCGGACGCATCGCCGGGTTCGCCCGAGTGGAACATCCGCGGCGACCTCGTCGCCCGGGCCATGCGGCTGATCGCCGACGGCATCGTCGACCGCGAAGGTGTCACCGGGCTTGCCGCCCGACTCGGCTACACCACACGGCAACTTGAGCGGCTGTTGCAGGCCGAGACCGGAGCCGGCCCGCTTGCTTTGGCCCGGGCGCAGCGCACGCAAACCGCGCGGGTACTGATCGAGACAACAGATTTGCCTTTCGGTGATGTCGCTTTTGCCGCCGGCTTTTCCAGCATCCGCCAGTTCAACGACACGCTTCGCTTGGTCTGCGACAGCACTCCGACGCAGTTGCGAAAACGAGCGGCCGCGCGGATCGGGCGTGCCGCACCGGATATGCGCTCACCCGGGACGGTGTCGCTGCGCCTACCGGTGCGGGTTCCGTTCGCCTACGAGGGAGTCTTCGGTCATCTGGCCGCCGGCGTGGTACCCGGATGTGAGGAGGCGCGCGACGGCACGTATCGGCGCACCCTTCGACTCCCATTCGGAAACGGCATTGTCAGCCTGACACCCGCGCCCGATCACGTCCGGTGCCTGCTGTTGCTCGACGACTTCCGCGACCTGACCACCGCGATCTCCCGTTGCAGGCGGCTATTAGACCTCGACGCCGATCCGGAGGCGGTGATCGAGGTATTGCAATCTGATCCGGCGCTGGCCCCGGTTGTCGCCAAGGCCCCCGGGCAGCGCATACCCCGCACCGTCGACGAAGCCGAACTCGCCGTGCGGGCGGTGCTGGGTCAGCAGGTATCGACCAAGGCCGCGCGGACCCACGCGAGCAGGCTGGTCGTCGCATACGGCCAGCCGGTCCACGACGCCGACGGCGCACTGACGCACACCTTTCCATCGGTCGAGCAGCTCGCCGACATCGATCCGGCCCATCTCGCAGTCCCGGAGGCACGCCGGCGGACGGTGACGGCCCTAATCGCCGGGTTGGCCGACGGCAGTGTTGTCCTTGACACCGGCTGCGACTGGGACGCGGCCCGCCAGCAGTTGCTGGCCCTGCCTGGCATCGGACCCTGGACCGCAGAGGTGGTCGCCATGCGCGGGCTGGGTGACCCCGACGCCTTTCCAGGCAGCGACCTCGGCTTGCGGTTAGCTGCCGAGCAATTGGGCTTGCCCACCGCTCAGCAGGCACTGATTGCACGAAGCCGCCCGTGGCGCCCTTGGCGCTCGTATGCCACGCAGCATCTATGGACCACGCTGGAGCATCCGGTGAACCAATGGCCTTCCAGGGAGATCGCATGATCCACTACCGCACCATTGACAGCCCGATCGGTCCATTGGCGTTGGCGGGGCGCGGCCGGGTACTGACGAACCTGCGTATGTTGGATCAAACCTACGAGCCGGACCGCAGTGATTGGGTCCCCGACGACCGGGCCTTTCCGGATGCGGTCCACCAGCTCCAGGCGTATTTCGAGGGCAGGCGCACCGATTTCGACCTCGAGCTCAGCCTGGCGGGTAGCGAGTTTCAGCGGCGCGTTTGGCAAGCGCTGCTGACGATCCCGTATGGAGAAACCCGATCGTATGGACAGGTCGCAGAGCAGATCGGCGCAGCCGGTGCCGCTCGCGCCGTTGGATTGGCAAATGGCCACAATCCGATCGCCATTATCGTCCCGTGCCACCGAGTAATCGGTGCAAGTGGAAGCCTTACCGGATACGGCGGCGGTCTTGATCGGAAACGGTCGCTGCTCGAAATGGAGAAAAACGTGAAATCGGGGAATTTGACGCTTTTCGATTAGTGCGTGTTGATGCAAAAAAGGGCACCTTTGTGGGGTGCCCTTTTTTGTGTGTGTTCGGCGGTGTCCTACTTTTCCACCCGGGTTGGGTAGTATCATCGGCGCTGGCAGGCTTAGCTTCCGGGTTCGGGATGGGTCCGGGCGTTTCCCTGTCGCTGTGGCCGCCGTAACTCTATTTAATTTGTTTTGGTGGTGGGGTGCGGTGTGGGTGTGGGATTTTGTGGTTGCGTGTGTGTGTAAGTTTTCGGCCGGTTAGTGCCAGTTCCCTGCGCCTGTTGCCAGGGGTGTAGGTCTGGTCTATTGATCCCGTGGTCTGCGGGGGGCCTTATCCCACTTGATGGGTGAGAAACCTGGTCTTGGAGGGGGTTTCCCGCTTAGATGCTTTCAGCGGTTATCCTGTCCGAACGTGGCTATCCAGCGGTGCCCCTGGTGGGACAACTGGTGGACCAGAGGTTCGTCCGTCCCGGTCCTCTCGTACTAGGGACAGGTTTCCTCAGGTTTCTGACGCGCGCGGCGGATAGAGACCGAACTGTCTCACGACGTTCTAAACCCAGCTCGCGTGCCGCTTTAATGGGCGAACAGCCCAACCCTTGGGACCTGCTCCAGCCCCAGGATGCGACGAGCCGACATCGAGGTGCCAAACCATCCCGTCGATATGGACTCTTGGGGAAGATCAGCCTGTTATCCCCGGGGTACCTTTTATCCGTTGAGCGACACCCCTTCCACTCGGGGGTGCCGGATCACTAGTCCCGACTTTCGTCCCTGCTTGACGTGTAGGTCTTGCAGTCAAGCTCCCTTGTGCACTTGCACTCGCCACCTGATTGCCGTCCAGGTTGAGGGAACCTTTGGGCGCCTCCGTTACATTTTAGGAGGCAACCGCCCCAGTTAAACTACCCGCCAGGCACTGTTCCTGAACCCGGTTCAGGGTTCGAGGTTAGAGGTCCAATACGATCAGAGTGGTATTTCAACAACGACTCCGCAATTACTGGCGTAATTGTTTCATAGTCTCCCACCTATCCTACACAAACCGTACCGAACATCAATACCAAGTTGTAGTGAAGGTCCCGGGGTCTTTTCGTCCTGCCGCGCGTAACGAGCATCTTTACTCGTAGTGCAATTTCGCCGAGTCTATGGTTGAGACAGTTGAGAAGTCGTTACGCCATTCGTGCAGGTCGGAACTTACCCGACAAGGAATTTCGCTACCTTAGGATGGTTATAGTTACCACCGCCGTTTACTGGGGCTTAAATTCTCCGCTTCACCCCGAAAGGGGTTAACGGGTCCTCTTAACCTTCCAGCACCGGGCAGGCGTCAGTCCGTATACCTCGTCTTGCGACTTCGCACGGACCTGTGTTTTTAGTAAACAGTCGCTTCTCACTGGTTTCTGCGACCCCCTCCCGCTGCCGGCCGCGCAGGCCATGACGGTGTGGGGGCCCCCCTTCTCCCGAAGTTACGGGGGCATTTTGCCGAGTTCCTTAACCATAGTTCTCTCGTACGCCTCGGTATTCTCTACCTGACCACCTGTGTCGGTTTGGGGTACGGGCCGTGTGTGTGCTCGCTAGAGGCTTTTCTTGGCAGCATAGGATCACCGAATTCACCTCATCCGGCTATGCATCACCTCTGGGAATATATGAACAGCGGATTTGCCTACTGTTCTTCCTACCGGCTTGCCCCAGTATTACCACTGACTGGTACGGCTACCTTCCTGCGTCACCCCATCGCTTGACTACTACCAACCCGGGTCCCACGCAGCCAGCAGCCCTCGCACCCCTAAAAGGGGATTGATCGGCCACCTTTTGGGTGGTTAGCAGAATTGATTCGTCACGGGCGCGCACACACGGGTACGGGAATATCAACCCGTTGTCCATCGACTACGCCTGTCGGCCTCGCCTTAGGTCCCGACTCACCCTGGGCGGACTGGCCTGGCCCAGGAACCCTTGGTCTTTCGGCGGGCAAGGTTCTCACTTGCCTTATCGCTACTCATGCCTGCATTCTCACTCCCCACACCTCCACCACACCATCACTAGGTGGCTTCACCGGTGAGAGGACGCTCCCCTACCCAACGATTACTCGTTGCCGCGGCTTCGGCGGTGTGCTTGAGCCCCGCTACATTATCGGCGCACAATCACTTGACCAGTGAGCTATTACGCACTCTTTCAAGGGTGGCTGCTTCTAAGCCAACCTCCTGGTTGTCTATGCGACTGCACATCCTTTCCCACTTAGCACACGCTTAGGGGCCTTAGCCGGCGATCTGGGCTGTTTCCCTTTCGACGCACGGAGCTTATCCCCCGCCGTCTCACTGCCACGCTCTACCACCACGGCATTCGGAGTTTGGCTGACGTCAGTAACCTAGTAGGGCCCATCGGCCATCCAGTAGCTCTACCTCCGCGGTGAACCACGCAACGCTGCACCTAAATGCATTTCGGGGAGAACCAGCTATCACGGAGTTTGATTGGCCTTTCACCCCTACCCACAACTCATCCCCTCAGTCTTCAACCTAAGTGGGTTCGGGCCTCCACGCGGTCTTACCCGCGCTTCACCCTGGCCATGGGTAGATCACTCCGCTTCGGGTCCAGAACACACCACTACACCCCCAAAAGGGGATACGCCCTATTCAGACTCGCTTTCGCTGCGGCTACCCCACCCGGGTTAACCTCGCGACATGTCCCTGACTCGCAGGCTCATTCTTCAAAAGGCACGCCATCACCCCACAACGAAGGCTCTGACGGCTTGTAGGCACACGGTTTCAGGTACTCTTTCACTCCCCTCCCGGGGTACTTTTCACCATTCCCTCACGGTACTGATCCGCTATCGGTCATCGAGAAGTATTCAGGCTTACCGGGTGGTCCCGGCAGATTCACAGCAGATTCCACGGGCCCGCTGCTACTCGGGAATTGATACAAGGCAGGTGCCGGATTTTCGCGTACCGGGCTCTCACCGTCTACGGCAGACCATCCCAGGCCACTTCCGCTAACCACAACACTTTCTCACTGCCCCTTAGCCGAGTAGAGCCAAGACATACCAATCCCACAACCCCGCACACACAACCCCTACCCGGTATCACATGCGTGCGGTTTAGCCATCCTCCGCGTTCGCTCGCCACTACTAGCGGAATCACTTTTGTTTTCTTCTCCTACGGGTACTGAGATGTTTCACTTCCCCGCGTTCCCTCCCGACGGCTATACATTCACCGCCAGGTGACACGACATCACTCGTGCCGGGTTACCCCATTCGGACATCCTCGGATCCACGCTCGGTTGACAGCTCCCCGAGGCATATCGCAGCCTCCCACGTCCTTCATCGGCTCTCGATGCCAAGGCATCCACCATGCGCCCTTAAACACTTACAAACACAAAAACCAAAGTTTTTCAAAAATTGCACAAAAGAACACGCCACCCACAAAAAGGGCAACGCATCCCCTTGATGCTCGCAACCACTATCCACAAATCAAACACCACACCCCACCACCAAGATGGAGCGACAACACCCAAGGATGTTGCCTCAGGACCCAATAGTGTGTCTGGCAATGACATTGTTGTTGTGCACCCGGTGGGCGCCACTACAGCGACCCACCCCTTCACGGCTCACACCCCAGCCTGGTGCGGGGTGTTTTTCGTGGTGCTCCTTAGAAAGGAGGTGATCCAGCCGCACCTTCCGGTACGGCTACCTTGTTACGACTTCGTCCCAATCGCCGATCCCACCTTCGACAGCTCCCCCCACAAGGGTTAGGCCACTGGCTTCGGGTGTTACCGACTTTCATGACGTGACGGGCGGTGTGTACAAGGCCCGGGAACGTATTCACCGCAGCGTTGCTGATCTGCGATTACTAGCGACTCCGACTTCACGGGGTCGAGTTGCAGACCCCGATCCGAACTGAGACCGGCTTTAAAGGATTCGCTTAACCTCACGGCATCGCAGCCCTTTGTACCGGCCATTGTAGCATGTGTGAAGCCCTGGACATAAGGGGCATGATGACTTGACGTCATCCCCACCTTCCTCCGAGTTGACCCCGGCAGTCTCTCACGAGTCCCCGGCATTACCCGCTGGCAACATGAGACAAGGGTTGCGCTCGTTGCGGGACTTAACCCAACATCTCACGACACGAGCTGACGACAGCCATGCACCACCTGCACACAGACCACAAGGGAACTGATATCTCTACCAGCGTCCTGTGCATGTCAAACCCAGGTAAGGTTCTTCGCGTTGCATCGAATTAATCCACATGCTCCGCCGCTTGTGCGGGCCCCCGTCAATTCCTTTGAGTTTTAGCCTTGCGGCCGTACTCCCCAGGCGGGGTACTTAATGCGTTAGCTACGGCACGGATCCCAAGGAAGGAAACCCACACCTAGTACCCACCGTTTACGGCGTGGACTACCAGGGTATCTAATCCTGTTCGCTCCCCACGCTTTCGCTCCTCAGCGTCAGTTACTGCCCAGAGACCCGCCTTCGCCACCGGTGTTCCTCCTGATATCTGCGCATTCCACCGCTACACCAGGAATTCCAGTCTCCCCTGCAGTACTCCAGTCTGCCCGTATAGCCCGCACGCCCCCAGTTAAGCCAGGGAATTTCACGAACAACGCGACAAACCACCTACGAGCTCTTTACGCCCAGTAATTCCGGACAACGCTCGCACCCT
>CAVRER010000047.1:0-15957 GCA_963720085.1 uncultured Actinomycetota bacterium
GTGGTGAGGGATGGCGTCTGTGGTGACCTATCGTCCGGCCGGTTGGTGAGGTTTGAGCTGTGTTGACCCGCATCGTGATTCTGGGCGGCGGCCCGGCCGGGTACGAGGCGGCGCTGGTCGCCGCCGCGCGTGGTCCCGAGGTGGCCCAGGTGACCGTCGTGGATTCCGACGGGATAGGCGGTGCGGCGGTGCTGTGCGACTGCGTGCCGTCAAAGACCTTTATCGCCTCCACGGGGCTGCGCACTGAACTGCGACGCGCAGCCCGCCTGGGTTTTGACATCCACCTCGACGACGCCAAGATCTGTTTGGCAGAAATCCACCAGCGGATCAAAATGCTCGCTACCGAGCAATCGGTGGACATCACCGCCCAGCTGCTGAGCATGGGTGTCGAGTTGATCGCGGGACGCGGCGAGCTGGTTGACGCGGCTCCCGGTCTGGCGCGTCACCGCGTCAAGGTGACCGTACGCGACGGCAGCTCCACGATCCGTGATGCCGATGTGGTGTTGATCGCCACCGGCGCCAGTCCCCGGATCTCGCCGTCGGCGCCGCCCGACGGCGAGCGCATCCTGACCTGGCGCCAGCTCTACGACCTGGACTCGCTGCCCGGCCATCTCATCGTGGTTGGTTGCGGGGTGACCGGCACCGAATTCGCCAACGCCTATACCGAACTGGGTGTGACCGTAACGGTGGTGGCCAGCCGCGACCGGGTGTTGCCATACGAGGATGCCGACGCCGCGTGGGTGCTGGAGGAGTCGTTTGCCGAACGCGGGGTCCGACTGGTCAAAAGCGCCCGCGCTGAATCGGTCACACGCACCGACGACGGGGTACTGGTAACGATGACCGATGGCCGCGCCGTCGAAGGTAGCCATGCCCTGATGACCATCGGGTCGGTGCCGAACACCGGTGGCCTGGGCCTGGAGCGGGTGGGCATCGAACTGGGCCGCGGCGACTACCTGAGCGTGGACCGGGTGTCACGGACATCAGTGCCCGGGATCTACGCCGCCGGGGACTGCACCGGCCTGCTGCCATTGGCCTCGGTCGCCGCGATGCAGGGCCGGATCGCGATGTATCACGCGCTCGGTGAAGCCGTTAATCCGCTCCGGTTGCGCACCGTCGCGGCGACGGTGTTCACCCACCCCGAGGTCGCGGCGGTCGGCGTCTCGCAGACGGCGATCGACGACGGCTCGATTCAGGCCCGCATCATCATGCTGCCGTTGAAAACCAATGCGCGAGCGAAAATGTCGGAACTGCGTCAGGGCTTCGTCAAACTATTTTGTCGGCAAGACAGCGGTGTACTAATCGGTGGCGTGGTGGTCGCGCCGATCGCTTCGGAATTGATACTGCCGATCGCGATGGCTGTTCAAAACCGGATCACCGTTGACGATTTGGCGCAGACGCTTGCGATCTATCCGTCGCTGTCCGGCTCGATCACCGAGGCGGCCCGTCGGCTCATAGCCCGCGATGATATGAACTGATGCACGAACTTGGTTAGGCCGACGAGTGCCCTGTGGTTCCGATGATGGCTGATGCCGCATACCTAACAAGCGGTGTTGCGTGCCTCTTAGCCCTAGGTGACGGGGCACAGATTCTGCGGCTGGAAATCTGCATACCACCTTGGGACCACGACAGCGCTCATGGCTCAGCGATACACCGGTCGACCACGCCAGGTTCCCATGGCGAAACTTTGGACACGGCAACCACATAGACCTCGGCCGCCTACGCGCCGACCGGGGGTAACGCCGATTACGCGGTGCCCAACGGCGTCGACACCGATGCACTCAGCAGCGTAATCCTGTGGTGTGAGCGCATGATTCACCGCACGGCGGGGCGCCCCTGAAGGTTCCCTCAAGCGCGCGTCACTCAGCGCGCCCGAGTAGCCCATCCGGTGCCGCGGTCGCAGCGTGTGCGTTATCACCCGGGTGAATCGTGCTGAGGGGTGGTGACAGATGGATCAGGGTCGGGCGATGCTCTTGCGAGAGATCCCCACAGCTGTCTACAACGCCGCGGTCCAGTACGCCGTGGCCACCAAGGTACACCACGACCTGGTGCGATTGATCCTCGACACCAATGTGGATACCCGAATACCAAACAGGAGAAGAGATATGAACGCGGTCCCACTTCACCGTCAAGCGGAGAAGGCGGAACCGGCCACCTCGGTTGTGATCGTCGGCAGCGGGTTCGCCGCTTTCGTGTGCGCGCGCGGACTGGCCCGACGGTTAGACAGGGCGCGCGCCTCGGATGTGAGGGTGACCATTGTTTCGCCGGTCGATTACATGCAGTACTCGCCATTGCTGGCTGATGTGGCCGGTGGGCTGGTCGACCCGCGGTTTGTCTGTATTCCGCTGGCCGGAACGCTCAAGGGCGTGCGGGCGGTGCGCGGCCGGGTCGACAGCGTTGACTTCGATCGGCATTCGCTCTCGTTCACCGATCCGGAGGGCATGGTAGGGACGCTATCGTGGGATCGGCTGGTCTTAGCGCCGGGCTCGGTGACCCGGCTGTTCGATACGCCCGGTTTGGCCACCCACGCGCACGGCCTGAAGTCGACGGCCCAGGCGCTGTATCTGCGTGATCATGTGCTCGAGCAGTTGGAACTGGCCCACGTCGACGAAAACGAGGCACGCGCGGCCGCGCGGCTCACGATTGTCGTTGTCGGTGCATCGTATTCCGGTTCCGAATTGACGGCGCAGCTGCGCGCGCTCGCCGACGCAGCGGCGAAGCAGATCGGGCTTCGATCGGGCCTCGGTGCGGTTTGTGCTGCTGGACTTGGCCGACCACGTCATGCCCGAGGTGGGGCAGAAGCTCGGCGACGCGGCGATGCGTGTGCTGCGCTCTCGCGGAATCGATGTGCGGCTTGGGCATGACTCTCAAGGAGATCCACGCCGATCATGTTGTGCTAAGCGATGATTCGCGCATCGACACTTACACGGTTGCGTGGGTGGCTGGCGTGACCCCGTCACCGCTGATCGCCACGCTGGGCTTGGAAACCGAGCGGGGCCGGCTGAAGGTACAGGCCGATTTGCAGGTACCAGGTCACCCCGAGGTGTTTGCCGCGGGCGACGCCGCCGCCGTTCCGGACCTAACCCAGCCGGGCAAGATCGCCCCGCCCACCGCCCAGCACGCGACCCGACAAGGTAAGACGTTGGCCCGCAACGTCGCCGCAAGTCTCGGCTACGGCGAGCGGAAGGACTACCGCCACAGCGACAAGGGTTTGGTCGTCGACTTGGGTCCGCGCTACGCCGTCGCGAACCCGCTAGGCGTGCACCTATCGGGCTATCCCGCGAAGTTTGTCGCCCGCGCCTACCATCTCTACGCGCTTCCCCGGCTCGTCAACCGCTGGGCGGTCGCACTCGCATATCTCACCGACGTCTTCTTCCCCCGCACGGTGTTGTCAATGGGATTCGTTTCCGGTGCCGACGCCCAATTCAGCCAGCGAAGTCTTCCAGCTAACAAAGGCGGCGGCGGCTGAATGATATTCAGCGACACCATTGCTGTTTCTGACGGGCAGTTTCCCACAGTGCTGGAGGCGGCGAGCAAAACGACGGCACGGGACGTGACCCCCGCGGTCCTAGTTCAGCCGCACATCCAACGTCGGCTTTGTTGGTAATGATCACCACCACGAAACGGAGCACCAATGAGTATCGTCAACAAAGGCTTTCGCGGACGCCGCGCTGAGTCGGCCCGCGAGCTGCCGCCCGGTCAGCATCTGACCGCGGACTTCCCTGTCCTGCAGGCAGGACCGACTCCGCGCATCGATCTCGATGACTGGCGATTCACCATCCGCGACGAGCGTCGGCGCCGAACACGTCGTGGACCTGGGCCCAGTTCAAGCTACTGCCCAGCGAGCGGCTCACGTCGACATTCACTGCGTCACCACGTGGTCCAAGCTGGATACCAAGTGGGAAGGCGTTTCTCTGGACACACTTTTCGAATCGATCGACACCACCGCCGAATTCGCACTGGTCGGTTCCTACGGCGGCTACACCACCAATCATCCCGGTGGCCGACCTTCTCGGCGGGAAGGCTTGGATCGTCTACGCGTACCAGGGCGCACCGCTTAGCGCGGTGCACGGCGGCCCGGCACGGCTGCTGGTGCCGCACCTGTATTTCTGGAAGTCCGCGAAGTGGGTGAGATCCATTGAGCTGCGCGACAGCGACATACCCGGGATTCTGGGAGCGGTTGGGCTACCACAGCTACGGCGACCCGTGGCAAGAACAACGCTACGCCGGGGATTGACGACGGCTGTGGACGCCTACGGTTTGAAACCGAAGTTGCGCTGGCGGGTTGCGCGTGTGGTGGACTCTGAACCCGAGACCGAGTCTGCGCAAACGATCGGGCTTGACCGTGCCGGGCTGGGGCGGCCACTTGGCCGGCCAGCACATTGATCTCAAGCTGACCGCTGAGGACGGGTACAGCGCGCAACGCAGCTACTCACTGAGCAGACCGGCCGACGGTGAGCGCATCGAGCTCACCGTGCAGCAGATCGCCGACGGAGAGGTCTCGCCCTACCTCACCGCGAGTGCGCCGCCGGCGACGAGATCGAACTTCGCGGACCCATCGGCGGCTGGTTCGTCTGGCGGCCGGCCGAGCAGGCTCGGGTTCTGCTGGTCGGCGGCGGATCGGGAATCGTGCCGTTGATGGCCATGCTGCGACAGCGGATAGTGGCGGGCAGCGCCGACTTTCGGCTGGTCTACTCGGTGCGCAGTCCCGCCGACGTCTACTACGCCCAAGAGTTGGGCCGCCTCGAGCGCGACTGTGACTGGCTGCAGGTCGCGCTGGTCTACACCCGGACGGCCGCACCGCAGACCACCCGGCCGCCCGGCCGGGTCGGCTCCGGTGACCTCGCGCCGACCGGGTGGACGCCCGACGACGGCCCACGCGTCTACGTTTGCGGTCCAACGGGATTCGTGGAATCGGTGACCACGAAGCTGATCGAGCAGGGGCATCAGCCATCAGCCATCCGGACCGAGCGGTTCGGGCCGAGCAGCTAATCGAGGAAGCGAGGAATGATGACCGAACCAACGCACGTCGACGGTAACGCCGCCGCGGGCGCCTTCGCAGAAGTGCTCGGATTCGATGTCACCACCGCGACGTTGACCTGCGCGCAGATGTGGTCGCGTCGGGGCCTTCGCCGAGAGTCACGTTTATCACCGCGGCCCCGGGCATCGTGGTGCGCTGCCCGGGCTGCGACGACGTCCTGGCCCGGCTGGTGCAAACGCCCACCGATGTGTGGCTCGACTTCCGCGGCGCCCAGTCCTGGCGTGTCCCGATCCCGGCCCGCTGATGGAGTCCCTCGACGCACTCGCCGGTCGCGTGCGCACCGCCGACATCGTGGACGCGATGGGGCGACTGCACCACATCGGTGTCATCTCCTCGACCTGGTGAGCCCGACACCCGGTCGCCGGCTCTTCGGCCCCGCGGTGACCATCTCCTACTTCCCGGCGTGCCGGGCCGCTCTCCCGCCCGAGCGCTACAACTTCAAGAGGTTGTTCTACGACGCCATCGAAGGCGGCGCCGACGGGCACGTGCTGGTCATGGCCAGCAACGGCTACACCGATGCGTCACTGGGCGGTGGGACAAAGCTGTCGCGTGTCCAAAACCATCGGCTCGCCGGCATTCTCGCGGACGGGCGGCTGCGCGACTTCGCCGAGCTCGAGCACTACGACCTCGCCATCTATTGCCGAGGCGAAACAACGCGGTGGGGCGGCGACGCCGTCACCCCGTACGAGGCGAACCGTCCGGTGGTGATCGCCGGGGTGGCGATCCGTCCCGGCGACTACGTCTTCGCCGACGCCTCCGGCGCCGCGGTCATACCCGCCGGCGACGTGCGCGCTGTACTGCACGCCGCCAACCAGGTCGTGGCGGAGGACGCGGCAGTCCATCGCCACCATCAGAGGCGAAACCCCAACCACATTGGGGGGCAATGAGCACTGACGGGCCAGCGCGGGAAGAGTTGCAGAGTCCTAGGGGGCGTCGAACGCATAGACCGGCTCGGTTGGACCGCGCAATGGTCGAGAATCTGCACCACAGATCCGTCTACTCGTCGGCCTCTCACCCGGGTGAATTGCACAGCCGGATGACGACATCTCACCCCATACACACCGATAGTGGTCGTTGATCTGAGCCGCGACCCCCAACGCCCGGAGCGAGCGTGCTTGTCGGACAGCACATCAATCGCAACAACCGATGGCTACAACAATCAATGATGAGAGGAAACCCCCGCATGGCCAAGCACGAATTCTTCGACACCCCCGGATACGGCGAGATCGCCCGTACCCGAAACCACTACAGACAAGCTCTACGCATCGGCGATCGCATCGAGATCTCCGGCCAAGGCGGCTGGGACGCGGACTTCACCTTGTCGGCCAACTCCCTGGAGGAGGAGATCGTCAAGGCGTGCGACAACGTCGAAAAGACCCTCGCTGAGGCGGGCGCCAGCTGGCGCGACGTCGTGAATATCCACTCCTACCACGTCCCCACGGCCGATGATTCCATTGGTGATGAACACATGTCGGTGATGGTGGACCAGTTCCGTCAGCGGTTCGGCGAAAGTCTGCCGCTGTGGACCGCGCTGGGCGTCGAGGCGCTCGCACTGCCCGACCAGCGTGTCGAGATCGAGGTCGTCGCCATCGTCGGATCCGGCAGCAAGTAGCTCTCGGTACTAGGTCGTGAAGCGTCGCCCCGAGGCATCGACGCCTCGGGACACCGCGAAATAAGCCCCGACAATGCTGCCTCGCCGCGCTTCTTAGATGAATCGGGTTGACTCACGATGGTTATCGGCGCCTAGACATGCCGCGATACGGGCAGGCCGCCGGCAAGAGGCCGCAAAGTCGCTGACTCATCCCTTAAATGGAGGCACGCGTGGACCGGATATTTCATGCGCTGATCGGTGACCCGCCCGGTGCCGTCGATGCCGCCATCAAAGCCTCGACGCTGTTCCTCACGGCTGCGATCCTATTTCGCTTCACGGAGCGCCGCACCCTCGCCGAATTCGCGCCGTTCGACTGGATCGCTGCGGTCGCCGCCGGAGCCATCGTCGGTCGGGCTGCTACCGCCAGCGATACCTCGTGGCTCAACGCAACCGTGGCGCTCATTTGCCTTCTAGGCACCCACGCGGTACTAGCGAGATTGCGCTTCATTCCAGGGATTCGACGTTTCATCGATCCGCCTCTGAAAGTGCTGATCCGCAACGGACACGTCGACCGACGCAACTTGCGTCGATGCGGACTAACCATGGCCGATCTCGAGGCGGTGCTACGACAGCACGGACACGAAAGCTCCGATCGTATTCACCTCGCGATCTTCGAAGCCAAAGGCGCTATCTCCATTCTGTTAACGGATGGGTGAGGGTGATTAGAGGTAGTCGCGAAGCTCGTGGAGCAGAGCCGACTTTGTACGTGCGCCCACAAGGCGGATGGTTGGTATGCCGTCCTTGAAGACAATCATGGTGGGGATCGACATCACTTGAAACCGTCGAGCGGTCAGCGGGTTTGCGTCCACGTCAAGCTTCGCCACGGTCAATTTATCCCCGTGGTCGATGGCGAGCTGTTCAAGGATCGGTGCGACCGCGCGACACGGCCCGCACCACGGGGCCCAGAAATCAACCAGTACCGGTATGGAGCTGTCGAGGACATCGGTGGTGAACGAGGCATCGCTCACCGTGATGGGCCGGGGTGGGGTCATGAGGAGATCTTTCCTTTCGTGGCAGTGGAATCGGATAGGGGACAACGCGGTTGGCTCAGCCAGCGCTCGGCATCGAGTGCGGCCGCGCAGCCGCTCGCTGCGGCGGTGACTGCTTGGCGGTAGCGGCGGTCGATCAGGTCGCCGGCGGCGAATACGCCCTCCGCGGAGGTACGGGTCGTATCGCCTTTGGTCAGGATGTGGCCACCGGCATCGAGGTCGACGAGTCCGATCAACAGATCTGAGCACGGCGTCTGGCCGACAGCGACGAAGACAGCCGCGACCGCGATGGTGGAATCGCCGGCGTGGCGCGTGTCGCGTACGCGCACCCCGGTGACGTGTTGGCCGCCGTTTACGGCCAGCACTTCGGTGGATGTCAGGATCGCGACGTTGGGATGTGCCCGCAGGCGAGCAACGGCGATGGCTGATGCCCGTAGCCGGGGGCGATGGTGGATGAGGGTGACGTGGCGGGCCAGCGGCACAAGGTGAAGCGCCTCTTCAATGGCACCCTCGCCGCCGCCGATGACGGCGACGTCACGTCCGGTGAACTGTGCGCCGTCGCGTTTCGCGCTGGTGCTTACGCCGTGGCCGAGGAGCCCTCGTTCGCCGGGCACGTTGAGGGGCCGGGGGGCCGAGCCCATGGCAAGAATCAGAGCACGGCCGTGGTGCTGGGCGTCGCGTATGCTGACCGTCTTGTGCTCGTCGCCGAGATCGAATCTGTCGACGTAGCCTCGGCGTAACTTGGCGCCGAAGTCTTGTGCTTGTCGCCTCATCGCGTCAGCCAGCGCGGGACCCGAGACGAATGGGCCGACACCGGGATAGTTGTCGACGTCCCCGGCGGACACGAGGGCACCGCCGGGCTCATGGCCTTCGATGACAAGGGTGTCCAGCCCAGCCCGAGCCGTGTAGATCGCTGCGGTATATCCGGCTGGGCCTGATCCGACGACGATGACATCACGAATACGGGTTGGTGTCGGCCATCGTTGTCAGAGGTTGATGGCGTGGCCGATCAGAGCGTGGAAGCATTCCTGTAGTCCCTCACCGAGCGTGGGGTGGGTGTGCACGTTGCGGGCCAGCTCGGTGGCGGTCAAGTCCCAGAGTTGGGCGGCGGTCAATTCGGGGAGTAGCTCGCTGACTTCGGCGCCGACGAGGTGAGCTCCGAGCAGCTCGCCGTGCTCAGCGTCGGCGATCATTTTGATGAAGCCACCGCGTTCACCCAGTCCGTGCGCTTTAGCGCTGGCCTGCATGGGAAACGTGGCGACTCGAATGTTGCGGCCGCTTGCGCGGGCCTGATCTTCGGTGTAGCCGAAGCTGGCGACTTGCGGTTGGCAGAACGTCACGCGCGGCATCATTCGGTAGTCCAAGGACATGGTCGGGGCGCCGGCGATGGTTTCGGCGGCGATGACTCCTTGGGCTGAGGCGACATGGGCGAGTTGGACTTTGGCGGTGACGTCGCCGATTGCGAAGATGTGGGGAGCCGAGGTGCGCATGTAGTCGTCAATGTCGATTGCCCCGCCTGTGGTGAGGTGCACGCCCAGCAGGTCGAGGCCGAGGGTTTCGACGTTGGGGCAAAATCCGATGCAGATGAACGCGCGGGCGGCGTCGATTGAGGTGGTGTGGCCGTCGCGGTCAGTGTGGGTGACGGTGATGTGGTCGCCGTGGTCGATCACCGAGTCCACCCGAGTGTTGGTCTGGATGGGGATGCCGCGGCGACGGTACTGGCGGGTCAATTCCTTTGAGACGTCGGCGTCTTCGTTGGGCAGTGCGCGGTCGGCGTACTCGAGGATTTGGACGTCGACGCCGTAGCTGTTGAGGATGTAAGCGAATTCCATGCCGATTCCGCCGGCACCGATGATGACGATGGACTCCGGTATTGCTGCGTCGAGGATCTGCTGTTCGTAGGTCACGATGTTGTCGCTGAGGGTGACCCCGGGCAGCATCCGCACCCGTGAGCCGGTGGCGATGATGGCGTTGTCGAAGCGGAGACTGGTTGTGCCGCCGTCACGTAGCTGTACGTCGAGGGTGTGGGAGCCGCTGAAGCGGCCGTGGCCGTCGATTTCGGTGATCTTGTTTTTGCGCATCAGGAAGTGCACGCCGCGGACCCGGGCGTCGGCGACTTCGCGGCTGCGTGACACGGCACGGGCATAGTCGAGGTGGATGTCACCGCAGATACCGAACTCGTCTGCCTGATGGGTCAGGATGGAGGCGATCTCGGCATTGCGCAGCAAGGCTTTTGACGGAACGCACCCGGTGTTGAGGCAGACCCCGCCCCAGTAGCGTTCTTCGATGATCGCGACGGTCATGCCGAGTTGGGCCGCGCGGATGCCAGCGACGTATCCGCCCGAGCCGGCGCCGACGACCACCAGGTCATACTGGCGGGGGGCTGGTGTGCTCATCGCTCGGCGCCTTCCTGTGGTGATGAGTAAATCGGCTGTGTCGGTTCATCTCTCAAGCAGGATCCGCAGTCCACGGTGTCCTGCGAGCGGGAGGGGTTTTTATTCTGAGCCAATGTTTTCCAGAACCACTGCGACTGCCTGGCCTGAGCCGATACAGATCCCGATCACCCCGTAACGGGCACCTCTTTCAGCCAATTCGGTCGCCAGCGTCAACAAATAGCGAGTTCCCGTAGCGCCGAAGGGATGTCCGATCGCGACCGCGCCACCATTGGGTGTCAGCTTCTCATCGGGCACCACGAAACCGTCCAGCTGGTTTGGCAATTCCCGCAGCACGCCTAGCGCCTGGGCGCTGAACGCCTCGTGCACCTCCCACACGTCGATCTGCTCGGGGATAAGTCCTGCCCGGCGGATCGCGGCCGGGATCGCCCATGCAGGGGCCACGCCCATAATGAGGGGGTCGATGCCATAGACCGCACTCGATACCACTCGGGCTAACGGCTCGACGCCGAGTTCGCTGGCTCGCTCGCCGGAAGCGATGACTACGGCACTGGCACCATCACTTAAAGGCGAGGAGTTAGCCGCCGTCATTTGGGTCGTGCCGGGCTGGGCCGGTAAAGCCGCCAGCACCTCGGCGGTGGTGTCATCGCGGATGAACTCATCATGTTCTGCCAGCCGGGCAGGTGTCTTTTTCGTCGCCGGGATCGTCACGGGCATAATCTCTTTGGCTAGCCGACCTCGATCACGGGCAGCCTTAGCATGTTGCTGGGATCGCAGTGCGAAGGCGTCGATCTCCTCGCGGGTCAGTGAGTAGCGGTCGGCGACATTTTGCGCGGTCTCGATCATGCTGATGTAAGCGTTGCGGGCCAGCAGCACCGGGTTGGGCGGTCCTCCAGCGCCGCTCCACATGGTGTCGAGCATGAGAACCGGACCTCGGGGACTGAACGCGGCGTCGCCCTTCATCAGCGCCCACCCCGATCGAGACATCGACTCGACTCCACAGGCGATACCCAGGCCGAGGTCGCCGGCCTTGATCGCGTGGCTAATGGTCACCGCCGCGCTTAGTGATGATCCGCAAAATCTGTTCACGGTGGCCCCGGCCGCGGTGTCAGGAAATCCGGCAGCCAACGCTGCCCACCGGGCGACGTCGCCCATGCCCTCGTGAGCAGGGTTCACGCAACCCGCCACGATGTCTTCGACGGCATCGAGCGGCACACCCAGCCGGTCGCAGGCGCCCTTCATCGTCATGCCCAGCAAGTCATCGGCCCGAATACCCGACAGTGTGCCGCCATAGCGGGTGAACGGGGTTCGTACACCCCCCAAAACATAAGCCTCAGTCATCGCGCACTAAACCGCCTCGGACTGCTGCAGGTCGAATGACGGCAAGCATCATGCGCAGTTGCGGCTCCTCTGGGCTACCGGCGTAGCCATTCAGCCAGCCGGTCAGCATTGAGAGTATCGTTGTCGGCAACGCCATCCGGGTTGACAGCAGGGCGGTGAGGATGCGCTTGATCGCGAGATAGGCTTCCCCGCAGCCCAATTCGACGAAGACAATCGTGCGCTCATAGCCGGTCAGACGCGACTTCACCGCATCGACCAATAACCAAGCCATGTCCTCGTCGGAGATAATCGACGGGTTAATCGTGGGGCGCGATTGCGTCAACGAACCACGACTCGCGAAGTTCAGTGTCGCCGACGACGCCAGTCGCGCCATGGCACGTTTCATATCAGAAGCCACCGCCCTGTTTGGCTGGCGTCTGTGGTGCGTGGGTAGATGCCAGTGATCGCGACATTGACCGGTTCGGCGACGCGCATGCGCGCGTGAACGCGCTGGCCTCTCCGGTCCGCGGCGGTATCGTCGCCACAGCTTCGGCGCGCCCGACGATGACCGCGCTGCCGTTCCCATCGACGACGGTGACCGGGGCCTGCGGCCTCATGGCGGCGTCGCCGGCGGCAGCGATGACCTGTTTGGTCTCGAAGCCTGTAAGCATGTCCTGGTTCCCTTCCCGGTCTCCCTTGGCGGCGGCTGGGCCACTTCTAGCTATGTTCTTGATCCAGTCGACAAGTAGCGCGCGCCCAGGCTTGCGCCCTGCTCCATGGTCATGAGCCCGCCGACATCTGCTCGTCTATGAGGCTGCCCCCGCGGGGGGTGAATCGTCATCACCCCAACCGTGTGTTCGCCCGGGTGATTAACGCAAGGCGCGGGTACCGGGATCTACGCGGTCCGGTGCGTCCCAAGCTCGACGACACGATGCGCGGCGGCCGCAACGTGCGAGCGGTGGCGGTCGTGTATCGCGGCGATCACGGTGGCGTGGGGCAGCTCTTCTCGTATCAGGCCAAGCATTCGTTGCGCGGTGGATGCGTCGAGACCCTCGGTCGGTTCGTCGAGCAGCAACAGGCGGGGCCGGGCCACCAGGGCACGTAACACCGCGAGGCGGCGCATCTCGCCGCCGGACATGGCGCGACCACCGTGGCCTACCGCGGTGTCGGGCGTGAGCTCGCCGAGACCCGCGTCATCCAGCAGTCGGCGCATCTCGGCGTCGTCCAGGTCGGTGTCACCGAGTCTGAGGTTTTCCGCGACGGTTCCGCAGAACAGCGGCTCATCGGCTGCGACGAGGACGACCGCGCGGACAGGAAGCTCGCGTGATGGACGGCGATCGAGCAAGACATCGTCAGCACCGTCTGAGATCCGCTGCAGCAGAGTACTTTTCCCTGACCCGGAACGACCTTGCACAATAACGGTCTCGCCCGGTTGCGCCGATATGCCGGTGGCCGGCATTTCGACGCGCACCCCCGCCGTCACTGCGTCAGAAGGTGGCGGACGGTGGTCCGCCTTTATTGGCGCAGCCCGAGCGAGTCTGGTTGCCGCAGTGGCCGATCCGGTAAGCTGCCGCAGCTGACGGTGCGCGTCTGCGAATAGATCCACGGTGGCGATCGTCATGAGCAGAACAAGCGTGGCCCTCGGCAGCGAAATTCCTGGTGTCATGAGCACAGAAACCGCGACGCCGAGTGTCGTCACCGCCGCGGCCACCGAGATGACTCCCGCGGCGCACCGGTCGAAACGATCGGCGGCGGTGCGCTTTACGGCCGCAGACGCGATCCAGCCGGCAACCGTGCTGCGCACCTCAGCAATGGCGCCGAGTGAAACGAGTTCGTTGGCCGCTGCCGTTGCCGCTATCAGCTGTGCTCGCGCCGCGCCGCGACTGCGGGCAACATCGGCGGCGAGGCGGCGTTGTCGCCGGCTGGCATATGTTTCCGCGGCGACGATCACCGCGGTTCCCGCCGCGAGGAGGGTCGCAGCGAACGGGCTGATCGCCGCCAGGACTGTCGTGCTGACGACCACCGTAACCGCGTTCGCGGCAAGCGGCAGCACGGCGCCGGGCAGTGCTTCGACCACCGCGTCGCCGTCGGCCATCGCGCGGTCAAGTACTTCGCCCGATGCGAACCGCCGCTGCGCGGCGACAGGGAGCGCCGCGAGGTCGACGAACAGTTTGCGGCGCAGTCGAATCAGCCACTCCAGACTGATCGCGTGAGCGCTGAGCCGTTCGCCGTAGCGGGCCAGGATCCGGGTAAGCGCAAATGTTCGCACACCGCCGCTGGGCGCGTAGATCGAGAACGCAGTGGTCGAACCGGCGATCGCGCAGCTGGCAATCAATCCGCCCGACAGCGCGAGCAAGCCCACTGTCGCGCCGGCAGCGAGCAGCGACAGTATCGCCGTCGC
The DNA here is from genome assembly GCA_963720085.1 of uncultured Actinomycetota bacterium. Lineage (GTDB taxonomy): Bacteria > Actinomycetota > Actinomycetes > Mycobacteriales > Mycobacteriaceae > Mycobacterium. The sequence goes on from CAVRER010000047.1 coordinate 13,793, forward strand.
CGCGACGCGAGCGACGGTTTTACCGCCAAGCAGCCGCAGGTAGCCCCACAGCGCTGTCACGACGGCACCGGTTGACCCGCTTGGGTCAGCAGCAGATCCGCATCGACGATCTCCCATTGCTGATCGGCGATGGCGGCGACCGTAGGCGAATGAGTGGCGATCAACACCGTGCGACCGAGGGCCGCCTCGGCCAGCGTGTCGACCAGTGCCGCTTCACTTTCGGCGTCCAGGTGCGCGGTCGGTTCGTCCAGCAACCACAGGCCCGCGTCGCGCAGCAAGGCGCGTGCTATGGCTACCCGCTGCGCCTCGCCGGTCGACACCCCCCAGCCGCGTTCACCGATCGGGGCATCCAATCCGGTAGGTAGCCGAGCGAGTAACGTGCCCAACCCGGCCCGCTCGGCAGCATCCAACAACGCTGCCGGGGAGGCGTCGGCGTTGCCGAGCCGCAGGTTGTCGGCCAGCGTGCCGGGCAGGATCACGGTTTGCTGCCCGATCCAGCTCGCCGCTCCGGGCTGCGGAGGGCGGCCGTCGATTTGCACCAGTCCGAATGCGGGTTGGATCAGCCCGGCCACCACGGCGAGCAGTGTTGATTTACCCGCACCGGACCGGCCCCGCACCACCACGATGGTCCCTGCCGGGATGACCGCGTCCACGGAATCCAAAACGGGCGCAGCGCCATATCGCACACAGACGCCAGCCAATGTCACTCGTGGCGCGTGACGAATCACCATCGGTCTTGTGGTCATTTTTGGCGCGCTCAATTCACCCAGTGCTGCGACCGCGGCGACCGCTTGTTCTCGCGCATGGTAGGCGGAGCCGAGGTCCCGTAGCGGGGCGAAATAGGCTGGCGCCAGCATCAGCACGAACAGGGCCCGTCCGAAAGTCAAAGCGCCCGACCCGGGAATGTGGACATATCCGAGCAGGGTGAAGCCGCAGTAGATCGCGGTGATCGCGACGCCGAGGGTGATCACCAGATCGAGCACCGCACCGGCCACCAGTGCGCGGCGCAGCACAGTCATAGTCGCCTTATTGAGGTCGCGGCCGGCTTTGGTGATCGACTTTTGCTCCGCGGGTATGGCGCCCAGCGTGCTCAGCGTGGGCAGACCACGAAAACGGTCCAATAGTCGCGCGGACAAGACTCTAGTGGCGGCCAGTTGGCGTGCCGCCGCGTCGTGGGTGGCCAGCCCGACCATCCGCACGTTGACCGGGATGATCGGCGTTGCGGCGGCTAGCAGCACCGCCACCGGCCAATGCGCGACCGCGGTGGCGATTAGGATGACCGCGCAGCACCATGGCGCGGCGCGACGTGCCGGCGTGAAATGGGCGTGGTGCTCACCGATCTGCCTGGCCAACTCGACCGCGCGGTGCGCCGGTGCTGTCGGGTCCGACATGCTGGCGCCAAGATCTCGGTCGAGGACTGCGCTGGCGACCACGGCAGTGACGGCCGCACCACCGGTGTCCGCGTGACGGCGCGCCCAGGTGTCGCACGCGACCCGGGCGATCGCGACGCCGAAAAAAAGCGCCGCGCCAGCCCACAGCCCGGCTCGTCCGTCGCCACGGTATGCCGCAGCGACGACGGCGACAAAAGTTGCCCATTGTGACACCAAGAGTGCCGACGTCACGACTTTGGCGAGGGTGGCCCGGTGAAAGTCGGCGTGGCCCGGCGCACCCAGTTGGTGCAGCCGAATGTGTTGGGCCTGGCGGATTTCGGCCATGGCGTCGTTATTCGGCATCGGCGTGCCGCAACTCGTCGCGCAACCACACCGCGGCTCCGCCAATGACGATCAACACCAGCACGACGAGGGTTATGACTTCGCCGGATGGGGATTTGGCAAAAACCCCGACGCTGACTGCGGCAATCAGCGCCCCAACAACGATCCACATCAGGTTTGCGGCCCGGCGCAGCGTTCTCGGTCTCTGCCTGGGATGTTGTCGGGGTTGAGCCGGGCTGTAGGCCGCCGTCGAGGCTACGCGGCCCGATCCGGCCAGGGCAGCAGTGGCCGACACTTCGCGGTACTTCCCTCGGAAGACCCGATGCGCGTACCAGTTGAAATACAGCAAGACTGGAAGACTGAGGATCGACGCGATCATCAGGACGTTCAGTGTGCCTGCTGGCGCCTTGGCTTGATCCAGGGTGAGGCTGGGCGGCAGAACAGTCGGGTAGT
>CAVRER010000048.1:0-10770 GCA_963720085.1 uncultured Actinomycetota bacterium
GTGGTTAGGCCTGCGAGGTAAGCGAGACTCGCTGCGCCCCCGGCTGGCCGACATGAAGTCGTGCACGAATAGCGCGCCCCGACGGAACGCGACCAGCCGAAAGGTCATCGACGAACAGCTCCACGGCCTGCACCTGCAGCGACCGCAGCAACCCCGATTACAGCTCCGGCGATGTCGATCATGTACGTAAGGTGCGTGTCGGTCCACCGATTCGTCGCGCGCTGGTGGGGGTGCGCTAGATTCTGTCTCCGGGGCTTAGGCGCGCGTGCGCGTTGTGCGCGCGCGCGATCCCGCGGGCCTCGGTGTACTCGCGGACCATGTCGTAGGTCTTCCACCCCGTGATGTGCATGAGGTCATCGGTCGACCCGCCCGCCGCGAGCCAGCTGTCCGCGAACGATCGGCGGAAGCTGTGCGGGTGGACGTTCTGAATCCCTGCTTGCTCGCCCCGGCGACCGACCATGTCGCGGACACCGGAGTCCGTCATGCGCGCGGTGTTGTGCCCCTGGACGCCAAGCCAGAGCCACGGAGACGACGCCTGGGGATGCCGCGCCCGCGCTCGGATGTACTTGTCCAGGGATGCGGCGGACTTCTTGCCGATCGGCACCCAGGTCTCGTCTCCGCCCTTGAGGCGAATGCGGAGCCGACGCTGCGCCAGGAACACGTCGTTGGCCGACTCGTCGTCCGGGTCGTACCGCAGGCCCGCCAGGCCGGACACCCGCATGCCCGGTGTCGATGAAGATGCGCATGATCGCGGTGTCGCGACGGTCCACGAACGTCGCGCCCGAGCACGTCTTGAGGAGCCGCGCTAGCTCCTCGTCGGTGAAGAACGCCTTCGCCTTCTTGGTGACCTTCGGCGCTTCCACGCGGTCCATCGGGTTCGGGTTCTCGCGCTCGCCCTCGCTGGCGAGCCAGCCGAAGAACACGCGGATGTTGCGGAAGTGGCGCGCCGCGGACACAGCCGACGTCCGCTGCTCCTCGGCGAGCAGGTACGCGCGGATGTGCGGCGCGTCCACGTCTTCCACGCGGCGGGCATGTCGTGCTCAACCAGGAACCGGCAGAGCGACCGAACCGAGTCGGTGTACGCGCGGACGGTCCGCGGGCTCTTGGCCGCGGCCTCGAGCGCGAGTTGCCACGAGGCGATGAACGTGTGAGCGCAGGCCCGGACGAAACAGCGGCGCGCTGCGCTCGGGCCTGCGCCGCGCCTCGCGCATGCTGGTCACGGAGGGGGTGGCGTCGGATGACATGGGTTCCTCCCGGTCACCGGTGCGAACCGCGCCCGCCATGCCGTACCCTTGACAGGTACCGCATGGCCCGTGATGGGCGACGAATCAGACGCTCTATCCACGCTGTGCTTATGTGGTATCGTAGCACATACCTGCAAAACCGCAGGTAGGACAACCAAAGACATGCGCTCGTAGCTCAACGGATAGAGCATCTGACTACGGATCAGAAGGTTGGGGGTTCGAGTCCCTCCGAGCGCGCCACAGTCTCCGCAGGTCAGGGGCCATCTTCTCGGATGTGAGAGATGGCCCTCACGCCTGTATGAGGCTATTTCTCTCACAATCTCTCACACCATCTAGCCGATGCGGTGAATCTTGGCCAGCGCCTGACTGCCCTGCTTCAGGTCCTCATCGCTCGCGTGGACGTAGGTCTTCATCGTGAACGATGAGTCGTAGTGCCCTGCCCACTTGCTGATAATCGAGATGGGGACTCCGGCCTTCTCCATCAGGCTGAAGGTGGTGTGGCGTGAGTCGTGCAGCCGGATCTTGGGCAGGCCCGCGCGCTTGAGCATGCGCGTGAACTCGTCCGAGTACGACTCGGGGTGACGGGGGATGCCGAGTTCGTCGGTGACGACGTACTCGTCCCCAGCGACATACCAGTCCAGATCCTCTAGGCCCGCACGATACGCGGATCCACCTTGCTCGCTTTCCTTCGCCTGGCGCTTGCGTAGGTCGGTGAGCGCCGCCACCAGGTCGTCATCGAGCGGCAGTGTCCGCTTGCCGTTGCGGCTCTTGGGTTCCTCGATGCGGACCCTGTAATCGACCAGGACCCGGGCCTGGTTGACCGTCAAAGTCTTGGCCTTCAGGTCGACGTCGGACCAGCGCAGCCCGAGTACCTCGCCCCGGCGCAGACCATACAGACTCAGCCGCCATGCCGCGTGAAGTCGTGTCGCTGCTGCCGTCCGAAGGAACTTGCGCACTTGAGTCTTAGACCAGGTGTCGCGTTCCTTAGGCGTGTACTCCGGGGGAGTGACCAGCTTGACCACATTGCGGACGAGCTTGCCTTCGTCAACGGCCATTTCGAACGCCGCCTTGAGACGGCCGAGGGTCAGTCGCACCGAGCGGGTACCGAGGCCCGTACCCGGCTTGCCGCCGCGCTTGCGGCCGGATGTGAGCATCCAGTCCACAAGGTTCTCTATGTCGGCCTTGGTGATGGACTGGAGCTTTCGATTGCCGAGACGTTCCCGTGCCGGGCGAAAGGCATCGCGGTAGGAAACCTTGGTGGACTGACGCCGACCCCTCGTCGCACCGACGAAGTACTCGTCGAGGTAGTCGTTCACCGTGATGTCAGACGGCTTAACGAATACGCCCTTATCTGTCTCATGGCGGATCCGCGACAGTTCGGCCCGCGCTTCCTTCAGCTTGTCAAAGGTGCGCGTCAGCTGCTGTCTCTTGCCGTTCTCATCGCGGCCGATATCGACGACGACGCGGTACCTGGTCGTCCCGTCCTTCAGTTCGATCTTGCGGATTGGTTCCTTCACCGCTAGTCGCGCCCTTCGGTGCTAGTAATAAGGCGGCTGACCTGGACGCCGAGCTGTGCTCGGAAGCCGGGTCGATGCCCAGGACCCGGAGCAGGTCCGACGTCGGAATACGGTACGAGCCTCCAACGCGGAGCACTGGGCACGGGAACTCACCTCGGCGCGCCAGCTCGTACGCCGTGGAACGGCCAAGACGAAGTGCCCGCGCTGCTGTGGGGACATCGACGACCGCGGGAAGCGCGAGAAGCTCAGCCCGCGTTAGTCCTTCTCTTAGTGGTTGTGTCATGCCGCCCTCCCGGTTGCCGAAAGATCGTCGGGGAGTCCCTCGGCTCGTCGGCGAGCTTGGTCGAGGGCCTGGAGCCAGTGCATCCGGTCGGCGACGACGTGCAGCAGCCGTTGCCCGGTGGGCATGTGGTCCTGGTCCCCGGGCTCGACGAGTTCCCAGGAGTAGCGGGCCGGGTCGGTTGCCGGAAGACCGAGCATCTCGGTCAGCCAGTTCTTGCGGTCGGCGCGGTGGTCGGCCAGCGTCTTGCCGGACCATTTGCGGGAGGTCAGCACGCGGCGGCCGGCGTAGCCGAGGTATTCGCGGCGGTGCGCCTTGCCCTTGCAGGCGCCGGGCCGCAGGCCCTTCCTGGCGTTCTTGGGCTGGATGCCGTAGCGCAGCCAGTTCGCGCAGGCCGGTGAGCAGGGTTCCCAGCGCAGCGCCTCGGCGAGCCGCCCGGCGTGCGCCTGCTGGGCGTCGGTGCCGAGCTCGTGGCAGTCGCCGAGCTGCTTGGTCAGGTACTTGGTCAGGTAGCCGATGCACCGGTTCGCGTCCCTCGATCCGGCCAGCACGCCCTGGGCGTCGAACCTGGTCCCGAACCTTGCGACGTGCAGCGGCTCGTCCTGTGTCGGCGATGGCGTCGAGGGCCTGGTCCCAGGTGGGCAGCACCTCGCCGGTTTCCGGGTCCAGGTAGGTGGCGCTGGCCTCGTCCCAGACCGGCAGCCGGTCGCCGTCGAAGCGGACCGTTCGCCGTGGAGGGCCACCACACCTGGTGGTAGGTGGCGGCGATCACCTCGCGCAGTTCGCGGCGGGAGACGGTGCCGCGGATCGCCATGTGCACGTGCGGCGCGAGGCGGCGCTGCGGTTCGATGGCGGCGAAGTACTGAAGGTCGTAGCCGCAGTAGCGGCGCAGGTTCTGGATGAACCGGTCGAACAGCGCGGCGAAGTGCAGCGCGTCCCGCGCGGCCGCGGTGTAGTCGTAGCGGTCCGGGTCGACCGGGGTGCCGTCGCTGGTGACGCGCCCGTAGGACGGGCAGGTGAGGGTGAGGAACAGCGACGGGCGGAACGTCTTGCCGTCCGGCGTCGTGTAGGTCTTGCCGACCGTCCGCGGGTCAACCTTGCGGCGCGGCAGCGGCGGGGCGTCCTGCCGCCGCCTGGTGGACCGGTGCCGCCGTGGCCCGGTCGGGTGCGACCTTGCCGCGCATCCCGGCGCGGTTGATTTCCTCGTCCAGTTCGGCGAGCAGCTCGTCCAGGTCCTCGGTGTCCTCCCCGGCAGCTGCGGCCTGGTCGCGGCGGGCCTGGACCTCGGCGCGGTTCTCGATCCACCACTCCTGGTCGTCGGTGGCCGGGTCGGGCTCGAGGTCGGGTTCGTGGTCGAGGTGCCAGCCTTCGCGGCATTGCGCGGCGCGCAGGTTCTTGGCGCGTTCGGCGCACGCCGGGCAGACCGAGGCGAGGGTGTGCCCGCAGGGGACGAGCACCTGTTCGGTTTCGCCGGTGGTCAGGTCGGTGCGGCGCAGCTGGACCGGGCGGATGCAGCCGCCGTGGCTGATGGCGATGTCTTTAACGACGTCACGGGCCAGCGGCATGGCCATCCGCTGCGCCCGTGTCGTCTTGCCGGTCTCGGTCACCGGCCATCACCTCCGGCCGGTACGGTCACCGCCCGCACCTCGGCGTAGCCGCACGAGCCGCACTCGGCGCGGGCCGGGCTGGTGCCGTCATCGAGCAGAGTCAGCGGCGTGCCGCAGTCGGGGCAGGGTTCGCCCAGCAGCCAAGTCGTCAGCGTGGTCATGCGGGCACCCCTTCCAGTTCCAGCGGCACGGGGTCGGGGTAGCAGGCGGCGGCCAGGTCGGCGATGTCGGCGTCGGAGACCCATCCGGCGCGGACCCGCACCGGGTCGGGGTCAGACTTCCAGCCGGACGAACGCCACCCCGGCGCCGGTCGCCGGGTCAGAGGAGATCAGTTCGCAGGCGGCGCCGCGGTCGCGGGCCCCGTCGCCGAGCACCATGTCCACTTGCTCGGGTTCGTCGAGCCGCATCGCGATCCGGTCGGGGAACAGGTTGCGGATGGTCAGCACCTCCTTGCGCGGGTCTTGCAGCGCGGCGACCACGCAGTACCCGACCGCCCGGCCCTGGGTGGTCAGGGTGGCGAGCGCGTTCATGATCCGCTCGCGCAGCTTGCGGTCCGGCTGGTAGGCGGTCAGGAACGCGACCTCATCGACCAGCACCACGGTGAACGGGTCGGCACGGTGGGGTGTGGTCCCGCTGGTACCCGGCGAACCGTGCGGCCCGGCGCTGCATGTCGGCGACCGCCCGCTCCAGCATGTCGGCGATGGCGGCCGGGTCGGCGGCGTAGTCGCCGTGGGTGTCGAAGATGATCCGGCCGAACGCCAGCTCCATCAGCTTCGGGATCGGCGGCCAGCACCCGCACCAGGCCGTCTTGCATCAGCGGGAACATGGCGCGGACCAGGCCCCACAGCAGCGACGCCTTCCCGGCGCCGGTGGCCCCGGCGACCAGGACGTGGGTGCCGTGCAGCCGGACCAGCCACGGCAGCCCGTCTTCGCGGCGGCCGACTTCCAGCGCCCGCAGGTCGGGGTAGGCCTGGACCGGGGCGGGCCGGGACGACCTGCGGCCAGGGCGTCGCGGCGGACGAACTCCAGCAGCACCGCACCGGACCGGGCGGTGCGGACCCGGCACAGGATCGCGCCGAACCCGTGCGCCAGGTTGTCGGCGACGTCGGCGACCTGCGGCGGCGGACTGGCCGGACACCAGCCGGACCTGGACCCGGTCGACGTAGCGGGTGGAGCGGACCTTGCCGAGCACCGGCAGGATGATCCGGCCCTGATACCACGGGGCCAGCCCGGAGATCGTCATCACCGACGCCCACCGGCGCCGGTACCGCCACGCCCGCCACGTGCTGCGCGCCGGAGCAGCGACCCGGCGGGCGAACGACACCGGCCACAGCACCCGCCAGCACACCAGCACCAGCACCGCCCAGACCATCAGGAGGGTCACGCCGAGCCAGCCGGTTTCCGCCCACATGAACCCGAGCACCGCCAGGACCAGCGACACGACCGGGTGCCGGACGACCAGCCGGATCAGCCAGACGACGAACCGGCACAGCTGCGCGATGGCGATGATCCAGCCCGGCGTCCGGTACACCGGCGCCCGCCAGATCGGGAACGCCAGCGGGTCGCGGTTGTAGATCTGGGCCACCTGATCGCCGGTGATGACCTTGCGCATAAGATGCTCACCTCTTCCTTTGCCTCACCGCGGGGGAGAGAAAAGGGGCGGCCGGAGGTACCAGCTCCAGCCGCCCCGCCCATTCACGCCGCATCCTCCGCAGCGCCGTCTTCATCGGCCACGTGCTCGCCGAGTTCGGCGATGTACCGGGCCACCGCATCAGCCAGCGCCATGGCCCGGTTCACGTCCTCGCCGGTCACCCGGTGGACATCGGGCACGGTCAGCGACACCGACACGTTGCCGTCATCGATGGCCAGGATCGGCGCCTGATCCTCGTAGGTGGCAGCACGATGACGGCGTGCTGCCGGTCAGCCGGATGAACGGCTCGACCTCGATTGCGCCGTACGCGTGCAGCCGGATCGTCGCCGAGGTCGCTGGTCATGCCGTCACCTGCTCTCCGGCTGGCAGCGGGGCCAGGCCCCGGTACCGCCGCTCGACCTCCACCGCGTACGCCATCGCCCGGCACGCCAGCTGGCGGGCGAACTCGACGTGCCCGGCCTCCAGCTGCTCGGGCAGGGTGAAGGTGACCAGCAGTGCCCGGCCGGTGGTGATGGCCAGCAGCGGCGACCGGTTCGGGTAACCCAGGAACGTCACCGCGGACCGGGCATCGACCGGCACCGCCAGCGCGGGCACCCGCCGCGGCGGCCGTCACGCCGCGTCCTTGGACGGAGCCGGGGCCGGGGCCGGGCGGACCGCGGCCTTGAGGCCGGTGGCGCGCAGCGAGTACGCCATCCGGTTCTTGTCGTTGACGTACGGGGTGACCGTCAGGTGCTCGAACTCCACCAGCTCGAACGGCGCCCGGCCCGGCGGCACCGGCTGGTAGTCGGTGAGGATCTTGACCACCGTCTCCCGGGACCGGCCCTCCAGCTCCGGGTCCATGTCGACGACCCGGCACTGGAACACCCGCGTGCCGGTCACCTTGTCCTTGGCCGGGCTGCGGGTCTTGGTCTTCTCGTCGTAGTCCTGCGCCTCGCTGATCGAGCCCGGCACGAGATAGCACCCGTCCGGGAACACGTCCGCCATGCCCACCGGGAACCGCGAGCCGTTACGTAGGGCCATGGCCCCTCCTCATGTTGTCCGCGAAGTCCGCCTCACAGTCATCCGGGTCATCACCGCGCACCTGAGGGAAGATGCTGCGGTGTCCTGGCAGGGCTTGAACTTCGACTTCACGGGTGCTGTCTTTGATGGCGCCTACTTCGACGACGCCAAGTTCTCTGGCGGCACGGTCGACTTCGACCGCGCCAAGTTCGTCGGCGGGACGGTCCGCTTCAGCGATGCTGAGTTCTCTGGCGGCACGGTCTACTTCGGCGACGCTCAGTTCTCCGGCGGCACGGTCAGTTTCGCGGTGCCGAGTTCTCCGGCGGCACGGTCTACTTCGGCAGCGCCAAGTTCTCCGGCGGCACGGTCGACTTCGACCGCGCGAAGTTCTCCGGCGGCAAGGTCCACTTCGACGCGCGGAGTTCTCCGGCGGCACGGTCGCCTTCGGCGCTGCTCCAGTTCTCTGGCGGCACGGTCGATTTTTACGGTGCTCAGTTCTCTGGCGGGACGGTCAGCTTCGGGGACTCCGAGTTCTCCGGCGCCACAGTTGACTTCAGCGATGCCAGCGACTGGTCATGCCCACCTGCATTTCCCTGGACGGGCACGCCGCCCTCAGGCGTAAAACTCCCGTAAAACTCCCGGCACTGCCGAATTGAGCCGTACTGTAGATCAAGGCGGCGCCGCTGCGCGGCGCCGGGTCCGGCGCTCCCCGCGCCGGGCTCTGGCCTTGGCGAGGCCCCGCCCGGCGCGCCCGCGCCGTCCCAGCCGGGTGGACACCACAGATCTAAAGAGATCAGCCCGGCACGTCGATCAGTGCAGCACCGGAGCCGTCATCCCGGCTCCGATGATCCCGCTCGCGCAGGCCACCTGGCAGCGTGCGGGCCCGGCTCCCGAGGCCAGGACTGCATAACCGAGACGGTCGTTCAGGAAGCTCGCTGCGGTACCAGCCACGGCTCAAGCACCAGATATCCCGGCGGGAAGCGAGGCAGCCCATGCGGCGATCTCGGGGAGCACCCGGACCAGCCGTGCTGATACGCACGGCTGCCCGTCGCCCGTAACGTGCGGTCCCCACTGATACAGATCCCACTGCACATGATGCTCATGCAGGTAGCCGCCCACCCTGTCCAGCTCGGCCTTGGTCCACCGGGACGGGACAACGCACAGCAGGTCACCCAGCTGGGGCCGGAGCTGTGCCTCGACAGCCGCTTCGTCGCTGGCGGCGACTACCAGCACGGCCGCACCGTCGGCAGGCCTGAACAGAGTGACCGCCACCGCGGCTGCGGTGGCCCGCAGATCGCCCATGTCGTACCCCAGCACGCTGCCACCGCGGGGTGTGACCTTGGGCCAGCCGCCCGCGGGCGGGGGGCATGGCGGTGTCCGCCAGGGATGCGACCAGGGAGGCTCCGGGCCGGGCAGGCTCTGCCGGTCCACCTCAAGCTGCTCCCCTGACCACACGCCCTCCACCGCCGCCCAGCCCTCAATCGCGCCAGCCTTCTCGAAACGGCTCGCCACCACGTCGAGGTCGGCGCCGACAACCCGGATAGCCCACCGCACCGCAGGGCTGACTGTGCGCTCTACACCGCCTGGCAATGCAACCGGCAGGTTCGGCTGGAACCAGTCGCCGCGGCTGTCTCGTACTAGACGGCCGGTAGCCGCAACCCGGTCACCGTCCCGGATAATGAGGCGCTCAAAGTCCATGCAGGCAAGTAAACACGACGCCGCACCAAGTACCTCCGGGCGCTGTCCGGCATCTAATCTCATGATCGCCGACGGGCAGCCTGACGACCGCTGACCTGCCATTAGCCAGCTCACGGCACCGGCGCTCACGACCTTCCAGGCTGGTGATCCAGTCACTGGTACCGCTGCTTTATTGCCTCCGGCGGGGCCTCAGGCTCAAGGATGGACCGGGAAGTGCAAGAGCGAGCCACTGTCAGTGTCTGGCTGAGGTGGGGATTCACCCTCTCGCCATCGGCCAGGACAGGTCCTAGCAGACTTGGCCCCGCGGGCGAAGGTCGTTCAGACGGTGGGGTGCTCCACCTTCACCCGCGGGGCCAAGCCCGCTACCCGGAGGGTGGCCGACGGCGAGAGGATGAACCCCCAGGGAAGGGTGGCGCGTTCGCGCCAATACCGAGGAGACGACGAGCACCAGGGCGACGAGCACCTGGAGAACGGTCCAGGCGGGGGCTCGCGCCCCCGTGCCCCCCGTGTATGGCTCCGGTCGCCCCGCTTTTTCACCCCCTACCGTCCTACGCGGACGCGGCAGGATCTTCCCTGCACCAGCGCGGGGGAACCCCGCACCCCATGGCTGGCGTGCCATTAGCGTGCCATTAGCCCCGGTGATGGGCGGTCTCTCACGGTCAGTCGCGGAGACCTTCCAGCGCAGGCCAGGCCGGTACGAAGCTCGCACCGTTCAGCTTCCCAAGCTGACAGTGCCGGTTTCACCCCGTCACTGCTGCCGATGGCGAAAGCCCTCGTCAACATGCGAGATCTCAGCGGCTAACCGCATGATCTTTTGGCCCGTCTCTTCCGCACAGCTTCGGGCTACTCTTCGCCGGAGAACCGTTCCCAGGCGGACTGCCTTGTGATCTGCAGCGCGGCGCCTATGCGGGCCCAGGTCACCCCCCGGCCGCGAAGCACGGTGACTAGCCGCTGGAGGCTGGCGTCGGTCTGCGCGCTGGTCGAGGCGATCCGCGGCAGCAGGTTGAGTATCTCCTCATCGGTCATCGCCTCCTCCCGGGCGGGCAGTTGGGTTCCCGGCGGGGATGGCGCCTGCTGCTCCTGTTCGAGGATGTTGTTGCACAGCTGGATGCACTCGTTGCAGATGTACACGCCGGGGCCTGCGATCACCTTCGCGACCGCGGAGCCCGGCTTGCCGCAGAACGAGCAGCTCGCTCGTGGCGCCGCCTTGTCCATCGCCGTGTCACTGGTCATGACGCCTCCCGCCTCAATATCGTCAGGGCTTTCCTGACAACTTAGCCCTAAGGTATCGCGTCAGGATCGGGCTGACAAGTCAGGTATAGCCTGACGTGGAAGAGACCGGGATGAAGGGGCGAAAGCCCCGGATGAGACCGGGAACCGCCGGACGTCGCGCCCTACGGACACCCTGATAAGGAAGCGGTCGAGGTCGTTGGTTTCCACCTGGTGACGTGCCCTTGCGTGCCCGAACAAGGCGGGAACCGCAGCCATCAAGCGGTAGCCAGACGACGAGCGAAGCACCTCTGACCAGCAAAGCCGCACTTGGCTACCGGCCATGAAACGACCTCCTTAGCGGTAGGTCGGACCAGAAGCAAGATGCGCCCGTCTCTCACAGCTCTCTCACAGACTGGCGAGTCGAGCCCGGATACAGACGCACTCACCGGACTGCCGACAGATCCTGAGCTGCACAACCGGACCCCAGCGGACTCACCGGACACCCGGCACGAGACTACGGATCAGAAGGTTGGGGGTTCGAGTCCCTCCGAGCGCGCCAGGT
>CAVRER010000049.1:0-6406 GCA_963720085.1 uncultured Actinomycetota bacterium
AATGCAGCCCGGCAGCGTGGTGGTCGACCTGGCCGGGGAGACCGGCGGCAACTGCGAGCTCCACCGAACCCGGGCAGACGGTGGTCAAACACGACGTCACCATTGCTCGCTGAACCTGCCCGCGACCATGCCCGAGCACGCCAGCGAGCTGTACAGCAAGAACATCACGGCCCTGCTGGACCTGCTGATCAAGGACGGCAAGCTGGCGCCGGACTTTGGCGACGAAGTCATCGCGGAATCATGTGTTACCCGCGGACGCGCCGGCGACGATGCAGAGCGCAGCGATGCGGAGGAGCGGCGCGAGATAGGGGAGGATTCCGATCCGGATGTATGACGAACTTCTGTCCAACTTGGCGATCCTGGTGCTGTCCGGATTCGTCGGGTTCGCGGTGATTTCCAAGGTGCCCAACACGCTGCACACCCCGCTGATGTCGGGGACCAACGCCATCCACGGCATCGTGGTGGTCGGTGCTTTGGTGGTGTTCGGCGAGGTTGAACACCCGTCGCTGGCCGTGCAGATCATCCTGTTCGTCGCGGTAGTGTTCGGAACGCTGAACGTCATCGGCGGATTCATCGTCACCGACCGCATGCTCGGCATGTTCAAAGGGAAAAAGCCTGTGCCGCCGGCGAAGACCGAGGAGCCGGCCGCCAAATGAACTACTTGGTGATCGGCCTCTACGTCATCTCGTTCGCGCTGTTCATTTACGGCTTGATGGGCCTGACCGGGCCCAAGACTGCAGTGCGCGGCAACTTGATCGCCGCGGTGGGAATGGCGCTCGCCGTCACGGCGACACTGATCAAGATCCGGCATACCGACCAGTGGGTACTGATCATCGCCGGCCTGGTGGTGGGTGTGGTGCTCGGCGTCCCGCCGGCCCGCTACACCAAGATGACCGCCATGCCGCAGCTGGTGGCGTTCTTCAACGGAGTCGGCGGCGGCACGGTCGCGCTCATTGCGCTCTCGGAATTCATTGAGACCGACGGCTTTTCAGCCTTCCAGCACGGTGAGACGCCAACCGTGCACATCGTGGTGGCCTCGTTGTTCGCCGCGATCATCGGGTCGATCTCGTTCTGGGGATCGATCATCGCGTTCGGCAAGTTGCAGGAGATCATCTCCGGATCGCCCATCGGCTTCGGCAAGGCCCAGCAACCGATCAACGCGCTGCTGCTGGCCGCAGCCGTCGCGGCCGCGGTGGTCATCGGCCTGGGTGCGCATCCCGGCAGCGGCGGGGTGCCGCTGTGGTGGATGATCGGCCTGCTCGGCGCCGCGGGCGCGCTGGGCCTGATGGTGGTGCTGCCCATCGGCGGCGCCGATATGCCCGTCGTCATCTCGCTACTCAACGCCATGACCGGGCTGTCGGCGGCCGCTGCGGGCCTGGCGCTGAACAACACCGCGATGATCGTCGCGGGCATGATCGTCGGCGCGTCCGGCTCGATCCTGACCAACCTGATGGCCAACGCGATGAACCGGTCCATCCCCGCGATCGTCGCCGGCGGGTTCGGCGGCGGCGGCGTTGCCCCCAGCGGCGACGGCGGCGGCGACAAGCACGTCAGGGCCACATCGGCCGCCGATGCTGCGATTCAGATGGCCTACGCCAACCAGGTGATCGTGGTCCCGGGCTACGGCCTGGCGGTCGCGCAAGCGCAGCACGCCGTCAAGGACATGGCCAACCTGCTCGAAGACAAGGGTGTGCCGGTCAAGTACGCGATCCACCCGGTGGCCGGCCGGATGCCCGGGCATATGAACGTGCTGCTGGCCGAGGCCGAAGTCGACTACGACGCGATGAAGGACATGGACGACATCAACGACGAGTTCGGCCGCACCGACGTCGCGATCGTCATCGGCGCCAACGACGTCACCAACCCGGCGGCGCGCAATGATGCCTCCAGCCCGATCTACGGCATGCCGATCCTCAACGTGGACAAGGCCAAGTCGGTGATCGTGCTCAAGCGGTCGATGAACTCAGGATTCGCCGGTATCGACAACCCGCTGTTCTACAGTGAGGGCACCACCATGCTGTTTGGCGACGCGAAGAAATCGGTGACCGCGGTCGCCGAGGAACTCAAAGCGCTATAGCTGGTTCGCCGAGATCGACGTTAGCGGCACGCCTACTCGCTCTTTTCCACGCTGGCGTCGATCTCGGAGTGGGCTCCTACCTAAACGGGCGGATATGCCGGCGGTGGGTAGCCGTTACCGTCGACGACGCCGCGCAAGCCCCAGAGCGAGTACTTGAAGTAAAACTCGAGTTCGTCAGAAAAGTCGTAGCTCGGATCCGGATCCATCTGACCGCCCTCTCGGTTTGGCTCGACTGTTAGCGATTCGCGACTGTGGCTCGTACTGGAGTCTAGTCCGACGGGGCCAATGCACAACTGCGAACAACCGTTCTGCCTAAACTATCCAACTAGTTGATTGATACCGGGCACCCCGGCCTGCCGATAGCGAGTAGACATGCCATCCGAGAACGGCCTTTCCCGCCGCGAGGAGTTGCTGACTGTTGCCACCAAGCTGTTCGCCGCCCGCGGCTACCACGGCACCCGGATGGACGACGTCGCCGACGTGGTCGGGCTGAACAAGGCCACCGTCTACCACTACTACGCGAGCAAGTCGCTGATCCTCTACGACATCTATCAGCAGGCCGCCGAGGGCACGCTGGCCGCCGTCCACGATGACCCGTCGTGGACGGCACGCGAAGCGCTCTACCAATACACCGTCCGCCTGCTCACCGGGATCGCGGCCAACCCCGAGCGGGCCGCCGTGTACTTCCAGGAGCAGCCCTACATCACCGAGTGGTTCACCGAGGAGCAGGTCGCCGCGATCCGGGAAAAGGAAACCCAGGTCTACGAGCACGTTCACGGACTGATCGACCGGGGTATAGCCAGCGGCGAGTTCTATCCGTGCGACTCCCACGTCCTGGCGCTCGGCTACATCGGGATGACGCTGGGCGCCTACCGCTGGCTGCGGCCGAGCGGGCGCCGCAGCGCCAAGGAAATCGCCGCCGAGTTCAGCACCGCACTGCTACGCGGTCTGATCCGCGACGAGTCGATCCGCAACGAATCACCGCTCGGGGTCAGAACCGAAATCGGTACAGCCGGTCGTAGTTCCTGACGGCAGGAAAGGCCGTCAGGAACCGGTAGATCAGCCGTTGCGGTCGCAACGGGATCTTCGCGGGGTCGAGGAACATGGACGTCTCAACGAGGTTCAGCCGCGGATTCCACTCGGGTAGCTCATGGCCGTCTTTGGTGCCCCATTTGGTGATTCCTGCTGTGGACGCCTTGGCGAGCATCGGAGAATTGGAGAACCGCGGGCCCCATCGTGAGAGCAGGTCGGCCAGCAGTTCGCCGGTACCGAAGCGATCGGTCAGCCGCTGCAGCAGATCGCGTATTTCCGCCTCGGTGAGGTACATCAGCAGGCCCTCGGCAACGATCAACGCGGGATGGCCGGTCGGGATCTGCTCCAGCCAACCGGGTTCGGTGACCGACGACCCGATCATCGTGTAGCCGGGGCGCTCGGTGTAGAGCCGTCGCCGCATTGCGATGACCTCGGGCACGTCGACGTCGAACCAGGTCACCCCCGACGGCACGTCGAGCCGGAACGCGCGACTGTCCAGGCCACAGCCCAGATGCAGCACGACGGCGTCGGGGTTGCTCCGGAGGAAGTGGTCGGCCCATATGTCGAGTTGCTTGGCGCGCAACGCAACCAGGAACTGGTTGCCCCACGGCTGGACGGACCGGTGCATTCGGGCGAAGTCGTAGTCGATCCGGTCGACCGCTTCGGCGGCCGCCCGGTCGCCGAGAATCGGCCGCTCCAAACGGCTTTCGTAGGCGCGTAAATACAGCGTGCACAGGTTGGTCCATTCCACTGAGCCCCAGCGCACGCCGGAGAAATCGAGCTTGCTGGACTGGTCTTTCACTGTGCTCTCCGTTCTGCCCGGTATTGCTCCCACCGACGGGTGAGCTCTTCGCGGTAGTCGCTTGCGGAAAATTCGCAGAAGTCCCGAAAGTCTTGGAGCCGCTCGCGCTGTTCGGGTCGGTCGTCGCCGAGCAGCTGCAGGCCGAAGTCGGCGGCAGGGATGCCCGACCCCATCAGGGTCATTTGGACGTTGAGGACATGGGTAAAGCCGCCGGGCGTGATCCGGTAGCGATGCTGGCGGGAAGCCGACGGCAGCCGCTCAATCATGCCGGCCTCCTGCAGCTGTCGCGCCACGGTGCTGACCGATGCCTTGCTGACCGTCAGCGCCGCCGCCAGCTCGCTCAACGACTGCTGCGGCGGCTCGCAGATCGTCAACCAGCCGTAGAGGCGGCCCATGGTCCGGGTGGCGCCGATCGTCTCGAAGAACAAGCCCATGCGGTCAACGAACTCGGCTTCGTCGAGAGATATCACGCTCTGCATTATAGTTAATGTTCAGTACAAACTGAACGTACTATACACAGTCACGCGAAGAGTCCCGCTGCATGCCTCCGCTCGGCCAACGTCCAGACTGTTGGCCATGACTGACATGTTTCGGCTCGACGGAAAGGTCGCCGTGGTCACCGGCGGCGGCCGCGGCATCGGCGCGATGATGGCGCGCGGACTGCTGCAGGCGGGAGCGACGGTGTATCTGTCCAGCCGCAAAAAAGCCGAACTCGACGCCGCCGTCGCCGAGTTGTCAGTCAACGGACCGGTGCAGGCGATTCCCGCCGATCTCGGCACCATCGACGGCGTTCAGGCGCTCGCCGCCGACCTCGCGGACCGGGAGGACGCCATCCACGCGCTGTTCAACAACGCCGGCGCGGCGTGGGGAGCGCCGTTCGGCGAGTTTCCCGAGTCCGGCTTCGACAAAATTCTCGACGTCAACGTCAAAGGCGTGTTCCTGCTGACCCGTGCCCTGGCGCCGATGCTGACGGCGGCCGCGACCGACGACGACCCGGCGCGCGTCATCAACACCGGCAGCATCGACGGAATCGTCCCACCCGGACGTGGCCGGGACAACTTCTCCTACAGCGCGAGCAAGGCCGCTGTGCACATGCTGACCCAACATCTCGCAGGGGAGCTGGCGCCGCGGATTCTGGTCAACGCGATTGCGCCCGGGCTGTTTCAATCCCGGATGACCAAGGAGCTGTTGCTGGCAGGGCCCGACGCCGTTGGCGCTCACTTGCCGCTGGGCCGCATCGGCCAACCCGACGACATCGCAGGCATCGCCATCTTTCTCGCCAGCCGTGCCAGCACCTACATCACCGGTGCGGTGATCCCGGTGGACGGCGGCATCAGCGTCATCCGCAAGGAGTAATTGCCCGGCTCCTTCTCATCGCGCTGCGCGTCCCCCTCGCCGCTTCGCGGCTGGGGGTGCCCCCACTGCATCGTCGCCGGGCTAGGCCGTTTTCAAGTTCTTCTCGAGGAAGTCGAGCTGGTCGGCGACCACGCGCTCGAACGCGTCGCCGACATAGATCTCGAAATGTCCCTCCGGATAGAGCTTGATCTGACCACGTGGCGCCGTCGCCGCGTAACGACGGGTCGGCCCAGACGGTGCGACCGAATCGGATTCGCACACGCAGAACAGGATTGGACAGGTCACTTTCGCCGCGAGCCGACCCGGACGGTAGGACAGGATCTTCACCCCGATCCGGGCGGCGACCTCGTTTCGCAGCGGCGTGCCGTCAGGCACCAGCTTCAAAAGCTGGGTAGGCGTCGGGCGCGTTCATCAACGCGACTTCGCCCGGGTTGCCGGCGGTAGGCACCATCACCGGCGGCCTGCCGAGCCGGGCGGCGATCAGGTCGCGTACCGCCAACCCGGTGATGCGTGCGCTGATCAACCGGCTCAGCGCGCCCAGCGAGGCGATGCCGTCGGTGAACGGGCATTGCGAGACCACCGCTGCGATGCCGGGCAGCCGTGCTGCCGTCGCTATGACATGGCCACCGCCAAAAGATGTGCCCCACAAGCCAATTCGGTTATAGTCGATTCCCGGGAGTGTCCGGGCATAGGCCACCGCAACCGTCCAGTCCTGCAATTGCATGCTGATGTCGAGTAGTTGTCGCGGCGCACCCTCGCTGTCGCCGAAGTTGCGGTAGTCGAACACCAGGCAGGCGTAACCGGCCGCACAGAAGCGTTCGGCGTAAGCAAGCCGCGAACGCTCCTCGCCACAGAGAGCGAGCAGAAGATCGTTTTGTGTAGGGCTCCCGTGTCCCAGGAACTGTGACATGGTTCTCCTGGATATCGCCGCCAGGTGACGATTATGAGCGTGATTCCGCCCCATGTCAATCCCGGTTTCCCGGTATCTCTTCCGAGCCGCGCGCGGGACCAAGCGATTTGACAGTTTCTGAGTTAACCGTCTGTGGCAGAAGTCCTGGCCCACCAACCGACAATGCCCAGAGTTTAGTTATTCACCAAGTACCGGAACGGCTGAGTTTCGAGTAACGCCTGCGCAACCC
>CAVRER010000050.1:0-14606 GCA_963720085.1 uncultured Actinomycetota bacterium
GCACTGCTCGCAGGTGCCGCAGTAGTCGGGCGTGAACAGCACCTTGTCGCCCGCCTTGACCCGGGTGACGTCCTTGCCTGCCGCCTCGACGGTGCCTGACCCCTCGTGGCCGAGGATGATCGGGTAGACCACGGGAAGCAGGCCGAGCCGGGACGATTCGTCGGTGTGGCAGACGCCGGTGGCCTCGACCCTGACGAGGATCTCGTCGTCGCGCGGGTCGTCGAGGTCGAACTCCTCGATCGACAGCTTCGCGCCCGCCTCCCAGGCGACGGCGGCGCGGATCCGCACGCTCATGCGGGCCGCGCAGGGACGCTCGGGCGGACCAGCGGGCCGGCGGCGCGGACTGGGTCAGCAGCGCCTTCTTCCGCAGGAATCGCAGGATCGACCCTGGTCCGGTGCGGTCGCCGCCGAGCCCGGAGTCGCCGAACGAGTTCGTGCCGACGTCCCTGGTCTTGAACAGTGTCAGGAACGTGTCCTGCAGCGCGACGGTGCCGGCGTTGACCCGCTCCCCGATCCGCGCGGCCTCCTGCGGAGTCCCCGCGATGACCGACGCGGACAGCCCGTAGGGCGTGTCGTTGGCGAGCTCGACCGCCTCGTCTTCCGCGCGGTAGCGCATCACCGGCAGGAACGGGGCGAACGACTCCTCGCGCATCAGCAGCATGTCGTGGGTCACCTCGGTGAGCACGGTCGGCCGCATGAACCAGCCGCCGCCGAGCTGCTCCGCCGGGCCGCCGCTGCGGATCACCGCGCCCTTGGCGACCGCGTCGGCGAGGTGCTCGCCGGCGATCCGCGCCTGCCGGTCGTAGCCGAACGGGCCGATCTCGCCGGAGTCGATGTCCGGGTAGTTGAGCGTCAGCGCCCGGGCCTTGTCGACCAGCAGCGCCACGAACGCGTCGTGCACGTCGGTGTGCACGTAGATCCGCTCGACAGAGAAGCACACCTGGCCGGTGCCGAACGCCGCGCCGCGCAGCACGGCGGTGGCGGCCGCCTCCAGGTCGGCGGTCTCCGTCACGATCGCCGGGTCTTTGCCGCCGAGTTCCAGGTAGACCGGGATGAGCCGCTCGGCGCAGGCGACCGCCACGCGGCGGCCGTTCGGCACCGAGCCCGTGAAGCAGAGCATGTCCACGGCCTGGATGAGCTGCTGGCCGGTCTGCCCGTCGCCGGTGATGAAGGTGAACACGTCGGCGAGCTCGGGCACGGCCCTGATGGTCTCCATCAGCGGCTCGATGAACCGCGGCGCCACTTCGCTCGGCTTCACGATCACCGCGCTGCCGGCGAACAGCGCCGGCACCGGGTCGAGGCAGGACAGCATCAGCGGGCCGTTCCACGGGCTGATCACGCCGACCAGCGGATAGGGCACCAGCTGGGTGCGGAACGAGATCGACGGCATGATCGAGCTGGCGCCTTCCCTGGCCGCCGCCGCCAGCACCGCCGGGGCGTCCGCCGCCCAGGAGCGGACGCTGCCCGCGACGATGCGCGGCGACATCAGCGAGATCAGGCAGCCGCCGGTGTCGGTGAAGTCGGCCGCCGACAGCTTGCCGTACGCCTTGTCCAGCTCGTCCGCCCACCGGGTCATCACCTCGATGCGGTGCTCGAGCGGCGCGGCGGCCCACTTGACCTGCGCGGCCCGCAGGCCCGCGCAGATGCGGGCTAGCTCCTCCGGGGCCGGCGGCGTGATCTCGTAGTCCACCTCGCCGGTGTAGGGGTTGCGGACAGGCAGCGAAACGCGTCCGTTCTGGATCATAGGAGAGGGCCGGACGGAGCGTCGATCCTGGCGCGCTCCTCCCCGACCCACGGCACGCCGTCGCCCATCCACTTGACGATCCGCACCGACTTGAACAGCCACTCGCCGCTGGCCTTGGTGCACACGTTGTCCCAGCTGGCGAGGCCGAACACGAAGTTGCGCCGGTAGTCGAGGTTGTGCTGCAGGATCGAGGAGTACGCCTTGACGTGCATCTCCTGCTCGCCGAGCGGCGTCATGACGAAGTGCGTGGCCAGGTGCTGGCGGCCGATGAACCAGCCGGGCTTGTCGTACCACAGGTGGTTGAGCAGCACGCGGAGCTGGTCGTGGCCGCGGAAGATGCCCTGCGGCAGGTGCTCGAACTCGCAGTCGTCGGTGAAGCAGGCGACGACCTCGTCGGCGTCGCCCGTGTTCAGGCCCCAGGCGTAGTAGGCGAACAGCTCCTGGATCTCCAGGCGGTCCTCGACGGGGATCTTGGGGCGGGGCATGGGCGTTACTCGCCTTCCTTGGGCAGGCCGAAGACGTCCTCGGCGATGGTCTGGTAGAACTGCTTCTTCTCCGCGACGGTCAGCGGCAGGTCATCCTGCCAGCGCACCTCGTCGACCTGGTACTCGTACGGGTAGTCCATCGCGTACATCACCCGGTCGGCACCGAGGACCTCGCGGCAGAACATGATCGCGGGCGCCCAGGCCATGCCGCTGGTGGTGACCCAGATGTTGCGTCGCATGTACTCGGACGGCTTCAGCTCGATGGGTTTCATCGCCTCATATCGCCCCGAACGTACGGTGGCTCCGTGCATATAGTCCAGGCGGTACAGCCAGAAGGGCAGGGCCTCCCCCAGGTGTCCCACGACCAGCTTCAGGTTCGGGAACCGGTCGAAGACGCCCTTGGTGATCAGCCGCAGCAGGTGCGTGCCCGTCTCGACGGCGAAACCCCAGATCGCGCCGTCGAGCCCGGCGTCGAGCATCGGCTGGATGAAGTTCTTCGGCGCGGTGTTGGGGTGCAGGTAGATCGGGGTGTCCTGGGCCTGCGCTGACTCCAGGATCGGCCAGAACTTCGGGTCGTCCAGGTACTCGCCCTGGGTGTGGCTGTTGATGATCACGCCGTTGAAGCCGAGGCTCTTGCCGCGCTCGATCTCTTTCGCTGAGTACTCGGGGTCCTGCGGAGCGACCGCGGTGAGGCCGGAGAATCTGCCGGGGTGCTTCTTGATCGCCTCGGCGAGGCGGTCGTTCGCCAGTGTCGCCTGTTCCCTGGCGACATCTTTCTTGAGCGGCTGGGCGCCTGGCGAGGTCAGCGACAGGATCGCCCGGTCGATGCCGGCGTCGTCCATGGCCTTGAGGCGCTTGTCGCCGAGGTCCTGCAGGTGCTCCAGGATGAAGCGCGGGCGTTCGGCGGTCGCCGTGCCGTAGAAGGACCAGAGGCTGCGGAACCCGGGGTCGTCGAAGGACGGGTCGTCGAGCAGGCCGAGCCACACCTTGATGATCTCGGGGGTGGCGAACGCCTCTTCTGTGGCGATCCTCAGATAGCCCTGTGCTCCGCCGGTTTTCGGGGCGGGGGTACCGGTCGGCGGGAAGGTGGGCAGCGGCTCGGTCACTGGGCGGTCTCCCTGTCCGTGGTGCTGGTGTGCCGTTCGATGAACCGCGCGAGCGCGGTGCCGAGCGCGGGCTCGTCGACGGTGAGGCTGGCGATGGTCGACATGTGGTTGTGGCCCTCGACCCAGAACCAGGTCCGGCACGGTGCCGTGCCGGCCGAGCCAGGCGCTGACCACGCCGGCGGCTTCCCGCTGGAAGCGGGCCGGGTCGCGCTCCGCGACGCTGAACAGCAGCGGGACCGTCGTCGTCGAGCAGCCCCGGCAGCGAGGACGCTGCCGGGTCTGGGTCCGCGCCGTAGTAGACGTGCTCGGGCTCGCCCGGGGCCGGCTGGTGTATCTCGTAGATGCCGGACAGCAGCGCCGCGCCCGCGATGTCGGCGGGGTCGCCGCCGCCCTGGCCGGCGACATACGAGGCGACGTGCACCGCGCCCGCCGAGTTGCCCGCGACGACGATCTTGTCCGGGTCGCCGCCGTAGGCGGCGATGTTCCGCTGGAGCCAGCCGACCGCCGCGGCGACGTCCTGCGCGCCGGCGGGCCACACGTGCCCTGGCGCCAGCCGGTAGGTCATCGTCACGCCGACGTAGCCGTGCCGGACCGCCCACGCCCCGACGAGGTCGTACTGCGGGCTGCCGGGCATGTGCTTGTCGCCGCGGACGAAGCCGCCGCCGTGCACGAACACGAAGACCGGTTTGCCGGTCTCGTCGTCGCCGGCGGTGTGCACGTCGAGGCGGTGGCGCGGGTCGTCGCCGTAGGCCAGGTCCCTGTCGATCTTCGGCGCGGTGTACCCGGCCTTCTCGTGGAACGGCGTCAGCAGCGCCCACGAGGCCTGCGCCAGCTGCGGCGTGATCTCCGGGTCCAGGGCCGCCAGCTGCGCGATCACGTCCGGCGGCAGTTGCTCCGTCACAGTCCGAGTACCTTTCGCTGCGCTGCTAGTTCGGAATCGGGAACCCAGTTGCCGTGGAAGCCGATCGGCACCCGGTGCGGGATGTGGATCGTCGCGACCGGGCCCGCCTTGAGGTCCTGGGCGTGCAGGATGACCACGTCGGCGGTGCGGGTGGTCATGTCGGTGACGAAGGTCATCAGCCAGCCGTCGTCTTCCGCGGAGTCGGGGGTGCGCGGGACGAACACGGCCTCCATGCCGAACCGGCCGGGGCCGTAGGCGTAGTTCTCCTTGGTCTTCGCGTCCAGGTCCTGCTTGATCAGCGTGGACACGCCCTGGTCCCGGCTGCTGAAGTAGCCGTACCTGAACTTGTCTCCGGTCAGCCGGTCATCGAGCCGCGGCATCTCCTGCGCCTGCTCGTCGAGGATCTTGACCTCGGTCTTCCCGGTGGCCGGATCGATCAGGTACAGGTTCAGGCTGCCGGGCACCTCGCCGGGGCCGGTGTGGTCGGTGACGAACATCCGGGAGTTGCTCGGGCCGATCAGCGCGACCCGGCCGTCCGGCAGGTCGTAGGCGCCGAGGATGTGGAACACCGCCCACCGCTCGACCTCGGCCGAGATGACGTCGCCGCCCGCGCCGTCGCGTGGGATGAGGACCCAGCGGGTCGGGTACTCGAAGCCCCACAGGAACGGGAAGGCGTACCCCTTCTTGAGCATGTCGTCGGAGTAGGCGACCGGCCCGTCGAGGAAGACCGCGTACCGCTCGGTGAGCGCGCAGTCGTGCACGACCGGGCGGCCGTGGACCGGGACGTCGACCGTCCTTCGTACCTGCCCGGCGGTGTCGATCACCTGGTAGCTGACGTGCTCCCAGCCGTGGTAGTAGCTCATCCCGTGCAGTTCCCCGGTGGCCGGGTCGCGGTGCGGGTGGCCGGTCCACGAGCCGTTCAGGCTGCCGCCGAAGTCGGACTTCGCCAGGCACTCCAGCTCGTAGGACAGCTCGACGGGCAGCACGCCCGCCTCCGCGAACGCCCAGGTCTTGCCGGCCTGCGGGAAGATGTGCGTGTTCACCACGTTGTCGGCCACGTACCTGGCGCCGCCGCCGAGCTGCTGCGGGCCGGGCAGCGGCGGCAGGCCCTGGCTGCGCGCGACGTGATCGTCGCGGACAAAGCGGTTCCGGTACCATTCGGCCTTGCCGTCGCGGATGCGGACCCCGTGCACCATTCCGTTGCCGGTGAACCAGTTGTAGGTCACCGGGTTCTCCGGGTCGATCGGGTTCGGTCCCACGCGCAGCAGGCGGCCGTCCAGGTCCTTCGGTATGGCCCCGGTCACCTTCAGGTCGTAGGCGGTAACTTCCTGGTCGACGGGTGCGAACGGACCCTCGAGCCAGCTGTTGCGGAACTCCGCTTGCGTCTCAGGTCTCGCATGCGTATCGGTCATGGCCCTCCTTCGCCATCGCTCACGTGACCCCGGATCACGGGTCAGTCGAAGAACGCGATCGTGCGGAATTCCACGCTCTCCCTGGGGTGGGCGCCCGTGGCGCCCGCGTCGTGGAACGCGGTGTGCGGCGCTCGCCAGGCGACCGAATGGTCGCTGTCGTGCAGCTTGATCAGCACCGCCTCGGCGGCGTGCATGTCGGGGAAGTACCACCAGCGGTGTTCCGGGCGGTAGGTGAAGATGGACCCCGCCGGGCTGGCGTCCGGGTCGGGGATGTCGGGCACGTCGTCGGGGTCGGGCAGCGTGTCGACGAACAGCAGCAGGTTCGGCTGGCCCTCGGTGTCCGCGACGCTGCGGTAGTCGAGGATCGCCAGCGGCCAGTCCTGCGGCGGCGGGCTGAACGTGCGCCACAGGCTCGTCATGATCGCCCGCCGGAACGGCCGTCCGCCCGGCGCGGCCGCCTTGAACCGGTCATCGGCCCTGCCGGGGTGCACGTCGACGTGCACGTCGGGGGCGGGCGGCTGGGCGCCGCGCCTGTCTTCCGCCGCGCGCCGGATCACCCAGCCGATCGCGACGACCTCGTCGGCGCCTGTCGCGCTCTTTGACCAGGTCGATCGCCTCGCCGGTGTACACCCCGTCGAGCTGGGCGGCGTCGCCGAAGTCGGTGACCGCGCTCTCGTGGTCGAGCAGCGTGAACCCGCTGCGGTCGAGGCCGAAGTCGTCGCGGTGCGGCCGTCCGTCGGCGATCAGCACGGTCTGCGGCGCGTACCGCGTGGTGGTCATGTGCGCGTCGGGGCCGACGTACAGCCGGTTGCGCTCCGACCACGGCGCCACGTAATTGAGCGTCGCCGGGACACCGGCGCGGGCGTCGGCTGTGACACCATCCATAGATTTCACTATGCGCCCGAACGGACCGCATTGCACTGTGCCGGGAAACAACTCCCCGGCGCTGCGTTACTCCTTGTTGCGCGCCCGAGTCACGTTCGGCTCGCAGTCCTTGTCGATGAGCCACGCACCCAGCAGGTTGCCGGTCAGGTCGTTGTCCTCGATGACGCCCTTTCACCCTCGTGGACATAGATCGCCTGGTGTGCGTTGCGGTTGATCCGGTTGCCCCGCACCGTGGGGTTGCCGTCCTGCGGATGTCGAAGCCTGCTTCAGCGTTACCGGTAACGTCGTTGTCCTCAAACGTCCCCAGACCTTCATCGTGGACATTAGCGCCGGCTTCCCTATTGTGATGAACGTGGTTGCGGCGCAGCACCGGGTCGCCGTCCGTCGTGATGGTCACGCCTGCTGCGCTGCCGCTGATCCCCGTCCTCGTGCGCGTCGCGTTCTCATGATCACGAAGAAAAATCTTCCTATGGGCCGCGTCGGTTATTTAGCTGACATTGCGTGATTGTGCGGGAGGATCGCGCTATGAGCTCTGAGGGGTGCGGCGAGGCGGCTGTGGCGGCGGTGCTGGCGGGGAAGTTCGCGGAGCTGCGGCCGCATCTGGATGAGCGGCGGTGGCGGCTTTACCTGGGGTCGGAGGCGCGGGCGCGGGCGGCCGGGTCGGGGTGCCCGCTGGCGGCGGCGGCCGCGCTGGTGGCGGCGGCGGCCGGGGTGTCGCGGGCGACCGTGATGGCCGGGGCGGGCGAGCTGGCCGACGGCGCGGAGCCGATGGCGGGGGGGTCGCGGCGGCCGGGCGCGGGCCGGCCCGGCTCGAGGACGGGGCCCCGGGCTTAGACGCGGCGCTGCTGGGGCTGGTGGAGCCGTCCACGCGGGGCGACCCGGTGGTCGCGGTGACCTGGACGACGCTGTCGCTGCGGGACCTGCAGCGGCGGCTGGCGGCGGCGGGGTTCCGGTGCGGGAAGGACGCCGCCGCCCGGATGCTGCGCGAGGCCGGCGACAGCCTGCAGGGGATGTCCCGGGTCCTGGAGGGCAGCCAGCACCCGGACCGGGACGACCAGTTCCGGCACGTCAACGCCATGATCGCGGAGTTCGCCGCGGCCGGGGACCCGGCCGTCAGCGTTGACGCGAAGAAGAAGGAGCAGCTCGGCCCGTATCACCGGGCCGGCCGGTCGTGGCGCCCGGGAGGCGACCCGGTGCGGGTCCGCGACCACGACTTCCCCGACCCGGCGGCGGGGAAGATCGCCCCCTACGGGATCTACGACATCGCCGCGAACCGCGGCTTCGTCACGGTCGGGACCAGCCACGACACCGCCGCGTTCGCGGTCGGCGCGCTGCGCCGGTGGTGGCGGGCGGAGGGCTCGCTGCGCTACCCGGGCGCGCGGCGGCTGCTGGTCACCTGCGACGCCGGCGGCTCCAACGCCGTCCGCTCCCGGCTCTGGAAGCACGAGCTGGCGCTGCTGGCCGAGGAGACCGGCCTGCAGATCAGCGTCTGCCACTTCCCGCCCGGCACCAGCAAGTGGAACAAGATCGAGCACCGGCTGTTCTGCCACATCACCCGGACCTGGCGCGCCCGCCCTCTGATGACCGCCGAGGACGCCGTCGCCGGGATCGCCGCGACCACCACCTACCAGGGCCTGAAGTGCACCGCTGTCCTCGACGACGCGGACTACCCCGAGGGCGCGAAGGTCAGCGCAGAGCGGATGAGGCACCTCGAAGAGCGCGTGATCAGCCGCCACGACGAGCACGGCGAGTGGAACTACGCCATCCGCCCCGCCCCCGCACCCGCCCCGGAGCCGGAGCCGCCGCCCGCCCCGGCGCCGGCCCCTGACCTGGAAAGACTGGCCGCGGAGGCCGGCATCGACGACCTCGGCGCCCTGCTGGAAGCCGTCACCCTGCCATGGCAGGCCGTCCGCGAGCAGCGCCTCCACCTGGCCCGCGGGCACGCCCGGAACAAACACAGCGGCTGCACGCCCGCGCTCCCGCTCGCCGCCGTCATCACCGCCGCCGCCTGCCATCACCGCCTGGCAGCGACCTACCGGCAGCTCGGCGACCTGCTCGGCGTCCACCCGTCCACCGTCAGCCTTGCCGTCCGCCGCATCAGCCCGCTCCTCGAACAGCAAGGCATCACTCTGCGCCGCCCCGCTCACCACGACACAGCAACCACCGCGACACGCCCGAGACAGCCAACTTAAAAACCGACGCGGCCATGCGCACGATTTTCTTTCGTGATCATGGAAATGCGGGTGCCGGGCGCACGCCCTAAGCGGGGCTGAGCAGCTTGTAGACGTCGGTGCGCCGTTTGGCTGGGTCGTCGTCCCAGTCGCCGTAGACTTCCCAGTTCACTCCCGCCTGGCGGCGGTCGTTGGCGGCGCACCACTGGTCCAGGGCCGCGTAAGCGCCGCCCATGTCGGAGTACTCGCCGAAATGCGCCACCGTGGCGACCTCGCCGACCGGGGTGGTGATGCGCCGGACGGGGCCGCGCTCTTCGAAGTCGCCGAAGACCTCGACCCCGGCGTCGATGGTGAGCACGCCTGGTTCGCCGGGGTGGTAGATCACGACGTTGTGCTCGGTGCGGGCGCCCTGTTCGCGCAGCACCGGCCAGACCTGGTCCAGCGCCCGGATAAGGTCGGTGCCCAGCTGCTGGGGTGTCGTGACCGCGCGGACAGCCGCCAGCACCCTGGGGCCGGCCTGCTCCACGCGCACCTGATACGGCACGAGCCGACGCTATCACTAGCGTGTTCGGTAGCCGCGCCTGGCGAGTGTTTGAATGAGGCATGACCGAACCTGGGTGGCCCGACGACTGGGCCGACCGGATGGCGGGCAAGGGCTGCCCTATGTGCGCCACGCTCGGCAAGGGCGACAACGACTTCGCTGTCGAGGTGTTCACCGGCGATGTCGCCGACGTCTACCTGGAGCGGCGCAGCCGCCTGCCGGGATACTGCATCGTGATATGGAAGCACGGGCACGTCGCCGAGCCGGCGGACCTGCCCGCCGAGCAGGCGGGCCAGTACTGGGCCGAAGTGCTGGCGACCGGACGGGCGGTGCGGACACGGTTCAGCCCGGTCAAGCTGAACTACTTCACCCTCGGCAACCAGGTCCCCCACCTGCACACTCACGTCCTGCCGCGGTACCTCGACGACCCCGCGCCTGGCGGCCCGATCGCATGGCAGGACATTTTCTCGCCCGACCCGGTGTCCGACGCGGAGTTGCACGCCCAGGCCGCGGACCTCCGCGTCCTGCTGGGTCAGGCGACGCGGCCCGCGTAACGGCGGCGGAAGCCGCCGGCGGTGCTGGCGGTGATCACGACGTCGTAGTAGCCGTACTGATCGGCCGGCCAGCTGATGGTCGTGGAACCGCCGGGGCTTACGGTGACCGTCTGGGTGCGGCCCTGGTAGTCGTTCGGGGTCAGGGTGTAGGCGATCTCCTTCCGGCCCTGGTTGGCCAGCGTGATCTCGACCGCCTTGGCCTGGCCGGGCCGCAGGGTGGCGGTGACCACCGGGACCGGGCCGGTGTGCAGGCCGGCGGGCACAACCGCGCCGGCGAAGCTGGTCAGGAACCCGTCGGGACCGTAGACCGAGAAGGCGTACTTCCCGGCTGTCGCCGTTGCGTCCCAGGTGTAAGAGCCCTGGGACCCCGGGAGCACCGTGACCGGCGTGGCGCCGAAAGGCAGGTGGGCGTCGGGGTAGACGGCGAAAGAGGCGCCGACCCTGCCGCTGTTGGCGAGCGCGGCGGTGACCTGCCTGGTCGTGCGGTTCACCGTCACGTCGGCGTGCAGCTGGTAGTTGGTCGGGCGATGCGGCCGGGTGCCAGGCTCCTGGGCCGGCATCTTCTGGTCGCCTTCGGCCGGAGGCGTCGTCGATCCGCCGGTCAGCTGGGTCAGCGCCCAGGTCTGGTCAAGGGTCGGGATGTTGCCCGGAATCGAGAAGTCCGGGTGCCCGAAGTCGAACGCGGTGGTCAGGTTGCCGGTCACGGACGCACGCCACGGGGTGATGTTGACCGGCTTCACCCCGGTCCAGGCGGCCAGGAACTGGAGCATCGAGGTGTGGTCGTAGACGTTGGAGTCCACGTAACCGCCCCGGGTCCACGGCGAGCAGATCAGCATCGGGACCCGGGTCCCAGGACCGATCGGGAGCCCGGCGATGTACTCGTCGGTGACGGTCGCCTCGGGGGACGGAGGGAGCTGGTGATCGAAGAACCCGTCGTGCTCGTCGTAGGTGATGAACAGCGCCGTGGTCTTCCACAGGTCCGGGTTCGAGAACAGCGCCTGCAGCACGGTATTCACGTAGTGCGCCCCGTAGTCGGGGGTGTAGGACGGGTGCTCGCAGTAGCCAGCGGGCGCGACGATCCACGACACCTGGGGGAGCTTGCTGCTCTTGACGTCGTTGATGAACGACGACAGCACGTAGGCGGCGTGGGTCTTGCTCAGCGACGGCGCCCCCGCGTCGGTCTTCCACGGCGTGACCGCGCCGCGGGCCGCGAGCACCCCGGTCCCGCCGCTGCGGCTGTTGGTGGTGTTGTACTGCTGGTAAAACCAGAGCGGGTTGTCGCCGTAGTCGCCGAGGAAGTAGTCGGGATGGCTGCCGCTGTCGCCTACCTGGTCGTTGGTGTACACCTGCCAGCTGACCCCGGCGGCCTGCAGCAGCTCGGGATAGGTCTTCACCTCAGGCGGGCCGGTATCGGGGCCGAAGTCCACCTCGTAGTCGCCCGGGTTGCTGGTCAAGCCGCTCGACGTCCCCGTCCAGAAGTACATCCGGTTGGGGCTGGTTGGCGCCATGATCGCCTGGTGATAGCCATCGCAGATGGTGAAGGCGTCAGCCACCGCGTACTGGAACGGGATCTCGTTCCTGGTGAAGTAGCCCATGGTCTCTTCGGTCTTGGCCGGAACCCAGTTGTTCCACTGCCCGCCGTTCCAGGCCTCGTGGTCGCCGGCCCACCCGTGGTCGAGGTCGCCGTCGGTCTGGTCGGTGAGGTTGTAAGGGAGCAGGTAACCCAGGTCGGTGCGCGTCTTGTCGGGCTGCTGGAAGATGCCGGTCCCGTTCTGGTACCTGAGAGCCTGCTTGTCGCCGAAGCCGCGGACGCCGCGCAGCCGGCCGAAGTAGTGGTCGAAGGACCGGTTCTCCTGCATGAGGATCACGACGTGCTTCACATCCGCGATGGTCCCGGTCCACCCATTAGGCAGCGCCTCGGCCGGCGCCGAGTTGCGTGCGGTGGCGGTCGCCGTACAACCGATAGCCGCGGCCGCCGCGCCAAGCCCGGTGTACTGCAGCAAGCGGCGCCGGCTGACGCCTGGCACGATCTTGGTCATGGCGGTTTCCATCCTAGGTGGCGGGGCGGAGACTGATCACAAACACACAAAGTGGATCAACTCACATCATTTTTCGCGCCGAACGGCGGCCCGCGGACGCCGCTGGGATCCCAGCGGCGGCGACAGCCGCGACTACCGCTGCTGTCGCCGGATGCCAAAAGTGATGTTCAGGAGGCGACTTCGCGGCCGACCTTAGCCAAGAGTCTTTGCCATCCGGTAATTGTGGATGGGCACGCCCCGGAGGGTCATGTCCTGGCGTTCCAGCACCGTGAAGCCCTTCCGCTCGAAGAAGCGCGGGCTAGCTCGCTAGCCTCAGTGAACAACCGCTGGATGCCCTGCGCGCGTGCCGCGGTCTCGATCGCGTCGTACAGCCGCGACGCGACGCCGCGGCCAGCCACCTCGGGCGCGCAGAAAAGGCGGTCGATGTGCCCGTCGGGCTCCAGGTCGATGAACGCGACCACGTGGCCCGGTTCGCCTGCGGCCACCAGGACCAGCCGGCCATCACCGGAACGGCGGTGTTCCCGCTCGGCGTCCCAGCGTCCGGGAACCCAGGCCCTGACCTGTTCAGGCGTGTAATCAGACAGCGCCACTTCGCGGACGGAACGGTAGAAGACATCGGCCACGCCGGCGGCATCGCGCCGCAGAACATCCTGTCCGGTGCGGCGTGGGGATCGGGTCGTGTGCTGCCGCGGCGGCCGGGGGATGGCCCATGGCATGGAGGCGTGATGACCGCCTCCGCAAGCCGGCTACCGGGCTGGCGCGAGGGCGGTGCCAGGCGGGATTAAGGACGCCCGGCACCGACAGGCTCGGGTGGCTGGCTCGCAGTATCCCGGACCCGTGCTGAAGGCGACGGCTGCAGCAGATGGCGGGTCAGCGAGTCGAGCAGCAGGTGGCCAGCGCGGAAATAGGCCGCGGTGGGCCGGACGTGCCCGGCGGGGATCAGCTCGAGGGCGGTGGACGATGAGGACCAGCTGTCGATATCGATTCTCATCCGCAGCAGCGGGCGCAGCGCGCCCCGGGCCAGGCGGACCTGGATCCGGTACGTAGCCGAGCCCGGATCACGCCCGGCCGGCCCGCACAGCAGGCTGTCACCGAACCGGACTTCGCCGCCCTGCTCTGCTTTCTGCCAGCTGTCCAGCTCGGTCACGCACGTCTCGAACGGGACGTCCACTATCCACCGGAACGACCCAGGTCCCAGCGCCGGTCCGGCCGGCGCGCGAGGTCCCTGGCGGGTAAGGTGCGCGAACATCGCCTTCTCCTAATACTCCTTAGAGCGGGCCTGATGCCATCGCTGTAGGCCGGAGCATGCGACGGCACGTCGGCCGACTGAGGCTTGCCGCCAGATCGGCGGATCTCGCGCTCCGGTAAGGATGAGGTGCTCGCGCTTCGTGCCACCGGTGCTGTGCGGTTGTTCTGTTGCCGCCTCGGCGCCTGCTGGCCACCGGCCGGGGGCATCCTTGAAGCGTGGAGACTGGCGGGCGTCCCGGCGTGGCCGTGTTCGTGGCGGCGGACGTGCACTACCTGCCCTCCGGCGCCAGGGCGGCCGCCGTCATGGCCGCTGATCAGTCATTTTCCCGTCTGACCGGTGATCGCACCGCGGTGGTGGCAGACGTCGCGCCCTATCAGCCGGGTCAGTTCTACCTGCGCGAGCTGCCGCCGCTGCGCGCAGTCCTGGACGGCGTGACCGGCCTGAGCCTGCTGGTGGTCGACGGCTACGCCGACCTGGACCCGGACGGCCGGCCCGGCCTGGGCGCCCGAGCCCGCGATGAGTTCGGCGTCCCGGTGATCGGCGTGGCCAAGACGCCCTTCCGCACCGCCGCCCAC
Source organism: uncultured Actinomycetota bacterium (assembly GCA_963720085.1). Taxonomy (GTDB): domain Bacteria; phylum Actinomycetota; class Actinomycetes; order Mycobacteriales; family Mycobacteriaceae; genus Mycobacterium. Next base: position 13,663 of record CAVRER010000050.1, read on the forward strand.
GCCATCGCGGTGCTGCGCGGAACCTCAGCCCGGCCGCTGTACGTCACCGCCGCCGGGATGCCCCGCGCCGACGCCGCCAGCCTTGTCCGGCAGATGGCCGGCCGGCACCGGCTGCCCGACGCGCTGCGCCGGGCCGACACCCTGGCCCGCCACGGCCCGCCCCAGCCGCCGCCACGCTGAACAAGCCCTGCCCGTCACAGCCTCACCAGCATGACAGGACGCTGGTTTCCGCGGAAACGCCGGGGCTTCGCCCGGCCTGCTATACGACGGGCGTCGCGCCAGCTCACATCGTGGGCGAACCGTCGAGATTCGCCTTGGGAGTCGTTGTAAGTAAGCCTGGCCAGCCGCCCTAGCCTGAGGCTGTCACACTGAAACGGTCGGCTTCCCGCGATCACCCCCGATCGCGCCCTTATCGATGGACAGGTGAACCCGCGATGCACCGCACACCGAGAACCCCGGGCCTTCCCTTCGGCGGAGGCCTCAACCTGCTGCTGGTTGCCGGCGCCGCGTACTTCGTGTGGGAGCACGGGCAGGGCCGGCACGGACAGCCGCACGCGCTGTGCCCCCTATGCTGGCTGAACAAGATCTCCCCGGCCCCCGAGGCGCCCGGTGGCCCCAGTTCGGCCGAGCCGCCGGAACAGGCCTGAGGACCTTGAGTTTGATTGCTGCGCCAGGAGACGCTTGATGGCATGACCGTGCATCTGACGCACTGGGGGACATTCGAGGCTGTCAGCGATGGTGAGCGGCTGACTGAGGTGCGTCCGTGGCGGGGGGACCCGGAGCCGATGCCGCTGATCGACAACGTCGCTTCCGCGCAGCATCACGCCACCCGCATCACGCAGCCGCACGTGCGCAGGGGCTGGCTGGACCACGGGCCGGGTGCGCCGGGACGCGGCGACGAGCCGTTCGTGCCGGTGTCGTGGGCCGCCGCGCTCGACCTCCTG
>CAVRER010000051.1:0-18080 GCA_963720085.1 uncultured Actinomycetota bacterium
GGCGATGCCCATCGACGCCGACAGGGACCGCGGATCCCGGGTTGGCCATGTGCCGGCCTCGGCGGCGCCGATCAGCGTGCGGATAAAGTCGTTGAACAGCTCGGGCTCCTCCAGGTTGAGGGCATGTCCCGAGTTCCGCACGACGGCGAGCCCTGCCGTCGGGATCGTGCGCTTGAGCAGCAGACCTGGCTCCAGGCAGGCCTCGTCCTCGTCGCCGTTGACCACGAGCGTAGGCGCAGTGATGTCGGCAAGCTGGTCGATGATGTCGTACAGGGACGGCCGGGACCGCTGGATCCCGATGACGGTGAGGGCCATGCCTTCGGCGGAGTGCTCGGCCAGCTGCCCGGCGAACTCTTCCCAGACATGGGGGTTCTTGCGCCGCAGCTGGATCCGGTTCGGCCCCATGGCCTGCTTGGCGCTGACGGCCGCCATGCCGTCGACGCGGAAGGCGGCCGCCATCTGCTCGGTCTCGGCTAGGAAGGCGACTCGGCCACCGGGGCTGGCTCCGCTACCCGCACTCGCCACCAACAGCGAAGAGACCCGGTTGGGGTAGCGGATGCCGAGCTGCAGCGCGCAGAACCCGCCCATGGACAGTCCCACGACATGCGCCCGGGCAATGCCGAACGCATCGAGGACGTCGATCGCGTCGTCGGCCTGCCGGAGGTAGTTGTAGCGCTCCTGCTCCGGCGGGACTTCCGACGGCGGGTAGCCGCGGGAGGCGTAAGTGATGCAGCGAAACGTGGCCGACAGCGCGTCGACCTGCCGGGACCAGGTCCGGTGGTCGGCGGCGAACTCGTGGATGAACAGGACCGGCAGACCGGACGCGGTCCCGGTCGCCTCCGCGTACAGGCGCACCCTGTCCGATGTGATGACGTCGGTCACGGACGTTCCTTTCTGTCGTGTCGCCGGGGGAGGGGAGGGCTATCGCACCTGCCGGATGGTGTCGCGGATGGCGAGGAGCGTCGGCATGTCCGCCGCGCGCAGCGCGCCCAGGAAGTCCGCCAGCTCGGCGTCGAGATCCTCGGTGAGGATGTCGACGAGGCCGGTTTCCGCCGCCCGCGCCGCGTCAATGCGTCCGGCCGTGAACAGCAGATGACTGGCCCGGCCAGAGCCCATCAGCTCGACCATGCGGGTGACGGTCGGGCGCTCATAGACGATGCCGTGCCGTACAGCCGGGATGGCGAAGCTCGCGCGCGGGCTGGCCAGCCTGATGTCGCAGGCCAGAGCCAGATTGTTGCCGCCCCCGATACACAGGCCGTCGATCACGGCGATGGTCGGGAGCGAGAAGTCCCGGACGGCGGCATAGCCGCGCAGCGAGATTTCGCGGTACAGGGCGGCGGCCTCCCGGTCGCCGCTCTTCAGCGCGGTGAGGTCCGCGCCCGCGCAGAAGACCCCGGGCAGGCCAGTGAAGACGAACGCTCTGACGTCAGGGTTGTTCGCGGCCTCAGCGAGCGCAGCACAGATCGCCTCCCACATGGCCTGGGACAGGGCGTTGCGCTTCGCCGGGCGGTTGAGCTGCAGGATGGCCGCGCCGTCGTCAACCCGAAAGATGATGTCGCCGCCCGCCCGCACCTCGGGGTCCAGGTCAGGCATCGGTACCGCCGGGCGGCTGGGGCGGGGGCGGGGAGCTGGCGGAGGGAGCGCTGGGTCGTACACCGCGCCGGCCGCCTGCAGGGCGCTGACATACTCGGCCGAGTAGCCGAGGGAACCGAGCACCTGCGCGGTGTGCTCGCCGAACACGGGCGCGCCGCGGCGGATCTGCGGCGGTGTCTTCGACATGCGCAGCGGAGAGCTGAGCGCGCGCACCGGACCCAGCACCGAGTGCTCCACGGTGGTTGTAATGCCGCGCTCGTTCAGGTGCGGGTCAGCGATCATCTGGTCATATGCGTTCACCGGCCCGGCCGGTACCCCGGCGGTCAGCATCGCAGTGACCCAGTGGTCGGTCGTGTGGGTGACGAGCACCGACTGGATGTCCCGCTCGAGTTCGTCGACGTGGGCGAGCCGGTCCTGGGCGGTGGCGTACTCCGGGCGCGACGTCCAGTCCGGGCGGCCGAGCACCTTGGTGCACAGCGCCTGCCACATGCGCTGGGTGTTGCCGCCGACCGTGACGTACCCGTCCTTGGTCCGGTAGGCCTGGTACGGCGCGTTGCGCCGGTGCCGCGTGCCGGCTGGCGCGGCCACCTCGCCGCTGCCGAAGTAAGCGGCCGCCTCCCAGACCGTCCAGGCTATGCCCGACTCCACCAGCGACGTGTCGATGTACTGCCCGCCCTCGCCCCGCAGCCGTGCGATGTACGCGGCGAGGATGGCCTGGACGGCGGTCACGCCGCCGGCGATGTCGTTGAGGGCGATCCCGGCCTTCGTTGGCGGACCGCCCGGATGGCCCGTCATACTGAGGAACCCGCTGATGCCCTGGGCGATGATGTCGTAGGCCGGACGTTGCGCGTAGGGTCCGGTCTGGCCGAAGCCCGAGATCGAGCAGTAGATGATGTCCGGGCGGACCGCGCGGACCGCGTTGTAGCCGCAGCCGAGCCGTTCCGTGGTGCCGGGGCGAAAGTTCTCCACCACGACGTCACTCCGGGCGGCGAGGGCAAGCAGGGCCTTTAGCCCGTCCGGGTGCTTGACGTCCAGCGCGACGCTGCGCTTGTTTCGGTTGACCTGAGCGAAGCAGTAGCTCTCGCCGTCGCGGAACGGCCCCATAGCCCGTGATTCGTCGCCGCCAGGCAGCCGTTCTACCTTGATCACGTCCGCCCCGAGGTCGCCCAGAACCATAGTCGCGTACGGGCCGGCCAGCACCCGGGTGAGGTCGAGGACGGTAACGCCGCTGAGTGGCAGAGACACGTGTGGTCCTCCATTTCCATAACCGTGATTGTCATACGGTACGGCAGGCTGCGCCAGGTCCGGCCCCAGCCCTAGGCAGCTGGAGTCGGCAACCCGGCCCACAACCAAAAGACCCCGAACCCGACGAGGGTTCAGGGTCATTCCGATCCGCCTGCTGACCGCCCTGGCTGAGCTGGCCGACAGGCTAGACCAGCTCGCAGGCTTCTGCCAGCGCAGCCGGGCTCGCCGCCCCGTTGTCGGGGAAGGCTTCCTCGGCTCGTTGTTCGAGGCGGCGCATCGACCTGCGGACCACGATGATCGAGGTGACAGTGAGTACGCTGGCGACCGCGTACCCGACGATGAGGAGCGTGCTTCCGACACTGGACGCCGCGTTGCCGAGCGCGTAGGCGCCGAGGGTGTAGAAGCTCGCCCACAGCAGTCCGCCGGCCGCGTTCGCCGCGAGGAAGCGGGGCCAGTGCATCTTGCCGACCCCGGCGAAGAACGCGGCGAAGGTCCGCAGTACCGCGATGAACCGGCCGAGGAAGACGACCTTCACGCCATGCCGGGCGAACAGGTAGCGCCCGACCTTGAGTTTCGCGCGGTCCAGGCGGACGTAACGTCCGTAGCGCTCGGCCAGCCGTAGGCCGCCCGTCCGGCCGATCCAGTAGCCGGCGTTGTCGCCGATGACCGCCGCGCAGGTCGCGACGGCCGCCAGCGCCACGACGTTCAGATGGTGGGTCGTGCCGGCGTAGAGCGCCGCGGTGATGAGCGCGGTCTCACCTGGCAGCGGGATGCCCATGCTCTCCAGCGCGATCAGCGTGAACACCGCGTAATAGCCGTATGACTGCACGAGGTGGGTGATCAGGCTCAAGGTCATGGCTCAACGCTAGGCAACGGCCACCTGGCGCGGCATCGGCCAGGCGGCTACACCCTGAGCGGCCGCATCTGCCGCAAGGCGTACGCCGCACCGCCTAAAGGCTTAGCTGCCTGGAGTGATCAGGCCGGACTCGTATGCCAGGACGACGGCCTGGACGCGGTCGCGGAGGTCGAGCTTGGCAAGTATGCGTCCGACGTGGACCTTGACGGTTCCTTCGGACAGGTGCAGGTCGTCAGCGATCTCACGGTTGGATCGCCCGGCGGCGAGCTGGACGAAGACGGTTTGTTCCCGGTCGGTGAGCTTGCTCAGCAGGACATCCCGGTCCTGCTGCCGACCGGGACCGGGCAGCAGGGGGACGAACTGGTCGATGAGCCGGCGGGTCGCCGTGGGGGCGAGAACCGCGTCGCCGCCGGCGACGGTGCGGATGGCGGTGAGCAGCTCGGCCGGTGGCGCGTCCTTGAGCAGAAACCCGCTGGCGCCGGCCTTGAGCCCGGCGAAGACGTACTCGTCAAGGTCAAAGGTGGTGAGGATCAGGACCTTGATCGCGGGGGCGGCGGCGGTGATCAAGCGGGTCGCGGCTATCCCGTCCGTGCCTGGCATCCGGACGTCCATCAGCACCACGTCGGGATGCAGGGCTGATGCCATGCTCACCCCGGTCGCCCCGTCCCCGGCCTCGCCGACCACCTCGATGTCAGGTTCCGCCTCGAGGATCAGCCGGAAGCCCATCCTGAGCAGGGACTGGTCGTCGACCAGCAGCACCCGGATCATCCGGCGTCGCCGCCGTCCAGGCGCAGCCGCGCGGAGACCTGCCAGCCCCCGGGCGGGCGGGGGCCGGCCTGCACGTCGCCGCCGTAGGCGTGCACCCGTTCCCGCATGCCGAGCAGGCCGCTGCCGATGCCCGCGGTCTCGGCGGCGGTGGCACCCGCGCCGTCGTCGTCGATGTCGACCAGCAGTTCGCCGGGGAGGTAGCGCAGGCGCACCGAGGCGCGGGCGCCGGGTCCGCCGTGCTTGAGAGTGTTGGTGAGGGCCTCCTGCACGAGCCGGTAGACCGTCAGCTGCACCCCGGCCGGCACGTCGGGGGCCTGGCCGTGGATCTCCAGCGTGGTGTCCAGTCCCGCGGACCGGACCTGTTCGATGAGCGTGTCGAGCTGAGTGAGGTCGGGGACGGGCTGCAGGGACCCGCCGGGGTCCTGGCCGGGGTCCTGGCTGGGGCGCTGGCGCAGCACGCCGAGGAGTCGGCGGGTATCGGCCAGCGCGCGCCGCCCGGTGTCCGCCACGCTGCGCATGACGTCGTTGGCACGCTCCGGCGAGCTGGCCGACGCGGCGATCGCCGCCTCACTCAGCGTGATCATGACGGTGAGGTGGTGGGCGACGATGTCGTGCATCTCGCGGGCGATCCGTGTTCGCTCGGCCGCGACGGCGAGCGCCGCTTGCTGGTCTCGCTCGCGTTCCAGCCGGTCGGCGCGGTCGCGCAGTTCGGCGAGGTAGGCGCGGCGGGTGCCGGTGTACAGGCCGAGACCGAGGGCGGCGGCGATCAGGCCGGACAGGAAGATCAGGTCATGCCACCAGCCGCCGCCGGCGAGCAGGAGCAGCGCGGTGACCACGGTGAGCTCGAGCACGCCGGCGCAAGCCAGCGCGTCGCGGCGCGACTGCAGCCTCGCCACCGTGTACAGGGCGATGAGCAGCGCCGGCCCGGCGATCAGGTGCCTGTCCCACGAGATCGCGGCGATCTGGGTAACCAGGATCCAGCCGAACACCGGGATGGGCCAGATCCGGCGGACCACCAGCGGCGCCACCATCAGGGCCAGTACGACGAATGCCGCCGCCCCGGGCCAGTGGTGGGCGCCTGCCTGGTACAGGCTGGGCAACGACAGCGCCGCGGCCAGCACGGTGACCAGCACGTCGAATACCCAGCGGCGCGCGGGGCGGTTCGCCGGGTATTCGACGGGCCTGAGAAGCCTCATGCTAGGAATTGTCCCCCTTGCTCAGGCGTCCGAGCGTCGCAGCCGCCAGGCCGCCGCGGCGATGAGGACCACGGCGTACCCGCACAGGAGCGCGAACCCGGTCCACGGCGCGAGCGCGTTCTGCGCGTTCTGCGCCCCGCCCCACAGGGCCGCCCCCGCGTTCGAGGGCAGGTAGGGGGTCAGGTGCCCGCTGATCGAGGAGGGCAGCAGGCTGGCCAGCGGCGGGATGACGAAGAACACTCCCGCGAAGGTGGCTATCCCGGCCGCGGTGTTGCGGAACAGCGCGCCCAGGGAGACGCCGATCAAGCCCGCCACGGTGATGTACAGGGCGGCGCCGACGACCGACCGGAGGGCGCCCGGGGCGCTGATGGACACCCCGATGTGGTGGCTGTTCAGCAGCACCTGGCCGAGGAAGAAGGAGATGAAGCTGGCGATGAGCGAGACCGGGAAGATCACGCCGGCGAAGACGGCCAGCTTGCCCCACAAGACCGGCAGCCGGCGCGGAACGGCGGTCAGTGACGAGCGGATCATGCCGGTGCTGTATTCGCCGCTCGCCACCAGCACGCCGAGGACACCGAAGGCCACGACGGCGAACATGACGCCGCTCAGGCTGGTCGTGATGGGGTTGAAGCTGGCCCGCGCGGCCGCGTTGAACGTGTGGTACTGGCTGGCGGTCACCGCCGAGAAGATGGCGCCGAGGCCGACCATCAGCACGACGGCGGTCAGCAGCGTGTAGGCGGTGGACCGCAGGGAGCGGAACTTGGTGAACTCCGAGCGCAGCACCCGGCCCTGGGTGACCTTCAGCGCTGGGCGGGCCGCGGCGGGGGTGGTGGTGAGCGCGCTCATCGGACTGCCACCGCCTCGCGGGCCCCGTGCGAGCGGAAGTCAACGGAGTCGTCGGTGAGCTGCATGAATGCCTCCTCCAGTGAAGCCTGCTTAGTGGTCAGTTCGAAGATGGGCAGGCGGGCCTGCCAGGCGGTGGTGCCGATCTCTTCGGCGGTCAGTCCCCGTACCTGCAGGACGCCGCCCTGCTCGCTGGTCACGGTGATGTCCGGCCCGAGCAGCAGGTCGCGCAGCTGGGCAGCCTGCGGCGTGCGCACGGTGACGGCTCCGCTTCCGGCGCGGGCCACGAACTCCTCGACCGTGGTGTCGGCGATCAGCCGCCCCCGGCCGACGACAACGAGCCGGGTCGCGGTCAGCGCCATCTCACTCATCAGGTGCGAGGACACGAACACGGTGCGGCCCTCGGCGGCCAGGCCCTTGAGCAGGTTCCGGATCCACAGCACCCCCTCGGGGTCCAGCCCGTTGACCGGCTCGTCCAGGACTAGGACGCCGGGATCGCCCAGCAGCGCCGAGGCGATGCCCAGCCGCTGGCCCATCCCGAGGGAGAACCCGCCGACCCGTTTGCCGGCCACATCATCCAGGCCGACCATGCCGATCACCTCATCGACCCGGCGCCGGCTGACGCCGTTGGTCTGCGCCAGCGCCAGCAGGTGATTGCGGGCCGACCGGCCGGTGTGCACCGCCCTGGCCTCCAGCAAGATGCCCAGCTCCGCCATCGGGGCAGACGCCGCACGGTAGTCCTTGCCGTTGACCCTGACCCGGCCGGCGGTGGGCTCGTCCAGGCCGGCGATCATCCGCATCGTGGTCGATTTGCCGGCCCCGTTCGGGCCGAGAAAGCCAGTCACGATACCGGGCCGGACAACAAAGTCCAGGCCGTCGACCGCAAGCTTCTCCCCGTATCGCTTGCTGAGGTTCTCTACCTCGATCATCGAATGTTCCTCTCATCGGTGGTGTCCTGGCACCATCAACGCTAGGAACCGGCCGCCCCGCAGCGGATCGGCCGAGTGGCCACAACTTCGAGCGTCCATATATGCCGCAAGGCATATCCGCCACCACCCCGAAGGCTGACGAATGTACGCCTGGTGTGCCTACCCGTACCGCGTTCGCCGCGTACAGGAGCGGAGGCTGCCGGGATGCTGACTGAATCGTCCAGCGACGTGCTCCGAGCTTCGACGGTCCCGATCCGAGCGCGGGTCCATAGCCGAAGGTGGCCCGGCCGTCAATGTCCCATGTCGTCCCAATGGGGTGTCACGTGCTCAGATGCGGCACAACGTCGCTGACGTTCCGCGTGAAAGCGAAGCCCGGCCTTCTGCATGCGACACAGCAGCGTGAGGCTGAGCGTTTGCGCAGGTTAGGCCAAGGTCCAGACCCAATAGTTAGGGTCTTTTTTACGAACACAAACACGCGAAAAATGGTGGAGTAAGGGTCTTTGGAGCTAAGGGGATTCGAACCCCTGACCTTCTGCATGCCATGCGGCATGGTTTCGTCTGACCACGTCGCGCTGGGTCCGGTTGCCGCACCCATGGGGACCCCCGCTGTCAAGAGCGCATGCTGGATTGCCCGGTGACCTGGTCGCGGCGGCCGGGCTGGGGGTGTGACTGTGGTTGTGGCCTTTTCCTCGCGGCTGCCGGTTTGTGCCGGTCGCGCGGCCCGGGGTCAAGCTGGAGCGCCCGCAGACCGGCCTCGGCTTGGCGCTGTCGGTCAGGGGTTGAAGAATCCCTCACATACGGTGACTGAACACCATGGGTCCGAGCACGCCTGCCGACTATGCGCGATCGACATGTTCGCCAATTGCGCAAGCGGCGGCAGCCAGATCATCTGTTCTGGCGTGCGCAGACGCTTTGTCGCGGCATGGGCGAGCACTCGCGTCGGGTGCTGGCCGATGCGCTCGTTTGCGGACAACGGTCAGAGCTCCATGTGCTGAAACTGCCATCAGTCGGGACTTGCTGTCGCGCGACGCGGGCGATCGCTACCGGAGCGGCACTGGTAGCGAGAGGACGGTCTCGCGGTGGCTGATCTCAATGTCCACCGGCACGAGGCTTGTGGCCGTCGCGATCTGCTCGGCGGTGCCCGTGTTGCGGGCCCAACGGGGGTGGGCTCCGCCGGAGACCTGGACGCGGAGGCGGTGGCCGGGTGCGAAGCGGTGGGCGGTCGCGCTCATCGGAACCTCGATCTCGGTCCAGCCGCCGGCGTCGGCTGGCGGCGTGCCGTCCAGCCGTAGCAGCCCGTCGCAGATGTTCCACGACGTGCCCTTGGCATCCACGTCGCACAGCCGGGCGAAGACGTCGAAGTTCGGACTGCTGCCGCGGACCCGCAGCCAGAGGCTGACCGGGCCGATGACCTCTTGCGGTTCACTGATGACCGGGCCGGTGAAGACGAGGACGTCATCGCGTGCCTCCAACTTGCCGTTGTCCTTCGGGCCGAAGCCATTGCTGTCCATGCGCGGCCCGCCGACCGAGGGCGTCGGATCGCGCGGATCGTACCGGAACGATGACGTGCCCTCGCCAGGCGAGTCCGCGAGGGTTCCGCCGGCGTGCAGGTGCCATGACTGCGCGATAGCGTCTGGCGGCGGCCAGTCGGCCAGGTCACGCCACTGTCCTTTGCCGCCGATCTCGCCGACGTGGACGCGCACGGGGGCCGGGCCGGGAGCATCCCCGGTCCCGGTCAGGTGCGCCCGCAGCCACGCGAGTGCCTCTCCGGCGATGACCGGCATGTCCTTGTTGAACCCAGACGTATGGTTCCACGGGCCGACGACTAGCCGCACCGTGCGGCCGGCCTCACGAAGCTGCCGGTAACTGTCCAGTGTCCCGTCGATGACGATGTCATACCAGCCGCCGAGCAGGTGGACCGGTGGCAGGGAGTTGATGTCCGGATTGGCACGCCGCGGTCCCCAGTACCGATCGCTGACGGCCGGGTGTGCCAGCCAGTCCTCAAGGTAGCCGACCCGTTTCCCGAAGGCCAGCTTGTACCCGGGTACCAGCGGCAGCATCCGCGCCACCTTCTTGTAGGTGAGCATCAGCCGCAGGACCGCGCCCGTGAACGGGCGGAACCCCTTGTCCTGAGAGAGCATGGCGGCCACCCCGGTCAGCGTGGCCTCCATGGCGAAGGCGCCGCCTGGATAGAGGAACCCGTAGAAGTCGTCCGTGCTGACCTGGACGACCATCGCCTTGAGCTCCGGCGGCGGGTCATTCGCCAGCGCCCACTGGGTGAAGCCGAGGTAGCTCGCGCCTATCGTGGCGAGCGAACCGTTGAACCAGGGCTGCTCGCGCAGCCAGGCGATCGTCGCCTGGGCGTCGGCCGCTTCGTCAGTGAACGGCTCGAAAGTGCCGCCCGATCCGCCGGTTCCCCGGGTGCTCTGCAGCAGGACACAGTAGCCATGCTCGGCGAACAGGCCCCCGTACATGAAGTCGTAGGGAAACCCGCGCCCGTATGGGGTGCGAACGAGCAGCGTAGGGCACGGCTCGCCACTCTGCGGGATGTACCGGTCGGCTATCTGGTGCGTCCCGTCCGGCATCGGGATGCGGATACCCCGCTCCAGCGCCACCGCGCACGCGGGCGCGGGCAGGCCCTTACGGGACTGCCGCATGAAAAACCTCACGTGCCTGGGCAGCTTAGCGGCACGTTCCGTCGCCAGCTTTTCATTCACGTCCTGTGCCATCACCGGCTCCTTTCCCAAGCATTTCGCGTACATCGTTCGCGAAATCAAGCATACTAGATTGAGCACGGCGATCGCGAAAGGGGGCGAAGATGACGGCGGCGGAACGGCCGGCGGCGAGTATCTGGCTGCGCCCGGAGCGGTCTGCGGTCGGCCGCCCCCCGCAGTGGAGCCGGGCCGAGATCACCCAGGTCGCGCTGCGAGTGGCCGATGCCGAGGGCTTGGAACGCGGTCTCCATGCGGCGCGTGGCCGCCGAGCTCGGCACCGGCGCCGCGTCGCTGTACCGCTACGTCGAGACCCGCGAGGACCTCCTCGACCTGATGACCGATGCCATGGGCGCAGAGTACGAGCCCGCCCCGCCAACCGGTGACTGGCTCGCCGACCTGATCGCCTTCGGGGAGCAGGCCCGCTCCATCTTCCGCCGCCACCGCTGGCTGGCCGGGCTCACCATGACCCGGCCGGTCATCGGCCCAAACGGAACCGCCCTGATCGAGCACTTCCTCACCCTGCTGCAGGGACATCCGGCGGCCATCGAGGCGAAGATGGAAGCATTCGCGATGCTGAACGGGATCACAGCGGCCTTCGCGCTGCAAGAGCAGGCTGACCACGGCCTGCAGGCGCGTAACCTCGCCTACCTCAGCCACGCCGTCACCTCCGGCAGGCACCCACGCCTAGCGGCGTTCCTGTCCCCGCAAGCACAGCTACCGCGCCCCGAGGAACTCGCGGGCCGCTACCCAGATCTCATCGCCCGCGTCCTGACAGGCCTGCTCGGCCCCGCCTAGCCAGGCAAGCTCTGCGCGGACGCCAGCCGACCGCCGACCGCGCGGTCCGGCCCAGCATGTCCAGGGCGCCAGGCCCGCCGCCTCACAGGCACCCAAGCCGTGCTCGGCCACCTCGCCGCGCTCAGCGTCGAACCTGCACACCGGGGCGCCCGAGGCACCCGGCACGAGCTAACTGCCCGGCCCGTTCCCGGCCGCACGCACTAGACCAGCACAGAACATCCGGCTCGGTACAGCTCGACTGACCTCGGTGACGACCGGGATCACCATCCAGATCGGCGGCGATGCGCGCGTCGGTGAAGTCCTGGATTGATCACGGTGCGTGAGAGCTGCGGCGCGGACGGCAACCCGGGCGGCTACCGTGGCCTGCCGTTCGCAGTCGTCGCCAACGAGACGCCCGTGTAGTAAGGCCAGGTGTCCCGGCGCATTCACACGCTGAACGCGATAGACAGACACCGGACCACCCGCCGACGCGGCCAGACCGCCGATTACGCGCTGGCGGTTGGTGGCATGCTCGACAGGCCTGAGGTGCACAGAGCAGCGTGTTCTGGCTGGGCCTGGCCTCACCGGACGGCGCAAGCCGGGCGTCAGCTCGTCGGCCAGTTCCCGCACCGGGCAGCACCCCAGCATGTCGAGCACGCATGCCATATCCGGGGCCGGATGCCCTTCTGGTTGTCCCCGGCGCCTGTAATGACCACTGCGGCCGGCCGGGACTTCGGGATGCCGCGCGGATGGTGACCCGCGCTGCCTCCAGCGCCGTGATCACGTGGCGTCATGACGGGATCAGCACCAGGCGGCTTCATCGACCATCCCCTTCCAAGCACGCCGACGGTCCCACCGGGGCTGGCCTGCCCCGTGCGGTCCCGGCGCCGGGCGGCGGGTACATGGGCATGGCATCGCGGACTGGCGCGCACCTGGCGTCCGTGACACCCACTGGATCGAATACCTGACGCTGAACATAGTTGAGGAAGAAGCGGTCCGCCGCTGCGGCGCGCACGGCTGGCCCCGCCCGGGAGCCCCCTCCATGAGGGGCAGCATGTCCTTGAAGATGGTGAAGTTGATGTTGTTGTTGATGTTGATATAGTCCGCCGCGCGCTGGTCCACCTGCTGGACGCCCTGCCTGATTTGTTCCCTCGCCGCATCATCGGTTTCGAAGACCAGGCCGCTGTCGAGGCGGAATCCTGCCCGGTGGGTCAACAGTTCACCGAAGGTGATGGTGCCACACCCGGACCTTTGACCCGGCGTTGCGGAACTTCTGGCTCGTGCCATGGTGAAGCCGACCGGCATGACCTGGGGCTGCCGTCGGGGCCGATGTGGCCGCCGGCCTAGCCGCTGGCTAGCCAGGTAGGCGTTCCCGGCCTCGGTGAAGGTCATGTCCTGCTCCCGTCCGGTTCACAGCCGGTGGCCGGGAGATTCAGCGGAAGGCTGCGGCGTTGGCAGCGGCCCAGTCGGCAAAGCTGCGCGCCGGGGCTCCGGTGGCGTCCTGGACCGCCGAGGAGACCGTCTCGGGGTGGTCCACGAACCACTGCCAGGCATCCACAGCTGTCTCGGCGAATGCCGGGTCGCCCCAGGCCGCGGCCAGCGCCTGCAGGGCGGCCTGCCGGGGCAGCTCCTCCCAGCGCAGCTCGCGGCCGATGGCCTGGCCGATCGCGGCCAACTGCTCGGCCTGGGTCAGCACCGCCGGGCCGCTCAGCAGGTACCGGGCCCCGGCGTGGCCGTCGCCGGCCAGCGCGCGCACCGCCACCGCAGCAATGTCCCGCTCATCGATCAGCGCCCTGGCTGCTGCGCCGAACGGCCACCGGACCACATCGCCGGACCGGATCTGGTCGGCCCACATCAGCGTGTTGGCCGCGAACCCTGTGGGGCGCAGAAACGTCCAGGAGGCCCCAGTATCCTCGATCGCCCGCTCCACCAGCGCCCAGAACGAGCCCGGCTGATCCGCGGCGGCCTGGGCGGACAGGTACACGATCCGCCCAGCATGCCGGGCCGCGATCTCGGCCACCTTCGGGGCCAGGCCAGCGGTCATCTCCAGCGAAGTGAACGGCCAGAGCAGGAACAGTGCCTACGCGCCGGCCAGGTGCGGCTCCAGCGATGCGGGGTCGGCCAGATCCGCGCGCGCCACCTCGGCACCGGGCGGGGCCCCGGCAGGATTCAGGCCCCGGGTGACTACCTTGACCGGCAGGTCCCGCTCCATGAGCTGGGCCGCGACCTGCCGGCCAACCCGTCCCGACCCGCCTACTACCACGATCATGATGACTCCCTCCGCTGGCTGGCCGCCTCTCGCGGCCCTCACAGCTGGACGCTAGGACATGAACTAATGTTGAAGTCAAGGGCCAGGCCGCGTGCCTGCCCGGGACGGCTACCGCGCTACAGCGACAGATGGTGATGGACGCTTTCGACTGGCACGAGGCGGGCCTGACTGTGGGCCAAGTGGCCGAGCGCAGCGGCGCCGCGCCGTCCGCGCTGCGGTTCTACGAGCGGCAGGGGCTGATCAGCGCCGACCGCACCGCCTCCAACCAGCGCCGCTACCACGGGGATGTGCTGTGCCGGGTCGCCATGATCCGGGTCTGCCAGCAAGCCGGCCTGTCCCTGGCGCAGATCAGGACCGCCCTGGCCGAGGCGGTTCCCGACGGCCGGATTCCCGGCCCGCAAGAGTGGGAAAGCTGGCACAGCACCTCAGGCAAGAGGTCAGCATTCGCATCAGCGAACTGGACCGGCTGCTCGGCGCGCTCGCCGGGCAAAACGACGACCCCACCCAGCCATCGCCCCCCGCACCTGTCCCAAGCACCGACGCGCACCCACGGCACATCACAGATCCACCCGATCTGCACCACCGCCGGTCTGCCTAACTTCCAGCGGGCAGCCACCCCGAACGGCGGCTCTTCGCGCGCTCGCCACCGGAGTGCCGACCACGCTCTGCGATCGGCGTCGTGCCTTAACGATCATCTCATGGCTGCCAGGCTGACCAGCAGTGGCCGACGGCTGAGCAAGCGAACTGCATGCTGTCCGCAAACGGGGGTCCAGCCGACAGCGACCCTGACGAGGCTAGCCCGGGGATTGATGTTGCTGTTGGGGGAGCTTCACGCCCGTCGGCGGCGTGCCTGTCCACGGGAACATGGGCGGCACTGACCAGTCGCCGGCGCTGCTGAAGTCGACCTCTGCACCGGAGAACTCGGCATCGTTGAAGGTGACGAAGGCGCCGGAGAACTTGGCGCCGGCGAAGCTGACCAGACCGCCGGAGAACTCGGCCTCCCGGAAGTGGAGCCGTCCGCGGGAGAACTCCGCACCGGCGAAATCGACCTGGCCGCCGCAGAACCTGGCGCCGCCGAAGCCGACCTCGCCGCCGGAGAACCTGGCGCGGCCGAAGTTGACCTGGCCGCCGGAGAACTCGGCGTCCGCGAAGCCGACCTGGCCGCCGGAGAACTCGGCGCCGCCGAAGCTGACCTCGCCGCCGGAGAACTCGGCGTCGAGGAAGTCGACCTCACCGCCGGAGAACCCGGCGCTGTGGAAGCTGACCTCGCCGCCGGAGAACCTCGCGTCGCGAAGCTGACCGTGCCGCCGGAGAACCTGACGCCGGGGAAGTCGACCGTGCCGCCGGAGAACTTGGCCGGGAGAAGTAACATCGCTGTCGGAGAAGCTGGGGAAGAGCGACCTCGCCGCCGGAGAACTCGGCGTCGGCGAAGCTGACCCTGGCCGCCGGAGAACACCGCGCCGACGAAGCCGACCTGGCCGCCGGAGAACCCGGCGCGGTCGAAGTAGACCTCGCCGCCGGAGAACATCGCGCCGTCGAAGTCACCGCCGTCAAAGACAACGCCCGTGAAGTCGAAGTCCAGGCCTTGCCAGGACACCGCGCGCCCGTCTCTCAGGTGCGCGGTGATCACCCGGATGACGGTATGGCGGACCTCGCGGCTCGCCCGGAAGGAAAGCCGCTCCGGCGCGGGAGCGTCGTCGCCCGGATCAGGCTCGTAGGGCAGTCGCAGATACGCGCACAGGACATCGACGCATGGTCTGCCGGTTCTCTCCCAGTCATCCGCCAGACCCGCCATGGCGTACACCCCGGCCAGCCGGACAGCCGGTGGCTTATCACTGCCCAGCTTGTCGGCAGCCGTGGCGAACCGTTCGTTCAGCGTTCGAGTACGCTGCTCCGCGAGCGTTCTGTCCAGCTGCTCGCTCTGCGCCTTCAGCGTCTTGTCGAGCTGTTCACGCTGTTCGGCGAGCGTCGTGCCCAACTGCTCGCGCTGTTCGTCGAGCGTCTTGTCCAGCTGCTTACCTTGCTCCGTGATCTGCTTGTTGAGTGCGTCTTTAGTGTCCCGGCTGGTCTTCCGAGTGCCATAGACGGCGCCGATGAGGGTGAGAATGCCGACACCGGAATCTGTCAACCTGAATGAGGCACCATCACGCGAGTGTTACTGAGTGCTGGTCTCCTTCTCCTGGGGCGGGTTGATCCAGGATGTTCCTGGCAGGTCTGGCGGGGCGGGTGGCTTGCTGACGAAGCGTTCGGGGTGGGCGTGGTAGGCGGCGTCCAGGACGTGGGCGCGGGCGGCCCGGACGGCCGGGGCGTGGCCGTGGTGGACGTCGGCGGCGGTGTGCAGGCCGAGCCCGCCGTGGCGGTGCTCGTTGTTGTACCAGGGGAAGAATTCCTGGCAGTGCGCGCGGGCGGCTTCGATCGAGGGGAACCGGGCGGGGAACGCCGGCCGGTACTTCAGGGTCTTGAACTGCGCTTCGGAGTACGGGTTGTCGTTGGACACGTGCGGGCGGGAGTGGGACTGGGTGATGCCCAGGTCGGCGAGCAGCAGCGCGACCGGCTTGGAGGTCATGGAGCTGCCGCGGTCGGCGTGGATGGCCGAGCTGGCCGCGGGTGATGCCCTGTTTCGCGCAGGTCGCGCTGATGAGCTTCTCGGCCAGGGCGGCGGACTCGCGGGTGGCGACCATCCAGCCGACGGCGTACCGGCTGTAGATGTCGAGGATGACGTAGAGGTGGTAGTAGGTCCATTTCGCCGGGCCGTGCAGCTTGGTGATGTCCCAGGAGTAGACCTGGTTCGGCCCGGTGGCCGCGAGCTCGGGCCTGACCGCGGCGGGATGGGTCGCCTGACGCCGCCGCTCGCGGCTTTCGCCGGCCTCGCGCAGTACCCGGTAATAGGTGGACACCGAGCCGAGGTAGGTGCCCTCGTCCAGCAGCACCGCCCAGACTTCGCCCGGGGCCAGGTCAGCGAACCGGTCGCTGTGCAGCGCCTCCAGGATCGCCGTCCGCTCGGCGGGGGCCAGCGCCCGCGGCTGGACCCGCCCAGTATGCGGGACCGGCGCCGGCTTCGGCGCTGGCGGGCTGATCCGGTGCCGCCGGTACCAGGTGGCCTGCGGCACGCCCGAGGCCGCGCAGGCCGCGCGGGTGCCGATCCTGGGCGCCAGCAGGGCGATCGCCTCGTCGGTCACGACTTCGACCCGGGCTCGGTGTCCGCGCTCTCGGAGATCGTCTCCAAGAGCGCCTGCAGTTTTGACTGGACATCGACCACGAAGCGGGCCTTGGCCAGCTCCTGCTCCAGCTTGGCCTTCTCCTTGCGCAGCCGGGCGATCTGCGCGTCCCGCGGATCAGCCGCCGGCCGGCCGCGCGGCTTTGCCGGTCCCGCCAGCGCACCGGCGTCCCGGGCCCGCCGCCATTCGGTCACGTGGCTGGAATACAGGCCTTCCCGGCGCAGGACGGCGCCCTTCTCGCCAGCCGCCGCCGCGTCGTACTCGGCGACCACGTCCAGCTTGTACTGCGCGGTGAACGTCCGCCGGCGGGCCTTCTCGGGCACCTCCGGATCCGGGCGCTCCTGCCGCTCACCGGTCACCCGTCCAGCATCGCCGGCCACCAGGGCACGGTCGAGCACGGTCACGGTCATCTAGAAAGTGTCTCCATCCCCGCCCTCGGGGTAGTCAGTGGTTACTGAGGGGCGGGTGCCTCACGACAGCTTGGCAGAGAGGGGTCGGTGATGCGGTAGCCGACGCCGGGCCGAGTTTCGATGAGGGACGGGTTGCCGAGTTTGCGGCGTAGCCGACTGAGGGTGTTGAAGACGGTGTTGGTGAAGGGATCGGCGTTTTCGTCCCAGACCTGTTCCAGCAGCTCCTCGGTGCTCAGGAAGGCAGGCGCGGCACGGAGCAAGGCTTCTAGGACGCCGAACTCTTTAACGGACAGGTCGAGGGGCCGGCCGTTGCGGGTGGCGGTGTGGCGTTGCGGGTCGAGGGTGAGGCCAGCGGCGTGGTAGATGCGAGGCCGGGCGGTGGGCTGGCGGCGGGCCAGGGCGCGGATGCGGAACACGAGTTCGGTGAAGTGGAAGGGTTTGCTCAGGTAGTCGTCGGCGCCGAGGCTGAGCCCGCTGATGCGGTCGTCGCTGGTATCGGCGGCGGTGAGCATGAGGGTCATGTCCGGCCGGTCGCTTTCGGTGATCATCTGGCAGAGGGCGTCGCCGTGGATGCCGGGCAGGTCGCGGTCGAGAACGACGACCTGGTAGGCGTTGGTATCGAGTTTGGCAGCGGCGTCGAGTCCGTCGTAGGCGACGTCGACGGCGATGCCCTGGTCGCGCAGCCCTTCGGCGATGTCGTCGGCCAGGCCGCGCATGTCCTCGACGACCAGGATCCTCATGATGCCGCTGCCGCGGTGAGCGCCGGGCGGGCGGCGAGCGGGAGAGTAACGGTGACGCGCAGCCCGCCGTCCGGGCGGGCGTGCAGGTCCAGCGTGCCGTGGTGGGTGGCGGCGATGGCAGCGACGATGGAGAGCCCGAGGCCGACGCCAGTGCCGTCCGCGCTAGTGCGGTCCGGGACGGCGCGGCGGAACGGCTGGGCCAGCTCGCCGACCCGTCTGGGTCGAGGACCGGTCCGCTGTTCTCGACGACGAGCCACGCCGTGTCAGTGCCGGTGCAGGTGGGTTAGGGGGAATCTTCCGCCGGGCTGGTCTGCTGGATGGCGTTGTCGATCAGGTTGCCGATCAGGTGGGTGAGCAGCGCCTGGTTGCCGGGCACTGGCGCGTGGTGGTAGGTCCTGGCCGACGGTGAGGTGCATGTCGCTGATCAGCGGCGCAGTGATCGGCAAGGACTGTGGTGGCCAGCGTGTTGCAGGGCGACCGTGCTGCGTGCAGTTGCCGCCGTGCTGAGCGCGGGCGAGGGTGAGG
>CAVRER010000052.1:0-181009 GCA_963720085.1 uncultured Actinomycetota bacterium
TGCAGATCAAAATGGCGCAGGGCGCCAAGCCCGGCGAGGGCGGCCAGTTACCCGGCCGCAAGGTTGACAAGGTCATCGCCGGGGTGCGCTATTCGACTCTCGGGGTCGGCCTCATTTCACCCCCGCCGCACCACGACATCTACTCGATCGAGGATCTGGCGCAGCTGATCCACGATCTGAAGAACGCCAACCCGCGGGCGCGCATATCAGTGAAGCTCGTCTCGGAGGTCGGCGTCGGCACCGTCGCGGCCGGGGTCAGCAAGGCGCGTTCCGATCATGTCACGATCGCCGGCTTCGAGGGCCGCACCGGCGCGAGCCCGCTCACCTCGCTGACCCATGCCGGCTCGCCCTGGGAGATCGGCCTCGCCGAGACGCAGCAGACATTGGTGCGCAACGGGCTGCGGCCGCATTGCCGTGCAGGTTGACGGTGGGCTCAGGACCGGGCGCGACGTCGTCGTCGGGGCAATGCTCGGCGCCGACGAGTTCGGTTTCGCGTCCTCGCCGTTGATCGCCGCCGGCTGCATTATGATGCGCAAGTGCCACCTCAACACCTGCCCGGTCGGCATAGCGACGCACGACCCGGTGTTGCGCAAGCGCTTCACCGGCGAGCCCGAGCACGTCATCAATTATTTCTTCTTTGTTGCCGAAGAAGTGCGCGAGCTGATGGCGAGACTCGGGTTTCCGCATCTTCAACGAGATGGTGGGTCGTGTTGACAAGCTCGATATGGTGCGGGCGATTGATCACTGGAAGGCCAAGGGGATCGACCTCTCGCGCCTGCTGTATCAGGAGCCGGCGAAGCCCGGGGTGGCGATCTACAATGGCGAGCGGCAGCAGCACCATCTCGACAAGGCGCTCGACAACGAGCTGATCGCAGAGGCGCAGCCGGCTCTCGATGAGCGCCAACCCGTGCGCATCGAGCGGCCGATCCGCAATGTCCATCGCACTGTCGGCGCAATGCTGTCGGGCGAGGTCGCACCGCGCTACGGCCATGCCGGTCTGGCGCAAGACACGATCCTGGGCGACGTTCTCGGCGATGCCGGGCAGAGCTTCGGCTCAGCCTCTTGCACGGCGTGGCACTGGAGCTCTACGGCGACGCCAACGACTACACCGGCAAGGGCCTATCGGGCGGGCGCCTGATCGTGCGCCAGCCCGTCGAGGCGCGGCGCGGCCGACCGAGAACATCATCATCGGCAACACCGTACTGTATGGCGTGATCGCCGGCGAAGGCGTATTTCGAGGGGGTTGCCGGTGAGCGGTTTGCAGTGCGCAATTCCGGCGCCGGCCGTTGTCGAGGCCACCGGCGACCATGGCTGTGTAGTACACGACCGGCGGCGTTGTTGTCGGTGATCGGCGATACCGGGCGGAATTTCGCCGCCGGCATGTCGGGCGGCATTGCCTATGTCTGGGACCCGCGGGGCCGCTTCGCGAGCCTCTGCAATCAGAGCGAAGTTGAGCTCGACCCGATCGCCCAAGCCGAGCCCGACGACGATGCCGACCGGGACGACCGGCCGCGGCAGCGCGCGCCGAGCGTTCACGACAACGGCATGGGCGACCCGCTGCGCTTTGACGCTGCGCGGCTGCGCATCCTGCTCGACTCGCCATCACCTGTTCACCGGCAGCGCCCGGCCGCCGGGCTTCTTGCACCAAATGTAGAGGGTCCCGCACGTCTCTTTGACCAAAGGTGTGCGCTCCACAAGGTAAGAGAGGAATTGCGTCGATCGCACCAGTTTCCTCGACAGACGGGGGTGCACGATGTCGAACGGCACCACTTCTATTTCCGTGAAACCCTGGTGGGAGACCGCTTTCATCAGCTTGTATTTGCGCATCGCGACTTGACAGCGCGGGTGCCCGGCCCAACGGCCGATCGGCGGCACCATGGTCTTGAGCAGGACTTGGGGATTCCAGTGATTCGCCTCGAAGAACAGAATCTGCCCTCCCGGTTTGAGCAGGCGGTGTAGTGCGCGCAAGTTCTGGGCCAATGCATCGTGGCATAAAATGGCGGTGCCGACGACGTAATCGAAGCTCTCTGCCTCAAAGTCGGTCGAAAGGTCACGGACTGAACACACACCGGCGCCTGGCAGGTTTTTTTGCCGGGCTGGATCCAGATACTCGTCGTTGAAGACCGCCGCGGTAATGGGATTTCGGCCTTTCAGTTCCTTGGCAAGATGTTCGGTCCAAAGACCTGTGCCGGCTCCCAACTCGAGAATCGTTTCTCCTGGCAGAATGTGGAAACAGTGCCGGACTACGGCAGCCCGCCACTTTAATTTCAAAGGGGACGTCGAGGGATACCGGAGCCAGTAAGCTTCCCGGGACCGCTCCATTTGCTGCAGGTTGTTTTCTAGGTTCGACACAGTCCTCCGCCCTCACACCCAGATTTCGGCCGAGCAACGAGAATATTATAAGCAGAAGGCCGCCGGGGAGCATGGGCTTTTCCGCCTAATCGACCCTGCGGTGACGACTATTCGCCAACACCAATGCCAAAACATGTAAGAATACACACAGCCTCGATCCACGGAAATGGCTAGCATCAGGTAAAATCGAGTTATTCGTGGGATTTCTTACATCACTGCTTTCGGAACCTGAAATGAGAGGGCTGCACGTAGACGATCCGCGTTACACGGAACTGCGCGTCCGGATCTTGCATAGGAAAACAGTCGTTCGACAAATCTACGATGATTGGTACCGGATTATCGCGGCCCGGATTCCGGCGGGTCCCGGAGCGGTATTGGAACTTGGCTCCGGCGCCGGATATCTTCAGCAATTCATCCCGCAAGTCATTCAATCGGAAGTATTCTGGTGCCGCAACGCCCAAGTGATCGCCGACGCTTGCCAACTGCCATTTTTGACCGGTTCGCTTCGGGCGATCGTCATGACCGACGTTTTTCATCACATGCCGCGGGCGGCCTCTTTTCTGTCGGAAGCGCGCCGCTGCTTACGCTCGGGCGGGCGCATCATCATGATTGAACCCTGGGTTTCATCTTGGTCCCAACTCATCTGGCGAGTTCATTTTGAGCCTTATCTTCCGGATTCCGAGGGCTGGGACATTCCGCTCGGTGGACCACTTTCCGGCGCGAACAGCGCCCTGCCATGGATCGTCTTCGTGCGGGACCGCGATCTACTTGGAAAGAAGTTCCCGGAGTTTGCCGTCAGGGAGATCCTGCCGATGCTGCCATTCTCATTCTTGCTGTCAGGGGGGCTGACGATGAAGAGTCTCTTGCCGGGAAGCTGTTACCGTTTGGTGAGGTGGGCGGAGGCCAGGCTCTCACCCTGGATGGATCGGATCGCCATGTTTGCGGCCCTCACAATCGAAAAGCACTAACTGCGCCTGGGATGTGCCGCTCTTGAACTCGCCTCTTACACATCCCCGTGCCTCCGCCGAAAAATCATCACGGACGGGTCATTACACGTCAAACGCCACGAATTTCTACTTCGAGTGTGGAGTCGTTGCGGTTTACAAATCTCAATATCCGTCTCTCCGAATACCCCGCAGAGGTTTCCGGTTCGGGCCTTATCAGGGATCTTCGTCGAATCAGCATATTGGGATTCGCGAGCTATGTGGACCGTCAGCCTGCCGTAGCGCTTTACTTCTTCAGAGACGTTCGGATCGAATACATGCCCGCGCTCGACTGCAGTGGGCGCAGGCGATCATTTCCGGTCGATTCGGGTGAGAGGGGATGCCGGCAAGTAAGGTCATTGACTTCCGCCAGTCACCTCGGGACGAGGTGCGCCAACATGGCGCGCGCCAGTATGCTATCGTCAACAGTTGTCACACGATTACACACTAACCGGAGCACACGAGCTGAGGCCAATGGTCGGTGTCATGCAAGGAAGGCTGGTGCCTCCCGAACCGGGACGATTTCAAGCCTTTCCCCGTGCACGGTGGCGCGACGAGATTACTTTTTGCAAGCAGGCGGGCTTGGACTATATCGAGTGGATCTGCGACGCCTACGGAGCCGACGTCAATCCAATTGGCACGGATGAAGGTGTGGCCGAGCTTAACACGTTGAAGGAACAACACTACATTTCAGTAAACGCACTCTGTGGCGACTGGTTCATGGATTTTCCGCTTATTCGATGCTCCAGAGAGGAGTGCGTGGAACGTGAGGCGTTCCTGAACCACCTACTGCGCCGCGCCAGTAACATTGGGGCGCGTCGGCTGGTTGTACCGTTTGTAGATGCTTCAAGCATGAGAACCGCGGAGGAGAAGGACGTGGTTGTGGAGGTTCTCAGCCGGACGCTACGAACTGCGGAAGAAACGCGGGTGGAGATCCATCTTGAGACCGACCTCGGCCCACCAGAATTTGCGGCATTTCTAGCTCGTCTTCCCCACCCGATGTTGAAGGTTAACTACGATACGGGGAACAGTTCTGGCCTTGGCTATATAGCCCGCGAAGAGTTCGCGGCGTACGGCGACCGCATCGGCAGTATTCACATCAAGGACCGATTGCGTCTGCCGGACGGGGGAGTAGCGACAAGGCCACTGGGGCAAGGCAGCGCCGATTTCAACGACATTTTCGCTTCCATCCGTAGGATTGGGTACTCCGGCGATTTCACTCTCCAGGTTGCGCGCGGGACGGATGGCGATGAGGTGAATTGGATCCGTCAGCAGCTCGTTTTTTTGCGCCCTTATTTGGGATAAATACTATGGACCTTCAGTTAAAGAACAAGGTCGCGCTCGTAGCGGGCTCATCACGAGGGATTGGGAGGTCCATCGCCGAAGCACTGTTGTGTGAAGGATGCCGGGTCTGCGTAACTGGCCGTAACGAAGCCGATCTGGATTCTACCGCCAGCGCGCTGAGGCACAGATGGCATGCGGACAATGTTTATGCAATCGCTGGAGACTTAACTGATCTTGCGGTGATCGAACAGGTACTTGGCGCACTGACAAGCCAGTGGGGCGCGATCGATTGTCTGGTAGCGAACGTGGGCACGGGCAGCGGCAAACCGGGTTGGGAGCAGGAGGACTCGGAGTGGGAGCGGCTTTTCCGGTTGAATTTCCTCGGAAGCGTGCGATTGGCCCAGGCAGCCATTCCCGAAATGAGGCGAAACGGAGGGAGCATCCTCTTCATCTCGTCGATAGTCGGCGTGGAAGCCACGGCGGCTCCGTTGCCTTACAGCGCCGCTAAAGCCGCCTTGTTGAACTACAGCAAGAACCTGGCGCGGATGGTCGCGCAGGACGGAATCCGAGTGAACAGCATCGCGCCTGGAAATGTGCTGTTCCCGGGCGGTACATGGGAGAGGCATCTGGCGAACCGGCGTGAGGCAGTCGAAGAGTATATCGCAACCGAAGTTCCGGTCAAGCGCTTCGGCAGACCGGAGGAGGTCGCTTCGCTGGCAGTATACCTTTGTTCTGGGGTATCGGGGTTTGTCACAGGCGGTTGTTACATCGTCGATGGGGGCCAAACGCGCCGCATTTGATCGGAGAACACGATGAAAGAACATTCCCATCGAGCAAGAGACCTTTTCGATCTCACAGGGCGAGTCGCAGTTGTGACTGGAGGTTGCGGCCTGCTTGGTCACTACCATGGCGCAATCCTGGCTGATGCCGGCGCCCATGTTGTCCTGCTGGATCTTGCCGAAGCCCACCCCGAATCGCGCGCTGTACATCTGGCCGAAGAGTTCGGACTCGAGTGCCTCGGATTAGCCGCGGATATCGGCGATGAAAGAGAGTTGTTGTCCGCGCGTAAGCAAATCGTGGCGAAGTTTGGCCGAATCGATATTCTGATCAACAACGCGGCCAATAATCCGAAGGTCGAGAGCAACAGGACACAAGCGTGGGCGAGATTGGAGAACTTTCCGATTGAGATCTGGGACGCCGACATTCGTGTCGGATTGACGGGAGCGTTTCTCTGCAGCCGTGTATTCGGCGCCGAGATGGTAAAGAGCGGCTCCGGCGTGATCGTGAACATCGCATCGGATCTGGCTATCATCGCGCCGGATCAGCGCCTGTATCGTGTCGAAGGACTGCCCGAGGATCAGCAACCCGTCAAGCCCGTAACTTACTCGGTCGTCAAGACGGCTCTGATCGGACTGACACGTTATCTGGCAACTTACTGGGCTGGCGCCAACATTCGGGTCAACGCGATTTCTCCCGGCGGCGTGTTCAATAACCAACCGGAGGTTTTCCTCGAACGGCTGCACCAGCTTGTTCCGATGGCCCGCATGGCCAAGCGCGACGAGTACCAGGGGGCCATCCTATTCCTGTGTTCGGATGCGTCATCGTATATGACTGGGACAAATCTAGTAGTAGATGGAGGACGCAGTTGTCTGTAAGTGCGCCCGATCTTAGAAGTTCGAGTTTGTTTTCGGTCGAGGGTAAAACCGCGGTTCTGACGGGAGCCTCGGGCTTTTTGGGGCGCACATTCGCCCGCACTCTCCTGGCGAATGGAGCGCGAGTAATCTCGCTGGGACGCTCGGAACGACTCGTAGAGGAAGCCAAGGCGTGGGCAGAAGAATTCGGTCACGAAAAGATTTCCGCCGAACGCATTGATATGTACGATACAAAGCTCTTTAACGATTTGCTCGACAGAATCGTGCAGAGGGAGAAAACCGTGGACATCCTGGTGAACAATGCTCATGAACTTGGCGAGCTAACCGGCTTTAACGTTCGCCAGGGCTGTTTAGAGGATGCAACTATGGAAGCCTGGATGCGGAATCTCACCGGCGGGGTCTATTGGGCGGCACAGACCGTGCAGAAACTCGGCGCCAAGATGAAAGAGCAATGTTCTGGCAGCATAATCAACATTTCGACGATGTATGCCCTGGTGGCGCCCCGTCCGCAACTGTATGATGGCACCGAATTCATTAATCCCCCGGGGTACTCTGCATCCAAGGCGGCACTGTTGAGCTTCACGCGATACGTCGCTTCATTTTGGGGGAGATATGGCGTTCGCGCTAACGCCATTCTACCGGGGCCGTTTTCCAACACCGATTGAAAGCGACCTCAAGCCCAATACGGCAGCAGACGAGTTGCCGGCGGGCGGCTGCGTGCTGTTCTCACCCGACGGACTGATCGCGCGGCCGGGCGAGACACTTGATCAAGGATTCGCACGGCTACAGGCCGCGGCCGCTTATCGTGCCGAATTGTCGGTCGGGGAGTTCTGTGACGAGTTGCTCGACCGGATGGCCCCGCCCGGCGGCTACACCGACGACGTCGTCCTGTTGGCGGTGCGTCCCAACCGACCTCGCCACGCAGTTTCGCCACCGTGCTGCCTGCCGCACCGGTGAATATCCCGGATGCCCGGCACCAGCTGGGTGATTGGCTGGCCGGTATCGCGGCAGATCCGCGGCGGGCAGTCGACATCCTGCTGGCCACCGGAGAGGCGGTGAGCAATGCGATCGAGCATGGCAGCAGCGGCGATTCGCACCGGACGATCTCCATCGAGGCTTTCGTGCGCGGTCGCACCGTCACCGCGACGGTGAGTGATACCGGCCGGTGGTCGGGCGATTCCTCGGCCAGCCAACGTGGTCTCGCGGGGTGGGCGGGGGCTCACCATGATCAACGGACTTGCCGACCACGTGAGGACCGTGCGCACGGCCCACGGCACTCGGATTACTCTGACTTTTCAACATGCAGTTGTCTCGGAGGCCAGCTTGGTGCAGGGCATGACACCGTGACCCGCGCGGTTTTCCAGCTGCAGAACTCCCAGAACGGTGCTGGGCGGCCACCCCCGCCGAAGTGACAGTCACCGGTGAGGTCGACGTGACCAATGTCGACGAGTTCACCCGGTCGGTGCTGGCCGTGCCGGGCACGCGGCCCATCATCCTCGAATTGAGCCCGGTCAAATACTTGGACAGCGCCGGATTCGCGGCGCTGGATCGGCTGCTCGAACAGAACGCTATCGTCCTCGTTCTCTCGCCGGATAGCTTTATGTACAGAGTGGCCGAACTGATGTGTCTGCCCATTCACCAAGACGTCGAGACCGCGCGCCGCGTCCTGCAGGGGAACGCGAGCTAAACCTCCTCCATCGCCTCACCGAGCTCCTCGAGGAGGCGGTTGTGGTGGTTAGTGGCCATGATGTGGCCGGCTGCGATAACGACGGCGACTGGCCAGTCGATCAGCTCGAACGCGGCCAGGGCGGCTAGGCCGCCATAGTAGGCGAGCTGATCAGGCCGAGGAATTTCCACCCGACCAATTAGCGGTAAATTCACAAAAAACGTTTCGCCTTCACGGATGTGTTCGACGGCGTCGCGCTGAGAAGTGGCGCGCCGCGTTTTCTTTTCGACCATCATTTGCCTTTCAGTAACTAAAGGTTCGCCGTCAAGCCGAGTGGCCCGGTCACCGTCGGGGGTATGACGTCGACGACCGAGACTCTCGCCGACCCGCTCAGCTTAGGGGCCGCTGTTTTATTGGCGATCCCGCTAATCGAGTTGTACGCCCCGTTCTGTGGCGCTTCGGCGTTGTGCAGGTCGGGGACTCGTCGGGCGTCCGATCGGGGCAGGCTTCCCAGCCCGAATGGACGCTTACTGTCGAGCACGCGGGTTGCGACGGCAACCGCGGCGGTCGCCACCCCGGCTGAGCCCAGCGCCTGCGCCCACCCGATCGGGCCGAGCGGCGTACAGCCAAGTAGCTGGCTGACGCCCGGGATGCTGATCAGCGTCCCCATCACGGCCAGCGATCCGCCGGCGGTCAACACCACCAACGGCGCGCGCGACTCCAGCAGCGTCTGACCCAGCTGGGTGCTCACCAACGCGACCAGCGCCACCGTCGACGCCCGTCGCGGCCGTCCGGTCACGCCGGCCATCACCCAGGCCGCTGTCGCCGCCGCCGCTGTGGTCGTCCCGCGGATGGCGACGGCTCGCCACAGTGCAGGTTGATCGGGGCCGCGACCCGGGCTGCACCGGGCCACTTGGCGGACTTACCGCAAGCGCAGCCGCGGGGAAAGCATCGGTCATCATGTTCACCAGCAGCAGCTGTCGGGTGTTCAGCGGCGAAATTCCGCTGATCGCGGCGCCGATGATCGCGAAACCCACCTCGCCGGCGTTGCCGCCCAACAGCACCGACACCGCGGCGTGCACCCGTTGCCAGAGTTGGTGTCCCTCGTCGATGGCGGCGACCAGCGCTTCGATCCGGGCGTCGACCAGCACCACGTCGGCCGCGATGCTGGCCGGATCGCTGCCCCGTGCGACGACGGCGATGCCGACGGTGGCGGCCCGGATCGCAGCGGCGTCGTTGGAGCCGTCGCCGACCATCGCGCACACCTTGCCGGAGCGTTCCAGCGTCTGAACGACCTGGACCTTGTTCTCCGGTGACATCCGGGCGAAAATCACCCGCTCGGAGACAGCGCGTTCCTGGTCTTTGCGCGATAACTCATCCCACTCCGCACCGCTGATGACCTGCTCTGCGGTCACCGGCATGCCCATTTCCCGTGCAATCGCGGTGGCCGTGATCGGGTGATCGCCGGTGATCAACCGGATGCCGACCTCGCGCTCGGACAGCGCCTTGAGCAGCGCGGGTGCTTCGGCCCGCGGGGTGTCGGACAGTCCGAGGAATCCTGCCAGTGACAGCTCGCCGTCGACCAACTCAGCGATGGCGTCTTCGTCATCGGCCACTACCTTGGCCTGCTGCGGGCTTAGCTTGCGCCGCGCGACGGCGATCACCCGCAGCCCTTCGGCCGCCAGTTGACGCACCGTGCCGTCGATCTCCGGGCCGACGTCCCGGCAGGCCGCCAGCACCACTTCGGGTGCGCCTTTGACGGTCAACTCGTCGTCGGACACCGACGCCGAGAACGACCTGCCGGACCGGAACGGCAGGTGCGCGTCGGCTTCGGTGTCGGGCTGGAAGCCGTTGGACCCATCGACCGCCAGCGCTGCCTCGATGATGGCTCGGTCGGTGGCGTGCACCTGTGGGCCGCCGTTGGCGTCCGGCGCTGCGTGCGCCGCAAAGCGCAACACCTCGTCGCGGGAGTAGCCGGCGACGGGATGCACCTGCGCCACCCGCAGCCGGTTTTCGGACAGCGTCCCGGTCTTGTCGAAGCAAACGACGTCGATGCGCCCGAGCGCCTCGACTGACCGGGGGATGCGCACCAGTGCGCCGTACTCGGTCAGGCGTCGGGCCGAGGCGGCTTGTGCGAGCGTCGCCACCAGCGGCATGCCTTCCGGGACCGCGGCCACGGTGATCGCGATTCCGCTGGCCACGGCTTCGCGCAACCCTCGACGGCGCAACAGGCCGAGTAGGCCCACCAGGGCGCCGCCGGCCGTGCTGACCGGGAATGCCTGGTTGGTGAGCTTGCTGAGCTGATGCTGCAGCCCGACATCCGGCAGTTCACCGGATGCGAGCTCGGCGGCGCGACGCGCCTGGGTGTCGGCGCCGACGGCGGTCACCAGCGCGACCGCGGTGCCCGCGACGATGGTGGTGCTGGCGAACAGCATGCAGCGACGGTCGGCCAGTTCGGCGCCCGGTGTGGCCTCGATCTGCTTTTCCACCGGCAGCGACTCGCCGGTGAGCGTCGATTCGTCGACCTCGAGGTCGTCTTCTTCGATTAGCCGGGCATCGGCGGGGATCACCTCATGGGTGCGTATTTCGATCACATCGCCGGGCCGCAGTTGCTCCGCGACGACGTCGGTGTAGACCGGCGCACCGTCGGGACCGATTGTCACTTTGCGGGCGGGCGGAATCTGTTGAGCCAGCAGTTCGTTCAGCCGGCTTTCGGCGCGCAGGCGCTGGCTGGCGGCGAGCACGGAGTTTCCGGTGAGCACGGAACCGACCAGGACCGCGTCGACTGGCGAACCCAATATCGCGCTGGCTGCCGATCCGAGGGCCAGCACCGGGGTCAGCGGGTCGGACAATTCGGCTTGCACCGCCTTGACGAACTGCCAGACCGCTCGCCGCGGTCGTCCGGTTAGCTTCGGCGCCGCGTTGGGCCGTCTCGATTGCGCGGGTGGTCAGCACGCCGTGGCGGGGCTCCGTCGATTCGGCGGACTCCGGCGGCGGCAACATCTTGCGGACCTGCTCGACCGACATCGCGTGCCATTCGTGGATGGGAGCCGGCAGCGGAGTCGGTGCGCGAACCACTCTGCGGGCCAGTAGGTACCCGGACAGGAGGCCGGCCGCCGCGCCAGTGGCCACCGGGCCGGGCCCTTGGCCGCGCACCCCAGGCAGCATCAACAGCGCACCTAACGCCGTGGCGCCGGTTGCTATCTCGATCCCGCGTTGGCTGGCCGTCCTCGCTGCGGGCAGCGCGTGGAGCAACCGCCAGGCACCGGCAAGATCGCTCAGTATCAGATCTGCCGTCCAGGGCGGAGACTCGGCGTCCGAGTTGGGCATCACACCAAGCCCGACGTCGGCTGATGAAAGGGCTTGTGCAGCAGCCGAAGACAGTACCGCGACGGTGTGGCCCGACTGCTGCAGATCGCTCAGCGCCGCGACGAGCGCATCGTCGACCGATCCGTTGGCCGCAGGCCGCAGCTCATCGAACGCGGGCCGCAACTCGCCCAGGTCGTCGATCTCCACGGAGATCAAATCCAGATCGGCCCGGCGGGCCTCGGCCAGTAGAGCCGAGGCCAGTGGATCGTGCGTGGGGCCGACCAGTGCTTCGACGCCGCCATCGGATCCGCGGGCCGAGAGCCCCGGAACCGGGTGCCAGCCCACGCGCAGTTCTCGTTTCTCCAACAGCAGCTGGGCGCGATTCCAGGCCGGGGAAACGTCGTCGTCGTCGGCACCGCGGACCCGTACCACCCGCAGTGTGTTGGTACACAGCACCCTGGGATCCACCAGCAGCGCGTCGACGCGATCCAGCCGGCGCAGGCTCTCGGGACGCAACGGCAGCACCGCATGGTGGTCGGCCAATCCTTGTCCGAGCGTCGCGGCGAATGACTCGCGCGTGGTGCGCATGGCTTTCGGCGCGGTCACCATCACCGCGGTGGAGGCCATGTTGAGGTTACGGGTGGCAGCGCCGACCGCTGCGCCACCGATCGCCTGCACGAAAGCGGCGCGCCGAGTGTGGCGTTCGGCCGGGCCCTCCGGCGGCGGCACCGGACGGGACGGCGGGTAAACCTCGGCGTGCTCGGCGTGCCGCGCCAACTCCGGTTCGTGCCGGCGCCACGCTTGCGCTCCGGCGCGCCACTCGGCGGCTTTGAGGGTTTCCATCGTCAGGTCGACGGCGAGACCCGGGAGCGACAACGTACTGAGGTGTACGGCCGCCGTCAGCAGTGTCAGCGTGGTGTCCGTCGCTGGCTGGCCGAGTCGGTTTTCCACCAGACGGCGTAGCGCCGGCTGATAGTTCAACAGCGAATTGGCGGCTCCGACGGGGGCCGGCAGGCGCGGCCATCGCATCGCGCGGCCCGCGAGCGCGACACTCAGACCGGCGGCGTTGGCGGTCGCCGTCGCCGTCCTGATGACCATCAGCAGACCGTCGCCGGGCAGGGCCTTCGGGCGGGCCGGGGTCACATCGTTGCGCTGCCCGGCCGCGTCGACCGGGCGCCAGCTCTTTTCCGCCTCGTCTACCACATTGCACAGTTCACGCAGTGAGGTCTGATCGGCGTCGAGGCCGACGACGATCCGCGACAACGGACGGTTCAGGCTGGCCGAAGTGACGCCGGGGCGCCCGAGGACGGCGTCGACGACGGCGCGGCCAAGCTCGGCGCCGCCCGGGCCGTCCAGACCACGGACCTCGATCCATGCGCGTCCTTTGCCGCGCCAACTATGCCGGGTCAACGTGGGCGCGGGCAGCCCGTCCGACAGCGCCTTGACGCCTTCTCGAACCGGGATCGCTGCCATGGTCAGGCCGGTTGAGGCGACTGTGCCTAATGATCCTGCGGCGTTCGCCGCGGTTTGTACGGTGGCACCGACTAGCGCAGACGTTGCCTGTATACCCAGCGCGACCGCGCGGAGCGGAGATGCTCGCACTGTTCTGACGGTACCCAACCGGAGAATTAACGGCGGGTGCGCGACTGTGTGCCGCGCGGCCGTGCCGGCGCCCGCTTGGCCGGCGATTTGCGTTGTGACGTCGAACCGGTCGACTTGGTCGGAACCGCCTTAAGCGGTGTGGCCGACGCTTTGTGTGAGCCATCGGCATGCCCGTTATTCAGCTGCCGCAGCAATAGGGCGCCGCCGCCGATGGCCAACACCACCGGCCATTCGATGAGCCCGGCGACGCCGAGCGCGCCCAATGTGAGTGCGGCTGCCGGCACCGAATGGCTACCGCTGCCGATGCCCTTCTGCACACCAGCTGCAGCTCCGGTGACGGCGCCGACGACACCGGAGACCGCGGCGCCGCCCACTGCACCCGCTGCCGCGGTGGCGGCTGCCGCGGCGCGGCCCGCCGTTCGAGTTACGTTGCGTACGGCGCCGTTAACGACACCCATGATGACTCCCTGATGATTTGTTGTTGAGGCCGTGAACCTGATACCCGCTGCACGCCACACTGGCGGGGTTGCATAGGCGCGAACTCGCGAAGTTCATGAAATCCGTCACGATACTGCGCAGCATTTGGCAATCCTATGGCCTTGCCCGGCAAATGAACAGAAAATGAATACCCGCAAGCGGTATTTGTATGCGTCAAGCTCGGCGCAGATCCACCAAGACCGGCGCGTGGTCACTGGGCGCCTTGCCTTTACGTTCTTCCCGGACGATCTGCGCGTCGGCAACCCGGCCGGCCAGCGCCGGAGAGGCGAGGATGAAGTCGATGCGCATCCCTTGTCGCTTTGGGAACCGCAGCTGGGTGTAATCCCAATAGGTGTAGACCCCGGGACCGGGGGTGAAAGGCCGCACCACATCGGCGAATTGAGCGTTGACGATGGCGTCAAACGCCTTGCGTTCCGGTCCCGAGACATGTGTGGCGCCCTGGAAGAATTCGACGCTCCACACGTCGTCGTCGGTCGGGGCGATATTCCAGTCGCCGACTAGCGCGATTTGCGCCGAGGGATCGTCGCGTAGCCAGCCTGCGGCTGTATCGCGGAGTGCGGCAAGCCAATTCAGCTTGTAGGTGTAATGCGGGTCACCCAGAGCGCGGCCGTTGGGCACGTAAAGACTCCACACCCGAACCCCTGCGCAGGTGGCGGCCAGCGCGCGGGCTTCGGCTGCGGCCGCCACATCCGGCTTGCTGCTCCAGCTCGGCTGGCCGTTGAAGCCGATCTCGACCTGGTCGAGGCCGACCCGGGACGCGATTGCCACGCCGTTCCACTGGTTGAATCCGCAATGCGCTACCTCGTAGCCCAGCTCCAAGAAGGGCATCGTCGGAAACTGGTCGTCGGCGCACTTGGTCTCTTGCATAGCCAGTACGTCCACGTCGGCGCGCTCCAGCCAATCGAGCACCCGGTCTAACCGGGTGCGGATTGAGTTCACGTTCCAGGTGGCCAGCCGAAGGAGCGGCGATCGCAAGCGCGGCGAAGCCGGGCGCAGCGGGTCGCCGCCATCAATCATGCCGTCGGGCATGGCCCGACCCTACGTGGCTGCCGTGAAGTAGCGCGCTCGGTGATGCAGTGCGAAGCCCAGCGACTGGGCCAGACCGGCGGCGGTGTGATCGTCCTCGAGGATCCGGACATAACCACGGGTCGCGCCACGAGCCGCCCCCCAGGCCAGCAGGGCTTCGGACAGCGCGCGGCCGGCATCCTGGTCGGCCACCCGCATTGCCGACAGGCCCACCCAGCGGGTGCCATCCGGGGCGTCGGTCACCGAAGCTCGCGCCACCGCCAGGTCGGTGTGCATACCGAACACGAGCTCGCCGTCGACGACGGCGGTCAGTACGTCGGCGGGGACCTCGCGGCGGTAGAGCTGCAGCCAGGCGCCGTCCGGGTGGTCCGACAGCCGGGCCGACGGGTCGGGCTCGCCGGTGCGCACGTCGCGTACCAGCACGGCATTGGCCTGTTCACCCATACCGGGCAACCGCAGCAGGCGGTCGGCGATCGCCAGTCGCGGGGTCAGCCCACGTCGGGTGTACCAGTCGACTATCGCCGGGATCGTCGCTGTGCTGGCGGAAATATCAAGCGGGACAGCGGAGTTCGCGCGAAACTGTGACACCATGCCCGGCGCGCAGCAGCCACCCGTCCAA
Source organism: uncultured Actinomycetota bacterium (assembly GCA_963720085.1). Classification (GTDB taxonomy): domain Bacteria; phylum Actinomycetota; class Actinomycetes; order Mycobacteriales; family Mycobacteriaceae; genus Mycobacterium. Next base: position 14,992 of record CAVRER010000052.1, read on the forward strand.
CCACTGCTGCTCCACGCCGGGCCAGGCGAACGCGGCGGCGTGCTCGAGCGCGCGGATCTGCGAGGTGCGCACCGGCGCATCGCTCAGCGCCCGCACCGCGACCACATCGGCGGGCGCGAACTGCACCACCGCCCCGGTCTTCGTCTGGACCCGCACCAGCGGCTCGATGTCGAGTAGATGGCCGACCGCGTCAGTCAGTGGCGGGATCGACCCAGCGGGCCGACGGTAACGCACCGTGACCCTGGTGCCGGGTGGTGGCCACGAAACCATCAGTGACCGAACGGGTCCGGCCCCTCACCCGGTGTCCACGACAATCCGGGAACGCCCCAGCCGTGAGATTTCACCGCACGCTTTGCGGCGCGGGCGTGCCGTCCGATCAAGCGGTCCAGATACAGGAAGCCATCCAGATGTCCGGTCTCGTGCTGGAGCATGCGAGCGAACAACCCCTGAGCCCTCGATCGTGATCGGGCTGCCGTCGGCGTCGAGTCCGGTGACCCGGGCCCACTTGGCCCGCCCGGTCGGAAACGATTCACCCGGCACCGAAAGGCAACCCTCGTCGTCGTTGTCCGGGTCGGGCATGGTCTCGGGAATTTCCGAGGTTTCGAGCACCGGATTGACGACCACACCGCGGCGGCGCGCCGATTCCCCACGCTCGTCGGCGCAGTCGTAGACGAACACTCGCAATTCGACGCCGATCTGGTTGGCGGCCAGGCCAACTCCGTAAGCGGCGTCCATGGTGTCGTAAAGCGTGGTGATCAAATCGGCCAGATCGCCCGGCAGCGATCCGTCCGCGGCGACCGGAACTGGCTTGGTCGGGGTATGCAAAACCGGATCTCCCACGATGCGAATGGGTACGACTGCCATGACGGGCAAGCTTAAGCCCGCCGACGATGCGCGCCGCTTGCGGCGTGAGGAGAAGGCGGGCAATCCAACCCAGCCCGCCGACGATGCGCTCGGGTTGCGGCCGGAGGCGGGACAGGCAATCTCACCTATTGACGTCCTCCCCGCACTGAATGTGCGGGGATTCCTCGTGCCAGTCGGCTGTCTCGATCGCCGCTCATGCGGCTATCGCCGTGGGCCGGTTGGTGGTGGAAGTTCGCGCCGAGCGGCTCTGTCGCTTCGCGGCCCTGCGGGCCATGATGCGCGCCACTGACCTCCGCGACGGCGGATGTCTGCGGCCTCGCCGCTTGATTGATGCTGTGCGACTGGACCTCGGCGACCCATCAACGTCTTGAGGGTGGAGCCAGCCCTGGTTGGCTGCCTCCAGGTCCAGCCGATCGCAACCATCGACCTGCCGACGGACGTGTAGCCCGAGGTAGGCCGAGAACAGGTCCCGATCTTCTGTGATGCCGCACCCGCAACGGTGAACCCGTTGGGAGAGCGGCTTTTTCTCGCGGTTCCCGCACAGGCAGGTTTGCGACAGGGCCGTCGTGTTGGGGTTGAACTCGTAGAGGCGATGCCCGCCGGCGCTTTCAGCCTTGCGGCGCATCATCTCCACGAGCAACCCGGGTGCCCGGTCGCGCACACTGCGCGGGAAGTTCTTCTGCCACGCCACGTAATCGAGCTTCTCGCACGCCATGTCGACACCGTGGGCGAACAGCCGGTTGGCCAGCGCCCCGTGCAACGTCTTGCGGTGCTCGGCCAGCCGACGGTGCTGCTCGGCCACACCGATGGCGGTCCGCTTGGCGGCGTGGGAGACGCTGCCAGTTGCACCGCCCAGGTTTATGGGTGCCGTCGGGATGGAAGCAGTCGGGCGATCCGGCGCGGTGCTGACGATCCAGCTGCCGTTGATGCACGGCGCAACCGCACGGTGTCCAGCTGGATCCGACCGGCCAGCGGCTCCACCCATCCCGCCACGTCCCATCACCGCGTTGCACCGCAACCGCGATCTGACTCGGGCCCAGGTCGAAGGAGACCCGGCCCGTCGCCGACCGGATGCCGCCGGTCGGATGCCCGTCGCAGACCAGTTGCATGCGGTAGGTGTCGCGCCCGTTGATCACGGTCCGCACAATCCGGGTCGACAACACCTTGCCGGCCGCGATCAGCGCTTCAATCTCAGCCAGCTCGGCCTGCTGCTCCTTACCGCGCCGGCCCGTCCGCGCTGACGCGGCTACCCCGACGACAAACCCCGAACCCCACTGCAACCCCATCAGCCGACCGGCGGCATCGGTCTTGGGACGCAGCGCGCCGTTGCCGTCTTTGGCCGCCAGTGAATGCAACCCGCGCTTGGTCGACTTGAACCGCTGCTTACCCCTTCTACCGAGGTGCCAGCTGGCTGGACCGCATCAAATGCCCGCGCCCCCAGATTCTGGGTCTCCTGGGCCGGCAGGTGCTCACGCACCCAGGATCGACGCAGTGACGACGCAAACGACTGCGCCGCACCGACACTGAACCCGTGGGCCGCCGCAACCACGTCGAAAGCGGCTCTCCGAGCGGTCCGTTCCTCCTTGTTGCGCCGGGGCAGTTGCCGCGCCGCGTGCCACGCCGGATCGGCTTTGACCGCGCGACTACGTCCGATGAACCCCTCCAGCACCGCGTTGTACACCCGGGCGCCGGTGAAAAACCGTGTCCCTATCACCCGACACTGGCCGGGATCCGGGCGCAGCGGCCACGACCGCACATGTGTCGCTGCGCCCTTCGGCCGCTTACGCGCCCGCGGCTTGCGCTCGCCCGACTGCCCCGGCTCAGCGGCCGGTCTCGGTGCCATGCGGCAAGCGCTACCCACACCGCAACCGTAGAGATGACCACTGACAAGCCAGACCTATCGGCGCGCCCGACACAGCGTGTCGCGGCTGACCTTGGCGATCTCGGCTCTGGTGCAGCGGCTCAAGGGCGGCACCGCTTACGCGCTGCGCCGCGAGTAGACCGGCGTCGACGTCTGCGCCCGCATGCGCGGACACCTGTGATCGCCGTCGAATTTCGCCGTCTCCTGCAGAGGCGGACCGCTGTCGATCATCAGGCAATACATCGACGGCCAGAACCGGCCACTATGAGCGCCGGGCTCCGCCCGGCGACTGAACGGATGGGGGTAACCCCGGGCTAAAGCCACGGGCCTTGCGCCCTAAGATAATTCCGGTCAGCCGACTCGCGGGCTTGGGTGCCGGGTCAACAGTTGTCAGCGTGGTTGAATATGCGCCGGAGCAGCGAGCATTCGAGAATTCGCCGAAAGGGTCGAGGAAGCGATATGGACAGCGCTATGGCGCGGGCTAATCGATCGGGGGACGACTCTGAACTTGCCGATGGGCTGACCCGCCGCGAACACGACATTTTGGCGTTCGAGCGCCAATGGTGGAAATACGCCGGCGCCAAAGAAGAAGCGATCAAAGAGTTGTTTGCAATGTCGGCCACGCGCTACTACCAGGTGCTGAATGCTTTGGTCGACCGGCCCGAAGCATTGGCAGCCGACCCGATGCTGGTCAAACGGCTACGACGGCTGCGTGCTAGTCGGCAGAAGGCGCGGGCGGCACGACGGCTGGGCTTCGAGGTCACCTGAGGTATTGCCCGCCCGGCGAGCGTCGGTGTGGGTTTTGGCGCACTCCTAGATACAGTGACGTCAATGAATGAGCGCGTTCCCGACTCAACCGGGCTTCCCCTGCGGGCCATGGTGATGGTGCTTTTGTTTCTCGGGGTCATTTTTTTGCTGGTCGGGTTTCAGGCCATGGGATCGGGCGCCAACTCCGAGGACGACTCGTCGGGCCCAACCGTGACGACGAGCACAATGGCGTCGAAAACCTCGGTGAAGCCCGCGGCAAAATCCGACGTGCGCGTGTACAACATTTCCAGCCAGCCAGGCATTGCCGGGCGCACCGCCGACCAGCTGAAGCAGGGCGGTTTCAACGTCACCGAGGTCGACAACCTGTCGTTGCCCGACGTGTCGGCCACCACGGTGTACTTCGGCAATGCGCCCGGCGAGCAAGAAACAGCGAATGGCGTGGGCCAGCTGTTGAAAGCGCCCGTTCAACCGCGGACTCCCGCGGTCGCCGATCAGCCGCCCGGCGTCATCGTGGTGGTCAAGGGCTGAAGGACGTGACCCCGATCTAAAACGGTGGTGGGTCGTGGTCGGTGTGGGGTGGGGCCGGTCCGAGGTAGCGCAAGCGGTGGTTTTGTCGGCGTTCGGTGGCGATGCGCTGGGCGCGATTCTGGGCGCGGGTGCGGCGGCGCCTGGGCATCATCGCGGTGCGCTCGCCGCGGTGTTCGGTCGGCGGGTCGGCGTGGGGTGGTAGGTCGCCGGTGGGTCGGCACAGGCTAGGAAACAGCAGCGCGCTGCCCGGTGTGGTGACATAGGTCTGCCCCCACGGCGAGGTCAGGATCACGGTGCCGTCCATGTGTTGCAGGCATGCCTGAAGATCGTGGCGATTAAGCCCGACAGTTCAAGAGGTTGCGCGAGTCTCAGCCCGCGTCGCCCATCGCCGTCGCGTCGAGATCGCTTGTCTGCCTGAGCGTCTGGAGGCGGTGCTTGGCGCTTATAGACGCGTACCAGGCCCCCACCGCAAAGCCGAGGATGATGGCGAAATTAATCCAGTCGCCAGGGTCCCAAGCCGCTGCTTGCCTCCACAAACTCACTTCCGACCGAAAGATCCATATGACAAGCGATAAGACCCCCATGCCCACCCCGATCAGCCACATCACCCGCCAGAACCTGGCCCTCCTGAGCCGGCGCTCGGTGACCCCGATGGCCGCATCGCGGACGGACGCATCGGCTGGAACCGGGCCGTGGAAGCTTGCATCGACGGCCGCCGACCGCCGCGCAGGGTCGAGGCCAGCAAGATCGATGGCATAGGCCCTATGTGAGCTGGTGGTGAGAACGGCCACCACAAGACCGAAAATTATGATGCCCGCGACCTGCCCCGCAAACGCGGACAATCCCGGCCACTGTGCATCGCCAGCCAGCCAGCTGGCGCACCAGCTTACTGCGGCGGCGATGGCGTACACGCCCGCTACCGCTAACCCGCGTACCCACGAGGGCTGCAGCAGAATCCGAGTCCACATGCGAGCCGCCTCGTTCCGGCACTTCCCGCCGTGCGCGGGCTGGCAGCGGCGTCGCCGGTCAGCATAACAACATTTCGCGATGCTTGGCCGCGAGCTGCTTTGCGCGTGCTTCAGGAGGCCCCGGTGCCAGCAACCCGCTGGGGTGTGTCTTTAAGGGTTGCGTGGGTTGGAGTCCAGCGGTTGTGGCCGTCGCCCCTCTGGCCGCTCCCGGCGCTGTTTCTTCGCCGGGAGACAACGGTCTTATGGACCAGCCATGATGGCGCATCCATCGCCGGAGCTGAGTGCCAGCGCCGGGGTTCCAAGGGGTTTCGCTTACCAGGTGGCCATCGCCGCATTAGGCGGCGCGCGGGGCGGAAAACCGGTTGAGCGGCTAGACGCGGCGGTGAGCAGGCCCGGGCCATGGCATCATCAAACCCGCGCACAACTACGAGGCCGCCTACCACGCGTGAATGCGTAGCCCGCCGCCGGCCGGGCCAGCAGTTGTCAGCCGGAGTTAGCGCTCCACCACTGATACAGGCTGGCAATGTCTGGGCCAGTAATATTGGCGCCCATCAGTTTGGCGTTGTTCGTCCAGACAACCGCGGACCCAATAGTGCCACCGCCGATGGCGACGGTTCCGCACTCGACCTGACCAGCGGTCTGACCGGAGTTGCCGTAACTCCACGCGCCAGGCGACGCTTGGCCACCTGGGCACGACGACGCCACCGTCACGCCGGAGAACCGCGGGAACCATGTTGCCAAGTCATTGAGGTTTCCGTATAGCACGAACACGGCCCCCCCGGGTCCGGCTGGGTCGCTGTTTTGGCTGCAGGTCACTTCTTCGAGCGAAGGCGCGGTCGGCGGTCCCTCTGTGCAATTAGCCGAGGAGAAGCCCTGCGGCAGCATTCCCATCAGCGTGCCCGGGTTGCCCGAGCCACTGGCCGTGGAGCTGAGAACAGCAGCGCCGCTGCACGCGGCAATCGCGATCAACCTGGCGGCGCCAGTGAAAAGAGACATTTCAACCCGACTCCTATGTTTGCAGGAACTGAGGCCGTGGACCAGCGAAGGCTCCGACCGCACATTGGCTGCGTCGCCGACCTGATTGGCAAACGCTATCGTCACACGGTGGACCACCGCAGCGGTTCGGGCGAACTCGTCCGTCCAGCACACAACCGCCACCGTCCGTCGTACGTCGCGGGTGCCCATGGTCCACCGTGGTTGTTCATCGAAGTCAATGACGATGGCGGTGAATAGCGGTAGCTCGGCAGTTGGATGCTGAGCCCCGCGACCGTCTCACCGTATCCGCTCTAGCGCCACTGCATTTGCACCCGCTCCTCGCGGAACGTGTGCCCGCCCTTTCCAACAGGGGCGACAGTCACGGTCATCAGCACATCCACAACAGCACGGAACCGGTCAGCAGACAGTTGTTTGATCGCCTCGGCGACCTCCGGCTTCCCCAACCGGATGCCGTCGAAGACCCGCAGCCGCTCTTGGTCTTGCTGCTTGCGCTCCAGCGCGTCGATCTTCAGCTGCACTACGCTGCTGGCGATCTGCGCTTGCTTGCCGGTCAGCAGCCCCTCGCCGCGCTCAACCCCGATGTTGTCTAGCTCGCCGTACAGCGTTTCCAGCTCAAGGCGGATAGCCTCGGCCTCGGGATCGGTGATCAAATCGGTCCGATACACGATCGTCTGAAACGTCCGGAAGTCGATACCGCCGGCTTTGAAGACTTCAGCGATTGCGGGTAGCCGCTCGCGCATGGCCCGGGCATAGCGCAGCCGGCTTCCGGCGAGCCCCTGGCTGATCCGCAACGCCGCGGCCAGCTCGGCGGCGACGGCCTCTTCGGTGTCAATGACCCAGTCCTCGGTGTCCGAGCAGCGCGCCAACCGGTAGCCGAATAATTCCCCGATCGAGGCCAACGTCTCAGCGCCAGCCCGGTTCTCGGCCCGCGAGGACGCACAGATCCGATCTAGCAGCGCGGCTGACTCCGGCGTTTTCGATGGATAGTGCCGCTCGAACAGCTCATCAAACCGGGCAATCACCTCCGGCGGCGATATCAAACCCGTCGACTGTTCGAACATAGGTTCGAGTATGCCACCGCCCTCCGACAAAAAATTTGGGTGCGGCAGGCGATCCCGCTCCTCCTCGGCCCGTTCCGGGCCGCATCGTGGCCGGGATAGGCTCTCCCCATGGTTAAGCCCGCCACGCGCCGAAATGTTGCCGCTGTCACCGCAATGGTTCCGTTTGTCGCTTTGGTCGCGCTGCTGAGCGCATGCAAGCCGAACCAGCCACCGGCGACCGCCCCCGGGACCACGCCGGCGATCTGGACCGGGTCGTCGTCGCCGTCGGAGACGCAACAAAAGGGTGGGCCGGTGGCGCCGGAGAGTCTGACCACCCACCTGATCGCGCCGGACGGCGCAAAGGTGGCGACGGCCAAATTCGACTTCGCCGACGGCTACGTGACGATCACCGTTGAGACCACCGGGCAAGGCGTGCTGAGTCCCGGATTCCATGGCGTACACATCCACTCGGTCGGCAAGTGTGAGGCCAACTCGGTTCCCCCGAGCGGCGGGGCACCGGGCGACTTCCTCTCGGCCGGTGGGCATTACCAGGTGCCGGGGCACACCGGTGATCCCCAAAGCGGCGACCTGACTTCATTGGAGGTTCGCAAGGACGGCGCGGCCTTGTTGGTGACGACGACCGACGCGTTCACCAAGGACGATCTGTTGGCCGGCAAGGGGACCGCGATCGTCATTCACGCCGGAGCCGACAATTTCGGCAACATCCCGTCGGATCGCTACACCCAGGTCAATGGGGCACCGGGCCCCGACCAAACCACGATGTCCACCGGTGACGCCGGCAAGCGGGTGGCGTGCGGTGTCATTGGTGCCGGCTAGCGCGCCAGTCAGCAGGGCACGGGCCCATATCGACTTCGCCGGCTCGCCCCGGTCGACGATCGGGGTGGAGTGGGAGTTCGCGCTCGTCGACGCGCAGACGCGCGACCTGAGCAACGAGGCTACCGCCGTCATCGCCGAGATCGGCGAAAACCCGCGTGTGCACAAGGAATTGCTGCGCAACACCGTCGAGGTGGTCAGCGGCATCTGCGATTCCACCGCGCAAGCGATGGAGGATCTGCGCGAAACCCTAGGCCCGGCACGGCGGGTCGTCCGGGACCGCGGCATGGAACTGTTCTGCGCCGGCACCCACCCGTTCGCGCGGTGGTCCACCCAGAAGCTCACCGACGCGCCGCGCTACGCCGAGCTGATCAAACGTACCCAGTGGTGGGGCCGGCAGATGCTGATCTGGGGTGTGCACGTCCACGTCGGAATCTCGTCGGCCGCCAAAGTAATGCCGATCATGACCTCACTGCTGCAGTACTACCCGCATCTGCTGGCACTGTCGGCCTCGTCGCCGTGGTGGGGTGGGGAGGACACCGGCTACGCCAGCAATCGGGCAATGATGTTCCAGCAGCTGCCCACCGCCGGGTTGCCTTTTCACTTCCAGAAATGGGCGGAATTCGAAGGTTTCGTTCACGACCAGAAGAAGACCGGCATCATCGATCATATGGACGAGATCCGTTGGGACATAAGGCCTTCACCGCATCTTGGCACACTCGAGGTGCGAATCTGCGACGGCGTGTCCAACCTGCGTGAGCTGGGCGCGTTGGTGGCGTTGACGCATTGTCTGGTCGTCGACCTGGACCGTCGGCTCGATGCCGGTGAGACACTGCCGACCATGCCGCCCTGGCACGTTCAGGAGAACAAATGGCGCGCCGCCCGTTACGGGCTGGATGCGGTGATCATTCTCGACGCGGAAAGCAATGAACGGTTAGTCACTGATGACTTGCCCGACCTACTTGACCGCCTCGAGCCGGTCGCGACGTCGCTGCACTGCGCCGACGAGTTGGCCTCGGTGGCCGATATCTGCCGGGTGGGCGCGTCGTATCAGCGTCAGCGGCGGGCCGCCGAGGAGCACGACGGAGATCTGCGCGCTGTCGTCGACGCGCTGGTCGGTGAGCTGGATATCTAATGGCGACAGCCGTTCCGATGGCGATGTTTCCACTCCAGTCGGCGCTGCTGCCCGACGAGGATCTTCCGATGCAAATCTTCGAACCTCGCTATACCGCGCTGGTACGGGATTGCATGCGCGACGAAGACCCTCATTTCGGTGTGGTGCTGATCTCCCACGGCCGCGAGGTCGGCGGTGGCGATGTGCGCTGCGGCGTCGGGACGGTGGCCAGGATCACCGAATGCGTGGATCTCGCCGACTCGGGCCGATACGTGTTGCGTTGCCGGACAGGCGAACGGATCCGGGTATGCGATTGGTTGCCTGACGATCCCTACCCGCAGGCCATGGTGGAGGCCTGGCCGGACGAGCCGGGCGAACCGGTGACCGCAGGCCGACTGGACGAGCTCGAAGACCGGGTGATGGCGTTGTTCGAGCGGATCGCGGCGGCCCGCAACTTTTCGTTGCCTGAGCGGGCTGTGGTACTAGGTACCGACGCTGACACCCTCGATCCCGGCATGCGGCTGTATGCGCTGGCGTCGCGTGTTCCGATCGGCGCGGCCGACCGCTACGCGGTGCTGGCCGCACCGTCTGCCGCCGAACGGCTTGCCGCGCTGAGCGAGGCAGTGGATTCCGTTGCCGCGGTGATCGAATTTCAGCTCTCGGAGTAACCGTTGAGCCGGCCCTCGATGAACACGCTGCGCGGTGCGAGATCCTTGAGGTCGCCCTCCGGCGACCGGTCGTAACGTTCCATCAGTTTCAGCGCCTCGATCGCGGTCACCTTCCAGCCGCGTTCGGTCAGCCACTGCGTCAGGTCGGTGCGTTCCTCCACATACGACAGATCTAGGGTGTCCGGCACCGGGGCGTCGCCACTTGGCTCGGCGCCCTCGTAGAGGCGGCGTAAGAACCGGCGGCGCCGCTCGAGGTATTCCGGGTCCAAGGAGCTCGGGCTGAGGGCCTCGACCGCGATCCGGCTGCCGGTGGCGCTGAGCGTCACGATCCGCTCGAACAACAGATCCTGTCCGGCCGCCGGCAAGTAGGGCAACAGGCCTTCGGCGGACCACGCCGTCGGCTCCGATGGATCAAAACCGGCTTCGCGCAATGCCGTCGGCCAATCCGCCCGCAGATCGATCGGCACAGCCTGATACCTGCTAGCAGGCCGAGCGCCTCGTGCGGCCAGCGCGTCCGCCTTGAACGCCAACACCTGTGGCTGGTCGATCTCATAGACGATGCTGCCGTGAACCCACGGCAGCCGCCAGGGCCGGGCGTCCAGGCCCGCGGCCAGAATCACGGCTTGGTCGATGCCGTTGGCACCGGCGGCGATGAAGTACTCGTCGAACCACTTGGTACGCGCCGCGAGGTAGCCCCTGAGGATCGGCAGTCGTTTGGCTACCACGGAAGGATCCCAGCCGCGCTGGATTGCGGCGTCGACGAAGAGCTGCGCATAGCGGTCGGTGAACAGGGGACAGTCGCAATCGGATTCAGCGGCACGCGCCATGGCCACACCGAGCGCCGTGGCGCCGACGCTCTCGGTGATGTCCCAGCTGTCGTCGTGAGTCCGTGTCATAAAACCAGGCTAATGAAGTTGGAAAGCACGCGCTTAGCCCGAGGTGGCGTGGTGTACTTCGACGCGTGGGCACCGATGTGCTGGTTGACGTTAACGCGGGTGTGGCGGTGCTCACACTCAATCGCCCCGAGCATCTCAACGCCTATACCGCCGCGATGGGCACGCTGCTTAGCCAGGCATACCGGCGCTGCGACGGGGACGACGACGTCCGGGCCATCGTGCTCACCGGTGCAGGCCGGGCCTTCTGCGCCGGGGCGGATTTCTCGGGCAGCGCATCGCCGTTCGACGCCCCCGCAGAGGACAGCCCGTTCTCCGCATCGCCGATCGACCCGGCCGCATTCGAGCTGCGCAAGCCGGTGATTGGGGCGATCAACGGCCACGCCATTGGCATCGGCCTGACCATCGCGCTGCAGGCAGATATCCGGATCGTCGCCGATGACGCCAAATACGGTGTGGTGCAAGTCCGCCGGGGCGTGATACCGGACTGCATGTCGCACTGGACACTGGCGCATCTGACAAACCTGGGAGTGGCTGCCGAGGTACTACTAACCGGACGCACCTTCACTGGGGCCGAGGCCGTCGCGTTCGGTATCGCCAACAAAGCGCTGCCCGCCGCGCAGGTGCTCGACCATGCCTTGGAGAGGGCCCGCGACATCGCGACCAACGTGGCGCCGATGTCGGCGGCGTTGTGTAAGCGACTGCTGTGGGACAGCGCGATCAACGGCTACACTCCGCGACAGGTTGCGTCGCTGGAAACGCAGCTGCACCATCGGGTAATGGGCACCGACGACGCCCGTGAAGGAGTCGCCGCCTTCCTCGAACGGCGGGCCCCGAGGTTCAGCTCGCGACTTTCGGCCGAGTGGACGCCCCTGCCAGAACCTGAGCCGGAGCCGTAATCATGCACATCGACGTCATGGCAGGTGGACTCGGCTTCACCGAGGGGCCGGTGTGGCTTCCCGATGACCGCGTGGCGCTGACGTCGATCAGCCATGGCTGTGTCTACATCGTCGACCCGCGCGACGGTGCGCTGGAACGCATCGATACCGGCGGCGGGCCAAATGGCTTGGCGTGCAGCGCCGACGGGACGTTGTATGTGGCGCAAAACGGCGGCGCCTGGGGTGCGAGCGGTGCCGCTGAGCCGGGTATTCAGGTGATTTCCGGTTCGCGCGTCGACTACCTCGTCGAAGGGCTGGGAGCGCCGAACGATCTGACGTTCGGCCCGGACGGGCGGCTGTGGATCACCGACACCCGCGGGGAGATTGACATCAGCGCTCCCGGTGGGGGGCTGCCCGGCCACGTCTATGCGACCGATGTCGACTCGGGTGACACCCGACTGGTCATCGACGATGGACCGGTGTTCATCAACGGGCTGGGCTTTGACCGCGACGGCTCGAGATTGCTGGTGACGGCGACGCTGTCGTCGCAATTGTTGTCCTACGTCATCTCACCTGACGGGTCGATCGGTCCACCCGAGATTGTGCACACTTTCCCGGATGGCTGGCCCGACGGGATGGCCGTGAGCGCCCACGGCGACTATTGGGTTGCGCTGACTACCGCTGACCGCATCGACGTCGTCGACGCGTGGGGCCGGTGTGTCGCGGAAATCGCGTTGCCGGCCGGATCGCTACCCACCAACGTCTGCGTCGGCGGGAGGCGGTCCGACGAATTGTTTGTCACCGCCGCGCACAGCGAGAGCCTGCTGAGAATTCTGTTCGACGGCGAAGTTCCTCCGCTTAGCGAGCGTTGATCATGCCGACAGCAACTCGGCCAGCGCAACCCCTTAGGTTGTGCAGGTTGGTCTCCAAGGAGTAGGTCCGGTCGACGGTCCGCTCCGCCAACGCGCGGATCATGTCCTGCCGGGTGGCGAAGTGGTTGAAGAACGTTCGATTGGCCACGTCGGCGCGCTCGCAGATCTCCTCAATGGTGGTGGCCGCAACGCCTTCGCCGAGAAACAGATCGAAGGCCGCCGCGAGGATTTTCTCACGTACCTCGAGCTTTCGCCGTTCCATTCTGTTCACGACTGCGCACACAACTTCTCGGAGAGAGTCCACAGCTCCGCAGCGCGCTCGGCGTCGCGTGCGTAGGGGGCGACGCTTTCGCTGATGCCGCAGTCTTCGAGGTACAGCCCACCCTGGTCGACCAGTTCGGGGCTTACCGCCGCCCAGACCTGAGTGGCCGCGCCGTGTTCGGGCGTGGTGAAATCCAGGTAGCCGTCCGTCGATTCGCCGCGTGCGGCGCCGCTGGCCACGGCGTGTTTGCGCAGCTGGGAGAAATCGGAACGGGACATGTACCGCGCCAGCGACGTGGCCACCGCGCCGGGATGGACCGCGTAGGCGCGGATTCCCAACTCACACAAGCGGCGGTCGGCTTCGACCGCATGCAGGATGTTGGCCGTCTTGGACGCGCCGTATGCGACGAACTTGTCGTAGTCGCGGTGCTCCCAGTTGGGATCGTCGAAGTCGACGTCGCCCAGCACGTGGCCGCCGGAGGAGAGGATGACCACCCGGGCGCCCGCAGCGGCGGCGAGCTGAGGAGTAAGGAGTCGGGTGAGTTCGAAGTGCCCGAAATGATTTGTCCCGATCTGGATTTCGAAGCCGTCTTGGGTCCGGCTGAACGGGGTGAACATGACGCCGGCATTGTTCATCAAGATATGAATCACCGGCGTGCCTCGGCCGATCTCGGTGGCCGCGGTGCGCACAGTGGCCAGCGAGGTGAGATCGAGATGCACGGTCGAGGTTTGTGCGTCGGGTACCTCGGCGAGTATCCACCGGGCCGTCTCGGCCAGCGCATCGGTGTTGCGCGCGGCCAAAATCACCTGCGCGCCCGCGGCTGCCAGCGCCCGCGCCGACTCGCGGCCCAGCCCCGACGAGGCCCCGGTGATCACACATATCTTGCCCGATAGGTCAATACCCTCAACGACTTGCAGGGCGCTGCGCGATCCGGTCATGCCGGCGTGAGCTTCCACAGCGGGACGTCCACACAACCGTCGGGCATCACTCGTATCGAGGGAGTCGCCGACCCCGACCGCAGCCAGCCGCATTCCACGAACGGCCGAAGCCTTTGGTCAGGACGAAACTCCCGGTACACCGTTTCATCCAAACAGCTACGGTGCCGCTCGTCCATACTCGTGCGTATGAGCCCCCCTTCGCCGCGAGTGGCTACGCCCGCGGACGCCGCGACCGGGGCCCGGTTGCTGGACGCATTCAACCGGGAATACCACACGTCGACGCCGGGACCGGGGGTTCTGGCCACCCGACTGCGTCGGCTGCTGGCCGGCACCGATGTAATCGCCGTTCTCGCAGGCGATCCCGCTGTCGCCGTCGCGCTGCTGACGTTGCGCCCCAGCATCTGGTACGACGGCCCCGTCGTTCTCCTGGACGAGCTCTACGTCGCACCCGAGGCGCGCGGACTCGGAATCGGGTCGGCGCTGTTAGCCGAGGTGGAATCGATCACCCGCGAGCGCCGCGGCCGGCTGATCGAAATCGCAGTTGACGGCGCCGACATCGACGCGCGCCGCTTCTACGAACGCCACGGCTACACCAACACCGAGGCAGGACAGGACCAGCCCAGCTTCTACTACCATCGCCCTGTATAAGGATCACCCTTCCGCGGCGAAGGCGCGCAGCGAGGCCAGCTGCACGGGATCCAATGAGGGGCGGACGGTTTCGCGCGCGGCAGCGACGTCGGCGGCGGTGATTTCGGCGGCGTCGACCGAGCGCCGCATCGCGGTAAGCGCAGCCTCACGCAGCAGTGCCACGCAATCTGCGGCGCTGTAGCCGTCCAGGTCGGCCGCCAGCGCGGCCAGGTCAACGTCGCGCAGCGGAACCGACTTGCCTGCGGTGCGCAAGATGTCCAGACGGCCCTGTGCGTCGGGCGGTTCGACGAACACCAGCTTCTCCAGCCGACCGGGGCGCAACAGCCCTGGATCGATCAGGTCCGGGCGGTTGGTGGCGCCGACCACCACGACTTCGCGCAGCGGCTCGATGCCGTCGAGTTCGGTGAGCAGCGCGGCGACCACCCGATCGGTGACGCCGGAGTCGAAGCTCTGGCCGCGCCGCGGGGTCAGCGCGTCGACCTCGTCGAGAAATACCAGCGACGGAGCGGAATCGCGGGCTCGGCCGAACAGTTCGCGCACCGCCTTCTCCGAGGAGCCGACCCATTTGTCCATCAGCTCAGAGCCTTTGACGGCGTGCACCGAAAGCCGTCCGGTGCTGGCCAGTGCGCGCACCAAAAAGGTCTTGCCGCAGCCTGGCGGTCCGTACAGCAGGACCCCGCGCGGCGGCTCAACGCCGAGCCGGGCAAAGGTGTCGGGATGCTGCAGCGGCCACAGCACCGCTTCGGTCAGTGCCTGCTTGGTGGCGGTCATGTCGCCGACATCGTCGAAAGTGATGGAGCCGAGCGTGACTTCGACTGCAGCTGAGCGCGACAGCGGCCTGATCACGGTAAGCGCACCGAGCAGGTCGTCCTGGGTCAGCTTTGGCGGCGTGCCGTCGGAGCTGGCCCTGGCTGCCGCGCGCAATGCTGCTTCTCGTATCAGAGCGGCGAGATCGGCCACCACGAAACCTGGTGTGTGATCGGCGATTTCGCTAAAGTCGATATTTTCGGTGGGCACCGGCTTCAGTAGTCCCTGCAGCAGTGCCGTGCGAGTGGCCGCGTCGGGCAGACTCAGCACCAGCTCGCGGTCGCACAGGTCCGGGGCGCGCAGCCGCGGGTCGAGCTTCTCCGGCACCGACGACGTGACGATCACCGCGACCCGGGCGGCCGCGACCGCCTTACGCAGTTCGGCCAGGATCAGCGTCGCCACCGGCTCGGCGGTGGCGGGCAGCAGCGCGTCGATGTCGGCGATCAGCAGGACGCCACCGCCGTCGCGAACTGCCGCGGCCGCCGAGGCCACCCGCTTGAGCCGGTCGTCGGCGGTCAGCGCACCGATCTCCGGGCCGTCGAGCTCGACCAGCCTTCGACCCGCGCAGACTGCGCGCACCAGCGTGGTCTTACCGACACCGGCCGGACCCGACACCAGGATGCCCAAATTCGTTCCGGCGCCCAGGGTTTGCAGTAGGTGCGGCTCATCGAGTGCGAGCTTGAGCCACTCGGTCAGTTTCGCCGCCTGCGTGCTAACGCCCTTGAGGTCGTTGACCGTGACCGGTGACGTCGTGGCTCCGGCCTGCTGTGGCGCCGACGCTACGTCGTGCCGGCCGACGTCTTCGGCCGGGACACCGGTTCCCCACGTCACCAACGAGTTCGGCTGCACACTCACCGGCCCGGCGGGATCGACGCCGGTGACAGTCAACAGCTCCGATGTCCAGCTGATGCCCACCGCCGACGCCAGGGCACGGGTAGCAGCCGACGTCGAGGTGCCCGGTCCCAGGTCGCGTGGCAGCAGCGACACCGCGTCGCCGACGGTTAACACCTTGCCCAGCAGGGCCCGCCGCAGGGTCGGCGGGGGAACCGATTGACTGGTCATCGCCGAGCCGCTCAAGGTCACCGACCGGGCGCCGTACACCGTCGCGGCGGTGACGATCACGGCGGTGTCCTCGCTCAGCCCGGCGTTGGACAGCGTGACGTCGTCCAGCAGAACGGTGCCGATCGGGGTTTGCGGGCCGGCCATGCCGGCCACCGCCGTCGTGGTCCGCGACCCGGTCAGCGATACCGCGTCCCACTCCCGAATCCCGAGGGCGGCAATGGCGTTGGGATGCAACCGGACAACGCCGCGGCGAGAGTCGACGGCCGCGGTGTTCAGCCGAGCGGTCAGCGTGAGCTGCGGGGACGTCATGTCCGGCCGGTGGGCCTGCGCAGGCCCAACCGCGCCATCGACCGCCGGTTGGGCTGCGCCCGGCGGATCGCGCGTCGCGTGGCGCGTCGCTGCTTGGGTTTCTCGCCCCACGCCTCGGGATGTGCCGCCAGCCAGCGGTAGCTGTGCACGGAAAACGGAATGTGGAACAGGTAGGCCGCGATCAGCACCATGATCAGGATGTAGGGGAATAGGAACGCCGCCGCCGCGACGATCGTCAGCGCTGCCAGCAGCAGCGCGGCCAGGTTCGGCGGCACCGACACGGCATGCATCTTGCGCATCGGAATCCGGCTGACCACCAGCATCGAGCAGGCGGCCACCCACGCGCAGACGAACCACGGCGACGTCCACCAGCCCGGACCGAACTGCAGCTTGGCGGCCAGCGGGCCGAGCGCCGAGATCGCGCCGGCCGGCGCCGGTATCCCGACGAAGAACTCCCGCGCGAAGGCCGGCTGGCTGACGTCGTCGAGCAGCGCATTAAACCTGGCCAACCGCAACACGATTGACACCGCGTACAGCAACACCACGACCCAGCCGGCCGACCGGCCCGAGGAGGAGGACAACAACGTCACGTAGACCACCACCGCCGGGGCCACCCCGAAGTTCACCGCGTCGGCGAGCGAATCGATCTCCTCGCCCATCCGCGACTCGGCGTCCAGGATGCGGGCCACCCGGCCGTCGAGTCCGTCCAGGATCGCAGCGGCGGCGATCAGCGCGATCGCCACGTGCGGCTGACCCTCCAGCGCGAACCGGATCGAGGTCAGACCGGCGCAGATGGCCAGCACGCTCATCGAGCTGGGCAGGATGCGCAGGTTGACCACTCGCCTGCCGCGAGGCTTAGTAATCAGCGCCGCTCCTCCTCATCGCTTCGCTCTGCATCGTCGCCGGCGCGGTAATCACGGCAGGTCGGCCAGCACCGTTTCGCCCGCGACAGCCCGTTGGCCGACGCTGACCAACACCTCCGCCCCGGCGGGCAGGTAGGTGTCGAGGCGGGACCCGAACCGGATCAGGCCGTAGGTGTCACCGATCGACAGCTTGTCGCCGGCGTGTGCGTCGCAGACGATGCGCCGCGCCAGCAGACCGGCGATCTGTACCGCGACGACATCCGCGCCGTCGGCGGTGCGGACCTGCATGCTGACGCGTTCGTTGTCGTCACTGGCAGCGGCCAGGTCGGCCGAGCCGAAGCGACCCGGTCGGTGCTGCACGGCAATCACTTCACCGCTCACCGGGGCTCGCTGCACGTGGGCGTCCAACAGTGACAGGAAGATGCTGATCCGTGGCAGCTCTGCGTTGCCCAAGCCGAGTTCGGCGGGCGGGGCGGCGGTGTCGATGACGCAGATCAGGCCGTCGGCGGGAGCGACGACGACGCCGGGCCGGTTGGGCGGTACCCGCGGCGGGTGCCGGAAGAACCCGGCACACGCAGCGGCGGCCAGCAGGCCGGCCCGGCGCAGCCATCGATAGCGGCGTCCGGCTAGTCCTCCCCCAAGGCCACGGCCAACCCGGCGGAGATGAACGGCAGGCCGGCCGGATGCACCGGCGGAACGGTCGAACGCAGCAACGACAACAGGCGCTGCGGGCCGAATGTCAGGTTCTCATCGGTGGAGCGGGGGCGTCGTGCCACGCGGTTATCTTACGGAGCCGCGGCTGGCCTCAGCCACGGCGAGTGTGGGCTTTTGTCACGCAAAACCGACATTAGCGTGCATTAAGCCCACACTCGGCTATGGCCGATAGGCCTCAGACCGGATACGTCACACCGGTCAGCGCTTCGGAGACCTTCCACAGCCGGCGCTGCAAGTCCTCGTCGTGGGACTGCGCGCTGGAGGACACCAGCTTCGGGTGGCCGCGCAGCTCACCCAGGCCATCCGGGCCGTAGTACTGCCCGCCCTGGACGTCCGGGTCGGCGGCGGCGCGCAGCGTCGGTAGGGCACCCATCGCCGCGTTCTGAAACAGCAGCGGGCCGAGCGCCGCGAGGGCGGGTTTGAACACCGCGGGCAGGTTGCGCACCAGCTCGGTGTTCGAGCCGCCCGGGTGGGCGGCGACAGCGACGGTGGTCGGCTGCTCCCGCGCGGCCAGCCGGCGCTGCAGCTCGTAGGTGAACAGCAGGTTGGCCAGCTTGGATTGCCCGTACGCGGCGATTCGGTCGTAGCGGTGTTCCCACTGCAGATCGTCGAAGTGGATGGCGGCGCGCTGTCGGTGGCCATTGCTGCTGACGGTCACCACCCGCGAACCCCGCACCGGCAGTAGGTTGTCCAGCAGCTGCCCGGTCAGCGCGAAGTGGCCGAGATGGTTGGTGCCGAACTGCATTTCGAACCCGTCGGCGGTGACCTGCTTCGGCGTCCACATCACGCCGGCGTTGTTGATCAACAAGTCGATGCGCGGGTAGGCCTTGCGCAATGCCGTGGCGGCGGCCCGCACCGACTCCAGCGAGCTGAGGTCGAGCTCTTGCAAGGTGACATCGGCCCGCGGATGGGCGGCCACGATGCGCGCCAGCGCCAGGTTGCCCTTCTCCAGATTGCGAACCGCCAACACAACGTGCGCGCCGCTTTGGGCGAGCGCGGCGGCAGTGTGGTAGCCGAGACCGGTGTTGGCGCCGGTGACGACGGCGACGCGGCCGCTTTGGTCCGGAACGTCGGCCGTACTCCATTTGCCGTTAGAACTCATCGCCGAAAACGATACCCACTCATGATCGGTGCCGCCGTGTCGGTGCAATCCGTCGCAGGGTCGGTGGCATTCTCGATGATGTGGACAACCCCGAGCCGAGCCCGCCGGTGGTGGGCATGATCGATCCGGCACATCCGCCCAGTCGGCGCGCGCCGCTGCGGTGGGCGATCGGCGGTGTGGTCCCGTGGCTGGTGCTGGCGGCCGGTCAGGTGGTGTGGATTGCCTTCGATAAGCGGCTGCCCTGGGTGCACCTTTTGGTTGCCGTCGTCACCGTGTTCGGTGCGGCGATTTCGGTGGCCGTCGTGCCGTTGTGGCGGTACCGGGTGCACCGGTGGGAGATCGGCCCGCAGGCGGTGTACACCCGGACGGGTTGGCTGGTCCAGGAAAGGCGCATCGCGCCGATCTCGCGGGTGCAGACCGTCGACACCTACCGTGGCCCGCTGGACCGGTTGTTCGGTCTGGCCAACGTCACCGTTACCACCGCCTCGTCGGCAGGGGCGGTGCACATCGCCGCGCTCGACCTCGCGGTCGCCGACCATCTCGTCGCGCAATTGACCGACATCGCCGCGATCGGTGCCGAGGACGCCACGTGACGGCCGCGTCGGCGACGATGCAGAGCGAAGCGATGAGGTGGGGGCACGCCCCCTCGCCGCTGGGCGGCTGGGGGTGCCCCCACCCGCTTGCGGGGGAGAGCGGCGCTATATGACCGCGCCGCAGCGGCCCCAAATCGCTTGGCAGCGGCTAAGTCCCAGGATGCTGCTGGTGCATCCGGTGCACGAATTGCTGCGCGAGCTGCCGTTATTGATCGGGGGACTGGTGCTCGGCTCGACCACCGGCAACCAGTCCTGGACGGTGGCGGTGCTCGCGCTTAGCGCTGTGGTGGGTGTGGCGCGCTGGTTCACCACCAGCTACCGCATCGAGTCCGACCCCGAATCGGGCCGAGTGCAACTGCGGGCCGGCCTGCTGCATCGGAAGGTTTTGTCGGTGCCGCGCAACCGGATTCGTTCGGTGCAGACCGATGCGCGACTGCTGCACCGGCTGTTGGGGCTGGCCGTGCTGCGGGTGAGCACCGGCCAAGGTAGCAGCGGCGAGCACGGTTCTGGCGGCTTCGAGCTCAACGCTGTCAGGGTCGACCAGGTGCCGCGACTACGGGCCATACTGCTCGCCGAATCACCGCAGCCGGGCGATGCGGCGACCACTGCGCCCGCCGCGCCCGCGGCGTCAAGCACGGTGCTGGCGCGCTGGCAGCCGTCGTGGTTGCGATATGCGCCGCTGAGCCTTTCCGGGCTGCTGACCATGGCTGCCGCCGCTGGCGTGGTATATCAGAGCGGAGCCGTTGGGCCGCTGCAGCATTCACGGTTGGCTGAGTCGGGGCTGGAGGCGGCCCAGCGGCTGGGTGTGGTAGCGACCGTCGCGGTGATCGCAGCGGTGGTGCTGGTCGCTTCGGTGCTGCTGGCGGTGCTGCGGTCACTGCTCGTCTACGGCAACCTGGTGCTGCTGCGGCGGGCCGACGTCCTGCACCTGCGGCACGGTCTGCTGCGGCTGCGCGAGCGCACCTATGACATGAGCAGGCTGCGCGGCGGGACGCTGCGGCAGCCGCTGCTGGTGCGTGTCTTCGGCGGCGCCCGGCTGGATGCGGTGATGACCGGTGTGCATGGTGCTGGCGAGTCGTCGGTGCTGCTGCCACCGTGTCCGGTTCCCACCGCGGAAGCGGTGTTGACCGGGCTGGTCGGGGGTCCCGAAAACGCCTGGGTCGTCACCGGGCCGTTGCGTGGTCACGGCCGTCGGGCAGCGGCCCGGCGGTGGACGCGCGCATTGGGGGTTCCGGTGCTGGCCGGTGTAGCGCTGGCGGTAGTGACTGTGCTGATTGGGATTTCGGCGGTGCCCGCGTGGTTGTGGACGGCGTGGGTGGCGGTCACGGCGTGGTGTGCGTTGCTAGCCGCCGACCGGGTGAGCGCACTCGGGCACCGGGTCGACAGCCGCTGGCTGGTGATGCGTGCCGGCAGCCTGGAACGTCGCCGTGACTGCCTGGCCACGGCGGGCATCATCGGCTGGACCGTGCGGCAGTCGCCGCTGCAACGCCGGTCCGGGGTGGCCACCCTGGTGGCGGCCTCCGCCGCTGGCATCAAGCGCTACCCGCTGATCGACGTCCCGGAAAACCAGGCGTGGGCGGTGGCGGCGGAAGCATCGCCGTGGGTGGCCGACAGCATCTGGGCGATCCGCTAGGCGGTCAATCCGCGCGCCGCTTCGATACGGGCCCTAAGCTGGTCGGAGCTCGCCGCGGCCACCGGCGGGCCGCCGCAGATGCGCCGCAGCTCGTTGTGAATCCAGCCGTGCGGCTTGCCCGTTCGATGGTGTGCAACCGACACCAGGGCGTTGAGTTCGCCGCGGAGGTCCCGTA
Source organism: uncultured Actinomycetota bacterium (assembly GCA_963720085.1). Taxonomy (GTDB): domain Bacteria; phylum Actinomycetota; class Actinomycetes; order Mycobacteriales; family Mycobacteriaceae; genus Mycobacterium. The sequence continues at coordinate 36,382 of CAVRER010000052.1, forward strand.
ATTGGCCGTATCGGGTGACAGGTTCGGCCACGGCGACGCCGTCGCGGATGCGACGGTCAAGCTGCTCAACTTGGCGGCGCAGCAACAACTCTCGCATCTGGTTGGCGTCCAACAGGCCGGGTAGACCCAAGTAGTCGGCTTCTTCGTCGCTACCTGCGGGGGTGGCGGTGCCGAACGACGAGCCGTCGAAAATCACCTGGTCCAGTTCCGCGTCGGCGCCCAACGACATGAACCCATTCTCGGTTTCGGATGGTTCAGTCCGGCGACGCTGCGCGGCAGCCAGCTCGTCGTCCTCTCGGTGTGGCTGGCCGAGAACATGATTGCGTTGCGCCTCTAGCTCGCTGGCCAGCTGCAGCAGCGACGGCACCGACGGCAGAAAGATGCTCGCGGTCTCACCCGGCCGGCGGGACCGCACGAAGCGGCCGATCGCCTGGGCGAAGTACAGCGGGGTCGACGCGCTGGTGGCATACACGCCGACGGCCAGCCGCGGCACGTCGACACCCTCGGACACCATCCGCACGGCGACCAGCCAGCGGCTGGTGCCCGCGGAGAACTTCGCGATGCGGTCTGACGAGCCGGAGTCGTCGGAAACGACGACGGTTGGCGCCTCGCCGGTAATCCGGTCCAGCAGAAGGGCATAGGCGCGCGCGGCCTTCTGATCCGACGCGATGACCATGCCGCCGGCGTCGGGTACTCCGCCGTCGCGCAATTGCCGCAGCCGGGTATCGGCGGCGGAGATCACCGCGGGCATCCACTCGCCGGCGGGATCCAGCGCGGTACGCCACGCCCGGGCGGTGTGCTCGGCGCTGGCCGGCTCACCGAGCCGCGCGGCGTATTCCTCGCCGGCGCTGTCGCGCCAGCGGGTCTCCCCGGAGTAGGCCAGAAACACCACGGGACGCACGACGCCGTCGGCAAGTGCCTCGGTATAGCCGTAGGTGTGATCGGCCTGCGACCGTAGCAAGCCGCCACCGTCAGGTTCGTAGTGGACGAACGGGATGGCCGCGTCGTCGCTGCGGAATGGCGTGCCGGTCAACGCCAACCGGCGGGCGGCATCGCCGAAAGCCTCGCGGATGCTCTCACCCCAGCTCTTGGCATCCCCGCCGTGATGGATCTCGTCGAAGATCACCAGCGTGCGCCTGCTCTCGGTGCGCACCCGATGCCGGGCGGGATGGCTGGCCACTTGGGCGTAGGTGACGACGATGCCGTGGTACTCCGCCGAGGTATGCGCGGCGGCGTTGCGGAACTTGGGATCCAGCGCGATGCCGTCGGCGGCGGCCGCCAGCGCCCACTGCGTCTTGAGGTGTTCGGTGGGCACCACCACGGTGATCGTGTCGACGCTGCGATCGGCCAGCAGCTCGGCGGCGATCCGCAGAGCAAACGCCGTCTTACCCGCACCGGGGGTAGCGACCAGCAAGAAATCACGCGGCTTGGCGGTTAGGTACCGCACCAAGGCTCGCCGCTGCCAGCCCCGCAAAGCCCGGGTGCTGGGCGCATCACTTGCCCGCACCCGAAGACTCCTATCTGATCGAGATGCAGTCTAGGGCAAGCACATCGGGGCGCGCATCTTCCCAGGAAAGCGGCGAGTCGACAGCAGGCCTATTGTCGGAGCGTGATTACCGGACTGGCTCATAGCGGGGTTTGCGTGCCCGATTGCGAAGCGGCGGTGGCGTTCTATCGAGACGTGTTGGGCATGCGGGTGCTGTCGCCGCCCTATGTGATGGCCGGCGACGCGATCCGCGCCGACATGGGCGAGTTGGTGTCCGATCCCAGCATGAAAGCGGCCATCGTCGGGTTTGATGACGACGGCGATCGGGTCCTCGAGGTGATTGAGTACCTCTGCGTCGCCGGCGGCGATCGGCGAAGCACCGCGCCCATCACTGACCATGGCTTGTCGCATGTGGGGCTGATCTGCGAGGACCTCGACGTCACCCGGGCTGAACTCGAAGCCAAAGGGGTGCGCTTTCTGGTCGACGGCATTGCGGACGTAGCGCGAGTCCGCACGACATGGTTCGTCGACCCGTGGGGTGTGGTGTTCATTCTCGTCGAGAAAAGCAAGCCGGAGCGCCCCTACTTTGCGCAATGGGACTGAAGCCGGCGAAAAGGCTTCTACACGAAGAAGTTGTCGTGGCGGATGAGCCACTCCCGGCGTTCGTCATCGGTCATGTCGGCCAACGCGCTGAAGCCCTCGAAGTACGCCTCCCGCGGCGCGCCCGGAGCGAACAGCATCAAGATCGACGCGGGTTCGTTGGCCTCGTTGCGAAAACCGTGGATGCCGCCGGGCGGGACGTATAGGAAGTCGTGCAGGTGACCGTCGATCCAGTCGTTACCGTCGTAGAGCTTCATCGTGCCGGACAGCACGAAGAACGCCTCGGACATGGCCCGGTGGAAATGCGGACCGGGCCCGCCCGCGGCCGGGGCGATGTCGACGCGATACAGGCCGTAGTCGCCGCCGGTGGCTTGCTGGTTGGCCAAGTAGTGGTACTTGACGCCGTAGGTCTCGTAGTCGGGCGGCTTGTCCGCGCGCTTGATCCAGGCGCTGACTTCCGGCTGGTCCTTGAGGTAGCGAGGCTCGGGATAGGGCGGCACCACGAGCGACATGAGTGCTCCGTTGGGGTCGTAGCATCGATGCTGTGCCGAAGCCGATCGCCGACGAAAACGTCCGCGCGGAAAGGCTTCTTGATGCCCAGGATAAAGCGGCGCAATTGTTCGACGAGATCGAGCGCCGCGAAATGATCCGCCCGGGCGTCGGTGAGCAGGAGTTGTCCGACGAGATCCGCGACCTGGCCGCCCGGCTGCTCGGCGTGACGGGCCACTGGCATCGGCGGATTGTGCGCGCCGGCGAGAACACCCTGCAGCCTTTTCGGGAGCACCCGCCGGATCGGGTGGTCGCCGACGGCGACATCGTGTTCTTGGACCTGGGCCCGATCTTCGAGGAGTGGGAGGCAGACTTCGGCCGCACGTTCGTGCTGAGCGATGACCCGGACAAGCTGGCTGTCCGCGATGCCTTACCGCGGGTGTGGCGGGCCGGGCGCGACCATTTCGAAAGTCATCCCCTGCTCGGGGAGTTTCCGCACAGGAAGGTCGTCGGCAACGGCGTCGAGTGGTACATCACGCCGGGGTCGGACAAGCCGATGCGGCGCAAGGATCCCAATGGCCTTGTCTGCCATTGGATTCTCGAGATCCATCTGAACGACTCGGCCCGCGGCTTCGGCGGTTTCTACGAGCAGTTGCTCGACCTGCCCTGAGCCGGCTCAGCCGACGGGGTAGGCCACCCCGGTGAGCTCCTCGGACACCGCCCACAGCCGGCGCTGCAGGTCGACGTCGTGCGACTGGCGGCTGGATCCCACCACCTTGGGGTAGCCACGCATTTGCGTGAAGCCGTCAGGTCCGAAGTACTCCCCGCCAACCACCGCAGGGTCGGTGGCGGCACGCAGGCTGGGCAGGGCTCCCATGGCTGCGTCCTGGAAGAGCGGTTCGATCACGGCGGAAACGCGCGCAACCAGCGGGGGCAGGTTGCGCATCAACTCGGTGTTCGAGCCGCCGGGGTGGGCGGCCGCGGCGATCGTCGTCCCATGTGGAGCGAGCCGTCGCTGCAGTTCGTAGGTGAACAACAGGTTGGCCAGCTTGGCCTGCCCGTAGGCCGCGACCCTGTTGTAGCTGTGCTCCCACTGCAGATCGTCGAAGTGAATGTCGGCGCGGATCCGGTGGCCGATGCTGCTGACCGTCACGACCCGGGAACCCGCGACCGGTAGCAGGCGATCCAGCAGCAGACCGGTAAAGGCGAAGTGGCCCAGGTGATTGGTGCCGAACTGCAGCTCGAAGCCATCCTTGGTAGTCGACTTGGGTGTGTACATCACGCCGGCGTTGTTGATCAGCAGGTCGATGCGGTCGTGATCCGACCGCAGTTGGTCGGCTGCGGCGCGGATGGAATCCAGCGCTGTCAGGTCCAGCTCCTGCAGCGCCACGCTGGCGTTCGGGCTGCGCCGACTGATGAGGGTTGCTGCGTCCTTGCCCTTGTCCAGATTGCGCACCGCGAGGACGACGTGGGCACCGTGCTCGGCGAGGGCGGCGGCGGTCTCGTAGCCGAGGCCGGTGTTGGCTCCGGTGATGACGGCGACACGACCGGTCTGGTCCGGGATGTCTGCGGTTGTCCACTTGGCCATGGGAAGGCTCCTAAGCTGTAAGCTAAACGGGGCGGGCGCTCCGTTTGATCCAACTATACGGAACGCACGCCCCGTTTTGCAATATGGGTTGAAGGCGAGGTGATTTACGATGGCTCAACCCGCACGGCCGTTGCGCGCTGACGCGGCCCGCAACCGCGCGCGCGTGCTGGAAGTCGCCTACGAAACCTTTGCGGCCGAGGGCTTGTCGGTGCCGATCGATGAGATCGCCCGGCGGGCCGGGGTCGGGGCCGGCACCGTCTACCGGCACTTCCCGACGAAGGAGGCGCTGTTTCAAGCCGTCATCCAAGACCGAATGCAGCGCCTCGTCGACGACGGATACGCCCTGCTGGAATCCGCGGGGCCCGGCGAAGCCCTCTTCAGCTTTCTGCGCTCGATGGTGTTGCAGTGGGGCGCGACGGACCGCGGCCTGGCCGACGCGCTGGCTGGGTTCGGCATCCACATCGAACAGGCCGCACCCGACGCTGAGGACGCATTCCTGGCCCTGCTCGACGAACTGCTACGCACCGCCCAGAAAGCGGGCACCGCGCGTCGGGACATCGGCGTGCGCGAGGTGAAGTCAATCTTGGTGGGATGCCAGGCGATGGAGGCGTACACCCCGGAGTTGGCCGAGCGGGTGACCGACGTCGTCATCGACGGCTTGCGGACGCCGTCCTAGCAAGCCTCCTGTCCTTGCACTCGGCATAGGCGAGTGCTAAGAATGACGTTGGCACTCGCGACCGGTGAGTGCTAGGTCGGGACGGTGAGACCGAGCCCCAAGACAGCTGCGGTCGTCCGTCGCGGGCACTGCGCCCGGCCAGAACGTGTCATCCCCTAATCGGAGGAATCACTTCGCAATGGCCAAGCAAATTGCGTACGACGAAGAGGCCCGTCGCGGCCTCGAGCGGGGCCTCAACGCCCTCGCCGACGCGGTAAAGGTGACGTTGGGCCCCAAGGGTCGCAACGTCGTCCTGGAGAAGAAGTGGGGCGCCCCCACGATCACCAACGATGGTGTGTCTATCGCCAAGGAGATCGAGCTGGAGGACCCGTACGAGAAGATCGGCGCCGAGCTGGTAAAAGAGGTCGCCAAGAAGACCGACGACGTCGCCGGTGACGGCACCACGACAGCCACTGTGCTGGCCCAGGCGCTGGTGAAAGAGGGCCTGCGCAACGTCGCGGCCGGAGCCAACCCGCTGGGCCTGAAGCGCGGTATCGAGAAGGCCGTCGAAAAGGTCACCGAGACCCTGCTCAAGGAGGCCAAAGAGGTTGAGACCAAAGAGCAGATCGCTGCCACCGCTGCCATCTCGGCGGGCGACCAGTCGATCGGCGACCTGATCGCCGAGGCGATGGACAAGGTCGGCAACGAGGGCGTCATCACCGTCGAGGAGTCCAACACCTTCGGCCTGCAGCTGGAGCTCACCGAGGGCATGCGGTTCGACAAGGGCTACATCTCGGGCTACTTCGTCACCGACGCTGAGCGCCAGGAAGCCGTGCTGGAGGAGCCGTACATCCTGCTGGTCAGCTCCAAGGTGTCGACGGTCAAGGACCTGCTGCCGCTGCTGGAGAAGATCATTCAGGGCGGCAAGCCGCTGCTGATCATCGCCGAGGACGTCGAGGGCGAGGCGCTGTCCACCCTGGTCGTCAACAAAATCCGCGGCACCTTCAAGTCGGTGGCGGTCAAGGCCCCCGGCTTCGGTGACCGCCGCAAGGCGATGCTGCAGGACATGGCCATCCTCACTGGCGGCCAGGTCATCAGCGAAGAGGTAGGCCTCTCACTGGAGACCGCTGACGTGTCGCTGCTGGGCAAGGCTCGCAAGATCGTCGTCACCAAGGACGAGACCACGATCGTCGAGGGTGCAGGTGACAGCGAGGCCATCGCCGGGCGGGTGGCGCAGATCCGTCAGGAGATCGAGAACAGCGACTCCGACTACGACCGCGAGAAGCTGCAGGAGCGGCTGGCCAAGCTGGCCGGCGGTGTTGCGGTGATCAAGGCCGGTGCCGCCACCGAGGTGGAGCTCAAGGAGCGCAAGCACCGCATCGAGGACGCGGTGCGCAACGCCAAAGCCGCCGTCGAGGAGGGCATCGTCGCCGGAGGTGGCGTCACGCTGCTGCAAGCGGCCCCCACGCTGGACGAGCTCAAGCTCACCGGTGACGAGGCCACCGGCGCCAACATCGTCAAGGTGGCGCTGGAGGCTCCGCTGAAGCAGATCGCGTTCAACTCCGGGCTGGAGCCCGGCGTGGTCGCCGAGAAGGTCCGCAACCTGCCGGCGGGTCACGGTCTGAACGCGGCCACCGGTGAGTACGAGGACCTGCTGAAGGCCGGCGTGGCCGACCCGGTCAAGGTAACCCGCTCGGCGCTGCAGAACGCCGCGTCGATCGCGGGCCTGTTCCTGACCACCGAGGCCGTCGTCGCCGACAAGCCGGAGAAGGCCGCGGCTCCCGCCGGCGACCCGACCGGTGGCATGGGCGGTATGGACTTCTAAATCCGCGCTAACGGAAAGCCCGGTCCCCGTGTGGGGCCGGGCTTTCCGTTTCGTTGTGCAGCTGCTGTACTGAAGATACGAACAGTCAGGGACGAAGGGACAATACGATGAGAAAATCATCAATCTCACTATGGCGCATGGTATTTGGAGTAGTTCCCGGCTGCGTCCTTTGCGTCATCACGGTGTTATCCACATCGCCCACGGCGGCTGCTGCGCCCGACCCGTGCACGGCCAGCGGGGTGGCTGCCACCGCCAGCGGCGTGCTTAATGCGGCAAGCGGATATCTGGATAGTCACCCCGATGCCAACAATGTGCTCACAGCTGCGGTCAGCCAACCGCCCGCGGACGCGCGGTCCTCGGTGCGGGGCTATTTCATCGGGCACCCCGGCGAACTGCTGGACCTGAAAAACATTGTGCAGCCGCTGACCGACCTACGCGGCCAATGCGACACGTCGTTGTCGCCGGACCAGTTGGCTGCACTTTTCGACGCGCTGTCCGGCTGAGGCGCCGGACGTCACATCTGCCACATCAGTCTCCGTCAGAGGCAACAGGCGTACCCGTTGTGCCCGCTTACGAGCGACAGCGATATTGGGGTACTGGCTGCGTCCGCGAGCTCAGAACGCCGATGGCGTACTACGGCTCGGAGAACACCACGCAGTCGTGCAGGCAGCCTTTCGCGGACCCCGGGGTGTTCGGGTCGGCGTTGCGGTGCAGCAGCGCGCGGGTCGGCACAACCTCAACCTGAACGGTGACGCGCGCGGTACGATCTCGCTGATTACCGAGGCGATGAAGGGGCATTCCGTGGCTTGTTCGCGCCGGTCAGCCAGGAGATCGATCACTACGGCGCCGGTCGGACTGCTCGCCCTGGGATTCTTGGCGTCGTATGCCGGCTATAACACGAGTTCGTCGAGCCAGTCCAGCGCAGCTGCCAGCGCCCCCGACCAGACCACGACCGTGCAGCTGACGAGCGGCGACGAGGACCGGCTCGGGTGCGGATCCTATTGCCAGAATGCGGGCGGCTACGGCGGCGCTGGAGGAGCCACCCCTCATCTATATGCGGTCACGGTTGTCTCCAGCGGAACCGTCACCGCCGACCCGGATGGCTATGTACCCGTGACCTTGACATGCAATCTGTCAGTGCAGTGCAGGGGAGCCCTCTTGGTCAGCGGCACGGGAGGCGCGTCGATCGGCGGCCGGTCGGACCTTGTGGTGGACGCGGGCGCGACGCGGAAGCTCGGTGTCCCGTTGGGGTCCTCGGCAATTGGCTTCCTCCGATCCAATGGCCCGACCACTGTAAACGTGAACGCTGACGCCCGCGATTCAGGGATGATCAACGGTCTACCAGGCGGGGTTTGGGCCATCAACTTGACCAACTATCTGACGGTGGCCGCTCCGGGATGACATGAAACTGTCGCGGCCTCGGTTCACCCGCCGCGACGTACTGGCCGCGGCAGTCGCGGCCCTCGTCGCGGGTTTCGTGCTGGTCCTTTACGCAGCGGGAGGTCTGAACAACTTCGAGCGGCAGAGCGTCGACGAGCGATTCTCGGTTCGTGGAGGCCAATCGCCCGGCGACCAGATCGCGATCGTCGGGATCGATCAGACGACGCTGCAGACGCTGGGCACCCGGCCGCAGCTGCTGCCCCGCGCGGCGTACGCGCAAGTGCTCGACCACGTGCACGCCGGGTCACCACGCATGATCGGCATCGACACGCAGTTCATCGGGCGGTCCGATCCCGCCAACGACAATGCCCTCTTGGCCGCCATCGCCCGCGACGGACCGGTCCTGCTGGCCACCCACGACGGGCCTCGGGGACCGATCACGGTGCCGGCCGATGTGGCGGACGCGCCGGGAGCAGTGGTTGCCAGCGCGGCGATCGATAAGGACCCCGATGGTGTGCTGCGCAGGATGCTCTACGCGCCCGTCCGGTTGGAAACGCTTGCCGTTCGGGCGGCTGAGATGCTCCGCAACCAACCTGTGAACTCAGCCGACTTTCCCGACAACCACGCGTGGATTGATTTCCGCGGCCCCCCGGGCACGTTCGCGCACTACTCGTTCGCGGACGTGAGGGCGGGCAAGGTCCCGGCAAGCGCGTTCACCGGCAGAGCGGTGTTCATCGGCGTGACCGATCCGGTCGATGACGTGTTCGTGACGTCGATCTCGTCGGTTCCGATGCCCGGGGTCGAGGTCCACGCGAACGCGCTGTGGACCATTCTGGCTGGCTTGCCGCTCAGGTCGGCAGGCGGAGCGGTAGACGTCGCGCTCATCCTCGCCCTGATCGCAATCCTTGCGGCCGTCGGCGCTCGCAAATCGGGCCTGGTCACGCTGGCTGGATCGGTTGGGTTGCTGGTGGTGTTCCTGGCCAGTGTGCAACTGGCCTTCAACGCCGGCTGGATCGTGTCGATCGCATACCCGCTCGTTGGTCTGGTCGTCACCGCGGCGGCCATGATCGGTGTGGACGCGTTCATGGAGCGGCGGCAGCGTGCGGCACTTGAACGGGCCCTGGGTGACCTGCTGCCGCCGCAGTCGCCTTCCGCCTTCTTCATCAGCTACCGGCGCAGTGAGGCCAGCTCGGAGGCGCGCGATTTTCGGCGAGAGCTCGCGCGGCGTTACGGAGCCGCGAGCGTGTTCATGGACACCTCCTCGATCGACTACGGCGAGTCCTTTCCCGATCGGATCGCCAGCGCCATCCGAGGATGCAGCCTGATGCTCGTGTTGATCGGACCACACTGGCTCGAACCCGTCGACGGCATTCGGCGCATCGACAACCCCGACGACTGGGTGCATCGGGAGGTTGAAGCCGGCCTACAGCGTGGAGAAGCCGTCGTCGTCCCGATACTCCTCGATGGCGCGACTGCCCCCTCTGAGGCGGAGCTGCCCGAATCGATCAAGGGTTTGGCGACTCTGCACGCTTTCGCCGTCGCCGGTGGTGATCTCGCCGCCGAGATCGACAACCTAGTGAAATCCGTCGAGCGTGGCCGGCGAAGAGCCGCGCAGCGGGAGAGCGGTTCGCCGGCCACCGGCCCCCATCAGGGATAGGCGCGAGCCCCGCACCGCGGTTAGCTGCCCCCGCGCGCCTAGGCCGCAGGCACGGGCTGCCGGCCGCGGACCAACTTGCCGGGCCGGGCGTCGGTGGGCACACCGTTCTCTGCGATCACCTTGCCGGAGACGATCGTCGCCACGTAACCGTCGGCAGTCTGGTCGAGCCGACGCCCGCCGGCCGGCAGGTCATGGGTGATAACCGGCTTATGCAGCCGCAACGCCGCGTGGTCGATGACGTTGAGGTCGGCCTTGTAACCCACAGCGATGCGGCCGCGGTCGCCCAACCCAGCGATGCGAGCCGGCACCGAGGTCAGCTCCCGCACGGCCTCCGGCACCGAGAACCGCCCGGACTTCCGATCGCGCGCCCAGTGCGCCAGGAAGTACGTCGAGTAGCTGGCGTCGCAGATCATCCCGTAGTGCGCGCCGCCGTCGCCGAGACCGAGCACCACGTCGTCGCGGTGCAGTAGCTCGCCGACGGTGTCCAGCGAGTTGTGCTCCAGGTTGCTGGTGGCCACCAACAGCATTGCGCGACCGTCGTCGTCGAGCAGGCGGTCGTAAGCCTCTTCCATCGGGGCCACACCCTTGGCCCGCGCCCGGGCCCCGATGCTGGTCGACGGGTCGGGTTCGTAGTTGGGGTCGTCACTGAGCGGGAAAATCCAATCCCACATCTGCGTCACGAACAGGATCGGGTGACCTTGGCCGGGCTTGTCGGCCAGGATGCGGGCGCGGACCTCCCGCTTGCGCATCTCGGCCACCCGCTCGGCCAGCGGCAGATGGGCGATCTCGCGGTAACTGGGGTAGAGCACGAACGGGTTGGCGCTCAGCTGCAGCCCGATGATCAGCCCGATGGGCCGCGGCAACAGTTGTGCGCTGACGTCGCCGCCGGCGGCATTGGCCTTCTCGACCATGGTGATGGCGTCCGGCCAGGTCGGGTCGCCGGCGTTGGCGACGACCAGGGTGAAGGTGACGGGCAGCCCGACGTCCTCGGCGACGTCGAAAACCGTTTGCAGCACCGGCTGATAGCCGCCGGACGGAATGTCGGGTACGAATTGCAGCAGACCGCCGCCGCCGTCGACCACACCCCGCGCGATCTCTTCGATCTCCTCGCGGGCGGCGTCGTAGCTCGGAATCGGCGAGCCGCTCTCGGTCTTGTGGATGGTCAGCCGCGACGACGCGAAGCCCAGCGCCCCGACTTCCATCGCCTCCTTGGCCAGCGTCCGCATCTTCGCGAGGTCATCGGGCGTGGCCGGCTCACGGTCGGCGCCTCGCCGCCCCATCACGTAGACCCGCAGTGGCGAGTGCGGAAGGTAGGCGGCCACGTCGATGTCGCGCTTGCCGGATTCCAGTGCGTCCAGGTATTCGGGGAAGGTTTCCCAGGTCCACGGCAGGCCGTCGGTCATCACGACACCGGGGATGTCCTCGACCCCGGCCATCACGTCGACCAGCACCTCGTGGTCTTCTTGGCGGCACGGCGCAAAGCCGACGCCGCAATTGCCCATCACCACCGTGGTCACCCCGTGCGCCGACGACGGGGTGAGGCGCTCCGACCAAATGGATTGGCCGTCGTAGTGGGTGTGCAGGTCGACGAAGCCCGGGGTGACCAGCAGACCGGTCGCATCGATCTCCCGCGTCGCGGCAGAGCCATTCATCGAGCCGACGGCTTTGATGACGCCATCGCGCACCGCGACGTCACCGACGTACGGTTCACCTCCGAGCCCGTCGACGATGGTGCCGTTGCGGATGATGAGGTCGTAGGTCATCTAAATAATCTCCTACTTTAACGGTTTGACCTGGTTAAACAGGCTTACCGTGTCCGAGAGTGCCTTGAAAGTGTCAGCAGTGAACTGGGAAAATGGGTCTAGATGTGTCCAGTGGACACAACGCCCGTGTCCGCCGTTGGCATTCACCATGCAAGCCTAGCTCCGGCGGACGTGATGCTTTAGTAGCACTGCGATCCCGCGCCATCAATTACACTGCCGTTGGCGTAGATCGCCCTCGAGCGAGGGAGCGATATGACCGAGGCGGCCGAGGTGGATGCGGGCCTGCGGCAATCGCGTGAGCAAACTGTCCTAGCGCATCTCGAAGCAGAAAATCGGCAGGACGTCGCGGCGACGCTCGCGACATTCAAACCCGGTGCCGCGCGAACGGAATTGCCCGGGGAGGTCGCCGACGGTCCTGACGCGGTCGCCGCCAGCTACCGTGAACTCTTCACCGCTCTTCCAGACCTGCACTTCGACATCAAGCCCGGCTCACTGTGTCACCACGGTGACCGCGTGATGACTGAGACGTGCATGCACGGCACCCACCGGGGACCCTTTCGCGGCCTGCCGCCGACCGGCCGCCGCCTCGAATGGCCGGCGTTGTTGATCTTCCAGTTCGATGGCCCCGACCTCGTTAGCGAACGCGTCTACTACGACCGCCTTTCGCTGTTCATCCAGCTCGGTGTCGCTCGCGAACTCAACACCCTGACCGGTCGGATCATGACTCTGCTTAACCACCCCGTGACGGTCGCGCGAGCGGCGCTGCGGTCGCGCAGGATCGACAATTCGTAGCGCCGCGACATCTTGATCAGTTCCCACCGGCGCGAAGCGCCTGGCGTTGGCATTAGGAGGAACTCTGCCTCTTCATGGGCTGGTCAGCCTCACTTCAGGCCGCGTAGTTATAGACGGTCTGACGGCTAATCCCGAACTCCTTCGCCAGTGAAGTGACGGACTCGCCCTGAGCCAGACGATGGCGGAGGTCGGCGGCTCGCTCGGTGGTTAGAGCCGCTTTCCGGCCCTTGTACTTACCGGCAGCTTTAGCGATAGCGATTCCCTCTCGCTGGCGCTCAAGAATCATCGACCGCTCAAACTCTGCGACTGCGCCGAGCATCGACAGCAGCAGTGTATTCATAGGCGAGTCATCGCCTGCGAAGGTCAACGACTCCTTGACGAACTCCACCTTCACACCGCTGCTAGTGAGTTCCCTAACGGTCCGGCGAAGGTCTTCGAGGTTACGAGCCAGGCGGTCCATTGAGTGGACTACCAGAGTGTCACCGTCCCGCACATAGTCCAGCGCACGCGCGAGTTCTGGGCGATTGATGTCCTTGCCGCTGGCCTGGTCGGTGAAGACCTTGTCCAGCTCGACACCATCCAGTTGACGGGCCGTGTTCTGGTCAACGGAGCTGACTCGCTGGTATCCGATGCGCTGGCCCATTGCTGGCTCCTCTGTTTGGCGGCACTGTCAAACTAGAACCCAAGACATTGGTGGACGATTGTCAAATAAATCGGAATCTGACCCTAGTTGGACACTCTGCCGCTAGCCCCAAGGCTGCCTAAAACGGGTGTACCCCAACTAGACGCATGGAAGGAGAGTGGTGGCCATGGGAGCTACCGCGTGGCGCGGTACAGGCCCACCAGCCACATGTGGCGTTAGCCACAGTTATCCACAGCGGCGGAGGGGCACTTGGTCGCTCTGCGTTGTGCAGGCCACAACCACAACAGAAAAAACGACCCGGCTGTTCTCTTCCAGCCGGGTCGTTTCTGTTCGGCGCTTACCGCATCATCCGGCGCACGCCCACCAGCACGGCCAGCACCGCCGCGACCACGCCCAGCATCGCCAACCCAGGTAGCGGGTTCTGGTAGCACGCAGGTAGGGCTCGCCTGAGATGCCCCGTGCCGCGTCTTGGCCGAATAGACCGCTGAAGGCGATTGAGAACATGCTGCGCCGCTCTCGCGTTGAACACGCGACTCGCGCAACTCAACTAGGGTGTTCGAGTTCTGTTCGGGCCTGGTCGATTTGGTCGTATGCGTAGGTCGCCATGGCGGCGGTGGTCATCGTCTCGCCCTTGCGGGCGAGCGATTCGTAGGTCGCCTCACCGAGGACGTCGCGGAGGTGGGCGATCGCGGTGGTGATTTCGGGGACCATCGCCGCAGAGAAAGGACCGACCGCGAACCCGGCGATGGTGGCCGCCGGTTCGTAGCGTCCGAGCCGGTCGAAAAGAACGGCGAGGATGGCCAGCGGGACGCGGATCGTGGTGGCGTCGCCGGCATTGTGGAAGTTGCGGATGGACAGAGTGAGGTGATCGAGCGCGGCCAGCGTGTCGCCGTGTTCGGCCTCAAGTCGCGCCAGACCGTTCGCCACGGCTGCCACGCCGGCGCGGTTGCCGCTGTCTTGAGCGATCACCAGACCCCGGCCGAGGGCGTTAAGCGCCCCGACGGGATCGGCGTCACGGAAAGCGCCACCGTAGGCAGCGAGCGCCAACGCGAGGAACATCGGGTTGCCTGTTGCCTCGGCAGCCTCGATGAGGCCATCCGCGGAATCCATCGCCTCCCCACCGGAACCGGCCACTCCAAGGGCGCTAACCAGCCATGACCGGATGTGGACGTGGGTGTCGCGGCGGCGTGCGAGCTGGGCGCGGCACAACTCGGCCAACCGCTCGGGCTGCCCGATGGTTAGGTATACAAGTCCAAGCCAGGCTTCGATGCCGTACGGCGGCCTATCGCGGCTGCTGCCGAGAACGATCTGGCCGGCGTCGCAATAGCGGACAGCCGCCTCGAACCGTCCCGTGAACCAGCAGAGCGACGCGATCACGTGCAGAGTCGCGAGCCGGGGGTGGTCGACCGCGCGGGCGGGCTCGATCAGCTATTCAGCCCAGGCTATCGGCTCAAGGGTTTGGACCGCGGTGCCGAGCAACCCCGCATAGCTGGCGATGGTGGCGGCGACATCCAGATCGCCGTGGTCGGCGGCCCACCGAAAAGCGGTGCGCAGATTGGCCAGCTCGGCAGTGAACCAGTCGTACGCCGCACGCTGGCGGGGGCTGTCCCACAGGGCCAGGATGTCGGCTTCGCGTCCGGCGAAGTACCGCGAGTGGGTGGCCCGAATCTCGGATGCTTCGCCACCGGCGACCAGTTGGTCCTCGGCGAACTGGCGGATCGTCTCCAGCATCGAAAACCGGGTCCGCCCCGAAGACCGGTCGGCCACCAGCAGCGACTTGCGCACCAGCGCATCGAGCAGATCCAGGGTGGCGAAGTCATCATCGGAACCCATGACGGCGCAGGCACCTTCGAGGTCAAACCCCCCGGCGAACACCGAACACCGCTCCAGCACCGGTTTCTCCGCGTCATCCAGGTGGTCGTAGGACCACGCCACCGCGTGGCGCAGCGTTTGGTGGCGTGACAGGCCGCGCCGCGAGCCGACGAGCAGCCGGAAGCGGTGATCGAGGCGATCCCGTACCTCGCTGGCGGTCATCGACGCCATCCGCGAGGCCGCCAACTCGATGGCCAACGGGATGCCGTCCAGGCGGCGGCAGATTTCCACCACCGCAGCCCCTTCGTCGGCGTTGCTCAACGCGAAGCGCGAGGCAACGCTCCGGGCGCGTTCAACAAACAGTTCCACCGCCGCCGAGTCGATGCCCGCCCCCACATCCAGCGACGGCACCAGCCACAGTTGCTCGTCGGCGACGCCCAACCCTTCGCGGCTGGTGGCCAGGATCCTCACCGTCGCCGAGGCCGCGAGGATCGCCTCGACCAGATCGGCGATGGCGTCGCGCACATGCTCGCAGTTGTCGAACACCAACAGCCGGACCCTGCCCTCCAGCGCGGCGGCGACACTCTCGGCCACACTCTTGCCCGGTTGCTGGGTGATGCCCAGTACCGCAGCCACCGCATCAGGCACCGCCGCCGGGTCCGCCACAGCGGCCAGCTCGAAAAACCAGACGCCGTCGGGGAACTCATCGGCCAGGTGCCCCGCGACCTCCAGCGCCAGGCGGGTCTTGCCCACCCCCCCGACGCCGGTCAAAGTCACTAACCGGTGCTCGCGCAGTGCCGCTTGCACTTCGGCAAGCTCAGCATCGCGCCCGATGAAACTGGTGGCTGCAGGGCGCAGGTTCCCAGGACTTGTATCGAGCGCCCGTAACGCAGGAAAGTCGGTCTGCAGACCCGCTGCCCGTACTTGAAACACTCCGACCGGCATCGGTACATCCCGCAACCTTCGCGGCCCCAAATCCACCAGGTCCACTCCGCTGAGCAGACCCGCCGTCGACTCGGCCAAAAGGATCTGACCACCATGCCCGGCGGCCATCACTCGTGCGGCTCGATTGAGCACCGTTCCGAAGTAGTCCCCGTCTCGCAGCTCGGCCTCGCCGGTTGCCAATCCCATTCGCACCGGCAACTGCAACTCCCGTTGCGCGTCGATCGCGGCGTTCACGGCGGACATCGGCGACGCGAAGGCCGCCACGAAACCGTCGCCCGTGTGGCTGAACAAGAACCCGTCATACGCCTCGATCGCCGTGCGCAACACCTTGTCGTGGACGACGAGGGCCGCCCGCATCGCTTGCACGTCGGACTCCCACCGACGGGTCGAACCCTCAACATCGGTGAACAGAAACGTCACCACCCCCGAAGGGGCAGCCGCCGCAGGCGCGGACACCCCTGCAGAATCGCACAACAGACACGCTCCCACCTCACACATCGGCGGAATCCGACCGAGACACCCACGCCCCGAGGCGCGGCCTAGCGCCCTACCCGTTGGCTGGATCGCAGCGGCGATATGGCACATGTTGGCTGGCCAGCGGTGACACGATAGTGACGTGAACGCCAGTGGGGTGGCCGCGTGAGATGACGGCGGCAGCCGTGGTGTGCGGGTCGTGCGGTACCGAGCTGCCGTCGAACTCGAAGTTCTGCAACAAGTGCGGTGCAGCGGTTGCGACTGCCACGACACCGGCCGAGTACAAGCAGGTGACGGTGCTCTTCGCCGATGCGGTGCACTCCATGGACATCGCGGCGGCGGTGGGTGCGGAGCGGCTGCGCGAGATCATGGCCGAGCTGGTAAGTCGTGCGCAGTTCCGTGGTGCAGCGGTACGGCGGCACGGTGGACAAGTTCACGGGCGACGGCATCATGGCGGTGTTCGGCGCACCGGTGGCGCTGGAGGACCACGCCGTTCGTGCCTGTCTGGCGGCGCTGGGCATTCAAGAAGAGGTCACGCGCCTGGCGGCCGAGGTTGAGCGTCGCGACGGTGTCGACTTGCACTTGCGGGTGGGGCTGAACTCGGGGCAGGTCATCGCCGGTGAAATCGGTTCTGGTGCTTTGGGTTACACCGCCATTGGTGAGCAGGTGGGGATGGCTCAGCGGATGGAATCGGCCGCTCCGCCGGGCGGGGTGATGCTCAGCGAGTCCACGGCGCGGCTGGTCGAGGGCGCGGCGACTCTCGGTGAAGTTGAGCGTGTCCGGATCAAAGGCACCGATCAACCAGCCTCCGCCAAACGGCTGCTGGGAGTGCCAGAAGGGCATCGCGCTGTCGGGCGTGCTGAGTCGAATCTGGTTGGTCGGCGCTGGGAGCTGTCCGCCGTCGAAGGCTTGCTGGAGCGCGCAATCGATGGCCACGGCGCTGTGGTGGGCGTGGTGGGCTCACCGGGCATTGGCAAGAGCCGTCTGGTGCGTGAAGCCTCTGCGATGGCAGCCACCCGGCGTGTGGACGTGTTCACCGCCTTCTGCGAATCGCACACCAGCCAGGTCCCCTTCCATGCCGTGGCGCGGCTGCTGCGTGCGGCCACCGGCGTCAAGGGTCTCGACGCGCACGCCGCCCGGACCCAAGTCCGCGCCCGGGTGCCTGAGGCCGATCCCGAGGATGTGCTTCTGCTTGACGACCTGCTGGGTATCGCCGATCCCGAGGTTTCCCTGCCCAGAATCGATCCCGATGCGCGTCGGCGGCGGCTGACCGCGCTCGTGAACGCCGCCTCGTTGGCCCGCGAAGCCCCGGCGCTCTACGTCATCGAGGACGCCCATTGGATCGATGAGGTCAGCGAGTCGATGCTGGCCGAGTTCCTCACCGTGATCCCGCAGACGCCCTCGCTGATGCTGGCCACCTACCGACCCGAGTACGAGGGGGCGTTGGCTCGGGTGCACGGTGCTCAAACCATCGCCCTTGCGCCGCTGAGTGATTCAGAAACCGCGGCACTGGTCTCGGAGCTGCTCGGCTCGGACCCTTCGAATGACGCGCTGGGCCAGACGATCGCCGAGAGGGCCGCCGGGAATCCGTTCTTCGCCGAGGAGATCGTGCGCGAACTGGCCGAGCGCGGCGTGCTGCAGGGACAGACCGGCGCATACGTGTCGACCGCAGATGTCAGTGAGGCCAAGGTGCCTGCCACCTTGCAGGCGACCATCGCCGCTCGCATCGACCGACTCGACCCAAAAGCAAAGCGCACGCTGAGCGCCGCCGCTGTGGTCGGCTCCCGGTTTGGCCTCGACCTGCTGAACGTGCTGGGGGTTGAAGCTGTCGTTGATGATCTGCTGGCCGCTCAGCTCATCGATCAGGTCCGCTTCACACGGCAACCGGAGTACGTGTTCCACCACCCGCTCGTTCGTGCGGTGGCCTACGAGGCTCAGCTCAAGTCGGACCGCGCCGAGCTACACCGGAGGGTGGCCGCGACTGTCGAAGGACGCGACCCCGAATCCGCTGACGAGAATGCCGCCCTGATCGCCGAGCACCTCGAAGCGGCGGGTGATCTGCACGCCGCGTTCGGTTGGCATATGCGCGCCGCAACATGGGCGACCAACCGCGACATCGCCGCCGCCCGACTGAGTTGGGAGCGCGCCCTAAAGATCGCCGACTCACTACCCGCCGAGGACCCACACCGAACCTCCATGCGCATCGCCCCGCGCACCATGCTGTGCGGGATCGCCTGGCGAGTCCATGAACATGTGGCCGGTGACCGCTTCGATGAATTGCGGCAGTTGTGCGCCGCTGTCGGGGACAAGGCGTCGCTGGCTATCGCAATGGCGGGGCTGGTGGTGGATCACGCGTATCAGGACCGGCTGCGCGAGGCGTCGCAGCTGGCATCGGAAGCCTGGGCCCTCATCGAGTCGCTCGGCGATCCGACCCTGACGGTGGGGCTGTC
This sequence comes from uncultured Actinomycetota bacterium, assembly GCA_963720085.1. Classification (GTDB taxonomy): domain Bacteria; phylum Actinomycetota; class Actinomycetes; order Mycobacteriales; family Mycobacteriaceae; genus Mycobacterium. The sequence continues at coordinate 54,941 of CAVRER010000052.1, forward strand.
CTTTACGGTGCTCTATGCCAAGGCCGAAAGCGCCGAGTTGTGGGATGTACTGCGGTGGTCACAGGCAGTTATCGACCTGGCCGACGGTGATCCGTCGAAGGGCAACTTCCTTGTCGGGTCTCCGTTAGCGCTCGCCTTCACGTCGCGGGCTGTTGCCCGTATTTACCTGGGTCGCCCTGGATGGCGCGACGACCTGCGACACGGCCTCGCGATGGCCCGCAGCGCCGACCCTATCTCCTACGCCTCGGTCGTCGGCTACGTCTACTCTGCGGGAATACCGAATGGCGTGCTGGCTGCCGATGATCGGGCGGTGCGCGAGATCGAGGATTTCCTACGGATTGCCGAACGATCGGGTGATGACCTCGCGTTGACCGTCGCCCGGATGGCGCTGGGCTTTGCGCTGGTGCACCGCCACACGGCTGCCGAGCGTGACCGCGGACAGAATCTCCTGGCCGAGGTCAGCGAGATGTTCCTACGCCCGGGATACCTCCTGGCCGATCGACCGATCGTCAATGTGTACTTGGCGCGTGAGCGGGCCCGGGGTGGAGATCGCGATGACGCGATACCGCTGATGCGCGCCGCCGTCGACCATCTGTTCCGCGAGGGACGGCTGCTGCTGTGGGGCGTGCCCGCGACGGGTGTTCTCGTGGAGACACTGCTCGATCGCACGGCCGACGGCGACCTGGCCGAAGCGGAGGCCGCGATCGAGCGGTTAGCGGCCGCGCCAGCCGACTACGGTCTAGCTGTGCGCGACATCCTGCTGCTGCGGCTGCGCGCACTGCTGGCGCGGGCTCACGGCGATGCCACGGCTTACACGCACTTGCGGGATCGCTACCGCGACATGGCGAAAACGCTTGGCTACGAGGGGCATATCGAGTGGGCTGAAGCGATGCCATGACGGCGGTCGTGGTGTACTCCGCGAATACCTGGCGTCGGCAATCATGGCGCTGGTGGTGTGGAACTCCGGCCGACAGTAGCGCCAGAAAACCTGACTGTTGCAGCCCGCTGGCTCTCTCTACTCCGCCAAGCCAAGTTCCCTGAGAAGAGCCCACTCGGCCTCAAACGGCCTCTTTCGCTTTCGTCGAACCGGCTTCCCGTCTGCTGGCTTACTAGCACGGTCCATCGGCTCTTGTATCCGCACGTAACGCCTGATCGGCCCGTCCATCGGCTGGTCTGAGCGCCAACGCCGGTAGTGTGTCGAGCACCAGCCGGATGTGTATGCCCGCCTTGGGCAGTCGTCCTGTTTGCAGCGCATAGCGCCTCCAATCTGGTTAGGTTTCGTTCGCCTGGGGCGGACCCCCAAGAGCCGAAGGGGCGGGATACACCCGCGAATCATCGCTTCTCTCCGCAGAGGGAATTGGTCGTGACGATGCAAAATGCAATTCCGAATCCAGAGCAGCGGCCAGGCTGGTGCCCATAGGCCGCAGGGGCTTCATTCGGTCGTCCTGATTGCCTCCAACAGCGGCTCAATCTCGTTCGGTCCCACGAGCACATACACAGGACCTTGGGCTATGGACACCCCGCCGTTAGCGCGTGGCGTGACGACCAGCTCCGAGCGCGGTCTATCGGTGGGGACGCGTGCGCGGAGCCGTGATGCCGCCTTGTCCCGTCTTCCCATCTTCCCGCCTTCCCGTCTTCTCGACTGCTCCGCGCTCAAAGGCTCACCTCCCACTTGTTACCCACCTTGCGGGCCTTCGCGTTAAGTCGCTTGCGGGCACCTCGGAGTTGATCCGTGCTGTAGCCCTCCGCGAGGGCTTTGGCTTCCAAGTCCGCGACCGCCACTGGGCCGTCGTGTAATTCAACCTCCAGCCACAGATCCATCTCTTCGGTCTTGGCCGTGGGCTTGGCTGCACCAACCTGCGCGGCGAGCACGTCCTGAATCGACCTCTCGTCATCGCCGATGGATTCCAGAAGGGCCACGGTGCCGTCGCTACCCGCCGTCGGCTGGAAGTGCTCCACGGGTGTTTTGACGAATCGGTGGGCTACGCCCTTGGCCCCGAGGTTGCTCTTGTCTGGCCCAACCAACAGTGCCTTCGTGTCGGGGTCCTCAAGAGCGTACATAGAACTACGAGCAACCTGGCGTAATGCGCCCGACAGGCCATAGGTATTGCGAATGTCCTGACTCTCTTGGCGATTCGTATGAGTCACTAGCAGGACGGCTGCTCCAGTCTTAGCAGCGTACTTCTTCCAGGGGCCAACAGCTTCGCGAGCTTTCTGGGCGTCCTTCACCTGTAGGCCGCCCGCCACCGTGTCGATCCACGCATCCACGACTACGAGGCTCGGCGCTATCTCGTTGTCCTGCAACACGGACATGTCGTCAGGGAAGGTGGGCGTGCCCGTGCCGTCCTCCTCCACGCACAGAACGTGTAAACGGTCGAGGTCTGCTCCCGCGACCTCCAGCCGTGGCCGTATGGTGTCCTCCCAGCCGTCCTCGGTGGCGATCAAGACAGCGTCGGCGGGGTCGCCTTCTATGGTGAATGGCCCCCATGGGGTACCGGTTGTGACCGATGCAGTAGCCCGAATTGACCAGAGAGACTTGCCAATTCCCTCAGCGCCCACCCAGTAGGTTCACTTTGCCTGCGGCAAGGTAGCCGGGGGCGAGCCTCCAAAGCACGGGCCTTGATTCCGCCATGTCACTCGCTTTGCGTAGTTGGACTGTGCTCATTCGCTTACTCCTCTGGGCCTTAGCCCTCTGCTGTGCTTGTCGAAGATGGGAAGGCGGGAAGACGGGAAAGTGGTTACGCCGTGCGGCGGCTACCCGCCTTGGGTGACTGCGAGGCCGGCCCTTGGTGGTCGCGGACAAACTACTTCCAATTCGTCCTCCCTGATCGAACCACGACCAGTTCCACGCTCTTCCAAATTTTTTCGCGATAATCTACGACCGAGTCGGTAACTGATGCCAGGATCAATTCGTGCGCGCCCGCGACGATGCAGTGGGGGCACGCCCCCTCGCCGCTGCGCGGCTGGGGGTACCCCCACCCGCTTGCGGGGGACGAAGCGATGGGGGAGAGCAGCGCCAATGATCGACCATTTTGGAATCGACTGCGTCGACTACCCCAGTTCGCAGCAGTTCTACGACCGGGTGCTCGGCGTGCTGGGCTATTCGCGGCAGGCGGATTTCGGGGCTGCCATCGGCTATGGCCGTGACGGCAAGCCGGTTTTCTGGATCGCGGATGCTTCTGCGGGCGCCGGCATGGGCCCCAGCCGGCAGGTGCATTTCGCCTTCGCCTCGGCCGACCACGACGCGGTGCGGGCATTCCACCAGGCCGCGATCGAGTTGGGCGCCGAGTCGCTGCACGCCCCGCCGCTTTGGCCGGAGTATCACCCCGGCTACTTCGGCGCCTTCGTCCGTGACCCGGACGGCAACAACGTCGAAGCGGTCTGTCACGCGTAGGGTCGCCGTTATGTCCAGCACCGATGCCGCAACTCGGGAGTTGCTGCGTGACGCGTTCACCCGGTTGATCGAACACGTCGACGAGCTCACCGACGGACTCACCGACGAGCAGGCCAGTTACCGGCCGAGCCCGAACGCCAACAGCATTGCGTGGCTGATCTGGCACAGCGCGCGGGTCCTGGACGATCAGGGGCTCGCCCCGATCGCCGGCATCGAGCAGGTATGGACCACCGAAGGGTGGGTGGACCGCTTCGGGCTGGACCTGCCGCGCGACGACACCGGTTACGGGCACAGTCCCGAGGACGTGGCCAAGGTGCAGGCATCGGCCGATCTGCTGGCCGGCTACTACCACGCCGTGCACAAGGTAACGCTGGACTTCGTCGCCGGGGTCACCGCCGAGGACTTGGCGCGCATCGTGGACCGGAACTGGGATCCGCCGGTGACCGCCAGCGTCCGGCTGGTCAGCATCATCGACGACTGTGCCCAGCATCTCGGCCAAGCCGCCTACCTGCTTGGCATCCTGCCCTAACCGACTTGACACCTGTCGAGGCCGGTGCGATCCAGGTCACACGGCCCGGTTAACATGGCCGCTATGACCGCCACCAAACCGCCTGACACGCCGGTAACCAGCGCACCCGATTTCTCCGGTACCGGCACCATCCTGAACCCGGCCACCGGCGCAATCGCCGGGGAAGTGCAGTGGACCGACCCGGCCGACGTGCCGACCATCGCCGCCGGGCTGCGCGCGGCTCAACGCGAGTGGGAGCAACGCGGGGCCACGGGGCGAGCCAAGGCGCTGGCTCGATTCGCGCTGTGGCTGGCCGACCACCGCGGCGAGATCGAAGAGCTGCTGATCAAGGAGACCGGCAAATCCGCCGTCGACGCGGCACAAGAGGTGCCGCTGCTGATCATGATTCTGTCGTACTACATCAAGACGATGGAAAAAGCGCTGGCGCCCGAGCAGCGGCCGGCGGCGTTGCCGTTTATGGCCATCAAGAAGGTCACCGTCCACTACCGGCCGCGCCCCGTGGTGGGAATCATCGCGCCGTGGAACTATCCGGTGGCCAACGCGCTGATGGACGGCATCGGCGCTTTGGCGGCGGGCTGTTCGGTGCTGCTGAAGCCGTCCGAGCGCACCCCGCTGACCGCCGAGGTGCTGCGCCGCGGCTGGCTCGAGTCGGGTGCGCCCGACGTGCTGGCACTGGCGCAGGGCGCCCGCGAGGTCTCCGAAGCCGTCGTCGACAACGTCGATTTCGTGCAGTTCACCGGCTCCAGCGCCACTGGACGCAAAGTGATGGAGCGCGCCGCTCGCCGGTTGACGCCGGTCAGCCTGGAGTTGGGCGGCAAGGACCCGATGATCGTTCTCGAGGACGCCGACGTCGAACTGGCCGCGCACGCCGCGGTGTGGGGAGCGATGTTCAACGCCGGGCAGACCTGCGTATCGGTGGAGCGGGTCTACGTGCTGGAGCCGGTTTACGACCAGTTCGTCGAGGCCGTGGTGCGCGACGTGCAGGCGCTGCAGGTCGGCGCCGGCGACGGAAACGACCTTCGGGGCGCTGATCGACGACCAGCAGGTGGCCGTGACCGAGCGCCACGTCCGCGAGGCGGTGAGCCGCCGGCGCCCGCGCATTGACCGGCGGAAAGCGGGCCGAGCGGGCCGGGCAGCTTCTACCAGCCGACGGTGCTCGTCGACGTGGACCACTCGATGACGTGCATGACCGAGGAAACCTTCGGTCCCACACTGCCGATCATGAAGGTCAGTTCCGTCGACGAAGCGATCCGGCTGGCCAATGACAGCGAATACGGGTTGAGTGCCTCGGTGTTCTCCCGTGATGTTGACCGCGCGAAAGATATTGCACTGCAGCTTGATTGCGGTGCAGTCAACATCAACGACGTGATCACCAACCTGATGTGCACGACGGCGCCGATGGGCGGTTGGAAGACGTCGGGTATCGGGGCACGGTTCGGTGGCGCCGCGGGGCTGCGCAAGTATTGTCGCGTCGAGACCGTGGTCGGGCCTCGCACCAATGTCGGCGCGGGCGGAAACTACTACAACAATTCGCTGAAGGCGTTGACGCGGATGAACCGGATGATGACCCGGCTCGCGCTGGCACGCCCGCGTCGCGTCGCCAAGTAGTCTCCGTACGCTTGACCGCGTGCGATTCGCGGTAACGGTACTGCTGTGGCTTTTCACCACCGCAGCGCTGGCGGTTGCCGTGCCGACGGCGTGGACGCAGACACACATCGTCGACGTCAACGGCTACACGGCGATGGCCCAAAAAGCGGCAAGTGATCCGGCGCTGCAGGCCGCGGCGGCATCGGAGCTCGCCAGCAGGGCGATGGTGCTCATCAACCAACGCGGCTACAAGGTCGACTCCGCACAGGTTCACGACGTAGCCGCCGGGTATACCGCTGGTCCGGACTTCCCGCCGCAGTTCGCCGACGCCAACCGGCTGGCGCACGGCTGGATATTCACCGGCGCCTCCGCGCGGTCGGAAGGCGACCAGTGGGTCATCGACCTGGCCGGGATGCTCAAAGACAGCGCGTTTGCGTCGATGCTGTCGACCTACAACGTACAGGTGCCGGAAACGTTGAAGGTACCGGTGACGGTCTCCACGCCAAAGATGTTGCAGCCCGGCATATTACGGCCGCTGGTCACCTGGGGGCCGTGGGTGAGCATCGCAGCGGCGGTGCTTACCGGCATCGGCGCGCTGCTGACACTGGCCGTCGCTCGTAGTCGCGGCAGAGCGCTCGCCGGCCTGGGCATCTCGGCGTTGTTGGTCGGCGCCGCCGGTTGGGCGGCCATCGAACTCGCTCGCCGCCGTATCAACGATGCGCTGAACCACACCACCGGCGATATCCGCCGGATCGCCGACGTCATGGTCGGCGAAGTCGAAAGCAGCCTGCACGAATGGCTCGACCTGACGCTGGCCGCCGGCGGAGTGCTGGTGGTGCTCGGCGTATTAGCCGCGGCGCTGGGCACTCTGCGCAAGCCGTAACGCGTCCAGCTTCTGATTAGCCGATTCCAGGCCGGCCTTGATCAGTGCAAACACTTTGTCGCGCACCTTCGGTTTGTCCATCAGCGGGGCGTACATGTGCCGCATGAGATCCAGCCTTGCCGCGCAAAGCCATTCGAACAGGTCGATGTCGTCTAGCCAGCGGATCTGGTTGCGATGCTCGGCCATCGTCGTGGTCAGCCAGTCCAGGTCGGTGCTGGGATGGGGCACCGGTGCGCACAGATCATTTCGTGCCGCATCATCGTGGTAGGCCGCCTCAACGTGCGCGATCAAGGCGGCGCTGAACACTTGCTGGCAGCCGCGCAGACTCTGCAGCGTGATCCGATCACCGTCGAAAACCGTTGCCGGCGGCCGTCGTTCCAGCCCGTCGGCGGTGCAATCGATGTAGAGCGTCGAATCGCTAGCGGGTATCGCACCATCGGCCAGCACAACCTTGCCGGCTTCGATGCGTTCCACGTGTCCCATCCGCACGATGTCGGAGATGCGTTGCAGCTGTTGCAGTTCGGCCCGCGACACGGTTGCGCATCGGTACATGCTCGGGCGCGTCGCGGCATCCAGCCGCAGTAAGTTGCCGCAGTCCTCCAGACGGTCGAACAAGTCCTCGATGCTAGTGGCGCCTTCGATCGCGATCAGACGCGCGGCGAAACAGGCCTGAAACCGGTGCAGAAATTGTGGGCCGGGTTGAATGTTGGCCCGGTCCATCAGCCACGCGTCGCGTGGCATGATCCATGTCAACCGCTCCGGCTGAATGCCGTTGCGTAGCAGCCATAAGCACGCGTCGATACCCGTCTTGCCCGCGCCGACGATGACGAACCGCTGGTGGGCCGCCGCCGAGGACGGTAGGTCGTTAGGCGCGACGCAGTCGACTCCGTCGTCGACGTGATAAGGCGGCGGACGCATCGACGGGACCACGGTCTTCAGGTAGGTGGTGTCCACGACTCGTCTGCGAACGTCGACGGTGTAGTCGTCGCCGGCCAGCGTCCGAAATCGGCCTCACCGAGGTACTCCGCCATCGGAAAGTAGGACACTTGCCCGCTGGGCAACAGGTCTTGATGCATGACCTGATCGAAGTAGGCACACACTTCTCCCACCGTGGCCAGCTCGTAAAGGCCCTCGTTCCAGCCGAGCCGGTCGATGGTGTCGCTGCCCAACGCGCGGGAGTTGACGCCGTAATAGGCCGATGGCTGATGCAAGCGGACAAACGGGTAGGCCGATGTCCAATGCCCACCCGGGGCATGGCCACGGTCGACCAGCACCACGTGTGCGTCGGTCTCGGCCACCAGAGTGTCGGTGAACGCCATGCCCGTCGCGCCCGCACCGAGACCAAATAATCTGTCTCTAGTCTTTCCACCCCAGTCCTCCCCGGTGCGGCCACGCTAGCTCAACAGCAGTTTGGCAAGAATCTTCCCGGTCGGCTGTGGTGACCCGGTGCCGGGTTCGACGGTGAACGCCAGCGCGCTGGAACTTCCGAGGTTCGTCAGCATGTCGGTGGTCGACGGCGCGACGGCCGCGGTGTTCATCGTGCCCGCCGAGGTCGGGCCTTTGTCGCCGAGCAGCCACATCTGATACACGGTGCCCTGCGAGGGTGGGGGCACGTTGTTCATCACCAGCACACCGGCGTTGCGGTCCCGCGAGAACATCACTGTCGCCGTCCCGCCGGCCAGCTGCCCGGAGACCGTTCGCACATCCGGTGCCGACATGATCTGCTCAGCCATCGACGGCCTGGACGACGGTCGCAGCGCGATTCCGGCGCCGAAGGCCGCCAATCCCACCACGATTGCGGCTGCTGCCGCTAATAATGCTGTGCGCCAGCGAGATCGACGCCCAGCGCCCGGCCGCACCGTGGCCAGCACCGCCGTGCGGAGACGGGTCGGCGGCTCGGCGGCAGTTGCCGCCGAAACCGCCGTCATCGTCTCGCAGACCGCGCGCACCTCTTCGCGGAAGGCCTCGGCGACTGATGGCGGCGCTGCAGCGAGCTGCCGGTCGATCACGGCGCGCTCGGCATCGGATACCGCATGCAACGCATACGGCGTGGCCAGCTCAAGCAGTTCGAAATCGGTCGGCTCGGTCATGGCACACCCAGGCAATTGCGGAGTCCGCGCAGCGCGTCGCGCATCCGCGATTTGATCGTCGAGAGGTTGGCCGATAACCGTTGTGACACTTCGGTATACGTCAACCCGCCGTAGTAGGCCATTTCGATGCACTGCCGCTGAACGTCGGTCAGCCCATCAAGGCACTCTGCCACCCGGCGGCGGTCATCGGCCGCGAGCGCCGATTCGGCGACGACATCGCTGGCCGGCTCGACCGCGGCCGCGCCGTAACGTGACTCTCGCGCAGTGGCGGCTTGCTCGGCGCGCACCCGGTCTACCGCGCGTCGGTGGGCCATCGTCATCAGCCAGGACAGCGCGGAGCCCTTCGCCGAGTCGAACGCGTCGGCGGTCCGCCACACCTCCAGGTAGACCTCCTGGGTGGTCTCCTCGCTGTAGCCGGAGTCGCGCAGCACGCGAGCCACCAGCCCGTACACCCGCGCCCTGGTGTGGTCATAGAGCACGGCAAATGCGTCGGCATCGTGCTGCGCCACCTGGCGCAGCAATGCGTCCAGGTCGCTGCTGTGCCGCGGTCCGGTCATCGACCTGTAGCCTAGCGACTCAGCGACGGCGTTTGTCACTTTGCGCCAATCGGGGCGGACGCGGGACGAAAAACGCTGTCCGTGCCTGGTATTCGTCGAAGCCGGGGCGGCCCGCCATGTACTTCTCGGTGAGCCGGGCACCGGTGACGTAGACCAGAAAGTAGGTCATCAGCAGCGGCGAGAGCGCCGTCGGCAGCGACCACCACCCAGTGATCGTGATCAGCCACAATCCCCACCAGACGCACGCGTCGCCGAAGTAGTTGGGATGACGTGTCCACGCCCATAGGCCGCGGTCCATCACCACACCGTGATGCGCCGGGTCGGATTTGAATACCCGCAGTTGATGGTCGCCGACGGCTTCGAAGACGACGCCGGTGACCCACAGCAGAACGCCGGCCAGCGTGATGGCCAGCCAGCGCCGCGGCGTGGGACCGATGACCGCCGACAGTTGCAGCGGCAACGAGATGAACCAGGTCGCGAAGGCTTGCAGCAGAAAAACCTTGCGGACAACCTGGCCCACTGTGGCGCCACGCAGCAGGTCGGCGTAGCGCCGATCCTCGCCCTGGCCCGCCGACCGTCGGTAGATGTGCCCACTCAGCCGCAGACCCCAGACCGCGACCAGCGCCAGCAGCAGCCACCGGCGCGACGCGTCACCATCGCCGAGGGCTGCGGCGACCACCGCGACCGCGATGAAGCCCAGTCCCCAGGCCACGTCGACGACGTTGTAGCGGCCGATGCGGCGACCGATCGCGAATGTGACCGTGTGGACCACGAGCAGTGCGCCGACCGAGGCGCCCGAGACGACCGCGAAGTCGACGATCACGACGCGGCCTTACCGACGTACTCGCCGAAGTCGATCAATCCAAGCCGTCCGATCGGGCGGCCCAGCCGGTGTAGTTGGTGGATCAACAGCGCCGGCGCCGTCGCATCGCCCGCGCCGGTCACCTTGCCGTCCGGGTAGACCAGTCGCAGCGGTAGGCGGGTGCCGGCGCGGCGTACCAGCCGGTCGGCGATGACCGCCGATATGGCGGCAATCGGCCCGGAGGGCACCGCGGCCATCGCAGCTGGTCCGAATGGCTCTTGCACATCCTCTTGCACATCGAGGTATTCGGAGCGGGCGGCCGAGCGGATGACCGCGGCCATGTCCAAAAACCATCCATGCCGCTAACTGCTCCGAATAGCAAACTGTCCGACCCGTAACCAGCGGCCCCGCCGCTGACAACTTTGAGGAGCCAGAGCGGAAATGAAGGTCATTCAGAGAAAGACGTTCGCGGTGGGCCTGGCGGCGATTGCAGCCGTGGGGTTCTCGGCGTGTTCGAGCAACAAATCTGAGTCCGCGCAGCAGACCAGCGCGAATCCGGCCATGAGCACGATGGCGCCCGCCACCACGAACGCAATGGCGGCTCCCGCGGCCGGCCTGATCGGTACCGGATGCGCGGATTACGCCGCACAGCATCCCAGCGGTCCGGCGTCGGTGACCGGAATGTCGCAGGACCCGGTCGCGACGGCGGCGTCCAACAACCCGATGCTGTCGACCTTGACCGCCGCACTCTCCGGCAAGCTGAATCCGAACGTCAACCTGGTCGACACCCTCAACAGCGGTCAGTACACCGTGTTCGCGCCGACCAACGCCGCGTTCGACAAGCTGCCGGCGAGCACGATCGATGAGCTCAAGACCAACTCCGATATGTTGAAGAGCATCCTGACCTATCACGTGGTGCAAGGGCAGGAAAGCCCCAACACCGTTGACGGCGCGCACAAGACGCTGCAGGGTGCTGAGGTGAAGGTGACCGGCCAGGGGAACGGCCTCAAAGTCGACGATGCCGGGCTGGTATGCGGAGGCGTGCACACCGCCAACGCGACGGTGTACATGATCGACACCGTGCTGACCCCGCCCAGCCAGTAATCCACGAGGAGTGTGGTAGCGAATAGTGAATATGTTGTCGCTGGCGCTGATCGGTCTGGTCGGAGGGCTGATTACTGGCATCTCGCCGTGTATCCTCCCGGTGCTGCCGGTGATCTTCTTCTCCGGCACGTCCGGCACGTCCGGCACGTCCGGCACATCCGGCACGTCCGGCGGCGCGGTCGCGGTCAAGACGAAACATGAAGTCTCGCGGCCATATCGGGTGATCGGCGGCCTGGTGCTGAGCTTCAGCCTGGTCACGCTGATCGGCTCGGCTTTGCTGTCGTTGCTGCACCTGCCGCAGGATGCCATCCGCTGGGTCGCGCTGGCCGCATTGGTCGCAATCGGTCTCGGCTTGATCTTCCCGCGCTTCGAGCAGCTGCTGGAGCGGCCGTTCTCCCGCATCCCACAAAAGCAGATCATCGCCCGTAGCAACGGGTTTGGTCTCGGCCTGACGCTCGGCGTGCTCTATGTTCCATGCGCCGGCCCAGTGCTGGCTGCGATTGTGGTGGCCGGCGCCACCGCGAACATCGGTGTGCCCGTCGTCGTGCTCACCGTGGCCTTCGCACTGGGCACGGCGGTGCCGCTGCTGTTCTTCGCACTGGCCGGCCAACGAGTTACCAAGCGGATCAGTGCTTTTCGTCATCGCCAACGCCAGATCCGCATCACGGCGGGGGTGGTGACCCTGCTGCTGGCGTTGGCATTGGTGTTTAATCTGGCCGCGGCGCTGCAGCGGGCCATCCCGGACTACACCAGCTCGTTGCAGAACAAGTTGGGCAGCGACCAAAAGATCCAGCAAGAGCTCAACCTCGGCGGGCTTGTCAACGACCAGAACAAAGAGTTGTCGAACTGCACCAGCGGCTCCGCGCAGCTGCAGAACTGCGGCACCGCGCCCGACCTCAAGGGCATCACCGCCTGGCTGAACACCCCTGGGGACAAGCCGATTGACCTACACGCGTTGCGGGGCAAGGTGGTGCTGGTCGACTTCTGGGCCTACTCCTGCATCAACTGCCAGCGCGCCATCCCGCACGTCGAAGGCTGGTATAAGGCCTACCACGACGACGGTTTCGAGCTTATCGGCGTGCACACCCCGGAGTATGCGTTCGAAAAGGTCACCGGCAACGTCGAAAAAGGCGCCGCCGACATCGGCATCACCTACCCGGTCGCCCTGGACAACAGCTACTCGACGTGGACGAACTACCACAACCTGTACTGGCCGGCCGAATATCTGATCGATGCCAGCGGTGTCGTGCGGCACGTCAATTTCGGCGAAGGCGACTACAACGGCACCGAGCAGCTGATCCGTGAGCTGATCGCCAGCGCCCGACCGAAAGTCGCACTGCCCCCGCCGGTGGACGCACCCGACACCACCCCGCAGCGCGGTCTGACTCCCGAGACATACTTCGGCGTCGGCAAGATGGTTAACTACGCCGGAAGCGGCGTCTACGACAAGGGGCAGGCGAACTTCACCTACCCGCCCGCATTGCCGAACGACACCTTCGCCCTGCAGGGACCGTGGACACTCGACTACGAGGGCGCGATGGCCGACAGCGACACGTCGAGCATCGAGCTGAACTACTACGCCAAAAACGTCTACATCGTCGTCGGCGGAAACGGGAATCTGACGGTGACGCGCGACGGGAAGACGACCACGGTGCCGGTCAGTGGGCCGCCAACCTCACACCAGATCGTCGACCGCAACGACCTTGCCCGCGGACTGCTTGACGTGCGCTGCAGCAAAGGGCTGCAGGTGTTTTCCTTCACCTACGGCTGATCGCCAATCCAGGACGACTGAGTCAGCTGTCACGGCGTGATGACGTGTGATGGATCGGGCCGCAGCTCCGGCGGTGCCTGGCTATAGTCACCGAACGGCCCGTCGCGGCGCCCGACCGCGGCCCGGACACCCTCGGTGGCGGCGGTCTGGACGAAGTCGAGCGCTTCGGGGGTGTTGCGCATCAGGCCGTCGAGAATGCCGCCCAGCATCTGGGTGGACGCCAGGCCCATGTTCTCGTAGGCCTGGTTGACGATCAGCTTTTGCGCCCGCAATTGCGATAACGGGATTTGCGCTAGCTCGGCGGCGATCTCGGCGACCCGCGCCTCGAGTCGCTCGAATGGCACTGCCTCGTTGATCAGCTCGATTTCGGCGGCCTGCACGCCGGTCAACGGCCGGCCGGTCAGCGAGTGCCACTTCGCCTTGGCCATGCTTAGCCGATACATCCACATCCCGGTCAGATAGGCCCCCCACATCCGGCTGTACGGGGTGCCGATTACCGCGTCATTGCTGGCGATCACGATGTCGGCGCACAGTGCGTAATCGCTGCCCCCGCCGACGCACCAGCCGTGCAACTGAGCGATCACCGGTTTGGTGGCCCGCCAGATCGCCATGAACTTCTGATGCGGTCCCGTCCGGGCGGTGACCATCGCGAAATCCTTGCCCGGATCCCAGCGCCCGTCGGTGTTCATGTAGTCGTCCCAGTGCTGGAAGCCGCCTCCGAAGTTGTAGCCGGCGCAAAAGGCGCGACCGGCGCCGCGCAGCACGATCACCTTGATGTCCTGGTCCCGCTCGGCCAGGCCGACGGCGGCCTCGATCTCGTCGGGCATGGGCGGCACGATGGTGTTGAGCTGGTCCGGACGGTTCAACGTGATGGTGGCGGCCGGACCGGCTGTCGTGTACAGCAGCGTCTCGAATTCGGGTGTGGGCATAGCCCAAGCGAAGTCGTTTGACGAGGCTATGTCCAGCAGACCCGCGTCAGCCGCTGTAGCGGTCGCGGAGTCGACCTAGCGTTTCTTCGATGGCCGCGGCGTTGCGCTTGGCGAAACCGGTCACCCCGTAGAACCTCAGCCACTGCGCGGGCGGTGCGGCCTCGCGGTAATCGAATGTTTCGGTGATCCGCGTGCTGGTTGGCGTCACGGCGGCGAACTCCCACCGCCACCGGTGCCCGAGGGGATGGGCCCACTCGATGAGTTCGTCGGGCTTGAAAGCGGTCACCTTGCTGGTAATGCGATAGGGCAGCCCGTACATCGCCATCTTGGTCGAAAACTGCGCACCCGGGCCAAGACGCTCGGGTCCGCGGATGTTGTCTCGGACCAGCCCAGACCCGTCGAGCTCGCGATGGCGGCGCGGATCGGCGACGATCGCAAACAGCTCGCTGGCCGGGGCATTCACTTCGACCGAGCGGCTGATCTGCTTGGGTCCGGCGTCGACGGTGTTTACAGTCATGGCTCCGCCCTTAGGGTCCGATTGTCGATATCAATCGTCAGCGTGCCGTTCCTGATCCCATTGTTCAAGAGGCCATCGCCGAAGTCGTATCCGCCGGAGAACGCCCGGCCAGCGCCGCGCAGCACGATGACCTTGATTTCCGGATCCCGTTCGGCCAGGCTGACGGCGCCCTCGATTTCGTCGGGCATGGGCGGAACGATGGTGTTGAGGTGTGGTCGGGGCGGTTCAACGTGATGGTGGCGACCGGCCCGGCCGTCTCGTACAGCAATGTTTCGAATTGAGCAGCAGGCACAACCGAATGCTGACAGCCCAACTCAGGTGCCGGCGCTACCGGGTGCCGACACTAATCGTCAGCGTGCCGCCGCTGATCCCAGCGCTCAAGCCGTGTCTGTAACTCGAGCAAGCCAAGCCCGGCGACCGGAGCTGCGATGAAAAAGCATGCCACCATGAGTGGAGTCATCTCGACCTCCCGCCCCTAACCTTTCCCACATGTCTTTCTTAGGTGCATTTAAGGTACGCCTTAGCTGACCGTCAGGAAAGCCGAAACGCCCAATTTTTTCCAACATGTGCCAAAAAGGTTATTTCGCGTCGGCTGTGGCGGAAGTGACGCCAGCAGCTCGCTAGCCCTTAGTTGATCTATCAAGTGCCCAACATCCGCCACAGGAACGCGAAACTGAGCGCGGACTTGAACGCGGTCTGCGCGTTGTCGGCGGCACCGGCGTGGCCGCCCTCGATGTTCTCGTAATACCAGACCCGATGGCCCGCGCCTTCCAGTGCCGCCGTCATTTTGCGGGCATGACCCGGATGCACCCGGTCGTCACGGGTCGACGTGGTGATCAGCACCGGCGGGTAATCGATGTCAGCCGAAATATTGTGGTAGGGGGAGTATTCGGCGATGAACTCCCAATCATCCGGATCGTCTGGGTTGCCGTACTCGGCAACCCAGGACGCGCCCGCCAGCAGTAGATGGAAGCGGCGCATGTCCAGCAACGGCACCTGGCAGACCAGCGCGCCGAACAACTCTGGGTACTTGGTCAGCATGATGCCCATCAGCAGACCTCCGTTACTACCGCCCTGCGCGCCGAGTTGCTGCACAGTGGTGATACCGCGGTCCACCAAATCGGTTGCTACCGAGGCAAAGTCCTCGGCGACCAGGTGACGGCCCGCGCGCATCGCCTGGGTGTGCCAGCTGGGGCCGTACTCGCCACCGCCGCGGATGTTGGCCAGCACAAAGGTGCCGCCCCGCGCCAGCCACAGCCGGCCCAATACGCCGTCGTACCCGGGGGTGCGGGCGACCTCGAATCCGCCGTAGCCGCCGAGCAGCGTCGGACCGGGTCCAGTCGCGTCCCGCGGGCGCACCACGAAATACGGGATCGAGGTGCCATCCTTTGACGTAGCGAAATGCTGTGCGACGGTGATGCCTTCGGTGTCGAAGAAAGCTGGCGCGGATTTGATCTGTTCCAGCAGTCCGTCGACGGCCCCGTGCAGTAGCCGCGACGGCGTCGTGAATCCGCTGGAATCCAAGAAGATTTCGTCGCCGGTGTCGTCGGCTGCGGCGATAACAGTGTTGGTATTGGCCGGCACATCGGTCAGCGGTCGACGCTGCCAGGTGCCCGGTGTGACGATCTCGACGCGGCTGGCCACATCGGCCAGCGTGACCACGACGAGCCGGTCGCGGGTCCAGGCGTAGTGCAGCAGGCTGGTGTGCGCGTCGGGCTCGAATACAACGTGCAACTGTGCTGTGCCAGCCAGGAATTCGTCATAGTCTGCGGCTAGCAGCGAGCCCGCGCTATAGCTGGCGCTACCGGTGATCCAGTCGGTGCGCAGCTCGATCAGCAGCCACTGCCGGTGCACCGATATCGACGCGTCGGTGGGCGCATCGATGCGGATCAGTTCGTCACCGCGCAGCTCGTACACCTGGTCGTTGAAGAAGTCGAGGGCCCGTCGCAGCATCGTCCGCTCGAAGCCGGGCGTGCGGTCGACCCCCGCGGCCGCGATGACGTCGCTGGGCGAACCTTCGAACACCGTCTGCGCATCCTCCACCGGTTGCCCACGGCGCCATCGCTTGACGATGCGCGGGTAGCCGGATTCGGTCAGCGAGTCAGCGCCGAAGTCGGTGCCAATCAACAGAGTGTCCGGGTCGACCCAGCTGAATCCGGACTTAGCCTCCGCAAGGGCGAACCCTCCGTCGACGAATTCGCGTGTGGCCATGTCGAATTCACGCACGATAGCGGCGTCTGAGCCGCCACGGGACAGGCTGATCAGGGCCCGCGTGTGATCGGGTTCGATGACGTTGGCGCCGGCCCACACCCAGTTCTCGTCGTCAGCGCGAGCCAGTCCGTCCACGTCGATCAGCACATCCCAGTCCGGGCTATCGCTGCGGTAGCTGTCCAGTGTGGTCCGCCGCCACAGCCCGCGCGGGTTGGCTGCGTCGCGCCAGAAGTTGTACAGATAGTCGCCGCGACGGCGCACGTAGGGGATCCGGGCATCGGTGTCGAGCACCTCGAGTGCCTCGGTGCGCATTCGCTCGAACTGCTCGCCGGAGAACTCGGCCACCGTTGGCTCGTTGCGGGCGCGCACCCAGTCCAGCGCGTCCTCGCCGAGGATGTCCTCCAGCCATAGCTGCGGGTCGTCGGGCCCGGGGCTCGTCATAAAGAGATTGTGACGGCGGCGGTACTGTGATCTGTATAACACCGTCAAACGAGGAGCTGACCCTATGACCGTCTACGCACGTCCGGGTTCCGCTGGGGCGCTGATGTCGTATGAATCGCGGTACGACAACTTCATCGGGGGCGAGTGGGTAGCACCGGTGGGTGGCCGGTATTTCGAGAACCCAACGCCGATCACCGGCCAAACTTTCTGCGAAGTGCCGCGCTCCGACGAGGCCGACATCGACAAGGCGCTCGACGCCGCGCACGCGGCGGCACCGGGGTGGGGTAAGACCGCCCCCGCCGAGCGGGCCGCGATCTTGAACAAGATCGCGGACCGTATCGAGCAGAACCGCGAGTCGCTGGCGCTGGCCGAAACCTGGGACAACGGCAAACCGATCCGGGAGGCGCTGGCCGCCGACATCCCGCTGGCGGTGGATCATTTCCGCTATTTCGCTGCAGCGATCCGCGCCCAAGAGGGCACGCTGAGCCAGATCGACGAGGACACCGTCGCCTATCACTTCCACGAGCCGCTGGGTGTGGTGGGGCAGATCATCCCGTGGAACTTCCCGATCCTGATGGCCACCTGGAAGCTGGCGCCGGCGCTGGCCGCCGGCAATGCGGCGGTGCTCAAGCCCGCCGAGCAGACCCCGGCGTCGGTGCTGTATCTGATGTCGCTGATCGGCGATCTGTTGCCGGCCGGCGTGGTCAACGTCGTCAACGGGTTCGGCGCCGAGGCCGGCAAGCCGCTGGCGTCGAGCAACCGGATCGCCAAGATCGCGTTCACCGGGGAGACCACCACCGGGCGACTGATCATGCAGTACGCGTCGCAGAATCTGATCCCGGTCACCCTGGAACTGGGCGGCAAGAGCCCCAACATCTTCTTCTCCGACGTGATGGCCGCCCACGACGACTTCCAGGACAAGGCGCTGGAAGGCTTCACGATGTTCGCCCTCAACCAGGGCGAAGTGTGCACCTGCCCGTCGCGCAGCCTGGTCCAGGCAGACATTTACGACGAGTTTTTGGAACTGGCTGCCATCCGCACCAAGGCGGTTCGGCAGGGTGACCCGTTGGACACCGAGACGATGATTGGCTCGCAGGCCTCGAACGACCAGCTGGAAAAGGTGTTGTCCTACATCGAAATCGGCAAAGATGAAGGCGCGAGGGTCCTTTGCGGCGGGGAGCGCGCCGAGCTGGGTGGTGACCTCTCCGGCGGCTACTACGTGCAGCCGACCATCTTCGCGGGCAACAACAAGATGCGGATCTTCCAGGAGGAGATTTTCGGGCCGGTGGTGGCGGTGACGTCGTTCAAGGACTACGACGACGCGATCTCAATCGCCAATGACACCCTCTATGGTCTGGGTGCGGGGGTGTGGAGCCGCGACGGCAACACCGCCTACCGAGCGGGCCGCGACATCCAGGCCGGCCGGGTCTGGGTCAACTGCTTCCACGTCTACCCGGCGCACGCGGCATTCGGCGGCTACAAGCAATCCGGTATCGGCCGGGAGAACCACAAGATGATGCTCGACCACTATCAGCAGACCAAGAACCTGATGGTGTCCTACTCCAATAAGGCGCAAGGTTTCTTTTGATTAAGGGTCTCCCGATGCCCCCGCGGGTGGTGATTACCCTCGCTGCCGCCACGTTGCTCGGCGCGCTACAGGACAGGCACGGTCCGGTGATGTTCCATCAGTCCGGCGGCTGCTGCGACGGGTCCTCGCCGATGTGCTATCCGGATGGGGACTTCATCGTCGGTGACCGCGACGTGCTGCTGTGCGTGTTGGACGTCGGCGCCGGGGTGCCGGTGTGGATCTCCGGGCCCCAGTTCCAGGCCTGGAAGCACACCCAGCTTGTCATCGACGTGGTGCCCGGCCGCGGCGGCGGCTTCAGCCTGGAAGCACCCGAGGGGATGCGGTTTTTGTCCCGCGCGCGCGCTTTCAGCGACGACGAGAACGCTGAGCTCGCGGCTACCCCGGTGATCACCGGCGCCGACTACGAACGCGGCGAGCGTCCGCCGGCGCGCGCGCCGGTGGTGGCTGCCGCCGCTGACGCTTGCGCAGTACCCGCAGGGCGCGCCGCGGAGGTAAAGCGGTAGCAGGCGCCCGCGGCGTTATCGTCAAAGCGTGATACCGCTGCCGCGGACCTGGCTGCTGACCAGCGCAATGCTGGTCGGCGTCGCGGTCGGGGTGCTGGCCGGAACAGCGGCCGCGGTGCTGGTTTCGGCCCGCGTCCGGCCAGATGTCGTCATCGCGCTGGTGGTGGGACTCCCCAGCGCCATCGGTCTGCTGGTGATCCTGTTGTCCCGACGCCGATGGCTGACGGCGCTGGGTGTGTTCCTTCTGGCGCTCGCGCCGGGATGGTTCGGTGTGCTCACCGTGATCGAGGTGACCACCCCTGCCTGACGAGGACATTGTGGACAGCGAATCACTGCCGAAGACCGAGCCCTACACGCCGACCTTCGACACCGGCGCGCACCCCAAGGCCGAACCGGCGTATATCGAGCCGGAACCGAAGGCTCGGCGACGCCGATGGTGGCGTCGAGGTTCCGACACATCGGCGACGGAAATAACTGAGGAGCCGGCGAGCACCCCCGCCCCGGCGGAACAGGCTGCGACGGACGACGCGCCGCCGTCCGGGCCGCTGCACGCGCCGGCGCCGCCCATCACCGTGCCCGGCCGGTACCACTACTTGAAGTGGTGGCAGTTATTTCTGATGCTCTTGGCGGTGTGGGCTCCGGCGGCGGCGATAGGTGCCGGCCTGTACTACTGGTGGACCCAGGACCACTCCAAACACAAGACCGTGGTTGTCTTTGTCGTTTTGGTCTACGTCGTCGTGTGCATGGTCGCAGGCTTGATGCTGGCGATGGTGCCCGACCGGCCGCTGGTGTCAGCGTTGGCGATCGCGATGATCTCGGCGGTGTTCGCATCGGTCCTCGCCGCGGCCCCGTTCTACGGCGCGTTCTACTGTGACCACAGCCAGGGTCAGTGCCTGATGGGCATCATCCCGTACTGAGCCGGCCAGCGGAGGCTATGCAAGGCTGGCGGGGTGAGCGACACCTCGGCCTCCTATCTGCCGGCCGATCGCGACCTCGCCTCAATCGCTGACTTGATCGAAGATCCCGCGCGGGCGGCGATGCTCGCGGCCCTGGCCGGCGGCCGGGCGCTGCCGGCGGGAGAGCTGGCCCGGCGGGCCGGAGTGCATCCCGCCACCGCGTCGGTGCACCTGCGCCGACTGACCGACGGCGGGTTGATCAAGGTCCGAGTCCAAGGCCGGCATCGATACCACGAGATCGTCAACCCGGAGGTGGCCACGGTGCTGGAGGCCATCGCCCAGATCGCGCCACCGGCTCCGGTCCGCTCGCTGAGTCAACATCGCGCCGCCCGTGCGCTGTTCGAGGCGCGGACCTGTTACGACCACCTTGCCGGACGGCGCGGCGTGCAGCTCCGCGACCGCCTGCTGGCTGCCGGGGCAGTCCGCCGCCTCGACCAGCGCGACCACGAGCTCACCGACCGCGGACAGCAGTTGCTCGACGAGCTGGGCATCGACCTGGCGACACTGCGGGCAAGCCGGCGGGTGTTCGCCCGCTCGTGCATCGACTGGACCGATCGGCGTGTTCACCTGGCCGGGGCGCTGCCCGCCGCGATCACCAGCGTGTTCCTCGCCCGTGGATGGCTTACCCGCGGGCCGGGCCGCAGCCTGCACGTCGCCAGCGATTATGACCAGAACGTCGAAAAATGGCTGGCCAGCTGACGATGGGTGCCGAGCCGTTAGGGTAGGGGCCGTGACCCACTATGACGTTGTCGTCCTCGGAGCCGGACCCGGCGGATACGTAGCGGCTATCCGCGCCGCACAGCTGGGATTGAACACGGCCGTCGTCGAACCTAAATACTGGGGCGGAGTCTGTCTCAACGTCGGCTGCATCCCGTCGAAGGCCTTGCTGCGCAACGCCGAACTCGTCCACATCTTCAGCAAGGAAGCCAAGACCTTTGGCATCAACGGCGAGGCGACATTCGACTACGGCGTCGCTTATGACCGAAGCCGCAAAGTGGCCGAGGGCCGGGTCGCCGGTGTGCATTTCCTGATGAAGAAGAACAACATCACCGAGATCCACGGGTACGGCAGATTCACCGACGCCCACACGCTGGCGGTCGAACTCAACGATGGTGGTGCTGAAAATCCAGTAACGGTCACCTTCGACAACGCGATCATCGCCACCGGCAGCAGCACCCGGCTCGTTCCCGGCACGTCGCTGTCGGCGAATGTCGTCACCTACGAAGAGCAGATTCTTTCCCGGGAACTCCCGGAATCGATCGTGATCGCCGGCGCAGGTGCCATCGGCATGGAATTCGGCTATGTGCTGAACAACTACGGCGTCGACGTGACCATCGTCGAATTCTTGCCGCGCGCGCTGCCCAGCGAAGACGCCGAGGTGTCCAAGGAGATCGAGAAGCAGTTCAAGAAGCTCGGCGTCAAAATCCTCACCGGCACCAAAGTCGAATCGATCGCCGACGACGGGTCCGTCGTCACCGTGACCGTCAGCAAGGACGGCACGTCGGAGGAGGTCAAAGCGCAAAAGGTGTTGCAGGCCATTGGGTTTGCGCCCAACGTCGAAGGCTACGGGTTGGACAACGTCGGGGTCGCGCTGACCGACCGCAAAGCCATCGGGATCACCGACTACATGCAGACCAACGTCAACCACATCTACGCCATCGGCGACGTCACCGGGCTGCTGCAGCTAGCCCACGTCGCCGAGGCTCAGGGTGTGGTGGCGGCCGAAACCATCGCCGGCGCAGAGACTTTGGCTCTCGGGGACTACCGCATGCTGCCGCGCGCGACATTCTGCCAGCCGCAGGTGGCCAGCTTCGGACTCACCGAGGAGCAGGCCCGCGACGAGGGTTATGACGTTCAGGTCGCCAAGTTCCCGTTCACCGCCAACGCCAAGGCGCACGGCCTCGGCGATCCCAGCGGTTTCGTCAAACTCGTCGCCGACGCCAAACACGGCGAGCTGCTGGGCGGGCACCTGATCGGTCACGACGTCTCGGAGCTGCTGCCGGAGTTGACGCTGGCGCAGAAGTGGGATCTGACCGCATACGAGTTGGCACGCAACGTCCATGCCCACCCGACGATGTCGGAGGCGTTGCAAGAGTGCTTCCACGGCCTGACCGGCCACATGATCAACTTCTAACCCAGTGCGTACCGAGTCGATTTGGGCCGCCATCGGCGGAGCGATCGTCGGTTATCTCCTGTGGCTGGTGGCGATTTCGATCGGACAGTACCTCACCACGGTGAGTCTGTGGAGCCTGATTGTGTTGGCGCTCTCGGCGGCTTTCGCGCTGTGGGCGGTGCTATGGGGACAGCGGCTGCGGCGGCGGCGTAACTACGTGCTGGCGTCGTTTGCCTTTGCGCTGCCAGTTCTTCCGGTCGTGGGGTCCTTGGCCGTGTTGGCCTTTACCTACCTGTGACCTGACGCTACCGAGGGTGATCCAGCGGAATGTCAAGGGCCGACATGGTGGCGGCCAGACCGTCGTATTGCCCTGCAAGCATGCAGAATTCGATGAGCTGACGCCGATCGAGGTGGCTGGACAGCTGCTGCCAGACCTCGTCGCTGATCGCGCGATTGTTGATGAACTCGTCGGTGGCGCGCAGCAGCGCGTGCTGCCGGTCGGTGAGGCCTTCCGTCTGGCCCGGCCAGGCGAAGATCGTCTGCTGGGTCTGGTCGTCGAGTCCGCGACGGCGCCCCATCATGCGGTGATGCTGCAGCTCGTATTCGGAACCGCGCAGATGCGCGACCCGCAGGATCACCAACTCGGTGTCGCGGCGCGGCAATCGGCCGCGCAGCAATAGGGCGGAATAGGGCATCATCGCCAAGAACAGCCGCTTGTGCTGACCCAACGTGGCGAACAGGTGCATCTGCGGCGCGCCGACCGTACGGGCGGCGGACTTTGCCAAAATCCAATTGATCAACCCCAGGTCGCGAAACCGCCCCGACGGGATGCGACCGACCTGACCCGTCTCGTCGGTGCGGGTCATACTTGCTTCACCAGGTAGGGCGAAACCGTGCTGCGGTGCTCGTCGAGGTCGAGTGCGCGGCCCAGAGCGGGGAACGCCCGTTGTGGGCAGTTGTCGCGTTCGCAGACTCGGCAGCCCGCGCCGATCGGTGTTGCGATATCCCCGGACAAGTCGAGTCCTTCCGAGTAGATGAGCCGGTGGGCGTGCCGGAGTTCGCAGCCCAGCCCGATCGCGAAGGTTTTACCGGGCTGACCATACCGTGATGCCCGCCGCTCGACGGTGCGGGCCACCCACATATAATTACGGCCGTCGGGCATCTGGGCGATCTGCACCAGGATCTTGCCCGGGTTGGCGAAGGTCTCGTAGACGTTCCACAGCGGGCAGGTGCCGCCGCTGGAAGAGAAGTGAAAACCGGTGGCCGACTGGCGTTTTGACATGTTCCCGGCGCGGTCGACCCGGATGAATGAGAACGGGACGCCCCGCATCGACGGCCGCTGCAGAGTGGACAGCCGGTGTCCGATGGTCTCGTAGCTCACCGAGTAGAACGCCGAGAGCCGCTCGATGTCGTAACGGAAGTTCTCCGCGACGTCGTGGAACTGCCGGTAGGGCAGAACCGCGGCCGCGGCGAAGTAGTTCGCCAGCCCGAGCCGGGCCAGGGTGCGCGACTCGTCGCTGGTGAACTTGCCTTCCGTAACCATGCTGTCGATGAGGTCGCCGAATTCCAGATACGCCAGCTCGGCGGCCAGCTTGAACACCTGCTGGCCCGACGAGAGGTGGTTGCTGATCTCCAGCGTCTTGGACGCCGGGTCGTAGCGGTGCAGCACGGTGTCGCCGAGGTCGATGCGCTTGTTGATGTGCACGCCGTGCACCTCGGTAAGCCGGCGGGCCAACTCGCCGGCCAGATCGCCGTGGTGCATCCGCATCCGGGTGGTCAGGTCTTCGGCCACGGTGTCCAGCTCGTGCAGATAGTTCTGGCGCTGGTAGAAGTAGTCGCGCACCTCTTCATGCGGCATGGTGATCGACCCGCTGCCGCTGCCGTCGGAGAACCGCTCCTCGGTGGCGGCCGCCAGCTGGGCGGTGGTGATCCGGTAGCGGCGATGCAGGTTGACCATGGCCCGCGCAAACCCCGGATGCCCGTTGACGATCTCGGCGATTTCGGGCAGGTCGACATCAATGTCCAGATCGCGGTCCATCGTCACTTCGCGCAGTTCGGCGACCAGCCGGGTGTCGTCCTGCGAGGCGAAGAACGTGGCGTCGACCCCGAAGACTTCGGTGATCCGCAGCAGCACGGCCACAGTCAGGGGCCGCACGTCGTGCTCGATCTGGTTGAGATAGCTCGGCGAGATCTCCAGCATCTGCGCCAGCGCGGCCTGGCTGAAGCCGCGCTCGTTGCGCAGCTGCCGAACCCGTGAGCCGACGAACGTCTTGGACACCTGGCCAGCCTACCTGCGTTGCTAAGACATGATTTGCAGAGTTGGCAGCACGTTCGGGATTGGCGCCGCGGCGAGGTCGTTTGGCATGATTCTCGCTTGGGGGAGCCTAAGCTAGGCCGTCTAGCAGCGCGACGGATCGGGCCAGCATGAGCAGCAGCGGGGAGTGAAACCGTGACCCTGGACAAAGTGATGATGCCGGTCCCGGACGGCCATCCGGACGTCTTCGATCGTGAGTGGCCGCTGCGCGTCGCCGACATCGACCGCGAGGGTCGGCTGCGCTTCGACGCGGCCGCCCGTCATATCCAGGACATTGGCCAGGATCAGTTGCGCGAGATGGGGTTTGAGGAAACTCATCCGCTGTGGATTGTCCGCCGGACGATGGTCGACCTGATCCGTCCCGTCGAGTTCGGCGACATGCTGCGGATGCGCCGGTGGTGTTCCGGAACATCGAACCGCTGGTGTGAGATGCGCGTCCGTATAGATGGGAAGCGCGGGCGCGGCCTCATGGAGTCCGAGGCCTTTTGGATCAACATCAACCGCGACACCGAGATGCCGTCGCGGATCGCCGACGACTTTCTCGAGGGCCTGCGGGCCACCACTGATATCGACCGGCTGCGGTGGAAGGCGTATCTGACCGCCGGCGGTCGTGACGATGCCACGGAGATCCACGAGTTTCCGGTTCGAGTCACCGACATCGACCTGTTCGACCACATGAACAACTCCGTGTACTGGAGTGTGATCGAGGACTACCTCGCGTCGTGCCCGGACCTGCTCAAAGCGCCGCTGCGGGTGACCATCGAGCACGACGCCCCGGTGGCACTGGGCGACAAGCTGGAGATCATCTCGCACGTGCATCCGGCCGGATCGACCGATCGATTCGGCGCTGACCTGGCTGATCGCGCTGTTAGAACGCTCACATATGCCGTCGACGACGAGACCAAAGCGGTCGCTTCGATCTTCGCGCTCTAACCGTACGCCCGTCCTGCAAACGCCCGCCTGACCTGCGAATTTAAGTTACTGGCCGGTAGCAACTGAACCGTTTCAGTTAGCACCTACCTTCGCAAGCTTTGCAAAACTGCGCGAACTCCTAGCCAAAGTTGGCAACTGAAATGGGTGGACCTGCGAAGCTAACCTGTGCCATCTTCGACTTAGCAGATCAGCAAAGATGCTGAGGGCCTTAACAAGCCTGGAAATCCGGGTTCTCAGATCAACAACCTTGAGGAGCACCGCAATGTCTAGCGTTGGCACGCCGAGGAGCGCCGAACAGATCCAGCACGACTGGGACACCAACCCGCGCTGGAAGGACATCACCCGTACTTACAAAGCTGCCGACGTCGTCGCCCTGCAGGGCAGCGTGGTCGAGGAGCACACCCTGGCCCGACGCGGCGCAGAGGTGCTGTGGAGCCAGCTGCACGACCTGGAGTTCGTCAACGCGCTGGGCGCCCTGACCGGAAACATGGCGGTGCAGCAGGTCCGCGCCGGCCTGAAGGCCATCTACCTGTCGGGTTGGCAGGTCGCGGGCGACGCGAACCTGTCCGGCCACACTTATCCCGACCAGAGCCTGTACCCGGCCAACTCGGTGCCGCAGGTGGTGCGCCGCATCAACAACGCACTGCTGCGGGCCGACGAGATTGCCAAGGTCGAGGGCGACACGTCCGTCGAGAACTGGCTCGCCCCGATCGTCGCTGACGGTGAGGCCGGCTTCGGTGGCGCGCTGAACGTCTACGAACTGCAGAAGGCCATGATCGCCGCCGGTGTCGCCGGTTCGCACTGGGAAGACCAGCTGGCTTCGGAGAAGAAGTGCGGTCACCTCGGTGGCAAGGTGCTGATCCCGACCCAGCAGCACATCCGCACGCTGACTTCCGCCCGCCTGGCCGCCGACGTTGCCGGCGTGCCGACGGTTGTCATCGCCCGCACCGACGCCGAGGCGGCCACGCTGATCACCTCCGACGTCGACGAGCGCGACCGCCCGTTCATCACCGGTGAGCGCACCGCCGAGGGCTTCTACCGGGTGAAGAACGGCCTGGAGCCGTGCATCGCTCGGGCCAAGGCCTACGCGCCGTACTCCGACCTGATCTGGATGGAGACCGGTACGCCGGACCTGGAGCTGGCCCGCAAGTTCGCCGAGGGCGTCAAGAGCGAGTTCCCGGACCAGTTGCTGGCCTACAACTGCTCGCCGTCGTTCAACTGGCGCAAGCACCTCGACGACTCGACCATCGCAAGGTTCCAAAAAGAGCTTGGTGCAATGGGATTCAAGTTCCAGTTCATCACGCTGGCTGGCTTCCACGCGCTGAACTACTCGATGTTCGACCTGGCTTACGGCTACGCCCGCAACCAGATGAGCGCCTACGTCGAGCTGCAGGAGCGCGAGTTCGCCGCCGAGGAGCGCGGTTACACCGCGACCAAGCACCAGCGCGAGGTCGGTGCCGGTTACTTCGACCGCATCGCCACCACGGTGGACCCGACCTCGTCGACGACCGCTCTGGCCGGCTCGACCGAAGAGGGTCAGTTCCACTGACCTTCTGGCGCCGAGCGTGAAACTGTGGCGACTTTTCGGCCGGCGGATTCATACGGTCAGTGCAACGTCCGGGTGTTGGAGGTTGCGATGCCGAGTGGTTATCCGTGGTCGAGGTTGGTACGGCGGGAGTTTTTCGACCGGGTCTGTCAGGGTGCGAGTATCCGACAGGCAGCCTGCGCGGTTGGGGTGCACTACAACGCTGCCTACTGGTGGTGGCGCGATGCTGGAGGGATGACGCTACGCAAAGGCAGGGCTTGTGGTTTGGCCAACCCCGGGGATTGGTCGCGACCAGGTGGACGGGGGCATCGACTCAGCGGCCCGGAGCGCATCGAGATCATGCGGGGGCGCGACGCCAGCCTAAGTCCCCCCGAGATCGCCCGCCGGATAGGGCGTGACCGGGCCACGGTGTGGCGCGAGCTTCGCCGCAACCGCAACCCTGATGGGGATTATCACGCCTTGGTGGCCCATGCCCGTGCGGCCGAACGAGCCTGTCGACCTAAGCCATTCAAGCTCAAGGACAACCCGCTGTGCGCGGTCATCGAGGCGTGGATGGACCAGGGTTGGAGCCCGAAGTTAATCGCTGAGGTGTTGGCCGGCGATCACCGCGATGACAAGCTGAGGAGGGTGAGCCACGAGACCATCTATAAGTGCCTGTATGTGCAAGCCCGTGGCAGTCTGCGCGCAGACCTGCACAAGTGCCTATCGACGAAGCGGGCATCCCGCAAGCACCGTGGCCCCAACACTCGCCGCGGGGTCTTTAGCAGCGGCGAAGAGTTCACCATTAGCGACCGTCCAGCGGAAGTGGCCGATCGGGCCGTGCCCGGGCACTGGGAGGGTGATCTGCTTCTCGGTGTAGGCGGCTCCAGCGCGATCGGCACCCTGGTGGAGCGTGCCACCCGTTTCACGATGCTGCTGCACCTGCCCGCCGATCACACCGCCGAGACCGTGGCCACCGCGATGATCGCGGCCATGGCCGATCTTCCCGAACATCTGCGGCGGTCCATCACCTGAGATCGCGGCAGCGAAATGGCCAACTGGAAACAGATCCAGCTGCGGCTCGACACCCCGGTGTACTTCTGCAATCCGCACTCACCCTGGCAGCGCGGCAGCAACGAGAACACCAACCGGCTCTTGCGGTTCTGGTTCGAGAAAGGCACCGACCTAAGCGGTTACACCAAGGCCGACCTCAAACGCATCCAAGACATGCTTAACCGGCGCCCCAGACCCACGCTGGATCTCGACACTCCTGCCCAACGGCTCGCCGCCCTGCTCGACCAAGGCCGCCGGGTGATTGATGCCTGCCGGGCGTTTCACCGATAACAGAAGGGGCTGCGTCCGTGATCTCGAGCATACTTCGCGTGTTTGCGGCGCCGACGGCGCAGCAGCTCGGAGGGACGAATGATGGCAGGGTGGACGGTGTTTGAAAGTTGTTAACGGTCGGCTTTTTTGAGGATGCGGTCGGCGAAGTGCCCCTGTCTATATTTCTATGTGGGTGCGAGGGCCAGGGTTGGCTGGCCCGCTGGTTATGAGTAGCCGAAAGGTTCGCGCAGGCGTTCCTGCTTGTACCGGGCCACCCTGACCAGTACGAACGCCAATCTGGATCCGCCCATGTGACTTATATCAGCTGCGCAACTCGGGGGTGAACCTATAATTACTTGCCAGACACGGACGTGTTCGCTCCTCCTTCTGAATTCAGGGAGGGGTCAGGGGTGAAGCCGGTCTTCTTTTCTCGCTTGATAATCCACCGGGCCAGCCAAAACGTGAACGGCAGCGTGATCACGATCACCAGCGCCGGCACATATTCGGCGTGGAGGTGCAAGCCCTCGATGAACGCCGTCATCAGCGTGATCCCTAACCCGTATTGCAGGACGTAGACCAGCGGATACTGAACCGCGTGTCGCCACCGCAGCGGGCGCCGGAACACAAGCCGCGCGCTCAAGTAGTAGGCGAAGAAAACGCCGCCGGCGTAGGTCACGCTGTACGCGATGGCGTACCCGATCAGCGGTAGCAGCACCAGATAGGCGGCGTAAGTGACGACGGAGTTCAAGCCGCCCGCGAGGACGAAGCGGACGGGCTCGCGCTCAATAAACCTCATCGACCACGGCTTCCGGTCGTGTGGTGACTTCATCGAAAATCCGCCACAGGTATTCCCCGATAATGCCCAGAATGATGATCACCACGCCCAGCAGGAAGGTGATCAGCGCGACCAGCGTCGCGAAGCCTGCCACCTCCCGGTAGCCCAAGCTCGTGGTGATCACGATGTACGCTCCATAGGCGAACGACAGCAGCGAGACGATGAACCCGGTCAGCGAGATAATCCGGATCGGCAGCACCGAGAAGCCGAGGATCGAGTCGATGAAATAGGTCAGCTTCTTGGCGAACGTCCAGCGCGACTTGCCGTGTTGCCGTTTCCGCCGCTCGTAAGGGACGGTCGCGGGTTTGTAGCCCAGCCAATGCGCCAGCAATGCGGGGTTCATGTTCTTGCTGCTGTCGCGGATGTGGGGTACCAGTGCCGCGTCCATCAGCAGTATGTCGATGCCGCCTTTCGGGTAATCCTTGCTGATCATTTTCCTGACCAGCCAGTGATAAATTCCGGCGAAGAATGTCGTCAGCGGTGGATCGACCCGGCTTTCGCGCAGCGCAATTACGAACTTCGACCCCGCCAGCCATTGATCGGTCATCTCGATCACCAGTTCCGGCGGGTCTTGCAGGTCAGCATTCAGCCACATTGTGCAGTCGCCGGTAACATAGTTCAGCCCTATTTTGCAGGAATGTACGCCGCCGAAGTTGCGCGTCAGCTTGACCACCCGGGTATCCGGGCGCTGCTGCTTGATCTTCATCAACTCGATCATCGAATCGTCGCCCGAACCGTCGTCCACGAAGATCAGTTCCATGGGGCAGTCGCGCTCGTGAAGCTGCCCCTCGACTTTTTGCAGTTCCGTGAACAGCAGCGGCAGCGATTCGGCGTTGTAGTACACCGGGACGACGACCGAGACCGTTTTCATAGCTCCCCTTCAGCGGCCGGACCACACAACGAGATGTCGAGCAGGATACCGCCCTGTCCGAACGGTACCGGCCCGTCACCACAGCACTCATGCTCTAATACAGGGTGGAGTACTTGTGGAGGATTCGTGAATATCGCAGACCGCGAACGTCGCTGTACGGCGGGCGGGCAACTCCTGGGGAATCCGTGTCGGGATGATCCGATGAGACCGCGTCGTGGGAGGAGCCCCAATGCCGGTCGATCCGAGCCGATTCGCAAAGCTGCATTACGACGATTTCAAAACCCTCGCCACTGAGGAGGGTCTATCGCTCCACGAGCGGGTCGGCGCCCCCGATTCATACCTTGAAGGTCGCCAAGACGCGATCTTGCAGGACATCAGGGCGAAGTTGTCCAACCTGGACACGCCGGCACGCCGAGTCGTCGACATCGGCTGTGGGTGCGGCGCCCTGGTCTTCGACCTCATCTCCCTCTGCAAAAAAATGGGGCATCTTCATGTCCTCGTGGATTCCGATGAGGTCCTCGCGCGCCTGCCCGATGAGACTCATGTCCGCAAAGTGGGCGGGCAATTTCCCCAGGAATCCGCTACGTCGCTGTCGGACCTGGCGGGCAAGGCGGACGTGGTCATCGCGTACAGCGTCCTCCACTATGTTGTGCTCGACGCGAACCCCTTCGACTTTCTCGACAAAGCTCTCGACCTGCTCGCACCGGGGGGACAACTCCTCGTGGCCGATATCCCCAATCAGTCGATGCGCCGCCGGTTCTTCAGCAGCGATGCCGGGAGAGCATTCCACAGATCATTCACCGGCACCGATACCGAGCCTGAGGTCGTATTCAATACACTGGAATTCGAGACGATCGACGACAGTGTCCTAATCGGCCTCATGATGCGGGCGCGGGCGGCAGGCTTTGACAGCTATATCGTTCCACAGAGACCAGACCTTCCTTTAGCCAACCGCCGCGAAGACCTACTCTGCAGAAGGCCCTAGCCAACCGCATGCAGACTTCCGCTGGCAATAACCCGTACCAGGACGAACTCAATCCTCTGTACGAGCCTCTGCCTCATCTGCGTCCGCATATACAGATCGCGCCTTTCAGTGCTGCGATGCTCGAGACTCTCCTAGCAGTGCATGCTGATCAAATGTCTTCTGCCTGGGAGGAGCCATCCGCATGGCTGAACCGGGCGAACTGGGTGAGGTTCTATGCGCGCGGCAGAGAGGCCATCTCGGCCTGCCTGAATCTGGAGCGCCTCGGGCGCGACGACGAGGTCCTGATCGTCACGACGACCCAGGGCCCGTATATAAGCTCCTGTGTGACGGATACGATTGAGGCTGTTTGCGCGTGGTCGCGACAGCTCACGCCCAGAACAAGAATGGCTCTCGTCATCCACGAGTTCGGCTTCCCTTGCGACTCGAGCATGATAGGCGAGTGCCAAGCAAGAGGAATCCCAGTCGTCGAGGACTGCGCGTATGCTCTCGGGTCGCGCATGGAAGGTGCTCCCGTTGGTTGCTTCGGCGACTATGCCATCTACAGTCTGACGAAGCATTTCCCTATTCCTTTTGGCGGAGTCCTCGCTTCCAGGCGAGATATCGATCCCAGGCGGGCGGCCGGGGCACTCCCAAACCGGCACGAGGCTCTCCTCGTTTCTCTACTGCGTAAGGCGACCCAGATCGGCGTAAGTCGGAACGAGAGCCGGAGGAAAAACTGGCAGTGGTTTGCACAAAGCCTGCGACCGTTCGGCATGGAGCCCTACTTCGCGCTGCCATCCTCGGTCGTTCCCGGGGCTTACGTTATGCGTCTCGAGGCAGCAGTCGACGGCGCCAAACTCAAGCAAGACCTGGTGGAGGCCGGAGTAGAGAGCACCCAATACTACGGCATGGGCGGCTTTTATCTACCGATCCACCAATGCCTCACAGACTACGATCGGAGATACATTTTGTATCATGTGGCAAGGTCGGTAGCGGTCCGTGTTTGAAGTTGACTGACCGTTTGCTTTCTTGAGGACGTTGTCCGCGATTGGCCCATACAAACGGGTGGGCCCGACCGTTCCAGCCGGCGATGAACCCCTTGATGGCGGTAGTGAGTTCGCGGATGTTGCCGAAGATGTCGCGGTGGCGGCTTGGCGTTCGATGATGGGAAAACCAGGCTTCGAGGAGGTTCGTCCATGAAGGCCGAGGTCGGGGAAATGGACGTGGATGGGGGTTGGCAGTGTGAGCCAGTCGCGATCTCGACGCGGTTGTGGGCTTCATAGTTGTCCATCGTCAGGTGCAGCTGCTGATCGGGATAAGTGGGGCCGGGACGACGACCGAGACCGTTTTCATAGCTCCCCTTCCGCGGCTGGTGTTCGAAAACTCCCCGAAACAAATCACTTTCCTTGCTTACGCGCCACCCTCTCCCCGCTCAGGTGAGGAGGTCGGATCGAAGCTCCGGAGTGAGGGGCACGGGGGTGGAGGAGGTCAAATCTTCATTCGATACGTATCGGCGACGACCGCGCGCCCGCCGAACGCCTCTTTCTGGTTGATCAGCCCGCCATTCAGCTTTTCGTCCGCCGGATCGTGCGACGGGCCGCAGTCCCAATAGCGCTTATCGGCGTACACGTCATTGAGCATGTGGTCGTGCAGCAAATCCAGCGCGCCCAGCGCTTTGCCTCGCTCGTTCGCCGCGGCGTACTGCCCCCGAGCCACCAGTTCGCTGACGTACACCAGCATCCCCGCGACCATCTCCGACTCGACGCTGGCCGCATACAGCCGGATGTTGTCCGGAAACCGCTTCCGAAGCAGGCTGATCTCGCTCAAACTGTGAACCGGATGCGCTTGATGCCTCGTCCACAGCACGTCGTCCAGTAGCGTCCAATATCCCGCGAAGTCCTCTGACAGGCTCACCTGCACGCCTGCTTGCGACGCCTTGTTGAGACACTGCACCCGCGTACGCCGAAACGGAAGCCGGGCCCGCTGATCGATCACAGTGATCACCCGCCGCGCCATCAGTTCGGCGCCGTTTACGTATAGCGCATAGCGATCCTCGTCAGCAGGCAGCCGACAGTACACGTATGGAATCGCGCTGTAAATGATCTCACCAATACCCTGATCGGCACAGTACGTCCGCAGATGATCGAAGACTCCCAGCATGAGCGGCGTAGTCATCCGTTCGTCCGTGATGAATCCACCATAGGTCAACCCGCCGTGACTGATCAGCGCATCGTCGCGTTCATGTGCTGGCAGCAGGGCGATCAAGCGGTCTTTGTCGTCGTACGCAAGCAGCGAGTGATCGCTGAAGCGGTCGGCGTGGTAATCCATGTAGCCGCGCTCGAACAGGAACCACCCGTTCTTGCTCTTCCGCACAAAGCTATCCCACACTGCCTGATCAGCCGTGGTGTAGCGCCTGACGATCATTATGGCTTGCGTACCAGCAAGGGTTCGCGGCGGTTGGTCATCGCCAGCGTTTCCGGCTGCGGCAGAAGGTGGCTGTCGGAACCGGCGGCGCGACAGCACAACTGCAGTCCGATCGGAACAGCATCGTTAATTTGTCCACCTTCCGGCACGCTGAACGTTGACCGCGGTGGCGTAGGAGTTGGCGCCGTTGGCGATCGCGAGGTCATAATCCCCGGCGGTGCCCGAATCGGCGTGCGCGCTGCCATCGGAGACCAGCGGCGTCCCGTTGAACGAGATGGCCAGATTCAGACCTGATGTCGGATCGAGGGCCGGCAGAGCCCCGCCGCCCAACAGGCTGTCGATCGAGGACAGCAAATCAGTGGAGGAGTCGGCCGCCGCGACGGGCGCGTGGGCTACCGCAGCCCCAATACCCAGCCCCACAGCCAGCATGCCCAGTCGAGCAAAACCACGAGTGTTCATCACGGGTCCCCATTCCTCGCGGTTGCACCGGGCGCGGGTGCAGATCCTTGTCGTCAAGCGTCAATCGGCTGAGGCAGTCAGCGTAACACCGGCTGAGATTAATATAGGAGAAAGCTTAGAGAAATTCAGATTGCCTGGTTACCCAGCTACCCGCTGATCTAGAGCGACGGCAGGATGTCGACCAGGCCATTTCCGCAGCTAGCGACCGCGTGGAGCATGTCGCCGAAGACCGCGGCGAGGTCGTAATTACCGGGGCCGCCCGCGGTGGCGCTGCTGTCATCGCCCAGGACGGAGGCGATGTCGGTGTTACCGCTGGCGGTGGCGGTGTCGCCGGTGCTGCCGGTGTCGATGATGGAGGCGAGGTCGCCGTTGCCGAATTCGGCCACGGCGTTGCTGTTATTGCCGAAGACCGCCGCGGTGTCATAGCTGCCGTTCGCGGATTCGGCTTGGCTCTCGGTGCCGGTGGCGAATGCGGAGTCAAAGCTGCCCAATTGGGGGTAGACGTCGCTGTCGGTGCCGACGGCGATGCCGTTGTCAAAGTTGCCGCCGAAGCCGACCTCGGCGAAGTTGCCGTTGCCGACGACGGTGCCGGAGTCAAAGTTGCCCGAGTCGACCTCGACCTCGCTGTCATTGCCGAAGGCGGTGCCGGAGTCAAAGTTGCCGGTATTGACTTCGACCTGGTCGCTGGGGCCGTCGGCCATGGCGAAGTTGCCGAAGCCGTGACTTTCAGCACCTGGCTCGTCTGCATGAATTGCGGATGGACGCGGACGCCGCTGGGCGAGCTGAAGAAGCGCTTGCGCATCGAAACGTTCGGCACGTCGCCGATCAGCCACTGTACGCCGGCTGCCATGAGCGTCAGCGCGGTTGGTCGATGAACGATAGGAGGTCGAGGCCCCCGAACTTCTTTTCGAACTTCGTTTTACCCATCAACTCTCATCACTTGATTGACAACTCGCCCAATAGATTGCTGCCAGAGAGGATGCCACCAGGACTCGTGAATGACTCACGAACTGCTGCGCGGCCATCGGTGGGATTCGATGCTGTAGCAAGGGTCAGTCCAGTGCCCCGCCAAGCGTTTCGGACAGACCGCCGCCGCCGGGCGCTCACCATGCGGGACCCCCGCACCCGCGCGATTAGCCGGATCGCAACCAGCCCAAGCGGTTTACTGAGGGCTCCGCAACCGGCTGGCGACCACGATCTGTGGGCGCCAGGGGAAGGGCTTGCGACGAGCACTGCTGTGCAGTTGCACGTTGATTGCCGGATCCGCATGGTGGGCCAAGGCCCGCAGCGCCGACGGGCTGTAGGCGCGTAGCGAGCTGATGAACTTGTCGTGCATGACAGGTCGCAGCTTTGCCCACAGGAGAATCCACGCCAATTGCGCGACGTGCAGTAGTGGTGGCGGCCGCCGCAGGTCGATGATCACTAGTTTGTCCGCAGCGCGGGTGCCTTCAGCGAAAACACGGGCAGCCGGCCCCGGCGGTAGGTGGTGGTAGGCGAGCGCGAACACCGCGAGGTCGTAGGACCCGTCGGGTACGTCGATTGCGGTGGCGTCCATCTCCCGGATAGTGGCGCGCGGGTGTGCGCCGAGGTCGCTGGCGGCGACGGCGGCCACCGACGTGGGGTCGATATCGGTGACTGTGACCTCAGCGGTGGGATGCATCGCTAGCAGCGCTCGCGACAGCCCGCCGTGGCCGGAGCCGAGTTCGAGAATTTTGGGATCGGGCACGCCGGCGACTTCGTCAAGCGCGATGCGCGCGAATGCCTTGTGAGCGCCGAAGATCCTTCCGGCGCGGTCGAGGGAGCGGATCACCGCGAGTTTCAGGTCGTCGACGTCGTCGCGGTCGAGGTATTCCAGGCGATCAGTCTGTAACCGCCGGTCAAGCCACGATGCGTCGGGGCCGCTGCGCGGCATGCTATCAATGTCGATGATCGGTGAGCCCATGCAGCTCATTATGGACCACCGCATGCGGGGGCCGCCCATCACGCCGGTGGGCAGCAGTCTGCCGAATTCGCTGCGAGGGTTGGGACGATCCGCCATAACCCGGGGACCGATGTCGGAACCAGTGAGCGTCCGGCAGGAAGGTACTGGGCCGCGTCAACGGCCGCCGCTGGCGTGATTTTCCCCTCCGTCTCCAAAGCTTTTGTGTCACAAGCGAACAAGAAACCGTAGTCATTGATGTTTTCGCGCGACCATATGCCCTCAGACTGAGCGGAGTGCGGAGGCCAGCCCTCCGCGGTGCCAGGGAATATGAGGCCTCGCCGGTCGGCCCAGTAGAGCCATTGGGGGTCGGGATAAGGGCAGCCGGCGAGGACGATCAAGTCATGGGCTGTGGTCGCGTCCCGGATTTGCTTTGCTATCGGATCATCACTGGGGCGGTGAGACCACTGCCTCACACTCCACACCCCGGTGCTCTGTGGCGGCCGACACGAGCAGGACCGCACCTATGCCAACCGCGACAATGACCGCCGTATTGGCGCGTACCCGTTCAGCCATGGCGGTGATGCCCAGCGCGACCGCGGCGATGATTGCGGGGAAGATTGCGATCGCATAGTAATCATGCCAGTAATACAAGTTGATGAACACGAAGAGTGAGAACACTGGCGTGGCGACCCAGCCTGCTCGACGGATGCGCTCAATACCGCGGGGGGCGAGGGCGATACCCAACAACGCAACCGCCAGCACTAACACGACCGGTCCAGCGATGCTTGCAATGCGCCTCAAGAGCACGTAATACGTTGTGGGGTCGAGGCGTTGGTCAAGTGTTCCGAAGTACCACTGCCGCGCCGCGTAAGTCGTCAACGGCCGGGTTAAGGGGTTGCCCTCTTTCACTGTGTCGGCGTATCGCGTCCACAAAACCTCTAAGAGTAATCCGATTGCGGGCCCCGTCAGGATACCCACTGTGGTGCGGCGCAAGGACCGCGTCGTTACATACGCTGTCCCCGCTGAGACTAGGACGAGCAGGCACCACCCTGGTGGTGTCGTGGCTTTCACGAGGAACGCCAGCCATGCGCTCACTGTCCCGCCCATCAAACCAAGCCGTGAACCCGACCGAAACCACGAATCCAAGCCAACAACCATGCCAAGTGAGCACGCGACGGCGGGGTTGTCGATCAGTGCCGCCGCCCCCCATGCGAGCCCGAAGGGCGAGAACTCGAACAAGACGACCGCCACGACTGCAGCCAACGAGCCGTGCCAGCGCAAAATCAGCACGATGAGCAGGACGGCCGCGATCTGGAAGCCGATCAACCCGATGACCCGCCCCGCGCAGTCGGGGCCGACGCCGGCCTTGATAAGCACCGCTGCGGCCCCCTGCACGAGCGGGAATTCGATCGGCAGGTCAGTGTTAGGCCCCAAGACCGGAAGCGGCGTGTGAAGCAGGTTGATCCCGTGGCGGGCGTACTCCAACGCGACATATGCCGGCCGATTTTTCGCCGTGAGTTCACGTTCGGCGCATTCAACCGGAGTTGACAGCGCAGGCCCTGCCCAGCGATGTTGGGCGGGGCCTGTTGCTGTCGGCCGGGCATGAGAGCAGCCAAAGGAGAAACGTGCCGATCGAACGAGTGGGAGTCATCGGGGCCGGCCAAATGGGTGCCGGCATTGCCGAAGTGTCGGCCCGCGCCGGGGTTGACGTGCTCGTCTATGAGCCGTCTGAGGCCTTAACCACTGCCGGGCGCAATCGGATCGTCAAATCGGTCGAGCGCGGTGTCAGCGCAGGGAAGATCACCGAGCGCGAGCGCGACGCCGCGGTCGCCAAGCTGAGATTCACCACCGATCTTTCCGAGCTGGCCGATCGACAGCTGGTCATCGAGGCCGTGGTCGAGGACGAGGACGTCAAAACCGCCATCTTCGGCGAACTGGATCGCGTGATCACCGACCCGGATGCTGTCCTGGCGTCCAACACCTCGAGCATCCCGATCATGAAGGTGGCTGCCGCCACCGCCAATCCGGGCCGGGTGCTGGGTCTGCACTTCTTCAACCCTGTTCCGGTGCTGCCGCTGGTGGAGTTGGTCAGCACCCTGGTCACCGACGAAGCCGCGGCCGCTCGCACCGAGGAATTCGCCAGCGCGGTGCTGAAGAAGCAGGTTGTGCGGTGCTCGGACCGATCCGGCTTCGTGGTCAATGCGTTGTTGGTGCCCTATCTGCTTTCGGCGATCCGGATGGTCGAAGCCGGTTTTGCCACCGTCGAAGATGTCGACAAGGCGGTTGTTGCCGGGCTATCGCATCCGATGGGGCCGCTGCGGTTATCCGATCTGGTCGGCCTCGACACCTTGAACCTGATCGCGGACAAGATGTTTCAAGAGTTCAAAGATCCGCAATACGGCGCGCCGCCCCTTTTGCTGCGGATGGTCGAGGCAGGTTTGCTGGGGAAGAAATCCGGCAAGGGGTTCTACTCTTACTAAGATTCGGCTAACTTCCGCCGACTCCCGTCTGGCTCCCGAGTTGCGGTGGGCAACAGATCTTTCCGACTGCGCGGCCTCTTGCACCTGCGGTAGTGTGCTATTCACAGGACGACCGTTCTACGAAGAGTCGCTACATGCGCTACTTGCGGGGCTGCGCCGATTTCTTCCGCCGGGGAATCACCGAGGTCGCCCAGTTCGCCCTGATTAAGTAGCCAGGCCAGCGACTACGCGGGTTGTTTTTCCATGGTGAACTGGCAAACGTCGGTGTAGCCGTCCCGGAACAGTTCGCGACACCCGGTCAGGTACTTCATGAAGGTGTTGTAGACGTCTTCGCCTTTCAGCTCGATCGCCTCGTCCTTATGCGATTCCAGTGCCTTGGCCCACGTGTCCAGGGTGCGCACGTAGTTGTGCCCGATCATGTGATGACGGGTGATGTGGAAACCGGCGGCCGTGGCGTAGTCATCGACGATGTCCACCTGTGGTAAGCGACCGCC
Source organism: uncultured Actinomycetota bacterium (assembly GCA_963720085.1). GTDB lineage: Bacteria > Actinomycetota > Actinomycetes > Mycobacteriales > Mycobacteriaceae > Mycobacterium. The sequence continues at coordinate 93,459 of CAVRER010000052.1, forward strand.
GGGGTAAATCTCTTTCCGGATGAAGCTGATGAACCGGATCAGCGACATCGTCGTCTTCAACCCCATCTTTTTGCCCTCTTCGGCCGTCGGCACCACGATGGAGTGCAACAGCATGACACCGTCGTCGGGCATGACGTTGTAGCACATCTTGAAAAAGTCGGCGTAGCGCTCATAGGTGCCGAGGCCGTCGGCGAAATGCTCGAACGCACCCAGGGAAACAATGCGGTCCACCGGTTCGTCGAATTGCTCCCAGCCCTGCAGCCGAACGTCTTTGGTCCGCGGACTATCCATCTCGGCGAACTTCTGCTTGTCGTGGGCCAGCTGGTTTTCGCTCAACGTCAGGCCGATCACATTGACGTCATACTCTTCGATCGCGTGCCGCATGGTGGAGCCCCAGCCACAACCGATGTCGAGCAGCGTCATGCCGGGCTTCAGTCCTAGCTTGCCCAGCGCCAGATCGCGCTTTGCGCGCTGCGCCTCTTCCAACGTCATGTCGTCGCGCTCGAAGTACGCGCAACTGTAGGTCATCGACGGATCGAGCCAGAGCTTGAAGAATTCGTTCGACCGGTCATAGTGCGACTTGATGTGGCCGACATCTGGCTTCAGAGCCGTCTCACCAGTGTGTTCACTTCCGGCGTCATCATCGCCGAATTTATACCCCTCGTCAGGTCGCGGCAATCACTGCCGACGTCCAACTTATAGCCGTGTCCAGTTTCCGGCAGCTCGTGGCGGCCGGATCTGGGCTTTATTCGTAGCTGCGGGGGTACCAGACGGTGGAAGCAACGCCATGGCGCAGCTCTCAACCGGAGATGGTCTCCCCGATGTGGTCGTCACCGGCATCGCGATGACGACTGCCCTGGCTACCGACGCCGACAGCACCTGGAAGAAGCTGCTGGACAAACAGAGCGGGATCCGCAAGCTCGATGATCCATTCGTCGAGGAGTTCGACCTACCGGTTCGTATCGGTGGACATCTGCTCGAGGATTTCGACCCCGAGCTGACGCGAGTGGAGCTGCGCCGGTTCCTGTTTCTACAGAAGATCGCGACCGTTGTAGGCCGGCGGGTCTGGGCGAACGCCGGCTCGCCCGAGGTCGACAGCAACCGGTTGATGGTTTCCATTGGCACCGGGATGGGCTCGACCGAGGAAATGGTCGTCGCCTACGACGATATTCGCGCACGCGGTATACGAGCCGATTCCCCCGTTGGGCGTGCAGAAGGCCATGCCCAACGCGGCGGCAGCGGCGGTGGGGCTGGAACGTGCTGCAAGAGCAGGGATTACCATGCCGGTGTCCGCCTGCGCCTCCGGGGCCGAGGCTATCGCTCAGGCGTGGCGCAACATCGTGTTTGGTGAGGCCGACATCGCGATCTGCGGCGGCGTCGAGACCAAGATCGAGGCGGTCCCGATCGCCGCCTTCGCTCAGCTGCAGCTGCTATCGACGAACAATGACGATCCAGCGGGCGCGTGCCGCCCGTTCGACAGGGACCGTGACGGCTTGGTGTTCGGCGAAGCGGGAGCGTTGATGGTCGTCGAGACCGAGGACCACGCGAAAGCCCGCGGCGCCAGCATCATCGGTCGGCTGATGGGCGCCGGCATCACCTCAGACGGCCACCACATCGTGGCGCCGGCTCCCGATGGTGAACGGGCCGGCCACGCGATCGCCCGAGCGATCGAGCTTGCCGGGCTGACTCCGCGCGATATTGATCACGTTAACGCGCACGCCACCGGCACCGCCTTCGGCGACCTGGCTGAGGCGAAGGCAATTAACAACGCGTTGGGCGCCCACCGACCGGCGGTCTACGCGCCGAAGGCAGCGCTCGGTCATTCGGTCGGCGCGGTCGGCGCGGTGGAGTCGATTCTGACCGTGTTGGCGTTGCGGGACGGCGTCATCCCGCCGACGTTGAACCTGCGCAATCTCGACCCGGAGATCGAACTTGATGTGGTGACCGGTGAGCCGCGACCTGGCGACTACCAGTACGCGGTCAGCAACTCGTTCGCCTTCGGTGGCTATAACGTCGCTCTGGCCTTCGGAAGATATTGATGCCCATCCGCCCAGCTGCTGGAAGCCGAACGGCGTTCAAATCACGATGGTTTCCAGGGCCAGGTGCCGTCCACTGAAGATCTTGCACCACAAGCCTTTTGGTGAGCGATGTCCAACGCCTCAACCCGCACTATGTCACAACCCTCGACACCTGGATGGCGAACCAGTCTACGAGCGTTGCCTCAGATACTTGACGCGGTGTGCTGACTTGTTCCGCCACGGCATCACCGAAGTCCGCGGTTCACGCTCGCCAAGGTCTACTGATCCAGTTAGTAGTGCCCTGGTCAAAAGGCACTCGAGTGCTCCCAGCAGGCGTGGCACCAACGGCTATCATTGCTTTTCAACGGTGGGGCGCGAACAGACGTCCGGATAGCCGAATTGAGAAGGGTGCGTTATACAGGTCTTTCGCGACAGCAGAACCTGACCACGTGAACACGATTTACTTTGAAAGGTCAATCTCAGATGACGGACAGCGGGTCGGGTGGCTCGGCAAAATTGCGGCCGGCCTACGAGGACGTTCAAGCCCATTACGACCTCTCCAACGATTTCTTCGGACTGTTCCAGGACCCGACGCGCACCTACAGCTGTGCGTTCTACGAACGCGATGACATGACGCTGGAAGAGGCCCAGATCGCCAAGATCGACCTCGCCCTCGGCAAGCTTGGCCTACAGCCCGGAATGACGCTGCTCGACGTCGGCTGCGGCTGGGGCTCGGTGATGAAGCGCGCAGTCGAACGGTATGACGTCAACGTGGTCGGGCTGACCTTGAGCAAGAACCAACGCGCTCTGGGCCAGCATTTGCTAGATCAGGTCGACACCGTCCGCTCCCGGCGAATGCTGCTGCGCGGCTGGGAGGAGTTCGACGAGCCCGTCGACCGCATCGTCAGCATCGAAGCATTCGAGGCTTTCCCCAAATCGCGCTACAAGGCCTTCTTCGTACCTGTGCTACCGCATCATGCCCAGCGACGGTCGAATGGTGCTGCAGACGATCATGGGTCACCCGCTCAAGCGCTGGCCTGAGATGGGCATCCCAATCACCATGAGCGATCTCCGGTTTATGCGGTTCATCGCCGCAGAGATTTTTCCTGGCGGCGCGGTGCCGTGCGACGAAGATGTCGTCGAATACTCAACTAACGCAGGGTTTTCGGTAGAAGAATTGCAAAAGATGACCGCCGATTACGTTCGGACACTCGATACCTGGTCGAAAAAGCTAGAAGCCGCCCACGACGACGCCATTGCGGTGACCTCCACCGAGGTGTACGACCGCTACATGCGCTATCTGACCGGATGTGCTGATTTCTTCCGGCGGAACGTCTCTGAGGTGGGACAGTTCACCCTGGTGAAGGGATAGCGGGCCGAGCTCGTCCAGGGCTACACGACGTGTGCGGAAGCGAGGTAGCCGAGTCAAACAGCGGGCAGCAGTGCGCCGATCGCCAGGCCCACCACCAGCAATGCACCTGCTTGGCGCACGTGCACCCAGGCCAGCGCCGCGTACCACAGTGGCCACACCGGGAAGTTGGCCGGGGGCTTGTCAGGGGGTGGGCGGCGGAAATACGGCCACACCTTGACAAGTCGCGGTAGCGCCGCGACGACAAGCAATGCCGGCCACGGCATCGCTTTGGCCAGCACCGCCGCCACAATTAGCAGGTAGAACCCGACCATCATGCCTAGCGTCACCGCGCGAGCACGAGCCTCCCCGAAGATCACTGGCAGCGTGTGGATGCCAAGGGGCTCGTCGTAAGGGATTTTGTCAATGTGCTTGCCCATCAACACTGTTGTGCACAGCAGGCCGTAGGGCAGCGACGCCAGCAGCACATCCAAGCCGACGTTGCCCACCGCTGAGTAGTACGTTCCGCACACCATCAGCGGACCCCAGACCACCAGCACATCCGGCTCGCCGAGGCCACGCTTCTTGAGTCGTACCGGCGGCGCGGTGTAGGCGACGCTGAGCACGAAACCCGACAACGCGAATGCCAGCACCGGCCAGCCGCGTGCCCACGTCAGCACGATCAGAATGGCCAGGTCGGCCACGTTTACCACGGCGATCGCGGTGAGCAGGGTGCGGCGGCTGACCAGACCCGACAGGACCGGGTGCGGCGCGTAAAGGGCGCGCGGGTAACTGGAGCTGTCGAGGCCGGTCTGGGTGTCGAAAAGGTCGTTCATCAAGTTATTGGCGGTGTGCGCCAACAGGATTCCGACGATTGCGAGAACGAGCCAGCGCCAATCGAATCCGGGCCGGCCAATCGCCAGCAGCGCGGCGACCAGACCGGCGAACAGGGTCATCGGCAGCACCGCGGCGCGGGTGACGACGATCCAGCGGGTGACCAGGTCGACCGGCCCGTCCGGTGGCGGGTTGGTGGTCCGCAAGGCGTACGCCCAGGAGCTGAGGCGGGAACGGACTGTCACGTCAGTCATGGCGCCGCTCCTCCTCATCGCTTCGCTCTGCATCGTCGCCGGCGCGAGTCATATCAGGAACCTAGCGGCGGGACGATCGGCGACGGATGCGGTTGGCCGCGGAACTTTTCCAGCGATCCGCCGACCTCGACGATCCCGCACAGCGCGCTCCAGCTCAACATGGTCAGGTAGTCAATCAGCTCGTCGGCACTCGTCCGCGGTTCCAGCAGCCACGAGTGGGTGGCCAGCTGGACGCCGCCGACGGTGTGGTACGCCCACGGCTCCACCCCGCCGACGTCCATCCCGGCCGCTTTCATGCGGCGGCGCAACACCACCGCGAGCATGCGGGCGATGATCCGCTCGGAGTCGGCCACCACCTTGCTCCTGCTGGCCGAACTGTTGGCCATCACGAACCGGTACGGCTCCGGTTCGGACGCCACTGTCTCCACGTAGACCCGGATGATCTCCCGGGTGAGATCGAAACCGTCCAGATTCGACGACAGCGCGGCCGCCATGTTGGGGATCAGCGTGATCTGCGCGAACCGCATCATCACCGAGGTCGTCAGATCGTTCTTGTCGACGAAGTAACGGTAGAGCACGGTCTTGGAGACCCCGATCTCACCGGCTATCTCGTCCATGCTCACGTACTGACCACGCCGCCGGATCGCGTCGATCGTCCCGTCGATCAGCTCATTGCGGCGTTCCACTTTGTGCTGGTGCCAACGTCGCTTCCGGCCATCGGTTTTTACCGTTCCGGCTCGGACCTGCTGTGCCACTATCGCCGATTCCCATTCGCTAGACGTCCTTAATAGTACGGGTTATCGGCGACGCTTTCTCGCCCCGCACCTCCGATGACGGAGCTTCGTGGTTGGGTCGGTAACAGTTACCGCTAGTCGCTTCGCCACCGAACAGCTACCTAGATAGCGGATGATGATGGGGTGGCACTTGCACCCCACCCGGGACCCAAGCATCGAGCCGACACGCGAGGCCCGCGGACGGCGCGAAGGGATCTGGTGACGCTGCCGCAACTGGAGACCCGCAAACCCGCGTCGTTCGCGGAGTCGTTCGCCGGGGCCGATCCGCAGGCTGATGCCGAACGGCGTACAGCATTGCGACGGATGAAAATCGTGGCGCTGGGCTTTCTGGTGGGCGCCACCGTGGTGTTCCTCGGCTGCCGTTGGGCGCAGTCGAGCGGCGTTACCGCCACCTGGGTGGGTTATGTGGGGGCAGCCGGGGAGGCCGGCATGGTCGGCGCGTTGGCGGACTGGTTCGCGGTGACCGCGCTGTTCAAGCACCCACTCGGGATCCCGATCCCGCACACCGCGATCATCAAGCGCAAGAAAGACCAGCTCGGTGAGGGCCTCGGCACCTTCGTGCGGGAGAACTTCCTTTCGCCGGAGGTGGTGGGGACCAAGCTTCGCGACGCGCAGATCCCGAGCCGGCTGGGCAAGTGGCTGTCGGAGACCTCCCATGCCCAACGCGTGGCCGCCGAGACGGCCACCGTGCTGCGGGTCGGTGTGGAACTGCTGCGCGACGAGGACGTCCAGCAGCTGATCGACCGGATGATCGTGCGGCGCATCGCCGAACCGAAGTGGGGGCCGCCGGTGGGCCGGGTGTTGGCCACGCTGCTGGCCGAGCATCGGCAGGAGGCGCTGATCCAGTTGTTGGCCGACCGGGCATTTCAGTGGTCGCTGAACGCCGGAGAGGTCATCCAGCGAGTCGTCGAGCGCGACTCGCCGAGCTGGTCGCCGCGGTTCATCGACCACCTCGTCGGCGACCGCATCCACCGCGAGCTGATGGACTTCACCGACAAGGTGCGCCGCAACCCGGATCACGAGCTGCGCCGGTCGGCGACCCGCTTCCTGTTCGAGTTCGCCGACGATCTGCAGCACGACGAGGCGACGATCGCGCGGGCCGAGGCGGTCAAAGAGCAGTTGATGGCCCGCGAGGAGGTCACCAACGCCGCGGCGACGGCCTGGAAGACGCTGAAACGCCTGGTGCTCGAGGGTGTCGACGATCCGTCCAGCGCCTTGCGCACCCGCATTACCGACGCGGTGATGCGCATCGGGGAGTCGCTGCGCGACGACGCCGATCTACGGGACAAGGTCGACAACTGGATCGTGCGGGCCGCCGAACACCTGGTCGCTCAGTACGGGGTAGAGATCACCGCGATTATTACCGACACCATCGAGCGGTGGGATGCCGAGGAAGCTAGCCGGCGCATTGAACTGCACGTCGGCCGTGACCTGCAATTTATCCGGATCAACGGCACCGTCGTGGGCTCGCTGGCTGGGCTGGTCATCTACGCGATCGCGCAGCTGTTGTTCTGAGCACTGCTAACTAGTGCTTGCAAAAGTTAGCACTAGGTTTTACTGTGGGGCGGGTCCGCACCGACCAACCGACGCGTGGAGTCGCCATGCCGCAGGAGGAAAAATTTGCCGCTGTGGTGTCTACCGCTGCGTCCGACATCGGCAGCTTCATCCGGGCGCAGCGTGAAGCGGCGCAAGTGTCGGTGCGACAGTTGGCGGAAAAAGCCGGTGTCAGCAATCCGTACCTCAGCCAGATCGAGCGCGGATTGCGTAAACCGTCCGCTGATGTGCTCAACCAGATCGCCAAGGCGCTGCGGGTTTCCGCCGAGGTTCTCTACGTGCAGGCCGGCATGCTCGAGCCCGGCGCGAAGAGCGAAGTCCGCGACGCCATCGTCACCGACACGGCGATCACCGAGCGGCAGAAACAGGTCCTGCTGGACATCTACACGTCCTTCGTCGAACAAAACGAAGCTGCCCGTGAGGAGACAGCCCCTGCATAAAGCCTGTACACCTGCCTAGCTCGTCATCGAGCAATGCCAACCAAGTTGACGTACAACGAAAATCACGAAAGGAAACACACCATGCCGGAAAACCCCACCATTGACGACCTGAAGGCCCCGCTGCTCGCCGCGCTGGGCGCCGCCGACCTAGCCCTGGCCACGGTCAACGACCTGCTCACCGAGCTGCGCGAGCGCGCCGAAGAGACCCGCACCGACACCCGCAGCCGGGTCGAGGAGCGCCGCGCCCGTCTGACCAAGCGGCGGGAGGAGCTGCCCGAGCAACTGCGCGACCAGCTTCGCGACCTGCGCGACCGGTTCACCGCTGACGAGCTGCGCAGCGCCGCGGAAGGCTATGTCGAGGCGGCGACCGATCGGTACAACGAGCTGGTCGAGCGCGGCGAGGCCGCCCTGGAGCGGCTGCGCAGCCAGCAGACCTTCGAGGACGCGTCGGCGCGTGCCCGGGAAAGCGTCGACCAGGCGGTCGAGCTGACCCAGGAGGCCCTGGGCACCGTCGCGTCGCAGACCCGCGCGGTCGGCGAGCGTGCCGCCAAGCTGGTCGGCATCGAGCTGCCCAAGAAGAAGGCCCCGGCCAAGAAGGCGGCCAAGAAGGCCCCGGCTAAGAAGGCTGCGGTCAAGAAGGCTCCGGCCAAGAAGGGTGCGGCCAAGAAGGTCACCCAGAAGTAATGACGCGGTCCGCGTTGCCCGGAAAGGGCAACGCGGACCTGCTACATCTCGACTCCGAGTTGCCCGGCCGGGCGACTCGGAGTCGACGTTTTCGGCGCAACCCGCTTACCCTTATTGGGTGAACCTTGTGAATAGCGTGCTGGCTGTCTTGCTGATCGCCGTGGTGCTCACGACGCTGTACGCGTTCGTGCATGCGGCAATGCAACGACCTGACGCTTACACCGCCGCCGACAAGCTGACCAAGCCGGTCTGGTTGGTGATCCTTGGCGCCGCCATACCGTTGGCATACCTGCTCAACGTGCTCGGGATGGCACTCGCCGCCTGCGCTGCGGGTGTCTACCTGGTTGACGTTCGGCCCAAACTTCTTGAGATTCAGGGCAAGTCGCGATAGCGGAATGCGAGTTTCGACTCTCGCGGCGACCGCAATCGTCGCGCTGTTGGGTGCCGCTCCCGCATCGGCCGATCCGGACGCCGCCGGGGCAAGCGCGCCGTCCTATTCGCCGCCGTTCGTCGACCATGTTTTTTGGACCCAGTGGTCCCAGTGGAACCAACTGCCCAGCCTGCGGGTGTATCCGACGGCGTCCGGGCGGGCAGCCGCCAGGCAACTCGGTTCCACCGGTCCGGACGCCGATGAGGCGTGGTCCGAGGTGCTCGCGCTGGCGCCCGATGCCGCTACCCCTGGCATGCGCGAGCAGTTCCTCTGCCATTGGGAGTTGGGCGAGATGATCCAGCCCGGCAAGGCCAGCTGGAACCTGGAGCCGTGGCGGCCGGTCGTCGACGCCACCACGATGATCGGCTCCGGATGCAACCCCGGCGGTTCCGAAGAGAGCTTTTGATGCCCGGCCGACCGACCCGCGCCCAGGTCGCGGCCGTCGTCGATCACACCCTGCTCAAACCCGAGGCCACGATCGCTGAGGTGGCCGCCACCGCTGCCGAAGCCGCAGCACTGGGCGTCTACGCCGTCTGCGTCTCGCCGTCGATGGTGGCGCACGCCAACACCGCAGGAGTGCGGGTGGCCGCGGTAGCGGGGTTCCCGTCGGGTAAGCACCTGCCCGTGATGAAGGCACGGGAAGCGACGCTGGCCGTGGCGTCCGGCGCCGGCGAGATCGACATGGTCATCGACATCGGCGCCGCGGTTGCCGGTGACGTCGACGCGGTGCGGTCGGAGATCGCGGCAGTGCGCGTCGCCGTACCGACCGCCGTGCTCAAGGTGATCGTCGAGTCGGCGGTGCTGTTGATGCTGGCTGGCGAGCAAACCCTGGCCGACGTCTGCCGCGCCGCCGAAGACGCCGGCGCGGATTTCGTGAAGACCTCGACGGGTTTTCATCCCGCGGGCGGGGCGTCGGTGGCCGCTGTCGCGCTGATGGCCGACGCAGTCGGCGGACGGCTGGGGGTCAAGGCCAGCGGCGGCATCCGCACTGCCGCCGATGCTTTGGCGATGCTTGACGCGGGCGCCACCCGGCTGGGGCTGTCGGGCACCCGCGCGGTCCTCGACGGGCTGGACTGAGCCTCAGCCTCCGCTGAAGCAGTCCTGACCGGTTTGCGGCTGCGACGACGACGCCGGGATGGTGGCGTTTTGGGCAGAGAACGTCGCCTCCACCCCGCTGTCGGTGACCTTGACGCTGTCGGCGTGGATGCCCAGCGGATAGTTCTGGGTCGCTTTCGAGGTGAGGTCGTCGAGGTTCTTTTGGACGTTATCCGTCGACATCTTGGAGCCCAGCGCGCTCAAGCTGACCACCTGCAGCGACAGCCCATTGTTGACGATCTGCGGCTTGACGGTGGCGCTGTCCAGCAGGCCCTTCAGTGAAACCGTGCCGTCACCGGGGTTGGTGGTGACGTCGCCGGTGACAAACTGGCCCAGCACCGGGATGGCGTCCTGGATCGACTGCTTGATGCCATCCGCGGACCAGGTGATGGTGCCGTTCAGCGACCCGATCGTGCCCTGAGAGTTGTTGGTGTTGTTCAGCGTTATGTCGTGGATATCCAGGCTCGCCTTCATGCCTTTGGCCGACCGCACCTGATTGCCCGCGGTCTGCACGGAGATGTCGGTGTAGTGACTGGTGAGGTATTGCCACAGCACCGGCGGGGCCGCGGCGAAGGACACGCTGGCGCTGTCTTGCACCTCGCACTGCACCGCCTGAGCCACCTTGCTGCTCGCCAGGTGGCGCGCATACAGCTCGGCGCCAATCGCGCCCGCCAGGACCACCAGCACCACGATCGCCAGGATCAACAGGATCGCCGTCCGGTTAGCGAAGAAGCCGCGTTTGCTCTTCACCGGTGTGTCCGGCGACGGTGGCGGTGTAGCAATCCGGGTGGTGGGGTGTTCGTGCGGGGGCGGCGGACCGGGCTGACGCGGCCGCGGATTAGGTGGCAGACCGGGCTGTTGCGGCGGCCGATTCAGCGGCGCACCCGGATGGTTCGGCGGCGGACCCGGTTGTTGCGGTGGGCGATTCGGCGGCCCGGGCTGCTGCGGTCGCGGGACATCGCGGATGGCTGGATCCGGCGGGCGGCCGGGCTGGCGGATGTGGCGAGTCGGTGATTCGGACGGCGGCACCGCGGGCTGACGCCGTGGCGGTGCACCCCGGTTGGGGGGGCCGGCCGGACTTGGCGGACGAGCCCATTCGGACGGGTCGCCGCTCGATGGCCCTCGCGAGTTCGTCATCCGTGCGATTCTTCCGCATCATCAGGGCGACGTCGATGCCGTCCAAGTCGCCGCGTCATGGCGCCAGCCCTATACCCGCAACGCTCGGTCCTAAACATGGGCGAAGCAGGGGTCGGTCTGGCCGGCTGGGATGGAGGCGTTGCGCGTAGAAAAGTGAGCCACCACACCGTCATTGGTGACTTGCACGCTGTCGGCGTGGATACCCAGCGGATAGTCCTTGGTGATGGCCGAGGTGAAGGTGTCCAGCGCCGACTGCACGGTCTCGTGCGGCAGCGTGGCGCCCATCGTGGTGACCTTGACCACCTGCAGCGACAGCCCGCTGCCGGCGACAGTCGGCTTGACGGTGACACTGCCCAGACCCAGTGCCCCGTTGAATTCGATGGTGCCGGCACTGGTGTTGGTGCTGACGTTGTTGATCAGGCCGCCGACGAATGGAACACCGTTCTGCACGGTTTCCTTGATGCCGTCCGACGTCCAGGTGATGGTGGCATCCAGCTCGCCGATGGTGCCCTTTGAGTCGCCGCTGCCGTGCAGGTCGACGTCGTTGATGTTGATGTCGGCCGTCATACCTTTAGCGTCGCGGATCTGGTGCCCTGCGGTGTGGATGGAGATATCGCGGTAGTGGCCGGTGAGGTGTTGCAACAGGAACGGGCTGGGACCGAAGGACACTTTGGCCTGGTCCTGCACCACGCATTCGGTGGCCGTGGCCACGACGTTGTTGGCGCGGTTGCGGGCATACAGCTCGCCTCCGATCAAGACCGGCGACGGCCAAGGCCGCCACGATGACCAGAACCAGGATGATCGACACCGGGTCGCCGAGGAAGCGGCGTTTGGTTTTCACGGGAGTTGGCGGGTCCTGCGACGGCGGCTGTCCGTACGGCGACCAGCCGGGAATTCCAGTGCGGGTGGCGGAAAGGTCTGGTGCGCCGGCTGGACCGGTGGTTCATGCGTAGCCACCTGGGTGGTTGGCGACTCGCCCTGCGGCGCCGGTTGGGTAGGCGGACTCTGGCTGCCTGGACGAGCCCATATCGACGGGTCCTGGTGCGGCGGTCCTTGCGGATTCGTCACCTGGGCGATTCTGCCTTATCGCCATGAGCGAAAGCTGAGTGGTTGCGCAGCACCGCGATTGTTTCGCGGGCTTCCGTCACCCGATCTAGGGCGATGTCGGTGACCAGCAACTGCGGGTCGGCTCCGGCCGACGCCACCACGTCGCCGAACGGCGAAACCACCAGGCTGCCGCCCACCCCGGTCGGCGCGGTCGAGGCCAGCGGCTCACCCGGATCGGCCTGCCCGGCGGCGGCGATGTAGCTGGTGGAGTCCAGCGCCCGGGCCCGGGCCAGCAGTGTCCACTGCTCCAGCTTGCCGCGGCCGGAAGCCCACGACGCGCTGACGGTGATCAGCTGGGCGCCGCGGCGCGCCAGCGTGGTGAAGAGTTCGGGAAAGCGGAGGTCATAGCAGGTTGTCAGCCCCACTCCGACGCCGTCGACGGTGATCACCACCGGCTCGCGGCCCGGCGCGACGGTGTGCGACTCGGTGAAGCCGAACGCGTCGTAGAGGTGAATCTTGTGGTAGTGGGTGTCGGGCTGATTGGGTGTGCCCGGGCCCGCTGGACCCGCTGCCAGCAGCGTGTTAGTGACCCGCCCGTCATCGGCCGGGCTGAACATGCCCACGATCACGGTGATGTTCGCGTCGGCGGCGATCCGGCGTACCCCGTCGGCCCACGGGCCGTCGACCGGCTCGGCGATCGGCGCCAGCGGTACCCCGAATCGGCACATGGTCGCTTCCGGGAACACAACCAATCGTGCGCCGGCGTCGGCGGCCCGCCCGGCGTAGTCCTGCACCAGCTGCAGGTTGTCGGCCGGGTCGGTGCCGGACAGGATCTGCGCCACCGCAATCCGCATGACCGCCAGCCTAGGGGCGATCGCAAGCGCGGCGGAGCCGGGCGCAGCGGGTCGCCCCGAATACCTGGGGCGATCGCAGGCGCGGCGGAGCCGGGCGCAGCGGGTCGCCCCGAATACCTGGGGGCGATCGCAGGTGCGGCGGAGCCGGGCGCAGCGGGTCGCCCCGAATACCTGGGGGCGATCGCAGGTGCGGCGGAGCCGGGCGCAGCGGGTCGCCCCGAATACCTGGGGGCGATCGTAGGTGCGGCGGTTCGCCCCGGATGTCAGAATTCAATCGAGCTAGCGAGGGAGAGGGGTCATGACGGTGGACAACTGGATACCGGCAGCACGTGTCGGGAGCGTGGCGGGCGGATGATCGAGTTCACCCTCACGCGGACCTCGCAGGCGTCGATCGAGACAGTGTTCGACGCCATGACTGACCACCGCGGGATCGCGGACTACGTGTGGGCGTGTCGTCGCAGCACGCTAGATCGCGAGGGGATTCCCGCACCAAACGGTGTCGGTGCGATCAGACGCATCGAGGCGGTCGGGCCCCCTATCGTCGAAGAGATCATCGACTATCAGCGACCCACCCGTTACGCGTACAAGTTGCTCTCAGGCGCGCCGGTCCGGGATCACGTCGGCACGGTCGAGCTGCGCGAAGCAGGAACCGGAACCGCGGTCAGCTGGCACCTACGGTCGACACCCAAGATTCCCGGTCTTGATTGGTTGTTATCGCCGGTGCTGAAGAAGGTCATCGGCGAACTCCTCAAGGGCGGTATCACCGCTGCCGAAGGCGGCGCCTGAACACGATCGACCGACTGATCACGCGGTTCCGCCGATCCACGTGGTCGTGAAACGTTGCTCGGCGATCAGCAATTCGACGAGTTGGTTACCGATGAAGTTCTCCAATTTGCCGCCGACCAGCGGAATCCGCACCTCGACGGTGGCCCGGAGCTTCAACCGGGCGCCGCCCGACTCCGTCACCGGCTCCAGCATCGCGGTGCCGGTCAAGGACGCCGGCGCATCCAGGATCGACCCGGTGACGGTCGCCGTCGCGCAACCGTTGGTGACCGGCTCCCATCTCTCCTCCCGGCGGATGCGCAGATCGCCGCGGTGGAATTGGGTGACCACGCCGGGGAGCCGGTCGCTGCGCAGCACCTGCGTGGTGATCACGTCGATGCTGCCGTCATCTCCGGATGGACCGCCGATTTGCATCGAATCCAGCGTGGTGTCGTCGGCGCCCGAATCGGCGAGGCGGGCCAGCCAGTACTCCTCTTCGCTGAAGGCCCGCAGAACCGTTTCGACGGTGACCGCATAGTCGGTGGACATGTCGAACGAACGCGGCATAGCAGGTCAGGCTACCGTGAAGGCCGATGAAAAAGGGCCTGAAAAAGGGTGATGTGGGAACGCTTTTCGCCGGCGCGCGCGTCGACGAGGCGGTGCCGCTCGCGCCGCTGACTACATTGCGAGTCGGTCCGGTCGCGCCGCGGGTCATCACCTGCACCAGCACCGAGCAGGTGGTCACCACGCTGCGCCAGCTCGACGGCGAGGGTTGCCAGCCGCTGCTGGTGTTGGCCGGGGGCTCGAATGTGGTGATCGCCGAGACGCTGACCGACCTGACTGTGGTGCGGTTGGCCACCAACAGCATCAGCGTCGACGGCAACATCGTGCGGGCCGAGGCCGGGGCGGTGTGGGACGACGTGGTTGTCGCGGCGATCGCCGCGGGCCTGGGCGGGTTGGAGTGCCTGTCGGGCATTCCCGGCTCCGCGGGGGCCACCCCGGTGCAAAATGTCGGCGCCTACGGAGCCGAGGTGGCTGACATCCTGACCCGGGTCCGGCTGCTGGACCGGCGCAGCGGCGAGGTGCGCTGGGCGCTACCCGGCGAACTGGGATTCGGGTATCGCACCAGCGTGCTCAAACACTCCGACGCGGCCATCGTTTTGGAGGTGGAGTTCGCGCTGGACCCGTCGGGCCGTAGCGCGCCGCTGCGCTACAGCGAATTGGTCGCGGCGCTGGGCGCGACGACCGGGGAGCGCGCGGATCCCGCGGCGGTCCGCGGGGCCGTGCTGGAGTTGCGTACCGGAAAGGGCATGGTGCTCGACCCGGCCGACCACGACACCTGGAGCGTGGGCTCGTTCTTTACCAATCCGGTTGTCGCGCCAGACTTTTACCAGAAACTGGCCCGCAGCGTCGACCGTGCAGTGCCGCGCTATCCCGCTCCCGACGGCGTTAAGCTGGCCGCCGGCTGGCTAGTCGAGCAAGCCGGCTTCGGCAAGGGCTATCCGGACGTCTCAACCGCGCGCTGTCGACTGTCCACCAAGCATGCGCTTGCTTTGACGAACCGGGGCGGGGCAAGTGCCGCCGACGTGGTGGCGCTGGCGCGCACCGTGCGGGACGGGGTCCGCGATGTGTTTGGTGTCACACTGACACCCGAGCCGGTGCTGGTCGGCTGCGTCTTGTGACGCGCGCGTGCGCAAGCGGGGTCATTTTCGCCGGTATCTTGGTGTCTCGTGGACACAGCGCGCGGCCTCTCGCCGGTCAACCGGCGCCGGGCTTTGACGACCCTCGCGGTCGGCATCTTCGCGCCGAACGTGTTAGCCGCCTGCGTCGGCGGGTCGAGCAAACAATCGGAGAAGGCCAAGCCGCCGGCGGAGGTCAGCGTGACGTTCCGGCCGGCCGACAAGGCCACCGAGGTGGTGCCGACCGCGCCGATCAGCTGTCGAGGTGCGCGACGGCTGGTTCCAGCACGTCGCGCTGACCAACTCCGGCCGGCAAGGTGGTCGCGGGCGCACTCAACCGGGACCGCACCATTTACACCATCACCGAGCCGCTCGGCTACGACGCGACCTACACCTGGAACGGATCGGCGGTCGGCCACGACGGCAAGGCTGTCCCGGTGCAGGGCAAGCTCACCACGGTCGCGCCCACCAAGGTGATCGACGGCGGGTTCCAGCTCGCCGACGGGCAGACCGTCGGGATCGCGGTGCCGATCATCATCCAGTTCGACGCGCCGATCGCTGACAAGGCCGCCGTCGAGCGGGCGCTGAAAGTCACCACCGAGCCGCCCGTCGAGGGCAGCTGGGCGTGGCTGCCCGACGAAGTCGGGGGCGCCCGGGTGCACTGGCGCACCCGCGAGTACTACCCGGCCGGCACCAAGGTCAGCGTCGACGCCAGGCTGTACGGGCTGGCGTTCGGCGACGGCGCCTACGGCAAGCAGGACATGAGCCTGAACTTCGCGATCGGTCGCCGCCAGGTGGTCAAAGCCGAAGTGTCTTCACACCGCATCCAGGTGGTCCGCGACGAGGGCGTCATCATGGACTTCCCGTGCAGCTACGGCGAAGCCGACAAGGCCCGCAACGTCACCCGCAACGGCATTCATGTGGTCACCGAGAAGTACTCCGACTTCTACATGTCCAACCCGGCCGCCGGCTACAGCAACGCACACGAACGCTGGGCGGTGCGGATTTCCAACAACGGCGAGTTCATCCACGCCAACCCGGCCAGCGCCGGCGCGCAGGGCAACACCAACGTCACCAACGGCTGCATCAACCTGTCGACGGCCGACGCCCAGCAGTACTTCAGCAGCGCGATCTACGGCGACCCGGTCGAGGTCACCGGCAGCTCGATCGAGCTGTCCTACTCCGACGGCGACATCTGGGACTGGGCCGTCGACTGGGACACCTGGGTGGGCATGTCGGCGCTGCCGCCGCCGGCGGAGCCAAGCCGTCGCCGGTGTCGATACCCCGCAACGCCCCGGCCACTCCTCGCGATGCGCCGACGTTGTCGGGCACCCCGACGACGCCGCCTACCGGCCGACCCGGCGGGTAGCGCTCGCCTGATCGCGCGGCCGGATGACGATCTGGTCGATGTTGACGTGCGACGGCCGCGACGCCACGAACCCGATCACCTCGGCGATGTCGGCGGCCACCAGCGGCGTCATGCCCGCGTAGACGGCGTCGGCGCGCTGCTGGTCGCCGTCGAAGCGGACCAGTGAGAATTCGGTTTCGACCGCTCCGGGGCAATCTCGGTGAGCCGCACCGGTTTTCCCAACAGCTCGCCGCGCAGCGTGCGGTGCAGTGCACCCTGCGCATGTTTGGCCGCCGTGTAGCCGGCGCCGCCGTCGTAGACCTCCAGCGCCGCAACCGAGGTGACGGTGACGATCAGGCCGTCGCCGGAGTCGATCAGTTTGGGCAGCAGCGCACGGGTGACCCGCAGCGTGCCCAGCACGTTGGTCTCCCACATCCACCGCCAGTGCTCCAGGTCGGCGTCGGCCACCGGTTCCAGGCCCTTGGCGCCGCCGGCATTGTTGACCAGCACATCGACCCGGCTTCAGTCGAGCGGCCAGCGCGTCGACCGCCGCACCATCAGTGACGTCGGCCACAATTGCGGTTCCGCCGATCTCGGCGGCCAGCGCATTGATCCGGTCGGCCCGACGTGCCACAGCGACCACGTGAAAGCCTTGCGCGGCAAGGGTTTTCGCGGTTGCCTCGCCGATCCCGGCACTGGCGCCGGTGATCACTGCGACCCGTTGCTCAGCGGTCTGTCATCTGAACAACTCTAATAAGCGTGCTAAGTTCCTCGTGTGTACTCCAGCGCCTTGTTCGGCTACACGTCCGCGTGTCTGTTCGCGGACTGTGCGTGTTGTTGCCGCGCAGCTAGCCGCGCCTGAGCGAAGCGCTCGCGATGGTGCGGTCCAGGGCCCGCCATCGGAACTCGGACAAGGACACACCAAGTGCGCTCAACCACTCTCACCTCCCACCTTCTCATAGCCATCCCGCGGCCGCGAGGCGGCGATCACCCGGGCGCCACCGCGTCGTCGCGCCGTCATTGCAGCTGTCCGACGCCGCCGCGTCATCGGTCTTTCGGGCCGTGCGGCTACGCGGCCCGATCGGCCGCGACGTCATCGCCAAGGTCACGTCGCTGTCCATTGCGACGGTAAACCGCCAGGTCACCGCGCTACTGGATGCCGGCATCCTGCGGGAACGCGCCGACCTGGCGGTCTCCGGCGCCATCGGGCGTCCCCGGGTGCCGGTCGAGGTCAACCACGAGCCGTTCCTGACGTTGGGCATCCACATCGGGGCACGAACCACCAGCATCGTGGCCACCGACCTGTTCGGCCGCACCCTGGACGCCGTCGAGACCCCGACACCGCGCAGCGCCCATGGGCCGGCGCTGGCCTCGTTGGCCGAGGGCGCCCGGCGCTACCTGAGGCGGTGGCACCGACGGCGGGCGCTGTGGGTCGGGGTAGCAATCGGCGGCATCGTCGACGGCGTCAGCGGGCACGTCGACCATGCCCGGCTGGGCTGGCGGGACGCGCCGGTCGGACCGGTGTTCGCCGAGGCGCTGGGTCTGCCGGTGTCGGTGGCATGCCACGTCGACGCGATGGCCGCGGCAGAGCTGCTGCTCGGCATGCGGCGGTTTGCGCCCAACTCGACGACCAGCCTGTACGTCTACGCGCGCGAGACGGTGGGCTATGCGCTCTCGATCGGCGGACGGGTGCACAGTCCGGCCAGCGGACCGGGCACCATCGCCAATCTGCCCGTGCAATCTGAGCTGCTCGGCGGTTCTGGGCTGTTGGAATCCACCGTCAGCGACGAGGCCGTGCTCGCCGCGGCGCGCCGGATGCGCATCCTGCCAGCCCGTAACGGCGGGTCGGGCGCGGCCGTCACCGAGTTGCTGCGGGCGGCGCGCAGCGGCAACCAGCAGGCCAAAGACCTGCTTGTCGAGCGGGCCAGGGTGCTTGGTGAAGCCGTCGCGTTGCTGCGCGATCTGCTCAATCCCGACGATCTGGTGGTCGGCGGGCAGGCGTTCACCGAATATCCGGAGGGCATGGAGTACGTGGAGGCGGCATACGCCGCACGCTCGGTGTTGCCGCCGCGCGACATCCGGGTGACTGCGTTCGGCAACCGGGTGCAGGAGGCCGGGGCGGGCATCGTGTCGCTGGCCGGGCTGTACGCCGATCCGCTTGGCGCTATGCGCCGCGCCCAGCCGCCGGTGGTCGCGCTCGAGGTCGCCACCGAGACACCCGCCTGAGCTGCGCCTTCGGGGCACGTCAGAACGGTCCTGCAAAGATGACGATGTGGGCCACACTGACTTTTCCCGGCTGGACACCTCCGAGCTGACCGATCCGCGCCGCGTCGCGGTGCTGGCGGTGCACACCTCGCCGCTGGCCCAGCCGGGCATCGGGGACGCCGGTGGGATGAACGTCTACGTCCTCCAGAGCGCGCTTCATCTGGCTCGCCGGGGCGTGGAGGTGGAGATCTTCACCCGGGCCACCGCGTCCACCGATCCGCCGATCGTGCCGGTGGCACCCGGTGTGTTGGTGCGCAACGTGGTGGCCGGGCCGTTCGAAGGCCTGGACAAATACGATCTGCCGACGCAGCTGTGCGCGTTCGCCGCCGGGGTGCTGCGCGCCGAAGCCGCCCACGAGCCCGGCTATTACGACATCGTGCACTCGCACTATTGGCTGTCCGGTCAGGTCGGCTGGCTGGCGCGCGACCGGTGGTCGGTGCCGTTGGTGCATACCGCGCACACGCTGGCGGCGGTGAAGAACGCCGCGTTGGCCGAGGGTGACACACCCGAGCCACCGCTGCGCATCGTCGGCGAGCAGCAGGTTGTCGACGAAGCCGACCGGTTGATGGCCAACACCGAAGACGAAGCCGGACAACTGGTTTCGCTGCATCACGCCGACCCAGCCCGGATCGACGTCGCCCACCCCGGCGTCGACCTGGACGTGTTCCAGCCCGGCGACCGCCGCGCCGCCAGGGCCGTGCTGGGACTACCGCCCGACGCGGATGTGGTGGCGTTTGTCGGCCGTATTCAACCGCTGAAGGGGCCCGACGTCTTGCTGCGCGCGGCTGCCAAACTGCCGCGGGTGCACATCGTTGTCGCCGGCGGTCCGTCGGGCAGCGGACGGGCCGCGCCGGATGGCCTTGTTCGGCTCGCCGATGAACTGGGTATCACTGCCCGGGTGACGTTTCTGCCGCCGCAGTCGCGCGACGATCTGGCCCGACTGTTCCAGGCCGTCGACCTGGTTGCGGTGCCCAGCTATTCGGAGTCCTTCGGTCTGGTCGCCCTCGAGGCGCAGGCCTGCGGGACACCGGTGGTGGCGGCCGCGGTCGGCGGGTTGCCGGTCGCGGTACGCGACGGGGTCAGCGGCACGCTGGTGTCCGGTCACGACCTCGACCGCTGGGCGCACGCCATCGACGAGCTGTTGCTGCGCGGCAGTGGTCCGCGGGCCTGGGCGATGCGTCGCTCGGCGGTCGAGCACGCGGCGATGTTCTCCTGGGACAACACCGTCGATGCGCTGCTGGCCAGCTACCGGCGCGCGATCGGCGAGTTCACCGCCCGCCGCTCGGTGCGGAACCTGGCATCGGCGCGCCGAGGCAATCAGGCCCGTCGACGGTTGTCGCGCAGGGAGGCGTGGGCATGACTCCCGCCGACGACGATGATGCCGGCGGAGCCGGGATCGAGGAGTGGCGCCGATGACCCCTGCGAACCACGATCGCGGGGCGGCGCCGGTGACCCACGTGCAGCAGGTGATCGAGGACACGCTGGATGCCAGCAAGCTGACGTATTCCCGGCATCCTGGAGTACACGGCGGGTTGTCGGACCTGATCGTGGAGTTGCCCGGCGAACGCAAGCTCAAGACCAACACCATCCTGAGCATCGGCGAGCACTCGGTGCGCATCGAGGCGTTCGTCTGCCGCAAGCCCGACGAGAACCACGAGGGCGTCTACCGATTTCTGCTCAAACGCAACCGCCGCCTGTACGGCGTGGCCTACACATTGGACAACGTCGGCGACATCTACCTGGTGGGCCGAATGTCGTTGGCATCAGTGGACGCCGCCGAGATCGACCGGGTGCTCGGGCAGGTGCTCGAAGCAGTAGATACCGACTTTAATACGTTGCTGGAGTTGGGTTTTCGGTCGTCGATCCAGAAGGAATGGGAGTGGCGGGTTTCCCGCGGTGAGTCGTTGAAGAACCTGCAGGCGTTCGCCCACCTGATCGACGACGACGATTAGCCGGATGTCGGTGCCCGCCCCCGTGAGAGACTTGCCGCCATGGGGAACGCGGTAGCCACGCTGGTGCTGCTCCGCCACGGCGAGAGCGAATGGAATGCGAGCAATCAGTTCACCGGCTGGGTCGACGTCGACCTGACCGACAAGGGCCGCGGCGAGGCGGTGCGCAGCGGCGAGCTGATCGCCGAGCACGACCTGTTGCCGGACGTGGTCTACACCTCGCTGCTGCGACGGGCCATTACCACCGCGCACCTGGCGCTGGACACCGCCGACCGGCTGTGGATCCCGGTGCGGCGCAGCTGGCGGCTCAACGAACGCCACTACGGCGCGCTGCAGGGGCTGGATAAGGCCGAGACCAAGGCCCGCTACGGCGAGGAGCAGTTCATGGCGTGGCGGCGCAGCTATGACACTCCGCCGCCGCCGATTGAGAAGGGCAGCCGGTACAGCCAGGACGCCGATCCGCGCTACGCGGACATCGGCGGCGGGCCGCTGACCGAATGCCTGGCCGACGTGGTGGCCCGCTTCCTGCCGTACTTCACCGACGTCATCGTGCCGGATCTGCGGGTCGGTAAGACGGTCCTGATCGCCGCTCATGGCAACTCGCTGCGCGCCCTGGTCAAGTACCTCGATGGCATGTCCGACGAGGAAGTCGTGAGCCTGAACATTCCCACCGGCATTCCGCTGCGCTATGACTTGGACGCTCAGATGCGGCCGACGGTCATCGGCGGCAGCTATCTGGATCCGGAAGCCGCGGCTGAGGGCGCCGCCGCGGTGGCCAGTCAAGGTGCCCGATAGACCGTTTTTCCTGGCAAAAGGACAAACATGACGTGAACAAACGTAGAACACCTGTCTCGTCGCGTGTGACATGTCCGATTTTGGCCTTGCGCTGCTGGGTTGGCGTTCACCATGTTTGTAGGATTTTTATGTGACTGTGTTCTCGGCCCTGTCACTGGCCGGGGTGTTGGTTCTCGTGGCATTGGCCGTCGGTGCCACGGCGGGCGCGCGGCTGGCGCCGCGGACGCTGGAGCGGCGCCAGCGGGTGGCCGTCGAAGCGGCCGGCATCACCGTCGCGCAGATGTTGGAGCGCATCGTTGCGCTGATGCCGCTGGGCACCGCCGTCGTGGACCGGCACCGCGACGTGGTCTATCACAACAGCCGGGCCAAAGAACTCGGGCTGGTGCGCGAGCGTCAGCTCGACGACGAGGCCTGGAAAGCGGCGCGCCAGACCCTGGCCGACGGCGCTGACGTCGAGTTCGACCTGCTGCCGGGCAAGCGGTTGGTCCCGGGCCGATCGGGCCTGGCGGTGCACGGGCAGGCGCGGTTGCTGAGCGAGAAGGACCGCCGGTTCGCCGTGGTCTTCGTCTACGACCACTCCGAATACGCACGGATGGAAGCCACCAGGCGCGACTTCGTGGCCAACGTCAGCCACGAGCTCAAGACCCCCGTTGGCGCCATGGCCGTGCTCGCCGAGGCCCTGCTGTCCTCCGCGGACGACCCGGAGACGGTGCGGCGGTTCGGCGAGAAGGTGCTTGTCGAGGCCAACCGGCTGGGGGACATGGTCAGCGAGCTGATCGAGCTGTCCCGGCTGCAGGGCGCCGAGCGGTTGCCGGACATGGGCGCTGTCGACGTCGATACCGTTGTATCCGAAGCGATTTCACGCCACAAGGTACCCGCCGACAACGCCGATATCACGGTTCGCACCGACGAACCGGGCGGTTTGCGAATGCTGGGTGAGCAGGCCCTCTTGGTCACCGCGCTTGCCAACCTGGTGTCCAACGCGATCGCGTATTCGCCGCGCGGCTCGCTGGTGTCCATCAGCCGCCGTCGCCGCGGCGAGAACATTGAGATCGCCGTCACCGACCGGGGCATCGGGATCGCCCGCAAAGACCAGGAGCGGGTCTTCGAGCGGTTCTTCCGCGCCGATAAGGCGCGCTCGCGGGCCACCGGCGGCACCGGACTCGGCCTCGCCATCGTCAAGCACGTCGCCGCCAATCACAACGGCACTATCGGGTTGTGGAGCCAGCTGGGAACCGGGTCGACGTTCACCTTGTCCATCCCGGCCTACGACGGCCAGTGTGAACAACCCGACCAACCGCCGGAGCGCGAATTCCGGCCCAAGATGCCCCAACGAGAGGAAGAACTACACCGATGACCAGTGTCCTGATCTTGGAGGAGTGGCGCTCGTGACGAGTGTGCTGATCGTGGAGGACGAAGAATCGCTGGCTGATCCGCTGGCGTTTCTGCTACGCAAGGAGGGCTTCGAGGCCACCGTGGTGACCGACGGCCCGTCCGCGCTGGCCGAGTTCGACCGGGCCGGCGCCGATATCGTGCTGCTCGATCTGATGCTGCCGGGCATGTCCGGCACCGACGTGTGCAAGCAGCTGCGATCCCGGTCCAGCGTGCCGGTGATCATGGTGACCGCGCGTGACAGCGAGATCGACAAGGTCGTCGGCTTGGAGCTGGGTGCGGATGACTATGTGACCAAGCCGTATTCGGCGCGTGAGCTGATTGCCCGGATCCGGGCGGTGCTGCGTCGCCGCGGCGACGACGACTCTGAGATCGCCGACGGCGTGCTGGAATCCGGGCCGGTACGAATGGACGTCGAACGCCACGTCGTCTCCGTCAACGGTGAGCCGATCACGTTGCCGCTCAAGGAATTCGACCTACTGGAATACCTGATGCGCAACAGCGGCCGGGTGCTGACTCGTGGGCAACTGATCGACCGCGTCTGGGGCGCCGACTATGTCGGCGACACCAAGACGCTCGACGTACACGTCAAGCGCCTGCGATCCAAAATCGAGTCCGACCCGGCCAATCCGATACATCTGGTGACGGTGCGCGGCTTGGGCTACAAACTGGAGAGCTGATTCCTGTCCGGGTCGTCCACCATTTCTTATCGGCGGCCATTCGCACCGGTGAAATGGGACAATTCGTGCTTGGGATCACCTCCCCGCACGAATTTTGATCAATATCGATCGTAAAAACCGCTGGCCGTTTACTATCCCATCTGTCTGTATTCGATGCCCGTTAGATGACGGCCTTAGCGGAGCGGGGACTTCACAATGTCCATCCGCATCACCACCCTAATCGCCAGCGCGACCGTAATCGGCGCGGCAGTCGTTGGTGGCGGGACAGCAAACGCCAGCGCTCTGGACGACACGTTCTTGCAGCTACTCCAGCAAGACGGCATCACCGTCACCAACGCGGCTGACGTGATCAAGGGTGCGCACGACTTTTGTGACGCACTCGCCCAAGGCGCCACCAGTTCCCAGATAATCCAGGACTGAGTCTCGACCGGTAAGTTCGACCAATCCGACGCCAAGAACATCCTGAATGCGTCGGTAGCCGTCTACTGCCCGAATCCGTAAGGCAAGCTCGGGTTGTGAACTAACGAGACTGGTGCGGTGCGGCGCGATGCGCTTAAACCCGCCGCACCCACCGCGGCGTTCAATTGCATTGGGCGACCTATTCACCGGCTATTGCCATCCGCGGCACCCCGCAAGCCGACCTCGGCGTGGCCGGTGCCGATTACCGACCAGCGGCGGTCGCCGACCTCGACGTAAATGTCGGCCTGCTCGCTGTTGGTGCACACCGCGGCGGCGCCGTCAGGATCGGTATAGCCCAGGCTCACGCATCGCTCGGGGGGCTGGTCGACGCGGATCAGCACCCGACGACCGCCGATACGCCCGTTCAGCTGCCAGTGTCGCAGGCCCAATTTGGTACGCATTCGCACCGACGGTAAAACGCTTGCGGGCCAATCTCTTCCGTCGATACGGAACCGAATGAACGCCATCGGCGGAAGCCTGCGCAGGCCGGCTTTGCGCGACACCGCGGTGACCACCTCCAGCACGTCGCCGTCGCCGAGGTCGGCGTGGATCCAACCCCAGCGGCTGGCGTTGCCGTGCCCGTAGATGTGGGCCACGGCGCCGCGCCACCCGTCGGCCCGGTGGGTAGTGTCGCCGGTGCTGAGCGAGCCGGTGAACTGTGCGGTCGGAGCGAGCACCACCTGCGCACCGGGCAGCAGTTCGCGTTCCCACGCCGCCCGCGGGAAGGTCCACAGCGGCGCGCCGCTGTCCTTCCAGCGCAGGTTCCATGTCAGTGACCCGGCTCGTCCAGCCAACTCTTCCAACGCGATTCGAGCATCGGCAACTGTGAGCCAAGCCGACCCGATGGCTGGCCCAACGGGCTCGGGACCGAAGCGCTCGGTGTGCGGTGAGCCGTCGGGCGGAAACCAGCTCACCCAGCCGTGCGCATAGGGATCGCGTGCGCTTGTCGAGGCCGGGGACACCATCTCGTAGTGGACCCAGAGCCCGGCGCGCGTCACCGGATCCGACAGGGTTGCGTACCAGACCTCCAGACGCCCAGGCTGGCCGCGCCAACGTGGTGCGGCAGCCGACTGCAGTTCCTCGTTCACGGCGGGCGACGGATGCCGGCTCAACGCTGACGCTATTCGGCAGCCCGCGTTGCCGGGTGGACGGCCACGAGCCCTAATGCGCTGCGCCGCTTGCACATTGCGGCCAGCTCAGCGTAGGCTTTCTCGCCGAGCAGCTCGATGAGTTCGGCACCCAGGCTCACCCACACCTGCTCGGCGCCGACATGGGCGGCCGGGTCACCGGTGCAATACCAGTGCAGGTCGGCACCGCCGGCGCCCCAGCCGCGGCGGTCGTACTCGGTGACAGTGGTCTTCAGGATCTCGGTGCCGTCCGGGCGGGTCACCCATTCCTGGCTGCGGCGGATGGGCAGCTGCCAGCAGACGTCGGGTTTCATCGTCAGCGGTGCCACGCCGAGCTTCAGTGCTTTGCTGTGCAGCGCGCAGCCCGGGCCGCCTTCGAACCCGGGCCGGTTCAAGAAGATGCACGCGCCCTTGTGTTTACGGGTGCGAAACTGCTCCTCACCCTCGTGCTCGTCGAGTTCGAGGTAGCCCTTACGGCTCAAGCCCTTTTCGCGGAACTGCCAGTCGGAGTCGGTGAGTTTGGACACAGCGTCGTCCAGCCGGGCCCGATCGTCGTCGTCGGACAAAAACGCCCCGTGCGAGCAACATCCGTCATCGGGACGCCCGGCTACGGTGCCCTGGCAGGCCGGGGTGCCGAACACACACGTCCAGCGGGACAACAGCCAGGTCAGGTCTGCGGCGATCAGATGCTCGGGATTGTCCGGGTCGTAGAACTCCACCCATTCGCGCGCGAAGTCCATTTCGACTTCACCGGGATGGTTTGGCTGCGAACTTGCCACGGCTTTCACGGTAGACGGTGGATGTCGGTGGTGGTGGTTAGCGTGGCTGGTGTGAAGCTGGTGATCAAGGTGCGAGTGCTGCCGACCGCCGATCAAGCGGCGGCACTGGGGGCCACTCTGCGTACATGTAATGAGTCAGCGTCGTGGCTGTCAGGCCGAATGCATGAGCTTCGGGTGCGCGGCAAGTATGAGGCGCAGAAACGCTTCTACACCGACCTCAAGGCACGGTTTGGGTTGTCGGCGCAGCCGACGATCCGGGTGATCGGCAAGGTCGCCGACGCCTACACCACCCTGAAAGCCAACATCGACGCTGGCAATTACGGTCCACCCGGGTCGGCCGAGCGCACAAGGGTGGCGGCACTGCCGATCGGGTTTCGCGCTGATGCGGCGCAGCCGTTTGATGCGAGATGCTTGTCGTGGCAGATCCCCGAGGTGGTAGGTGGCCGGGAGGCGACGGTGTCGATCTGGACGACCGCTGGCCGGCTCAAAGGCGTGCGGGTGTTGGCTGCGGCCCACGATCTGGCGCTGTTGCGCACTCGGCCGGTCGGGGAGACTGACCTGCATTGCCGTGACGGGAAATGGTTCCTGTATGCCACTGTCGAGGCTCCCGAAGCGCCCTTGGAGCAGCCGGTGAACGGGTTCCTCGGGGTGGATTTCGGCATCGTGAATATCGCGGCCAGCAGCGACGGGCAGCGCTTGGCCGGGGCGCGGCTCAACCGGTATCGCAAGCGTCAATTGCGGTTGCGGGCGCGGTTGCAGGCGAAGAAAACCAGTTCGGCGCGACGCTTATTGAAGAAGCGTCGGCGTAAGGAGGCGCGGTTCGCCGCTGACGTCAATCATCAGATTTCCAAACGCATTGTGGCCGAGGCGCAACGCACCGGGCGCGGTATCGCCGTCGAACAGTTGACGGGGATCCGCTCCCGGGTACGGCTTCGTAAGCCCCAACGGGCCGCGGTGCATTCGTGGGCGTTCGCCCAACTCGGCGGGTTCCTGGCCTACAAGGCTAAGGCCGCCGGGGTGGCGTTCGTCGAGGTCGATCCGGCCTACACGTCGCAGACATGTAGCGCGTGTGGCTGGGTGGACAAACGCAACCGCCGCTCCCAAAGTGAGTTTGAGTGTGGCCGGTGTGGCTTCGTTGGGCACGCCGAGCCACAATGCAGCGACCAACATCGCCACTCGCGGTGTCGAATGCTGGGGCGAAGTCATGCGCCCACACGCAGCGCCCACCCTAACCGCCAGTTAGGGCGGCAGCAGCAAGCCTAACGGCAACCCACAACCACAAGGGGGAGACCCACAAGCCCGTCCCGACAGTTATCGGCGGGTCCATGACGGTAGACCAATCCAACGCAGCGACTCACCAGTAGGGTTGTGTTTCGTGCGATTAGGAGTACTTGACGTCGGCAGCAATACGGTCAATCTGCTAGTGGTGGACGCCCGCCGCGGCGGACATCCGACGCCGATGAGCTCGACCAAGGCGACTCTGCGGCTGGCCGAGTCGATCGACAGCTCCGGCAAAATCACCCGGCGCGGCGCCGACAAGCTGATCGAGACGATCGACGAGTTCGAAAAAATCGCCGACAGCTCGGGCTGCGCCGAACTGATGGCGTTCGCCACCTCCGCGGTCCGCGACGCCAAGAACTCCGAGGACGTGCTGTCTCGGGTGCGCAAAGAGACCGGTGTCGAGCTGCAAGTGCTGCGAGGTGTCGACGAGTCGCGGCTGACCTTCCTTGCGGTGCGTCGCTGGTATGGCTGGAGCGCGGGCCGGATCATCAACCTCGACATCGGCGGCGGCTCGCTGGAGTTGTCCAACGGCGTCGACGAGGAACCTGAAGTCGCATTGTCGTTGCCGCTGGGCGCCGGGCGGCTGACCCGCGAATGGCTGAAAGACGATCCGCCCGGCCGGCGCCGGGTGGCAATGCTGCGCGACTGGCTGGACTCCGAACTCGCCGACACCAGCGCCAAAATGCTGGAGGCCGGCAGCCCCGACCTCGCGGTAGCAACGTCGAAGACCTTCCGTTCACTGGCGCGACTAACCGGTGCGGCGCCGTCGGCTGACGGGCCCCGGGTGAAGCGCACACTCACGGCAAACGGCCTCAGACAACTCATATCTTTCATCTCTAGGATGACGACCGCTGACCGTGCGGAACTGGAAGGAGTGAGCGCCGAGCGAGCGCCGCAAATCGTGGCAGGAGCTTTGGTCGCAGAGGCGAGTATGCGAGCGCTGTCGATAGAAACAGTGGACATCTGTCCGTGGGCGCTACGAGAAGGTCTCATTTTGCGCAAACTCGATAGCGAAGCTGACGGAACCGCCCTCGTCGAGACTTCTGTGCGGGATGCTAAGAGCCAGCGAGTTGATCGGAATGCAGTTGACCGATCGAGAGGCAACACACGATGACCGGACCACACGACAGCGCGAATACCCGACCCATCTCGGTTGCTGAGTTGTTGGCCAAGAACGGCACGATCGGCGCCCCGGTCCCCAATCGCCGTCGACGTCGCCGCGGCAACTCCGATGCGGTGACAGTCGCCGAGCTGACCGGCGAAATCCCGGTCATCGACGAAAACATCGAACCCGAAGCGACCAGCCAACCGGGTCCGGGATCGCATGCCCACCGCGCCAACGGGTCTGCTCGGCTCGATGAGTTGGTTTCGGACGAACCCGCCGAGAAGTCCCGCTTCTGGTCTGAACCCGAGCCGCGTTGGCCGGAATCCCCGTCGCCTCGTCCCCGTGCATCGCGGCCAGAGTCGGGTGAATCGCGCCCCGAGCGCAGCCCGTATCCGCTGCCGTCGCGCAACAACGTCCCGGTCGCCCAAGTCAGCCGTTCCGGCGGCGCGGAAGACCAGCCGGCGGACCGCTCCGGTGCCGAGGGGATGAACCCAGACCCGCTGGAGGACTACGCGGGGATGTCGGTGGACGTGATGGACACCGACGTGCGGGACGCCGAACTCGCCGGCGAAGACTCCGCCTATGTGCGCTCGTACCTGCATTCGTCGGCCGGTCGGTCAGGCGGCAAGGACGCCGGTGGTGTCGTCGAATCGCGTCCCGACGCGGCCTACCGGGACGTCGCCGACATCGCCGACGAGGAGGACTTCCCAGAGGACCTCCCCGCCGACCTCCACGGTGAGGTCGGGGATTCCGTCGCGTGGTCCCGAACCGAAACCATGCGGCTCGGCGGAATGGTTGTGCTGCAGTCGATTCTGGCTGTTGGATTCGGCGCCGGGCTGTTCATCGCATTCGACCAGCTGTGGCGGTGGAACAACATCGTGGCGCTGGTGCTTTCGGTGCTCGTCATCCTGGGACTGGTGGTCGGCGTGCGGGTGGTCCGCAAAACCGAGGACATCGGCAGCACGTTGATCGCGGTGGCGGTGGGGGCGCTGGTCACGCTGGGGCCGTTAGCGCTGTTGCAATCCGGCTAGGCGCCCGGCAGAACCCGCGTGCGCCCAGCGATCAAGGTCGGTCTGTCGACGGCCTCGGTCTATCCGATGAGGACCGAGGCCGCTTTCGAGTATGCGGCCAAACTCGGCTACGACGGCGTCGAGCTGATGGTGTGGGGCGAATCGGTCAGCCAGGACATCGACGCGGTGGAAAAGCTCTCGCGGCGCTACCGGATGCCGGTGCTGTCGGTGCACGCGCCGTGTCTGCTGATCTCCCAGCGGGTGTGGGGCGCCAATCCGATTGCCAAGCTCGAGCGCAGCGTGCAGGCCGCCGAACAGCTCGGCGCCCAAACCGTCGTCGTGCATCCGCCGTTCCGCTGGCAACGGCGTTACGTCGAGGGGTTCACCGAGCAGGTCGCCGACCTGGAGGCCTCCAGCGACGTGCTGGTGGCCGTGGAGAACATGTTCCCGTTTAGGGCCGACCGGTTCTTTAGGGTTGAGCAGTTGAAGGAACGGATGCGTAAGCGCGGCGGCGGGCCCGGCCCGGGGATCTCGGCGTTCGCGCCGTCCTACGACCCGGTGGACGGCAACCACGCGCACTACACGCTGGACCTGTCGCACACCGCGACGGCGGGCACCGATGCGCTGGACATGGCGCGCCGGATGGGTTCGGGGCTGGTGCACCTGCACCTATGCGACGGGAGCGGGCTGCCGGCCGACGAGCATCTGACGCCGGGCCGGGGTAACCAGCCGGTGGTCGAGGTGTGCGAGATGCTGGCCGGCGGCGATTTCGCCGGCCATGTCGTGCTGGAGGTGTCCACCTCCGGAGCGCGTTCAGCCCATGAGCGCGAGGCCATGTTGGCCGAGTCGTTGCAATTCGCCCGCACGCACCTGCTGCGCTGACAGAACCAGAAGGAAACCGCACAAGTTCATGACCGCGTTATTCAGCAGCGCGATGGCGTTGCGTGAGGTCGATGCCGAGGGTGTCTACCGCGTTTTTGCCGGCGAGTTGAACAAGCACTGGACCATCGGGCCCAAGGTGCACGGCGGGGCGATGCTGGCGTTGTGCGCCAACGCCGCCCGCACGGCTCATGGCGGGCCCGTTGAACCGGTCGCGGTCTCGGGCAGCTTCTTGTGGGCGCCCGATCCTGGTCCGATGCGGTTGGTGACGTCGATTCGCAAGCGCGGGCGGCGGATCAGCGTGGTCGACGTGGAGCTCATCCAGGGTGATCGCGCCGCCGTGCACGCCGTGGTCACGCTCGGCGAGCCGGAGCACCACGCGCCGCCGCTACTGTCGGCCAATCCGGTGGTGGGCCTGATGGACCCCGGACCGCCCGACGACGTCGCGCCGATCGGTCCCGGCCACCCGCTGGCCGGGCTGGTGCATCTGGCCGAGGGCTGCGATGTGCGGCCACTGGTCTCGACGCTGGGCACCACCGACGGCCGGCCGCCGGTGATCCAGATGTGGGTGCGTCCGCGCGGCCTGGCACCCGACGTGCTGTTCGCGCTGATGTGCGGAGAGGTGTCGGCGCCGGTGACTTTCGCGGTGAACCGCACCGGCTGGGCGCCGACCGTGCAGCTCACCGCCTACCTGCGCGCACTGCCGGCGGACGGCTGGTTGCGGGTGGTATGCACCTGCATGCAAATCGGGCAGGACTGGTTCGACGAGGACCACACAGTTGTCGACTGCGAAGGCCGCATCGTGGTGCAGGCCCGCCAGTTGGCGATGGTGCCCGCGGCGCGTTAGTTACCGCCACGACCCATTTGTCGCCGGGCGACCCGCTGCGCCCGGCTTCGCCGCGCTTGCGATCGCGCGTGCACCCGGGCGACCCGCTGCGCCCGGCTTCGCCGCGCTTGCGATCGCGCGTGCACCCGGGCGACCCGCTGCGCCCGGCTTCGCCGCGCTTGCGATCGCGCGTGCACCCGGGCGACCCGCTGCGCCCGGCTTCGCCGCGCTTGCGATCGCGCGTGCACCCGGGCGACCCGCTGCGCCCGGCTTCGCCGCGCTTGCGATCGCGCGTGCACCCGGGCGACCCGCTGCGCCCGGCTTCGCCGCGCTTGCGATCGCGCGTGCACCCGGGCGACCCGCTGCGCCCGGCTTCGCCGCGCTTGCGATCGCGCGTGCACCCGGGCGACCCGCTGCGCCCGGCTTCGCCGCGCTTGCGATCGCGCGTGCACCCGGGCGACCCGCTGCGCCCGGCTTCGCCGCGCTTGCGATCGCGCGTGCACCCGGGCGACCCGCTGCGCCCGGCTTCGCCGCGCTTGCGATCGCGCGTGCACCCGGGCGACCCGCTGCGCCCGGCTTCGCCGCGCTTGCGATCGCGCGTGCACCCGGGCGACCCGCTGCGCCCGGCTTCGCCGCGCTTGCGATCGCGCGTGCACCCGGGCGACCCGCTGCGCCCGGCTTCGCCGCGCTTGCGATCGCGCGTGCACCCGGGCGACCCGCTGCGCCCGGCTTCGCCGCGCTTGCGATCGCCCGGTGCCCGCCTGCTGTCCCCGAAACTCGTCGCGGTCTGCCATGCTGTGCGGCATGGCGAGAATCGCAATCGTCGGCGGGGGCAGCATCGGCGAAGCCCTGCTATCGGGCTTGCTGCGGGCCGGGCGCCAAGTCAAGGACCTGGTGGTGGCTGAGCGGATGCCCGACCGCGCGCGATATCTCGCCGAGACGTATTCGGTGCTGGTGACGTCGGTGCGTGATGCGGTGGAAAACGCGACGTTTGTCATCATCGCGGTGAAACCCACCGATGTCTCTTCGGTGGTCGCGGAGATCACCCAGCTGGCGGCCGAGTCCAGTGACGACGTCCCCGAGCAGGTATTGATCTCCGTCGCGGCGGGGGTCACCACGGCCTACCTGGAATCCAAGCTGCCGGCCGGCACGCCGGTGGTGCGGGTGATGCCGAACGCGCCGGCCCTGGTCGGCGCCGGGATCAGCGCCATGGCCAAGGGCCGGTTCGCGACCCAGGAGCAGCTCAAGGAGGTCGCTGCGCTGTTGGACTCGGTCGGCGCCGTGCTGACGGTTCCCGAGGAACACCTGGACGCGGTGACAGCGGTCTCCGGTTCTGGGCCGGCGTATTTCTTCTTGATGGTCGAGGCGTTGGTGGACGCCGCCGTCGGGGTCGGGTTGAGCCGCTCGGTGTCCACCGAGCTGGTCGCCCAGACGATGGCCGGGTCGGCGGCAATGTTGCTGGACCGAATGGAACAGGACCGCGGAGTACCCGGCGAGAGGGCATCGGACCTGTCCCTGGACACCACCGCGGCGCGGCTGCGCGCGGTTGTTACCTCGCCCGGCGGTACTACCGCGGCTGCGCTGCGGGAACTGGAAGGCCGCGGTTTGCGGGCCGCCGTTGACGAGGCGGTGCGGGCCGCAAAAACCCGCTCTGAGCAGCTAAGAATTACATCAGAGTAATTTATAGAATTTTATTTATTTGCCCCCACCCGTCGCAGTAACCCCACTAGTCCCGCTATTCTCCTCTTGGTATGCACCTGTCGGTGCCAGCGGAGGGGAAGCCGCTGGGACTGCGGATGCCTGACTGATTGGGTTGCGATGACGTCTATGAACGGGCCATCGGCACGGGATTCAGCTGGCGGTAAATCGGGACGAGATGCTGGTTCCGCAGACGGCCAGCCGCCCCGGACGCAATTCCTGACTGTGGCCGAAGTGGCAGCGCTGATGCGGGTCAGCAAGATGACCGTCTACCGGCTGGTTCACAACGGTGAGCTGCCTGCAGTCCGGGTGGGGCGCTCCTTCCGGGTGCACGCGAAGGCCGTGCACGACATGCTGGAGACCTCCTACTTCGACGCCGGCTAGCCGCGACGATGCAGGCCGCGGAGCGGCCTGAGGAGGAGTGGCAATCAGGCCTAGCGCGGGCAGTTGGACCGCGACACTTAAACCTTCGCGAGGACTGGCCGATAGGCGTCGCAGTGGCTTAAGTCTCGCGGCCATTGGATGCTGCCGTGTGCGCCGTATCGGTCCGCCGGTGCGTTTTGGTGTTCGATGCGCCCTCTTGGGTAGAGTGTGCGGGTTATTGCATATGCCCGGCCACGGCGGACTCGGGCCGCCACACAGATAGCGGAGTTATGGGTTCAGTAATCAAGAAGCGGCGCAAACGGATGTCGAAGAAGAAGCACCGTAAGCTGCTTCGCCGTACTCGGGTGCAGCGCAGAAAACTTGGAAAGTAACTCGCCCAATGGCTGCCGTGGCGCGCAGGCAATGCCGCGCGGCTGAGAGGTCGTTAGGCTAGCAAGGTGGATTTGTCGGGCGGTCAACCGGGAACCGGAACGGGCACCCGGACAAGTGGCACTGGCAGCAACGCCAGCGATTCCGTGCATTACCCGAAGGTCGTGCTGGTCACTGGTGCCTGCCGGTTTTTGGGCGGCTACCTGACCGCCAGGCTGGCACAGAACCCATTGATCAACCGGGTCATCGCAGTGGATGCGGTTGCGCCCAGCAAGGACATGCTCCGTCGGATGGGCCGGGCCGAGTTCGTCCGCGCCGACATCCGCAACCCCTTTGTCGCCAAGGTGATTCGAAATGGCGATGTCGACACCGTGGTGCACGCCGCGGCGGCGTCGTTTGCGCCGCGGTCTGGTGGCGGGGCGGCGTTGAAGGAAATCAACGTGCTGGGCGCTATGCAGCTGTTCGCGGCCTGCCAGAAGGCGCCGTCGGTGCGTCGAGTGGTGCTCAAGTCGACCTCTGAGGTTTACGGGTCCAGTCCGCACGATCCGGTGATGTTCACCGAGGACAGCAGCAGCCGTCGTCCGTTCGGGGAGGGCTTTCCCAAAGACAGCCTGGACATCGAGGGTTACACGCGCGGGCTCGGGAGGCGTCGGCCCGATATCGTGGTGACGATTCTGCGGCTGGCCAACATGATCGGTCCGGCGATGGAGACCACGCTGTCGCGATACCTGGCCGGGCCGCTGGTTCCGACGGTGCTCGGCCGCGACGCGCGGCTGCAGCTGCTGCACGAGCAGGACGCGCTGGGTGCTTTGGAGCGGGCCGTGATGGCCGGTAAGGCAGGCACCTTCAATATCGGCGGCAGCGGCGTCATCATGCTCTCGCAGGCAATCCGGCGGGCCGGCCGAATCTCGCTGCCGGTGCCCGGATTCGGGCTGTGGGCACTGGATTCACTGCGGCGAGCCAACCACTACACCGAGATCAACCGTGAGCAACTCGGCTACCTCAGCTACGGCCGGGTGATGGATACGACGAGGATGCGCCATGAGCTCGGATACCATCCCAAGTGGTCGACTGCAGAGGCTTTTGACGATTACGTACGCGGCCGAGGTTTGACTCCCATTATCGATCCGGAATGGGTACGCTCCATTGAAGGTCGAGCCGTAGCAGCAGCGCAGCGCTTTGGTGGCCGAACCAAAATCAACTAGGGGTGGGGGGAGGTTAACTTAATGGCGGGCGATTCGAAAGCGAAAGTCATTCCGCTACATACGAATACCAGTCGCGCTGCGGCGCAGCGGCGCGCCGGGCAACGTACCCAGGCGTCTCGTCAGCACCCCTCACTACTCTCCGAACCCGGCACCCGCGCTTCGGCCGATCAGATCGCCGCCGTCGTCCGCGAGATCGATCAGCACCGGCGCGCTGCCGGCGGCAAATCCGACGCCCACGAATTCAGCGACGAGCTCGCGCACAAGGTCAGTGCCGTCGCCGAGTTTCTGCGGCACCGCCTTACCGGCGATTACCGTGTCGACGAGTTCGGGTTCGATCCGCATTTCAACGACGCGATCGTGCGGCCGCTGCTGAGGTTCTTCTTCAAGTCGTGGTTCCGGGTCGAGGTCAGCGGCGTCGAGAACTTGCCCGAGACCGGCGCGGCGTTGGTGGTGGCCAACCACGCCGGCGTGCTGCCGTTCGACGGGCTGATGGCGTCGGTGGCTGTTCACGACGAGCACCCGGCCCATCGGGACCTGCGGCTGCTGGCTGCCGACATGGTGTTCGACCTGCCGATGATCGGCGATGCTGCCCGCAAGGCCGGGCACACCATGGCATGCACCGCCGACGCCCATCGGCTGTTGGCCTCCGGAGAATTGACCGCGGTGTTCCCGGAGGGATACAAGGGCCTGGGTAAGCGCTTCAAGGACCGCTACAAGCTGCAACGGTTCGGCCGCGGCGGCTTCGTGGCGGCGGCGCTGCGCACCAAAGCACCGATCGTGCCGTGCTCGATCGTCGGCTCCGAGGAGATCTACCCGATGCTGGCCGACGTCAGGCTGCTGGCGCGGCTGTTCGGCTTGCCGTACTTTCCGATTACCCCGCTGTTTCCGCTGGCCGGTCCGGCCGGGCTGGTGCCGCTGCCGTCGAAGTGGCATATCGCGTTCGGCGAGCCGATTCCCACCGCGCACCACGCGGCCGCCGACGCCGACGATCCCATGGTCACCTTCGAGCTGACCGACCAGGTGCGCGAGACCATCCAGCAGACGCTGTATCAACTGCTGGCCGGGCGCCGCAACATGTTCTTCGGCTGAGGTCTAACGGCCGGTGAAGTATCGAAGCCGCCGCACTCGCCGTCAGCGCGGGTTGGCATCGATGGGTCCGCTCTGTTCGGCACCGACGGCGCGATCTTGGCCGTCCGCGAGGACATCGGCAGGCACAACGCCGTCGACAAAGTCCTGGGCCGGGCACTCGAAACCAACCGCGCCCCGCTGACCGGCACCGGTCAGTCGCCGGGTGTCGTTGAGCTCACGCAGAAAGCGGTGATGGCCGGCGTTCCGGTGCTGGCCGCGGTGTCGGCGCCGTCGTCGCTGGCCGTCGACTTGGCCAGCCAATCCGGGCTGACCCTGGTCGCATTCCTGCGCGGCGAATCGATGAATGTCTATACCCGACCCGACGGCTTGGTGCAGCAGTCCGAGAGCTAGCCGGGCCTAGCTGGCCGGTTTGACCAATGTGAACTGGCAGACGTCGGTATTGCCGTTTCGGAACAGGTCGGCGCAGCCGGTCAGGTACCTCATGTAGCGCTCGTAGACCTCGTCGGACTGGATCGCGATCGCCTCGTCCTTGCGGGCTTCCAGCGCGGCCGCCCAGATATCCAGCGTGCGTGCGTAGTGCAGCCGCAGCGACTGCACGCGGGCCACCTCGAAACCGGCCTGGGTCGCGCCCTCTTCGACCACCGCCACCGACGGCAGCCGGCCGCCGGGAAAGATTTCGTCCATGATGAATTTGACGAAACGGATCAGCTTCATCGTCAGCTTGATCTGACGCTGCTCGAGTTCTTCGACAGTGGGGACCACGATCGTGTGCAACAGCATCACGCCGCCGGCCGGCAGCGCCTGGTAAGCCATCTTGAAGAAGTCGCCGTAGCGGTCGAATCCGAAGTGCTCAAACGCACCGATCGACACGATGCGGTCCACCGGCTCGTGGAACTGCTCCCAGCCTTCCAACAGCACCTGCTTGGAACGTGGGCTGTCCAGCTCGTCCAACGATTTCTGCGCATGGGCGGCCTGGTTTTTGCTCAGCGTCAAGCCGATCGCGTTGACGTCGTAGTGCTCGATGGCGCGCCGCAGTGTGGCGCCCCAGCCGCAGCCGACGTCGAGCAGCGTCATTCCGGGTTCTAGACCCAGCTTGCCCAGCGACAGG
This sequence comes from uncultured Actinomycetota bacterium, assembly GCA_963720085.1. Taxonomy (GTDB): domain Bacteria; phylum Actinomycetota; class Actinomycetes; order Mycobacteriales; family Mycobacteriaceae; genus Mycobacterium. Next base: position 130,137 of record CAVRER010000052.1, read on the forward strand.
TCGATCTTGGCCAGTTGGGCCTCTTCCAGCGTCATGTCGTCACGCTCGAAGTACGCGCAGCTGTAGGTGCGGCTGGGGTCCAGGAAGAGCCCGTAGAAGTCGTCGGACAGGTCGTAGTGCGACTGGACGTCGTCGAAGTTCGGCGTGAGATTGGTGCTCATCGGTGTGGCTCTCCCCCTAAAAGGTCCCGGCTGACACTAAGCGGAGCCGCGGATGGATGCAATTGCAGCGATTGTCGCCTCCGCGTTCGCGTCCGGGTTGGACGACTCGCCCAACATAGTCACGATGCTGGTGATTACCGGGTTCGCGTCGGCGTCGGTGACCTCGCTGCGGATCTCGGCGATCACCGTGCCGTGGGACTCGATGACCGAGTCCAGATAGGTGTCGAAGTACAGCCGGTCGCCGGCCATGATCGGCCGGTGGAACACGAACTTCTGGTCCCGGTGCAACACCCGCGCGAGGTTGATCGGGATGTCGAACCTGGTGAAGACGTCCAACTGGACGCGCCGTCCGGCAACCGCAAGGAAGGTGAGCGACGCCAAGGTGCTGTCGTAACCGGCCTCGGCGGCCCACTCCTCGGAGTAGTGCGACGGATGCTGGTCCTTGACGGCCTGTGCAAACTCGCGGACCTTTTCGCGTCCGACGTCGAAGTAATCCGGAAACCGGTAGTGCGTTCCGATGAGTTCTTGGGCGCCTTCGGGAACTGACATGCGCTGTTCTCCACTCTGATGGGTGCTCAGCGGCGCAGCTTATCAGCGTGATTGCCGTCGAGAGGCCACCGCGGCCAGTGCGCCGCCCGCTGCGCCCAGCGCCAGGGCCGACGGCACTCCGATCCGGGCGGCCTTGCGCGCCGTCCGGAAATCACGGATTTCCCAGCCGCGTTTGCGAGCCAGATCGCGCAAATGGCTGTCGGGGTTGATAGCGACGGCGGTCCCGACCAGGGAGAGCAGCGGCACGTCGTTGTAGCTGTCGGAGTAGGCGGTGCAGCGCTTGAGGTTGAGCCCCTCGCGGATGGCCAGCGAGCGCACCGCGTGCGCCTTTCCAGGGCCGTGCAGGATCTCTCCCACCAACCTGCCGGTGAACACGCCGTCGACCGATTCGGTGACGGTGGCCAGCGCGCCGGTCAGGCCGAGTCGGCGGGCGATCGTGATGGCGAGTTCATACGGCGTGGCGGTGACCAGCCACACCTGCTGGCCGGCATCAAGGTGCATCTGCGCCAAATCGCGAGTGCCCGTCCAGATCTTGTCGGCGATGATCTCGTCGTAGACCTCTTCGCCGAGTCGAACCAACTCCTCGGTGGGACGGCCTTCGATGAAGGCCAGGGCCTTGCGCCGGCCCGCGGCCACGTCGTCGCTGTTCTCCCGGCCGATGAGCTGAAACTTGGCTTGCGCGTAAACGAATCCGATGACGTCGCGATAGGTGAAGTACTTGCGAGCGGCCAGGCCGCGGCCGAAATGCAGCAGCGACGAGCCCTGCACCAGCGTGTTGTCCACGTCGAAGAACGCCGCCGCGGTCAGGTCGACCGGCGGGTGCTCCGGCCCGGAGGCCTCGTCGGTCTGGACGTCCACCAGCGCGCGCTCGGCGCTGGCGTTGGCGGCCAGCGTCTCCAGTTCCAGTTCAGCCGGACCGGATCCTGCGTTGGGGCCGGGTTCCACAGTGCCCGGGCCGCCGGGAGCACTCACGGTTCAACACTATCCGCCCTCGGCGCGTTCGGGTGTTTGGCAGAGCCGCTGTTGCAAGGGACGCCACAGGGTCGGTCCGGGGCAGGGATCGACTCCTGATCAACGAGGCGCAGCGCCATCTCGTGATCTCGTGAGGACCAGATATTAATTCGGCAAAAGCCATTGCAAAGGAGTCCATGCTGTACCCGCAGACAGCGCGATGACCGGCAGAAGTCGACCAGAACCGGCCGGCCGACGGCTAGCTACGTGAGCTCAGAGTGGAACCGGAACTACGAGAGCCCCTGCTCGTCCCTCCATCGGGACCAATATTTGTTGGCATTGGACCGCCGTAATGCTCTAAGTGTGGTGCACGTGGTTTCGAGCGTGGCAGCGTCGGAAAATAACTGCTCAACGCGGCTGCCGTTTTGACGCACCCATTCGATTTCGTCAGCTGTAGACACGTGCTCGATCTCGTCGTCGCCGTTCAAATGTTGTTTGACGAGCGATATCCTGAACCAGTTTTCGGGCGCCGCCAACTCGGTAGGTGCGACATCAAGCAGTATCTGGCCTTTGTCGTTCGCCAGAGCCCAGCTGAGGACTGGACCGGTAAGCTGCAGTGATGCATTGTTTGTTGCGGCACCGCTGGTTTTGGAGTTCGTAATCCTATATCGGGGATCTAAGTATAGAAAATCGCAATAATGTAAAAAATATTCTAAAAGAGTCTTCATTTCTCGACCTTTCCGGCAGATGGAATCCATGTCGTGTCGTCTATCTGTCGATACCCATGCAATTCTAAATACCTAATTTCAGCTGCCGTGAAACTGTCGGCATCAACCATATCGAATGGCACCGACAGAGCGATGGTGTCTCGATTCGCGATTGCCAGATCGAGCAAGTGCTGGTTCGCGGCGAGTCGTTCGGCAGGGGTGGCCGCATCCCATGCATCTCCGATGTCGAAGTAGCTGGCTTTGAGGTCCTGCGCCACCTCGGTGTACGGAAGGCCGCCTCCTGGAGGTGAAAATGGCCCGATCACGGTTCGGCCGCTCCCATTGAAGTGCTGTTCAGACAGTGCCCGCAACTCGGGGCTCATGTGATCTAGCGGGTTGTCGAACGTGAACTCAGGGCCACCAGGCGGGGCAACTCCTTGAGCGGGGTCGTCACCCGGCGGGTGTGGCTCATGCGGCCCATTGCCCTCGCCGGGCCGGCCCGATGCGCTGTCATGCGGCGGCTGGGATGGGTGGTCGCCCCGTTCCCCGCCATGTCCTGGTGGTTCGTGTGGGTGCCCTGCGCCTGGCGGATGGGGAACGGGCGCTGCTGTGTGAGCGGCATCCGGTGCCGGATGACTGGCAGAGGCTGGCAGGGGTGCCGAAGGGGCGGGGCCCGGCAAAGGTTCGCCGCTAGCCGGCTCGTGTCCAGGCCTCGATGGTGCTGGCTCGACTGGTGGCTTGGGAGCCGCACCCGGAGCTGGCTTTTCGGCAGACGGGACCTTGGACTCGGTTGGGCCATGTGGGGCGGGGCCATGCGGCGCCGGCGCCGGTTTGGGCTTCGGCGCGGGCGCTGGGCGTCCGCCCTTGGGTGGTTCGCTCCGCAGTTGGTCGTGAGCCGGTGCCGGTTTGCCGTGAAGCGGTGCCGGCGTCCTTGGTTGCGGTTCAGGGTGTGGCGGACGCAGCTTGGGCGGATGAACTTCGTTGAGCCCTCTCGCGGCGTCCGCCGCGGCGCGGCCGACCTTGGGCAGTTTCGATAGGAGACCGCCCGGGAGCACTAAGGTGATGACGTCGACAACCGTTTCGCCCCCTGCCCTAAAGGGATCGGTGCTCCACTCGTCCCAGTGGGTGACTCCCTTGCCGAGATCCTTCCAGCCCTCTTTGAAGCTTTGCTCGCCGTCCAATCCGACCAGTGGCTCAATTGAGGTGATCGCCCCGGCCACAGAGTGGTAGAAGCCATCCGGGTCGACGATGGCCCGCAGCGGGTTGAAGGTCCAGAAGGTGTCTTCAATGATCCCGACGGCTTCTCCACCTACGCCTTCGAAATAGCGCTTTCCGGCGTAAGGGGCCATGGTCGTGAGAATCGTTTTCGCTTCGGTGAGCGCGGTGGCGATCTGTTGGCGCAGCGCATCGACTTCGCTAGTGAATTGGTTGACTATCGTCCGGATGTCGTTGGCGATCTTCTTGATCTCGTCTTCGTCTTCATCGGTCAAAAACTCCCAGACTTCTTTGAGTCCCGTCATCGGGTCACAGATGCGGGACAACAGATCCAGGATCGCCGCGTGGACCGTGTCGATCTCGGCCGCATACGCAGTGAGCTGAGTCGCGATTAGTGTGCACTGCTGCAAGATTCCGGCTGCGCTGCGATTGGCCTCGGTGAACGCAGCCGTAATCGTCGGGCCTTCCGGCATCTGCTGAGTGCCAACAATTTTCATTGGCCCTACGACGCTGGTTATTTCGCGGGCTTCAAAGTTTGTGCCTGCGTTAGTCCAGGCCGCCGCTGCAGCCCGCAACTTCGCCGAATCGCCGTTCGGCCAAATCATCCCGATGAACTTGACGACCCAACCCCAGCCTGCCGGGGCGCTGATACCGCTCCCAACCGCGGACGGTGTCGAGCCCGCCGAAATATGGGCGGCGGGATGCGGGGCCGGAAGGGGCTCGCCATGCCCGGAGACATTCGACATCGCTTCGGCCACCGAATAGTTGTGTGCCGACATGCGCACGCCGTCACCCAGGCCGCACAACCCATTTCGTGTAGTCGTCATTGCCTCGAGCAGCTTGGATGCCGACCTGTTGTAGGTACGTCCAAATGCCGCACCGGCGGGATCATCACCGGCCATCGCGTTGCACCCGGCCAGCGCCGTGGTCAGTGTCGAGACGACCGACCCCAAACCTTCGCTGGCTGAAACCACAGTGGCACCAGCGCCATCCAGTGCTTGCGGGTCAACGGCAAGCGGAGCCATCAGCTCACGACCACATGGCCAGATTCGTCGCCATCACGCGGGTGTAGTTGTCGTGTGCGGTGGTGCCCGCAGATTTCAATTGCGCCAACGCCTCCCGCATCGTCGCCTCACCGCGCGACCAATGCCGATGCGCCTCGGCATGAGCCGTAGCTGCCCGCCCGGACCACCTGCCGTGTAGATGAGTCACCAACGTGTCGATTTCAGCGACGAGGCTCTCGGTGTGCCGCACAAACTCACCCATCCGTTGCAGCGCATCCGCCAACGCGTCGGGATCCACGCTGAACGCGTCAGCCATCTCAGACACCTCGCAGCGCTTGCGCCGATACCGAGTCCTGGGCCTGAAAGTCAACGCCGGCAATACCGACCGCCTTCGCCAGAATCGACAGTCCCAGCTGTACCTCACCGGCCCCGCGATGCCACAGATCCCACGCCTCGCCATAGGCGCCGCCCGAGCCACCCCGCCAGCCGGCCAGCATTTCGCGGACCTGACCGTCAAGCTCAATAAGCCTGGTATGCAAGTCCTTTGCCGCACCTGATAGCGCCTGCAAAGCCCCGTGCATCACCTCGGGGTTAACCCGCAGCAGCTCGCGCTCAGCCATGGCGGTAAAGCTAATGACCAGGAGCACCCGGCACAATTCACCCGGGCTAGACCGGATCCCCCTCGGCCGCCATGGCTTCGGGGCCGCGATCGTCGCAGACGCAACGGCTGGTGAGAACCCGGCTAGCGGCCGTCCCCGCCGGTGGACCAATGAGATCAACTGCCACACTGGGGCTATGAGCCGCCCACAGGTCCAGCTGTTGACCCGCGCCGGCTGCACGACCTGCGATCGGGTGCACACGCAACTGGAGAAACTGGCCGCCGAACTCGACTTCGACCTGTCGACCACCGACGTCGACGCCGCCGCTGCCGCCGGTAACACCGGCCTGCGCGCCGAGTTCGGCGACCGGCTGCCGGTGGTCCTGCTCGACGGCCGCGAGCACAGCTACTGGGATGTCGACGAGCCCCGGCTGCGCAAAGATCTGGGGACGCCCAGGTGACGACCGCGCAAATTTGGTGGCCCACCTGTAATACGTCTACCGTGGACGTCAGTTCGATCACTGGTGATAGCAAGGGAGCAGGCCAGGTGATTCAGCCGTGAGCGTCCTGCTCTTCGGGGTGTCGCACCGCAGCGCGCCGGTCTCCGTTCTGGAACAGCTGAGCACCGACGAATCCGACCAAATCAAGGTCATCGACCAGATGATGCAGTCGCCGCTGGTCACCGAGGCCATGGTGCTGTCTACCTGCAACCGGGTCGAGGTTTACGCGGTGGTCGACGCCTTCCACGGCGGTCTGGCGGTCATCGGGCAGGTGCTTTCCGAGCATTCCGGGATGTCGCTGGGCGAGCTCACCAAATACGCCTACGTCCGCTACAGCGAGGCCGCCGTCGAGCACCTGTTCGCCGTGGCCAGCGGCCTGGATTCCGCTGTTGTCGGTGAGCAGCAGGTCCTCGGCCAGGTGCGCCGCGCCTACGCCGCCGCCGAGGCCAACCGCACTGTCGGCCGAGTGCTGCATGAGCTGGCCCAACGCGCGCTCGCGGTCGGCAAACGCGTGCACACCGACACCGCGATCGACGCCGCAGGCGCGTCGGTGGTCTCGGTCGCGATGGGCATGGCCGACACCAAGCTGGGCGGGCTGAAAGGCAAAACCGCAGTTGTTGTCGGCGCCGGGGCAATGGGCGCCCTGTCGGCGGCTCACCTGGCCCGCGCCGGCGTCCGCGACATCCACGTCGTTAACCGGTCACTGCCCCGCGCGCAGCGGCTGGCCCGCAAGATCCGCGAATCGGGCGTCGGGGCCGAAGCGCTGAGCTTCGATCGCCTGCCGTCCGCGCTGGCCGACGCCGACGTGTTGGTGAGCTGCACCGGGGCCGTGCGCCCGGTGGTGTCGCTGGCCGACGTGCACCACGGGCTGGCCGCCGCCCGCCGCGACGAATCGGACCAGCCGTTGGTGATCTGCGACCTGGGCATGCCGCGCGACGTCGACCCGGCGGTGGCCGGGCTGCCGGGCGTCTGGGTCGTCGATATGGACCGGGTGCAACGGGAACCGTCGGCTCGGGCCGCGGCTGCCGACGCCGAGGCCGCCCGCCACATCGTCGCCACCGAAGTCGCCACCTACCTTGCCGGGCAGCGGATGGCCGAGGTCACCCCGACGGTGACCGCGCTGCGCCAGCGCGCCGCCGACGTCGTCGAGGCCGAGTTGTTGCGCCTGGACAACCGGCTGCCCGAACTCGACGCTTCCCACCGCGACGAGGTGGCCCGCACCGTGCGGCGGGTAGTGGACAAATTGCTGCACGCGCCCACCGTGCGGATCAAACAGCTGGCCAGCGCACCCGGTGGTGACAGCTACGCCGAGGCGCTGCGTGAGCTGTTCGAACTCAACCAGACCGCCGTCGATGCCGTCGCCACCGCAGGCGAATTGCCTGTTCTGCCAAGCGGATCCGACGCCGCCGGAAGTCCTGAGTAGCCGCTTGGCCGACGTGATCCGGATAGGCACCCGGGGCAGCCTGCTGGCCACCACCCAAGCCGGTGGCATCCGCGACGCCTTGCTCGCAAACGGTCATGCCGCCGAGCTGGTGACGATCAGCACCGAAGGCGACCGCTCATCGGACCCGATCGCCAGCATCGGCGTCGGGGTCTTCACCGCCGCGCTGCGGGAGGCCATCGAGGACGGCCGGGTGGACGCGGCGGTGCATTCGCACAAGGACTTGCCGACCGCCGACGATCCGCGGTTCGTGATCGCCGCCATACCGCCGCGAGCGGACCCCCGCGACGCCGTCGTGGCCCGTGACGGGTTAGTGCTGGCACAGCTGCCGAGCGGCTCGGTAGTCGGCACTTCGTCGCCCCGGCGGGCCGCACAGCTTAGAGCACTGGGTCTCGGTTTGGAAATCCGCCCCCTAAGAGGCAACCTAGATACCAGGTTGAACAGGGTAAGCAGCGGTGATTTGGACGCAGTTGTGGTAGCCCGGGCGGGTCTGGCCCGACTGGGACGCCTCGACGACGTCACCGAGACGCTGGAGCCGGTACAGGTGTTACCGGCGCCGGCTCAAGGCGCGCTCGCCGTCGAGTGCCGCGCCGGGGATACCCGGCTGGCGGCGCTGCTGGCGGAGCTCGATGACGCCGACACCCGCGCGGCCGTCACCGCCGAGCGTGCCCTGCTCGCCGAACTGGAGGCGGGTTGCTCCGCGCCAGTGGGGGCGATCGCCGAGGTGGTCGAATCCATTGACGAGGACGGCCGTGTCTTCGAAGAGCTGTCGCTGCGCAGCTGCGTGGCGGCGCTGGACGGATCCGACGTGATCCGCGCGTCCGGCATCGGCAGTCCGGATCGGGCACGAGAGCTCGGGCTCTCGGTGGCCGCCGAGCTGTTCGCGCTGGGCGCACGGGAACTCATGTCGGCTGCGCGGTGAGACCACCCGCACGAGAAAGTGACTGGGAGAGACACAGATGACAACGCGAGGGCGTAAGGCGAGGCCCGGCCGCATCATGTTCGTGGGCTCGGGTCCGGGCGACCCGGCTCTACTGACGACACGGGCCGCGATGGTGCTTGCGAATGCCCCCCTGGTGTTCATTGACCCTGACGTGCCCGAGCCGGTGCTGGCGATGATCGGCAAGGACTTGCCACCGGTGTCCGGGCCGGCAGAGGCTGAGCCGACTGGCCAATCGGAGGGCGGAGCCGCCGAGGGGACAGCGGGGGCCGGCACCGACGAACAGCCCGCCGCCGTAGTGTCGGTCGGACCCGACATCCGCCCGGCTCTGGGCGACCCGGCCGAAGTGGCCAAAACGCTGGTCGCAGAGGCCCGTACCGGGACTGACGTGGTGCGGCTGGTTGCCGGTGATCCACTGTCGGTGGACTCGGTGATCACCGAGGTGAACACCGTCGCCCGCACGCACTTGCACTTCGAGGTCGTGCCCGGGCTGGCCGCCAGCTCCGCGGTGCCGACCTATGCGGGGTTGCCGCTGGGCTCATCGCACACCGTTGCCGACGTGCGCGACCCACATGTGGATTGGGCGGCTTTGGCCGCGGCACCGGGCCCGCTGATTTTGCAGGCCACATCGTCGCACGTGGGCGACGCGGCGCGCACGCTGATCGAGTACGGGCTTGCCGACACCACCCCGTGCGTAGTGACGTGCTCGGGCACCACCTGCGCGCAGCGCTCGGTGGAGTCCACGCTGGGCGGGCTGACCGATTCGGCCGTCCAGCTCGGCGTCGACCCCGCCGCACCGGCGCCGGTGGTGGTGACGATCGGCAAGACGGTGCACAACCGGGCCAAGCTGAACTGGTGGGAGAGCCGGGCACTGTACGGCTGGACCGTGCTGGTGCCGCGGACCAAGGACCAGGCCGGCGAGATGAGCGAGCGGCTGACCGCGCATGGCGCGTTGCCGATCGAGGTGCCGACCATCGCCGTCGAGCCGCCGCGCAGCCCCGCCCAGATGGAGCGTGCGGTCAAGGGTCTGGTCGACGGCCGCTACCAGTGGGTGGTGTTCACCTCCACTAACGCGGTACGTGCGGTGTGGGAGAAGTTCGGCGAGTTCGGTCTCGACGCCCGCGCGTTCTCCGGGGTGAAGATCGCCTGCGTCGGCGAATCGACCGCCGACCGGGTCCGCGCGTTCGGGATCAGCCCCGAGCTGGTGCCTTCCGGTGAGCAGTCGTCGCTGGGCCTGCTGGACGAATTCCCGCCGTATGACAGCATTTTCGACCCGGTGAACCGGGTGCTGCTGCCGCGCGCCGACATCGCCACCGAGACGCTGGCAGAGGGCCTGCGCGAACGTGGATGGGAGATCGAGGATGTCACCGCATACCGGACGGTGCGGGCGGCCCCGCCGCCCGCGGCCACCCGGGAAATGATCAAGACCGGTGGTTTTGACGCGGTGTGCTTCACGTCCAGCTCGACGGTGCGCAACCTAGTTGGCATCGCCGGCAAGCCGCACGCACGCACCATCGTCGCGTGCATCGGTCCCAAGACCGCCGAGACCGCCGCCGAATTCGGCTTGCGGGTCGACGTGCAACCCGAGACCGCCGCGGTGGGCCCGCTGATCGAAGCGCTGGCCGAGCACGCCGCCCGGCTGCGCGCCGAGGGCGCGCTGCCGCCGCCGCGTAAGAAGAGCCGCAGGCGCTAGTGGCGATCGCAAGCGCGGCGCAGCCGGGCGCAGCGGGTCGCCACTCGAGGGAGGTGGGCGCGATCGCAAGCGCGGCGCAGCCGGGCGCAGCGGGTTGCCACTCGAGGGAGGTGGGCGCGATCGCAAGCGCGGCGCAGCCGGGCGCAGCGGGTCGCCACTCGAGGGAGGTGGGCGCGATCGCAAGCGCGGCGCAGCCGGGCGCAGCGGGTCGCCACTCGAGGGAGGTGGGCGCGATCGCAAGCGCGGCGCAGCCGGGCGCAGCGGGTCGCCACTCGAGGGAGGTGGGCGCGATCGCAAGCGCAACGAAGCGCGCGCAGCGGGTCGCCACTCGATGAGCATGGGCGCTTACCCGCGGCAACGGCCGCGACGGCTCCGCTCGACTCCGGCGATGCGCCGGTTAGTCGCGCAAACGTCGTTGGAGCCAAGGCATCTGGTGCTGCCGATGTTCGTCGCCGACGGCATCAACGAGCCGCGACCGATCACCTCGATGCCCGGCGTGGTCCAGCACACCCGCGAATCGTTGCGCGCCGCCGCCGCAAAGGCGGTGACCGCCGCGGTGGGTGGGCTGATGCTCTTCGGCGTGCCCCGCGACGAGGACAAGGACGCAGCCGGGTCGGCGGGCTGCAATCCCGACGGCATCCTCAACGTCGCGCTGCGTGATCTGGCTAAGGACCTAGGCGATGCCACCGTGCTGATGGCCGACACTTGCCTGGACGAATTCACCGACCACGGGCACTGCGGTGTGCTGGACGAGCGCGGCCGGGTGGACAACGACGCTACCTTGCAGAAGTATGTGAAAGTAGCTGTGGCGCAGGCAGATTCGGGTGCGCAGGTGGTCGGTCCCAGCGGCATGATGGACGGTCAGGTGGCGGAGATCCGTGATGGCCTGGACGCCGCAGGCCACGCCGACGTGGTGATCCTGGCGTACGCCGCCAAGTTCGCCTCGGCGTTCTACGGCCCGTTCCGTGAGGCCGTGAGCTCCAGCCTGTCCGGTGATCGGCGCACTTACCAGCAGGAGCCGGGCAATGCCCGCGAAGCGCTGCGGGAGGTGCAGCTGGACCTCGACGAGGGCGCCGACATCATCATGGTCAAACCCGCGATGGGATACCTCGACGTGGTGGCGGCCGCGGCCGAAATTTCGCCGGTGCCGGTCGCCGCTTACCAGGTGTCGGGGGAGTACGCGATGATCCGGGCAGCGGCCGCCAACGGCTGGATCGACGAGCGCGCCGCCGCGCTGGAGTCCCTGACCGGTATCCGGCGGGCCGGCGCCGACATCGTGCTGACGTATTGGGCCGCCGAGGCGGCGGCCTGGCTGTCGTGACGGGTCCCGTCCCGCCGCGGCCGCCGGGAAGGCCTTCGAATGGGCCTCCGCCGCAGGCCCGGCCCGTCGACGTCGACACCGGCTTTTGGCTGTGGGTGGTGGCGCTGCCGCTGATGGTGATCGGCTACATCGCTGACATGGTCGGGTCATCGGCCGGTCGCGGATCGGCGTTGGTCTACGTCGCGTCAGGGCTTTTCACCACGGTGCTGTGTGCGATCGTGGTGACCTTTCTGATCCTGATGCGGGCCGGTTACCGCTGGGCCCGCACGGTGTTGACCGGCGGCGGCATCGCCGCCGTCGTCTACATCGCGTCCCGGCTGTTCACCGTGACTTGGCCACCGATGTTCGCGCTGATCTGCGGCGTCGCCGGCATCGTCGGATCGGTGCTGATCGCCGGCGGAATGTTCCTGCTGCACCGCAGCGACGCCCACGCCTACTTCACCAGATGAGCGCAGAAAGAAGTGAAGTGTAGGCCCGATGCGCGCCCTATTCGATTTCGATCAGTTAGTCGAGCCGGTAATGGGAGCGGCTCTGGAAAACCTCGATGTCGCGCCCGACGAGGTGTTTCACGCGGCGACGGTGGGGCGTAACCACCACATCACCACCGCACGACTGGCTGGTGGTAGACCGCAAGCCGTGGGTCGGGCCGCTATCAGGGCGGCCCCAGCAGCTTCCAGCCCAGCAGGACTGTACGACTCTTCTGTATTACAGCCGAGCCGCCCCAGTCACACACTTTCCAACTCCCAGCCTCCTTTACCATCTCGAAACCGAATTTGTACGGGTACGGTTGGCCCTGACTCATCACCTCGTTGTACGCGCCGTGGTAGACGGGGTCTGGACCCGTGTATGTTTCGCTGATAGTTACCTTGGCGTAAGCAGTGCTCAGCGCGGGTGCGACGCTGACCGCGTCTGTGTGCAATTCGCTTCTGATGTTGGTCTGCACCGGACCGGATGAAGTGATAGGGAACTGCTGGGCCGCGCACTGCAGGCGATCGCGAGCTGCTAGGTCGTTTGGCGTATTCCAGGTGGCATTCCATTGTTGGAGCGTTTTTTCGATTTGATGCACCGCCATTGCGCGGAGTGCGTAACCGGCAACTAGTACGACCAGCAGAACAACGCTAAGAACGATGGACGTCCGGAACTGCCAGCCCCTCGGCGCCGGTGACCAAGCTCGAGGGTCCCAGCCGTTCGGCGGCGCCCAGTCGGGCCCGACAGGCCTGCCGGGCGGCGGATTGGATGGCATTACCGAATTGTCCCACGTGGCTTGTCTCGCGTCCCAAGTCGCGTAATCGTGTGCGCCGTCGATCATGTCGGGCGTGTCGGGTTCACCGTCGCGGGACTTTGGGTCCCGAGATTCCGTCATTGCGTCACCCCAATCTCAAGTAGTGCCTGACGCAGAGTTCGCAGCCTGCAATGCAGCCGCGACTTTCACCGTGCCTTCGACTATCCGGGCGGCGATCCAGGTAATGGTCCAGCCCTGGTGGTAGGAGCGGCCGACCACCGCACGGTGTTGGGTGGCCAGCTGCGCCATCGCATCGCCTATACCGTCTAGCGCAAGCGTTTATGCAGTTTTGTATTTTGCCAATTAACTAATAAGATTGTTGTCTCTTAACCAATCTTGCACAGCTTCAGTGGTGTCCTCTGCGGCGTCGCCGGACACTGCGGTGTTGAGGCCGATGAGTCCGGCCGTGGTGAGCTTTGCCGACACTGCATTTAGAACCGTTCTTAAAGAGTTCGATATCTTCCGGAAGTTCACCAAAGGGACTATGTTTTGGGCGGGGAAGTTATGCTTGTCGTCTTGCAGAACCACGAGGTTGTTTTGCGGGATCGCGGATTGGGTGCTGAAAATATCTGCCGCGACGACGGTGCCGTCGATGAGCTTTCTTACGGTGCGCCCATTTCCTGCAGTAACGCCGAAGAAATTGTCCGGGTTGATATCAAGCCCGTACTTCGATTTTAAGTCCGGGGAGTCCCTGTGGTCGAAATTCGAATTCGGGGGGTGCGGCGAACTTAACGTCAGCGGAATGCGGTGCGAGGTCGCCAATAGCGCGGAGATGCCATTTTTTGGCGGTCTGGTCGGTGACCGTGACCGTGTCGGCGTCTGACGCCAGCGAGGGTTCTAGCACCTTGAGGTCAGCGGGTAGCCGACGCTTAAGAGCCTGCATGATCTCGTCTGTCGTAGTGGCAGTTGCGGTGGGATCGAGGTAGAGCAGCAGATTGCCGATGTAGTCGGGTATCAGCGAGATCGAACCGTCCCTGAGAGCGGGGGTGTAGCTCTCCCGGTTGCTGAAGCCGAAGTGCCGGGTCACCTTGAAGCCGTTGGCTTCCAATGCTTGGGCGTAGATCTCGGCGAGGACCCTCGATTCCCCGAAGGCGGTGGAAGCGACCACGATCGACTTGGGGTCACCCGATGACGTCGTACAGTCAGGTGGGTTGAAGCGTGAGCAGCCGACAAAAGTCATGGCGACAGCCAGCGCGGTTCCCGCGAATCTGTACGGATTGATCCGCAATGCGCCCTCCCTGTCGGCGGCAGACGGATGCGGAGGCCGTCAGCGCCAGCGTTATATGTTAGCCGTGAGGCGCCCACCTGTGTTGTAAAGCGCACCCGCCGATGCGTTGACATCGTGCCTCGGGCGCTGGGCGCTGCCCGCACGCGGTATTGCGCTTTCGCTGAACAGACGCGCTCGGGGGGTGTCACACTGAGCTGCGTACGGATGCGTAAGCCGTGCTCAGGTGGGTGGGAATTGCCGCGGATCTTTCTTAGCCATTCCAGCCGCGACAGTCGGGAGGCTGTCGCGCTCAAGCAGTGGTTGGAGGGTCGACGCCCGGAGCTGGTCGATGACATCTTCCTCGATATTGACGCCCAGACGGGGCTACGGATAGGCGAGAAGTGGAAAAAAGGGCTATTTAAGAGCGGCTCTCGTTGCCAAGACGTCATTTGTCTGCTATCCCGAAATTGGGAAGCGTCCTACGAGTGCTTAAGCGAATACCGTACCGCTGAAGGTTTGGGCAAAAGGATACTGGTTGCTCGCCTTGAAGACCTAGGCGACGGGGATATCACATCAGACTGGCAACGCTGTGACTTGTTCGCCGACGGGCCTCGTACCGAGATCGATATAGCTGACGAGGCGCCGCCCGTGGTGTTTAATACGGTTGCCTTGGAGCGGTTGGCAAAAGCGGTCGAAGGAAGCGGGATCGGGCCTGAATCCTTCGAATGGCCGCCGGATAATGGACAGGATCGTGTGCCGTACCGCGGCTGGGAGCCGTTCGAGGACATCGACGCCGGGGTTTTTTTTGGCCGCGACTTCGCCATCTTTCATGCACTTGACCAGCTGCGCGCGATGCGATTCCCTTTGCTGGCAAAGTTATCGGGCCTCAAATCACTCTTTGTGGTGCTGGGGCCGTCCGGCAGCGGCAAATCTTCATTCTTGCGGGCGGGCTTGATGCCCCGCCTGCAGCGCGACGACCGCCGGTTTCTGGTGCTCGGCACCGTTCGCCCTGACCGCAACCCCCTCACCGGCGATCAGGGTTTGGCCGCGGTAATTTACAATTGCCGCCAACGCCTCGGTCTGTTCGAACCGCCGCTCGGTGAGATCAAGAAAGCTGTGTCGCAAAAGCCGGCGAGAGTCTATGACCTGCTGATTGAGTTGCGCCGCACGGCTGCTGAAATCGACTCATTGGCCCAGGTTGCAAGTAGCCACCAAGACGCCAACGGCAACAAACCGGCCGAAGCGTCGGCCCCGACGCTGGTATTGGCACTAGATCAGGCCGAGGAATTATTCTCCGCCGAGGCTGGCGTGAAAGCTGAAAAATTTCTGCGGCTTTTAGCCGGGCTGATCAGGCAGATCAATGCCACCGAGGTGGGCTTGATCGTGGCCGCCACAATCCGGACCGATCGCTATGAGGTGATGCAGAACAGTTCCGCCCTCAAGGGGATCGACACCGTATTATTCGATGAACTAAAACCTATGCCGCGCGAGGAATTTAAGGAAGTCATTACCGGGCCAGCTACGCGCGCAAGCCGTAGTGGTCGTCGACTCGTGTTGGACCCGAAGTTGGTGACGCGACTGCTTCGCGATGCCAGCGGCGGGGGGGATGCCCTGCCACTACTGGCGCTCGTACTGAATCGGCTTTATACCGACTACGCCTCGAACGGCCAGATCACACTAACTAATTACGAGTCAATGGGCGGTCTGCATGATGTCGTCAATAACGAGATCGAGCAGGTTCTTGCAGATAGCCGCCACGAGCGATCGGCCGCGCTAGCGCTGCTGCGTTCCGCTTTTATTCCATATTTGGCGAGTATCAATCCGGAAAACGATGAGCCAATGCGCCGCGTGGCTCGCGAAGCTGAGCTGCCCGATACCGATGGCCTGATCGATGCCCTGGTCAACAAGCGGCTGCTGGTGCGCGATCAGCGCGAGGGCGAAGTAGTTGTCGAAGTGGCCCTGGAAAGCTTGCTTCGACAATGGGATGACTTGGCCGGATGGCTGCGTGAGGAACGTCAGTATCTGGTGACAGTCGACGACATCGAACGTAACGCCGCGGCTTGGGAAGCGAAGGACCGTGACCCGGCCTGGCTGCTTTCTGGCACCAGACTGGTCGACGCCGAAAACCTGTTGACTCGAGCGGGATTCGGAACCCGCTTGGCCAAAGCCCGCGACTATCTGGCCGCCAGCCGTGACGCGGAAAACCAGGAGCTTGTCGCAGAGGAAGAGCGCCGGCAGGCCGAACTTCGCCATGCTCAGGACCGCCGGCAAATCGCGGAGTCTCACAATGCCGCGTTGCGCAAAAGAGCCCGCGTGTTAAGGGCGGTATTAGCCGGAACCTTGGTTGTGGCGCTGATCGCGGTCGTCTTCGGTGTCGTGGCCGCAACAGCGCGGCGCGAAGCGCAGGTCCGGTTCCGCGACGCGACAGGGCTTCGGCTGGCCACCGATGCAGGAAGCATCCTGGCCCGCAGTCGGCCCGGTGATGATGAGCAAGCTTTTCAGGAGCTTACTGCCGCGGCATCGATAGCTCCCTCGGTCGTTTATCCAGCGATATACGCTGCAGACGTTGCACGAGCGGAGACCGAAAAAATCATCGACACACGGGCCGAGAGTGTCGCTTTCAGTCCCGACGGGCGCCTGCTGGTCACCGCTAGCCCGGACTTCACCGTGCGGCTTTGGAACGCTGATACCGGCGCCTCGATCGGCCGCCCACTTTCTGGGCACAACGCCGCGGTCACCAGCGTAGCGTTCAGTCCGGATGGGCATCGCGTGGCCAGCAGCAGCGCCGACAAGAGCGTGCGATTGTGGAATGTGGATACCGGCAAGCCCATCGGGGATCCTCTTTACGGCCACGACGATTGGGTGACCAGCGTGGCTTTCAGTCCCGACGGTCATCGCCTCGTTAGCGGGAGTCGCGACGAGACTCTGCGGCTGTGGAACGCTGATACCGGCACTGCGATCGGAAATCCTCTTTACGGTCACACCGATGCGGTGACCAGCGTGGCGTTCAGTCCGGATGGGCATCGGTTGGCCAGTGCCAGTGAGGACCGCAGCGTGCGGCTGTGGGATGTCGATACCCGCATGGCGATTGGTGAGCCGCTTAGCGGTCACACCGCTGCGGTGACCAGTGTGCGCTTTAGTCCGGATGGGCATCGGTTGGCCAGTGCCAGTGAGGACCGCACCCTGCGGCTGTGGGATGTCGATACCCGCATGGCGATTGGTGAGCCGCTTAGCGGTCACACCGATGCGGTGACCAGTGTGCGCTTTAGTCCGGATGGACATCGGTTGGCCAGCAGCAGCGCCGACCGCACCTTGCGGCTGTGGGATGCCGATACCCACGCAGTCATCGGCGGGCCTTTGATCGGCCACACCGACAGCGTGACCGGCGTGGCCTACAGCCCTGACGGGCATCGGCTGGCCAGCGCTAGTCGCGACAACACGCTCCGACTGTGGAACGCCGATATCGACGCGATTATCCGTCAGCCTCTGATCGGCCATGACGATGCGGTCAATGCTGTGGCTTACAGTCCGAATGGGCATCGCCTGGCCAGCGGCAGCGACGACATGACCGTGCGGTTGTGGAACCCCGATGCCGGCGCCGCGATCGGCAACCCCTTAAAAGGTCACACTGCGGCAGTGACCAGTGTGGCCTTTAGCCCGGATGGGCATCGGTTGGTCAGCGGCAGCGCCGACCAGACGCTGCGACTGTGGAATGTCGACGCCGGCGCCGCGATCGGCAAGCCGCTCACGGGTCACACCGACGTGGTGACCAGTGTGGCCTTTAGCCCGGATGGGCATCGGTTGGTCAGCGGCAGCGCCGACCAGACGCTGCGACTGTGGAATGCCGACACCGGCGCCGCGATCGGCGATGCCTTGGAAGGTCACATCGATCCTGTGACCAGTGTTGCCTTCAGCCCGGATGGACACCGCTTGGCCAGCGCCAGCCGCGACGGCTCAGTGCGGTTGTGGAACGCCGACACCGGCGCCGCGATCGGTCAGCCGCTTAGGGGCCACACCGACGCGGTGACCAGTGTTGCCTTCAGTCCGGATGGACACCGCTTGGTCAGTGGCAGCGATGACACAACCGCGCGGCTGTGGAACGCCGATACCGGCGCCGCGATCGGCGAACCGCTCAGAGGCCACAGCGGGTCGGTTACCAGTGTGACTTTCAGCTCGGATGGGCACCGTATAGCCAGCGCCAGCGCCGACCAGTCAGTGCGACTGTGGAACGCCGACACGGGTGCACCAATCGGCGATCCACTTACCAGTCAATCCGGTTCAGTTAACAGTGTGGCATTCAGCCCCAATGGGCGATTTTTGGCGTCCGCCAGCGATGACAAGAAGGTGCGCTTGTGGCTAGCCGTGGCTAGCCCGGCCGACCTGTGTCACAAGCTGATGTTCAATATGAGCCGCCGCCAGTGGCACGATTGGGTATCACCTGACATCCCCTACACGATCGCCTGCCCAGAACTTCCCGTACCCCGAGAC
Organism: uncultured Actinomycetota bacterium; assembly: GCA_963720085.1. Lineage (GTDB taxonomy): Bacteria > Actinomycetota > Actinomycetes > Mycobacteriales > Mycobacteriaceae > Mycobacterium. Next base: position 148,194 of record CAVRER010000052.1, read on the forward strand.
TGAGAATAGCCGGGTTAGAATAGGGGAATTATCGCACGCATTCGAGCCGATAGTTCTTCGCCGAAAATACCCACGCCCCCCGGGGAAACGGATTTACGCAATGCTGCGAAATCGGCCACCCTCAATCAGCGCCAACATTCCGACTGGTGCCACCCATATTCAAATACTTGCTGACCAAATATTAATGCTATTGCCGTACACGCCTAAGCTCGCTACCGACACCCGTGAAATCAGTTGTTTAACGACAACGAATCGCTTATTGACCCGGCACCCAGCCTGCGATAACCCGCTCGCCTTTGCAAGTTGAGGCGTCGGATGGACTCGGAACCGACCCTAAGCCCAGCCCAACGACCATATTGCGACCCCGTGATCCCTCCGCTAAGGTGACCGGGGTAAAGCGGTAGCTCTTGGCCTGAGTCAGCTCCCGCATCCAACGCACGGCAGGACTAGCGCCCGATGCCTCCCCACGGAACCGATGTCCTTCGTCTTGATGAGATCACAAATGGCCGCCACCAAATTTGTATTCGATGGTCTATAGACGATAGGCACTTCGAGACAACATACTGGTATGACGATGTAGATCTGCACACTCTAGAGCGACGCACCCCCCGAACCTTTGAGAACATACTTTTTCACATCGCCTTGTTCGAGATAAATAAAGGGACAAGTTTAAAACCCCGTGAGGTGGATCTCGGAAAATGGAGATCCTATCTTACCCATGACCTTGCCGAAGTGTGGAGCGAAGTTGTACGCCGCGTATGGGCACAGTGGCGCTATGAGCACGACGATCCCGGATATGTCGGTCCCGCCCTTCCCTCCACTTCAGCAACTCTCGACCGAGAACCCATCGAACGCGATGTAAAAGGGGACAAGTACTTAAACTTTTGCGGAGGCGGCAAAGACAGCTTGGTGGCTGCCCGCCTTCTGGATGCGTCCGAAACCGGATATGACGCTTTCATGTATTCCAACACCGTTTACGGGCGCGCGCAACCACAATTCACATTGATTGAAAGACTGCTGTCGCATCTTCGCCCGAAGTCCGTTCACCGCCAATGGGTGTTCGACGACTTTGTCGAGGCGCCGATCGTAGAACTCGAGCCCGAGCTAGGCGTCAAGTTGTTGACCAGTGCTGAAACCCCCTCTTCGATATTTGCCTCCCTTCCCGTGGTTTTGGCGCACGGATTTACGCATATCGTTCTCGCGCACGAAAGATCGGCAAACGTCGGCAATTTAATCTGGAGTGCGACCGGCGAGGATGTCAATCACCAATGGGGTAAGTCGTTTGAAGCAGAGCAGTTGCTGAATACGTACATTCAAAAGCATCTCATCAGCGACTTCACGTTCTTCAGCCTGCTGCAGCCCATCCACGATTCGCTGATCTTCGCCATGCTGCGCGACGCGAATGACGCCGTGACGGCGACGCACTCGTGCAATATTTCAAAGCCCTGGTGTATGCGATGCCCGAAGTGCGCGTACGTATGGATTAATTATAAAGCCTGGCTCCCTTGGGATGTGGTCGACCCGATATTCGGTGGTGCAAATCTACTCGACTTTCCCGAGAATCAACTACATTTTAAGCAGATGCTTGGACTTTCATCGCACACGCCGTTTGAATGCATCGGTCAGATTGAGGAATCGCAGCTAGCTTTTGCAATGGCGAACAAGCGCGGTTTAACTGGAGCGGCAATGGACATGTTCATAAAGAATGTCGACATAGAGCAGGACTGGTTATCATCAGCGGCTCCATTTCTAAAGGTATATGACGGCCAAAACGGCATACCAGAATCTCTCAAGGCCAAAGTCATGCCGCTGATGAAGCGGTATAGCCAGACCGCCGAAGCCTACATTCGCGACCTTTTCAAGGCCTGAGTGGAGTTACTCAGCGCGGTTCAGCTGAAAGGTCGACCCCGACGACGAGCTGATACCGGGGCCGCGTTACCTCCCTCCGCACCCAGATCATCGGTAAGGCTGTCGCGCACCGTGCACACTGGCGGCAAACAGCGGAGCCAAACCGAGTCAGCGAAGCGCGAAACGCTAGCCGCGCTAAAGACACCGACTGCCTAAGGACCTCTTCGCCGGCAACGCTGTCGCAGTGCTCGCGGACCGCGTTCTTTCGGCTCGCTGCGATTGCTGTATGACCGGAGGATGGGTATGAACACACCACAGCCGGGGCACCACGGAAGGCCCCCATACCAGGTTGGATTGCTGGTCAGTTGTCCGCATTGACCACACACGGTCTGCCGACGCCGACCTCGATGTGCTGAGTCGGAAGAACGGCGCCCGTGGTGGTTCTGCACTTCTCCTAGTGTGCCACAGGCTCTTCGAGAAGGATCCAAAGGCGGAAGCGCCGCGGAAAAGCCTGGCCGTCGGCCGGGAACCTCACTGCTGGCTGGTCGCGAGATGACCGCCGCCTTGGCAGCGACTGGCAGGCTCTGCCAAAATGTCGCAAATGGGTGAACGCTCGATCTATGAGGAACGTTTCGACTACCGGACCGATATTCATCGTCGGCGCAACAAAGTGACCGCCGAGTTTGACGGCCGAGTGCTCGCCTCGACTGTCAAACCGCTGCTGGTAGACGAGCAAGACCACGGGCTGGTGTTCTATTTTCCTCGGTCTGACTTATTGATCGAGCTGTGGCCGGACCCAAAGACGACAACCTACTGCCCGTTTAAGGGAAACGCCACCTACTGGCGTTTCGAGAACGACGGCGGTGTCGAACCCCTGGTTTGGAGCTACGAAGACCCCTACGACGAGGTGGCCCAGCTACGCGGGCATGTCGGTTTCTACCAGGATAGGGTCGCGGTGCGACTGTGGCAGGCCCATCCTGCAGTCGTTGGATACCCGCCGCGCGGGACTGCATGACGACGGTCAACTCAACGCCGAGACAACGCCGTTCGGCGGACGCCGGCGATGAAGCCGACAGGCAGAGTCGCGTGCCTTCGAGGCGATAGTGTCGGCTGTCATGACTTCGGTGCGCACGCGGCGGTTGGCGTCCCGTTTGGCGGCTTTGTGCGTAGTGGGGTCGGCCTGTGGGAGCCCCAACCCGCTCGGTGGCGCGGCATGCGGCGACCCCAACTCCATAGTAGTCGGGTCCGCTGGCTTCCCGGAGTCCACAATTGTGGCTGAAATCTATGCGAAAGCTCTGCAGGTCAATGGGTTTAAGGTGGGGAAGCGGTTGGGCATCGGCAGCCGGGAAACGTATATCCCGGCGCTGATCGACCATTCCATCGATCTCGTGCCCGAATACGTCGGCAACCTGTTGCTTTACTTTCAACCCGATGCCACGGCGACCATGCTCGACGCAGTCGAACTGGAGCTGTATAAACAGCTACCCGGTGACCTGTCGATCCTGACGCCCTCACCCGCCTCAGACACTGACACGGTGACCACCACCGCCGCGACGGCCGCCACGTGGAATCTCAGAACTATTGCCGATTTGGCTCCCCACTCAGCGAACGTAAAGTTTGGCGGACCCTCGGCATTCCAAGTTCGGTCCTTCGGGTTGTCCGGACTGCGCCGAAAGTATGGGCTAGACATCAGTGCGGCGAACTTTGTGGCGATCAGCGATGGGGGCGGTCCAGTGACCGCCCGCGCACTGGAGGACGGCACCGTGACTGCTGCAGATGTTTTCAGCACCTCACCGGCCATTACCGCAAACCACTTCGTCGTGCTCGACGATCCAGAACACGACTTCCTGGCGGGAAACATTGTGCCTCTGGTGAATTCGCAGAAGAAATCGAATCGGCTCAAAGCGATACTCGATGCTGTATCGGCGAAATTGACCACCTCTGGTTTGACTGAACTCAACGCTTCGGTGTCGGGCAACTCGGGCATTGATCCTCACGAAGCCGCGTGGAACTGGTTGCAAGAAAACGACCTCGACCACCCGCTCAAGAGATAGAGAAGCGATGGAACTCGAATTTGGCTCAGCTTGATCAGGTTCGACAACGTCACCAAGGGTCTACGCGAACGGCGCGGTCGCGGTCGAACGTCTCAGCCTTGATATATCAAGTGGCGTACTCACGGTGTTTCTCGGGCCATCCGGCTGCGGCAAGACCACCGTGCTGCGAATGATCAACCGAATGGTTGAGCCAACCTGAGGCACGGTCACGGTCGGCGGTGACCACATCGCCACGCTTAACCCCGTGAAGCTGCGTCGCGGCATCGGCTACGTCATCCAAAACGCCGGATTAATGCCGCATCAGAAGGTGATCGACAACGTCGCGACCGTAACAATACTCAACGGCCAGTCGCGCCGAGCCGCGCGCAATGCCGCCTACCGGGTTCTCGAACAGGTCGGACTTGATCCCAAGCTGGCGACCCGCTACCCGGCGGAACTGTCCGGAGGCGAGCAGCAGCGCGTCGGCAGCAATACGATAGGCCCGACAGGCTGTTGTCGCGCCCGGCTAACGGCTTTGTGTCGGATTTCGTCGGCGCGGGCCGCGGCTATCGATGGCTGCAATTTTTAGACTCGAAAGGACTGCCCCTGCAACAGATCCAACAGATTTCTGAGGCAGACGTCGTCGGCGCAGAAATCCTGGACCGCTGGGCACTGGTGGTCAACCACGACGGCGGGCCATTGGGCTGGATCGACGCCCACGGTGTGGAGCGGATGCGAGGCGGTGGACCGCTGTCTGACAGCCTGATTCCTGTCGGTACGGTCATCTCTCCGGTCGGCAACCTCAGTCAGGCGTTAGATGCTGCGCTGTCATCGGCCTCGGCGATGGGTGTGGCCGTCGACGACACCGGCAAGGTTATCGGCACAGTACAGGGCGCCGACATCCTGGCCGCTGCGCGATCCCACCGTGTCGGCTAACCGTGCACTACCAGCTCACGTAACTCAGCGCTGCCTGGGCGTTGACGATGATTCATCTGCGGCTGTGGGTGATCCCGGTGCTGGTCGGGTTGGCGATCGCGCTACCGCTCGGTGTCGGGTCCACCGCACCACTGTCGTGCGCAAGCTGGCGACGGCCACCGCAAGCGCCGTGTTTACCATCCCGTCGCTAGCCCTGTTCGTGATGTTGCCGGTGATCATTCCGACCCGCGTCCGCGACGAGGCCAACGTCATTGTCGCGCTGACCCTTTACCAGCGAGCAATGGCCGCGCCTTGCAACCCCATCCCTTCGTATTTCTCCTGGACAGGCGATGGTCTTTCCCCGTCGCGACCGACGTGGACGCCACGCTTCTGGGCCTCTGCTATGACCGGTTCGTTCTCTTAATCCACTTTACGAAATCGCGTACAGCACAGTGTCAAACGAGATTCCATAGCCGCGAACCAGTATGCGCGTCGTCGCACGGGGGCGCGCGGCTGGCCTAGCGTGCGCGCCGATAGCGGTGGTGAGAGACCCAGCCGGTGACAGTCGGGCTTCCGGACACCAATACGGACCAAGACGTGGGTGGTGACCTCAAGAGGACTTATGTATTCGACTGCGCTCGAAGGCCTACCGATGAGTGGCGATGCTCAAGAAACCTAATAGTTATGCCCAAGCGCTATTGACCTGCCGTGGTCGCGGCTGCGGCCGACGCCCTGCGCGCGCGCCATGCCGACAAGATCGAGCTGACCCCCGGCCGGTCGGTGAGCGGCATGCTGCCGCGCGACCACGGCTCCCCGCAGTTCGTCATCAGCACACCAACGACTCCGGTCCAACCGCTGATGACGGTGGAAGGCCAAACCGGATGTCACCACGCTGCGCCCGGCCCGGGACCGTGGCACACCCCGCCGACGCGATGAATCGTCGGGAGGGCCCCCAGGTGGTTTGGCGTCGGGCACAGCAGGGATGATGCTCCTGTGACCGGAGGCACGGATACCGGGGCCGCTCCGCTCTTTCGAGAGGTCGGTGCCAGCTGGTACTGGGTGCTGGCCGGCCCCTTGTCGGCCGGGGCCATGCTGTGGATCGAGAAATCTAACGGTTACGGTTGGCAGCCCGCGGTCCCGCTGCTGTTTTTAGTATTTGTGACCAGTTTCGTGGCGCTGCAGGTCAAGGCGGCGCGCATCCACACTTCGGTGGAACTGACCAATCAGACGCTGCGCCAGGGCACCGAAACCATCAAGGTGACCGAGATCTTGAAGGTCTACCCGGAAGCCAACCATCCGCTGACGTCCGAAAAGGAGCTGGAGCGTTGGCAGTCGGCACGTGCGCTCGGTGAGCTGGTCGGGGTGCCCAAGGGCCGGTTCGGCATCGGAATGCGACTCACCGGCGGTCGCACCGCGCAAGCCTGGGCGCGTAAACACCGTCACTTGCGTGCCGTGCTGACCCCTTTGGTCGAGGAGCGCGTCGGACCGAACGGTCCACTGCCCGAGCCGCAGGACGACGACGGCCCAGAGAACCCAGACGCCGGATCACGCCGGTGATGGACCGATTTCGGGGCATCGTCGAGCTCGCCCTAGCGTGCGCCGCGGTGGCGGGCTGCGCGATCAGCTGGTCGGGGGTGCGCTCGACCGTGGCCGTCGCACCCGTGGCGAAAGGCCAGCCGGTCACCACGTCGGTGGTTTATGACCCGTCGCTGTTGCTGTTAACGCTGCTGCTGGCGAGCGCGGCCGGCATCCTGGCTGTGGTCGGCGCGGCCCGGCTGCGGCGAGCCGGCCGCGCTACCTGAATTCAGGACGCCAACCAGGCCACCTCCCCGGGAAGCTGCTGACGCCAGAATTCAGCGTCGTGGCCGCCGGGGTAGAACCCGCCAGCCGGCGCCATGGGCAGCTGGTTGACGAATTCCCGGGTGGCGACGTAGAAGCCGTCGCCGGTCCCGCAGTCCACTCGCAGCGGAATCGACGTCAACTCCGCGGCGTTCACCGTGGAGTTCTTCCGGAAGTCATCGAGGCCGTCGAAGGCATCGTGCGGCGCCCCCCAATACGTCAGGTACAGCGCAGGGCTGATCGCGCAGATCGCGAAGGTCCGGGCGCCCAGCCGAGAGCCCAGCCGCATCGCCCCGTACCCGCCCATCGACCAGCCCATGAACGCCACCCGCGACGTGTCGAGACCCTTGCCAGCCAGCATCGGGATCAGCTCGTTGAGCACCATCGCGCCGGAGTCTTCGCCGGAGGCCCGCGGCCGCCAGTAGCCATTGCCGCCGTCGACGCTGACCACCGCGATCGACGGTTTGCCCGTGGCGGCCAGTTTGGCCAGGGCGTCCTCGACACCGAGGCTCATCACCCCAGCGGCATCGCTGTCCAACCCATGCAGCGCGATCACCGTGCGCAACGGGCCGGTCTGGCCCGGCGGGCGGGCGATGATCCACCTGGTGTTCCGGCCGCCGCGCGCGGCGGAGATGAAGGAGCCCTCCTCGCGGGTGGGCAGCGGACTGCTCAGCGGAGCGGGCGCGGCTCGGGTCGCATCGGGCAGCGCTCCCAGCGCCCACAGACCCGCGGCACCGGCACCGGTGACGCCCAGGCGCAGCGCGGTCCGGCGGTTCGTCCGATGGGTCATTGAATTCACCAGCGAATCGTGCCAAGCCAACGGGCGCTGAGCGGCAACGGTCCGACAACAGTCCGGCAACAACGCCTGGCGGCGATGTTGGCGACCAGCCAGGCGCCCCACCGTTTGGTACAAAGTGCGAAATGTGTAACACTGTTCCACATGACTGAGCTGATTGAGCCGTCTGCGACTACGACTGCCGATGCCCTGCCGCTGGGGCCGGAGTCGTTGGTGTGGCTGTACTTCGGCGACAACCGGATGTTCTTGATCGGCCCGCGGCCTGCCGTGCTGCAGAACATGCTCGCCGAACTCGGGCAGGGCGTGCTGGACCACTCGGTGTTCTTCAGCGACACCGCGGCCCGGGTCAAACGCTCGCTGCCGCCGATCTTCAGGACCGTCTACGGCTCCGACGGCGACCACCCCGGCCAGCAGGTGCGTGATTTTCATCACGGCATCAAAGGGGCAATGCCCCCCGGAACAGGAAAAGCGGCGCGGTATCACGCGTTGGACCCGGAGACCTACTACTGGGCGCACGCCACCTTCGTCGAGCAGGTGTTGTACTTCGCCGACACCTTCGTCAAGCGGCTCACCGAAGAGGAGAAAGAACAGATCTACCTCGAGTCGAAGACCTGGTATCGGCGCTACGGGGTCAGCGACCGGCCGATGCCGGCCGACTACGCCGAGTTCCAGCGGTACTGGGACCACATGCTCGACCAAGTCATGATCGCCCACCCGACCGCCAAATACGGTGTCGGATATGTGACTAAGGGGTTCCCGTGCCCCAAGGGACTGCCGCCGCTGGTGTGGCGCGTGGTCTCGGTTGTGTTCAATCCGGTCGCGGCGTTCCTGACGACCGGCGGCCTGCCGCCGCGGGCGCGCACGCTGCTCGGTCTGCCCTGGAGCGACCGCCAGGAGTGCCGCTATCAGCGTTTCGCCGCTATGTGGCGGTCACGGCCGGTCAACTGGTTGTGGGATCATCTTCCGATGCGGTTGCGCTACAACAAGTTTGCCCAGGCAGGCTATGCCCGCTGACAGCGCCGCTGATCCCGCCGCCACTGCCATCCTCGACGCCGCCGTCGTCGAGTTCGAACAGCACGGCTTCCGCCGGGTCGCGCTCGACGACGTAGCCCGCCGCGCGCGGGTCAGCCGCACCACCATCTACCGGCGGTTCGCCGGACGCGACGAATTGGTGGCCGCCGTCATCGACCGCGAAAACGCGGTGCTTTTCGCGAGCATCGCCGACGAACTGAAAAGCCGTCGGCCGCAATCTAATTACTACGTCGAGGCGTTCACGCTGTCGATTCTGCGCTTCCGCCAGCACCGCGTGCTGACCCGCATGCTCGCTGACGAGCCCGGCTTGATGCTCGAGCTGGCCCACCAGCACTGGGATGCCGCGGTCGAGCGGATGGCGGGCGCATTACGGATCATTTTTCCCGACGGCTTCGCCGAGCGGATCGGGGACCAGGCAATCGACGAACTGGCCGAAACCATCCTGCGCTATGCGGCGATAGTGCTGGTGTTGCCTGGCCGCAAACCCCTGATTAACGCCGAGGACATTCGCGCATTTGCCACCGAACACTTCCTGCCCAGCCTGCCCGTCGCGCTACGCGCCGTGCCGGTTTGAATAGAGCGGGACTGCGCGTAGGGGTGCTAGCGTCCCGTCATGCTGCAGATGCACGAGGCCCAGATGAGCTCGGCGTCGCGGCTGCGCCGGGGGCTCTCGCAACGGCAGCTCAACATGATCGCGCTCGGGCTGGTCGACAAAGCCCGTGCGGCGTATCCGATCCCGGTCACCCACGTGATATCTCGCCAGCGGGCAGTCGATTTGGCCGCAGCACCGCTTCGAGCGACCTGACGTCCGGATGGGTGTCACACCACAGCTGAGCCAGGGGCTGTCGCAGCGGCAGCTCACCATGATCGCCATCGGCGGCGTCATCGGCGCCGGATTCTTCGTCGGGTCGGGTGTGGTGATCCGATCAGCAGGCCCCGCTGCATTTTTGACCTATGTGCTGTGCGGGGTGCTCGTCGTTCTGGTGATGCGGATGCTCGGCGAAATGGCCACTGCGAACCCATCGACGGGATCGTTCGCTGACTACGCGCGCAAAGCGCTGGGCGGCTGGGCGGGTTTCTCGGTGGGCTGGCTGTATTGGTATTACTGGGTGATCGTCGTCGGTTTCGAGGCGGTTGCCGGCGCGAAAGTCTTCAACTACTGGTTCAGTGCGCCATTGTGGCTGGTTTCGCTGATCCTGATGCTGACGATGACCGCGACCAACCTGTTCTCGGTGTCATCGTATGGAGAATTCGAATTCTGGTTCGCCGGAATCAAAGTCGCGACCATCATCGTCTTCCTCGGCCTCGGCACGCTATTCGTCCTCGGGCTGTGGCCTGGTCGGCACCGGGATTTTTCCAACCTGAGCTCTCATGGCGGATTCTTCCCGCACGGCTTCGGCAGCGTCTTCGCCGGGATCGTTGTCGTGATCTTCTCGATGGTCGGCGCGGAGATCGCGACCATCGCCGCCGCCGAAACGTCCGATCCCGAGCGCGCAATTCGGCGAGCCACCAACGCCGTCGCCGCTCGCATCGTGATTTTCTTCGTGGGCTCAGTTTTCCTGCTCGTCGTGATCCTGCCGTGGAGCTCGGTGACGATTGGCGCGTCACCATTCGTCGAAGCGTTCAAGCACATCGGGATCCGCGGTGCGGATGACGTCATGGACGCGATTGTGCTCACCGCAGTGCTTTCCTGCTTGAACTCCGGGCTGTACACGGCATCCCGCATGCTGTTCGTGCTGGCCGGCCGGGGAGATGCACCGGCCCGGTTGACGAAGGTCAGCCGACGCGGCGTGCCCTACATCGCGATCCTGTGCTCATCGGTGGTGGGTTTCCTGTGCGTCATCTTGGCGAAAATCTCTCCGGGCACGGTGTTCCTGTTTTTGCTCAACTCGTCGGGCGCCATCGTGCTGTTCGTCTACTTGCTGATCGCGCTGTCGCAGATCGTTTTGCGCTTCAAGACGCCGCCGGAGAAGTTGCGGGTCAAGATGTGGTTCTTCCCCGTGCTCTCGATCCTGACGCTGGCCGCGATTGCCGGCGTGCTGGTGCAAATGGCGTTCAACAGGACCGTGCGTGGCCAGTTGTGGCTCAGCTTGCTGTCCTGGGCCGTTGTTGTCGTGCTGTATGTCCTCACCAAGCGGTGGCGCGGATCGGTCGCGCTTGAGGCCGAGCCAGAGCTGGGTGCTTAGCCGGTCTTGGTCAGTAGAACAGCCTGCTCGAACGGCAACCTGCCAAAGACCCGCCGCGCGGCGCCGCTGACATGCGGCGCTGCCTCGGCCTTAGTGACAGTCCGAGGGTTGGTGACGCCGAAGGTCTTGCCGTGCCGTCTCATCCGGCCCCCGCCGGATGCGTTGAGGTTCTTCAACCAGTCACGGTCCGGGCCGTAGGTCAGCAAGATCGCCACGCCCGGCTTGCCGTCGACTTCGGCGTTGAACACCGTCAACGGCGTGCGGTACTGCTTGCCGGAGCGCCGCCCGGCGTGCTCGAGAATGCCAAACGATGGGGCCCAACCGGCCCACATCCGCTGAATGGGATTGGTGACGTGTCGATTGAATCGGGCGAGCCGTTGCGGTAGTTGCATGTCGCCATCAAACTCGAAGGCCATGGCCTACCTCAAGCCCCCGTGGTTCACCGTCAAGGTCTTCAACCGGATCGCGATGGCCACTGGCATCAGCAATAGCGAAACCCTGACTGTGACCAAGCGGGGGAGTGGGCAGCCGCAGCACATTCCCGTCGTCACGGTCGACGTCGGCGGCACCCGGTATCTGGTCTCCACCCGCGGTGAGTCGCAGTGGGTCAGAAACGTCCGCGCCAATCCCACCGTGACACTGACCAACAAGTCCGGCGCCGTGAGCTACGTCGCACGCGAAATGCCTGCGCCGCAGCGCCAGCCGATCCTGACCGCATACCAGGACAAGGTGGGTAGAGCGGTCGACGGCTACTTTCGCAGGTTGCCCGACCCGGCGGATCATCCGGTGTTCGCGCTCACCGCGCCCTGACCGGCAAAAGCCTTCGCGACAGCCGGGCCAGCAGCGACGGGGCCGGGTTCCACGGCTCCCGGTCATCCGCGGGCCAGGCGTAGCAGGGGGTTTGACCGGACAGCAGCTGTCGTAGACCCGGGGTGTCCAGCTCACTGGCCGACCAGGCATAGAGGCGGTCCACCCGGGGCGTAAGGACGCCGACGTCGAGCAGATGGCCCAGTCCGTGTTCGGCCTGCGCGTACGGCACGATGTCGTCGCCGAGGGGATAGCGATCGGGCAGCACTCGCGAAAGCGAGAGGAAGATGCTGGTCATGCCCAGCCGTGGATCGCCGAGCAGCCGGCCGGCGGGGGCCAGCCAGGCCAGTGCCAGTCGCGGCGCGGCGACCATCGCGTGGGTGTAGAGCACCCGAGCCAGCACCACGTTGATGAAGAACCGCTCGATGCGACCTTCGCGCGCCGCCAGGTGTTCGTGTTCGAGATACCCGCTGACGACGCTCATGTTGTGCGCCCGATACCAGCGTGCGGCGCTGGGACGTCGGATGAACTCCAGCCAGGCGGCGACCGTCGGCGAGCTTGGCGGCCCGGGATGGCCGAAGGCCAGCGCCCGGGCTTCGCTGCCGTCGTAGAGCAGGCGCTCGTTGATCGCCCGCCACCACGGACTTCCCGGTCTCGGCGCGGCGATCGAGTTGAGTAGTCCTCGCCGCAGTTGCCATCGCATAAAGGCCGACGCAGCCTCTCGGTACGGAAGATAACCGCGGTCCAGGTCTTTTGGGACGCGGTATTGGCTGCGCATCAGGGTTAGCCGCCCGGCCGGGTCGTCCCGGACGGCTGCGACGCTGGCGAGTGCGACCTCGCTGGCCGGTTCCCGGGTCATCAGTCGGCCTTGGTGAGCAGCACCGCCTGCTCGAACGGCACCCCGGCGATGATCGGCCGCGACCCCTTGCTGACGTGCTGCGCCGCTTCGGCCCTGGTGACCATATGCGGGTCGGCGACGCCAATTGTCTTGCCGTAGCGGCGCATTCGTGCGTTGCCGGCCGCGTTCAGGTTCTTCAGCCAGTCGCGGTCCGGGCCGTAGGTCAGCATGATTGCCAGCCCCGGCTGCCCATTGACGTCGGCGTTTAACACCATCAACGGCGTGCGATACGGCTTGCCCGAGCGCCGGCCGACGTGCTCGAGAATGCCGTGCGCCGGGATCCAGCCGGCGCACAACCGCCAGAAGCGATTGGTGACGCGCCGGTTGAACCGGGCCAGCCATTGCGGTAGTTGCATGCCGCTATCAAACCCGTCTGATATCGCATGCGATAGCGCTTCCCCGGTGGATCACACGGACCTCCGAGGGGCTGGTGTGACCAATGTTGCCTACCCGCTGACAACTACAAGCTTGATCGCATCCTGTCTCAGTTCAGTTTTGGTCGTCGACTTAATGGACGTGGCTGCGCGGGTCGAGCAAGCCCTGCTGACCCCTCGTATGTCCGGTGCTGGCCGTACGATCAGCTCGATGACAAATTCTTCTGAGTTGGTAGCGGTCGAGTTGACGGAGAGGGAACGCCAGTTCATTCAGCAGGCGCTGCAGCAATGGGGATGGTCGGCGTCCGGCGCGCCGTTTCCGTTTCAAGTGCTGGGGCTGTCGACGTGGGAGGAGTTTGGCGAGCTCACCTCTCGCCTCCAGCGTGCCGTGGCAAATGGTGAGCCACTGACAAATCTGGACTGGGCGCGAGTGCTGTTTCTAACCGAGATCACCTGGGCCAGTGGCCTAGTGGGTGCAGGTCCGGACTTCGCGAATGTCACCGGGTTCTCCGACACCGAGGCGGTGGGCGTGCTGCGCGGCTTGCAGCGTCGCCGCAAAATCGGCGGCTATGGCCGCGCCAAACTGTTGTTTCCTGACGGCGGCCGGCCCCGCACCGCCGAGGAAATCGAGGAGATCGAACGGTGGGGGGAGAAAGTGCGGCGCGAGCAGGAGGGGCGGCGGTATCCCCCTGGACTTTGATTCGCGCAGCCATACGGTGTTAGGTCCCGTCGACCGGATAAGGGCTGGCTTCGGCAAGAAACGGCCATGACCGTCGCGTCGCGGGTTATTCCTACTCCACTTCTTCCGTCGGCGTGTGCAGGCCACCGATTCCCAATCCGGGGATCCCGCCTCCGCCGCCACCGCCACCGCCACCGCCAAAACTGCCTACCGGGGGCCCCGGACGTCCGGCCGGTGGCTCAACGGGAGCTGGCTTGGGCGCCGGCGCTTGAACTGGTGGTGGTGCGGGCCGCGGAGCCGGAGCAGGTTCTGGAGTGGGTGCGGGTGCATTGGGCGCCATTTCGCCGGGAGTCAGAGGCGGCAGCCGTCCCGGCGTAGGAGGCGGAAGCGGCTCAACTGCCCGGGTGTGCTGCTCGAAGTATTCCTCTGGGGTCCGCCACGTACCGCCGGGAGGCGGCTTCGGTGCGAAGGCAGTTCCATAGTCCGGGCCATGAGGATCAATAAAAATGACCTTGCCATCCCGAAAGAGCGCCACGCCGCCGGACTCGATGCTGGTACCGGTACGGGTACTGGGGGCGTTCATCGTGTCGTAGATCCACCGTGCGAGATCACGCTCGGTCCATCCTCTTGGGAAATCGCCTTCGTGTTGGTCCCAGGCGTGGCCGTGGGCGATTTCGGTCGCTACCTGCTTTTTTGGTCCTCGGTCCAGCCCGCAAACGGGCTACCCGGCGGACCCGGCGGTGGCAGGGATGGGTCTTGTTTGAACGTGTGCTGGTCGACGGCGTGGACTCGGTTGCCTCTTGGCGAGGTGTCCGGGGCGGGGCTGGATTGGAAGGTGTCGAGGATGCCCGCCACGGCTGCAGTAACTTTGCCGGCGACTTGTTGATCGAGGCCCACCAGTTGGCCGGCGCGCTGATTGATGTCGTCGGCAAGCGTTTGCGCTTGGGCTTGCCGTGCGGCCCGCTGCGCGGGCGATCCACCGCTAGAGCGGTCGGTGACCGAGAGGTCTTCCCGTACGTCGAATCCCGCGGTGCTGGCATCATCGACCGCGTAGTGCATCCGTGAGCGAGCGGTGTAGAGATCTGAGGCCCCGCTGCGGGCAACTTTGGCCGCCTCTTGTAGCTGGTCGGTTACTGCGCTGGTCGTCATCATGTCGGCGTGGGTCGCGCTGCGCAGCGCGTCGGCGGCGTCGCCTTGCCAGTCGATCGATGACGCCTCTCGCCACACTTGGTTGGCCACCTCGTAGCACCGCTCACCGACGGCCTCCCAATAATCGGCCGCTTCCGTGAGATGTTCGTGGGCCAAGCCAACAGCTGCGAGAGGCTGGCAGGCCCTGCAACCGCTGCCATCGCTACACACCAATCGCCGGATCAACCACAGCAGCCAACTCTTTGGACGCGGCAGCCTCATTGACGGTATAGCGGGCATCAGCTTCGGTGACGTGGGTTGCGCGTGCGCCGACCCGCATCGCCAGCGCAGCTGCGAAAGCTGTGATATCGGCGTGGGCGGCGTTGACCGCCGCGGCGCTGGACTGACACGACAAGCCAAGACCCGTCGGAGCCAGAGTTTCGCTCAGTTCGCCAGCCGAAGCGCCCCAGCTGCTGGCCATCGCCTGCACACCAACGGTGTCGACACGCAGTTGCCGCTGCATGGCGGAAGCTTAGTCAGGCTTGTCGGCCGCCTTCCAGTCACTTCGGCTGGTCGCATCGGCATCCCACGAAGGAATGATCCCGGCACGTCCGTTGCTTCCATACCAAACGAATCAGACACTGTTTTGAGCGTCCAGGCTGACAACTACACCCTGTAGTGAAGCCGCCCGCCGCGGCTGGGACACTGGTGGACGTGCATACCGACGTCTCGGCGAAGCTGTTCGACGACGCCTGCGCGGTCATCCCCGGCGGGGTGAACTCACCGGTGCGGGCGTTCAAGGCGGTGGGCGGGACCCCGCGCTTCATCACCGAAGCCCACGGCTGCTGGCTCACCGACGCCGACGGCAACCGCTACGTCGACCTGGTCTGCTCGTGGGGGCCGATGATCCTGGGCCACGCGCACCCGGCAGTGGTCGACGCCGTCGCCAAGGCCGCGACCACCGGGTTGTCGTTCGGTGCGCCGACACCCGCCGAAACCGAACTGGCCGCTGAGATCATCGACCGGATGCCACCGGTGCAGCGGATTCGGCTGGTCAACTCCGGCACCGAGGCCACCATGAGCGCCGTGCGACTGGCCCGCGGGTTCACCGGCCGCGCCAAGATCGTCAAGTTCTCCGGCTGCTACCACGGCCACGTCGACGCGTTGCTCGCCGACGCGGGCTCCGGGGTTGCGACGCTGGGCCTGCCGTCGTCGCCCGGCGTCACCGGCGCCACCGCCGCCGACACGATTGTGTTGCCGTACAACGACGTTGACGTCGTGCAGCAGACCTTCGCGGAGTTCGGTGACCAGATCGCCGCTGTGATCACCGAGGCCAGCCCAGGCAACATGGGCGTTGTTCCGCCCGCGCCGGGCTACAACGCCGCACTGCGCGAGATCGCCGCCGCGCACGGCGCGCTGCTGATCGTCGACGAGGTGATGACGGGGTTCCGGGTCAGCCGAAGCGGTTGGTACGGAATCGATCCGGTCGACGCCGACCTGTTCACGTTCGGCAAGGTGATGAGCGGCGGGCTGCCCGCTGCGGCGTTCGGCGGGCGCGCCGAGGTGATGGAACGGCTGGCGCCGCTGGGGCCGGTGTATCAAGCCGGCACGCTGTCCGGCAACCCGGTGGCGATGGCCGCCGGATTGGCGACGCTGCGCAACGCCGACGACGCCGTCTACGCGGCGCTGGATAACAATGCCGACCGGCTGGCCGGCTTGCTGTCCAAAGCATTGACGGATGCCGGTGTGCCGCACCAGATTCCGCGGGCCGGCAACATGCTCAGCGTGTTCTTCGGCGAGGCGCCGGTCACCGACTTCGCGTCGGCGCGCGCCAGCGAGACCTGGCGCTTCCCATCCTTCTTTCACGCCCTGCTGGACGGCGGCGTCTACCCGCCGTGCAGTGCCTTCGAGGCGTGGTTTGTCTCGGCGGCACTCGACGATGCCGCCTTCACCCGGATCGCCGACGCCCTGCCTATTGCGGCCCGTCGGGCTGCGGACGCCGCAGCCAAGGAGAGCAAACCCTGATGGCCGAACAGACCCGGATCCACCTGATACGCCACGGCGAGGTGTACAACCCTGACGGTGTGCTGTACGGGAGGCTGCCCGGATTCCATTTGTCTGACAAGGGGATTCAGCAAGCCCAGGCGGTGGCCGACGTGCTGGCCGACCGTGACATCGTCGCGGTGATCGCCTCCCCGCTGTCGCGGGCGCAGGAGACCGCCGCGCCGATCGCCGCCCGCCACGACCTGCCGGTGGACACGAACCCCGACCTGATCGAGTCGGCAAACTTCTTCGAGGGCAAGCGGTTAGGTCCCGGCGACGGCGCCTGGCGGGACCCGCGGTTCTGGTGGCAGCTACGCAACCCGTTCATCCCGTCCTGGGGTGAGCCGTACAAGCAGATCGCGGCGCGGATGACGACCGCGGTGGACAAGGCCCGCGCGCGGGCCGCCGGCCACGAGGCGGTGTGCGTCAGCCACCAGCTGCCGGTGTGGACCGTGCGGTTGGCGCTGACCGGCAAGCGGCTCTGGCACGACCCGCGGCGGCGCCAGTGCGCGGTGGGGTCGGTCACGTCCTTGGTGTATGACGGCGACCGGCTGGTGGACGTGCTGTACAGCGAGCCGGCGGGCGGTTGAGCATGCGGCGGCTGGCGTTTGTCGCCGCGGCGGTGGCCGGCCTGCTGGTCGGCTGCTCGAGCGGCGATGACGCGGTCGCTCAGGGCGGCACCTTCGAATTCGTCGCTCCCGGCGGCAAAACCGACATCTACTACGACCCGCCCGACCACCGCGGCCGACCCGGACCGGTCGCCGGCCCGGATCTGATGGACCCGGCACGCACCGTGTCCGTCGACAACTTCGCCGGCCCCTTTGCCGGCCGCGTCGTCGTCATCAACGTGTGGGGCCAGTGGTGTGGGCCGTGCCGGGCCGAGGTCACCCAGCTGCAGCAGGTTTACAACGCCACCCGCGCCGACGGCGTTACGCTGCTGGGCATCGACGTCCGCGACAACAACCGGCAGGCGGCCCAGGACTTCGTCAAAGACCGCAATGTGACGTTCCCGTCGATCTACGACCCGGCGATGCGCACCATGATCGCGTTCGGCGGCAAATACCCCACCACCGTCATCCCGTCCACCCTGGTTCTTGACCGCCAGCACCGGGTCGCGGCGGTCTTCCTGCGTGAACTGCTCGCCGAAGACTTACAGCCGGTGGTGCAGCGAATCGCGGCCGAGCAGCAGGCCCCACCGAGACCGCAATGACAGGTTTCACCGAAATCGCCGCTGCCGGACCGATATTGCTGGCGCTGGCCGTGTGCCTGCTGGCCGGGCTGGTGTCGTTCGCGTCGCCGTGCGTGGTGCCGCTAGTGCCGGGCTATCTGTCGTACCTGGCCGCGGTGGTCGGGGTCGACGAGCACCCGCAGTCTGCTTCGGTCAAGGCATCGCCGGCCGCGCGGTGGCGGGTCGCCGGGTCGGCGGCGTTGTTCGTCGCCGGGTTCACCGTGGTGTTTCTGCTCGGCACGGTCGCTGTGCTGGGCATGTCCACCACGTTGATCACCGATCAGCTTGTGCTGCAACGGGTAGGCGGCGCGCTGACCATCGTGATGGGCTTGGTGTTCGTGGGGTACGTTCCGGCGCTGCAGCGTCAGCTCCGGTTCGCGCCGCGGCAGTTGTCGACGGTGGCCGGAGCGCCGCTGCTGGGCGCGGTGTTCGCGTTGGGCTGGACGCCGTGCCTGGGGCCGACGCTGACCGGGGTGATCACCGTCGCGTCGGCCACCGATGGCGCGAGCGTGGCCCGCGGGATCGTGTTGACGATCGCCTACTGCCTGGGCTTGGGCATCCCGTTCGTGCTGTTGGCGTTCGGGTCGGCGGCGGCGGTCACCGGCTTGGGCTGGCTGCGCCGCCACACCCGGGCGCTGCAGGTCCTCGGCGGCGTGCTGCTGATCGCGGTCGGTGTCGCGCTGGTCAGCGGCGCGTGGAACGACTTCATCTCCTGGCTGCGCGACGCGTTCGTATCCGACGTGAGGTTGCCGATTTGAGCCGGCTGCTGGCCCTTACCCGCAACACCTGGCGCGCGTTGACCTCGATGGGCACCGCGCTGGTGCTGCTGTTCCTGCTGGCCCTCGGTGCGGTGCCCGGCGCGCTGCTACCGCAGCGCAGCCTCAACGCCGGCAAGGTTGCCGACTACCTGGCCGGCCATCCGCTGGTTGGGCCGTGGCTGGATCGACTGCAGGCGTTCAACGTGTTCGGCAGCTTCTGGTTCACCGCCATCTACACGCTGCTGTTCGTGTCGCTGGTGGGCTGCCTGACGCCGCGGATGATCGAGCATGCCCGCAGCCTGCGCGCAACGCCGGTGCCGGTGCCCCGCAACCTGACTCGGCTGCCCAAACACGCCACCGCCACGATCGCCGGCGAACCCGACCAGCTGACAGCGACCATGGCCGACCGGCTACGGGGCTGGCGCAAGGTCACCCGCAGCGCCGACGGAGACATCGAAATCTCCGCCGAGAAGGGCTACCTCCGCGAATTCGGCAACTTGGTCTTCCATTTCTCGCTGGTGGGCCTGCTGGTGGCGGTGGCCGTCGGCAAGCTGTTCGGCTACGAGGGCAACGTCGTCGTGATCGCCGACGGCGGTCCCGGTTTCTGCTCGGCGTCGCCTGCCGCATTCGACTCATTCCGGGCCGGCAACACCGTCGACGGCACATCGCTGCATCCAATCTGCTTGCGCGTCAATGACTTTGCTGCGCACTACTTGGCGAACGGGCAGGCCACGTCGTTCGCCGCCGACATCGACTACCAGGCCGGCCGCGACCTCGCGAACAACAGTTGGCGGCGCTACCGGCTGGAGGTCAACCACCCGCTGCGCGTCGGCGGCGACCGCGTCTACCTGCAGGGCCACGGCTATGCGCCGACATTCACGGTGACCTTCCCCGACGGGCAGACCCGCACCTCGACGGTGCAATGGCGACCCGACAACCCCCGCACGCTGCTGTCTTCGGGCGTGGCGCGTCTCGACCCGCCGGCCGGTGCCCATCCCGACGCCGCCGAACGTCGCAAACACCAGATCGCCATCCAGGGTCTGCTCGCGCCGACCGAGCAGCTCGAGGGCACCCTGCTGTCGTCGAGCTTTCCCGCGCTGAACGCCCCAGCCGTCGCCGTCGACATCTACTCCGGTGACACCGGCCTGGACACCGGTCGGCCACAGTCGCTGTACACCCTGGATCCGCGTCTCATCGACCAGCACCGGCTGACCAGGGCCAAGCGGGTCAACCTGCGCGTGGGCGACCAGGTGCGGCTCGATCAGGGTCCGGCGGCGGGCACCGTCGTGCGTTTCGACGGCGCCGTCCCGTTCGTCAACCTGCAGGTCTCGCACGACCCCGGGCAGATCTGGGTGCTGGTATTCGCGATCACGATGATGGCCGGGCTGGTGGTGTCGCTGCTGGTGCGTCGACGGCGGGTATGGGTCCGGCTGATACCGAGCACGGCCGGTACGGTGAACGTCGAGCTAGGCGGCCTGGCGCGGACGGACAACTCCGGCTGGGGCGACGAATTCGAGCGGCTCGTCGACCGGTTGCTGGACGGATTGCAAATGCCGGCAGCCGCGCCTAGCGAGCCCGTCGGGACCGGGAGGAGCCGCCAATGAACCGCGCCGATGACGATAATGCCGGCGCAGCCGGGATTGAGGAGTGGCGCCAATGAACCGCGCCGATGACGATAATGCCGGCGCAGCCGGGATTGAGGAGTGGCGCCAATGAACCGCGCCGATGACGATAATGCCGGCGCAGCCGGGATTGAGGAGTGGCGCCAATGAACCGCGCCGATGACGATAATGCCGGCGCAGCCGGGATTGAGGAGTGGCGCCAATGAACACAGCACACGTCAATCTGGGCCTGGCGCGCAATTCGGACTGGGCGTTCACTTCCGCAGTGGTGGTGCTGGTGGTGGCCTTGTTGCTGCTGGCCGTCGAACTCGCCTATGCCCGCAGCCGGCGTGCCGAACGTGAGTTGGTGAGCGCCGGATCGGTGGTCGCCGACAGCGCGACGCCGGGCGTCGTGCTGGACGCCCCGCGGCGGCCGTTCGACGAAAGCGTGGGGCGGGCCGGGCTGATCCTGGTCTACGCCGGGATCGGCCTATTGCTGCTCAGCATCGTGCTGCGCGGTCTGGCCACCGTGCGGGTGCCGTGGGGCAACATGTACGAGTTCATCAACCTGACCTGCTTTTGCGGCCTGGCCGCCGGCGCGATCGTATTGCGCCGACCGCAGTACCGTCCGCTGTGGGTTTTCCTGCTGTTGCCGGTATTGATTTTGCTGACGGTGTCGGGTCGCTGGCTCTACACCAACGCCGCGCCGGTGATGCCCGCGCTGCAGTCGTACTGGCTGCCCATCCACGTATCCGTGGTCAGCCTGGGCTCGGGGGTGTTCCTCGTGGCGGGGGTGGCCAGCATCCTGTTCCTGCTGCGGACCTCTCGGCTGGGCGAGCCGGATACCCCGGGAGCGTTTGCTCGGATGGTGCAGCGGTTGCCCGACGCGCAGACGCTGGATCGGATCGCCTACCGGACCACGATCTTCGCGTTCCCGGTGTTCGGCTTCGGTGTGATCTTCGGCGCAATCTGGGCCGAGCAAGCCTGGGGCCGGTATTGGGGCTGGGATCCCAAGGAGACGGTGGCGTTCATCGCCTGGGTGGTCTACGCCGCCTACCTGCATGCTCGGTCGACGGCGGGCTGGCGGGACAGGAAAGCGGCCTGGATCAACGTGGTCGGTTTCGTGGCCATGGTGTTCAACCTGTTCTTCGTCAACCTGGTGACAGTTGGCCTGCACTCCTATGCTGGGGTGGGCTAGGCCGACATCGGGGGTGCCGATCGGCGCTTCGATATGTTCGCCTAACAGGACCGTTCGTCAACAAGCGACCCGAGTGTTGCAACAAGGGGAAAGTGCACGTGTCTGACCATCCGACGCAGAACGCGAATCCGGGGGTATCGCGCGGTCGCGAAGACCATCCGACCACCGAGTTGCCGCCGCAGCCGCCGCCACCGCCGGCCGACGAGCCGCCGACCAGGGCGTTTGCCGGGTTCCGCACCGAACGGCGCTTCAGCGAGGAGCCGACGCGGGGCGTGCCGCCCCCGGAGACTCGCGTCGAACCACGGGCTTGGGCGGCCACACCGTACAAAGGCCTGCCGCGGGTCGTCGATTCGCCGTCGCAGACCTACGGCGGCTATTACGGCGGACAGCCGTCGGCCGCGCAGGCGAACACGGGCTACCGGCAGGCCGTGCACCCGCCGTCGCCGTATCCGGAACTATCCACCAGCACGCTGCTACGGCAGGTCAAGCCGG
The DNA here is from genome assembly GCA_963720085.1 of uncultured Actinomycetota bacterium. Classification (GTDB taxonomy): domain Bacteria; phylum Actinomycetota; class Actinomycetes; order Mycobacteriales; family Mycobacteriaceae; genus Mycobacterium. The sequence continues at coordinate 170,049 of CAVRER010000052.1, forward strand.
CGCCGTCGGAGGGCTGGCGTCGGTGGCTGTACCTCTTGTCGGGACAGTTGATCAACGTCGGCGAAAGCCCGCGGGTGATGCGGTACAACGACCTGATCGTGCAGGTCAATCGGCCGCTGCGGGGTTGCTATCGGATCGCGATGCTGTCGCTGAAGGGCGGCGTCGGCAAGACCACCATCACCGCCACGCTGGGCGCGACCTTCGCGTCGATTCGCGGAGACCGGGTGGTGGCCGTGGACGCGAACCCCGATCGCGGCACGCTGAGCCAAAAGGTGCCGTTGGAGACGCCGGCCACCGTGCGCCACCTGTTGCGCGACGCCGAGGGCATCGAGCGCTATAGCGATGTTCGCAGCTACACCTCGCAGGGCCCGAGCCGGCTGGAAGTGCTGGCCTCGGAAAGCGATCCGGCCATGTCCGACGCGTTCAGCGCGGAGGACTACTCGCAGACGCTGGAAATCCTGGAGCGGTTCTACGGCCTGGTGCTCACCGACTGCGGCACCGGGCTTCTGCATTCGGCGATGACGTCGGTGCTGTCGAAGGCCGACGCTCTGGTCGTGGTCAGCTCGGGATCGATCGACGGCGCGCGCAGCGCATCAGCGACGCTGGACTGGCTCGACGCGCACGGCCACGAGGATCTGGTCCGCAATTCGATCGCGGTCATCAACGCGGTGCGGCCTCGGTCAGGCAAGGTCGACATGCAGAAGGTGGTCGATCACTTCTCGCGGCGGTGCCGCGCGGTGCGCCTGGTGCCGTTCGATCCGCATCTCGAGGAGGGCGCGGAGATCAGCCTGGACCGGCTGAAGCGGGAAACGCGGGAAGCGCTCATCGAACTGGCAGCCGTTGTCGCCGACGGTTTTCCGAACGATCAGCGCCGATCCAACGAGCACTTCATCTAGCGCGGGTTGTCGCCGTGGCCTAGCCGCCCCAGGAACTCCGGATCGTCGTCGGGCCCGATGACACGAGTCTTCTGGCGGTTGACCTGCGAACGGGCCGCGCGCCAACCGACGTAGATCAGCGTCCCCAGAACGAGGACGAGGAGCAGGTACAGCACTCAACACCTCCTTGGTCCGAATATACGCGGCGTCTTAGGCTCGCATTGTGCCAAAGGCTGAGAGCTCCGCTGGCCGTGCTGCCGTCAGCGTCCTGCTGTACGTCGCGGCCCGGCTGGGGCTGGTGGTGGTACTCGCCGCGGTGATCTACGGAACGGGCCGATTGCTTGGCGTGCACGAGTTCCCGATAGCCGTCGCCGTATTGTTCGCGCTCATCATCGCGATGCCGCTGGGCATCTGGTTGTTCGGTCCGCTGCGCCGCCGGGCCACCGCGGGCCTCGAGGTGGCCACCGAACGGCGGCGTCGCGACCGCGAGCAGCTACGGGCCAGGTTGCGCGGCGAGGCGCCGCCCGACGACTGACGTCGTTTGCCCGAGAAACGTTCGGCGCCACGTTCGTCGGCGCTGACGGATTTTCGACTCACCCACTGTCGGTGCGGGGATGTAAGCGCTCATCGACACGCGTCTGGAGGCCGGATACCGGGGCGACGTAGCAGGTGCGGTCGTCAAATCCCGTGCACTCGGGGACCCGAGGTCGAGTGTCTCCGGAACGGCGACCGCGCTCGCGCGATGTTGTCAGACGCGGGCGAAACACTGACACTCGTGTCAGGACTGGACATCGATGCCATGTCGGGTGCCGAGTTTGAGGCTTACGTGGGCGGCGTGTTGCGTCACAACGGGTACCTAGTCGATTTCACAAAGGCGACCGGAGACTTCGGTGTCGACCTTGTCGCTCGCAGAGGCACCGATGTAATCGCTGTGCAGTGCAAGCGCCGAATCAAGCCGGTGTGCGCGACTGCCGTCCAGCAGGTAGTGGCTGGGGCGGTGATGTATCAGTGCCTTTCAACCATGGTCATTTCAAATCAGTCGTTCACATCTGCGCCGGTGGCACTTGCCGAACGGCACAAGTGCTTGCTGATCGACGGATCGGAGCTCTCGCGGCTCGCTGAGGGCTGGCACCCGGAGGCCCGGAAGGACCGATTCGCCAAGGAAGAGGAATCAGTCGTCAGTGGTGCCCGGAGGGGGAAGTCGGATCGACCTGCGCGCCGTGCGGGGCAGTGTCGCGCGAGCGTTCGGCGCGGATGCCTTCGACAACGCCCTGCGTAAGTCTGGCCGGCGCCGCCGCCGCGGGCAAATCCCGTTCACGCGCTCGGCCAAGAAAGTGCTCGAGTTGGCGCTACGAGAAGCGTTGTTGCACAAAGACAACGAGATCCGATGCGAGCACATCATGCTCACGTACGCCAGTCATGGATTGATAAGAAGTCAGCGGCCCAGCCACAACGCCAGCCCGACGGCAATCGACCACACCAGCATCGCCAGGCCGGTGTCGCGCAGCACCGGAATCAGCTCGGCTCCCACCCGACCAGATCGCACTGGCCCGGCCGCCCGCAGCGCCAACGGGGTGGCTACCAGCCCGACCGCACACCACGGCGTGGCCGCCGTCAGCGTCAGGGTCAACACCGCGGCGAGCGCCAGCAGCGCCTGGTAGAGCCTGCGAGTCCCGGTGTCGCCCAGGCGTATCGCCAACGTGAGCTTGCCGGATTGTCCGTCGGTCGGGATATCCCGCAGGTTGTTGGCCACCAATACCGCCGACGACAGCGCACCCGTCGTCACCGCCAACACCAAACCCACCCAGTCCACCCGCAACGCCTGGGTGTACTGGGTGCCGAGCACCGCGACCAACCCGAAGAACACGAATACCGCGAGTTCGCCAAAACCCGCATAGCCGTACGGTTTTGAGCCACCGGTGTACAACCAGGCCCCGGCGATGCAGAAGGCGCCGACCAGAATCAACCACGGCGCGCTGGTCACCGCGAGCGCCAACCCGGCCGCCGCGCCGACGCTCATGCTGACCACGGCCACCGTCAGCACCGACCGCGGTGTCGCCAGCCGCGAGCCGACCAGGCGCAATGGGCCGGCCCGGACGTCGTCGGTGCCGCGGATGCCGTCGGAGTAGTCATTGGCGAAGTTGACCCCGATGATCAATGCCACCGCGACGGCCAATGCGAGCAGCGCCTTCCACCAGCTGGCGGCGTGCAGCCAGGCGGCGGCGCCAGTGCCCGCGATTACCGGTGCGATGGCGTTCGGAAGTGTCCGCGGTCGCGCGCCCGCGATCCATTGCGCAAAACTGGCCACCCGTCGATCGTTCCATGCCCCGTGCACGACAATGAGCGGGTGCCCGCCGGCGACGACGCAGCGGAACGATGAGGAGGAGCGGCGTAGATGTTCGGAGTGATCGGCGGCAGCGGCTTCTACACGTTCTTCGACTCAGACGCACGCACCGTCAATCTGGACACCCCGTTCGGCGAGCCGAGTGCCCCGATCACCGTCGGTGCCGTCGGCCAGCACGAGGTCGCCTTCCTGCCCCGGCACGGCCCCAACCACCAGTATCCGGCGCACAAGGTGCCGTATCGGGCCAACATGTGGGCGCTGCGCGCGTTGGGGGTGCGGCAAGTCTTCGCCCCGTGCGCGGTCGGCAGCCTGACGCCTGAACTGCAGCCGGGCGCGATCGTGGTGCCCGATCAGTTGGTGGACCGTACCCGTCGCCGCGCCGACACTTACTTCGACTCCGGTGCGGCGCACGTGTCCTTCGCCGATCCGTACTGCCCGACGTTGCGGTCCGCGGTCACCGGGCTGCCCGGCGTGGTCGACGGCGGCACCATGGTGGTCATCGAGGGTCCGCGGTTTTCCACCCGCGCGGAAAGCCAGTGGTTCGCCGCCGCCGGCTTCACCCTGATCAACATGACCGGCTACCCGGAGGCGGTGCTTGCGCGCGAGCTCGAAATCTGCTACGCGACAATCGCTTTGGTGACGGATTTGGATGCCGGCATCGACGCCGGGGCCGGGGTGAAGGTCGTCGACGTCATCGGCGAATTCGAGAAGAACATCGAGCCGTTCAAGAAACTTGTCGCCGAGGCGATCGGTCAGGTCGCCGCCGAACGCACCTGCACTGAGTGTATGTCGCATGCCGGTACCCAGCTGCCGTTCGACCAGCCGTGAGAGTGCTGCTGACCGGCGCTGCCGCGCGATTGCCGACATGTTGACATCCGCGACGGTCAGTTGCCCGGCACGACTCTGCTGCTGTGGTCGAACGGTTTTGGCACTGCGGGTCCTAGGGTTCGTGACGGATGTTTCGACGCTCTGGTGATCGGGTGCGCCGCGAGTACCATTCAAAGATGACTGACCCAGCCCCGCCGCGGCCCGCCGTGACGCGTCGTCATGTGCTGCTCGGCGGTTCGTTGCTCAGCGTTGGCCTGCTCGCCTGGGGCACTTCACGACGCGGTCCGCGAGCCCACAGCTCACCGGGCACATCGAACGACAACTTCGGAGTCACCCACACCGACGCCGAGTGGCGGCAGCTCCTGAGCCCGCAGCAGTATCAGGTCCTGCGCAACGCCGACACCGAGCGGCCGTACAGCAGCCCGCTCAATGACGAGCACCGCCCCGGTGTGTTCAGTTGCGCGGGTTGTGCACTGGATCTGTTCTCGTCTGCCACTAAGTTCGACAGCGGCACCGGCTGGCCGAGCTTCTACCAGTCGCTGGACAACGCCGTGATCACGCGTGAAGACACCTCGCTGGGCATGACGCGCACCGAGGTCCTGTGCCGTCGCTGCGGCGGGCACCTCGGCCATGTCTTCGATGACGGCCCAGCGCCGACCGGCCTGCGTTACTGCATGAACGGCGTCGCGATGAACTTCCGCCCTCAATCACGTTGAGACCCCTACCGAAATCTCACTGACGGCGTACCCTCCGGGGCCAACGATGTGGGCGTTAGGCAGCGCTACCGGCACTGCGTGTCACAGACAGTCTGGTCGCACTGACCGCAGAGTTGGAGTTGCACCGCGCTCAACGCCAGGCGGCTGATCTAAGGCGCTAGCCGGGACCAAGCCGGACACTTCCGCGCCGCCGAGGTGCTGGGGTTTCGGGCGGCGGTCAAGCCGCGGGAAGGATTGCGCGACTTCGCGTTCGCGCCGCTGCCCCGGCTAGCATCGGCAGGCCGAGAAGTTGCAGGTACTCTTCGGCCCATGAGTCCCGCTTTCGAACCTGGTGATCCCGACTACGAGCAGCGAGCGCGGGAGAGCTTCGCTCGGCAGGGTCTGCTGGCTACGTTCGGCGCTGAGCTTCGAAGTATCAAGCCGGGCGCGGTCGAGATCGAAGTGCCCTTCTCGCCGGGACTGACCCAGCAGGACGACTTTTTCCACGCCGGGGTTGGCATCGCCGTCCTCGATAGTGCTTGCGGCTACGCGGCGTTCACGCTCATGGCGCCGGGGATGCGCGTGCTGACCGTGGAGCTCAAGGTGAACTTGCTCGCCCCCGCGGTCGGTGACTTCCTGCGAGCGCGTGGCGAGGTCGTGCGTCCGGGTCGAAATCTCACCGTGTGCCGCGGCGATGCCTACGCCGTCTCCGGCGGCGGTTCGAAGCACGTGGCGACCATCCTCGCCACCATGACCGGCATCGCGGAAGTCAACTGATGGCCTACGGTCTGGTGACGGTGGTGTTGCCGTGTCTGCGCGACGTCCAAATGTCGCAGCCGGATACCGGAGCGCTCACACTAAAATCGTTGCGTGGCAACGGCGTTAGCGCGACGCCGCTCGACGAGTTGGCGGATTTCGACACCGCCGACGACGTCGCCGCGGTACGTAAGGGCTGTCGGGCGGGCAGCCGGTTCGCCCAAGTCACCCGCGCCGCGGCCCTGTGAAGAATCGCCGGGCGATCGCGCGACCGGTCAGGCCGATCACGAATACCGCCAGCCCCGCGACCACCGCCTGCCACGGCAAGGTGGCGACCAGCACCAGACAGCCCACCACCCCGCATACGTTCAGCAGCCGCGGCCAACGCCGCTGCGTGGTCGGCTGGGTGTAGGCGGCCGCATTGGCGATCGCGTAGTAGATCAGCACCCCGAAAGACGAAAAGCCAATCACGCCGCGCAGATCGACGGTGGCTGTCAGCACGCACACGACCACGGCGAGGGCGATCTCGGCGTGATGGGGCACTTGGTAGCGCGGATGCACGACGGCCAGCCAGTTGGGCAGATCGCGGTGACGGGCCATCGCCAGCGCGGTGCGCCCGATCCCGGCGATCAGCGCCAACAACGCGCCCAGGCTGGCCAGTACTCCGCCCACCGCCACTATCGGCACCAGCTGCGCCGCCCCGGCCGCGCGCAGGGCCTCGGCCAGCGGTGCGGCAGAGCTCGCCAGCCGCTCGGGTCCGGCAGCCAGCAGCACCGCAACCCCGACGACCAGATACACCACCACCGCTATCCCCAGCGCGACGATGATCGCTTTGGGTATGGTCCGGGCCGGGTCGCGGACTTCCTCGCCCATCGTCGCGATCCGTGCATAGCCGGCGAACGCGAAGAACAGCAGCCCGGCCGATTGCAGGACCCCGTAGGCAGTGGCCGACGACCAGGTGCCCGGCCCGCTCAGATTCGACAGCCGCACACCACCGATCACAATGCCGATGACGACAGCCGCGAGGGCAACAAGCGTGCACGCCACCAGGATTCGGGCCAGTGTCGCGGTCTTGGTGACACCGCGGTAGTTCAACGCGGTTACCCCGACGACTGCGGCCACCGCGATGATGCGCTGCGCCCACCAGGGGCCGGGCAACGCGTAACAGGCGACGGTCAGCGCCATCGCTGCGCACGATGCGGTCTTGCCGACCAGAAATCCCCACCCGGCGGCGAAGCCCCACCACGGGCCGAGCCGAACACGGCCGTAGATGTACGTGCCGCCGGACGTGGGATAGACCGCTGCCAGCTGCGCCGACGCGGTGGCGTTGCAGTAGGCGATCGCCGCGGCGATCGCCAACCCGATGAGTAGCCCGGCCCCGGCTGCGCGCGCGGCGGGGCCGAATGCGGCGAACACCCCGGCGCCCATCATCGAGCCCAGCCCGATTACCACCGCGTCGACGGTCCCGAGCCGGCGGGATAGTTCGGGCATACCCGAGCCCTTCTACCAGTGCGTAAAGATCAGACTATTCAGCAACGGTGCGCCACCGACGTTAACGGCCAGCCACAGCCGTCCAGAGCGCGGCGGCAACAGCGCGGGCGCGGCGGTCAGCAGACGGTGAACGGCAAGAGTCGGCTCATGGAAGTGGACCGTGGCTTGAGTCGAGCCGCCGGAAGCGAACGCCGGTGTGCCGCAGGCACTTTAGCGCGGCGCCCTAATCGTACTGGCGGCAACCGGTGTCACACGATCCGGAAGCTTCGTTGGCACCGAATCCCAGGGCCGGGCGCCCTACCAGTGGACGTCCTTGACGCTAAGCTGGCCACGACCGAAGGTCCAGGAGTGGACGTCGGCCAGCCGCACGCGAACCTGATCATGCTGGTTGACGTCACCGCCACTCCGCTGGTAGGCGACCTTAGATAAGTGCACGAATTGGTGTTTTCCGCAGGTGCCTTCGGTCGGGGTCGGGTGGTTGTGGTCAATGCCAATCGTTTGAAGGTAGTGGAGGAGTTTCTGGTCGAAATACCAGCAGGGCTCGAGGTTGCCCACCACAGTTCCCGATGGCAGGTAGAACGTCACCTCGACCCCTCCGCCGGCCCCCGGCGGGTTGGCCTCGATTGCCTCGATGATCAGCTGAAGGGCGTTGTCGATCGTCTGGGATGCGCCGCGTGTCTCGGTTGTGGTCACGCCTTCTCCTGGGCTTTCCGGGGTCGCTGTTCGCCGTAACCGGGCCGTCAGCCGTGCCCTACAGCTGGCACCAACGAGGGCTTTGTAGCCCTTGCTACCGTATCCCGCAACGACGACACCGAGCAGGCCAAAAAGGGAGTGTGCATCTGCTGTCCAACAGCCGTTTTCCAGTTGTTCTGTTCGTCGAACACCGGGGTCGGCCCGCATTGGTTAGGCCATCTAGCCTATATCGGGCACAAAAGAGCCCCGCCCGTCCGCGATGCCGGTGAACCTAGCGGTCGAGCTGGGTCGCGCAAGTCACCGATACGACAGTCCGCAGAGCACTCATCAACACCCGGCAACGACACAAGTTTGTCAGCAGCGGGATACGTTGCGGCACAGTCGATTTTTCTCAACACCCATCGCCAGCCATAAACTGCCGAAAACAGCAAAAGCCCAGGTAGGACCATTTCAAAATCCGTTCGGTCTCGGCCTTGCTCAGCATGCTCAAGTCGGCGCGGACAATGGGAATCAGCATCGCCAGCATCAGTAGGTGCAGGCCCGAACGCCGCCGGATCGCGGTCAGGTCGAGGACCCGGCCTAGTCCGGCGACGCTGCCCAAGCCGATCGCGCACACCACCAACACCAGGTTGGCCCAGCACCAGTACTGAAACGGCCGCAGCGCCGGCATGCCAGCCGAAACGGTCCGGCACGGCGTGCAGAAGCGACGCGATGCCCCAGTGCATGCGGGGCAATGTGAAGCGCGGCGGTCAGCAGACGGTGAGCCTATTGGTGGGCAGGCTCGTCGGCCGCGGGTTGTTGGGGTGGGCGTCCTTTGCGCAGCGTGGCGAGCAATTCGCGGTAGGGCCCGACGAGGTAGACGGTGTCGTCGGCGTGCAGTCGGGCGTCGCGGCGTGGGTGCAGCTTGATCAGCGAATTGGGCCGGGTGATGGCGATGACTCGGGTCTGGGTGGACAGTTCGAACATGCGCAGGCCGTCGAGTTCGCTGCCGGGCGCCACCCGCATTCCGCCAACCACGAATGAGCGTTGCCCCACCGAGAACGTGCCCAGCACCTGCAGACCGACCGCGGCGCCGATGAACCAGGGTGCGGCCAGTTCGACGGTGGAGCGCACGTTTTCAAAACCGAACCGCTGCGCCACCGCGAAACCCAGCGTGCGGTCAAAGACCCGCAGCACCAGCGGAACATCGGTCCAGTTGAGTCCGGGCCGTATTTCAGTTCCCAGCATTTCGGTCAGCACGATCCCGGTTTCGATGTTGATCATGTCGTCGCGGGTCAGCACCGCCACCGCGCGGGCACGATCCACCCGTGCCGATTGCAGGGTTTGACGCAAGGTGGCGTCGCCGAAGATCACCGGCACGTCGAGTTTGCGTGCCGCCGATAAGAAGCGGTTCTCCTCGTTTTGCTCGATCACCGCCACCTCGTATCCGGCAGTGGCTCAGGTCGGTAACCACACGCATGGCGAGCGCACTTAACCCGACGACGACAATGTGGTTACCCAGATGACGTATCCGGGGGCGTGCAACCCCAAGGACAAAGCGGCGCGACAGCAACACGTCGGCTACGAAAGCGACAAGCAAAGCGGTGGTCGTCACCCCGCTGAACATCATTACGGCCGCGAACACCCGCAGCCAGGTGGGCTGGTGCACGAAGCTGAAGTCGCCGTAGCCGGTCGTGGTCATGGTCTCGACGCTGAAGTAGAACGCGTCCACCCAGCCCATCCGCGGCGGGGCCTCGTAGTTGAAGCGCAACAACACCGTGCAGCAGGACAGCAGCACCAGCGAACCGGCCACTATCGGAAAAAACAACGGGTTGAATTCGTTGACCAGGGCCCAGACGGCGTCGACCGCGCGCCGTGGCCATGGCCGATGCGACCGCGCCCGGGTCGTGCGCGGAATCCTGATGCCCTGGGCGGCCACTTCGTCGGCGGTACCGACGATCATCGTCCAGTCACCGGCCAGCATCTTGAGCAACGCGTCTCCGACCAGGTAGGCGAAATCGAACGCATGGGTAGGTTGCGACGCTTCCTGCCTCCGCAGGTGGCTGATCTGATCGTCGCGTCGGGGACAGAGAAGCAACTGGAGAGCCACCGCCGCGAGATAACCGCGCTCTTCTGTGACTTGCGCGGCTTCACTGGCTTTTCGGAAAGCGCGGACCCCGAAGATGTGATGACGGTCTTGCGTGAGTACCATGAGGCACTCGGAGCGAGCATCATCAAGTATAGCGGAACACTTGAGCGTTACGCAGGCGACGGGGTGATGGTGGTATTCAACGATCCAGTGCCGGTAGACGATCCCGCTCGCCGGGCATTTGTCGGATCGGTTCGGCCGCAAGCGCATATATCTGATCGGCTCGGTCGTACCGGGGTGTTCGGCTTCATCTACTTCGCGACGCTGAACACGGTGGTTCCTTCGCCTGGAAATTCTGCGTCTCGTGTTGTCCTTTGTCCCGCACGACCTGACGGTACGGAAATTCTGCAGGCCGCGCTGATTGCCGAGTCGTCTACTCCCCGGCCGCGCTACAGCGGCGCCTCGATCGGCTATCTAGCTCCGGTCATCGCCTGGGTGGTCCGGCGCCGCCGATCGCGACGGCACTGGCCGCGGCGTTCGGATCGGGCTATGTGATCGCCGTGTATCTGTTCTGCGCGATCGTCAGCATCGTTTCGACGGTGTTGTTGCCGGATTACACCGACCGCGACATCTCGGAGGAGCACGCCCTAGCGGTCTGTTCCCTTTCGCGGCCTCCCAGCTGGTAACATCGGCGAAGAGGAAACGCTCGGAGCCGTAGCGCCGGCACACCGTTAGGGGAAGTTCGGGTGAGCCTAGGGCAGCTCAGCAGGCTGTCGAACATCAGCAAAATTATTCCGATTCTTTGGGCTCTAGACCCGCCCGCGCCAGCGACCGGCGAAGCGCCCGCTCTCCACCGGCTCCGTGTTGCGTATCGACGATCTTGCCATCCCGATCGACCACGACATAGATGGGATAGCGGTTCGCCGCGTACATCGCGGCCAGATTGGTATCTCCGGTCATCACGATGTGGCACTTGCGGGGATGGTCTTTCAGATAATTCTGCACGACCTTCTTGGACTCTGCTACGTCAACGGCAATCACGACCAAGCCCTTGTCGGCGAATTCCGCGGTAAGGTCGTTTACGAGACCCTCTTCGCTCTTGCAGTAGGGACACCACGTGGTCCAGAACTGAAAAAGAAGAACTTTCCCTTTGGTGGACTCGTTGCTGAACTGTTCGCCTGCGAGCGTCTTGGCATGAAAGCGAGGCGCGG
>CAVRER010000053.1:0-17713 GCA_963720085.1 uncultured Actinomycetota bacterium
TCAACCAGAGCACGATGGGCAGCTTGACGGGAGGCGCGCTGGGCAGCCCGCCGCCCGGGTCGTCAGCTCAACGGGCGTTAGGCCCAAGGTGGTGCCTGCCGGCGAGCGCAACAAAGGGCCGGTCAAGCTCGACAAGGTCATCGCGCAATTACAAGAGGCGCCTGACCAGGTGCAGCACTGGTCTGTTGACGAGGCCGGGCTGGACGAGTTGGTCGCAAGGCTGTCAACCAAACCGGGCATTCATGCGGTGCACCTCACCGACGAGAAGGCCGCAGCCGCAGCCGCCAAGCTCGCAACCGAAACGGGATAGCGCGCCAGGCAAACGCAACGACGACGCGACACATCGAAGGAGGATCGATGAAACCGCTACTAGCCGTCATCTGCTTGACACTGGGGATATTTTCGCGGCGCCGGCGCACTCCGAACCAGGAATCGAAGACCCGCCGAGCGACGAGAACAATGGCGTTTTCCTCGCCGACCTCAAGAAAGTAGGGATCGGATTCTCCGACCCCGGCCAGGCCATCAGCGCCGGCCAAGCGGTATGCGGGTGCATTCACAACGGCATGTCCGGCCTGCACCTGATCAAGCACCTTCAAGAGAGCAACCCGGCACTCACCGAAAACGGCGCCGCTCAGTTCGCGACGATCTCCGCGAAGGCGTATTGCCCGCGACAACTCGACGAATCTGAAGAGCCCGGCCAGAGAAGGGTAAAGGCGGCGACTGAGGGGCTCAGACCTTGATCGCCTCGACGAAGTAGCCGCGCGGCGCTCCGGGCACGTCGGCGGGAATCACCGGGTGTGCCCAACGCTTCCATTTGTTGCCAGGCTCAGCTATATCGGTGACCGTCGCGGTCCAGCCGCGGTCCTCGACGAGAGCGGCTGGCGTGTCAATGCCGAAAACCCATCGTGCCCCGAGCTTTTTCATGAACTCCAGGGTTGACCGCAGGAACGGCGCCTCCAACAACGTGGTGCCGATGACGTCGTACAGCAGCACCGAATCGCGCGCCGATAGCGCGTCGACGCGGTCGAACAATCGGTCGACATCCGACGCGTCGATATACTGCAGCAGCCCCTCGATCAACCAGACCGTCCTCGACGTGGAGTTGAATCCCTGCGACTGAAGCACTTTCGGTTAATCGTCGGCGAGGTCGACGCCGACCCCAACACGTCGGCAGCGGGGTTGCTCGCCGGCAAGCCGTTCGACTTTGAGCGTGATCACCCGCGGCTGGTCGACCTCGTAAACGGTTGTGCCGTCATGCCATGGCAACCGGTAGGAGCGGGCATCCATGCCCGCGGCCAGAATGACCACCTGCGCCACGCCGTCGGCGTGCGCACCGCAGCAGCGCCTCGTCGAATAGCCGCTGGTGCGGACGACGATCGGCGCCGACGGCTGCCCGGTCTCCGCAGCTGGATTCGGCCAAGCATCCGCCGGCCGTCGTCGCCGGCCAGCCGGTCGGCGAACGGATCGTTGAAAAGAGCGTCATCGCGCGCGGACTCCTCGGCGCGCATCGCCGCGACGAGTAGACCGGTAGCCGCTACCGCTTGTTTAGTGCTGTCCATAGCCCAATCATGAGCACGGCGCGGCCAACGGTCTTGGATATTTGTGCCGCACGACGGGGACATGGCTGGGCAACAGAATCCGCTGTTCGGTGTACTGCGAGGGCGTCATGCCCGCGAATCATCCGTAAATTCCCGGACGAAGTGCGCCTGGTCGAAGTAGCCGACATCGGCCGCGATGCGAGCGCCGCCCGCCGAACCCGAGCTGAGCAGCCGCAGGGCCGCCTGGAGTCGACGGATTCGCGCATACGCCTTGGGAGACAGGCCAACCTCGGCGCGAAACGACGCGATCAGCCGCTTGGTGGACATGCCCGCCAGGTCGCGGATCTCAGCCATCCGGATGGACGGGTTGTCCTCGATCGCGGCCATCGCTGCGGCAACGCCGGGGTGCCGGTATACCAACGACCACGGTCTCGACAGCAGGAATTTCTCCATGATGCTGAATCGAGCCGCCGTGAGGAGCGCTTCGATCAAACGCTCGTGCAGCTCAAGCCCCTCGCGGCCCCAGACCTGGTCGAGGCCCACGTACGTATTCTCCAGGTCGCTCAACGGGATTCCGAAGAACGGAAACGCGCCGCCGGGCCGGAAATGAATCGCCATGACCGGCTCGTGCGCCGCGATATCCGATACGTAGGAGGCGGTGTGCGATCCGGTGATGAACGCCGGAGGAACACTCAATCTGGTGCGGCCGTCGGCGCCGTAGAAGTCCAGCTGCTGTCGTTGTCCCACGTCGATGATGATCGTGACCGCGCCGCGCGGCAGCGCCCGGCTGCGGTACCCGACCCTGCCGTGCCAGTGTCCGATGATTTCCGTGTAGTCGGTCAGCGGGGACGCCGGGCGGTAAATGCGAGGGGCGTCCTGCATCGCATCCCACTCACCCGACGGGTCCAGTCCCATCCTGTCGACGATAGTTCAGCGCGCCTGTCGCGTGCTGGCGCCGCTTGCCACCACGTCGCTCCAGTTACTAGGATGTCCTAGTAACCCCCACTCTAGTTCTTTCGTGTATCCGAGGACTCCATGACCGCACAGATTCCGCATTTCATCGATGGCCAACGCACCGCCGGGCAGTCCGCCCGCACCGCCGAGGTGTTTGACCCGAACACCGGCCAAGTGCAGGCGCTGGTTCCGATGGGCGGCAAGAGCGACGTCGACGCCGCGGTGGCCTCGGCAGCCCAGGCACAACAAGAGTGGGCGGCCTTCAATCCGCAGCGCCGGGCCCGGGTGATGATGCGGTTTATCGAGTTGGTCAACGAGCATGTCGACGAGCTCGCCGAGCTGTTGTCGCGCGAGCACGGTAAGACGCTGGCCGATTCGCGTGGCGACATCCAGCGGGGCATCGAGGTGATCGAGTTTTGTATTGGCATCCCGCATCTGCTCAAGGGCGAATACAGCGAGGGTGCCGGGCCGGGCATTGACGTGTATTCGTTGCGCCAGCCGCTGGGCGTGGTCGCCGGTATCACCCCGTTCAACTTCCCGGCGATGATCCCGTTGTGGAAAGCCGGTCCCGCCCTGGCATGCGGAAACGCGTTTGTGCTCAAGCCTTCTGAGCGGGACCCGTCGGTGCCGGTGCGCCTGGCCGAGCTGTTTATCGAGGCCGGTCTGCCACCGGGCGCATTCCAGGTCGTGCACGGCGACAAGGAGGCCGTTGACGCGATCTTGACCCACCCGGACATCGCCGCGGTCGGGTTTGTCGGCAGTTCGGATATCGCCCAGTACATCTACGCCACGGCGACGAGCACCGGCAAGCGCGCACAGTGCTTCGGCGGCGCCAAAAACCACATGATCGTGATGCCCGACGCCGACCTGGACCAGGCCGTCGACGCGCTGATCGGCGCCGGCTACGGCAGCGCCGGGGAGCGGTGCATGGCTATCTCCGTCGCGGTGCCAGTCGGTGAGCAGACCGCACAACGTTTACGCAACAGGCTGGTCGAGCGCATCAACAACCTTCGGGTCGGACACAGCCTGGATCCCAAAGCCGAGTACGGGCCGCTGGTCACCGCCGCCGCACTGGCCCGGGTTCGTGATTACATCGGCCAAGGTGCGGCCGCTGGCGCCGAGCTCGTCATCGACGGCCGCGAACGCACCACCGATGAGCTGACCTTCGATGACACCAGCCTGGAGAACGGCTTTTTCATCGGGCCCACCCTGTTCGACCACGTCACCTCCGACATGTCGATCTACACCGACGAGATCTTCGGGCCGGTGCTGTGCATTGTGCGCGCCCACGACTACGAAGAGGCGCTGCGGCTGCCGACCGAGCACGAGTACGGCAACGGGGTGGCGATTTTTACCCGCGACGGCGACACCGCCCGCGACTTCACCGCGCGGGTGCAGGTCGGCATGGTCGGGGTCAACGTGCCCATCCCGGTCCCGGTGGCCTACCACACCTTTGGCGGTTGGAAACGGTCTGGTTTCGGTGATCTCAACCAACACGGCCCAGCCTCGATCCAGTTCTACACCAAGGTCAAGACCGTCACCTCACGCTGGCCGTCCGGCATCAAGGACGGTGCCGAATTCGTCATCCCGACGATGAACTAGGCCGTTGATGCAGTTCTTCGGCCTGGACGACGACGAACGGGTGATCACCGAGACAGCAGCCGCGTTCGCCGCCAAACGCCTCGCCCCGTACGCCCTGGAATGGGATGCAACGCAACATTTTCCGGTCGACGAACTGCGTGAAGCGGCAGGACTCGGCATGGCGGCGATCTACTGCCGCGACGACGTGGGCGGCAGCGCATTGCGCCGTCTCGACGGCGTCCGGATCTTCGAGCAACTGGCCATCGCCGACCCGACGACCGCCGCGTTTCTGTCGATCCACAACATGTGCGCTTGGATGATCGACACCTATGGCACCGACGAACAGCGCAAGACTTGGGTGCCTCGGTTAGCCCCTATGGACGTCATCGCCAGCTACTGCCTGACCGAGCCCGGTGCGGGCTCGGACGCCGGCGCGTTGAGCACCCGCGCCGTCAAGCAGAACGGCGACTATGTGCTCGACGGCGTCAAACAGTTCATCTCCGGGCGCAGGCGCCTCAGACGTCTACGTGGTCATGGCGCGCACGGGCGGCGACGGGTCCACGCGGCATATCGGCTTTCATTGTTGAAAAAGGCAGTGCGGGGCTGAGTTTCGGTGCGCACGAAGAGAAGATGGGCTGGAACGCGCAGCCGACGGCGCAGGTGATACTCGACGGGGTGCGGGTGCCCGCCGACGCGATGCTCGGCGGTGTCGACGGCGAGGGCGGCGGCTTCGGCGTCGCAATGAACGGCCTCAACGGTGGCCGGATCAACATCGCGGCGTGCTCGCTTGGGGGTGCCCAGGCCGCGTACGACAAAGCAGCTACCTACGTCTCGCATCGCGAGGCGTTCGGGGCCGCCTTGCTCGACGAGCCCACCATCCGGTTCACCTTGGCCGACATGGCCACCGCGCTGGAAACGTCGCGACTGTTGTTGTGGCGGGCCGCCGCGGCGCTGGACGGCGACGCCGACGACAAGGTCAAGCTGTGCGCGATGGCCAAACGGTATGTCACCGATGCGTGTTTCGAGGTCGCGGACAAGGCCCTGCAGTTACACGGCGGCTATGGCTATCTTCGCGAGTACGGTCTGGAGAAGATCGTGCGCGACCTGCGGGTGCACCGCATCCTGGAGGGCACCAACGAAATCATGCGGGTGGTCATCGGCCGAGCCGAGGCCGCCCGGGTTCGCGCCAGCGCATAGGAAGGCCAGAGCACATGACGCACTGTCGCGTTTTTGGGCCTCGGCCACATGGGCGGTCCCATGTCGACGAATTTGGTCGCCGCCGGCCACACCGTGCGGGGCTTCGACCCGGTGCCCGCGGCCGCCGAAGCCGCCGCCGAACACGGCGTCGTGGTGTTGGACAGCGGCCCCGCGGCGGCGGCCGGAGCGGATGTCGTCATCACGATGCTGCCGCATGGCGATGCGGTCAAGCGCTGTTATGCCGAGATCCTGCCCGTCGCCAATGAGGGCGCGCTATTCATCGACAGCTCAACCATTTCCGTCGATGACGCGCGCGAAGTCCACGCATCGGCGGCCTCGCACGGCTTGGCCCAGCTCGACGCGCCGGTCTCCGGCGGGGTCAAAGGTGCTGTCGCCGGCACCCTGGCCTTCATGGTCGGCGGCGACGCCGATGCGATTGCAGCGTGCACGCTCCGGTGCTGGAACCAATGGCGGGCAAGATCATTCACTGCGGCACCGCCGGCGCCGGTCAGGCCGCCAAGGTATGCAACAACATGGTGCTCGCCGTGCAGCAGATCGCGATCGGCGAGGCGTTCGTGCTTGGCCGAAAAGCTCGGGCTGTCGGCGCAGTCGCTGTTCGACGTCATCACCGGCGCGACCGGAAACTGCTGGGCGGTGCACACCAACTGCCCGGTACCAGGCCCGGTGCCGACCTCGCCGGCCAACAACGACTTCACACCTGGCTTCGCCACCGCGCTGATGAACAAGGACCTCGGCCTGGCCATGGATGCGGTCAGCTCGACCGGCTCGTCGGCGCCGTTGGGCAGCCACGCCGCCGACATCTACGCCAAATTCGCAACGACTCACGGCGACAAAGACTTCAGCGCGATCATCGAGACGCTGCGCGGCTAGATCAGGCCACTCGGGACCGCTCCGTCGACCAGAGCCGATGCGCACGCTGACAGTCGGCGGCCAGCAGCGGGCGAGGTCCGTCATACCCGGCGCGGACCTCGGCGGCGCCGGCAGAACGCACGTCGCGCGCTGACCACGAACGCGGGTAGGTCGGCGGCCACCGCGGCCCGCAGCCCCCGCGCCGAGCCGGTGACGGCCAATGCGTCCTGCGGCATTATTCCCAGCTCCCACAACGCCAGCCGGTACAGTTCGGCGCCGCGGGCGTGGCCGGCCGTGATATCAGCCAGGTCGTCGACGGTCACGATCGTCTCAACGAGACCGTCACCGACCACGTGCCGCACCAGCGTTTCGACTCGCGCCCGGCGCCGGGTGCTCACCACACCCACCCAGATACCTGCGCAGAACAAGCTCATCACCGAGTCGACGAGACCGGTCCTGGGAGTGTCGCGTCCGCTATCGGTCAGCGCGGAGTCCGCGTCGAAGATCACCGCACGCAGGACATCGGCTTCGGCCGGCGGTTCCCGGTCCCACCAGAAGGAGCGGGCTGGACGAGTCTGAACTTTGGCTCGCACGCCCACAGCGTGCCCCGAAGCCACGCCCCCGGCTTCCCCCATTAGGGGGATAGGCGTGACCAACCGCTCACCTATCCGGGTTCGTCGCGCAGGTACGGGTCTTAGGGTGTTGCCATGGCCGGTACGTCTTGTCCTCGTCGATGACCACGAGATGGTCATCGAGGGACTCAAGGCGATGCTGGCCGCGTTCTCCGACCGCGTGCAGGTGGTCGGGCAGGCGGTGGGCGCCGACCGCGCTGTCGACGTCGTCGGAGACCTGCAACCCGACGTCGTGCTGTGCGATGTGCGCATGCAGGGCTCCAGCGGCCTCGACCTGTGCAAGGTGCTGCGCGAGCGCGACCCGGACCGCAAGGTCGTGATGCTGTCGGTGTACGACGATGAGCAGTATTTGTTTCAGGCCCTGCGGGTGGGCGCGAGCGGCTATCTGCTGAAAAGCATCAACAGCGACGAGCTGGTGCGCCAGCTGGAACTGGCGCACCGCGGGGAAACCGTGATCGACCCGGGGATGGCGGCCCGCGCGGCCGACACCGCGGCGCGCATGCAGCGGGACGAATTCTGGCCGGGCGCCCGGCAGGGGCTCACGCAGCGCGAGAGCGAAATCCTGTCGTGCATGGTCAACGGGCTGTCGAACCGCGGGATCGCCAACAAGTTGGTCATCGGCGAGGAGACCGTCAAGAGTCACCTGCGGTCGATCTATCGCAAGCTCGGGGTGAACGACCGCACCGGCGCGGTGGCCACCGCGCTGCGCGAAGGCATTTACCAGTGACCACCCCGCACCCGGCAGCACCCGATAACGGGCGCCCGCGGCTCGAATGCCGTGCGCGACCTCGTCGACGCCGACCGCGAACTGGCGCTGCTGCGCGAACTCATCCAGGCCGCCTCCAGCGGCCCCGGGGTCGAGCCGCTGGCCGCCGCCGCGGCGCGGATGATCACCGCGGCCACCGGCGCCGACGTGTGCTTCGTGCACGTGCTCGACGACACCGACCGCTCGCTGACCCTCGCCGGTGCGACGCCGCCGTTCGACGGCCAGGTGGGAAAGATCCGCCTGCCGTTGGGATCCGGCATTTCCGGCTGGGTGGCCAGCCATCGCGAGCCCGTCGTCATCACCCACGACAAGGAGGCCGACCCGCGCTACCTGCCGATCCAGTCGCTGCGCGGACGCGACTTCACCTCGATGGTGTCGGTGCCGATGGAAACCGATCCGGGCGGGTTGGTCGGTGTGCTCAACGTGCACACGGTCGCGCGCCGCGAATTCACCGACGGCGACGTCGAACTCCTGCGCGTCATCGGCCGACTGATCGCCGGGGCCATGCACCAGGCCCGGCTGCATCGGCAGCTGGTGGCCAGGGAGCGGGCCCACGAACTGTTCGTCGAGCAGGTGATCGAGGCCCAGGAGATCGAGCGTCGCCGGGTCGCCGGCGATATCCACGACGGCATTTCGCAACGGTTGATCACGCTGTCGTATCGGCTCGACGCGGCGGCGCGGGCGGTCGGCGATCGATCCCGTCGAAGCGTCCCGTGCAGCTCGGCGAGGCCCGCGAACTGGTCGGCTTGACGTTGGCAGGAGGCACGCGCGGCGATCAGCGGATTGCGCCCGCCGGTGCTCGACGATCTGGGCTTGGCCGGCGGGCTGGCCAGCCTGGCCCGGTCGATACCGCACCTGGACTGGAGCTCGAACTTGCCGATGTCCGCCTGCCCGAGCACATCGAGACTCGCGCTGTACCGCATCGCGCAAGAAGGCCTGCAGAACATCGTCAAGCACGCCAACGCGTCGGTGGCCCGGCTGCGCTTCGCGGTCGACGACGACACCGCGCGGCTCGAAATCGTCGACAACGGAATAGGTTTCGACACCTTCGAGAATCCGCTGGGCGGCGACGAGATGGGCGGCTACGGTGTGCTGTCGATGGCTGAGCGTGCCGAGCTGGTCGGCGGCAGGCTGAACATCCGGTCGCGGCCCGGCTCAGGGACGGCCGTCACCGCGACGATTCCGCTGCCCTCGACCATCGACTAGAAGTCCCCGGCGTTGTGCCGCAGCGTCTCGATCGACGACACCAGCGCCTGCGACTCGCTCGCGGACATCCCGATATCGCAGAACACCTGATCGTTGAGCGTGACGGTGGCGTCCTCGACGGTCGAGCGGCCCACGTCGGTGATCTGCACCAGTGTGGTTCGCCCGTCGGTTGGGTGCGGCACCCGTTGCACCAGGCCGTTGGCTTCCAGTCGCCGAATGGCATGAGTGACGCTGGTGACGTGCACCTGCAGCCGGTCGGATGCCTTGGTGATCGGTAACGCCCCGCTGCGACTGAATGCCAGCAACCGCAGTAGCTCGAACCGGGAAAAGCTCAGATCGTAAGGACGCAAAGCGGTTTCGACACGGGCCAACAGGATCTGGTGAGCCCGCATCACCGATGTCACCGCGACCATTCCCCCTGCGACGTCACCCCATCCGGCGCGTTCCCAGTTGGCTCGCGCGACAGCGATCGGGTCGCGGTTGTCGGGATTGGATGCGGCCACGCCCTTTCTTACCGCACTCGGAGCGCGAATGCGGGCAGCTACGCCCGCGGAGGAGCCGAACAATCGATACAGCGAGCGAGGATGCGGGCGCAGGCGCAGTTCAGGCAATCGACTTTCCCACCGCGGCCAGCACCGCTTGGGTGGACGCGCGGGTGCCGACGGTGATCCGCGCGCCGCCGTCAGCGTAGTGGCGGGCCTTCAGCCCGGTGTCGTCGAATACCTCGCGCCACGGCCGACCCCTCGGCGGCAGGTACACGAAGTTGGCGTGTCCGTCGGTGGTGTAGACACCCATCGCCCGCAGGCGCCGTCGCAGGTAGTCCCGCTCACCGGTGATTCGCAGAATGCGTTGTCGCAACTGGTCTTCGGCGTCGTAGGACGCCGCCACCGCGACCAAGCTGGTGATGCCCATGCCAAACGGCAATTGCATCTTCCACAGTATTGTGGCCAGTTCCGGCGATGCGAAACCGTACCCGATCCGCAGCCCGGCCAGCCCGTAGGCCTTAGAGAACGTCCGCAGCACAATGACATTCGGGAACTGCCGGACCAGGTCCGGTCCGTCGATACGGTGCTGGGGGGCGACGAACTCGATGTAGGCCTCGTCGAGCAGCACGACGGTGTCATCTGGCACCCGCCGCAGGAATCGCTGCACATCGGCGACAGGCTCCACGGTGCCGGTCGGGTTGTGGGGTCGGCATAGTACGACCACCCTGGCGTCCGCCGCCGCCTCGGCCATTGCCTCCAGGTCGTGGTGGCCGCGCTCGTCGAGCGGGACAGTGACCGATGTCAGGCGAGCCATCTGGGCGAAAATCGGGTACCCGTCGAAAGTCGGCTCGCTGAACACAATCCGATCACCGGGCCGCGTCACCGCATGCAGGACCTGCATCACCACCCCGCTCGCACCCGCTCCCAGCACGACCTGCTCGTCGCAGACCCCGATGTGACCGGCGATCAAGCGGCGCAGCCGTTCGGGCAGGAACTCCGGATACCGGTTGGCGACATCGATCGAGCGGATCAGTGCCGAGCGCACCGCCGGCAGCGGCGGAAACGGGTTCTCGTTGAGCGACAACGCGAATGGATCGGTCGCGTTCGGCAGCGCGTCGAGGATCTCCGCGGTGACAGGGCTCGCCGCTAGCAGGGGTAGCATCAGCTTCGTCCGCCCCAGCGGACCGCCGCCGCACCCGCGAAGTCGCCGGCGTGCGCGAAAGCGGCCATCATCACGACGTCGCCGGCCTTGACCTGACCGTCGGATATCGCATGATCGAGGTTGATCGGGATGCCGGCGCCGAACAGGTTGCCGCACTCGTCAAAGGTGTCGCGATGGCGTTCCTCGGGCACCTCGAGCGCTTCGCGCCAGTTGTGCAGGAACACCCGGTTTGGCTGATTGGTGACCAGCAGGTCGATGTCCTTGGACGACAGGCCGATTCGATCACACACGGCAAGCGCCACTTCGGGGACCTGCTGGTTGCCGCGAGCGAGCACCTTGGCGATGTTGGTTTCGGTGAACCCGATGCAGGCCTCACCGGGGCCGGGCTGCCACCATTTGCGGAGCGGGTCGATAACGAGCGTCATGTCGCCGGCGTATTCGCCGTAGGTGCGGCACTCGATGTCGAGTATCGGAGACTCGTCCGACACAGTGACTAGTCCAACCGCGGCGCCGTCACCGGGCACGGACGACTGCGCCTTGCGGCGCACCCCGGGCTGGTCGAAAATCTGGCCCGCCGCGTTCTGGGCGACCGCGATCAGCGCTGTGCGCCCTTGTCCGGACGCGAGCAGTTGACGGGCCACTTTGAGACCCAGCACGAACGCCGCGCACCCGCCGTTGTGCAGATCCAGCACCCAGTTAGGACGCATGCCCAAGCGGTGCGCGATGCCGCCGCCCCCGCCGTAGAACGGCACGTCGGGCATTTGGGCGTGGGTGATCAGCACGTCGACGTTGGCAATGACGTCCCGGCCGTGCCGTTCGATCAGGCCCTGTGCGGCTCGCTCGACCATGTCGATCGCGGTTTCGTCCGGCCCGACGTGATGGCGGAACTTGGGCGCGCGGAACATCAGATTGGCCGCCAGGTCGTCCGAGCCGGCGAACTGCGCGTAGTAGTCGGCGCCGACAGGTTCGCCGGGCAGATAGCTGGAAACGTCGGTCAGGCTAACGGTGGGTTGGTTCATGATGTACTCATCCAGGCCGGCGTGACCGGCAGTCCGTTACGGTGGCGGTATTCGGCGATTGTCTTGAGGTTGTTCAGCTCCAGCCCATGACCGGCACCGAATAAGTCCCAGAAGTCGCCCACCCAGCCCGTGCGCTCTGGCGGCGAGGCCTCGGGATACGGGTTGTGGTTGTAGAACGGGTGACGGCAATTGGTCCACAGCACAACGGAACCGGGCTTGCCGAGCACCACCTGCGCGTCGAGGACCCGCATTACGTAGATCATCCACAGGTGCTTGCCCTGGTCCCAGGCGCAGTGGTAGTCGACAGTGCGCGACTCGGCGTTGGCCACCGTGCGGGTGTAGATCTCGGTGTCCGGCAGCAACCGGTCGTAGGCCAGCCACAGCCCGGACTCCTCAGTGGGGGTGAAGTCACGCAGGGTATAGGTCCACTCCTCGAGGCTTTGGGTGTGGGCCAAGTATTCGAACAGCTCGTCGGGTGGGCAGTCGACGTAGTCGTTGACCGTGCAGTACTGGCCGAAGACCTCGTCGTGCGGGTACACCGACCGCATCTTCGCCATGAACATCGGGGCGGTCTGCTCCAGCGGCGAGGTCTCGATACGGACCACTCCCTCGATCGGCTCGGTGGTGCCGCTATGGACGGCGATATCGTCAAGCGCTGCTAGGGACATGGAATCGGTTCTCCTTTAGGGTTGTGATCTGTTGTTCGACAACCTGATTGGCAGGTTGTCTGTTCAGGAATGCCGCGAATGGCGGGATTTCGTCTGCGGAGCACTCGACGGTGACCACGGACGGACCGTCGACGGCCATTGCCCGTTCCAGTGCTGCGGGTAGTGCGTCGATGTCGGCCACGTCGACCGAAGACAGCCCGGGGAACATGCCCGCCAGACCGGCCCCCAGCTGGCTGGGAGCGAACCGGTTGTAGCTGTACAGGTCGTCGTAGAACAGCTGCTCGCGGGTCACGCACATGGCGTGGGCGTTGTTGTTGAACAGTACGAAAGTCACCGGAAGCCGGTACTGCACCGCGGTGTGCACCTCCATGCCGTGCATGAAGAACGCACCGTCCCCGGCGATCACCACGGTGCGCCTGCGATGCCCATCGTTGGCACGGCCGAAGGCCATCCCGATACCGGCACCGAAGCTGTAGCCCATGCCGCCCATGCCGAGTGCGACCGCAAACCGGCCGTCCCGGCGAACGGGCAGGTAATGGATGGCGGCCGCGCCGGTGTTGCCGGCGTCGACGACGATATCCGTCCCGTCGGGCAACACGCGATCGAGCACGACCATGGCATCGCGGTAGCGCACACCCGTACCGGCGAAGGATGGTGGATTCAGTTCGGCGTCTGCCACGAAATCGGGCACCCGCAGTCCCCTTGCCCGCCCCCGCCCGGACAACGCCCGGGTCAGCATCGTCAGCGACCCTCGCAGATCTTCGGTGTGCACGTGCGTGCACGGCAGGTACGGGGGTGCCGAGCCGATCGAGAACGTCCGCACCGAGGCGAGCGCGTCGTCGAGGCCGGTGCGGGCGGTCACCGACAGGCGGGTGCCGACCACTAGGCACACGGCGCTCGCTGCCACCGCGTCGGCCACACCGGGATGACCCATCACACCGGTCACACCGAGCGCTGACGACGAACCGGAACCCGGTGTACCGGCTACATCTTTGGCGTCGGGCACACATGCCACCTGCGCGCGCAGCAGGGCCCGCAGCTCCTCGAGTTCGGACCGGGCGCCATCACGAGCCACCTGCTCGCCGGCGATGATCGTGACGGGCCCGTTGGCACGACGCAGAGCGCGCACGATCGGATGTGGATCACCGATGAGCGACCGCGGCGGGTCAACACCACGCCCGTTACGTTTGTCGTAGCCGTTGACGCCCACCATCGCCTGCTGAATATCTTTGGGCAGCAACAATACTGCGGGCCCGCCGGTTCGTGCCGCCGCTATTGCGCGGGGCAACGCCGATACGATATCGGCGGGTGTCACCACCCGTTGGCAGAAGACTGATACCGCAGAAAATAACGCTTCGGCATTCAATGAACCGTTGCGGCCACTGGTGTCTTGAAAGCTGCCCCGACCGTCCATCGTGGTCGCAGGCTGACCCACCAATGCCAACACCGGCACCCGGCTGGCAAATGATTCCCCAAGGCCCGGAATGAGATTGAGTGCGCCTCCGCCAGACGTCGCCGCCACTACCCCCAAACCGGCGCCGCTGCGACTGTACCCGTCGGCCATCGTGGCCGCGGAAAACTCGTGCTTGGCCAACACCGCGGTGATGTCCGAACGGAAATGTGCGGCGTCGTAAAGATCTTCGATGTTGGCACCGTCGACACCGAATATGTAATCGGTGTCGATTCTCGCGAGGTGCTCGACGATGTGGTCGACCACCCTTTGTTGCCTGGGCATCTGCTCACCTAACTTGTGTGGATGTCGGTAACACGACCTGCGGGTGACTTCAGTTCACACGGTGGCGAGACTCACAGCGAACGCTCAAGGAGCACCTGGCCGTCGTCGGCGGAAACCACTTGCACAGAGGCGATTTGATCGACGGGTGTCGAAATGCTGCCAGCGGGCGTCGCCGTATGGCCCGGATTCACCACCCAGGTTGCCATTCGAGTGTGGCTACCGTCGCGACCTACCACGACCATCGCTACCGTGTCGTGATGGGCGTTCAGCGGGGCCAGGCAGACGCAGTTCATCGAGATGAACGTTCCCCACTGCTGGCTGCTGAGCGAGACCGTCGAGGCCAGCCTGTTCGTCCCAACCTGCGCCATCGGCTGAACCGACACGCTCGCCTGCGGCGGGGTGGGCATGGATGTCGGGTAATGACCCGCAACGCCGACAAACACACCGATCGCCAACACCGCGGCTGCGACGGCCCCAGCCGTCCAAGTCACGATGCGGGACCGGCGCCGCCGCCAGCTCACTTTGGCCAGCAGCGACGGCAACAACTCGGCAGGCAGCAACGGTTCTACGCGACTGCCATTGTCGATCGCCGCCAACTCGTCGCGATCCAGCTGCGACAGGAGGGCCGGCATGCCGATAAGCTCGCCAACGGCGCTGCGGCACAACGGGCAGTCGGCCATGTGCGCTTCAAATTCCCGCCGTTCGACGGACGACAGTGATCCCAGCACGTATGCGGCATCCCACATCGCGTACTCGTCATGCCCGGATAGGTCGCCGCCATGCGGCGTTTCGGGCCGCCATCGCGGCATCATCGTGTAACTCCCATCTCCCCTGGCACGTCTTGCATTTCGTAATCCCCATTTCTTGCTTGTGAGTCGCATGGCCCGCACGGCATGGTGCAGCCGTGGCTTCATAGCGCCTTCTGCGATGTCGAGACCGGCGTACCATCGCGCGATGTTCGGCGGCTAGTTGTGCCGTCGTGTCGGCGATCAGTAGTCGGTGTGCGGTGCGGCTATCGCCGATGAACTATGTTGCGGCGACGGTGAACACGTGTGCGTCGTCGAGTGTCTTCATCAACTCGGCTTCCGCACCCGCCGAACTGGTTGGCATAGGCACTGCGTTCACCTCCTTACTGGTGAAACGATTGCAGCGCCTGTTTGGTTCACATGCGGCACACCGGCCACGGCCGCCAGCGGTCAGACGCCGCCCATCCAGCTGTGGAATCGACCATCCGGGTCGTAGGCCGAGCGGACCTTGTCGAGGCGTGCCATGTTCGATTCGGCGATGAATCGCGCCGGACGCCGGCACAGGTTCTCGTCGGCGAGCGAGATGCCGGTCGCCAAGTGCGACATCGCCGCCATGTTCGACCCGGCCCAGTCGCGATACCGTTCGTCGTCGGCCGGATCCTGCCAGATGGTGTAGAGGGCCATGTAGATCTCGTCTTCCAAGCCGTACACCTTGTCCGCGCGCTCCGGGGACGTCTTCCAGCCCGTGAAAATGAAGTGCGAGGGGTGCGGTGGCATGGTTTCGATGATTCTGCGGATGCCGGGCAGTAGTTCTTCGGCGGAAGCCGATGTGAACATGCTGTCAGCGACATAGCGATGCCCCTGCGGATAATTGGTCATCACCGCGGTATACCAATTGGCCAAGGTGGTCGGCGCATAAGGAAGGTTGACGATCGCCTTATCGATGACGGGGCAGGTGCCCAGCGGCGCAAGGGCTTTCGTCGCCTCCTCTTCTGAATCGGCGAAGACTGGCGAGGCGATGGTAATGCCGGGCTGGTTGAGCCCGGCTCCTGGAAAGCTGCGCGCGGTGTGGATCTGCAGTTCGACCCGGTCGTCGAGTTCAGAACTGATCGAGCGCGCCCAGGTGAACACCTCGTCGGCGACCTCGATCGGGTACATGTACAGGCAGGTACCCCAAACCGCCGGACGCGGGTAAATACGCAGTTTGAAAGAAGTGACCACACCGAAGAAGCCCGGTCCCGAGCCGCGGGCTGCCCAATACAGGTCTGGATGGTTTTCGGGGTCGCAGTAGATCTGTTGACCGTCAGCGGTGACGACTTCCAGTCCAAGCACGCTCTCGCATGCCGGTCCGAGAACCGAACTGTTCCAGCCGTATCCGCCCTGTAAAAGATAGCCACCGAGGCGAATGCCTTCACAATGACCCGCGGGAAAGAAGAGCCCTTGTGCGTCCAGGTCGGTCGCGAAGGCGCTCGCGGCTTTGCCCGGGCCGACGTCTGCGGTCATCCGATCCGGTTCGACAGCGCAATGATCGAGGCGGCTGACGTCGAGCAGCAGGCCACCGTCCCGCAGGTGACTGGCCGCCCAGCTGCGTCCGCCCGAACATACGCCGACGTGATATCCGTTGGCCCGCGCATAATGGATCGCGGCAACCACGTCTTCGGTGTCGTGCGCCTGCACGATTACGTCGGGAAAACGTTCCGGCAGAAGGCCATTCCATACCGTTTCCCGACGGGCCGTTTCGTAACCGTCTGCGCCACGGAAGAAGGTCTTTTCGGCGGAAAGTAAAATCATTGTACCCCTTTGCTTTTTGCGCTCGCCGTCTCGGCCTGCATCGTTAAGGCGATACCGCCGTCGAACGTTCGACACTGCTGCCCTGCTGCTACGAGATCCGCGGGCGCACAGCCAACTGGCGCCCGGACGGATGGGCCAATCCCCTTTAGATAGACCGCGACTTCCCGGGCCAATGGCGTCGCGTTAACGCGGATCGCCCGGAGTGGGCCATTGGGTGGAATGCCGTATCCGATCGCGAACATTCCGTCGCCGACGTGCGAGGCAAAGCCGCCACGCGGGTTGCCGTGCTCGTCGAGGACGCCAAGATGTCCGACCAAACCGTCGAGATCCGTGCCGAACCCGGTGGCGGCGATGATCACCTGCGGCGCTATGGACGTGCCGTCGGCGAGGATCACGCCGTCGGATTCGACCGCCTTGACGGCGCCGACGACCTCGACGCGCCCGACCCGCACGACGTCGATGAGCTCGTCGGCCAGCGTCGGGATACGACCTCGTTTTTCCACCGTCGCCTTCAGCCCGAGCGGTGGCCGTTGGAAGCCGTAGGCCGACAGGTCACCCCACATCAGGCGGTTCATGCGCGCGATCAGCGGATCGATCATGCGCGCGGGGACCCTCGCGAACAGCTCAAGGAAGATATCCGACGGAAATGGTCCTATGGCCCGCCGCACGAGGTGCGGTGGTGTGCGCACCGCAAGCCAGATCCGTCGCGCGCCGTCGTTAACGAGCTGGACAGCGATGTCGGCGGCCGAATTGCCTGCACCAACAACGAGGACGTCGCGGCCACGGTAGGGCCAAGCGTTTGTGAAGTCCCCGGAGTGAACGATCTCGCCGTTGAAGCGACTGAGTCCCGGCCAGGGAGGGATGGTGGGTGCGCTGTAGTTGCCCGTGGCGAGGACGATTGCCGGGGTTCGGATTTCACCCGACGACGTGTCAAGTTGCCAGACTCCCCCGGCACGGTCGACGCGGTGGACTTCACATCCGAGCATGACCGCGATGTTCTGCCGCTGAACGTAGTGATCGAAATAGCGGACCATGTCCTCCTTGGTCGGCCAACGGCCGGCGTTCAAGGGAATCCGTTGTCCGGGAAGGTGCGACAAGAACCCGGTCGTGTTGAGCCGGAAGTTGTCATAGCGCGTGCGCCACGAAATCGCCGGGGCCGCTGCGCGGTCCAGAACGAGCGCTTTGATGCCATGCTGATGATCGAGTTGACGTGCGACAGCCAGACCCGCGGGCCCCGCGCCGATCACAACGGCTTCGGGGCTGTCCTGGGTTTCTGCAGTCATCCGCGATCTCCTGTCGTCTTCTTCAGTGCCGAGGACCTTCGAGCGCCGTGATGTGGGACGGCTCAAGCGGATTCGGCGGC
>CAVRER010000054.1:0-15303 GCA_963720085.1 uncultured Actinomycetota bacterium
GGCGTCCACGCCGAAATTCGGGGGATCCAGGCCGGGACGTTTTGCCGGTAGTTGACGTATTCGCTGCCGTAGCGCTGAGCGAGGTGGGGTTCTTCCCAGAACCGGATGAAGGTCGCAAGGCACGCGAAGAAGATCGCAAACCACAACAGCAGCCAACCCGACGCCGCGACGGCCGCCTCCCCCAGCAGGATACAAAGCACACCGGTGATCATCGGATTGCGTACGTGCCGGTATGGCCCTACTAGCACGAGGTGGACAGGTTCTCCGAGCGCCTTCCCCACTCCGAGCGTTCCCTCGCCCACCCGGTCGAACAGCAGCACCGTCCAGACCAGCAGGCTCAGCCCGCCGGCGATCAGCAACCCACCTATTGCCACCCGTCCCGCGATGAGCGGTGAACTGAGGTCCGGCATGAGCAGGTTCGACCAGCCCACGATCGACGCGGGTATCAGCACCGTCATCGTGACCGGGGCAATCAGAAACGAGATCAGATGCCGCCACCACAGCCGTCGTTCACGTGTTTCCGCAACCATCTCGAGCTCCTTCCTTTCTGATACTTCAACTGCCGTTGAAGAACGACCATACGCCGCCAGAAGGCTTAACGTCAACGTGCGTTGAAGTATGCTGCTGTGCATGTCAGAGGCCCGGCGTCCCGGTCGGTGGCGGACCGGCCAGAAGAACCGGCAGCGGATCATCGACGTCGCACGCGAACGTTTCATGCACGACGGGTACGAACGAGCCACCGTCCGCGCGATTGCCGCGGACGCCGGCGTGGATGTCGCGATGGTCTATTACTTCTTTGGCAGCAAGGAAGGCTTGTTCAGCGCATCGACGCTGACCGGTCCCGAGCACCCGCTGCACCAGTTGGCCACGCTGCTCGACGAGGGTCCCGACCAGGTCGGCGAGCGACTGGTGCGCCGGTTCCTCGAGCACTGGGACGAAGGCGGCGTCTTCGAGCCGTTCCTGACGCTGTGGCGGTCGGCGGCGATCCAGCCCCAGGCGCGACAAGTGCTGCACGACACCATCGCCGGACCGGTTGCCCAGCGGATCGCCGCGGAGTTCGGGGTCACCGATGCCGAGTTGCGTGTCGAGCTGGTGGCCAGCCACTTAGCCGGATTGGCGTTCGCGCGTTACCAACTCAAGCTCGAGCCGATCGCCTCAACCGCTGTCGAGGATTTGGTTGCCCGGATTGGGCCGACGGTGCAGCGCTACCTGACCGGCGACTAGACGGCGTCGCTCTCCGCATTCTCCTCGGCCCGGCCGAACAGGTACGGATAGGCGATGCCGGCGATCGCCCCGCCGATCAGCGGTGCAAGCCAGAACACCCACAGCTGCGCGGGAGCGCCGTTGCCGTTGAAGAATGCCACAGCGGTGGAACGGGCCGGGTTGACCGACGTGTTGGAGATCGGGATGGCGACCAGGTGAATGCCGGTCAATGTCAGCCCAATGGCCAAGCCCGCGAAGCCCTTTGGCGCGCGGTCATCGGTCGAGCCGAGAATGACAAACAGGAACATCGCCGTCAGGACAATTTCGGCGAGGATCACCGCTCCGAGCGAGTAATACCCAGGTGAGTGCTCGCCATACCCGTTGGCCGCCATGTTCCCGGTCGCGCTGAAACCGGGCTTACCCATGGCGATGTAGTAGATCACCACGCCCGCCAGTAGCCCGCCGATCACCTGGACAATCCAGTACGCCGGCAGGACTTTCCATTCCACGCGGCGAGCCAACGCGGCTCCCAGCGTGACAGCGGGGTTGAAATGTCCGCCGGAGATCGTCCCAAACGCGTACACGCCAACCAGTACGGTCAGACCGAACGCCAAAGCCACGCCAAGGTAGCCAATACCCAGCGGATAGTGGCCGGAGTGCGCCTTCGCTGAGAAAATCGCGCTGCCGCAGCCGCCGAGCACCAGCCAGAAGGTGCCGATCGTCTCTGCGGCCAGTCGGTGGAACAGGTTTGGTGTCGACATCGCCTACCGCCTTTGTCGTGATACAAACGTCCGTGCCCATGAGGGTGACACGCCCGAGTGCCGTCGCACCCTGTCGTGGCCAAATCGTTTCGGTAAAGAGACGAGTGCGAACCCGAAACTATTCTCTATTGCGTCGTAGCAGTCGGGAAAGACCAAGCGCCCCAACGGCGCCCACTGCCGCAGCGGTCAATGCATGTCGCGCTTTGAGACCTTCGTTCAGCTGCACGCGGGTGGTGATGACGACTGGCTCAGGCGGTTCCACCGACGCCGCGCGCGAACTTTCCGTTGACGTCGCCGCCCACGCGGTGGCGAATAGCAGCAGCCGCGCGGTGATGTACGCGAACACCATCAAGCCGAACACTGGCCCGAATGTCGCGCCCGCCGGGCTGCGCAACACGGACTTCAGGTAAATTGACGCGACCAACTTGAACAGTTCAAAACCGATCGCCGCGAGCCATGCGGCTCGAATGGAAGTGGCGTAATCGACTGGCTCCCTGGGCAGTCGGGCGATCATCCAGCTGAATACCAACCACGACAACAGCACTGACACCAGTATCGACACACCGCGAAGGATCGCGTTCAGCACAGGCGCATTGTGAATACCCAGCAACGCCAGTATCTTGCCGGTCGGCGTCGCATCGGCGAGTGCGCTCAGCGCCAGGGTGGCGAGGATCGCCACGAACGACGACACGATCGCCGCCAAGTCGGAGAGCTTGGTGCGGACGAATCCTGGCGACTGTCCGCGCTGTCCCCACATTTCGCTCAGCGCTACCCGCAGATTGGCCATCCAGTTCAGGCCGACCCATGCCGCGGCAGCCAAACCGATCACGCCGACCGACGCGCGCGAATCGATCGCCGAATTCATCAGGTCGACCACCTGCTGCCCCAGAGCGCCGGGCACCGCGGAGATGACCTTGTTGTCGATCCCGGTAAGCACATCGCGCCTACGCGAAAGCATGAATCCGACCACGCTGAAACCGACCATCAGCAAAGGGAACAACGCAAAGAGGGTGTAGTAGGTCAGCCCGGCCGCGAAGTAGTTGCCCTTGCGTTCCTCGAACCGCTCGTTGGCGCGCATCAAGTGGTCGAACCACCCGTACCGGGCCCGCAGCCGATCCAGGATCCCTGGTTTGGCCGGTTCGCTCATGACCATTTCCGACTACGGACGTTTCGGCAGGAGTCCGAGTCGGTCGTAGACCCGGTCGACCGTTTTTGCGGCCACGTCCTCGGCCCGTGCCGCGCCGGCAGCCAGGACAGCCTCCAATTCGGCTGGATCCGCGAGTAACTCGTCGACCCGGGCTTTGATCGGGGTCACGAATTCGACGACGGCCTCGGCGGTGTCCTTCTTCAGATCGCCGTAGCCGCGCCCCGCATAGCGTTGCACCAAAGCATCGACCTCAACACCGGTAACCGCGGACTGAATGCTCAGCAAGTTCGACACACCGGGTTTGGCGTCCGGGTCGTATCGGATCTCGCGTTCGCTGTCGGTTACCGCAGACCGAATCTTCTTGGCGGACAAGGCCGAATCGTCCAGAAGGTTGATCAGCCCGGCATCGGTGGCCGCCGATTTACTCATCTTCGATGACGGATCTTGCAGATCGTAGATCTTGGCGGTGATCTTCGGAATGAGTAGGTCGGGAACCACAAGGGTGTCCGGGAACCGGCTGTTAAACCGCTGCGCGATATCGCGCGCCAGCTCCAGGTGCTGGCGCTGATCTTCGCCGACCGGCACCAGTTCGGCGTCGTAGGCCAAGACGTCGGCGGCCTGCAGCACCGGATAGGTGAAGAGGCCGACCGTGGTGGCATCGCTGCCCTGACGCGTCGACTTGTCTTTGAACTGCGTCATCCGCGAAGCCTGGCCGAAACCGGTGAAGCACCCGAGCACCCACGCCAACTGGGTATGCGCGGGCACGTGGCTCTGCACGAAGATGGTGCTGCGGCCGGGGTCGATACCCAGCGCCAGGTACTGCGCCGCGGTCAGCAGGGTGCGGCGCCGCAGCAGTTCGGGATCCTGCGGAATGGTGATGGCGTGCAGGTCGACGACGCAGAAGAACGCGTCGTGGTCGTCTTGCAACTGAGCCCACTGGGTGACGGCGCCCAACGCGTTTCCGAGGTGCAGAGAATCGGAGGTGGGCTGCACGCCGGAGAAGATCCGGCGGGATCCGGTAGCGGTACTCATGATGACTCGATCTTTTCACGCGGGCGACGGTCCGCATTGCCTGTGCTTGCGGTACCGGCGGTATCACCTTACTGTCGGTCTCATGACGACTCGCGCGCCCATCCATCTCGGGTCCGGCGAACCGGTCCTGCTGCTGCACCCCTTCCTGATATCGCAGGTGGTGTGGCAGAAGGTGGCCCCGCAGTTAGCCGATACCGGCCGCTACGAGGTGTTCGCCCCGACCATGGCCGGTCACAACGGTGGGCCGTATGCCGGCACCTGGTTGCTGAGCTCGTCGGTGTTGGCCGACCATGTCGAGCGGCAACTCGACGAGCTGGGCTGGGATACCGCTCATATCGTCGGCAACTCCCTGGGCGGCTGGGTGGCTTTCGAGCTGGAACGTCGCGGCCGGGCACGCACGGTCACCGGCATCGCGCCGGCCGGCGGTTGGACCCGCTGGACCCCCACCAAGTTTGAGGTAATCGCCAAGTTTGTCAGCGGGACGCCCTTCTGGGCACTGGCCCGCTGGCTGGGGCCCCGGGTGTTGCGCCTGCCGTTCAGTCGCCGACTGGCCACACTGCCGATCAGCGGGACGCCGGAGGGGGTCAGCCAAGCTGAACTCGAGGCCATCATCGACGACGCGGCGCACTGCCCCGGCGCCTTCCAGCTGCTGGTCAAGTCGCTGCTGCTGCCCGGATTGGTGGACCTGGCGCAGACCGCCGTGCCCGCGCATCTGGTGATCTGCGAAAAGGACCGGGTGTTCCCCGGACCGCGGTCGAGCCGGTATTTCACTACGTATCTGCCTGCCGGAACACGAATCACCAGGCTCGACGGCCTCGGTCATATCCCGATGTTCGAGGCGCCCGGGCAGATCACCGAGGTGATCAGCGACTTCCTCAACGAGTACAGCCGGCCGGTCCGGGCACTCGACCCACCGGGGGCCTAGTCGGCGGCAGACGCAAAAGCCGCCATTTCGTGCGGACCCCAGGCACGGTCAGCGACGACGCCTCGGCGCCGTCGACCAGCGAATAACCCTGCTCACCGCGGGCTTTCCGGACATTTTCGCCGACGCAGACAATATTCGGCTTGAGCCTGTCGCCGCAACGCGGACGATCCACGAATCGGCCATCGCCATATGTCCCAGCCGGCCAAGCGATCTGGCCATCGCGTCGTATTGCTGGTGGAAATCGCGGTGGGCGACCTCGTCGCCGCGGGCGCCGGCCAGCAGCGCGCGTAGCCGCAGAGCCCAGATCTCGCAGTCCACCACGTCGATCGGGTTGGCTGCCAACCGCTCGATCGCGTTCTCGGCTTCCTGCAGATCATCCTCGCCGCCGCGGGCCAGCAGCGTCTCCACGAACAGACGGGTGGCAGGGACCCACCAGCTGAGAAGTCCGTCCCGGAACAGTTCGTCCACGGCTGCCCGCGCTGCCGGGATGGCACCATCGAGGTCTCCACGCCTGCCCTGCTCCCAGGCGGTGTAGGCCTCGACGATCGGTAGCTCGGACAAGGTGAAGTGCTCGTGCAAGCACATCTCGCGCAGTTGTGTGAGCACCGTCAGTCCGCGCTCACGGTCTTCTCCGGAGTCGCGATGCATCAGCACCAGGCCCAGCGCCAATCGGGCGGTGGCCAGCGCGAAATCGTCACCGGATCGTTCGGCGATCTGCAGCGCTTCATCCACCAGCGCCAGCGCGGCGTCATCGGGCAGCAGCACCCCAACGCATACCCCTACTCCGTATAGGAAGTCGATGACGACGGCATAGGTCGTCGGGTCCGCCTCGCGGGCCATGGGGACGGCGACGGCGAGGTCAGCCAACCACTCTGACGGTGGGTGACCCAGGGCCGCTCGGCCCATTGCGCGCGAGGTATGCGCCAACGCCAGCGGAGACCCCATGATGAAGTTGCCTTTGGTGGGGTCACCGTCAGCCAGGTCGATGACGGCTTGTGACCAGCGCAGCACGTCGGCCCATCCGCCACACTCCATCTCGATGAGTATCGGCATGAACGACAGCCCGACAATCAATTCCGGATCCGCGATCGCCTCGATGAGGGCCATGTGTTCGGATGCCAGCGCCGAGGCCTCCCGCACGCGGGCATGAAGCCAGAGGTTCATCGCCTGCCCGAACATGCCCATCGCCAACGATGCCTTGTCGCCGGCCAGCGAGCTCAGTTCACGCAGCTCCTCAAAGAGCGCGGAGTCTTCCGCATGGACTCGCCAGGCGGTGCCACACAGCTGGGTGCGCGGCGCGATACGCATCGCGATGCGCTCCGGATCGTCGGTGGGCAACGCGTCGGCGATCTCGCGCGCACGCTCCCAACTCAGCCGCGCCGCGGCCATATCGCGGTGCGTCGACCACGCGCCGGCACGCATATGCCAGCCATAGGCGGCCTGCACATCGCCGGCTGCCTCCAGGTTCTCGGCGATCAACGAGGCGTTCTCCTCGACCGCTCCCGGGTCGCCGGCCTCGATGGCTTCGGCCAGGCGCCGGTGCAGCTTGGCACGATCTGGTTTCAGTTGCGACTCGTAGGCCACCGCCTGGATCAACGGATGCCGGAATGCATACTCGGCGCGCGGGGCGAACCGCACCTGATCAACCAACTCCGCCTCGACCAGCGCCTCAAGGGCCGGATCGATCCCCAGGCTGCTCAACAGATCCGGACCGAACTGTGACCCGATCACCGCCGCGGCGCTCAGCGTCTGCTTGGCCCCCGGTTCGAGGCGATCGATGCGCGCGGCGATGACCGCCTGCACGCTGGCCGGCACGCTGACCTCGGCCACATCGGCGTGGCACCGGTAGCGACCGCGCGCGCCCTCGAGCACACCGCGCTCGGCAAGCTCACGCACCATCTCCTCGGCGAAAAACGGGTTACCGGCGGTCCGTTCGGTGATCAACGCGGCCACCGCGCCCACCGAGGAATCCGCGCCCACCAGCTCACCGACCAACGCCGAGGTATCCGCATCACCCAGTGGGTCCAGCGCCACCGTCTGCGCGCCGGACACCTGGGCGAGCGCCCCGTGATAGTGCGGACGGTAAGTGATCAGCGCCATCGACGGGGTCTTCGGAATCACCTTCAAAAACTCGGCCAGCATGGATTCGCTGACCGCATCGATCCAGTGCGCATCTTCCAAGATGTAGAGCCTCGGCTTGGTGCTCGCCAGCGACATCGCGTTGACCAGCGCGGTCAACCGCCGCCCCCGCGCGGCCGGGTCGATGGGCGGCAGCTCGGTATCCGGGTCACGAATGCCCAACAGGTCATCCAGCAACACCAAATCCTGCGGGTCGAGGCCGTCGGGAACTCTGCCGCGCAGCCGCGCCCGCGCGGCCTCACCGTCTAGATCGCTGATCCCCACGATCGCCCGCAACAGCCGCGCCACCACATGAAACGAGATATCACCGGTGTGGGACTCACAGAACGTCGAAAACACCTCGACACCACGACCGCGCGCGATCGCGGCGGTCTCGTGAACCAGCCGGCTCTTGCCGATACCCGCCGGACCCCCCACACACACCACACACCCCTGGCCAGCGCCCACTCGATCCAACATGCCTGTAACGGTGTTCATCTCCCACTGACGCCCCACCAACGCGGTCTCAAAACGACCGATCCGCCCCGACGCCACCCCCAGCAGCCGACGCGCCGGCATCGGTGCGGCACCACCGATCTGCACCAGCTCCGGCTCACCGAGCACCGCGGTGTTTTCCACCAGCCGGGCGGTTGACCCGCTGAGCATCACCCCACCAGGTGGCGCCACAGACTCCATGCGCTGGGCCATCCCAGCCTGCTCTCCGACCAAACCCAAAGAACCCGAACCGATCCCACCGGCGATGACCCGCCCCGAATTCAGGCCAATGCGCAACCGCAGGCTCCCACCCGACTGGCGCTCGACCTCGCCAGCCAGGCCCTTGGCCTCCTGCTGGATTCCCAGCGCCGCCAAACAGCCGCGAAGCCCATGATCCTCCAACGCCGCCGGCGCGCCGAACACCGCCATGATCCCGTCGTCGACGCACTTGTCGACCACTCCGCCGTAGCGCTGCACCACCACCGCGCAGCGGTTGGCCAGCTCGCCCATAATCTCGTGAAACCGCTCCACACCCACGGCCGCGGCCAAATCCATCGAATCAACCACACTTGCCACCAACACCGTCACCTGCTTGAGCTCAGCAGAGCGGGTGGTCTTGAGCTCAGCAGAGTCTGTGGTCGCCGCCGATGCGGGCGCGTCTGCCCGTTGGGCGCCGACCGTGGCGATGTCCCCGGCGGGTAACCCCGCCACAAGGTGACCCGACTCAACCGCACCTTGGCCAAGGATGGTGTCGATCTCGGTCGCAATCGGGTGGGTGACATCTTTGCGTCGGCGCAGGACATCCAATAACTTGCGGATGTCATCCAAGACGGTTGAGTCGTCCTCCTCGTGGAGCGCGCTGCGCAGCTCGAAGAGCATCTGTGCCTGCACCGGCGGCGCGAGCACCGCGGCATCGTGAATCGATGCACCCAATCGCTGCAAGTACTCGTAAGGAATCGGAGGTCCTTCGGGCAGCGGGTCGGGCAAGTCGCAGCGGTGCCCGCCCTGTTCGTGCAGTGCCCCGATCAGCTCGAATCCGGCCGATGTGGGGTTTCGGTAGTCGATCAGCTGCCTGCTGAAAATCGGGTGGACGCGGTAGCTGGATATCTCACCGATCTGCACCGGCAAGATCGGTAACCCCAGCTCCTGGGCGTAACCCAACTCGGCCTGACACGGCTTGGAAGACAGCGACTTCTCCGTCAACGCAAAAAGAAACACCGTGCATCCACGGATCTGCTCCAGGATCTCCGACCACCACGCATCACCGCCACCAAGATCTTCGTCCAGCCAGACCTGGACCCGAGCCCGCTG
The DNA here is from genome assembly GCA_963720085.1 of uncultured Actinomycetota bacterium. Classification (GTDB taxonomy): domain Bacteria; phylum Actinomycetota; class Actinomycetes; order Mycobacteriales; family Mycobacteriaceae; genus Mycobacterium. Next base: position 8,993 of record CAVRER010000054.1, read on the forward strand.
AAGATCGCTCACCATCGATCTGACCGCGGCGTCATCGTGGCGCGAGTAACTGATGAATACCTTCATCGCGCGACACTCCTCGGCCAAACACCCCCGCTGAAGTAGCTCCCACCATACGGGTACAGCAGACCCGATGCGGGATTCTGCTCAAACCCCCGTGGCCCGGCCACGGCTAGTCCCACCCGGCCCTATTCAGGGGAAACCCGCCCGCCATCCGCCCCCGCTCGACCCAGCTCGGCTCGGAACCAGGGCTCCGTCGCTGATGACTGCCGTCTTGTCGCGCAGACCTCACGAGGGCGGCGAAGACGACCACAGCGAAGAAGACCGTTTGCTGATTGGGATCAGGCTGACACCCACGGTCGCCGGATCGGTCGGCGCACTTAGCCCGACCAGAGAAACAGCAGGAAAGGCGGAACCGAGAACACGGTCAGCGGCGCCGCTTCGGCGCCGTCGACCATTGAATAACCTTATTCCACACGGGCTTTCGGGACATTTTCGCCGAAGCAGACAATACTCGGCTTGAGCCTACCGCCGCAACGCGGACGATCCACGAATCGGCCATCCCCATATGCCCTAGCCAGCCAACCGATCTGGCCATCGCGTCGTATTGCTTAACAAGATCGCGGTGGGCGACTTCGTCGCCACGGGCGCCGGCCAGCAGCGCGCGTAGCCGCAGCACCCAGAGCTTGCGCAGCACCACCTCGTCGTCGACTGGGGCGGCTGCCAACCGCTCGATCGCGGTCTGGGCTTCCTGCAGATCGGACTCGCCGCCGCGGGCCAGCAGCATCTCCACGAACACGCGGGTGGCCATGTTGGACAAGCTGTTCTGTCCGTTCCGGAACAGGTCGTCGACGGCTGGCCGTATTGCCAGGATGGCACCATCGAGGTCTCCACGCCTGCCGTGCTCCCAGGCGATGTAGGCCTCGACGAACGGTAGCTCACCCAAGCTGAAGTGCTCGTTTAGGCACATGTCGCGAAGTTGGCTGAGCACCGCCATTCCGCGCTCACGGTCTGTCGGTGAGTCGCGGTGCATCAGCGTCAGGCCCACCGCGAATCGCGCATTGGCCAGCGCGAAATCGTCACCGGATCGTTCGGCGATCTGCAGCGCCTCATCGACCAGCTCCACCGCGGCGTCGTCGGCCAGCAGCGCCCCACCGCATATCGCTACGCCGTATAGGAGGTCGATGACGATGGCATAGGTCGTCGGATCCGTCTCGTGGGCCATTGGGACGGCGATGGCGATGGAACCCAGCCACTCTGACGGTGGGTGCCCCAGGACCGCTTGGCCCATCGCGCGCGTGGCGTACGCGAGCGCCAGTGGAGAGCCCATGATGAAGTTGCCTTTGGTGGGGTCGCCGTCAGCCAGCTCGATGGCCCTTACTGACCAGCGCAGCACGTCGGCCCATCCGCCAGCCTCTATCTCGACAAGATTCGGCATGAACGACAGCCCGACAATCAATTCCGGATCCCCGATCGCCTCGACCAGGGCCACGAGTTCGTGTGCCAGCGCCGACGCCTCCCGTAAGTGAGCATGATCCCAGAGGTGCAGCACCTGCCCGGCCATGCCCATCGCCAGCGATGGCTTGTCGCCGGCGAGCGCGCAGAGTTCACGCAGCTCCTCAAAGCGCGCGGAGGAGCTCTCCTGATGGACTCGCCAGTCGGTGCCACAGAGCAAGGTGCGCGGTGCGATACGCATCTCGGTGCGCTCGGCATCGTCGGTGGGCAACGCGTCGGCGATCTCGCGCGCGCGCTCCCAACTCAGCCGCGCCGCGGCCATATCCCGGTGCGTCGACCACGTGCCGGCGCGCATATGCCAGCCATACGCGAGCGCCACATCGCCGGCGGCTTCTAGGTTCTCGGCGATCAACGCCGCGTTCTCCTCCACCGACCCCGGGTCACCGGCCTCGATGGCTTCGGCCAGGCGCCGGTGCAGCTTGGCACGCTCTGGTTTCAGTTGTGACTCGTAGGCCACCGCCTGGATCAACGGATGCCGGAATTCGTACTCGGCGCGCGGGGCGAACCTCACCTGATCAACCAACTCCGCCTCGACCAGCGCCTCAAGAGCCGGATCGATCCCCAGGCTGCTCAACAGATCCGGACTGAACTGTGACCCGATCACCGCCGCGGCACTCAGCGTCTGTTTGGCACCCGGTTCGAGGCGATCGATGCGCGCACCGATGACCGCCTGCACACTGGCCGGCACGCTGACCTCGGCCACATCGGCGTGGCACCGGTAGCGACCACGCGCCCCCTCGAGCACACCGCGTTCGGCAAGCTCACGCACCATCTCCTCGGCGAAAAACGGGTTACCGGCGGTCCGTTCGGTGATCAACGCGGCCACCGCGCCCACCGAGGAATCCGCGCCCACCAGCTCACCGACCAACGCCGAGGTATCCGCATCACCCAGTGGGTCCAGCGCCACCGTCTGCGCGCCGGGCACCTGGGCGAGCGCCCCGTGATAGTGCGGACGGTAAGTGATCAGCGCCATCGACGGGGTCTTCGGGATCACCTTCAAAAACTCGGCCAGCATGGATTCGCTGACCGCATCGATCCAGTGCGCGTCTTCCAAGGATGTAGAGCCTCGGCTTGGTGCTCGCCAGCGACATCGCGTTGACCAGCGTGGTCAACCGCCGCCCCCGCGCGGCCGGGTCGATGGGCGGCAGCTCGGTATCCGGGTCACGAATGCCCAACAGGTCATCCAGCAACACCAGATCCTGCGGGTCGACGCCGTCGGGAACTCTGCCGCGCAGCCGCGCCCGCGCGGCCTCACCGTCCAGATCGCTGATCCCCACGATCGCCCGCAGCAGCCGCGCCACCACATGAAACGAGATATCACCGGTGTGGGACTCACAGAACGTCGAAAACACCTCGACACCACGACCGCGCGCGATCGCGGCGGTCTCGTGAACCAGCCGGCTCTTGCCGATGCCCGCCGGACCCCCCACACACACCACACACCCCTGGCCAGCGCCCACTCGATCCAACATGCCTGTGACGGTGTTCATTTCCCACTGACGCCCCACCAACGCGGTCTCAAAACGACCGATCCGCCCCGACGCCACCCCCAGCAGCCGACGCGCCGGCATCGGTGCGGCACCACCGATCTGCACCAGCTCCGGCTCACCGAGCACCGCGGTGTTTTCCACCAGCCGGGCGGTTGACCCGCTGAGCATCACCCCACCAGGTGGCGCCACAGACTCCATGCGCTGGGCCATCCCAGCCTGCTCTCCGACCAAACCCAAAGAACCCGAACCGATCCCACCGGCGATGACCCGCCCCGAATTGAGGCCAATGCGCAATCGCAGGTCTCCACCCTCCTGGCGTTCGACCTCGACAGCCAGGCCCTTGGCCTCCTGCTGGATGCCCAGCGCCGCCAAACAGCCGCGAAGCCCATGATCCTCCAACGCCGCCGGCGCGCCGAACACCGCCATGATCCCGTCGTCGACGCACTTGTCGACCACTCCGCCGTAGCGCTGCACCACCACCGCGCAGCGGTTGGCCAGCTCGCCCATAATCTCGTGAAACCGCTCCACACCCACGGCCGCGGCCAGATCCATCGAATCAACCACATTTGCCACCAACACCGTCACCTGCTTGAGCTCAGCAGATTGTGGGACCCCCGCGGATGCCGGAGCCTCCGCCGGTTGGGCGCCGACCGTGGCGATGTCCTCGGCTGGTGACCCCGCTGGGGTGTGGCTCACGTCAGCCACCCCGCTGCGAAGGATGGTGTCGATCTCCGTCGCGATCGGGTGGGTGACATCTTTGCGTCGGCGCAGGACATCCAACAACTTGCGGATGTCATCCAGGACGGTTGAGTCGTCCTCTTCGTGGAGAGCGCTGCGCAGCTCGAAGAGCATCTGCGCCTGCACCGGCGGCGCGAGCTCCACGGCGTCGTGGATCGATGCACCGAGTCGCTGCAAGTACTCGTAGGGAATCGCAGGTCCTTCGGGCAACGGGTCGGGCAAGTCGCAGCGGCGCGCGGCCTGTTCGTGCAGGGCCCCGATCAGCTCGAATCCGGCCGATGTGGGGTTTCGGTAGTCGATCAGCTGCCTGCTGAAAATCGGGTCGACGCGGTAGCTGGATAGCTCACCGATCTGCACCGGCAAGATCGGCAACCCCAGCTGCTGGGCGTAACCCAATTCGGCCTGGCACGGCTTGGAGTGCAGCGAATTGTCCGACAACGCAAAGAGAAGCACCGCGCACCCGCGGATCTGCCCCAGGATCTCCGACCACCACGCGTCACCGCCACCAAGATCTTCGTCCAGCCAGACCTGGACCCGAGCTCGCTGAAGATCGCTCACCATCGATCTGACCGCGACGTCATCGGCTCGCGAGTAGCTGATGAATACCTTCATCGCGCGACACTCCTCGGCCAAACACCCCCGCTGAAGTAGCTCCCACCATACGGGTGAAGCAGATCCGAGGCGGGATTCTGCTCAAACCCCCGGTGGCCCGGCCACGGCTAATGCCACCCGGCCCTATTCAGCGGAAACCCGCCCGCCATCCGCCCCGCTCGAGCCGGCTTGGCTCGGAATCAGGGCTCGATGATCACTGCCGTCATGTCGCGCAAGCACGTCACGAGGGCGGCGAAGTTATGTCTTCTCGCGCTATGAGCTGAGCGCCTTTTCGAGGTTGTCGGCGATCGTGCCGAGGAACTCCTCGCTGGTCTGCCAGTCCTGATCCGGGCCGATGAGCAGTGCGAGATCTTTAGTCATCTGACCGCCTTCGACCGTGGCGACGACGACTTCTTCCAGCTTCTCGGCGAATTCGCTCACCTGGGGTGTGTGGTCCAGCTTGCCGCGGTGCTCGAGCCCACGCGTCCAGGCGAAGATCGAGGCGATCGGATTGGTGGAGGTGGGCTTGCCCTGCTGGTACTGCCGGAAGTGGCGGGTGACCGTGCCATGGGCGGCTTCGGCTTCCACGGTCTTGCCGTCCGCGGTCATCAGCACCGACGTCATCAGCCCCAGCGAGCCGTAACCCTGAGCGATGGCGTCCGACTGCACGTCGCCGTCGTAGTTCTTGCACGCCCACACGTAGCCGCCCTCCCACTTGAGGGAAGCGGCCACCATGTCGTCGATCAGCCGGTGCTCGTAGGTCAGACCCGCTTCTTCGAACTTGGCCTTGAACTCCTCGTCGTAGATCCGCTGGAACTCGTCTTTGAACATGCCGTCGTAGGCCTTGAGGATGGTGTTCTTGGTCGACAGATACACCGGGTAGTTCTCTTTCAGGCCATAGGCGAACGACGTGCGGGCGAAGTCCCGAATCGAATCCTTGAAGTTGTACATCCCCATTACGACGCCGCCGTCTTCAGGGATGGACACCATCTCGTGCACGATCGGCTCGCTGTCGTCGTCCGGGGTGAAGGTCAGTGTGACGGTCCCGGGCCGGTCGACTTTGAAGTTCGTCGCACGATACTGGTCACCAAAAGCGTGCCGGCCGATGATAATCGGCTTCTTCCACCCCGGAACCAGCCGCGGCACATTCGAGATCATGATCGGCTCGCGGAAGATCGTGCCGCCCAAAATGTTTCGGATTGTCCCGTTGGGTGACGACCACATCGTCTTGAGGTTGAATTCTTTGACCCGTGCCTCGTCGGGGGTAATCGTGGCGCACTTGACGCCGACGCCGTGTTTCTTGATCGCGTAGGCCGAGTCGATCGTCACCTGGTCGTCGGTGGCGTCGCGGTGCTCGATGCCGAGGTCGTAATAGTCCAGCTTGATGTCGAGATGCGGAAGGATCAGCATGTCTTTGATCCACTTCCAGATGACCCGCGTCATCTCGTCGCCGTCGAGCTCTACTACCGTGCCTTCGACTTTGATTTTTCCGCCGCTGAACATGAAGCCCACACTACAAGGAAGGCGCCTTTGAACTGGTCACGGCGGGTGCGAGTGCTGAGTTGGTGCGCCCGGTCCACCGGGAAAGCGTCTCAAGCCATTCGGAGTGGTTGGCCGAGTCGCCGGCCCACGCGATGTAGCCGTCGGGCCGACGATAGATATCAAAAAATAATCAAGCTACTAAGGGCGTATGATGAATGCCTTGGTGCCAATAGGCTATGAAGGACGTGGTAAGCTGGACGTCACGGATAGCGGCAAACACGCTTTAACCCGTAGATTTCCGAATGGGGTAACCCGATTGAGGTAATGCTCAATCATTGCTACCTGAATACATAGGGGAGCAAAGCGAGACCCGGTGAAGTGAAACATCTCAGTAACCGGAGGAACAGAAAGAGAATTCGATTCCGTAAGTAGTGGCGAGCGAAAGCGGAAAAGCCCAAACAGCAATACGTACGGTTCCAAAAGGGAACACGCACA
>CAVRER010000055.1:0-85685 GCA_963720085.1 uncultured Actinomycetota bacterium
ATGAAGTTGCGAGCTGCACGCCCGGAGGCTGGATGAGCGAACTTCCCACTGTCGGTGTGGAGGAGGAGTTCCTCCTCGTTGACCCGCGGACCGGCGAACCGGCCCCGCATAACGCGGCGGTGGCCGCAGAGGCCGAGCGCCGCGGCATCACACTGCAGCCGGAACTGAGCGGTTGTCAGGTCGAGACCACCTCCAGCGTGGCAGCTACCAGTGCAGAACTCGGCGAAGAACTCATCCGGCTGCGGCGCACCGCGGTCGAAGCGGCCGAGGCCGCCGGGGTTCAACTTCTGGCCCTAGGGCTCCCGCCGGTGACGCCGCACGAGTTCCCGGTCAGCGGCACCGAGCGGTACCGGCGGATCGGTGCGGAGTTCGGAATGATCGCGCACGAGCAAGGGATCTGCGGATGTCATGTGCACGTGCAAGTACCCGACCGCGCGGCCGCCATCCAGGTCAGCAATTGGCTGCGACCCTGGCTGCCGTCTTTCCTTGCGTTGTCGGCTAATTCGGCGCTGTACCGTAACGCCGACACCGGCTACGCGAGTTGGCGCAGCATCCTGTGGAGACGCTGGCCGGCTGCGGGTGCGCCGCCGTTCTTCGCTTCTCCCGAAGAGTACGACCGCGCGGTCCGCATGCTGGTCGACACCGAAGTGATCCTGGATCAGAAGATGATCTATTGGGATGTGCGCCCGTCGGCGAACTTCCCCACGGTCGAGGTCCGACTGGCCGATGTGCCGGCGACGGTCGCCGAAACGGTGCTAGTGGCCACTCTGATCAGGGCCGCGGTGATGACGGCACTCGAGCCGCCTGTGCAGGGCGATGTCATTGGACGCCTCCCGCCGGGTGCGTTGCGGGCGGCGTACTGGAAGGCCGCCCATGACGGATTGTCCGGTCGTACACTCGATTTGAGCTACGGTCGCGGATCGATGCCGGCGCGTGAGCAGTTGAACACGCTGGTACGACGGGTGCGCCCGGCCTTGGACGCGCTCGGTGAATACGACCGCGTCGTGGACGAACTCGACCGCATCGGCGCGCAGGGCAACGGGGCGACGCGACAGCTCCGGGCATGGCGGAAACGCCGCGAGGTGATGGACGTCATCGCGGAAGCCGCAGCTGCCACGCTGAGCTGAGCACACATGAAAGATAGCCGCGTTGCGGAGAATGTCGTCGAGGTGATGCACGACGCGCCGGATTCGGCCTGTTGGCGGCGAGATGTCACGACACGCCCAAGTCGGACCGCAGCGGCAGAGTGATCCGGCACCCGGTTGACCGGCTTGCCGCTCTTGTCGAATGCGGGTCGCAACGGATTACCGCGGGAGCCAGCGTAGTGGCGACCGGCCCCCTCCCGGGTGAATCCGCGAAGCGCCGCACTGCACGCGTGAAACGCGCCGCCGCTTTCCTACGGTTAGCGCGCGGTGTGACCGAACGGGCCTCGGTGACGGACACCCAGTGCCAACGTTGCGGGCGGCATTCACATCCGCATAGCTTTCTCGCCGATGCCCCGGAGGCCTATCGTGACGACAACTTCTGGCGATCCTGAGCATCCGATCTAATACCATCGTTAGCGCGAGGCGGCCAGATCACGGGTGGCCGGCCCTTCTAGCAGCGTGCCATCCGGCGCGAACCGTGAGCCGTGCAGCGGGCATTCCCACGCCTTGTCGGCGTCGTTCCAGTTCACGATTCCCCCCAGGTGCGGGCATACCGGTGAAACACGGTGCTCGGCGGCGTCGACCCGGCATCTGGCTTCCAGGTGCCACGGGGGTCCGCTCACCACGCCGCCCCCGTCCTCGTTGGGGCTGCGACGGCCGGTGCGTGTCGCCGGGGTGATCCAGCCCTTGGTCAAGTTAAAGCCGACCTGGAGGTTGGATTGCATGGCCGTCAGCAGGCCCGACAGTTCGTGGGCGCTCCAGCTGGCGAACGCGCTGGACCAGTCCATCGGCCCGCCCAGCAAGCGGCTCGATAGCGCCAATGCGGCGGCAGCGCCGTTCGTCATCCCCCACTTGTTGAAACCCGTTGCTATAAAGATGCTTTCGTTGTTCGGCAAAATAGGACCGACATAGGGCAAATCGTCAATCGGAGTATAGTCCTGCGCCGACCAAAAATGAGTCTGCACCGCTCCCGGGTAGTGCATGCGCGCCCACGACGATAACTCCTCCAGCGCCTTGGATGGGCTCTTCTCGCGACCGACCGTGTGGCCCGCGCCGCCCACGATCAGCCGCTCCCCGTCGGCGACGGGTGCGTAGCGCACTGAACGCGTCGGTGAGTCGGTGGAAATCATCATCGGCCGAGTAATGTCGCCGGGGACCTTGAAAGCGAAGCAGTAGGACCGGCTCGGCTTCACGCGCGCGAAATAGCCACCGCGGTCCAGGATCGGAATCCCGGTGGCAAGCACCAATTGCGCGGTCTCGATTTCGACCTCGTGCTGCGCGGCGTCGTTGACGTGGACGCGCAGGCTGTTTCCGTGGCCGGACACCCGCCGCACCCGAAAGTGCTCGACCAGCCGTCCGCCGCGCTCGAGTAACTCCACAACTAGTGTGTCCAGGAACGACATAGGATCGAACTGCGCCTGCTCGGCCAGCCGCACGCCGCCGTGATACGGAAACGGCACCTTGGCGTCGGCATCCCACCCGGCGGACAGGCCCACCGCCTGGCACGCCTTTAGTTCGGCGCGTGCGGACGCGACGCCTTTGGCGGACTGGGCATAGGTATAGGCATCCTCGCGCTGCACAGCTACGCCGTGTGACTCGCAGTGGTCAAGCACCCAATCCTGACCTTCACGATTACCGTCCACGTAAGCGCGGGCCACGCTCTTGCCGTGCTTGGACAGGATCTTCGACAGGTGGCTGCCCTGAAGCAAACTGACCTTGGCGGTGGTATTACCCGTAGCGCAAGCACCCACCGTGCGGGCTTCCAACACCAACACGTCCTTGCCGCCGCGAGCCAACAGAACCGCGGTCATCAGTCCGGTGATCCCAGCACCCACGACAATGACATCGACGGACTGGGCGCCACCGTCAAGCTCGCTTGCAGCCCAAGGCTGTTCGACTCGGCCGCTCAGCCACAAGGAAGTCACGAGTGAGTTGATACCCCGGCAGCACCACAGAGAAACGCCGGCTGTCTCGGCTCGAGCCACCGCGGTACCGATCGGACCATGATCCACGGTCGCGAATCCGACGAACCCATCGGCGTCGTCCGACGCTTTTCTTTTCGGCAGGTCAGAACCCACCGGTGAGCTGCGATCACAGGACGGGTCTGCCACCGGTGACCGCCACCCGCGCCCCGGAGATGTAGCTCGCTTCATCGGAGGCGAGGAGCACATAGACCGGCGCCAGTTCGACGGGCTGACCAGCGCGACCCAGCGGCGTGTTTTCCCCGAACGATTGCACCTTCTCCGAGGGCATGGTCGACGGAATCAGCGGTGTCCAGATGGGACCCGGCGCGACGCTGTTGACCCGAATACCCTTCTCGCCCAGCAATTGGGCGAGGCTGGCAGAGAAATTGGCGATGGCCGCCTTGGTAGCCGCGTATGGCGCCAGTGCGGGTGAGGGCATGTCGGAGTTCACCGACGAACTGCCGATGATCGACGATCCCTCGGGCATGTGCGGCAACGCAGCCTTGACCAGATAGAAGTACGCGCCAATATTTAGCCGAAACGTGTAATCCCATTCCTCATCGGAGATGTCCTCGAGATTCTCATGCGTCATCTGGTAGGCCGCATTGCTGACCAGAATATCGATGCTGCCGAATTCGCTGGCCGCGCGGGCGATTACTGCACGACAGTGATCCGGGTCCGACAAATCACCGGCCACCAGCACGCATCGGCGCCCGGTTTCCTCGACAAACCGCGCGACCTCTTTAGCGTCGTCGTCTTCGTTGAGGTAGGCGATCAGCACGTCAGCGCCCTCGCGCGCGAAGGCGATCGCCACGGCGCGCCCGATGCCACTGTCGCCCCCAGTGATCACCGCCTTCTTACCGGTCAATCGACCTGAGCCGCGATAACTGTCCTCCCCGCAGTCGGGAACTGGGTCCATCTGCGCCTGAACCCCGGGCACGTCCTGTTGTTGGTCGGGAAAGCCCACCGTGAGTCCTTTCTGAAGCAGCGTCAGGCGGTCTCACCGCCCGGCGAGTGAGTAGCCGGTTCCCGTCGGTGGAAACCTCCTCCGAGCGAGTACCGCGGATCCCGAAAACGGCGTTGCGCGCGGTGAGCTTGTATCGGTCCGGGCTCTATGCACGCGCAAGAACGCTCGCGTGCATATTCGCCTCCGTGACGAACCGCTCGGTTGCAGCCGGGGGCTTCGCTCGTTATTGAGCCCGGAATCGAGCGATTGCTCGGCTTGGGATTGGCCAAAGGCCACGGCGCGCTGATCTGTGGTCGGTGGCTGGTCGGTGAATCCGCGACACTCCGTGGTTTCCGATGGTGTCGGATGGCGTTAAATCGCCAGTTCAGAACACTTTTCGAGACCGCGTCCGGGAGCGCTTGCAGGCTCTCCTAAAGCCGGTGTCGCAGGTTCGAATCCTGCCGGGGGCACGTCAGAGGCCATTTTTCACTGAGCCCCACTCGAATCCATCGTTTATTCATCGCTTATGGCCCGGTCTAGCAGATCGGCGACAGCCTTGTGCGACCGGCCGCGCGCCATGTAGGTGTCCTGCGTTTCCGACACCCTGGCGTGGCCCAGGTGGTCCGCTCCGATCCGCGCCGACAGTCCCTCGTCGTCGATCAACGTCGCCACCGATTTGCGGAAGCTGTGGCTCGTGGCGTCCGGGACGCCGAGCTCGTTGCGCACTGCCCGCCAGCGGGCGCGGAAGTTGTCGGCGTCGCGCAAGGTGCCTGCCATCGATGGAAACACCATCGTCTGCTGACCAAGATACGGAAGGCCACGCCGAGCGGACAGGACGGTCACCGCGAAGCTTGGCAGCGGCAGGGTGCGCCGGCGGGGGCTCCTGCTGGCGTACGGAAGGCGTAGGGGGATAGTCGTCACAACCGATCCACCTCAACCACGTTGTCCTCGTTGAGGTAATGCGGGTCCACCACGAATTCCCCTGGTGGCCCTTGAGGTTCAGACCCTGACGTCGGGAATATCCGAAAGGTTGTGATGGGTCGCGCGGGGTCCCCCGCCTACGCTGCTCCCAGCGGTAACGACGAGGTTGGTCGCCACCTTGTAGGGAGGTCCGGTGATCGGTTGGACAAACGCGGAGTACACGCCTGGCGGCTCATGATAGAGGTACTGCAGGCTATATGGGCTGTCGGACCATGAAGTAGGCGCGACAGTAAGTTGGGGCGCAAACACGTTGACGCACTCCGACGTCACAGGCGTCACGAACAGGCTCACAGTGATATCTTGGTCCGTCTCGTTGGACAGGGTGAACTCGATGCCATCGACTGTTCCGATCGCAGCCACAAGCATCCCAGGAGGGTCGGACATATCGCTACTCCTTCGATTCGATAACTCGGTCTTGGATTTCAACGGTCCCGTCGAATTTTGGGGGCCGCTGGTTACCGTTCAATGGTCAGCGGTAAGACGCGCAACTGACGCGAGTAGTTGACTACTCGAGTTTCGCGACGTTCACCCGCGCGCCCGAAGGGGTTGGGGGGTGATGAACCGGCCCCAGGCGTTCCCGATGAAGAAACCTGGGGCCGGCCGTACCAGCCGCCGCGACAACCATGACCGCCGCGGCCGCGGCGGCGAGAACGACGTTTCTCATAGCGATCTGGTCACTCGTCATCTAGCCCAGATATTTCATCCAACATTGCCATGCCGTCGTCGTCCATCGCCTGCTGTTCCGCGGGCGTGATGCAGTCAGGGCAAACGATGACTTCGTCGGGGCATTCCCAGTAAAGGTCGGTGTCGTCTTCACCGGGGGCTGGTCTGAGGCAGCGGGCGCAGTGGGTATCTATCGGTTCTGTCATGGTTGATCCGCCCCTTGTTTCGAATCCTGTTGGTGCCGCTATCACGAGGCACGCAATGCTGGCGAGGATCACGACACCGCGTACGACACCGCTTTCGGCGGCGTAACCCATGTCATCGTCGGCTCCGGTCTGACTATCTCCGCGGCCATGCTGTGCCTGCACTTCACTCGGTTGAACTACTTCAACACGTTGGCGATCCCATGCGCGTTGGGAATGTTGCTAGTGCTGCTGATGGCGCTCACACTGGGGCCCGCGGTTCTCGCGCTGGCGGGTCGATTCGGCTTATTCGATCCGAAACGGAAAGCGACGCAACGGCGATGGCGACGGATGGGAACCGCGATCGTGCGCTGGCCCGCGCCAATTCTGGTGACTGCCACCGCGATAGCTCTCATCGGCCTGCTCGCCCTACCCGGATACCGGACCAACTACGACCAACGAAACTATATTCCTTGCCGATCTGCCGTCCAATATTGGGTATACCCCAGCCGAGCGACACTTCTCAGCGGCCAGAATGAACCCCGACACGCTGTCGGTCGAGACGAATCATGACATGAGAAATCCGCGCGACATGCTTGTGCTGGACAGGATCGCCAAATACATTTTTCGCGTACCGGGAATTGCGCTTGTGCAGAGCATTACCCGACCGCTCGGGCCACCCATGGACCACGGGTCGATACCGTTTCAGATCGGGATGCAAAGCGTGTCGACGAGGGAGAATCTGCAATTCCTCCAAGCGCGCTTGGACGACACCATGAAGACGGCCGATCAACTGGGATCTCTGATCACGATCATGGAGCACGTGTACGACCTGATGAGTCGGCTGACCGACACTACTCACAGCATGGTCGGCGAGACACATGAATTGCAGGCAACCACCGACCAAATCCGCGACCACCTCGCAGATTTCGACGATTTCTTCCGACCGCTACGCAACTACTTCTACTGGGAACCGCATTGCTTTGACATTCCGATCTGCTGGGCGATGCGATCGTTATTCGACACCATCGATGGCGTCGACCAGGTCACCGAGCACACCAATCTCTTCTTGTCGACCTGGATAACATCGACGCTTTGATGCCCCAACTGTTGGCGCAGGTGCCGCCGATGATCGAGATCGCGAAGACTATGCGCGACACGCTGCTGTCCGTGCACAGCACATTCTCGGAGATGATCAGCCAGATGGAACGGCTGACGGATACGTCCGTCGTGATGGGCCAGGTATTCGACGACGCCAAGAAATGACGACATGTTTTACCTGCCGCCAGATGCGTTCGACAGCCCCGATTTTCAGCGTGGGCTGAAACTGATGGTCTCACCCGACGGTGAGGCCGCCCGCATCACAATCACCCACGCAGTCGACCCCGCCACCCCTGAAGGCATCGCGAAAGTCCAAGACGAACTCCAGGCCGCACAAGAGGCTGTCAAGGGCACTCCACTGGCCGATGCCAAGTTCTACCTCGCAGGTACCGCGGCGACCTACAAGTACATTCAAGAGGCGTCCTTTTACGATCTGCTCGTCGCTGCGATGGCAGCGATCATCTTGATCTTCGTTGTAATGATGCTCATTACACGAGCGCTCGTCGCGTCATTGGTCATCGTCGGCACCGTCGTGCTGTCGCTGGCGGCATTGTTCGGGCTGTCGGTGCTGATCTGGCAATACATTCTGGGCATTGAGTTGCAGTGGGTCGTCTTGGCGCTGTCGGTGATCGTCCTGCTCGCGGTCGGGTCGGACTACAACCTGCTGGTCGTGTCGCGACTCAAAGAGGAGATCGGTAGCGGACTGAAAACCGGGCTGATCCGTGCCATGGGCGGCACCGGCGGAGTAGTGACCGCGGCGGGCTGGTGTTCGCGTTCACCATGATCTCCATGGTCACCAGTGACCTGCGATCCGTTGGTCAGATCGGTTGCACGATCGGACTGGGGCTGCTGTTCGACACCTTCATCGTGCGGACGCTGATCACACCATCCATTGCCGCGTTGCTGGGCCGTTGGTTCTGGTGGCCGATGAAGGTGCGAACACGACCTGCGCCGCCGACACCACCCACCCCGGCGCCGGCCCAGTGAGCGGCGGCCCCGCTGCCCGTGTCTCCGGGCTGGGCCGCAGATGGCCCAGTGACGACTGAGATTCCTCGAGGCACAAGATGATCCGTCGAGCGCTGTCGTGGTCTGCACGGACCGAGGTGTTGTGTGTTCGCGGGTGTGTCTGGCGACCAAGTCGGTCGTCGAGGCCGTCAACGCGTTCCATCTGCCGGCGTGGCGACCCGCGTGGTGCTGTGCAGAACTCCCGCGATTGCGCCCAGACCGCACAGCGTGGCCTCTTGACGGCACTAGTGGACGCCGTTAGAGGGGTTCCGATGCTAGGCGAATAGCGAAGTTACTAGCCAGCTCTTGCGCATTGCATTGCGCTGCAAAGCATTCGCATGGGTAGGGACGGCCCAGCCCGGGCCGGGTGGCTACTCGGTGAGGTCGACGAGCGCGGCGCCGGGCGCGTTCGCTCACCGACTCAGTACCCGCTTTGGCCGGGCCCGTGATGTGGCTCGGCGGCAACTCGCACCCACGTACCAGGCCCGTGGTACTCGGTCCACTTTGCCTTGTTGGCGGCGTAGGCGATCGACAGCACGCCACCCTCCAGGAAGTCGTACACGTCGCCTGTGTCGTAGTCGCTCATCCTGTCCCGCTCTTCGGTGAATCGCACTTTGAATGCCATACCCGAGAGCCTGCCACTGGCAGCAGCAGTAGGGACAGTTCCCACCACATGCCACCATTTTGCCCCGGATTGCTCATCGTTTATTTACCGAATATGACCGGAAAGTAACGAGAATTACCGTCAATGGTTGGCGCTGTTGAATCGGTCGGATCGGTTGCGCCGCAACAGTTAACGGCAATCAGGCGGAGCCGGAGACTTTCGCGGCTGCCAGGGTCAGCCGGGCGATGCGTTTGGCTGTCAGCGCCGCGGCGCGCGCGCTGCTGCCCATTTCCGCGGTAGCCAAAGCTCCGTCGTAGAGGACGATAAGCGCATCGGTCAGCGCATCGGCGTCGGCGACCCCGGTTCTGGCGGCGAGCTCTGCGAACAAGCAGCGCAACCAGTCGCGGTACTCCTTGATAGCAAGTCGCTGGGCGTCCCCCGCCGGGGCTTCGGCGGCGGCATTGTTGAACGGGCAGCCCCGGAAGTCGGGCCGTGACACATCTTCGGCGATCGCGTCGAAGATCGCCAGGATCTTCGCATCGGGGTCCTCGATACCCGCCTGGACCGCCTCGACACGCTGCTGCCACGCCTCGTGGCGGCAGCGAAGGTAGGCGGCGACCAGCTCGTCCTTGCCGCCGAAAATGTAGTACAACGAGCCTTTTGCCACGCCGGCCTTCTCGATGACGGCGTCAATTCCAGTGGAATGCACGCCGTCGCGGTAGAACAACTCATCCGACGCGGCGAGTAGCCGTTCCCGCGGGGACGGCCGTTTCGTTGTGCGCTCCGGCATGCCGCCAATAATATCAGACAGGGTTGTCTGAAGAACCGCCACCGTCATCGGCAAGCGGGCCTTCCAGCCCCGCTTGACACCGCGCTCGCCGTGCGTATCGTTTAGACAGGTTCGTTTAAATGATGGCTTGCGAGGAAGGTCCGCCATGGGGATGCCGACGATGATAAAGATCTCCGCCCAGTTCGCCACCTCGCTGCACTCCCCGGACCACATCGCCATAGCCGAGCACCTCGGCTATGACCGGGCGTGGCTGTTCGACAACCCACACGAAGATCCCGATGTGTGGATGATGCTCGCGTTAGCGGCCCAACGCACCACCACCATCGGTCTAGGCCCAGGAGTGCTCGTGCCCACCCTGCGCCACCCGATGGTCAACGCCTCCGCTACTGCGTCATTGGCAGCGCTGGCACCCGGACGTGTCGCGGTCGCATTTGGCACCGGTTTCGCCGGTGCCCGCGCGCTCGGCGCCGCACCGGCGAGCTGGTCGTTCCTACGCGACTACGTGATCGCGTTCCGTGGCCTGCTCAATGGTGACACCGTGGACTGGCGTGACACGCGGATCCGCATGATGCACCCGCCCGGACACGCACCCGCACGTCCGATCGACGTGCCCATCCTGATCGCGGCGTTGGGCCCCAAGGGGCTCGCCGTGGCCACCGAGCTGGCCGATGGGCTGTTCACTGCCCTCGGCGAGATCCGCTTCGCGTCGCGATTCGACTGGACAGCGCTCGCCTTGCAAGGCACCGTCGTGGCAGATGGAGAGCGTCAGGATTCGGCGCGCGTGCAGGCGGCGGCGGGGCCCGGAAACGCGGTGGCCTATCACGCCGCCTACGAATTTGGGACCGGTGTCACCAGCCTGCCGGGTGGCGACGTGTGGCTCAACACCATCAACCAGACCCCAGCCGAGGAACGCCATCTCGCGGTGCACGACCAGCACCTCATCGGGCTCAATCGCGCCGACATCGCCGCTTGGGCGGCCGGCAGCTGGAATGCCATCCCTCAAACCACGCTGACCGGCACCGCCCAGGACATTGGCCACCGCATCCGCGACCTCGGCACCCAAGGCGTCACCGAGATCATCTACCAGCCCACCGGGCCCGACATCCCGGGCGAGCTCGAGGCCTTTATCGCCGCGGCACGCAGCGTCACCCCGGCGGCGTGATCCGGCAAGGTTGCCCCTCAAACACATCGTTAGACCTTCCTGTCTTAGTGTGCAACTTCCTTAGCCGGTCAGGCGCACGACCACGCCAGGCGCCAAGCAGCAACGGTGCAGTTCAGAAGAATCGATCGCCCACACGCCTTGCGTTTTTAGTCCGATCGGTCTAGTTTGGCGAATACCCCGATCAGACAGATCGGTACAAACACTCCGGGAGCGTCATGACAACCCCCAATGCGGTTCGGGATCTGGAAGGCAAGGTGGCGCTGGTAACCGGCGCGACGTCGGGGATCGGCCAGGCCGCCGCGCTGCAGTTGGCCGCGCAGGGCGCCACAGTGATCGTGCACGGCCGCCACATCGGGCGCGGTGTCGCGGTAGTCGCCGCAATCGAAAACGCCGGCGGCTCGGCCCGATTCGTGGGTGCCGACCTGGGCCATCCCGCAGAGGCGCTGCTGCTGGCCGAGGAGGCTGGCGACGTCGACATACTGGTCAACAACGCCGGATTTGCCTGGTTCGGCCCGTCGGCAAAATTGCCCGTCAACACCCTGGATCAGCTTTTCGCCGCCAACGTGCAAGCCCCCTACCTGCTGGTCTCGGTCCTGGCCCCGAAAATGGTGGCCCGCGGCGACGGCGTGATCATCAACCTGGCCAGCAGGGCCGGCACCGTCGGTCAGCCCGACACTGCGGCCTACGGCGCCACCAAAGCCGCACTGGCCTCCCTAGCCCGCTCCTGGGCCGCTGAATACGGACCGGCTGGCATCCGCGTCAACGCCATCTCGCCGGGACCCGTCTACACCAATGCAGCGGGTCGCGAACTGTTTGATGCCAGCGCCCAGACGACACTGCTGGGGCGGGCCGCCGAGCCGCAGGAAATTGCCGAGCTCATCGGCTTTCTGGCGTCGCCCCGTGCCGCGTACATCACCGGCACCAACATCGCCGTCGACGGCGGCACCGCCACCGCGCGACAGCACCGCAGGTTGGACGCGGCTTCATGAGCATCTCGGTACTGGCAATCAGCTTTGACGCTCACCACGCTGCCCGACTCGCGCAGTTTTGGGCCCAGGCCCTGCACCGCACCCTTAACGACGGCCCCACCGAGGAGTTCGCGTCGATCGCTGCCGACACCGGACTCGGAGCCGTCCTGATGTTTCACAAGGTGCCCGAGGACAAGACGGTCAAGAATCGCGTGCACTTCGACCTGCAGGCCTCTGATGTGGTAGCCGAAGCCAACCGGCTGACAAGCCTGGGCGCCAAGCAGATCCGCTCACTGAGCGAGAACAGCAACCGCTGGATCAGCTTTACCGACCCCGAAGGCAACGAGTTCGACCTCGTCGCCGGGTGACTTCGGCCCATCGCTCAGCGAATCGACCGACCCGCCCGAATCAAGGAGGCAAGCCATGACAGACATCGAGAAGCGCAACAAGGCGCTAGTGCTAGAGGCGTTCGATACGTTGTTCAACAGGCGAGATTACGCTGCCGCGCAGCGGTTCTGGTCTTCTGACTACATTCAGCACAGCGCGCACATCGAACCGGGGCGCGAAGGCCTTTTCGAACTTGTCAAAGCCGCACCGCCCGACATGCACTACGAGAACGCGCTGATCGCTGCCGACGGTGATTATGTGATGCTGCACGGTCGATTCCGCAATGTCGGGCAACCCGCCGACTGGATAGTGGCAGACATCGTAAGGATCGAAGACGGTCTACTCGCTGAACACTGGGATGTCATCCAGGACGAGGCCACCGCCGAGGAGTCCCAAAGTGGGCTGCCCATGTTCGGCGACGCCTTCCCCACACCGGTGCGGCCATCATGACAAGCTCCACCCAGTTCGCAACATCGCAAGAATCCCACGACCGGGCTCACATGGAATGTCTTCGCACCGAACGCTGTTACGCGCAACGGCAGTTACCGGAAAGGCCGACGCCGCACAAGCACGTCCAGCACACAACACGAAATCGGAGGATCAACTGATGGCACGATTGGCCGGCAAGGTCGCTGTAATCACCGGCGGCAGCAGTGGTATCGGACTGGCGACCGCGCAGCGGTTCGTCGATGAAGGGGCGTCGGTGTACATCGTGGGCCGCCGCCAGGGCGAGTTGGACAAGGCCAAAGCGTTGATCGGTGACGGTCTGAGCACCTTCGCCGGTGACGTCACGATCAGCACCGACCTGGACAGGCTGTTCGCGACGGTCCTTGAAGAAGAGGGCGGGCTGGACATCCTGGTGGCCAATTCGGGCCGGGTGGAGCCCGAAGAGTTGGGCAAAATCACCGAGGAGAACTTCGACGCGACCTTCGACCTCAACGCGCGCGCAACGCTATTCACGGTGCAAAAGGCGCTGCCGTTGATCCGCACCGGGGGCTCGGTCATTCTGGTCGGCTCGATCGCAGGCTACGTGGGCGTTCCCGGCTACAGCACCTACAGCGCCACCAAGGCCGCATTGCGTTCCTACACCCGTACGTGGACCCGGGAGTTCAACGACCGCGGCATCCGGTTCAACACGCTAAGCCCCGGGCCGATCGACACCCCCATCATCGACGGTCAGGCCGAATCGGTGGAGGCCGCCAACGAGATCAAGGCGCAGTTCGCCGCGGCGGTACCGCTCAGCCGGTTGGGCCGCCCGGAAGAGATCGCCGCCGCCGCACTGTTTTTGGCCTCCGATGAGGCCAGCTTCGTGGCCGGCGCCGAACTGAGCGTCGATGGCGGCATGGCTCAGGTCTAGCGAGAGCGAACTCGAAAGGGCCCATCATGACAACGTTTCGGGCGGTTCAGGTCAACTCACCGGGAGGAGAACTGGCCCTGGTCGATCGCCCAATGGCCGAACCCGCGCCTGGCAGCGTGCGCGTCGCCGTGGAGGCCTGCGGCATCTGCCACTCCGACTCGCTGTTCGTCGATGACCAGTGGCCCGGTGTGCAATTTCCGGTGACCCCCGGCCACGAGATCGCCGGGCGCGTCGATGCGCTGGGCGCGGGTGTGGCGGATTGGCGCGTGGGGGATCGGGTTGCGATCGGTTGGTCGGGCGGGTATTGCGGGCAGTGCCGCCCCTGTCGGCGCGGCGATTTCGTGCACTGCGAGGTCGGCATGGTCACCGGCGTGTCGTTTCCCGGCGGATACGCCGACTCCGTGGGGGCGCCGGCGAGCGCGCTGGCCCGCATTCCCGACGAACTGTCGGCGGTGGACGCCGCGCCGCTGGCGTGCGCGGGACTGACCATGTTCAACTCGTTGCGCCGCACCGGCGCCGGCCCAGGCGATCTGGTCGCGATCCTCGGGATCGGCGGCCTGGGTCATCTCGGGGTGCAGTTCGCGGTGAAGATGGGTTTTCGCACCGTGGCGATCGCGCGGGGACCCGACAAGGGTGAGCTGGCCCGCAAAATGGGCGCACATCACTACATCGACTCCAGGGCCAGCGACGTGGCCACCGAACTGCAGAAGCTGGGCGGGGCGCGCGTCGTCGCGGCCACCGCCACCAACGCCGAGGCCATCACCGCCGCGCTCGGCGGGCTGGGACTGCACGGTGAACTGCTCGCCCTGGCCGCCCTCACTGACCCGGTGCAGGTCAGCCCGACACAGCTGATCACCATCTCGGGCACCGTGCACGGCCACCCGGCCGGCGCATCTTCTGACCTGCAGGACACCCTGGATTTCGCTGCACTGCAGCGCAGTAAGCCGTTGGTGGAGGTGCTGCCGTTGGAAAAGGCGGCCGACGGCTACCAGCGGATGATGGCCAACCAGGCCCGCTTCCGGGTGGTGCTCACGACCGCGGCTTGAGCCAGAACGTCGTATACAACGTGCTGCGATCGAGGTGCACGTTGTCGGCCTACTCGGCGAGCCTATCCCCATGGGACGCATCCGAATAAAGTTGACGAGAGTCGGACAAGGAGAATTAGCCATGACTGAGTCCACCAAAGCCCGCACCGGGGGACCGCCGATCCCCGAGTCACAAAGTCCTGACCGGGACTACCCCCAGATGATGGGCGAACGCGGCCTCATTGAGCCCGCCCCACGGCGAGTACGGGGCTACTTCGACGGGACACTCGTATTCGACACGACCCGCGCGCAGTACGTGTGGGAGATCGCCTACTACCCGCAGTATTACATCCCGGTGGGCGACGTCCGCATGGAACATCTACTCGACGAGAACCACGTCCAGAAACTGCAACTCGGCTCCTCGCGGCTGTTTTCGTTGACGTCGCCCGAACAGACACACAAGTCGGCTGCCCGGCTGTACGACTCGGGTCCGGTCGCAGGCAGCGTCCGGTTCGAGTGCGACGCACTCGAGTGGTTTGAGGAGGACGAGCCGATCATCGGGCACCCGCGCAACCCCTACGTCCGTGTCGACGCGCTGCGTTCTCACCGCCACATCAGGGTCGAACTCGACGGGGTGGTACTGGCCGAGACACACAGCCCGGTGCTGCTTTTCGAGACAGGTCTGCCGACCCGGTACTACATCGACCGCACCGACGTCATATTCGAGCGCTTGGACACAACCAGCACCCAGACTGTATGCCCGTATAAAGGATTCACGTCGCAGTACTGGTCAGTCAGAATCGGCGACGCTGTGTATCCCGATCTCGTCTGGACCTACGATTACCCGCTGCGCGAGGTCGCCCCTATCGCCGGGATGATCGCGTTCTTGAACGAGAAGCTCGATATCTTTGTCGACGACACCCGCTTGGCCCGGCCTCTCACCCATTTCAATTAGCGGCATTGTCGTAATCGCGAGGAGATGACGCGGTGAACGCACGCGCCCAAGTTCTGATCACCGCCCCGGAGTTGGCCGATCGTCTTCGCGCGGGCGATCCGGTGACGATCCTGGATGTGCGCTGGCGACTCGACCAGCCCGATGGCCGCGCGACATATGTGCAAGGCCACATACCGGGCGCGGTGTACGTGTCACTCGAGGACGAACTCAGCGACCACACGATCACCGGGCGCGGACGCCACCCGCTGCCCTCGGGGCGCAGCGTCGAGGAGTCCACGCGCCGCTGGGGCATCCGCGAAGGCGTGCCCACCGTCGTCTACGACGACTGGAATCGCGCCGGTTCGGCGCGGGCATGGTGGGTGCTGACCGCTGCCGGGCTTAGCGGCGTACGCATCCTGGACGGCGGCCTGTCAGCATGGCGGTCGGCCGGAGGCAGCTTGGCCACCGGCCCGGTCACGCCCCCACCGGGCAACGCGAAGGCGTTGCACGATGACCTGTACGCCGGCGCGCTCCCGACGTTGACGGCGCAGCAGGTGGGCGTGGCCGACCTGACACTGCTCGACGCGCGGACACCCGAACGCTTCCGCGGTGAAGTTGAGCCGGTCGATCGCGTCGCCGGTCACATCCCCGGCGCGAAAAATCTTCCCAGCAGTGATGTGCTCGCAGCCGACGGCACGTTTCTCGCTGAGGGCGAACTCGGCCAGTTGCTCACTAACCACGGCATCGAGCCCGACGACCACGTGGGTGCCTACTGCGGCTCGGGAGTCACCGCCACCATCACGCTCGCGGCGCTCGCCACGTTGAGATACCAGGCGGCGTTGTATCCGGGGTCGTGGTCGGAATGGAGTTCGGATCCGTCCCGGGCCGTGGCCCGGGGATCCGAGTAGTCATCTCCGACTACAAGGTCCGACTACAAGGTCCGACTACAAGGTTTGTCAATGGCCGCCGACGGTAATGCGGCTTAGAAGGTGGGCGTGTTGGTCGACCTGCGCGTTCACTTAGGTCTCGTCGGTTCAGCCGAGAGCCGGCGGGACCGTTTCCTCTCTCGGTCCCGTACAGATCCGACGGCCCGGTGCTGACGTCCACTCAGCCGGACATAGTGTCACTCTGTTAGTTGTAGTAACGTGCGGCTATGGACACCGACGTCTGGATTCTTGGCGGCTACCAAAGCGATTTCGCCCGCAACCTCACCAAAGAACGCCTCGACTTCGGGGATCTGACCAGCGAGGTCGTCGAAGCCACACTCGCCGCGGCCAACCTGAACGCCGCCGACATAGCCGCCAACGGCGTCGTCCACGTCGCAAATGCGTTCGGCGAGATGTTCGCCGAACAGGGCCACCTCGGTGCCATGCCGGCCACCGTGTGCGACGGCCTGTGGGACACCCCGGCGTCCCGACACGAAGCTGCCTGCGCGTCCGGCAGTGTGGCGGCCCTGGCAGCGATGGCAGACCTGCGGTCGGGCAACTACGACACCGCGTTGGTCGTCGGCATCGAGCTGGAGAAGACCGTGCCCGGCGACACCGCAGCCCGTCATCTCGGCGCCGCAGCGTGGACGGGCCATGAGGGGGCCGACGCCCGGTTCCTCTGGCCATCGATGTTCGCCCAAGTCGCCGATGAGTACGACCGCCGTTACGGCCTGGACGACACTCATCTACGGGCGATCGCGCAACTCAACTTCGCCAACGCGCGCCGAAACCCCAACGCGCAGACCCGGGAATGGACGGTGCCCGACCCGATCAGCGACGACGACGCGACCAACCCGGGCATCGAGGGGCGATTGCGCCGGTTCGACTGCAGCCAGATGACCGACGGCGGCGCGGGAGTCGTGCTGGTCAGCGACAAATATCTGCGCGATCATCCCGGTGCCCGCCCGATCGCCCGTATCACGGGCTGGGGGCATCGCACCGTCGGGCTGGGTCTGCGACAGAAACTGGACCGCGCGGCCACTGGTGACTCGGCCGTCTACGTGCTACCGCATGTGCGGGCGGCGGTGCTCGACGCGTGGCGCCGCGCACGGGCGTCGCTCGATGACCTGGACGGGATCGAAGTCCACGATTGCTTCACGCCCAGCGAGTATCTGGCGATCGACCACATCGGGCTGACCGGCCCGGGTGAATCGTGGAAGGCCATCGAAAACGGTGAAATCGAAATCGGCGGGCGGCTGCCGATCAACCCCAGCGGCGGCCTGATCGGCGGCGGACACCCGGTCGGCGCGTCGGGAGTGCGCATGCTCGTCGACGCAGCCAAGCAGGTCAGCGGAACGGCCGGCGACTATCAAGTCGAGAACGCGAAAACCTTTGGCACGCTGAACTTCGGCGGTAGCACCGCGACCACGGTCAGCTTCGTTGTCAGCGAAGCGCAGGGCTGACTCGTGGACGTCGAGATCGTCGGTAAATTCCTGTCGACCCTGCCCGAAGACGACGACCACCCTTACCGGACCGGTCCGTGGCGACCGCAGACCACCGAGTGGGACGCCGACGACCTGACCGCCGTGGAGGGCGAAATCCCCCGAGACTTGGACGGTGTCTACCTGCGCAACACCGAAAACCCGCTGCACCCTTCGTTGAAGACGTATCACCCGTTCGACGGCGACGGCATGCTGCATGTGGTCGGCTTCCGTGATGGAAAAGCTTTCTACCGCAACCGCTTTGTCCGCACCGAAGGTTTCTTGGCCGAAAACGATGCGGGCGAGCCGCTGTGGCCGGGGCTGGCCGAACCGGTGCAGTTGGCCAAGCGCGAACAGGGCTGGGGCGCCCGCACGAAAATGAAGGACGCGTCGAGCACCGACGTCATCGTCCACCGGGGTGTCGCACTGACCAGCTTCTACCAGTGCGGTGATCTCTACCGAGTCGACCCGTACTCGGCCAATACGCTCGGCAAGGAGACCTGGGAGGGCGACTTCCCGGTCGAGTGGGGTGTGTCCGCGCATCCGAAGGTCGATGCCAAAACCGGCGAACTGCTGTTTTTCAACTACAGCAAGCAGGCCCCGTACATGCACTACGGCGTCGTCGACGAAAGCAACCAGCTGGCCCACTACGTCGACATCCCGCTGCCCGGGCCGCGGCTGCCGCACGACATGGCTTTCACCGAAAACTATGTGATCCTCAACGATTTCCCGTTGTTCTGGGATCCGCGGCTGCTCGAACACGATGTGCATCTGCCGCGGTTCTACCCCGACATCCCGTCACGCTTCGCTGTGCTCCCCCGTCGAGGCGCAACCGGCGACATCCGGTGGTTCGAGGCGGACCCCACGTTCGTGCTGCACTTCGTCAACGCCTACGACGACGGCGACGAGATCGTCCTGGATGGATTCTTCGAAGGCGCGCCGCATCCCGTTGACACCGGCGGAACGAAGTGGGACAAGCTTTTTCGTTTTCTGGCGTTGGATCGGCTGCAAGCCCGGCTGCACCGGTGGCGATTCAACTTGGTCACCGGTGCGGTACAGGAAGAGCAATTATCGGATTCCATCACCGAATTCGGAACGATCAACTCCGATTACGCAGCCGGCAGGCATCGCTACACATATGCAGCTACCGGCAAGCCAGGCTGGTTCCTGTTCGACGGGCTGGTCAAACATGATCTGCACACCGGAGGCGAAGAGCGCTACCCGTTCGGCGACGGCGTCTACGGCAGTGAAGCCGCGATGGCTGCACGGGTGGGCGGTACCGACGAGGACGACGGCTACCTGGTCACGCTGACTACCGATATGAATGCGGACGCCTCCTACTGCCTAGTCTTCGATGCCGCACGAGTCGCCGATGGTCCGGTATGCAAACTCGCACTGCCCGAACGCATTTCCAGCGGTACTCATGCCACCTGGGCACCGGGCGAGCAGTTGCGGCGCTGGCATACCGCCGACTCCCCTGCCGGCGCGATCGGGCTGTGAACGCGGCGACCGCGACCACGCTCAGCCCCGGTGGCACCAATGCCGTCGGGCGAATCCTCGGATTGCTCGGCGACGAGTGGACGCTGCTGATCATCCAGCAGGCACTGTTGGGGGCAACCCGTTACGGCGAGTTCATCCAGCGCCTGCCGATCTCAAACTCGGTGCTCACCAACCGGTTGCGGGCGCTGACGGATGACGGACTGCTGGTTCGCACGACGTACCGGACCCGGCCCGTTCGCGCCGAGTATCTGATCAGCCAACGCGGACGGGCCCTTTGGCCGGTACTGCTGTCGATCTGGGAGTGGGAACGACGGTGGGTGCCCAAGCATGTGCACCGGCTGCCCGGGATGCGCCACACATTGTGCGACAGCGACTTTGCGCCGATGCTGACCTGCCGATCGTGCACCGAGGCGGTGACCGAGAAGCAGGTCACCGCGCGCTGGGGTCCAAGTGGCTCGTGGCCGCGCTCGGTGCCCGAGGCGGTTACCCGTCGCCGAGCAAGCGCCGAGGACAACCGGCATCAGGCGGGGCTATTCCCAGAGACGATGAGCGTCTTCGGAAACCGTTGGGCGGCCGCGCTGTTGGTCTGCGCATTTCTCGGGACCAACCGCTTCACCGATTTTCAAACGCAGCTTGGGGTGCCGCCGACCCTGCTGGCCGGCCGGTTGCAGACATTCTGCGCCAACGGCGTGGTTTCCGCGTGGCGACAAACCGGGCAGGCACGCGCCCATTATCAACTCACCGAAAAGGGGCGCGCGTTCTTCCCGGTGATCGTCACCGCGCTGCAGTGCGGCCAACAATGGTTTCACGCGCCGGAAGGGCCGGCCGTGCTGATCACCCACCTCGGCTGCGGCCAGCCGTTCACCGGCGAACTGACCTGCGACCAGTGCGCTCAGCCGCTGAAAGGCTCGCAAGTCAGCGTGGGCTAATGGGTTCGACCGCGGCGTAGCGACGACGCCAACGCCCACACAGAGCACAGCACCGCGGCAGCCGCGGCGCCGCCACCGACGTAAAGCCCGTAGGCGGCAGACACCGGCGGCTTGACGTTGACGTGGTAATACCACACCGTCAGCGCGACAACCAGCAGCGAGATCACCAGCGCGGCAACCGATGCCGCCCGTGCCGACAAGCCCCTGCCGACCATCGCGCCCGCCACCAGCAGCGTCGAGGACAGCAACACGATCAGCTGACCGGGCCCGAAGGCCGACGGGAGATGCAGGCTGCCGGCGCTGCCGCCGATGGCGTTGGCCCAGCCGCCACCGTTGATGCCGGTCGTTAACCACGGCAGCCACGCGCTTGCCGATACCGTCGCGGCGAACAGCGCAACCAACCAACCGGGGCGTAGGCGGGTCATACTCCGACACTAGCGCGGGTATAAGGGGTGCAATCCGACAGTGAGGGGTAGATGCGATGACGGAACTGCCCGAGTGGGCTCGCGAGCTGGACTTGGTGCCCCACCCCGAGGGCGGCTGGTTCAAGGAGATGTGGCACAGCGATCTGACGATAAGCCAGTCCGCGTTGCCATCCGACTACACCGGTCCGCGTAGCGCCGGATCGGCGATACTGCTACTGCTGTTGCCGGGCCAGCAGTCAGCGTGGCACACCGTGCGCAGCGCCGAGTTGTGGCTGCACCATCGGGGCAGCCCGCTGCTCCTCGACATCGGAAGCGAACGAGACAGCGCCACAACGCATGTGCTGGGTAGCGATATCATCGCCAGCGAGCAACCGCAGGTGGTGGTCCCGCCCCGGTACTGGCAGCGGGCCCGCCCGCGCGACGATGAACCCACCCTGGTCAGTTGTGTGGTGGTGCCTGGTTTCGACTACGCCGACTTCGGCCTCGGCGCGGCCGACTAGTCCTGCAGCGAGGACAGGTTGAACGCAGTGCCCGTCGGGTCGGTCGCCGCGGCGAGCCGCCCGTAGGGGGTGTCCTCGGCGGGTTGTAGCAGCGCGCCGCCGTTGTCGGTGATCAGCTGCAGCGTCTTGTCGACATCCGCAGCGCCGAAGAAGGTGGTCCAGGTCGACGGGACACCATCGGGCAGGATGCCGGCGCCGTCCATCACGCCGAGCAATTGTTGGTCACCGAACCAGGCTGTGGTGTAGCGGAATTCGTCGGTGTCGGAGATCTGCTCAGTCTGCCACCCGAAGACTTCGCGGTAGAAGTTGACAGCGGCGCGGTAGTCACGTGTGGTCAGCTGGTGCCAGACCGGCGCGCCGGCCTCGCCGATCACCTCGAAACCGCGGTGCTCCAGCGGCTGCCACAAACCGAAGGCCGCGCCCGACGGGTCGGTCGCCAGGCCCATGTAGCCCTTGGCCGGCACCTCCATCGGCCCCATGCAGGGCAAGCCGCCTGCTGCGGTCACGGCCGACACGGTGGCGTTGATATCGGCCGTGTGGAAGTAGGTGGCCCAGTTGTCCGGGGTGGCAGACTCGGGCCGGTTGGCCATCAGGCCGGCGACCGGGTGGCCGTCCTTGGCGGCATTGATATATCCGCCGTACTCCGGTCCGGCCGACTCGAAGGCCCAGCCGAATACCGTGCCGTAGAAGTCTTGGGCGCGTTGGACGTCCGACGATGTCAAATCAATCCAGCAGGGAGCACCGAGCGGTGCGCCGTCACGGATGGGCACGATGACCTCCTTGAGCGTCACGAGGCCCCGAAGCGGGGTTCACCGTTACCGACTGGCGCAGAGCCGAAAACTCATCGCGAAGCCGCGAGGTGGTTCAGGCCGGCGCGAACACCGTGACGAACTTGTTCAACGATTCCCGGATATCGCTGCGCAATGCGGCGGCGACGATCATGCCGATGGGCCCGAACAGCGCCGGACCTCCGAGATGCACATCCAAGCTGACGACCGAGTCATGGTTGTCAGGGCCCTTCGGCTTGACTTTCGCGATCAACTTGACTTTGACGCCGCCGACGCCATCACCGTCGAGCGTCATGGTCTCGGGCGGCTGGAGATGCACGATCGTCCATTTGATTCGGTTGGGCATGCCCTTGACTTCGACGATCGACTCGATCACGGTGCCCTTTTCCAACTGGTCGGGCAGCTTGCTCCGCCACACTCGGTGGATGGTCAGCCACTCCTTGTAGCGGGACAGGTTGGATGCACTCTCCCAGGCCTTTTCGGGCGGCAACGGTACGTCGATGGATGCGGAAAGCTTCGCCATGAGTTAGCTCTACTGGTTACCCTTCTCGCCATCGTTTAAGGCGTTCTTCGCCGCTTCCTGCACCTTGTTGACGGTGTCTTTGTACTTGCCCTCGGTTTTGGAGTCGACCAACTCGCCGGCCTTATCGATCGCGGCGTCGACCTTGTCGGCGTTCTGCGCCAGCAGGTCCTTAGCTTTGTCCAGGAGTCCCATGAGTCTGTCCTTTCCGATCGATAGCCGACCCTACCGCGTAGGAGTATGGGAAATTCGCGTCCCGCGTGACGTCGCCGTCAAAACTTCAGGTGGTGGCTGACATCGCCAACCTGGTCGACGAACATCGTCCGGCTGTCGAACCGCCAGACGCCGTCCAGCCGATGAAACGTGTCCTTGTAATGCCCGGTCACAATCACCTGCAATGGCAATTCCGGAGTGGCTTGCGTGACGCAGTAATACGACGTGCTGCGTGCGGTGCCACCGGCCTCATCGATCTCCAGCTGCACATTGCTGGTGTTGTGCTTGGTCTTCGGGGTGCCGTCGTCGTAGATCCGGGTGGCCATCTCGTACATCTGTCGCACTCGGGCAGTGCCGGTGAACACCGTCTCCGGCGGGCCATTCTCGACTCCGCAAATCCGGCCGTGAGCGAAAAGGTCGGCCACCGCGTCCAGGTCGCCGCCATCGAGGAGTTCGGCGTAGCGGTAGATCAGGTTGGTGATTTCGATGGCGCTGTCACCCATGTCGAGCCACCTCGATTAACTCGCGGTCTTTTCGCTTACACCTGGCCATTAGTGTGATCGCCGTGACAATACCTTGGACGCCGAGCCGGCTCGGCGACTTGACCGGCAAGCGGATCATCGTGACCGGAGCAACCAACGGAGTCGGGCTGGGCACCGCGCGCGCCCTTACCAAAGCCGGCGCACACGTGATCCTCGCCGTGCGCAACATCGAACTGGGCGCGCAGCGCGCAGCTGAGATCGGCGGCTCAACGTCGGTAGTCAAACTCGACCTCGCCGACTTGTCGTCGGTGCGCGCTTTCCCCGGCCTGATCGACGGTGACGTCGATATTTTGATCAACAACGCCGGCGCTCTCACCGACCGCCGCACCGAGACGGTCGACGGATTCGAGACGACGCTGGCCACCAATCTGCTCGGGCCATTCGCATTGACCAACCTGCTGCTGCCCCGGGTTCGATCACAGATCATCAACGTCGGCTCCGACGCCCATCAGTCGGCGAAACTGCGGCTCGACGATTTGGAGCTGCGCCAGCACAAGTGGACGAGGATGGGCGCTTATGCGCGATCGAAATTGGCAGTCATGTTATGGGGGCTGGAACTGGACCGCAGGCTGCGTGCGGCCGGATCGCCAATCGTCAGCCAGCTCACCCACCCGGGATGGGTGGCCTCGAATCTGTCGCATCTATCGGACTCACCGCTGATGTCGCTGGCACACAAAACCGTCAAGGCCGTGGCTGACCGTTTGGCCAACGACATCGACGAAGGCGCTGCGCCCACCCTCTACTGCATCAGTGAACCGATCCCGCCCGGCAGCTATGTCGGAGTCAGCGGCAGGCTCGGTCTGCGTGGCGGCCCGGTGCTCATCGGCCGCTCAGTGGTCGCCTGCGACTACGCCGCAGCCGCCCGCGTCGTGACTTTCGCCGAAGAGTCAACCGGCACAGTGCTGTCCATAGAGCCTACGGTGTAGCCCATGGCTGAACTGGACAACACCGTTGCCGTCATCACCGGCGCCGCGCGCGGTCAGGGCCGCAGCCATGCCGTCGCGCTGGCCGAGCAGGGCGCCGACATCATCGCCGTCGATCTCTGTGCCGACATCGACGCCATCCCTTACCCGTTGGGTACCAAGGCCGACCTCGACGAGACCGCACGGCTGGTCCGCGCCGCCGGCCGCGAAGTCGTTCCCGTCATCGCCGATGTACGCGACCTTGCCCAGCTGGAAGCCGGGATACGCTCCGCCATTGACGATCTCGCTGATATCGACATCGTGATCGCGAATGCCGGCGTGGTGGCGATCGGCCACACCGACCCCCACTCCGAGCCGGTATTCAACGTAATCGTCGACACCAACCTCAAGGGCGTTTGGCACACGCTTGTCGCGACGGTGCCGTCCATCATCCGCAAGGGTCGGGGCGGGTCCATCGTCCTGGTCAGTTCATCGCAAGGCCTCATTGGCCGCGGCGGTGACGGCAGCGCCGCCATGTTCAGCTACGCCGCAGCCAAACACGGCATAGTGGGATTGATGCGCTCGGCAGCCAATGCTTATGCGCCACACAAGATTCGAGTAAATTCCGTACATCCCAGCGGGGTGTCGACGCCGATGATTCTCAACGACTTCGTGGTGAAGCGGATGATCGAGAACCCAAACCCGGCGGTCTCACAGATGCTGCTGCCTGACGTGCCGTTGGTCGAGCCGCAGGACGTGACCGAGGCGGTGCTGTGGCTCGTCAGCCCCCGAGCGCGCTATGTGACGGGCGTGACGTTGCCAGTCGACGCCGGTCATGTCGTCATGTAGGCCCGCGCCACCAGGGGTCCAATTCCCCAGTCACGAAAGGATCCACGCGCTCACCCGGCTTTGGTACGGCAACCTGGACGTGGGCGGCGTCGGCAGCGGCCAACAGCCGCTCGACCGGTTCGGCCCATGGGTGCGGCGCCAGCCGGAACGTGCACCAGTGGATCGGCACCAGAAGTCGGCCGTTGACGTCGACGTGCGCCTGGACCGCCTCCTCGGGATTCATGTGAATGTCCGGCCACGACCTGCTGTAGGCGCCGATCGGCATCAGCGTCACGTCGAACGGTCCGTGTTCGGCGCCGATCTCCGCAAAGCTCTTGGTGTAACCGGTGTCGCCGCCGAAGTACGCCCGATGCGCAGGACCGATGATGGCCCAGGACGCCCAGAGCGTGCAGTTGCGGTTCAGGAAGCGACCGGAGAAGTGCCGGGCCGGGGTGCAGATCAGGGTGAGCTCCTCGACCCGCGCGTGCTCGTTCCAGTCGAGTTCGATGATGCGCTCGTCGGGAATGCCCCAATCACGCAGGTGCACACCAACACCGAGCGGAACGACGAACGGGGCCCACTGGCTGCGAGCCAGCGCGATAATGGTGTCGATGTCGAGGTGGTCGTAGTGGTCGTGGCTGATAACGATCGCATCCAAGGCCGGCAGCGCTTCCAGCGGCACCGGCGGCGGATGCATCCGCTCCGGGCCGACGACATCCGAGGGCGAGCAGCGATCACTCCACACCGGGTCGGTGAGGACGCGGTACCCGTCGATCTCCAGCAGCGCCGTCGAGTGGCCGAACCAGCTGACGGCGATCTGGCCGGCACCCGCCTCGAAGACTCGGGCCTGCGGCGTGACCAACGGGATTTGCGCCGCGGGCCGCGTCGCGGCGCGGGCACCGATTACCTCCCATAAAATGTTCCGCTGTTCCTCGCGGTCGATGCTGAACTGGGAAGCCGGTTCCAGGTTGATGAACACACCGTCGTGGAAATTGGGTGACCGCTCGGCCACCGCGCGGACGTCGGCGGGTTGAGCACCGAGCGCGGCCGGCGCACCATGCAGCGCGCGCAACACCCAACCACCGGTCGCCAGCGTGACCGTGCCGACCGCCAGTCGCAGCGCCCCCCGCAACATCCCGATCAGGCTCCCTGGAATCTCGGTGGCCGCTTCTCCAAGCGGGCCACCTGCGCTTCGATCACATCCTGGCTGGCCCACGCCTTATCGAAGAGTTCCTTCTGAACCGGCGACGCCTGTTCGATCGAGCCGTCGTCGTTGAGCACCCGCTTGGCATGCTGCAGGGCCAGCGGCGCCAGGCCGGCGATCTCGGCGGCCCAGGCCTGCGCATCGGCCAGCGTGCCGATCCGGTTGGCCATTCCGGTCTGCAGCGCCGTCTCGGCTGTCAGCTTCTCCGCAGACAGCAGCATTGCCCGAGCCCTTCCATGGCCTGCCAGCGAGGACAGTCGATGGATGCTCCAGTTATCCAGTGCCAGACCGTATTTCGAGGTCGGAAACTGGAAGAACGCGTCCGGCGCGACCACCCGCAGGTCGCATTGCATGGCCAGTTGCAGACCCGCGCCGATGGCCGGGCCGTTGATCGCGCCGATCACCGGAATCGGCGCTGCGTCCATGACCCTGTGCAGTTCGATGAGCCGGTCGGGATAGTCGGCGGCGAACGCGTCGCCGCTCAGGTCGGCTCCGGCGCAGAACACGGTGCCCTGCCCGGTCAGCACGATGGCGCGGACATCCTCACCGGCCGCCTTTTCCACGGCCTCGCGCAGGTCCTCGACCAGTTGGGAGTTCAGCGCGTTGCGCCGTTCCGGACGCTGCAACTCAATGGTCAGGACGTCTTCGACGCGGGTGACACCGATCATGGCCTCCAGCCTAGTTACGCGCCGGGTGGCGCCGAATCGGCGGTAGCCGGAACATTCCACTTGGCCGAAAGACCTGACAGGATGCTTCAGCGTGAAACGGCCCAACTTCTTGGTGATAGTGGCAGACGATCTCGGGTTCTCCGACATCGGCGCGTTCGGCGGGGAGATCAACACCCCCAACCTGGACCGGCTGGCCTACGCCGGGATCCGATTCACCGACTTTCATTCGGCGCCGGCCTGCTCACCCACCCGGTCGATGCTGCTGACCGGAACCGATCACCACATCGCCGGCATCGGCACGATGCTCGAGGTCGTGCCGCCCGGATTCAAGGGCGCGCCCGGCTATGAGGGCTATCTCAACGACCGGGTCGTAGCGTTGCCCGAGTTATTGCGTGACGGCGGCTACCTGACCCTGATGTCGGGTAAATGGCACCTGGGCAACACTATCGACAGGTCGCCGTGGGCCCGCGGGTTCGAGCGCTCGTTCGCGCTGCTGCCGGCTGGCGCTAGCCATTACGGCGGAGCCGCGGCTGGCGGTTTTCTGCCCGCACCAACGCTTTACACCGAGGACGACCACTTCGTCACCGTCGGCGACGACTTCTACTCTTCCGACTTCTACACCGACACGCTGTTGCGCTACTTCCGGGAACGCACCGACGAGGACGACCGACCGTTCTTCGCGTACCTGCCCTTCCAGGCGCCGCACTGGCCGCTTCAGGCGCCCGCGGAATCCATCGCGAACTACCGCGGCCGCTATGACGCCGGCCCGGACGCGTTGCGCCAGACCCGGCTGGCCGCGCTCAAGCGGCTCGGCCTGTGCCCGCCCGATGTCAATGCTCACCCTGTCGTGGCCGACGGGGCGCCGGAATGGTCCGACATGAGCGCTGACGAGCAGGCGCTCTCGGCCCGCAGCATGGAGGTCTACGCAGCGATGGTGGACCGGATGGATTGGAACATCGGCCGAGTGATCGACTACCTCTCCGAAACCGGCGAGCTCGACAATACGTTCGTGATCTTCATGTCCGACAACGGCGCGGAGGGAGCAATAGTCGAGGCGATGCCGATTCTCGGTGGCGTCATCGCCTCGGCGATCGAAAAGCATTGCGACAACAGCCTCGACAACTTGGGCGCCGCTAACTCGTTCATCTGGTACGGCCCGCGCTGGGCACAGGCCGCCACCGCGCCGTCGCGCCTGCACAAAGCGTTCACCACCGAGGGCGGCATCCGGGTGGTCGGGTTCGTCACCTGGCCCGGCTTTGCCCGGCAGGCCCAGATCGGCACCGCGTTCGCAACCGTCATGGACATCGCTCCGACCGTGCTGGAACTCGCCGGCATCACACATCCCGGCACCGAATATCAGGGCCGCGAAGTCGAACCCATGCGCGGTGAGTCGCTGGTGCCATATCTGTCCGGCGGCGCCGACGCGGTACACGACGCCGTGACAGGCACCGGATGGGAGTTGTTCGGCCGTCGCGCCATCCGCCGGGGCGACTGGAAGGCGCTCTACCTGCCCCAGCCTTACGGCCCGGGCGCCTGGCAACTCTACGATCTCTCCGCCGACCCGGGCGAGATCGACGACCTGGCCCCCTCGCGGCCGGACAAGCTGGCCGAGCTTCTCGCGCTGTGGGATCGCTACGTCGAGGACACCGGCGTAATCCTGGATCCCGTTTCGCTTTTCGACGTCGACCCGCAGACTCTCGCCCAAGGTTAGCCTCATCGGGTGAGCCGGATCGGGACCGATGAACTGCGCGATGCGGTGCTCGACGAGGGGACTTTCGTCAGTTGGGACACCACGCCGCTGGTAGTGCCGGCGAACGCGTCGTACGCCCGCGAGCTGGCCGACGCCCGGGCCTCGACCGGCCGTGATGAATCGGTGCTGACCGGCGAGGGCCGGGTGTTCGGGCGGCGGGTGGCGGTGGTGGTCTGCGAGTTCGAATTCCTCGGCGGCTCGATCGGAGTCGCAGCGGCCGAACGGATCACCGCCGCCGTGCAGCGCGCCACCGCCGAGCGGCTGCCGCTGTTGGCCTCGCCGAGGTCCGGGGGTACCCGGATGCAAGAGGGCACGGTCGCGTTTCTGCAGATGGTGAAGATCGCCGCGGCCGTCACCCTGCACAAACAGGCACACCTGCCGTATTTGGTGTACCTGCGCCACCCGACCACCGGCGGGGTGTTCGCGTCGTGGGGTTCGCTGGGCCACGTGACCATCGCCCAGCCGGGCGCCTTGATCGGCTTCCTGGGGCCGCGGGTCTACGAGCAGCTCTACGGTGAACCCTTTCCCGCTGGCATCCAGACCGCCGAGAACCTGCAGCGGCACGGGGTGATCGACGCGGTCGCGCCGCTCAGCGAGCTGCGCGGCATCCTCGACCGCGCGCTCAAAGTGGTCGCCGACGAGGCGGGCCCGCCACCGGATCGGCCGCCGCCCGAACCGCTGCCCGACGTCCCGGCCTGGGACTCGGTACTGGCGTCCCGGCGGCCGGACCGGCCCGGGGTGAAGCAGCTGTTGCGACACGGCTGTACCGATCAGGTGCTGCTGTCCGGAACCGAGCAGGGCGACGCCGCGACCACGCTGTTGGCGTTGGCCAAATTCGCCGGTCAGCCCGCGGTGGTGCTCGGCCAGCAGCGCTCCACCGGCGGGACGGAGGCGGGCCGATTCGGGCCCGCTGCATTGCGCGAGGCCCGTCGCGGCATGACGCTGGCCGCCGGTCTGCGGCTACCGCTGGTGCTCGTCATCGACACCGCCGGCCCGGCGCTGTCGGCGCAGGCGGAAGAGGGTGGGCTGGCCGCTGAGATCGCCCGCTGCCTGGCTGAGCTGGTCACGCTGGATACCCCGACGGTGTCGGTGCTGCTCGGTCAGGGCAGCGGCGGGCCGGCCCTGGCGATGGTGCCGGCCGACCGGGTGCTGGCCGCGCTGCACGGTTGGCTGGCGCCGCTGCCGCCCGAGGGCGCCAGCGCGATCGTCTTCCGCGATACCGCGCACGCCGCGGAACTGTCCGCGGCACAAGGCATTCGATCGGTCGATTTGCTGGCGTCCGGCATCGTCGACGTCGTCGTGCCGGAGCACCCGGACGCCGCGGACGAGCCGGTCGAATTCTGCACCCGGTTGTCGGTGACAATCGCCGCCGAGCTGCACGCGCTTGGCGCGGTGCCCGATGCCGACCGGATGGCGGCCCGGTTGCGCCGCTACCGCGACCTCGGGTTGCCCTAGCTGTCCGGGAACCCGAGGTAACGCGCTGAATCGACTTCGTCGGACGCCCAGCGGTGCGCCCAGGTCTGCAGCGGCTCGAGAGCCGTCATCAGCGAAAGGCCGTGTGTCGTAAGGAAATAACCGGCGTCCGCGTGATCCACGATGTGCAACTGCCGTAGCTCCTTCAGCCTGGTGTTCAGTGAGCCGGGGTTGGTGTCGCAGGCGGTTTGCAGTGCCCGGAAGGTCAGCGGGCCATTGCGCAGCTCCCAAAGCAGGCGCAGCGCGCCGCGGCGACCGAGCGCGTCGAGGGCCACCATGATCGGCCGCCCGGAGTGCGATCCGCGGGCCGACGATCCGATGCGGGGCGAATTCACGCTTTACATTTTGTAGCACGAGGGCTACTTTCGTCACCATGTCGCGCTATAAAAGTGATAGCGTCCGGATTGCCCCGGCCGCCGAGCCGTTGCCCGACGACATCCAGCAGGCCATCGACGCGCTCATGCGTGGCCGCCCGCCATTGGTGTTGTTCACCACGTTGGCGCGCGATCGGCGGCTGTTTTTCAAGTTCTTCAACTCCGGACTGCTCGACCGCGGTCAGCTGACCATCCGGCAACGCGAGATCGTCATCGACCGGGTGACGGCTTCCTGCGGCGCAGAGTACGAGTGGGGCGTGCACGTCAGCGTCTTCGCCGCCAAAGCCGGCCTGACAGAAGCACAAATCACGTCATTGACCGTCGGCGGGCCCGACGACGACTGCTGGACCGACGCCGATCGGCTGCTGATCCGGTTGTGCGACAGCCTGCACGACGACTGCACGGTCGACGACGCGCTCTGGGCAGAGCTCACCCGACACTATTGCGGACGAGGCACTGCTGGAACTGCTCATGCTCGCGGGCACCTACCGCACCGTCAGTTACCTGGTGAACTCACTGCGGTTACCGCCGGAACCCGGCGCCAGGCGATTCCCGCTATCGCGCGCAAATTGAGCAGGGTGCGTCTCGAGCGAGGTGTTCCCACAGCTAAGGGGGACAATCAGGCATCATGGGCGGCATGGACACTGGTGTGACCTCACCGCGGGTTTTGGTTGTCGACGACGACTCCGACGTGCTCGCCTCGTTGGAGCGCGGATTGCGGTTGTCCGGCTTCGAAGTGTCGACCGCGGTCGACGGCGCCGAGGCATTGCGCAGCGCCACCGAGACCAGGCCGGATGCGATCGTGCTCGACATCAACATGCCGGTGCTGGACGGCGTCAGCGTGGTCACCGCGCTGCGTGCGATGGACAACGACGTCCCGGTCTGTGTGCTGAGCGCGCGCAGCTCGGTCGACGACCGGGTGGCCGGTCTGGAGGCCGGCGCCGACGACTACCTGGTCAAACCGTTCGTGCTGGCCGAGCTGGTGGCGCGGGTGCGAGCGCTGCTGCGCCGCCGCGGATCCACCGCGACCTCGTCCTCGGAAACCATCACGGTCGGCCCGCTGGAGGTGGACATCCCGGGCCGGCGGGCCCGGGTCAACGGCGTCGACGTCGACCTGACCAAGCGTGAGTTCGACCTGCTGGCCGTGCTGGCCGAGCACAAGACCGCGGTGCTGTCCCGCGCGCAGCTGCTGGAATTGGTGTGGGGTTACGATTTCGCCGCCGACACCAACGTCGTCGACGTGTTCATCGGATACCTGCGCCGCAAGTTGGAAGCCGGCGGCGGCCCGCGGCTGCTGCACACCGTCCGCGGAGTGGGATTCGTACTGCGCATGCAGTGACGGGATTGAGCATGAACTTCTTGTCGCGAATCTTGACCCGCACGCCGTCGCTGCGTGCCCGGGTGGTGGTGGCGACTGCCATCGGCGCGGCGATTCCGGTGCTCATCGTCGGCGTCGTCGTGTGGGTCGGGCATCACCAACGACCGCAAGGAACGGCTGGACCGTCGGCTGGACGAGGCGGCCGGTTTCGCGATCCCGTTCCTGCCCCGCGGTCTTGGCGAAATCCCGAAATCCCCCAATGACCAGGATGCGGTCATCACCGTGCGCCGCGGTGGTGACAAGGTCACGTCCAACTCGAAAGTCACGCTTGCCGGAGTTGCCGGCCGGCTACGCCGACACCTACGTCAACGGGGTGCGTTACCGGGTGCGCACGGTGAATATCCCAGCGCCGCACCCGATGTTGGTAGCGGTGGGCGCCACCTATGACGCCACCATCGCCGACACCAACAACCTGCACCGCCGGGTGATCTTGATCTGCCTATTCTCGATCGGCGCGGCGGCCGTGTTCGCCTGGCTGCTGGCCACGTTCGCGGTGCGGCCGTTCAAACGGTTGGCCCAACAGACCAGGTCCATCGACGCCGGTGACGAGAGACCGCAGGTTCAAGTGCGGGGCGCCAGCGAGGCCGTCGAGATCGCCGAGGCCATGCGGGGGATGCTGCAACGAATCTGGAACGAGCAGCTCCGGACCAAGGAGGCCCTGGAATCGGCTCGGGACTTCGCGGCGGTGTCCTCGCATGAATTGCGTACGCCGCTGACCGCGATGCGCACCAACCTCGAGGTGCTGGCCACCCTGGACCTGCCGGACGACCAACGCAAAGAAGTGCTCAACGACGTGATCCGAACCCAATCCCGCATCGAGGCCACGTTGTCCGCGCTGGAGCGGCTGGCCCAGGGTGAGCTGTCGACGTCGGAGGATCACGTGCCGGTCGACATCACCGAGCTGCTCGACCGCGCGGCGCACGACGCCATGCGGATCTATCCCGACCTCGATGTTTCGCTGGTGCCGTCGCCGACCTGCATCATCGTCGGTCTGCCCGCCGGCCTCCGTCTCGCCGTCGACAATGCGATCGCCAATGCCGTCAAACACGGCGGCGCCACCCGCGTTCAGCTGTCCGCGGACAGCTCGCGGGCGGGCGTGGAAATCGCCGTCGACGACAACGGCAGCGGGGTTCCCGAGGAGGAACGCCAGGTGGTGTTCGAGCGATTCTCCCGTGGATCAACCGCGTCGCATTCCGGCTCCGGCCTGGGTCTGGCATTGGTGGCTCAGCAGGCCCACTTGCATGGCGGTACGGCGTCGCTGGAAACCAGCCCGCTGGGCGGGGTGCGTCTTTTGCTGCGTCTGCCCGGCCCGAGCTGACTTACTCGTCGGCATCCGCCGCCGAAGGCCGCACCGGCACTTCACGTTTGACGCGCCGAATCGTTAGCGCGAACGTCAGCAACAGCCCGAGCAGGAAAGCCACCCCGACCAGCCCGTAGTTCACCTGGCCCATCACTGTGCTCCAATCTCACGTGAACCGGGCATGTCGTCGATGGCTTGCTCTTCGGTGGTGCGCCTGATCGATATACTGGCAATCACCAACGCAACCGCGGAGCCGACCGCGAAAGCCACCAGATAGCACAACCATTGGATGACGAAGCCCATGGATGAATTCTCCTTAGCCGACTTAGCTGATTAGGATTTCGACGCGGCGATTCTTGGCTTGACCGTCCGGGCTGCCGTTGTCAGCGACCGGGTCGGCAGCACCGCGACCTTTCGCGGTCAGGTGATCACGTGTGACACCGCGGGCGATCAGGTAATCGGCGACGGCGTCTGCCCGGGTAGTGCTCAACTGGTTATTGATGGCGTCGTTGCCGGTGTTGTCGGTGTAACCGTTGATGGTCACGTTCACACCCGGGCAGGCCTTCAGCTTGTCGGCAACCTGGTTCAGGGTCTGTTCGGCGGCCGGCGACAGTGCGGCCCCGTCGGTGGCAAAAGTAATCGGGCCCAAGGCTTTGACAGCCGATCGCAGGTTGGCGCAGGCATTGCCCGGGCCAAGAGCCGGCACCGGGCCCGGGGGTGCGCTCGACGTGACGGGACCGCCGATCCCCATCGTGTCAACG
This sequence comes from uncultured Actinomycetota bacterium, assembly GCA_963720085.1. Classification (GTDB taxonomy): domain Bacteria; phylum Actinomycetota; class Actinomycetes; order Mycobacteriales; family Mycobacteriaceae; genus Mycobacterium. The sequence goes on from CAVRER010000055.1 coordinate 33,677, forward strand.
ATATTCAAATTCGGCCAGGCCGCGTCGGCTGCCTGCTCGATGGCGTCTTGCTGACCTCCCGAACTCGTCGTCCCGATCAGGGTGATGGTGTCACCCTTGATGGCGAGGCCGAAATCGGGAACCGATGCCGCCGCCTTGAAAACCGCTGCGGCATTGGAGAAATCCAGAGACGTGATATCCGGGTTGATCCGTACGTTGTCGATGATGTTGATATTCGGCCCGAAGCCCCCCTTCAGCGCCGCCAGTAGCGACTCCTTCGCCTCCCGGCTGGGAGTTTCACCGGAGAGCTTGATGTCGTTGCCGCTGCGGGTAATTGACACCGGCGCCAGCGCTATGGCCGGAATCGTCGGAGTGTTCGGCGCGCCGCCCGGCGGCTTGGGTGCGTTCAGCGTCGGCAACGCGCCGGTCGGACCGTTGGTTCCCGGTCGGGTCCGGTCCAGTTCGCCATAGCCGATTACCGCCAGCAATAGCGGAATAACGATCAAGCCGACCAACCACGGCAGGCCCGGAACCCGCCGATAGAACTTCGAGGTTCGCCGCCACTGCGTGGCTTCGGGCGCTTCGTCGGAACCCGCCACGGGCCCTCCTCCTTGTTAACGGGTGCTGAGCAGGTCGATCACGAAGATCAACGTCTTGCCTGATAGCTGATGCCCGGAGCCGGCCGGCCCGTAAGCTTGCGCGGGTGGGATCACCAGCTGACGCCGGCCACCCACCTTCATACCCGGAATACCGTCCTGCCATCCCTGGATGAGCCCGCGCAGCGGGAATTCGATGGGCTCGCCACGACCCCATGAGCTGTCGAATTCTTCGCCGGAGTCGTACTCGACGCCGACGTAGTGCACCTCGACGACGCCACCCGGCACCGCTTCGGGGCCGTCGCCGACCACTAGGTCTTCGATGACGAGTTGCGCGGGCGTTGGGCCGGCTGGAAAGTCGATCTCTGGTTTGCTTGGCACGGATGCGACCCTAGTCCGGCACACTTGACTCGTGGAAGGGGACCAAAAATGAGCGACAATGCAGACAAGGCCGCCTTGGCGCACATCCACGACCTGGTCGCGCGGGAGAAGACCCTCCGGGCGCAGCTACAGGACGGCGATATCAGCGCATCCGAGGAGCACGAGCGGCTGCGCCGCATCGAGACCGAACTCGACCAATGCTGGGACCTGCTTCGGCAGCGTCGGGCGCTGCGCGAAACCGGTGGCGACCCGAGCGGGGCCACAGTGCGCCCGCCCGACGAAGTCGAGGGCTACCTGAGCTGAACGATGGCTGCCGACCCGGGTGACGTCGATGTGGTCATCGTGGGTGGCGGGCACAACGGCCTGGTCGCCGCCGCATACCTGGCCCGGGCCGGCCTGCGGGTACGGCTGCTGGAGCGGCTGCAGCAGGTCGGCGGCGCCGCGGTGTCGGCGCAGATCTTCGACGGTGTCGACGCCCGGCTATCGCGGTATGCGTACCTGGTGAGCCTGCTGCCGGCCCGCATCACCGACGACCTGGGTGCGGCGGTGCGGTTAGCCCGGCGGCCGTATTCGTCGTACACCCCCGATCCGGCCACGGCGGGACGCACCGGCCTGCTGGTAGGCCCGGATTGCTCGTTCGACGCCATCGGCGCCCACGACGACGAGCGGGCTTTCGCCGCGTTCTACCGGCGCTGCCGCCTGGTGACCGAGCGGTTATGGCCGACGCTGTTGGAACCGTTGCGCACCCGCAAGCACGCCCGCCGAGAGGTGGTCGACAGCGGCGACCCCGAGGCGGCCGCGTCGTGGCGGGCCATGGTCGATCGACCGATCGGCGATGCGATCGCCGATGCGATCGGCAACGACCTGATCCGCGGCGTGGTGGCGACCGACGCGCTGATCGGCACCTTCGCCCAGCTTGACGACCCGTCGCTGCAGCAGAACGTCTGTTTCCTGTACCACCTCCTCGGCGGCGGCACTGGTGAATGGCACGTCCCGGTCGGTGGCATGGGGGCGGTGAGCGCGGCGCTGGCCGCCGCGGCGGTCCGCAGTGGAACCGAAATCGTCACCGGCGCAGAGGTTTACGCAGTCGATCCGAACGGCGAGGTGCGCTACCGTCGGCACGACGACGAGTACGTGGTGCGCGGCCGATTCGTGCTGGCCGGCGTCACACCGGCGGCGCTGGCCGGCCTGCTGGGCGAGCAAGCACCGGCACCGGCGCACGGCGCTCAGGTCAAGGTGAACATGGTGCTGCGGCGGCTGCCCCGGCTGCGCGACGACAGCGTGACGCCCGAGCAGGCGTTCGGCGGAACGTTGCATGTCAACGAGACCTGGACGCAACTGGACGCGGCGTATTCACGGGCAGCCATTGGAGCGTTACCGGATCCACTGCCGTGCGAGATCTATTGCCATTCGCTGACCGACCCAACCATCCTGTCCCCCGCGCTGCGTGCATCGGGCGCTGCGACGTTGACGGTGTTCGGCCTGCATACGCCCCATTCGCTGTTCGGTGACCACGAGCCCGCATGGGTACGTGCCCAGCTCACCGATGCCGTGCTGGAATCATTGAATTGCGTTCTGGCCGAACCGATTCAAGAGGTCCTGATGAACGACGCGAACGGCCTGCGCTGTATCGAGACGACGACCACCCTGGACCTGGAACACGCGCTGGGAATGACCGGCGGCAACATCTTCCACGGCGCATTACGCTGGCCGTTCGCTGACGACGACGACCGGCTGGACACCCCGGCCCGGCAATGGGGCGTGGCCACCGCCCACGAGCGAATCCTGCTGTGCGGCTCGGGCGCCCGGCGCGGCGGAGCGGTCTCCGGCATCGGCGGTCACAACGCCGCGATGGCGGTGCTGGCTGCGGTTTAGCTACACGCGATGGTGGCGACCCGCTTCGCCCGGCTGCGCCGCGCTCGCGATCGCCACTACCGGGAATCGATGGTGGCGTAGTTGCGCTCGGTGTAGCCGGTGTAGATCTGGCGGGGACGGCCGATCTTGCTGTCGCCTTCGTCGTGCATCTCCCGCCAATGGGCGATCCAGCCGGGCAGCCGCCCGAGCGCAAACAGCACCGTGAACATCCGGGTCGGGAATCCGAGCGCCCGGTAGATCAGCCCGGTGTAGAAGTCGACGTTGGGGTAGAGCTTGCGCTCGATGAAGTAGTCGTCGGTCAGCGCCGCCTCTTCGAGTTCCTTGGCGATGTGCAGCAGGTCGTCGTCACCGCCCAGCTTGCCCAGGATCTTGTCGGCCTGCTCCTTGACGATGCGGGCCCGCGGATCGTAGTTCTTGTAGACCCGGTGGCCGAAGCCCATCAGCTTGACGCCTTCTTCGCGGTTCTTGACCTTGCGGACGAACTCGCCGACGTCGTCGTCGCTCTTGCGGATCTCCTCCAGCATCTCCAGCACGGCTTGGTTGGCGCCGCCGTGCAGCGGGCCCCACAACGCGTTGATGCCGCCGGAGATCGAGGTGAACAGGTTGGCCTGTGACGACCCGACCAGCCGCACCGTCGACGTCGAACAGTTCTGCTCGTGGTCGGCATGCAAGATCAGCAGCATGTCCAGCGCCCGAACGACCTCGGGGTCGACGTCGTAGGGCTCGGCGGGCAGCCCGAAGGTCATCCGCAGGAAGTTCTCCACCAATGTCAGCGAGTTGTCCGGGTAGAGGAAGGGCTGACCAACCGACTTCTTGTAGGCGTAGGCGGCGATGGTGGGCAGCTTGGCCAGCAGCCGGATCGTGGAAAGCCCGACCTGCTCGGTGTCCATCGGGTCAAGCGAATCCGGGTAGTACGCGGAGAGCGCGTTGACGGTGCTGGACAGCACCGGCATCGGGTGGGCGTTGCGCGGAAAGCCGTCGAAGAACCGCTTGAGGTCCTCGTGCAGCATCGTGTGCAATTGGATCTGGCGGGTGAAAGTGGCCAGCTGCTCCTTGGTGGGCAGCTCGCCGTAGATGAGCAGGTAGCTCACCTCGATGAATGTCGACTTCTCGGCGAGCTGCTCGATCGGGTAGCCCCGATACCGCAGGATGCCGGCGTCACCGTCGATGTAGGTGATCGAGCTCTTGCAAGAAGCTGTGTTGACGAAGCCGTTGTCGAAGGTCGTGTAGCCGCTCTTGGACAGCAGCGAGCCGAGCGCGATGCCGTCGGCTCCGTCGGTGGCGTGGACGATGTCGAGATCCAACTCACCACCCGGGTACTGGAGAGTGGCGGAGTCGTCGGTTGCGGCCACTGGAACCCCTTTGCGGTCTCGGCTGATGCTGGCCCTACAAGGTTGCTTATAGCTGAAGGTAGTCGTTATCGGGACGGCGCGCCTGCCCGGGGTCGAGTCGCGGACAACACGGCTTTACTCGATCTTGACCGCGTGTTGAATCGCCACACGCACGATCGGGAACGTGACTACGCTTCAAGCCGTGGAGCTGGGGGTTTTGGGACCTCTTCAGGTCCGACAAGACGGGACGCCCGTCGCTGTCCCGGGCGCCAAACCTCGCGCCATCCTCACAATGCTCGGGCTGCACGCAGGCTCTGTTGTGTCGGCCGACACACTCGTCGAATTGCTCTGGGGCGAGGATCCGCCGCGCACCGCCGCCAAAGCCTTGCAGACCCACATCTCCTCGCTGCGTCGCGTCCTGGGCGACGGCTTCGTTTTGACAGAGGGAGCGGGTTGGACCCTGGCCGAAAGCGACGTTGATGCCTCGCGTTACAAATCGGCCGCCCGCCGGGGACGCGATGCCGCCACCGCTGGCGACCTCGGCCAAGCGGTGGCGCGCTTCGAGGAAGCGCTTGTCCTCTGGCGCGGTATCCCCGAACTGCCCGATGGCCGGCGGGGAATATCCGAAAAGACGCGGTGGATCGAGGGCCATGCCGCGCTGGTGGAAGATCGAGCCGACGCGCTGCTCGCGACCGGTCGTGCCGCAGAAGTCGTCGGCGACCTTGAGGCGGCGGTGGCCGATGCGCCGCTGCGCGAAAGGCGTTGGGGGCAATTGATGCTCGCCCTGTATCGCGCCGGCAGGCAGGGTGAAGCCCTTGGCGCCTATCAACGGGCACGGTCGTTGCTGGCGGACGACTTGGGGGTGGACCCCGGACCCGAGCTTCGGCGGCTCGAGGCCGCGATCGTCGCGCAGGATGCCTCGCTGGATGTTCCGGTGGCACAGAACCTTCCAGCGGTCACTCGCGCGGTGACTTTCTTGCTGACCGACATCGAGGGCTCGACCGCGGCCTGGGAGGCAGACGCCAACGCGATGGGCGTGGCGCTGGCACGCCACGACGAGCTCGTCGAACAGGTCGTCACTTCACGCGGAGGACGGCTGATCAAGACCCGCGGCGAGGGCGATGCCACGTTTTCGGTCTTCGACCGGCCGTCAGCGGCGGCCGCCGCAGCCGTCGAGCTGCAAGACGCGACCGTCCACGAGCCCTGGGCGTTGCGGGCGCCCATGCGTATCCGGGTGGCACTGCACACCGGGGAAGCCGAGCTTCGCGACGGCGATTACTTCGGCCGGGCAGTCAACCGGGCCGCCCGCCTGCGATCGCTGGCCGCCGGTGGCCAGATCCTGTGCTCGGGTGCGACCGCAGAACTCGTCATCGACTCCTTGTCCGACGACGTCGTGCTCACCGACTTGGGGATGCGCCAGCTGAAAAACCTCGCGCGCCCGGAGCACGTTTTCGAACTCCGCTTGGAAACCGCGGACGACCATCGTCAGGAAGCCCCACCCGATGAGCCGATCGAGCGCCCGAGCCTGCCCCCGGTGCTCGCCGGTCCCGGACCGTTCGTCGGGCGCGGGCTCGAGCTCGGCCAGCTCTTTTCCGCGTGGCAGACCACGCTTACCGGTGGCACGAACGCCGTGCTGATCGCGGGCGAACCAGGTGTGGGCAAGACGCGGCTGGCCGGTGAATGGTCTCGGCAGGCCTACGACCAAGGCGCACTGGTGATCTACGGCCGTTGCGACGAGGACCTCGGTGCGGCGTACCAGCCGTTCGCGGAAGCCCTGCGTTCGCTGGTGCCGTGCCTCGGTGCCAATGGGCTGCGGGGGCTGCGCGGCGTGGAGGCTCTACTCGCGCTGGTTCCCGGGCTGACCGATGTCCTACCTGATCTAGCCGCGCCGACCCGTGCCGACCCGGATACCGAACGCTTTGCACTATTCGATGCCGTCGTCGCTCTGCTGGGGCTTGCTTCGGCGGGTGCGCCGGTCGTGTTGATTCTCGATGACCTGCACTGGGCAGCCAAACCCACGCTGCTGCTGTTGCGGCATCTGCTGCGCTTCGGCGAGCACGCTCGCGTGCAGATCGTCGGCACCTACCGCAGCACCGACCTCGACCGCTCCCACCCGCTGGCGGCGATGCTCGCCGACCTGCACCGTGACGGCACGGCCAGCCGCATTCAGCTCAGCGGCCTGGACGAGGACGACGTGACCGCCTACGTCGCCGAGGCCGGCTACAACGACGAAGAGCTGGCCCGGGCATTGGCATCGGTCACCGGCGGCAACCCGTTCTTCCTCATCGAGGCACTGCGCCACGTCGAGGAAAGTGGCGGCCACTGGGATCCGAGCACCCTGCCGCAAGGGGTTCGCGAAGCGGTAAGCCGCCGGCTTTCGCGGCTTACGCCCGAGACCAACAAAGCCCTTGGGGCAGCAGCGGTCGTCGGCAGCCGATTTGGCTTGGAACTGGTCGAGCGGGTGGTCGGTGGCGACCTCGTCGACGCATTCGATGAAGCGTGCAAGGCCGGCATCGTCATCGAAGAGCCCGGCGGCAATTACCGGTTCAACCACGCCCTCGTGCGACAGTCGCTGTTGGCAGAGCTGGCGTCGGTGCGGCGCATGCGGCTGCATCAGCGCATCGCCACGACGCTGGAGACTCAGCCCGGCGCCGATGACGAGCTGCTGGCTGAGCTGGCTTACCACTACTTCGAATGCGCATGGGCGGGTAACGCTTCCAAGGCCGTTGACTACTGCCGACGCGCGGCGGACCAGTCGATGGCTCGCCTCGGTTACGAAGGCGCCGCCGACCTCTACGACCGGGCCCTGCACGCGCTGGAGGAGATTGACGACGAGCTGCCGGACCGCGACGATCAGGCGGCCAACCTATTGGTCGCGCGCTGCGAGGCTCTGCTGGCCGCAGGTGACGTGGCTACAGCGGCGGGCGCTGTCTCCCAATTACAAAGAGCGACAACTGGTTCGACCCGGCTCTCGGCATGGGCGACGTGCTTCGACGGCGAACTCTCGATGCTGATTCATCCTGAGCGACTGGACGAAATCGAGGCCGCGCTGGGCGCAGCCGCCGAGAACCTGGCCGCATTGGATGACGCCGCAGGCGAAGCGAAGGCGCATACCGTGCGTGCCGCGTGTCTTGCCCGCCTCGGCAGAGTCGGCGACTGCGAAATCGCGCTGGACGATGCACTCACCGCGGCGCGGCGCGCCGGTGAGCACCGCCGGGTCAATGCAGTGCTGGCCGGTGCGCCGCTTGCGGCGCTGTGGGGACCCAATCCGGTTCCGCGCGCGGGCGGACGGTGCCTTGACGTGGTGCGGCTGCTGCGAATCACGACCGATTCGCCTGCGGTCGAAGCGACGTCGACCCGATGCCAGGCCGTGTTGGAGGCTTTCCGTGGCCGCGCCGAGGCAGCCCGACGCATGATCGACTCGGCCCGGCGCACGGTCACCGAGCTCGGCTTGCGCCACGCACTACTCGAAGTTGAGCAGTTCGCCGGTATCGTCGAGCTCGTCGTCGATGATCCTGCCGCTGCCGAACCGCATCTGCGTCAGGCCTACAACGGTTTTCGCCGGATGGGTCTCGACGCCGACACCGCCGAGACCGCCGCGCTGCTGGGCCGCGCCTGCCTCGCACTCGGCCAAGAGGCCGAGGCAGACGAATTATGTACGGAGAGTGAGCGTCTCGCCGGCCACGCGCTGAAGCCGGCGATGGCATGGCGCATGCTGCGTGCGCAGCTCCTTTCCCGCCAGGGTGATCACGACGAGGCCCGCCGGCAAGCCGAAGCTGCCGTCGCCCTGGCCGAACGGACTGACGCGCTGGTCGATCACGGCGACGCATGTCTGGCGCTGGCGACGGTTTTGGGCACCGCCGGCGACGTCGTCGGGTCGCGAGCCGCTGCCGAGCGAGCGGTCGATTTGTACGAACGGAAAGGTGCTGCGGCACTTGCCGAAGAGGCGCACCGTCTTCTCGGCGAGCACACCGTTCCGCCTGCACCGGCTCCGCCCGAAGTTCCCAGCGTCGAGCTTCATAACGCGGCCGTCAAAGCGAGCCAACAGGTGATGGCCGCGATTGATCGCGAGGCCTGGGACGAATTCGAGCGGCTGTTCGCACCCGAGGGCTCTGTCGAGAGTCGACGGAAGGTCGTCGGCTTCAAACCGACGGAATTCCGTGCGGATGAGGTGATAGGTCAGACGAGGCGCGATCTCGAGGCAGGGATCATGCGAGCGAGCCTCGTCGATATTGCCGTGCGCGGCGAGCGCCTGGCTCTCGCTCGAATGACGTTGGGCACTGCCGACGTGAGCCCCGGGGCTCCGCAGGACGAATTTCTTCAGGTATACGGCGTCGATGAGGAGGGTCGAATCACACTGCAAGTGTGGTTCGACCTCGATGACATGGACGCCGCGATCGCCGAACTCGACGCCACACATGGCCGGTTCGAGGAAGAGGCGCACCGTCAGGGCAGGAAGCTCGCAAATGCGGCAAGCCAAACGAGTCGACGTTTCTTGGTGCACTTCGCGGCGGGCGACCAGGACGCAATAGCAGCGATGCTGGCCGACAACTTTTCCACCGACGATCGCCGTCGGGTGGTGGGCTCAGGAGTCTTAGATGGCCGGGATGCCGCGATGGCGTCCATGCGTGCAATCGCCAAAGTTTTCACCACAAACGCGACGCCGACCGATATCGCGACCCGCGGGAGGAACCTTCTCCTCGGGCGTCTTAGCCTCTCGGGTCGCAACGAAGGACCCGAAGCATTTCTTAGCGAGATGCTCACGGTCAACGAGATCAACGACGACGAGCAGCTCGTCGCGATCGTCGGGTTCGACCTCGACGACTTCGACGCCGCCATCGCCGAGCTCGATGCCCGCTACCTCGCCGGCGAAGCGGCGGCCCACGCGCACACATGGTCGGTCATCGTCCGCGCTTATGAGTCGCTCGCCCGGCACGAGCTGCCAGCGACAACACCGAACTGGGTCAACCTGGATCACCAGCGCGGAATCGCCTTTGCCCCCGGCGATCTGACCGCATACCTCCGTAACGTATGGGGCGAGGAATACCCAAGTTCCTTCATCGAGACAGTGCATAGGCTGAACAGCCTCGGAGCGATCTTCGTCCAGGTGACGAAGGGAACCTCGCGAGAGGGCTTCGACGCTGAGCGGCGAGTCGTCGTACTTATGACTGTCGAAGGCGAACTGATCGACCGCGCTGAGATCTTCGACGAAGCGGACCTTGACGCCGCGATCACGAAGTTCGAACAGCTCAGCCGGCCGGCGCGGCGGCTGGAAAACGCGGCAAGCCGAGCCGACGAGCAAACCCATGCGTACTTCGCGGCGCGCGATTGGGACGGCGTAACCGAGATCCTGGCCGACGATTTTTACAGCGACGATCGCCGTCCCGTGGTGAACGCCGGGATCGGGCGCGGTCGTGATGTCGCGATCGCAAGCCTGCAGGCAATGGCCGACCTCGAAATCACGTTCGCGGCACCATGCCCCATCGCGACCCGCGGCGGACGCCTTGTCCTCAATCGTGCCCGCTGGTCATGGTCTGATCAACGGGCCGAGGCCTTCCACACCGAGGCACTCAGCGTCGTTGAGATCAATGCCGACGACCGCATCGCGGCGTATGTTTGGTTCGACGCCAACGACATTGACGCCGCGCTCGAGGAGCTCGATGCACGCTACCTCGCTGGAGAAGCGGGCGCCCATGCGGACACATGGTCTGCCATCATGCAGGCTTTCACCGCGCTAAATCGGCACGAACCTTTCGGGACGACGGCCGACTGGATATACATTGACCATCGGCCGGTTGCCACATTCGCAGCGGATGATCTGGCCGCATTCCTCCGTGCCACATGGGAACTCACCCCGGACATCAACATCGCCATCGAGGCTGTGCATCGACTTAGCGACGTCGGAACCGTCCTTACCCACGTCGCGTATGGGACCTCCCAAGAGGGCTTCCACGCCGAGTGGCGCATGGTCCTACTCGCGACGATCGAAGGCGACCTTATCAACCGTGTCGAAATCTTCGACGAGGCCGACATTGACGCCGCGCTCACGCAGTTCGATCGGCTCAGTCAGCCGGCGCGGCGGCTGGAAAACGCGGCAAGCCGAGTGGCCGACCGCTTCACGGCGTACTACGCGGCGGGCGACTGGCAGGCCATGGCGGAGGTGTTGGCCGACAACTATTCCAGTGACGATCGCCGTCGGGTGGTCGGCTCCGGAGTCCGACACGGTCGAGACGCCCACATCGAAGACATGCGGGCGCGCGCCGAACTTTGGCTCACGAACCGGACGTCGACCGTCGTGGCGACCCGCGGTGAGCGCCTCGCCCTCATGCGCATCAGTTTGTCAAGCCGCGATCAGGGGCACGAGGCGTTCGTCACGGAGCTACTCATCGTCGACGAGATCAACGCCGACGAGCGGCTCGTCGCCGGAATCGCGTTCGACCTCAACGACTTCGATGCAGCCGTCGCAGAGCTCGACGCCCGCTACGTCGCTGGCGAGGCAGCCGCCCACAGGCACACATGGTCGGTGATCACACGTGGTAATACCGCGGCCAACCTACACGAGACATTGCCGACGACGCCGGACTGTTTGACGATCGACCACCGACTGCGCACAACGTTGGACGCAGATGGTCTGACCGCGTATGTTCGCGCCTCGTGGGACCTCACGCCGGATTTCCGTTCGTTCATCGAATCTGTGCATCGGCTGACCAGTCTCGGTGCGGTCGTCACCCACGCCACGTACGGCACCTCTGAACAGGGCTTCGACGCCGAGTGGCGGCAGATCACGCTGTTGACGGTCGAAGGCGATCTGGGCAACCGCTGCGAAATCTTTGACGAGGCAGACCTCGACGCCGCGCTCGCCAGGTTCGAGGAGCTCAGTCAGCCGGCGCGACGGCTTCAAAACGCGGCAAGCCGAGTGGCCGAGCGTTTGTGGAGCTGCTTCGCGGCTCGCGACTGGATGCAAATCGCCGAGACGTTAGCCGAGGGCGTTGTCACAGTCGACCATCGTCGCGTGGTCAACGGTGGAGTAATTCGCGGTCGGGAACTCCAAACCGCAAGCCTGCGAGCATCTTCCGAGGCCGGGGTCGAGAGCTTTACATCCACCGTCATCGCGACCCGCGGGGAGCGCCTCGCCCTCGCGTGTCTTCGTGGCTCGTTCCGCGGCTTGCAGGGGGCCGATGTGCTCGACGTTTTTGAGGTTGACGCCGACAACCGGATCACGGCGGGCGCCTTATTCGACCTCGACGACTTCGAGGCCGCAATCGCCGAACTCGATGCCCGGTATCTCGCTGGCGAGGCTGCAGCCTACGCACACACCTGGACGGTCTTTACGCAAGGCATTGCCGCGCTCAACCGGCAAGAACTGTTTGCGACGACGCCAGATTGGGTGAACATCGACCACCGGCGAGGGGCATCATTTCCGCCGGGTGAAATGCCTGCGCTGCTTAGCACCGCGTGGAACCGCTCATCTGACTTGGGCAACTTCATCGAGGCGGTGCATCGGCTGAACGACTTTGGCGGAGTCGTCACCCACGTGGCGCGTGAGACCACGCAAGAGGGTTTCCACGCCGAGTGGCGGGTGATCAGCTTTATCACGCTCGAAGGCGACCTGGTCAACCGCTCTGAGGTCTTCGACGAGACAGACCTAGACGCTGCCATCACGCGGTTCGATGAGCTGAGTCGGCCGTCGCTAAAAAACGCGGCAAGCCAAGCGTACGACCGCATTTGTCAATACTTGGACGCCCGCGACTGGGACGCAGCCGCCGAGTTATCGGCGAGAAACATCTCCGTCGATGACCGTCGGCGGGTGGTGAATGCTGGGATCAGAAAAGGTCGAGATGCAGCGATCGAAGATTTGCAGGCGGCCGCCGAGGTCGGCTTCACCTTGAAAATGTTGAGCGTCATAGCAACTCGTGGAGCCCGCCTCGCCCTCATACGTGTCCGCGCCTCGGGCCGCGACCCCGAGGCGATTGCAAGCGAGGCCCCGCAGATCGTCGAGATCGATTCCGACGGACGAATCGCGGCGCTCGTCATCTTCGACCTGGAAGACATCGACGCGGCGTTCGCCGAACTCGACGCCCGCTACCTGGCCGGCGAGGCCGCGGCCCATGCGAACACCTGGTCGCTGGTTACCGGGGCCTACGCCACACTCAACAGGCACGAGCTACCCCAGACGATGTCGGATTGGGTGACTACCGACCACCGGGTACGCGAAACGTTCGACGCGAGTGATCTGACCGCGTACATCCGTTCTGCATGGGACGTCACGCCGGACCACAAAATCTACATCGAGGCTGTGCATCGGCTAAGCAACCACGGAGCAGTCGTCACCCACGTGGCCTATGGGACCTCTCCGGAAGGCTTCTACGCCGAGTGGCGGATGATCGGACTTCTGGCGGTCGGAGGCGACCAGTTCAACCGCTGCGAGCTGTTCGATGAGGAAGACCTCGACGCCGCGCTGGCGAGGTTCGATGAACTGCGCTTGCAGCCGCGACGGTTGGAAAACGTGGCGGCCAGGGTCTACGAGCACTTCTTTGCCTGCTATGCGTCCCGCGATTGGGCGGCACTGGCGACAATTTTGACCGAGGACAGCTACCTCGAGGATCGCCGTCGTGGCGTGAATGCCGGGCGTTGGGACCGGCGCGACGTCTTCATCGAAAACTTCCGCGCCACTGCTGATTTCACGCTCGATAACTTAGGGGTTATCGCGACTCGCGGGGAGCGGCTTCTCCTCGGTCGTTTCCGATCGTCGCCCAGCGACCGAGCGTCCGAGATGTTCTACAGCGAGGCGCTGTGCCTTGATCAGATCGACACCGACGAGCGGATACAAGCAATCGTCATTTTCGACCTGGAAGACATCGATGCGGCGTTCGCGGAGCTCGATGCCCGATACCTCGCCGGCGAGGCAGCGGCTCACGCGCACACGTGGTCGGTTATCGCGCTGGCCTCCGCCGCGTTCAACCGGCGCGAACTGCCTGCGGCGGACTGGGTCGGTATCGACCACCGGCGAGGTACATCGTTCGCGTCCAGCGAAATGAACGCGAACCTCCGCGCCTTTTGGGACCTCACGCCAGACTTCAGCATCCACATCGAGGCGGTGCATCGGCTAAGTGCCCGCGGAGCGGTCGTCACGGACGTCGCGAATGGGACCTCACAGGCGGGTTTCGACGCCGAGTGGCGGATGGTCAACATCTCCACGGTCGACGGCGACCGGATCAGCGGCGTCGAAATCTTCGACGAGGCAGACCTCGACACCGCACTCGCCCGCTTCGACGAACTGCACCTGCAGCCGCATCGGCTGGAAAACGCGGCAAGCCGAGTGGGCGATCGCTTTCAGCGGCAATACGCTGCCCGCAACTGGGACGCAATCGCGGACATGCTGGCCGACGATTATTTCAGTGACGATCGCCGTAGAGTAGTTGGCGCAGGTGTCCGACACGGTCGAGATGCCCAAATGGCGGACCTGCGCGTTATCGCCGACGTCTGGATTACAAACGTCATGCCGACCGTCATTGCGACCCGCGGCGAGCGCCTCTTCCTGATGCGCACCGGCTACGCGGGCGGTGATCGAGGGTCCGAGGCGTTTCGCACGGAAGTCTTTGTCGTAGAAGAGATCAACGCCGACGAACGGATCGTGGCGTCCATCGCATTCGACCTCAACGACATCGACGCCGCCTTCGCCGAGCTTGATGCTCGATACCTCGCCGGCGAAGCCGCCGCCCACGCGCACACGTGGTCGGTCATCACAAGTATCTACGCCGCGTTCAATCAGCGGGAACTCACCGGAGCGGAGTGGGTCATCGTCGACCATCGGCGAGGTACACCATTCGCATCCAGCAATCTGACCGCGTCCCTCCGCGCCCTTTGGGACCTCACGCCAGACCTCAGCATCCACATCGAGGCGGTGCATCGGCTCAGCAGTTTCGGAGCAGTCGTCACCCATGTGATGAAAGGAACGTCACGAGACGGCTTCGATGCCGAATGGCGGGCGATCGATCTCTTGACGGTCGAGGGTGACCTGATCAACCGGACCGAAATGTTCGATGAGGCAGACCTCGACGCCGCGATCTCACGGTTCGATCAGCTAAGTCGGCCAGCGCTGAGAAACGCGGCAAGCCAAGCGTACGAGGGCCTTTGTCAATACTTAGAGGCCCGCGACTGGGACGCGGTCGCCGAGTTATGTGCCGAAAACGTCAGCGTAGATGACCGTATGCGGGTGGTGAATGCCGGGATCAGAACTGGTCGAAATGCCGCGATCGAAGATTTGCAGGCGACGGCCGAGGTCGGCTTTACCTGTAAATTTTTGAGCGTCATAGCAACTCGTGAGGACCGACTCGCCCTCACGCGTGTCAGAGCCGTGGGCCGCGACCCCGAAGCGATTGCAAACGACGTACTGAACATCGTCGAGGTCGATTCCGACGGACGAATCGCGGCGGATGTCATCTTCGATCTCGAAGACGTCGACGCCGCGTTCGCCGAACTCGAAGCCCGATACCTCGCTGACGAAGCGGCGGCTCACTCACGTACCTGGTCGGTCATTGTTGAAACCTATGCCGCGTTCAACCGGCATGAATTTTCGGGGCGGGACTTCGACATTATGGACCACCGGCGAGGTGCGCTGTTCACGTCAAGCAACTTGAGCGCCTACATCCGGGCCTCGCGGGATCTCACGCCAAACCTCAGCATCCACGTCGAGGCGGTGCACCGACTCAGCAATTTCGGAGCGGTCGTTACCGATAGGGCGCACGACACCTCGCCAGAGGGCTTCGACGCCGAGTGGCGAATGATCCAACTCCTGATCGTCGAAGGCGATCGGATCGACCGCTGCGAAATCTTCGACGAGACAGATGTCGATGCCGCGCTCGCCCGCTTTGAGGAACTGCAGCCGCAAGCGCGGAGACTGGAAAATGCGGCAAGCCAAGCAGAATCACGCTTCGGGTCCTACTTCGCAGCCCGCAATTGGGACGCCCTTGCCGAATTGATCGCCGACGACTTTTCTATGGATGATCGTCGTCACGTGATCAACGCCGGGGTCACGCACGGGCGAGATGCCGAGATCGCAAGCCAGCGGGCGATCGCCGACGTCGGAGTCAAGAGCATGACGCAAACGGTGATTGCGACCCGTGGCGGGCGCCTCGCCCTCGGTCGTTACTTCGTGTCGGACAGCTGGGGGGGAACCGAGGCGCTATGCGTCTCTGAGATCAACGGCGAAAACCAGATCGTCGCACGCGTCGGGTTCGATGCCGACGACCTCGACGCCGCCTTCGAAGAACTCGACGCCCGTTACCTTGCCGGCGAAGCGGCCGCCCACGCGCGCACGTGGTCGGTGATTGCCCGGGCGTCCGTTGCGTTCAATCGGCACGAATTCCCACCGGCGACACCGGATTCGGTTTTCATCGATCATCGACCGCTCGTAACGATGGAGGCGGTTGATCTGGCTGCATCCCTTCGTGCCGCCTGGGACCTCACTCCGGACATCAGCATCTGCATCGAGGCTGTGCATCGGCTGAGCGAACTCGGAGCCGTCGTCACCCACGCACTGAAAGGGACCTCACCCGAGGGCTTCGAAGCTGATTGGCGGATGGTCGAGGTGTTCACCGTCGAAGGTGACCTCATCAGCCGCTGCGAGCAGTTCGACGAGACAGACCTCGATGCCGCGCTCGCCCGCTTCGACGAATTGCATTTCCAGCCGCGACAACTGGAGAATGCGGCAACTCAATTAATCGAGCGATACCAGGCTTGCTTCTCGGTCGGCGATTGGACCGACATGGCGGAGCTACTGGCCGACGACATGGTCATAGACGATCGCCGTCGTGTCGGGAACGCAGGGGTCCGACTGGGCCGAAATGTACACATCGCGGACATGCGAGCCACTGTCGAGGTCGGCGTCGAGAGCATAACGTCGAGCGCCATTGCGACCCGCGGGAAGCGTCTCGCCCTCGTTCGTCAACGTTACAGGTTCAGCGGCCTGGCGCCCGACGAGTTTGGCGCCGAGATGCTCTCCATCGCCGAAATCGACGTTGACAATCGGATCGCGGCTGGCGTCGCATTCGACATTGCCGACATCGACCGCGCCTTCGAGGAACTCGACGCTCGATACCTCGCCGGGGAAGCGGCCGCTCACGCGGACACCTGGTCGGTCATGATGCAGGCGTGTGCCGCGCTGAATAGACGCGAAATCTTTGCGACGACTGCAGACTTTGTCGACATCGACCATAGGTCCCTTGCCGCGGTCGGGCCGGGTGACCTGAAGGCATACATCCGTGCGGCGTTAAACGATGGCGCGTACAACGTCTACATCGAGGCCGTGCATCGGCTGAGCGACCTCGGAGCAGTCGTCACCCTTGTGTCAAGCGGGACCTCACAAGAGGGTTTCGACGGCGAGTGGCGCATGGCGGACATCTTCACGGTCGAAGGCGACCTGATCAGCCGCTGCGAGATTTTCGACGAGGCAGACCTCGACACTGCCTTGGCCCGCTTCGATGAATTGCAACCACAGGCGTCGCGGCCGGAGAATGCGGCAGCCCGAGCGGATGAGCGCTTCTTCGCCCACACCCGGGCACGCAATTGGGCGGCGGCGGCCGAGATACTGGCAGAAAATACCTTTGTCGATGATCGCCGCCGCGTGGTGAACATCGGCGTCTGGGAAGGACGCGACATCGTGATCGCGAATCTTCAAGCTCTGGCCGAGGCTGTGGCTGACGTAACGTCGACTGTCATTGCGATCCGCGGGGAGCGCCTCGCCCTGACCCGTATCTCTGCCCCAAACCGCGACCTGCAGCAGGGGGATTTCGGCGTCGAAATGCTAGGCATCGCCGAGCTCGATACCGACGATCGCCTCACGGCGCACGTCATGTTCGATCCCGACGACATCGACGCCGCCTTCGCGGAGCTCGACGCCCGATACATGGCCGGCGAAGCGGCACCCTACGCGCGCACATGGTCGGCGATGGCAAGGACCTGTGCTGTGTTTAATCAGGGGGAGCTGCCAGCGACGACGCCGGATTCGGTGTTTGTCGACCATCGACCCGTCCTCACGGTCGACGCGGTTGATCTGCCCTCATACCTTCGCGCGATGTGGGATGTCACACCGGATATCAGGGTGGAGATCGAAGCCGTGCATCGCCTGAGCGAGCTTGGAGCCGTCCTCACCCATGCCGTCAACGAGACCTCACCAGAGGGCCTCAATGCCGAGTGGCGCGGGATCCTCATTTACACGCTTGAAGCCGACATGGTCAACCGCTGCGAGGTCTTCGACGAGGCAGACCTCGACGCCGCGCTCGCGAGGTTCGACGAACTCGATCGGCCGACTTCCCCCTAAGGCTGCAGGCGTTCGACACGACCGTCGATGACGCGAATCCGGTTGTGCAGCCGGTCTTCCCGGCCCTGCCAGAACTCGACGACGTCGGGCGCGATGCGGTATCCACCCCAGTTCGGCGGGACTGGGACCTGCTCGTCGTTGGCGAAGCGGGCCGTCACCTCGGCGAGCTGCTCGACCAGCGCAGCGCGGGAGGCGATCGGCCGGGACTGATGCGACGCCCACGCGCCCAGCTGCGAGCCGCGCGGCCGCTTCGACCAGTAGTCCTGGCTTGCCTGCGGGTCGACCTTGGTGACTGGACCGCGGATGTGAAACTGCCTGTTCAGCAAGTACCAGGGAAAGGTCGCCGATGCGTAGGGCGTGGCCGCGAGCTCGTCGCCCTTGGCCGAGTCGTAGTTGGTGAAGAACGTGATTCCGTTCTCGTCGACACCCTTGCACAGCACCGACCGGCTGACCGGTCTTCCCGACTCGACAGTGGCCAACACCATCGCGTTGGGCTCGGCGATCCCCGCGCGTTCGGCATCGCCAATCCACTTGCGCAGCAAGGCAAGCCAGCCATCGTCGAGCCATTCGACGTCGAGGTCGGGACTGCCGTCCTTCTCAACGGATCCGTACTCCAGCCGCATCGCGGCCAGGTGCTCGTTGTCTGGTTCTGCCACCGCATCAACGCTACTCGCGGCTGGATGAACGCGGCGAGGACGTCTGACGACGTACCGTGCATGAATGACCCGACTTGGATCACGAATCGGGGTTGGCGGTGGTCGCGGCGGATTGAGCTACTGCTTACCGGGTGGGCTGCGGGATGTGCGCACTAATTCAGAAGCGGGGGTCGGGTCTTGTCGGTGGTGGCTGCGATGATGACGTCATGTCTTCGATCGCATCCGCTGGCGCTGTGGTGGTGACTCCTAGCGAGCGTCTTGAGGTGCTGTTCGACCAGCTGGCGGAGTTGACCGGTCAGCGCAACGCGATTGATGGGCGCATCGTGGAGATCGTGGCCGAGATCGATCGCGACCAATTGTGGGGGGCCACCGGTGCGCGGTCGGTGCCGGTGTTGGTGGCCTGGAAGACGGGTTGCTCGCCGGCCAACGCCCACACGGTCACCGCGATCGCGAGCCGGCTGGCGGAGTTCCCGCGTTGCGTCCAGGGCATGCGCGAGGGCCGGCTGTCGGTCGATCAGGTCGGCGTCATCGCGGCGCGGGCCGGTGCGGGATCCGACGAGCACTACGCGGCGCTGGCCAGCGTTGCCACGGTCAGCCAGCTGCGCACCGCGGTCAAGTTGGAACCGCGACCCGAACCCGAACCTCGGCAAGAGCCCGAGCGCTCGATCACCGCGACCACCACCGAGCAGGGCAGCTGCTACCGGATCACCCTCGGCCGCCATGACGCTGCGAAGTTCGACGCCGCCTTGGCGTCTCATCGTGATGCGCTGATCGCCGAGTGGAACCACGATCACGGCGATGGCGCGGGCGCTTCAGATCACCGGCCCCCGTTGCCTAGCACCGCCGAGGCGTTTATGCGCCTGGTCGAGGCGGGCTGGGACGCCGAGGCCACCCGCCGCCCACACGGGCAGCACACCACCGTGGTGGTGCATGTCGATGTGGAGCAGCGCGTTTCGGCCCTGCATCTGGGTCCGCTGCTGTCCGACGCCGAACGCCGATACCTGACCTGTGATGCGACGTGTGAGGTCTGGTTCGAACGGCACGGCGAGGTCATTGGTGCCGGCCGGGCGACGCGGCTGATCAACCGGCGGCTTCGCCGCGCGCTGGAGCATCGCGACCGCATGTGCGTGGTTTCTGGCTGTGGTGCCACCCGTGGTCTGCACGCCCATCACATCCGGCACTGGGAAGACGGCGGCCCCACGGAGTTGGCCAACCTGGTGCTGCTATGCCCTTATCATCACCGGTTGCACCATCGTGGCGTCATCACCATCACCGGACCCGCAGGCGCCCTCGTAGTCACCGACAACGCCGGCCGATCACTGAGCCCGGGACCGCTGGCACGCCCACCAACTCAACCCCCGCCCGCGGTGGCGCCCTGCCCGGGACCAACCGGCGAGCGCGCCAACTGGTGGTGGTATGAACCCTTCCAGCCCCAACCGCCACCGACAAACAACTAGCTTGGGTTACCGGGGCCAGTCACTACCGCCAATGTATCGAAACTCAAACACATTGGGGCATCGAGAAATTCGTTGACACTACCCGGCTGTCTACCGCGTCGTGGACATCCGGGCCGACAAACAAACCCGCACCGCCGCAGACCCGCGACCCCAACACCTCCGCAACCCCAAACCAAACACTCTCGGTAACGATGCGCACAAATTTGAGCCAAGTCGGGAACGCGGTGAGGACGTCTGACGACGTACCGTGCATGAATGGCAATGGTGAGTTTCCGGGCGGACGATGCCGATGTGGCCGCGGCCGACCATTGGGCGCAACGACTGGGCGTGGATCGGTCGGGGTTGTTGCGGGATGCGATGCGGCGCCATCTCGCCGAGCTCGCTGCCGACCACGATGTTGCCGGCTGCGCCGAACACCCGCTCACCCATGACGAGACGTCGCTGGCCAACATCGCCGATTGGGGACCCGCCGAAGAGTGGAGCGACTGGACCGATGCAAAGGGGTGAACGGTGATTTGCCGCAACCCTGGCGGCGACCGGCCCGTACTGGTTCTCACCCGGGATCCGGTGGCTGACCGGATTGGTGCTGTCATGGTGACGGCACTGACGGGCACTCCCAGCGATTGCGTCGTCAACTTCGACAATATCCATACGTTGCCGCGCAACGCTTTTCGTCGGAGGATCACCAGATTGTCGCCGACGCGGCTCCATGATGCCTGTCGCACGCTGCGAGCCGGCACCGGATGCTGAGTGCTCGCCAATGCTAGTTACCGACCGGTAGCGACCCCCCTGGACCGGCGTGGGAGAATTCGGCCATGACTGTCATCCCGGACAAGATCCCGGAAGATTTCGTTGCCGGCCTCGAGGGTGTGGTCGCATTCACCACCGAGATCGCCGAACCCGACAAGGACGGCGGCGCCCTGCGCTACCGCGGCGTCGACATCGAAGACCTGGTGGGCCCGCACGTCACCTTCGGCGACGTCTGGGCTTTGCTGGTGGACGGAAAGTTCGGCCACGGGCTGCCACCGGCAGAGCCGTTCCCACTACCGATCCACAGCGGAGACGTCCGGGTCGACGTCCAGGCTGGTCTGGCGATGCTCGCGCCGATTTGGGGATATAAGCCGCTGCTGGACATCGACGATGCCACCGCGCGCGATCAGCTCGCCCGGGCCTCGGTGATGGCACTGTCCTATGTCGCCCAATCGGCACGCGGCATCTACCAGCCGGCGGTTCCTCAGCGCGTTATCGACGAATGCTCAACCGTCACAGCACGTTTCATGACCAGATGGCAGGGCGAGCCGGATCCCAGGCATGTCGAAGCCGTCGACGCGTACTGGGTCTCGGCCGCCGAGCACGGGATGAACGCCTCGACGTTCACCGCACGGGTGATCGCATCGACCGGCGCCGACGTCGCGGCGGCGCTGTCGGGTGCGATCGGGGCGATGAGCGGCCCCCTACACGGCGGTGCACCGGCGCGGGTGTTGCCGATGCTCGAAGAGGTCGAGCGCACCGGTGATGCGCGCGGTCTGGTCAAGGGGATTCTGGACCGCCACGAGAAGCTGATGGGCTTCGGACACCGCGTCTACCGCGCCGAAGACCCGCGCGCACGCGTGTTGCGCGCCACCGCCAAGCGGCTGAATGCGCCGCGCTACGAAGTCGCGGCGGCGGTCGAGCAGGCAGCGCTCTCCGAGCTACGGGAGCGCCGTCCAGACCGGGCGATCGAAACCAATGTCGAGTTCTGGGCCGCGGTGATCCTGGACTTCGCGCAGGTGCCGCCCAACATGATGCCGGCGATGTTCACCTGTGGCCGCACCGCCGGATGGTGCGCCCACATCCTCGAACAGAAGCGGCTCGGCAAGCTGGTCCGCCCGTCGGCGATCTATGTCGGCCCGGATCCGCGCAGCCCGGAATCCGTCGAAGGCTGGGACGAAGTCCGCAAGGCCTGACGCCGGGACGGCGTCGGTGTCGGTGGCCGGTGATGAGATTGCATCGCGGCTCGAGTCAAAGAGTCGTACACCTACCGACACCAAAGGAGACCAACATGGCAATCGCCGTCGAACCCGCACTATCCCCGCACCTTGTCGTTGGCGACGCCGCAGCGGCGATCGACTTCTACGTCAAGGCTTTTGACGCGCAAGAACTCGGGCGGGTGCCCGGTCCGGGCGGCAAGCTGATGCACGCCGCGCTGCGCATCAACGGATTCACCGTGCTGCTCAACGACGACTTTCCAGAGATGTCCGGCGGAAAGTCGATGACCCCGACGTCGCTGGGCGGAACTCCGGTCACCATCCATCTGACGGTGACCGACGTCGATGCCAAGTTCCAGCGGGCGCTCGACGCCGGCGCCACTGTGGTCGCCCCACTCGAGGACCAGTTCTGGGGCGACCGCTACGGCATAGTCGCCGATCCGTTCGGCCACCACTGGTCGCTGGGTCAGCCGGTACGCGAGGTCAGCATCGACGAGATCGCGGCTGCTATCGGCCAGCAATCGGCCTAGGCCAAGTCAGCCAATTGGCGCAGCCGGTCGGCCAGCCGGCGCCGCAGCGGTGGGGCCGGCGCGGCGGCCGCGACCGCCAGCATGTCGTCGATCGAGGTGAACTTGTTGCGCGGCCGATCGCTGAGCCTGCCTCGGGACACTTCCGCAGCGTCGATGGCCTGCCAGCCGGCGGCGTCAACAACAGCGGGCTGACGCGTCCGGACCAGAGTGTCCAATGCCGACGGCCTGCCGATCGGATCGCGCAGCAAGCGAGCGTTGAAATCGTCGACCAGCCGCTGCACGGTTTGCAGTGCGCACGACTTGTTGGTGCCGATGAACCCTGTCGGGCCACGCTTGATCCAGCCCGCCACGTATGCGCCATGCACCGGTTGACCCGAGTCGGGGTCGATAACTCGACCACCGTTGTTCGGCACGACTCCGGCGATGTCGTCGAAGGGTAAGTCGCGAATAGCCTTGCCTTGGTAGCCGATCGAGGTCAACACCAGACCTGCCTCGATGTGACACACCTCGTCGGTGCCGGTGACGCAGAACTCCATACCGTTGGCCCGCTGCTCACCCAGCACCCGGTTAGGCGTCAGTTGGTAGGCCAGCCGGATCCGCGGGCGTAGCGGCGGGCCGGACCCGTCGCCGAGCTTGCTCAAAATCTCCAGCTTCTGCTTCGTCACGGCGTCCGAGACGCCTGCGAGGTCGCGCAGCACCAGCTCGTGGTCGGCGGCGGCGAGCACAACATCTGCCTTGGTGGTCAGCCCGATCAGCTCGGGCAGCGTAAACGCCGAGTGCGCGGGTCCGCGCCGGGCGGCGATCAGGACCTCCTGCACCCGCGAGGCGCACAGTGCCTGCAACGCGTGGTCGGAAATGTCGGTGCGAGCCAGTTCGTCGGGGTCGGCGGTGAGCACGCGGGCGACATCGAGAGCGACGTTGCCGTTGCCGACCACGATGACCCGCTCGTGGCTGAGATCGACTGGTAGCTCGGTGAAATCGGGATGACCGTTGATCCAGGCCACCAGCTCGGTGGCGGTGCCGGTACCCGGCATGCCCATGCCGTTGATGTCCAGTCGCCGGTCATTGGGCGCGCCGACCGCGTAGATGACCGCGTGGTGGTGCGCCAGCAGGTCGTCGTGGCTCAGGTGCTTGCCAACCTCGACGTTGAGGAAGAACCGGAATTCGCGGCGACGGGCGATCCGGTCGAAGAGCACGGTGACCCGTTTGGTGGTCTGGTGGTCCGGCGCCACCCCGGCGCGAACCAGGCCGTACGGGGTGGGCAGCTTCTCGAAGACGTTCACCCGCACACCGGGTTGGGTAAGCAGTTCGTCGGCGGCATACATCGCGGCCGGCCCGGATCCTACGATCGCTACGGTCAGTGGCCCCCGATGATGGCTGTGATTTCCGAGCACCTGTGGTGCGGGGATCACCGGCGCCAGCTTGGATGTCGGCGGCAGTTTCTGGTCGGCCGAAAGCTCCGGGTAGTACGACGCGTTGAGTGGGATAAACAGCTGCTGCTCGGAGGTCAGCTGGCTAACGGGCGCGATGGCACCCACCGGACAGGCACTCACGCAGGCTCCGCAGTCCACACAGGCCACCGGATCGATGTAGAGCATCTCGGCGGTAGCGAACCCCGGCTCGTCCGGAGACGGGTGAATGCAGTTCACCGGGCAGGCGTAAACACAGGACCCGTCGCTACAGCACGACTGGGTAATAACGTGCGGCATAAATAACCGGTCTTCTACGCAGCCGGCGCGAGGGCCAGGTGCTGGCGCTGCGGTTCGCTACGGTAGCGCGACGGCCTGCCGCTGATCTTGCAGATCCGCCACATCAGTTTGGCCAGCGGGTTCATCAGACCGGTGTCGTGGCAGAGCATCCGGACGTCGCCGAACATGTCACGCAGCATTTGACGCGACTCCGGCGAGCGGAAGAACACCTCTTTGCGGACCTCGCGCGGGATGTCGAACTCTTTCCAGAACGCCTTGGGTGGAACCACGATCGCCGAGCACAGGATCCGCATCGTCACCGGCACATACAGCGAGAGCCAGAACCGCTTGCGGCGCGGCAGCTGCGGCACTCGCTTACGCAGGTACTCGTGCGCGAACGAGATGTGGCGGGCTTCCTCGGCCACATGGATGGCCATCACCCGCTCCATGATCGGGTGCAGCTCCTTGCCCTCGCGCAGCACGTTCTTCTGGGTGTGGTCGATGGGCTCTTCGCCGGCGAGGATGCCGAACCAGAACGGGATCGGCAGCGGCCCGGCCACCAGCGGAATGAACGGTTGAATCCATTTCAGCATGCGAGGCATGCCGGGCACGTCGGCGCCGATGTGGTTCACCATCTCCTGGAACATCATGGTGTGGTTGCACTCTTCGACCGCCTCGTGCAGGCAGTACCGGTACTCCGGTGACCCGTTGGGCACCCAGAACGCGTACTCCATCAGGCCGCGGATCAGGATCGACTCAAAGTGCAGACCGGTCTTCGCGACGTTCGCCTGACGCCACATGCCGATTTCGATCTGGCGTTCTTCGGACTGCGCCTGGTACCAGGGGTGCCGGCCCAGCGGGTCGGTCACCGGCAGTTTCCAGCGCGGGTCGTTGTCGATGACCGCGAACTCGGGGGATTTCCAGTCGATGTCGGTGTACGGGTTGAAGTTGCGCCGCACCGACCCCTCGGACAGTGTGGTGAGCATCTCCACGTACTTCGGGTCGTCGAGGACATCCATGTTGCGACGCCAACGTCGCACAATATTCGTCCGTGCCCGCTTTTGGGCGGTTCCTGCCTGGGCCATTCCCGGCCTTCCCAATGAGGTTTACATTTGGACGCGCTATGTCCAGCGACAGTACCGCAGGTATCGCAAACTTTCTAGACCCCTGATTGCCACTGTGGCGCATCCGTGAACATGTGTACACTGTGACTTACATCACATTAAGTCGGCTTTCGCTGGCATCGCCGACCACGTGATCGTCAGCCTCGGGCCCGGTCACTAACCTGGTGATCATGGCTGAGCAGCTCACGATCCCCGACAACATCAAACCCGGTGACGGACGGTTCGGGTCCGGCCCGTCGAAGGTCCGACCCGAACAATTGCAGGCGCTCGCCACCAGCGCCGCCGCGCTTTTCGGCACCTCGCACCGGCAGGCGCCGGTGAAAGACTTGGTCGGACGGGTCCGCAACGGGTTGCGGGACTACTTCTCGGTGCCGGACGGCTACGAGGTGGTGCTGGGCAACGGCGGGGCGACGGCGTTCTGGGATGCCGCGGCGTTCGGGCTGATCGACAAGCGGTCGTTGCACCTGAGCTATGGCGAGTTCAGCTCGAAGTTCGCCTCCGCGGTGACCAAGAATCCGTTCGTCGGCGAGCCGATCGTCATCAAGGCCGACGCGGGCAGCGCGCCCGAGCCGCAGAGCGACCCGTCGGTCGACGTGATCGCATGGGCGCACAACGAGACCTCGACGGGGGTCGCGGTGCCGGTAACGCGGCCCGACGGCGCCGAGGATGCGCTGATCGTCATCGATGCCACCTCCGGCGCCGGCGGCCTGCCCGTCGACATCGCCGACACCGATGCCTACTACTTCGCGCCGCAGAAGAACTTCGCCAGTGACGGCGGACTGTGGCTGGCGATCTTGAGCCCGGCCGCACTGGGCCGGATCGAGGCCATCGCCGAGTCTGGGCGATGGGTGCCCGACTTTTTGTCGCTGCCGATCGCGGTCGAGAACAGCCTCAAGAACCAGACCTACAACACTCCGGCCATCGGCACGCTGGTGCTGCTGGCCGAACAGATCGAGTGGCTGCTGGGCAACGGCGGGCTGGAGTGGGCGGTCAAGCGCACCGCGGACTCGTCGCAGCGGTTGTACAGCTGGGCGCAGGACCGGCCGTACACGACCCCATTCGTGACTGAGCCGCGGCTGCGCTCGCAGGTAGTGGGCACCATCGACTTCAACGACGACGTCGACGCCGCGGCGGTGGCCAAGGTGCTGCGCGCCAACGGCATCGTCGACACCGAGCCTTACCGCAAACTCGGCCGCAACCAGTTGCGGGTCGCGATGTTCGCCGCCGTTGAACCTGACGACGTCAGCGCGCTCACCGAGTGCATCGACTGGGTGGTCGAGCGGCTGTAGTCCAGGTCTAAGCCTCGAAGTCGCCTTCGGTCAACCAGGCGATGGCGCTCTCCGGGCGGGCTCTGGGCCGCCACCCGGGTCATGATTGTTGCTCGACGCCTGATCCGCAGGTGTCTTCGTACCAGTCCCCGCCGACGACGATGTCGGTCACGCCTCGACCTTCGCAATACGCGACGAGGTCGGACATCCTGTTGATGAAGCCGTGGCCGCTGAAGTTGAGGCTGGTGTTGCACAGCACGCCGATGCCCTGTCGCTTGGCGACTGCACCGAGGAGTTGGTGCAGCGCCGGGTTCGTCTGCCGTGAGACCGTCTGGACGCGCGCGGAACCGTCGACATGGGTCACGGCTGCGAGTCGCCCATCGCGGACCCTCCGGAAGTACAGCATGTACGGGTCTTCGAAGTCGGCGTCGAACGCGGACGCGAGATCCTCGGTCCGGGCGGCCGGGGCGATCGGCCGGTAATCCTCTCGTTGTTTGATGTGGTTCAGCCGGTCCTTGCTGGCCGCTGATTGGGCATCGGCCAGCAGCGACCGGTTTCCCAGCGCTCGCGGCCCGATCTCCCAGCGACCTTGGACCCACGCGAACACCCTGTCCGATGCCAGAGCCGCAGCAACGGCGCGGTGGTCGAGGCGGCGGCGATGCCATCGGGATGGATCCGGTGTGGCGTCGGTTATGAACTCCAGACCCGAGTAGACGTTCCAGTCGATGTGGTGCTCGCCGGTCAGTGCAGCCTGCGCGTCGATTGCCGTCCCGATAACCGAGCCGGAATCGTCGGGGCACGGCGGCACAAACACGTCGGTGAAGTGGCCCAGGTCGCGCCACTGCTGGTTCCAGTCGCAGTTCAGGCCACAACCACCGGAGATACGCAGCGGCAGCCCGGCAGGCAGCTCTCGCTGCGCGGCCACGGCGAATCGAGTGAAGATGCGCTCGGTAATCACGGCGGCGGCCAGAACGCCGACCTGCGAGGTGACGCCCGCGTCGAACAGGACGGTGTCGCGGAAGTTTTTCTTCGGCACCGGATGCACATTTTCTATCGCCAGCAGGCGGTCGACCGCGTCCCTGATCTCCACATCGGCATCGCGGGCGTCGGCGTACGCGGCGAGAGCCATCAGCTTGCCGGCGTCATTTAACCGCGGAAAACCGCCTTCGGTAGGGAATCCGCAGTCGAGGATCGCGAACAGCGCCGCATACTTTGAGCCGGGTTGATCCATCACATCGACCCGCCTGACGACCCGGTAGGCGTCGTCGACGAGGAAGAAAGCCCCCGTAAGGCCCTCCCACACCAGCACCGCCTGCGGCTCGGGTTGGTGTCCGAGCGGAGCCATGCCGATCGCGCCGAAGATGTGGGAGCGTTCATGCGACGACGAGAAGAACGCGACGTCTTTGCCGAAGAACCTGCTCTTCCGCACGATGCCCGGGCCGGTTCCGCGATAACCCGCTGCGACCTGGATGCGCCCTTGCTTCCAGCCGCCGACCGCGACGACGTCGGGCAGCGCGTCAAGGTGTTCGGCGATCTGGAGCACCGTGGCCGGAGTCAGGGGGGAGTATCGGTGGCAGGAGTCCTTCTCCGGCTCCAACGAATACAGCAGATGACCGTCGCGGATGGCGGCCATCCCGCCGTCATGGCCCGGCTTAAAGGCGACGATGAGCACAGGATTCCCTTCAAAGCAGTCGAGAAAATGGTGACACAACGAGCCTGGCCGTAGCACCTCATACGGCGAGGCGCTCACCGTGGCGACGACGGGTTCCTGTAGGAGCGGGTGATGACCGCGGCGAGCACATCGGGATACCCGAAGCTGCGGCGTGGTGTCGTCGAAATCGAGGCCGAGGTAGGCCTCGGTGGGGATGCTGCTCACGACCACGTCCGCGGGGAGGCGCTCGCCCCTGTTCAGTGGAACTTAATGCAACACCTTCCGCCGCCTTGACAAAACATCGTCCACATCAGCCCGGCGACCATGCGGGCCCTCTACTTGAACCCGGGCCATCCTGCCCAGCGTGTCAACCCGGTTGTCGCCATTCGCTGCACTAGAGTGCGCAGCTGACAGGCCTGGCGCGCTGGTCTGCGAGCGGCCTGCGAGGAGACACCATGCGGGAACTCACGATCGTCGGACTCGATGTCGATGGCAAACACATCATCTGCGAGAGCACTCGAGACAACGGGGATCCGGGCGAGAAGTTCAAGATTCGGGTCGACGACCGGCTCAGGGCGGCTCTGCGCGGCGACGGGGCCCGGGTGGGTCAAACCCATATCGACGTCGAGGTCACCAGCATGCTGCGTCCCAAGGAAATTCAGGCTCGTATCCGCGCGGGCGCATCCGTCGAGCAGGTGGCGGAGGCCGCCGGGGTGGATATCGAGCGGGTTTACCGGTTCGCCCACCCGGTGCTGCTGGAACGCTCGCGCGCTGCTGAGCTGGCAACGGCCGCGCATCCCGTTCTCGCCGACGGCCCGGCGGTGCTGACGCTGCTGGAGACCGTCACGTCGTCGCTGCTGGCGCGTGGCCTCAATCCGGACATCACGACGTGGGACGCCTGGCGTAACGAGGATGGCCGCTGGACGGTCCAGCTGGGCTGGAAGGCGGGGCGTTCCGACAACCTCGCCCATTTCCGCTTCTGCCTGGGCGCTCACGGCGGAACGGTCACCGCCGTCGATGATCCAGCCAGTGAACTGATCGACCCCAACTTCGACCGTCCGCTGCGGCCGGTGGCCCCAGTCGCCCAGCTCGATTTCGACGAGCCTGCACCCTCACCAGTGGAAAGCCCGACGGTCGAACCCAAGAGCGAGCCGACGCGCAGCCGACGCGGCAAGCCACCGGTACCGGCATGGGAGGACGTGTTGCTGGGTGTCCGTTCCGGCGGGCAGCGCTAGCTGAACAGCTCCATCGACACCAAAGTCAACCAGCCAGCTGTCACACCCAGTCCGACGCCCAGCACCAACCAGCGCAGTACCGCGGTATGCCGCCATCCCCATAGCGTCGGCGCCAATCCCCCGGCCGCGACGATATTGAGCCCGACAGCCAACAACGGATGCACCCGGATCAGCCCCAGACCCAGCACCACGACAGCGACCCCGGTCACCGCGGCGACAAACCCGGCCACCGTCAAACCCGTTGCCCACGGCGTGGATTCGTCGGTCATCCACCGACCCTAGCCCGAACTCGCTCGTAGAACGCCAGCGCCGCTGCGGTGGCGACGTTGAGCGAGTCGGTGCCGCGTGACATCGGGATGCGTACCCGCAGATCGCTCGCCTGCAGCGCGGCGCGGCTCAGGCCCGGCCCTTCGGCGCCGACCAGCACCGCGACCCGCTCGTCACACACCGCCGCCATTGCCTCGGGCAAGGGTGTCGCGTCGGGACTAGGGGTCATCGCCAACAACCGAAACCCATTCTGGCGCAACGTCTTCAAGTCTGCCGGCCAGTCGGTCGCCCGTGCATACGGCACCAGCAGGGCATGACCCATGGAGACCCGCACCGCACGGCGGTACAGCGGATCAGCGCAGCCGCTGCCGAACACCACCGCATCGACGTTGAGCCCCGCGGCGTTGCGGAAGATCGCGCCCAGGTTTTCGTGATCGTTGACGCCCTCGAGCACCACCACGGTCCGGGCGCCGTCGATTACCTGCGCGAGGCTGCGCTCGGGCTCACGACGCGCGGCGGCCAGCACCCCGCGGTTGAGATGAAAGCCGACCACCTCGGCCATCACCTCTGCGGACACCCGATAGTAGGGCGCGGGGTTACCGGCCAGATCTGCCTTGAGCTCGGCGAGTCTGCGGTCGGTGCCGAGAAAAGCCAATGACGTAAACGGCGAGGCCAGCATGCGCTGGACCACCAGCACACCCTCGGCGATCACCAGTCCCTTGCCGCTCGGCAGGTCGGGCCGACGGTCGATGCTGTTCAAATCCCGGAAAGAATCCAGCCGCGCGTCGTGCGGATCGGTGATATCGGTGACGACCACACCATCGATGCCATCGGCGCGGTCAAAACTATGTGAACTCAAGGGCTTTCGTCGACAAGGGCCAAGATCAGGTCGGCGGCATCGCGCAGCGTATCGCGTTCGGCGCCGCCCAGGGTCTCGAGCCGCTGCGCGAGCCACTCCTGGCTGGCTCGGCGTTCGGCCTCAAGCAGTTCGGTACCGGCATCGGAGACCGAAACCAAGACCTGCCGGCCGTCGTCGGGGTGCGCAACGCGGTCCACAAAACCCAGATCGGCCAACGAGGCGATTACCCGCGTCATCGACGGCGGGCGAACCCGTTCCCTGATCGCCAGCGCGCCCGGCGTCATCGGGCCGAAATTGGCCAATGTCGCCAGCGCCGACAGCTGCGACAACGACACCGGGGACTGCGGGCGCCGAAACCGCAGCTGCCGGGATAGCCGCATTACCGCCAGCGACAGGTCGCTGGCCAACCGGCTATCACTATCGATCACAGCGCGAACGTTACGACAGAACGTCCAACCATCAACAGCGAATCACCGACTCCGGGCTCGCCAAGCATGCCCAATTGCCCGACTCTCCCCCGCAAGCGGGAGGTGCCCCCACCTCCGGCCGCGGCGCGGCCGGCATCGTCGTCGGGCTATCGTGATCTCGATGTCTGTCGAGCCTGGCAAAAGCCTCGATCCGCCGATGCTGCCCGCTGCGCTGCTGGAGGCGTGGCCGGTCATTGCCGTCGGCGCACTGGCCTGGCTGGTTGCCGCCGTGGCCGCGTTCGTCATACCGGACCTGGACACCTGGCGGCCGCTGACATTGGCCGGGCTGGGTGTCGGGGTGCTGGGCACCACTATCTTTCTGTGGCAGCGTGACGCCGCCCGTCGTGGCGCGCGTGGCGCACAAACCGGATTGCCCTACCAACCCAACCCTGACCGAGAATGATGGCCCCGAGCTAGGAGGTATGCGTCCAATGGCAGCGCCGCTGTTGCAAGCGCAAGTTGATATCAAGGCACCGGTCTCGAAAGTCTGGGCGCTGGTTAGCGATTTCCGCCGAATGCCCGAGTGGAGCCCGCAGTGTCGATTGATGCGACCGCTCGGTCCGGTCCGCCACGGCACCCGCACCGTCAACTTCAACCGCCGCAACTACCTGTTCTGGCCGACGACATGCACCGTCCTCGAGGTGATCCCGGACCAGAAGCTGGCATTCCGGGTCAACACCAACAACACGATCTGGAGCTACGAACTGCAGCCGATCCCCGAGGGCACCCGCGTGATCGAGAGCCGGCACGCCGAGAACGGGATGAAGCCGGTGTCGAGCATGGCCGTGAACACCTTCATGGGCGGCACCGCGAAGTTCGAGCGCGAACTCGTCGACGGCATGAACGCCTCGCTGGCCAAGATCAAAGCCGCGGCCGAGAACGGCTAGCTGAGCTCGGCGGGTTTCTCGGTGACGTCGAGCACCCCGTCGTCGTACGGGTCATACATCGGCGAGCCGCTGCCCGCCGGAGCCGGGGTGTCGGAATGCGCACCGCAGCCGTATTCGAAGTCGACGACATGCCCGTCGGCGGACATCTCGTTGCCGCATACCCCGAACATCGCGCCCAACGACCCGGCCAGCGGCAGGAAGAAACCGCAATCGCGGCATACCCGTTTGGTGGATTGCGCCATCTGCGAGGACGGGCCGTAGTCGCCGTCGTGCCAGCGTTGCGCCGCCTCCGACCGGCCCCACGCACTCATCACCCGGCGCCGTCCCAGACCGATTTCTACGGCGATCTCGTCGACCTGCGGGTCACCGGAGGCCAGGTAACCGGGCACCAACCGCGGATCGTCCGGCAGCGGCGCCAGCAGGTCTCCGGGGCTGAGGTCGCCCGGCCGGATCCGCTGATCCCAGGGCACCCATTCCGGCGCCAGCAACGACGTCGGCCCTGGCACCAGCACCACCTCGCTGACCGTGGCGTGGTCGGCCCCGGGATAGGCGGCCACGACGACGGCCCACTGCCAGCCCTGATAACCGGGCAGATGGGCCAGGAAACGGTGGGTGGCGCTGGTCGGATCTTCGTAGCCGACGCCGAGGTAGTCACCCACCGTGTCGGCGCCGCTGAACTCGACGATGGCCGCCCGCGCCGGCTCGACGGCACCGGTGAGGACCGTCGCCAACTCAGGCGACCACTCTTCGGTGGTCGCCGTAGCCGACTCCGGGGTCGGTCGGGTCACGTTGTCCGCTGTTTCCATACGCCCTCAATACTGCCGCAGACCCGTGGCGCCTGGCCACACCGGTCGCCTACACATCGCATCAGCCGACATGGGTGAGAATTGATGCATGTCTGGACGGCGGCGTGATCACCCGGATACCGGCCGGGCGTCTGCCCGGCCGCCGCACTCGCACCGGACCCGCAGCCGAGCACCCCGGCATGGCCAACTACCCGGCCGACGAACCGGACTATCGCCGGCGCGCCTCGCGCCGGCCGCCGCCGATGCCCAGCGCCAACCGCTACCTGCCGCCGCTGCACCACCAGCCCGAGTCCGACCGTCGCAGCGCGCCACCACGTGGTGGCCCAGGCGCGCGAGCGGGTCACCGTCACCCGCGCGGCCGCGCAGCGCAGCCGCGAGATGGGTTCGCGGATGTACGGGCTGGTGCAGCGCGCCGCCACCGCCGACGGCGCCGACAAGTCCGGGCTGACGGCGCTGACCTGGCCGGTGGTGGCCAACTTCGCGACCGACGCCGCGATGGCCGTCGCACTGGCCAACACGCTGTTCTTCGCCGCGGCCACCGGGGAAAGCAAGGACAGGGTCGCGCTCTACCTGTTGATCACGATCGCGCCGTTCGCGGTGATCGCACCGCTGATCGGTCCGGCGCTGGACCGGCTACAGCACGGCCGGCGGGTCGCGCTGGCGGCATCGTTCGCGCTGCGCACCGGGCTGGCGGTGGTGCTGATCACCAACTACGACGGCGCCACCGGCAGCTTCCCGTCCTGGGTGCTGTATCCGTGCGCGCTGGCCATGATGGTGCTGTCGAAGTCGTTCAGCGTGCTGCGCAGCGCGGTGACGCCGCGGGTGATGCCGCCGACGATCGACCTGGTGCGGGTGAATTCCCGGCTGACCATGTTCGGTCTGCTGGGCGGCACCATCGTCGGCGGCGGTATCGCCGGCGGAATCGAGTATGTCTTCACCCACTTGTTCCATTGGCCCGGCGCGTTGTTCGTCGTCATCGCCGTCACGGTGGCCGGCGCGTGGCTGTCCATGCGGATTCCACGCTGGGTCGAAGTGACCGCGGGTGAGGTCCCCACCACCTTGAGCTATCGCAGCCACCCAACGCGGCGAAGCTGGTCCGAGGAGTTCAGCGGGGCGCTTCGACAACCGTTGGGCCGCAACATCATTACCTCGTTGTGGGGCAACTGCACCATCAAGGTCATGGTCGGATTCCTGTTCTTGTATCCGGCGTTCGTCGCCAAGGCGCATGACGCCAGCGGATGGGTGCAGCTGGGCATGCTGGGCCTGATCGGCGCTGCGGCCGCCATCGGCAACTTCGCCGGCAACTTCGCCAGCGCACGGCTGCGGCTGGGCAGGCCCGCGGTGCTGGTGGTGCGTTGCACCGTGGCGGTGACCGCGGCGGCGCTGGCGGCGGCGGTGGCCGGCAATCTGATGGTGGCCGCGATCGCAACCTTGATCACGTCGGGGTCGAGCGCGATCGCCAAGGCCGCACTGGACGCGTCGCTGCAGGACGACCTGCCCGAGGAATCACGCGCGTCGGCGTTCGGGCGTTCGGAGTCGACGCTGCAGCTGGCGTGGGTGCTCGGCGGCGCGCTGGGCGTGCTGCTCTACACCGACCTGTGGGTCGGCTTCAGCGTCGTCGGGGCCGTGCTGATACTCGGGCTTGGCGCAGACGGTGGTCAGCTTCCGCGGCGACTCGTTGATCCCCGGCCTGGGAGGCAACCGGCCGGTGATGGTCGAGCAGGAAGGTGGGCACGGCGACCACGGCGCCGCGGCGGTGCCGCGGCAGTGAAGCCGACGGCGAAGTTGGGCATCGCCGTGCTGCTCGCGGCTTTCGTGGTGCTGGCAGCGGCGGCCGCGGGAGTCGGCGCCTGGGCGCTCGCCCGCGAGCACGGTCCACTGCGCCCCGAGATCAGCGCGTATTCGCACGGTCACCTGACCCGAGTGGGGCCCTACCGGTACTGCAACGTGCTCGACCTCAACGATTGCCAAAACCCGGAGACGCAGGGTGAGCTGCGGGTGAATTCGCGCGATCCGGTGCAGCTTTCGGTGCCGCCGGCGATTGGGCGGGCACCCTGGTGGCTGTTGCGGGTGTATGAGGATGCGGTCAACCCCACGACGACCTTCTACCGGCCGGGCAGCCGGCTGGCGGTCACCATCCCCACCGTCGATCCGCAGCAGCGGGCGGCTGACCGGAATCGCCGTGCAGTTGATGACGGTGGTCGTCGACCAGGCCGGCGAATTGCACGGTGTCCCGCATGCGGAATGGTCGGTGCGCACGGTATGGGGCTAGGCGCCGTGGCCGACGGGCACCTCTTCGGCCGCGGAGCGGCGGCCCGGGCGGTGTGCCGTCACCGAAAGGCCTGCCGCCCAACGCTTCCCGGCCGTGCGGCGTCAGCCAGTTGGCCAGCTCCGGCCCCTTCGGCACGATACGGGTCGGGTTGATGTCGGCGTGCACGATGTAGTAGTGCTGCTTGATCTGGACGAAGTCGACGGTATCGCCGAAACCCGGCGTCTGGAACAGGTCACGCGCGTAGGCCCACAGCACCGGCATCTCGGAGAGCTTGCTTCGATTGCACTTGAAGTGCCCGTGGTAGACCGGGTCGAAGCGGGCCAATGTGGTGAACAACCGGACGTCGGCTTCGGTGATCGTCTCGCCCACCAGATAACCGCTGCTTTTCCAGTCGATCGCTGACCCAATCCAATGCGGTGAACAACCGGTCGTAGGCCGCGTCGTAGGCCTGCTGCGAGCCGGCGAAGCCGCACCGGTAAACACCGTTGTTGATTTCGGTGTAGACCCTTTTGTCGACCTCGTCGATCTCGTCGCGCAGCGGCTCGGGGTATAGCTGCGGCGCGCCGTCGCGGTGGTAGGCGGTCCATTCGGTGGACAGGTCCAACGTCATCTGCGCGAAATCGTTGGTGACCACCGCGCCCGTCGGCACGTCGACGATCGCCGGGACGGTGATGCCTTTCGGATAGTCGGGAAAGCGCTTGAAGTACGCGTCCTGCAGCCGGGGGATCTTCAGCACCGGGTCGACGCCACCCGGGTCGAGGTCGAAGGTCCAGCTGCGCTTGTCGTGGGTAGGGCCGCAAAACCCAATGGAGAGAACGCTTTCCAGCCCCAGCAGCCGCCGGACGATGATCGCGCGGTTGGCCCATGGACAGGCGCGAGCGACGATCAGTCGATACCGGCCCGGCTCCACCGGATAGCCGTCACGGCCGTCGGCGGTGATGCGGGTCGCGATGTAGTTGGTGTCGCGGGTGAACTCGCCGGCCTCGGCGACGTAAGCCATGTCAGGACGTCGGCCACGGTCAGGAACCGCCGAGCCAGATTGGACTCGGTGGACGCAGCGGCTTCCCAGTGCGCGATCCATGGTCCGGTGCCCTCGGACTGATCGACGATCCCGTCTTCGAGCCAGGTGTAGCGACCCTTCAGCACGTCGCGGGCCAGCGCAGCGTCGGTGCTGTCGGTGTTGGTCCACAAGCGCGTTGAACAGCGCCTCGACCCGCAGGGTGGCCTGCTGACAGAACGCTTCGGCCAGCTCGTATGCCTGCTCGCCCTGGACCGGATCCGCGACTCGCTGAGCCTCGGCTCGCACGCACGCCGCCGACATCGCGAACAGTTCCGCGCCGATGTCCACCACCCGGCCGAGGAATCCCTGCTTTTGCTCCAGTGCGGCTTGCCAACGCGCCATTCCGTAGAAGGTGTTGCGGGCCAGCTTGCGCGCGGAGCGCTCGACGAATCGCAGATGTGTTGCCAATCGGCCGAACTCGCGATACGCCGTCGGCCGTTGGCCCTCACCGAAAACCAGTTGCGGCAACCACTTTGCGTAGAACCCGCTCGCGCCAACCGCTGCCTTCGCCTTCTGCCGAACATCGGCTTTGGGATTCGCGAGATCGCCGGCCGCAGTCAGGTGGGCGTCGACCGCCTCACGGGCGATGAGCAGCCGCATGATCTCGCTGGAGCCTTCGAAGATGCGGTTGATCCTCAGGTCGCGGACCACCTGCTCCACCGGCACCGCACCGCTCACCGCGCGCGGCGAGCGACTCGGCGGTCTCATAGCCGCGGCCACCGCGGATTTGCAACAGTTCGTCGCCGATCAAGCAGGCCATCTCGCTCGACCACAGCTTGGCCAGCGCAGCCTCGATCCGAATGTCGTTGCGGCCCTCGTCGGCCATCTGACCGGACAGCTCCAATACCGATTCGAGCGCATAGGTGGTTGCGGCCATGAACGAAATCTTTTCTGCGACGGCCCCGTGTTCGCCGACCGGTTTGCCCCACTGCACCCGTTCGCCCGACCACTCCCGAGCGATTTTCACCGACCACTTGGCCGAGCCGGCAGCAATCGCGGGTATCGCTAGCCGGCCCGCGTTGAGCGTGGTCAGCGCGATCTTCAGACCGTCGCCTTCCCGGCCGATCAGGTTTTCCGCGGGAACTCGGACGCGATGCAGCCTGGTGAGACCGTTTTCGATCCCGCGCAACCCCATGAACTTGTTGCGCCGCTCCACGGTGATGCCAGGTGAATCGGCCTCGACGACGAACGCGCTGATCCCGCCTCGGTGCCCGTCGCTCTTGGGCACGCGGGCCATCACCACCAGCAGATCCGCGACCACACCGTTGGTGGTCCACAACTTCACGCCGTCGAGCTCGTAGGCCGCTCCGTCGTCGACCGGAGTCGCCGTCGAGGCCATCCGCGCCGGGTCGGAACCCACATCCGGTTCGGTGAGCAAAAACGCCGATATCGCCCCGGCAGCACA
The DNA here is from genome assembly GCA_963720085.1 of uncultured Actinomycetota bacterium. Lineage (GTDB taxonomy): Bacteria > Actinomycetota > Actinomycetes > Mycobacteriales > Mycobacteriaceae > Mycobacterium. The sequence continues at coordinate 70,759 of CAVRER010000055.1, forward strand.
CCGCGGCAAGAACTTCCGTTTTTGTTCGGGGGTCCCGGCAAGCTTCAGCGGTTCCGGTACCCCGATCGACTGGTGCGCTGAGAGCAGCGCTCCGAGGCTGGCATGCACGGTCGAGACCATCATCAGCGCACGGTTGTAGGCGACTTGCGACATGTTCAGGCCGCCGTACTCGGACGGGATTTTCATGCCGAAACAACCGAGGTCGGCAAGGCCTTTGACATATTCGTCGGGGATCTGCGCGTCGCGCTCGATGACGCTGCCGTCGATCGTGTCGAGGAATTCCCGCAGCTGGGCCAGGAACTTCTCGGTGCGAGCGGCCTCTTCGTCAGAGGGCCTGGGAAAGGGGTGAATGAGCTCAAGCGGAAATCGGCCGAGGAAAAGCTCCTTAGCCAAGGACGGTTTATCCCAACCACTTTCGCGAGATTCCTCAGCTACGGCTCTCGCTTGCTCCTCGCTGACCTGTGCCTGCTGTGCCATCGGACTTCCCTCACTCGAAGCGACTCCTGTGGAGCTTCGGTGATCAGTGTTCCCCGGCGCGCTCGCTCGTACACGCGTTTGTGCAACTAGCGCACAACCGCCCATGCCGGGATCGGCGGGTCAAGCAGGTCGAGCTAGGCGTCGAGTTCCCGGGCCACGGCTTTGACCACCTCGGAGACTCTGCGAGCGGTTTTGCGGTCCGGGTAGCGGCCCTTGCGCAGCTCGGGCTGCACGGTGCTCTCCAGCAAGGTGATCATGTCCTCGACCATGCCGTGCAGTTCATCTGGGCTGTGCTTGTGTTCGGCCGGGCCCTCTCGGCGGGGGCGGGTCAGGCTGGGCGGCGGGTCAATCAGTTTGAGACTCAATGCCTGCGGTCCGCGACGTCCGGAGGCAACGCCGAATTCAACGCGCTGCCCCGCCTTGAGGCCTTCGACGCCCGCGGGCAACGCCGAGGAGCGGACGTAGACGTCCTCGCCGTCCTCCTGGGATAAGAAGCCGAATCCCTTCTCAGCGTCGTACCACTTCACCTTGCCAGTCGGCACCGGTCTCACCTGCTTGTCTGACGGTAGGAGGTAACTAGAACGTGCAACACAATGAAGCGTCCCGCCTGCGCAGGACGCGATGACGACAGATCCTACTCGGAAGGCTGCCAGCCGAGCACCCTGTTTCTCGGTACTCTGGCATTACCGCTGGAGGAGACAATGCGCCTGATCCTGAACGTTATCTGGTTGATTTTCGGCGGCCTTTGGTTGGCCTCCTGCTCATCGTCACCATCCCCTTCGGATTCGCTGCGTTGCGCATCGCATCCTATGCGCTGTGGCCGTTCGGGCGGACGATCATCGACAAGCCCGGCGCCGGTACCGGCGCGCTGATCGGGAAGATCATCTGGCTGCTGTTGTGCGGGATCTGGCTCGCGATCGGGCACCTGGTGAGCGCGGTGGCGATGGTGCCTTTAATCGCCCACCCACGCGTCGGCTGTGAGCCGTTTCTTGGCCACCTCATCGATGTGAGTTCAGTCACATAACGGATTGATCACAGCACGGCAACGGCTCGATGTCGTGAGCTAGCAACCTGCGACAGATGACGGGGCTTTCCTGGCGTTTTCCGCGTCGGCGGCAAACGAAACGCCGGATTCGCCAAAAAATGACTCTGCCGCGATCACCCGCTAGCGTCGTCCGCGGGCTTGCCGAGTCTTCCTGAGCGGCGGGCCTTCTCGCCTATAGCGCCGAGCTCCATCCGATAGGCGAGCACACACCAACCCCGTGGATGGAGGCGGGGGACCCAATGGTCCGCCGATATTCGGACCGGAGCCGTCCGCGGCTCCTTGGGGTGAAGCCGTCGCCGTTCCCGTGGGATTCGACGTGGCCGGGCGACCTCTTCCGCCCGAACCCGACAGCTGACCTCGTGGGCGCATCAAGAGAGGACGTCTTCGGCGTATGAGCGGACGGCATCGTAAGCCCACCACTTCGAACATCAGCGTCGCCAAACTCGCATTCACCGGTGCGGTGATCGGTGGCGGTGGCATCGCACTCGCGGGCCACGCGTCCGCGGCCACCGACGGCGAATGGGATCGCGTCGCCGGCTGCGAGTCGGGCGGCAACTGGGGCATCAACACCGGCAACGGGTACCACGGCGGGCTGCAGTTCTCGCAGGGCACCTGGGCCGCGCACGGCGGCGGCGAGTTCGCCCCAACCGCGAACCAGGCCACTCGCGAACAGCAGATCGCCGTCGGCGAGCGGGTTCTGGCCACCCAGGGCCGCGGCGCCTGGCCGGTGTGCGGCCACGGACTCTCGGCCGCGACGCCGCGCAACGTCCTCGCCGACGCGCCCGCACCGGACGCGCCACCGCCAGCCGAGCCCGCCGCGTTCGACGCGCCGCCGCCTCCTCCGCCCGCTGACCCCGCACCGCCGGAGGCGCCTGCGCCGCCCGAGCCTGCGCCCGCCGAGCCGGCCGCCGTCGACGCTCCTGCGCCACCACCGCCCGCTGACCCCGCCCCGCCGGCCGAACCGGCGCCCGCCGAGCCGGCCGCCGTCGACGCCCCGCCACCGGCAGACGCCCCGCCACCGCCCGCTGACCCCGCCCCGCCGGCCGAACCGGCGCCCGCCGAGCCGGCCGCCGTCGACGCCCCGCCACCGCCGGACGCGCCGCCACCGGCAGACGCCCCGCCACCGCCACCACCGGCTGCGCCGGCCCCTCCCGCGGATGAACCGTTGGATGTCCACCAAGCCACGACCGTGGCGCATTGGACCTTCGCCGACGACCCGGCGCCCGTCCCGGGTCCGGGGCTGCCGACAGTCCCGGGGTTGCCGACCGATCCGGCCGCCGCGGGCTCCGCGATACACGACCTGCAGGTGCCGCCGCAGCTCGCACCCTTGCTCGATCCGGCAAACCTGCCCGACACCAGCAAAGGGCTGCCTGTCGCGCCGCCGCAGAACATGGATCCGAGCTATGTCAAAGACCTGCTCAAAGCCATCCAGTCGCAGAGCGTGAGCGGTAACCCGGCCCTGTCGTCGCTCGCCTAAACGGCGTCGGGGTGCCGGCCGCCTAGCGGTTGACCACCGTGACGGGATGTAGGTAGGGCAGCTCGTCGGCAGGCAGCGGGAAGACCACGTCGCCGTAGGGAGACAGTGCGCCTACCCGATCGGTTGCCAGTTCGCTCACCGCGTGGTCGTCTGGGTTGGTTGTCGGCCAGCCCTTGTCGACGTAACGGGTCTTCTGCGCCTTTTCGCCAGCGTTGTCAGCCACGGGTCCCATTCTGACAGCTCTTGCGCTGTGATGACGGCCCGGCTCTCCCATCCACATCAGCCGTCGCCTCGGAAGTCCCACTCCGCGGGCTGCTTTACGCTGGTCAGCAATGACCGAACACACCCCGGGCATCCCGCTGGGGTCCTGGCTGGCCGACTTGCCCGATGAGCGGCTGATCCGTCTGCTGGAGCTGCGGCCCGACCTTGCCCAGCCGCCGCCGGGCAGCATCGCGGCCCTGGCCGCCCGCGCCCAGGCCCGACAGTCAGTCACGGCCGCCACCGACGAACTGGATTTCCTGCGGCTAGCGGTGATCGACGCGCTGCTGGTTCTGCACGCGGACACCACGTCGGTACCCGTTGCCAAGTTGCTCGCGTTGATCGACGGTCGTACGCCCGAATCCGAGGTGCTCGACGCCCTCGACGACCTCAAGGAACTCGCTCTGGTTTGGGGTGACACCCAACTACGAGCGGCCCCCGATGCCGGTGCCGGGCTGCCCTGGCATCCGGGGCAAGTGACCTTGGAAGACGCCTCCCAGAGCGGCGAGCAGATTGCCGAGCTGATCGACGGCCTCGACGATTCACAGCGGCAATTGCTGGATAAGCTGCTGGAAGGGTCGCCGTTGGGGCGCACCCGCGACGCCGCACCCGGCGCTCCCGCGGATCGGCCGGTGCCACAGCTGCTCGCGCGGGGACTTCTGCGGCGAATCGACGCCGACACGGTGATCCTGCCGCGCCATGTCGGGCAGGTGCTGCGCGGCGAGGAGCCCGGGCCGGTGCAGCTGGCCGCGCCGGATCCGGTGGTTGCCACCACCACGTCCGCCGACTCAGACGCCGCGGCCGCCGGGGCGGTCATCGACTTGCTGCGCGAACTCGATGTGCTGCTCGAAACACTTGGCGCGGCACCGATTTCCGAGCTACGCAGCGGCGGCTTAGGGGTGCGTGAGGTCAGGCGACTGGCGAAGGTGACCGGCATCGACGAGACTCGGCTGGGCTTGATCCTCGAGCTGGCCGCCGCAGCGGGCCTGATCGCCAGCGGGCTACCCGATCCGCAACCGGCCAGCGGTGAGGCGCCCTATTGGGCGCCGACGGTGGCCGCCGACCGGTTCGACGAGGCATCCGCCGCCGACCGCTGGCATCTGCTGGCCAGTACCTGGCTTGAGCTACCGGCCCGTCCGGCGTTGATCGGGACCCGCGGACCGGACGCCAAACCGTATGCCGCGCTGTCGGATTCGCTGTACTCGACGGCGGCTCCGCTGGACCGCCGGCTATTGCTGGGCATGCTGGCCGACCTGCCGACCGGTGCGGCAGTGGACAAGAGCACGGCGTCAGCGGCGCTGATCTGGCGGCGGCCGCGCTGGGCCAAGCGGCTACAGCCGGCGCGAGTGGCGGACCTGCTGGAAGAGGCGCACCTGCTCGGCCTGGTGGGCCGCGGAGCGATCAGCACGCCCGGCCGCGCGTTGGTTGACGACGGCTCACATAACGGAGACGCCGACGTTATCGACGCGATGGCACGTGCCTTACCCGCGCCGATCGACCACTTCCTGGTTCAGGCCGACCTGACTGTCGTGGTTCCCGGGCCGCTCGACCGTCATCTCGCCGAGGAGCTGGCGGCGGTGGCCACCGTCGAGTCTGCGGGCGCGGCGATGGTGTATCGCGTCAGTGAACAGTCCATCCGGCATGCCTTGGATATCGGCAAAACCGCCGGCGCATTGCACTCGCTATTCGACAAGCACTCCAAAACGCCTGTGCCGCAAGGGCTGACCTACCTAATCGACGATGTCGCACGCCGGCACGGGCAGCTGAGGATCGGCGTGGCCGCGTCGTTCGTGCGATGCGAAGACCCGACGCTGCTCGCCCAGGCGGTGGCCTCCGCCGAGGCCAAAGCGCTGGGCCTGCGGGTGCTGGCCCCGACAGTGGCGATATCCCAGGCGCCGATCAGCGAAGTGCTCGCGGCCTTGCAGGACGCCGGTTTCGCCCCGGCCGCCGAGGACTCCACCGGCACCATCGTAGACATCCGGGCCCGCGGAGCCCGGGTGCCCACGCCGCAGCGCCGCAGGCCGCACCGGCCGATCCCGCGCCCGAGCGGGGAAAGCCTGAGCGCGGTCGTCGCGGTGCTACGCAGGGTGGCTACCGCGCCGTTCGGCAGTGTCCGGATTGACCCGGCGGTGGCCATGTCGCTACTGCAGCGCGCCGCCCAGCGGCAGGACACCGTGGTCATTGGTTACGTCGACGCCGCCGGGGTCGCCACCCAGCGGGTCGTGTCGCCGATCACGGTGGCCGGTGGCCAGCTGGTGGCGTTCGATTCCGCCTCCGGCCGCGCACGTGAGTTCGCCATCCACCGCATCACCTCGGTGGTGTCGGAGGACAACGGATAATTGGTTGTATGCGCGCCGGCGACGATGCAGTGGGGGTACTCCCCTACCTGCGGTGTGGGCCCACCCGCTTGCGGGGGACGAAGCGATGGGGAGGAGCGGCGCTAAATGACTGACGGGCCGTTGATCGTGCAGTCCGACAAGACGGTGCTGCTCGAAGTTGACCATGAGCTGGCCGGTGCGGCCCGCGCAGCGATCGCGCCGTTCGCCGAGCTGGAGCGCGCACCCGAGCATGTGCACACCTACCGCATCACCCCGCTGGCGTTGTGGAACGCGCGCGCCGCGGGCCACGACGCCGAGCAGGTGGTCGATGCGCTGGTTAGCCACTCCCGCTACGCCGTCCCTCAGCCGCTGCTGGTCGACATCGTCGAGACCATGGCCCGCTACGGGCGGCTGCAATTGGTCAAGAACCCGGCCCACGGTCTGACGCTGGTCAGCCTGGACCGTGCGGTGCTCGAGGAAGTGTTGCGCCACAAGAAGATTGCACCGATGCTCGGCGCGCGGATCGACGACGACACGGTCGTCGTGCATCCCAGCGAGCGGGGTCGGGTCAAGCAGATACTGCTCAAGATCGGCTGGCCCGCTGAGGATCTGGCCGGCTACGTCGACGGCGAGGCACATCCGATCAGCCTGCGGCAGGACGGCTGGCATCTGCGCGACTATCAGGAGATGGCCGCCGAGTCTTTCTGGGCGGGCGGATCCGGCGTGGTGGTCCTGCCCTGCGGCGCAGGCAAGACCCTTGTCGGCGCGGCAGCAATGGCGAAAGCCAGTGCGACGACGCTGATTCTGGTCACCAACACCGTCGCAGGCCGCCAGTGGAAACGCGAACTGATCGCCCGCACCTCGCTGACCGGAGACGAGATCGGCGAATACTCCGGGGAACGCAAGGAAATTCGCCCGGTCACCATCGCCACCTATCAAGTAATCACCCGTCGCACCAAGGGCGAGTACCGCCACATGGAGCTGTTCGACAGCCGCGACTGGGGGTTGATCGTTTATGACGAGGTGCACCTGCTGCCGGCGCCGGTGTTCCGGATGACCGCTGATCTGCAGTCGCGGCGACGGCTGGGGTTGACCGCCACGCTGATCCGCGAGGACGGCCGCGAGGGTGACGTGTTCAGCCTGATCGGCCCGAAACGTTATGACGCGCCGTGGAAAGACATTGAGGCACAAGGCTGGATCGCGCCGGCGGAGTGCATCGAGGTACGGGTCACGCTGACCGACAGCGAACGGATGATGTACGCCACCGCCGAAGCCGACGAGCGTTACCGGGTCTGCTCGACGGCCCATTCGAAGATCGCGGTGGTCCGCTCGATCCTGAGCCGCCACCCAGGTGAGCAGACCTTGGTGATCGGCGCCTACCTGGACCAGCTCGACGAGCTGGGGAGGGTGCTGGATGCCCCGGTGATCCAGGGCTCAACCAAGACCGCCGAGCGCGAGGCGCTGTTCGATGCCTTCCGCCGCGGCGAGGTGACCACACTGGTGGTGTCCAAGGTGGCCAACTTCTCCATCGACCTGCCGGAAGCGGCAGTGGCGGTACAGGTTTCGGGAACGTTTGGCTCGCGCCAGGAGGAGGCGCAGCGGCTGGGCCGGCTACTGCGGCCCAAGGCCGACGGTGGTGGCGCAGTGTTCTATTCCGTGGTGGCCCGCGACAGCCAGGACGCCGAGTATGCCGCACACCGGCAACGGTTTCTGGCCGAGCAGGGCTACGGCTATGTCATTCGCGACGCCGACGACCTGCTGGGACCGGCGATCTAGAGCGACAGGATGGTCGCCGACGAGGTCCCGGGTGCGCCGTACACCTGCGCCAGGCCGACGCGCGGGTTGCCGGGCACCTGACGCTCGCCCGCCTCTCCGCGCAGCTGGCGCACCAGCTCGTGCACCTGACGCAGCCCCGACGCGCCGATCGGCTCGCCGTTGGCGATCAGCCCGCCGTCGGTGTTGACCGGAATCGAGCCGTGGATCTCGGTGGCGCCATCGGCCACCAGCTTCTCCTGCTCGCCGTCCGCACACAAACCCGTCTCGGCCATGTGGATGACTTCGGCACCGGCGTCGGTGTCCTGCAGCTGGGCGATGTCGACGTCTTCGGGTCCGATGCCCGCGGCCTCGTAGGCGGCTTTGGCCGCGTACACCGTGGGCGACACATCCTCGTCCAGCGGCGCGAAGGTGGCGTGTACCTCGTAGGCACCGTAACGGCGGGTGCGGATCTCGGTGGCTCGCACGTAGACCGGTTTGTCCGTGAACTTGTGCGCTATGTCGGCTCGGCACATAACGACCGCCGCCGCACCCTCGTCGGGGGCGCAGAACATGTACTGCGTCAGCGGGTAGTTCAGCACCGTCGAGTTGAGGATCTGGTCCTCAGAAATTGGCTTGCGGCGGAATGCATTCGGGTTCAGCGCGCCGTTGCGGAAGTTCTTGGCGGCCACCTTGGCCAGCGTGGCCAGGGAGATGTTGTGGTCGTGTAGGTACTTGTTGGCCTTCATTCCGAAGAACTTGGTCGTGACGAACTGCCCGTTCTGCGCATACCACTGCGGCAGCGCCAGCTTGGCGGGGTCGTCGGTGAAGGCCCCGCGTGGGTGCTTGTCCAAGCCGATGGCGATGCCGATGTCGTACTTGCCCAACCGGATGGTGTCGGCGGTCTGCTGAATGGCGCTGGCCGCGGTGGCGCAGGCGTTGAAGACGTTGGTGAAGGTGATGCCGGTCAGCCCGACCAAGCGGGTCACCGCGTCGGGGTTGGACACCTCGTGGCTGCCGCCGAAACCGAACTGGATGTCCTTCCAGTCCACACCGGCGTCGGTCAACGCCGATTGAATGGCCTCGGCGCCCATCTGCATCGCGGTCTTATCGAACCTGCCGAAGGGATGCAGGCCCACGCCAATGATGGCCACCTTGTTGCTCATGTCGCTCATGTCGTGGCTCCTCTTAGGTAGATGGTGGCGACCCGCTTCACCCGGCTCCGCCGCGCTCGCGATCGCCACTAGACCGGCTGGAACGCGAACGTGACGACCTCGTTGCCGTCAGCGTCGGTGGTAAACGGCACCATGGTGAGTTCGACCTGCTGGCCGAACTGGAGCTTTCCCGGGTCGTTCTCGGTCAGCCGGCCCTCGACCCGGATCACTGCGTCTTCTCCCAAACCGAGCTGGACCAAGCCCACGCCGAACGGCACGAAATCGTCGCCGGTCGGGCCGGCGTAGGGAGCGCCAGGCGGGAAACCCTGGGTGGTCCATGCCACCAGGGTTCCGCTGCGCGGCAACAACAATTCGCTCATCTCGCCGCCACTGCAGCGCGGACACCGCTGCTGCACCGGGAAGGTGGTGGCGCCGCAGCCGCCGCATCGACTGCCGATCAACTGCGGACTCTCGTCGGGCCAGGTTGAGATGTCGGGGGCAAGTGCTTTCTGCATCGAGCGATCCTCCAGCGATCATCCATCCAGCGACCAGAATATTGCTCACTGAACCGTATAACAGCCTTCCGAAAAGTGGAAATCCCATTCTCACAGCAAGCGCACGGTAGCCCTGCATTATGTTGGCGACCATGGCGGTCACGGTGATACTCGAACTCAGGTTCAAGCCCGACGAGGTCGCCGCGGGGCGCGAACTCATGGGCCGGGCGTTGCAAGACACCCGGGCTTTCGACGGGAACCTGCGAACCGACGTGCTCGTCGACGAAGACGACGAAGCGCACTGGCTCATCTATGAGCTGTGGGAATCGGTCGAGCACGACGAGGCCTACCGCAGGTTTCGCGCCGGCGAAGGCAAGCTGACGCAGCTCCCTCCCCTGTTGGCTGCCCCTTCGGTCAAAACGAGGTACGCCACCAGCGACGTCTAGCTCAGCGCGGGGATCACTTCGCGTTCGAACAGCTCGATGCCGGAACGGTCGTATGCGGCCTCCGGGAAGTAACAGATCACGTACTCGCAGCCCAAGCCACGCAGATGTTGCAGCCGCTCGATCACCTGTTCCGTTGTGCCGGTAGCAGAATCCGGTCCGCTGCCGCTGGCGATCATCGCATCGGCCGCCGCTTCCGGGATATAGCCGACCATCCGGTCCCGGATGCGCTGCAGCCGATCTTTGATGTCGGCCTCCGAGCAGCCGAGGACGGCGTTGACGTTGACCGAGCGCACGATCGCGTCGAAGTCGGTGCCCACGTCGCGGCAATGCCCGGCAAGCACTTCGGATTTGTGGACAAATCCCTCAGACTCGGGAGCGAAGTTGGTGTACTGGGCGTATTTCGCGGCGATGCGCAAGGTCACCTTCTCGCCTCCGCCGGCGATCCACAGCGGAATCCCGCTGTCCTGCAAAGGCTTCGGGGCCACGATCGCGCCATCGACCTGGTAATGCTTGCCGTCCAAGCTGACCTTGCCGTCGCGCCAGGCGTCGCGCATGATCTGCACGCCTTCGTCCAACCGGGCCAACCGCACCCCCGCCGACGGGAACCCGTAACCGTAAGCGCGCCACTCGTGTTCGTACCAGCCGCCGCCGATGCCCATCTGGATGCGGCCACCCGAGATGATGTCGGCGGTGGCCGCGACTTTGGCCAGGTACACCGGATTGCGGTAACTCATCGCCGTGCACATCTGGCCGAGCTTGATCCGCGACGTGGTCGCCGCGTAGGCCGACATCAGCGACCACGCCTCGTGGGTGGCTTCGGCGGTCGGCATCGGCACGGTGTGGAAGTGGTCGTAGACCCATAACGAGTCCCACGCGCCGTCGTCGGCGTGGGCCGCCAGGTCCCGCATCACCGCCCAGTGTTTGGCCGGGTCGATCCCGACCAGATCCATACGCCAACCCTGCGGAATGAAGAGTCCGAATCGCATAGCTTCGGACTCTAGCCCGACGACGATTGGTCGATTCCAAGGGCGGCCAGCGCTCCGTCGACGGTGGCCCGCCGCAATTTCTCGTAGGGCGTGTCCGGGAAAGCAGCCGTCTCGCAGGCCGCCGAAGGCGATAACCGCGCGTGCTGACTGCTCTAGCGTGGGATGCGGACCGAAAACCAGCAGGGAGGTGCGCGATGCGAATCCTCATCTCTGGTGCCAGCATCGCCGGACCGGTGCTGGCCTACTGGCTGAGTCGGTCCGGTTTCGATGCCACCGTCGTCGAACGCGCGCCGACGTTGCGCAAGACCGGTGGCCACGCCGTTGACTTGTTCCGGCCCTCGATGGAGATCTCAGCGAAGATGGGTGTGCTGCCCCGCATCGAAGCGCTTGCCACGGGAACCGACACGCTGACAATGCATCGCGAGCGTCGGCGGCGACCGGTACGGGTTGATCTCACCAAGCTCACCGGCGCCGCGTCCGACCAGCATGTGGAGATCATGCGCGACGATCTCAGCGAGGTCTACTACGACGCCGGCCGCAACGATGTGGAGTATGTGTTCGGCGACTCAATCACGGCCATCTGCCCGGACGGCGAAGTGACGTTTGAGCACGCGCCACCACGCAGCTTCGACATTGTGGTCGGCGCCGATGGGCTGCACTCCAACGTCCGCCGGCTGGTTTTCGGCGACGAGGCGGGACTCACCCGGTTCATTGGCGGGTATCTGGCAGTGGTGTCGGCGCCGAAAACAATGGCGCACCACAACGAGATGCTCGGTCATATCGGTGTCGGCCGCCTGGCGGCGATCTACACCGGAGATCACGTGGACGACGCCCGCATTGTGTTTATGTTCCGCAGCAAGCAGGAACTCGAGTACGACTACCGAGATGCTTTGCGGCAGAAGGAATTACTGCGTGACGCATTCGCCGGGATGCACCCACAAGTGGACCGCTGGCTTTCCGAAATCGACCAGACGCCAGCGTTCTACTTCGACGCGATCAGCCAACTGCAGCTCGACACCTGGTCACGCGGGCGGGTCACGCTCGTCGGCGACGCCGGATACTGCCCTGGTCCGGCGGTGGGCGGTAGTACCAGCCTCGCCGTGATCGGCGCCTACGTGCTGGCCGGGGAGCTTGCCCGAGCCGGCGGAGATCACGTGCGTGCGTTCGCCGCCTACCAGGGGGAGATGGCCGAGACGGTGCGTCGCAGCCGGGCCTTCGCCCGCGGCGCCGCCAAGACCATCATCCCCGGCTCTCCGGTTGCGGTTTGGGCGTTGAGCCGAGGCCTCCAGCTGGTCTCGCTGCTACCCGCGTCGCTCACCACGGCGGTCGCGAAGCTCAACACCAAGGGTGTGCGCATGCACGATTCGATGCGGGTACCCGAGTACACCGACGTTTGGCAACATAGCCGGCATGAAACTTGACCTCCTGGGCTCCAAGCACACCCTGTTCCGGCTGTTTTACCGGCTTGGGTTCACGCCCTGGGAGGGCCACCCGCTGGCACACAGTCTGCGAAACCTGGTCGAAGGCTCAGAAGCTCAAGACTCCAAAGGCTCACCCGCACTGCCAGCGGCCGCTGCACTCGAACTTGGTTGCGGTACCGGCGACACCTCCATTTACCTGGCTAAGCACGGCTGGCAAGTCACGGCCGTGGACTTCGTGCCCACGGCGCTGGAGAAGGCGCGGGCCAAGGCGCGCGTCGAAAGCGTTAACGTCAACTTCGTCCACGCCGACGTCAGGCAGTTGCGTCAGACCGGAATCAATGGACCCTTGCAGCTGATTGTCGACAACGGCTGTCTGCACAACATGAACGACGACGACCGCGACTCGTACGTCCGGGAGGTCAGCGCAGTCGCAGCACCCGACGCGCGGCTGCTGATCGTTGCGTTCGTTCCTGGCGGACGATTCGGCGTGCGCGGCATCGACCGCGCCGAAATGGAACGACGGTTCGCTTCCGGCTGGACGTTGGTGTCCGCCGGCTCCGAGCAGGAGCTAGACCGCGAGAAGACCCCGACGCGGTACTACCTCTTCCAGCGCCGCGACACTTAAACCCCGGCGACGACGCGCCGCGTACCTACGCAGTGGTTTAAGTTTCGACGCGCTGCCGCGACGCTTAGGTCAGCGAGTCCGGCTAGCAATCAGCGGCCGGCGAGGAATACCGTGCAGTGGTGGCTTCTCGACACAACTTGTTCCGGGTCTTTTACGGTCTCGGCTTCACCCCGTGGGACGGTCATGCGCATACGCAAACGCTGCAAGAGCTGATCGAGGGAACCGCTGACACACCCGCATTGCCGCCAGAAGCGGCGCTGGATGTTGGATGTGGTACCGGAGACTCGTCTGTTTACTTGGCGCAGCACGGTTGGCACGTCACTGGGGTTGACTTCGTCCCGAAGGCGCTCGACAAGGCCCGCGCAAAGGCTCGTGCTGCCGGCGCGTCGATCGACTTCATGCACGCTGACGTCACACATCTAAGTCGAGCCGGGATCGATACAAAGTTTCAGTTGATCGTGGACAACGGCTGCCTGCACGGCATGAGTGACGGCGACCGCGACTTGTACGTCCAAGAGATCACGGCCGCCGCGGCGACCGGCGCGCGGCTGTTGATCGTCGCCGCCAAACCCGGTGGCCCGATTGGATTTCTGGGGCTCGACGAGGCGGAGGTCGAGCGCCGATTCACGCCTGGATGGACGGTGCTGTCGGCAGCAGAAGAACGACTGGCGTTTGCTAACGGACCGGCCTGCCGATACACACCGGTCGCGTTTGTCCGCAACCGATTAGTGGCGTGCTGCTATGTGCTGCAGCGGGCCGCTTAGGTCAGCGAATCCGGCGGCAGGAAGCGGTCGCCGTACTTGGCCGCCAGCTCGCGAGCCCGCGCGACGAAAGCTTCCTTACCCGTGCCGTGCGCGCCCTCATAGCCGACGATGTACTGCGCACTACCACCGGTCCACGGCGGGAACCCGATGCCCATGATCGATCCGATGTTGGCGTCGGCGGTGGACGTCAACACGTTCTCGTCAAGGCACTTCTGGGTTTCCAGCGCCTCGGCGAACAGCATCCGGTCGATCATGTCCTGCAGCGGTGGCTCCGACGAGCCGGACTTGAACGTGTCCCGCAGGCCCGGCCACAACCCGGTGCGCTTGCCCTCGACATATTCGTAGAACCCGGCACCCTTCAGCCGGCTGGGCCGGCCGATCTCGATCATCTTCTCCACGACGGCTTCTGCCGGGTGCGGCTCATACTTGCCGCCGGCATCCTCGACACCCTTGCGGCTGGCGACGGCGATCTTGTGCATCAGCTCCAGGTTGAGCTCGTCGGAGAGCTGCAGCGGCGGCGCCGGGTAGCCGGCCTGCGAACCGGCGTGCTCGATGCTGGCGGGCTCCACACCCTCGCCCAGCATCGCCAGCGCCTCGTTGACGAAGGTGCCGATGACACGGCTGGTGAAGAAGCCGCGGCTGTCGTTGACGACGATCGGGGTCTTGCCGATGGCCAGCGTGTAGTCGAACACGCGGGCCAGCGCTTCGTCAGAAGTCTTCTCGCCCTTGATGATTTCGACCAGCGGCATCTTGTCGACCGGTGAGAAGAAGTGGATCCCGATGAAGTCCTCCTGCCGGTTCACGCCGGTCGCCAGACCGGTGATCGGCAGGGTCGAGGTGTTCGAGCCGAGCAGCGCGTTGGGTTCGACGACGTCCTCGATCTCCTGGAACACCTTGTGCTTGAGGTCCTGGTTCTCGAACACCGCCTCGATCACGAAGTCGACACCCTTGAAGTCGGCGGGGTCGGCGGACGGTGTGACGCGGTCCAGCAGCGCCTTGCTCTTTTCCTCGGTGGTCTTGCCGCGCTGAAGTGCCTTGGCCTCAAGCTTTTCCGAGTAGTTCTTGCCCTTTTCCGCGGCCTCGATGCTGACATCCTTGAGCACCACGTCGAATCCGGCCTTCGCCGAGACGTAGGCGATGCCGGCGCCCATCATGCCCGCGCCGAGCACACCGATCTTGTTGATCTTGACCGGAGCGATACCTTCCGGACGCGAGCCGCCGCCGTTGATGTGCTGCAGGTCGAAGAAGAACGCCTGAATCATGTTCTTGGCGACCTGGCCGGTGACCAGGGAAGTGAAGTAGCGGCTCTCGATGCGGCTGGCCGTATCGAAGTCGACCTGCGCACCCTCCACGGCCGCGTCCAAAATGGCCCGCGGTGCAGGCATCGGCGCACCCTTGAGCTGCTTTTTCAGCAACGCCGGGAACGACGGCAGGACGCCGGCCAGCGCCGGGCTGGCCGGGGTGCCGCCAGGCATCTTGTAGCCCTTGGCATCCCACGGCTGGGTGTGCGAGTCAGGGTTGGCCTCGATCCACGCCTTGGCGGCGGGCACCAGTTCCTCGACCGAGCCGACGAAGGCCTCGTTGACCAGCCCGATCTCCTTGGCCTTGTCCGGGCTGAAGCGGGTGCCCTGCGAAAGAATGTTCATGAACGCGTCTGGAATACCCAACATCCGCACGGTGCGGGTCACCCCGCCGCCACCCGGCAGCAAG
>CAVRER010000056.1:0-92037 GCA_963720085.1 uncultured Actinomycetota bacterium
GACCATGCCGCTGATCGCCGAACTGACCGAGAAAGGTCACCGGATCGGCGTCGCCGACGACATCAACTTCGAGTACGGCCTGAACTGCATTCTCGAGCACGCAAGCCGGCTCATTGCGGCGCGTCAAGAAGCCGTTTAGACCTCGACGACGACGGCGCCGCCCTGGCCGCCGCCCGCACACATCGCTGCCACACCGATCCCGCCGCCGCGTCGGCCCAATTCATGCACCAGCGTGGTGAGCATCCGCGCGCCGGAGGCCGCGATGGGGTGGCCCAGGCTGCATCCACTGCCGTAGATGTTGACCCGGTCCTCGTCGAGCCCATACTCGCGGCATGCGGCGATCGGCACCGAGGCGAACGCCTCGTTGATCTCCCACAGCGTGACGTCCGCGGGGGCCAGACCGGCCCGGTCCAGCACCTTGCCGATCACCCGCACCGCGCCCAGACCGGTGTCGCGTGGTTCGACGCCGACCGAGGCCCACGTCTTGACCGAGCCCAGCACCGTGAGCCCGGCAGATCGGGCGAAGTCGTCGTCGGCCAACGTCAGCGCGGCGGCCGCGTCGTTCGTGCCGCTGCCGTTGCCGGCGGTGATGGAAAACCCGTCGATCTCTGGGTGCAGCACTTTCAGCGACGCCAGCTTCTCCATGCTGGTGTCGCGGCGCGGATGTTCGTCGACGCTGAAGTCCACCAGCGCATCGTCGGGGCCTTGAATTTTCAGCGGGACGATCTCATCGAGGAAAGCGCCGTTGTCGATCGCAGCGATGGCACGTTGATGCGACCGCAACGCCCACGCATCCATCTCTTCGCGGCTGATCCCGACCGCTTGGGCGGTGTTCCACCCCACCGTGATCGACATGTCGCGGGTTGGCGCGTCGGGCGCCTCCACATGGGTGGGCGGGAGCCACTGGTCTTGGAATTCCAGGGTCGGTCCCGGGATGCGTTGCTTCATCAGCGGAGTCATCGACAGCGACTGCACTCCGCCGCCGACGACCACCCGCTCGACGCCGGAGCCGATCTGCGCGGCCGCGTTGGCCACCGCGGTGAGGCTGCCCGCACAATGCCGGTTGACGGCCTGACCGGGCACCGCCACCATGCCCGAGGCCGCCGCCGCATAACGCGCCAGATCGCCTCCGCCGTAGTGGGATTCGGCGAAGATCACATCGTCGATATCGGCCGGCTCGAGCCCGGACCGGCGGACCGCTTCTTGCAGGATGGTGGTAGCGAGGATCTCGGGGGAGTGTTGACCAATGAGCCCTTGAACGACGTCCCGATGGCGGTCCGGACAGCACTGACGATGACGGGCTTGGGCATGGGTCAACCTTCGGGATTCGGGGGCCTGCGGAAAATAAGCTTCGAGACGGCAATCGTATCAGCTACCGTAGCGACGACGATAACAGGTGCTTGCTGGCTGTTAGCGCACGCTGAGACACTTGGGTCCCGCGACCGCCCGCACGGAGGTGCCGATGCTCTTTCGTCAGCTGGAGTACTTCGTCGCGGTTGCCCAGGAGCGACACTTCGCCCGGGCCGCCGAGAAGTGTTACGTGTCGCAGCCTGCACTTTCGGCCGCCATCGCCAAACTCGAACGCGAGCTTGACGTCACCCTGATCAACCGCGGACACAGCTTTCAGGGGCTCACCGCCGAGGGCGAGCGCTTGGTGGTGTGGGCCAAGCGAATACTGGCCGAGCACGACGCGTTCAAGGCCGAAGTACGGGCTGTACGGTCCGGGATCACCGGCACACTTCGGCTGGGCACAGTGCCAACGGCTTCCACCACAGCCTCGTTGGTGCTCTCGGCGTTCTGTTCGGATCACCCGTTGGTGAAGGTGCAAATCCATTCCCGGCTTGCCACCACCGAGCTGTACCGACGGCTGCGGGATTTCGAGCTGGAAGCGGCGATCGTGCACAGCGTTCCCGAAGAGGCCCGCGACGTGGAACTGGTGCCGCTGTACCAGGAACGCTATGTCCTGCTTGCGCCGGGTGACATGCTGCCGGCAGGCACTTCGACGGTGCGGTGGCCGGATGCGGCGCAGCTGCCGCTGGCGTTGCTGACACCCGACATGCGGGACAGGCAGGTCATCGACGCCGCGTTCGCCGACCACGCGATCACGATCACCCCGCAGGTCGAGACAGACTCCGTCGCTTCGATGTTGGCGCAAGTCGCTACCGGCAATTGGGCGTGCATCGTCCCGCACACCTGGCTGTGGACCACCCTGATGGCCGGAGACATCCGCGTGTTCGAACTGATCGATCCGGTCCTGACAGCGCAGATAACCGTCGCCACCAACTCCGCGGGGCCGGGATCGCCGGTGGCCCGCGCTTTTTCAGCTTGCGCGCAGAAGTTGTCGCTGAACGAGTTTTTCGACGCCCGGTTGCTCGGAATTACCGGCCGGCGTTGAGGATTACCCGCTAGCGGCGGCGCTTTTCGGGTTGAGGCTGGTCAGGTGTCCGCTCTCCACGCCCGCGGCCGGGTCGAGCTCGCAGTCCACGATCGCCGGCCCGTTCGATGCCAGCGCATCGGCCAACGCCGACTGCAGTTCGGCAGCAGTGGTGACGTGATAGCCCTTGCCGCCGAACGCCTCTGCGATCAGCTCGTGGCGCGCATGCGGCACTCAGCACCGTAGGCGCCGGGTCGCTGCCCGAGGTCTCGTCGCCGCGGTAGACGCCGCCGTTGTTGAGGATGACGACGGTGATCGGTAGCCGGTAGCGGCAGATCGTCTCGAATTCCATGCCGCTGAAGCCAAAGGCGCTGTCGCCCTCGATCGCCACCACCGGTTGGCCGGTTTCGACCGCGGCGGCGATCGCGTAGCCCATCCCGATGCCCATCACACCCCAGGTCCCGCTGTCGAGCCGGTGACGCGGCAGCTGCATGTCGATCACGTTGCGGGCGATGTCCAACGCGTTGGCGCCCTCGTTGACCAGATACACCTCCGGATGCTGTTGCAGCACATCGCGAATCGCGCGCAGCGCATTGTGGAACCGCATCGGGTGCGGATCCTCGGCCAAGCGTCCGCGCATGGCGGCGTCGTTGTGCGCCCGACGCTCGGCGAGTTCGCCGGTCCACGCGGTCGGCGCGACGATCGGATGAGCGTCAATGCGATCGAGCAGTGCCGACATCACCGAACCGATGTCGCCGGCCAGCGGCGCAGCGATCGGGCGGTTGCTGTCGAATTCGGAGGCCGCGACATCGATCTGGACGAACTTCGCGTCGGCTGACCACGGCGGTGACGCACCATGGCCCAGCAGCCAGTTCAGCCGGGCACCGACCAGCATGACCACGTCGGCGCGGGCCAGCGCCAGTGAGCGTGCCGCCGCTACCGACTGCGGGTGGGTGTCGGGCAGCAGCCCCTTGGCCATCGACATCGGCAGATACGGAATGCCGGTGTCTTCCACGAACTTTTGAATCACGTTGTCGGCCTGCGCATATGCCGCGCCCTTGCCCAGGACGATCAGCGGCCGTTGCGCCTGGGCCAGTAACTGCAAAGCACGATCGACCGCTTCGGGTGCCGGCAGTTGACCTGGATCGGGGTCGATGACCCGCCAGATGGTGTTGGCCGCCGCCTGCGCCTCGATGGCCTGCGCGAGCACAGCGCCCGGGATGTCGAGATAGACGCCGCCGGGTCGTCCGGAGACCGCGGTGCGGATGGCACGGGCGACACCCAGGCCGATGTCCTCCACTCGGCCGATGCGATACGCCGCCTTCGCAAACGGTCGGGCCGCGCTGAGCTGATCGAGTTCCTCGTAGTCGCCGCGTTGCATGTCCACCAGGTGCCGCTCGCTGGATCCCGAGATCTGGATCATCGGGAAACAGTTCGTCGTGGCGTTCGCCAGCGCAACCAGGCCGTTGAGGAAACCGGGCGCCGAGACCGTCAGGCAGACGCCGGGCCGGCGGGTGAGGAACCCGGCGGCGGCCGCGGCGTTGCCGGCGGAGGTCTCATGCCGGAAGCCGATGAAGCGGATTCCCGATGCTTGCGCGAGGCGGGCGAGGTCGGTGATCGGAATGCCGACGAGCCCGTAGATGGTGTCGACTCCGTTGAGCTTGAGGGCGTCGACGAACACGTGGAAGCCGTCGGTCAGCTCGGGAAGTGCCGATTCGGTGCTCATGGCCTTCACTGTTATCCGATTTCCCATCGCCGTCCAAGACCGAGCTGCTATGCAGCGATACACAGCGTCTATCGAGCATTAGCGGATGGATATTGGACGGCTGCGCGGCATCGGGGGCATCGTGCAAGTGAGGTCGCAGTTTCGCACCCGGAGGGAGTGTGCAGGATGAAGGCCCACGACACCGGCTCGAGCCCGCGTATCGCCGATCTGGTCGCCGCGACGGCGCAGTCGCCATCCGGACGCACATGCGCTCGTCGTCACCGCCGACCGCGTCTCGATCACTTACCGCGACCTGGTCCGACTGGTCGACGATCTGGCCGGACAGCTGACCCAAGGCGGCTTGCTGGCCGGCGACCGGGCGGGCCTGCGGGCACCCAGCAGCGCCGAGTTCGTCGTCGGATTGTTGGCGGCTTCGCGTGCGGAGCTGGTCGTCGTCCCGCTGGATCCCGCATTGCCGGTCGCCGACCAGCGTGCCCGGATCACGGCCGCCGGCGGACGTGTCGTCTTGGTCGACGGCGACGCGGCGGGCGAAACCGGCGAGACGACGCTGCCGCACTGGCCAATCTCGGTGACGATCGGCGGGGACGACCGCCATCACCGCTCATCTCGACACCGCGGTGACGCCTTCCCCGGCGAGCGCCGGACCGGACGGATTGCGGCCGGACGACGACGCGCTGATCATGTTCACCGGTGGCACCACCGGTGCCCCGAAGATGGTCCCCTGGACCCACGACAACGTCGCGACCTCAGTCGGCAACGTCGTCGCCAGCTACGGGCTTGGACCCCGATGACGCGACCGTCGCGGTGATGCCGCTGTTCCACGGGCACGGGCTGATTGCCGCGCTGCTGTCGACTCTGGCGTCGGGAGGGCACTGTGCTGATCCCCGCTCGCGGGCGGTTTTCCGCGCACACCTTCGACGACGACCTGCGTGCGGCGCAGCGCGACCTGGTTCACCGCGGTGCCGACGATTCACCAAATCCTGCTGGGACGCAAGGATACTGACGCTGAGCCGGAACGGGCTCCGCTGCGCTTCATTCGCAGCTGCAGCGCGGCGCTGAACCCAGAGACCGCCGAAGCATTGCAGACGACGTTCGCGGCACCGGTGCTGTCCGCCTACGGCATGACCGAGGCCACCCACCAGATGGCAAGCACCAGCGAGGACGAGACGGTGACGGCCGGCCTCGTCGGCCGGTCGACGGGAGTGCAGGTGCAGATCGTCGGGGACGACGGCCGAGCCTGCCCACCGGATGCCGTCGGAGAAATCTGGATCCGCGGCCGCACGGTGGTGCGCGGATACTTGGCCAATCCGAGCGCCACCGAACAGACATTCACGGACGGATGGCTGCACACCGGCGACCTGGGATCGCTGTCCGAGGCGGGTGAGCTGACGCTGCGTGGCCGCATCAAAGAACTCATCAACCGTGGCGGGGAGAAAATATCGCCGGAGCGAGTCGAGGGCGTGCTGGCCAGTCACCCGAATGTGTTGGAGGCGGCGGTGTTCGGCGTTCCGGATCAACTCTACGGGGAGACGGTCGGCGCGGCGGTGGTACCTGATCAGTCCGCCCCACCGACGGCCGCCGAACTCGCCGAGTTCTGCCGGGAGCGGCTCGCCGCCTTCGAGGTGCCGGCCAGCATCGCGCTGACCGACGAGCTTCCGCACACCGCGAAAGGATCGGTAGACCGCCGAGCGGTGGCCGAACGGTTCGGGAAAGGCGATTGACCGTGCAGCCATTCGATTGGTGTCCTGCCCTACGCCTGGTCGCGAAAGCCGGTGCTGGCAAGCAACGTTGTGTGCACAACACAACCGCTTGCCGCCCAGGCGGGTCTTCGGATCCTCGCCGACGGCGGCAGCGCGGTCGACGCGGCCATCGCCACCGCGATCGCCCTCACCGTGGTGGAACCGGTCTCCAACGGCATCGGTTCGGACGCCTTCGCCGTCGTCTGGGATGGCCGGCAACTTCACGGGCTCAACGCCTCGGGGCGTTCGCCTGCGGCGTGGACGCCAGAGTACTTCGGCGGCAACGGTGTTCCCGCGCTCGGCTGGAATTCGGTGACCGTGCCGGGTGCAGTGTCGGCGTGGGTGGAACTGCACGCCAAGTTCGGCAAATTACCGTTCGAGCGGCTCTTCGAGCCCGCGATCTCTTACGGCCGCAACGGCTTCCTGGTCTCCCCGACCATCGCGGAGCAATGGGCGGCACAGGTGCCGTTGTTCGAGTCCCAGCCCGGGTTCGCCGATGTCTTCATGCCCGGCGGTCGGGCACCGAGTCCCGGCGAACTGGTCATTCTCCCCGACCACGCGGCCACGCTCGAGATGATCGCGGCAACCAACGGCGAGGCGTTCTATCGCGGCGAACTGGCGACGAAGCTGGAAGCCCACGCAACGGCCAACGGCGGCGTCATGCGGGCCAGCGACCTCGCCGCCCATCGCGCCGACTGGGTCGGGACGATCAACGGCGCCTACCGCGGGTACACCGTCCACGAGATACCGCCCAACGGCCAGGGCATCGTCGCGTTGATCGCGCTGGGCATCCTCGAGCAGTTCGAAATGGCATCGTTCCCAGTTGATTCCGCCGACAGCGTGCATCTGCAAATCGAAGCGGTGAAGCTCGCTTTCGCCGATGCGCAGGCCTATGTCGCCGACATCGAACACATGGCGGTGCGCCCGGAGCGGCTGCTGGACAAGGAATACCTGCGGCAGCGGGCGATGCTGATTGATCGCAACCGGGCGACGCCGGCGTCCGCCGGGACACCGCGCGGAGGGACCGTGTATCTCACCGCCGCCGACGCCTCGGGTGTGATGGTGTCGATGATCCAGTCGAATTACCTGGGATTCGGCTCCGGCGTGGTGGTACCCGGGACCGGGATCTCGCTGCAAAACCGCGGCGCGGATTTCGTTGCGGCACCAGGGCATCCGAACCGAGTCGGGCCGAACAAACGGCCTTACCACACCATCATCCCCGGTTTCTTGAGTAGGGACGGCGCACCGGTGATGAGCTTCGGCGTAATGGGCGGCCCGATGCAGCCCCAGGGGCACCTACAGGTGGTGACGCGCATCGTCGACCACGGCCAGAACCCGCAGGCGGCCTGCGATGGCCCACGCTTTCGCTGGGCGCAGGGCCTGGAGGTGTGCTGCGAGACCGGTTTTCCGCCGTCAACGCTGGACGAGCTCCAGCGGCGCGGCCACCAGTTGATCACCACGGACGACTACAACCAGTTCGGCAGCTGCCAGGCGATTTGGCGGCTCGACGATGGATATCTAGCCGTGAGCGATCCTCGCCGCGACGGCCAGGCCGCGGGTTTCTAGCGCCTTTTCTATGGCCTCCAACTCATCCGGGGTTCTCGCGTAGGAGTTCTTCGGGGTGGTGGGCGTGGTTGACCTCGGGAGGACCTGTGCCATTGGTCCAACCGAGTCGCCCATTGTCGGTGACCTCGGTGCGGAGCTCCCTGCGGCTGACCATGCCATGGTGGCAGCCGCAGGCGAAGTACAGCTTGTCCGCGTCAGTCCTGCCGCCGTTGGCCCAACCCGGCGAATGGTGGACCTCGCAGCGGTAGCCGGGTTCGAGACAGTTGGGGTGGGTGCAGCCACGGTCGCGGGCGTGGCAGATGAGTCTTTGGTCGGCGGCGGCGATGCGCTTCTGGCGACCCAGATACAGCGGACGCTTGATGTGGTCGTCGAAGACAGCCAGGTAGTGGATCGCTGTGGCGGCCATGCGGATCAGATCTCGCATGGGCAGCCTGGAGCCACCTCCGGTGCGCGCGGACGCAGGCATGGGAATGGACGGGTCGACCATGGCATGGGCGGCTCGGTCGAGTTCGGCCAGTGTGGTGGTGACGACCACGGTGACGGGGTGGCCGCGGTGCGTTCCGAGCTTGCCGGAGGCGATGGCGGTTTGCAGGCCGAGTTTGAGCGCGTCATGGCAGCGCTGGGCGGGTGTGCGCTCATCGCGGGATTCGGGATGGTTGTTTTGCGGTTGGTGACGGCCGGGGCGCACGGCGGCGTCGATAGTCTCGAAGTATGCGCGGGCCCCGGGGTCGAGCAACCCCGACAGTGCTGACATGCCGTCGGGGCCTTGCGGGCCCAGGCGCAGTCCGCGGCGGCGGGCGCGGTCGTTGTCGGTGAACTGGCCGTCGGGGTTGAGGTAGTCGGCGATGCGCTGACCCAGTTTGGCGACGATACCGGCGTCGACTTTGGTCGCATGCACCACCAGCGTGCGCTCGGCGTCTGCGGTATCGGCAGGCGAAACGCTCGACGGCAGTACATCGACCGCATGGCACACCGCGCGGATGTGGTCTTCGCCGATCGCGCCCGCTTCCACGGCTGTCGCCAGCTCCGGTAGTTCCGGCGGCACCGGGGGACCGGTCAGCGACCGCCGCGGCCGGATCCGCGCGGCCATTTTGAAGCGGCGGGTGATTTCGTTGGGAGTGATTCGTAGCCGCGCCCACAGCCGGTCACGCACAGCTGCCACGTACCCGGACTCGTCGGGCGGGTCCGCGAGCTCACCGAAGAACCGATACATCAGCCCGCGGTTGGTGCGGTCTTGGGTTTCCAGGCGCTCTGTAACGTCGACGCGAAAGTTGTTGCCTACCAGGTCCGATGAGGTTCCCCGCAACACATCATGGGCAGCGTCGATCGCATCGAGAGCGGCGCTGATCTGCTCTCGTGCCGCCTCGGCGCTCATCCGCGAACCCATACCCCGACGCTATGAAGCACCCATGACAAATCTGGCGGTCCACATCGCAGCGAGCCCGATCTGTGGATGAAATCCGAACTGTGGATAAGTCAGCGTTGGCGGGCCGTCGGAGCCCGGACCTGACACTATCGCGGGCTATGATGCGCACCCCCGCGCCCAAAATAACTGAGCGTGGTCATTGTCGACTAGACGTGGATTTTGCCCTCCGCTGCCACTAAAGCTATATCGCCTCGGAAATGACTACCGGGCAATCGAATCGACCTGAGGAGGTGATAGGCGACAGAACGGGCCTCGGCCAGGTCTGCCCCGGTGCCCACCACCGAGAGCACTCGGCCACCGGACGACACGATCGCGCCGTCGTCGCGACGGACCGTTCCGGCATGCAAAACCCCGTCGGCGTCCGATCCCACGACCACATCGCCGACCCGTGGCCGGCCCGGATAGTTTTCCGCCGCCAGCACCACCGTCACTGCCGCGCCGTCGTGCCAACGTAGCTCGCCGAAATTGGCCAGATCGCCGGTGGCCGTCGCATGGAGCAATTGGCCCAGCGGTGAATCGAGCAATGCGAGCACCGACTGTGTTTCCGGATCGCCGAACCGGCAGTTGAATTCGATCACCGCAGGCCCGTTGGACGTGACCGCCAGACCGGCGTAGAGCAGCCCGGAGAACGGGCTGCCGCGCCGGACCAGCTCGGCTGCAACGGGTTTCGCGATATCGTTGACCATCGTCTGGTGGACGTCCGACGGCAGCCACGGTACCGGCGCATAGGCGCCCATCCCGCCGGTGTTGGGGCCGGTGTCACCGTCGCCGACCCGCTTGAAGTCCTGTGCGGCCAGCAGTGGCACCACGGTCTGGCCGTCGACGAGGCAGAACAGCGACACTTCCGGACCGTCGAGAAAGGACTCCAACAACACCGGGTGCCCGGACTCGAGCAAGCTCGCGGCATGAGCGCGGGCGACGTCGCGGCTCTCGGTGACTACCACACCCTTGCCTGCGGCCAGCAGGTCATCTTTCACCACCCAGGCAGGGTCACCGGTGGCCGGGCCGAATCGGTCCAGCGCGGCGTCCAAACGTGCTGGGCTGTCAACGATCTCGCTGGACGCGGTACGGACACCGGCCGCCGCCATCACATCCTTGGCGAAGGCTTTGGAACCTTCGATCTGGGCCGCCGCCTTGCTGGGCCCGAAACAGGCGATACCGGCGTCACGCACGACATCGGCTACCCCAAGCACCAGCGGGACCTCGGGGCCGATGACCACCAGGTCGGCCCGAACCTGGCGGGCCAAAGCGACGACGGCATCGCCGGAAGTGATGTCGACGTCGTGCTGGTCGGCTATTGACGCGGTGCCGGCGTTGCCGGGAGCGATAGCCAGCGCCTCAACCTGGGGGTCTCTGCGAAGCGCCAGCAGCAAGGCATGTTCGCGGGCACCGGAACCGATTACCAGGACGCGCACGAAAGGTCACTTTAGCGGGCCGCCTTGCCCGAAAGCAGGAGTTAGTCGAGCGTGGTACGGGCGTGCATCTTCACCGCGTCGTTGACGTTGGCTTTCTTGTCGTTGGCGGTGCCCTCAACAGCGGCCTTCTTGCGTTTGGCCGTTACTCGTTTAATCACGCCGTCGAGCTTTGAACCCAGCGGGAAGCCGACATAGTGGGTTAGGAAGATCGCCATCTCGCGCAGTTCCTCTCTGGTCAGCTCCTCGTTCTGCAGGACGGCATTGACCTGAACCTCCAGCAGCTCTTCCTGGTTTAGTGTGGTCAGCACTGCGATCAGCATCATCCGCCGGTCGCGCATCGACAGACCCGGCCTCGTCCAGATGCGGCCGAACAGATGCTCGACCGTCAACGCGAAGAATTCGCCCGGCACGTCCGGCATCTCCCACGCGTAGACCTCGTTCATCTTCTCGAGGCCCTTGCGGCGCAGCTCGTCCATTACGTCTCTTTCTCTTTGTGCGGCACCCCAAGGCCGGGCGCCAATCGCTCTAGCGCCAGCTTAGCCAGCGGCAGATCAACCGAAACCGACTCACCCAGCGCGAGCGCCAAGCCGAGGTCCTTCTCTCCCAAGCTCCGCGTGTGCATGAAGCCTTCGTAGAGAAAGTGGCCCGGTTCAAGGTCTTTCGTGTCGTCGCGGTACATGATCGACCCGGCGCCGCCGGTCAGCTTGTCTGTGTGCCGCACCACGTTGCCGAGATCCTGCAGGTTCAGCCCGGCGGCATCGGCCAGCTTCCACGCCTCACCCACCGCCGCCCACGTAGTGAAGGTGAGCATGTTGCGGGCCAGTTTCATCCGGGTGCCGGCGCCGGGTGGGCCGGCGTGGATCACCAACTCCGCCCAATGGGCGAATGGCTCTTCGACGCGGGCAAAGACTTCATCGCTGGCTCCGACCATGGTCGCCAATTGACCGAAACGCGCGGCACGCGTGCCGCCACTGACCGGCGCGTCGACCACGTGAATGTCGCGTGGCTCCAGTTCTCGCGCGAGCTCTTCGGCAGTGGTGTCACTGATCGTGGAGTGAATCGCAATGATCGTGCCGGGCTTGACGTGTGATGCCAGCTCTCCAAGAACCTCACGCACCTGCTCGTCGTTGAGCACGGTGACACTGATGATGTCGGCGGTGGCGACGTCGGCGACGCTGTCGGCCAGCACGGCACCCCGCTCCGCCAGGGGGGTCATCACTTCGGTCCGGATGTCGTAAACCGTTAGCCCGCCGGGCCATTCGACCATCTTCTTGGCCATCGGCGTGCCCATATTGCCCAGCCCGATGTAGCCGAGCTTCACGTGATCAGACACCAGCGCTCCTCATGACCGAATTATCTGTCCGCCGTCAACATTGAAAATCTGACCGGTAATCCAGGATGCCTCGTCGGACAACAGGAACAAGCACATGCCAACCAAATCGTCAGGGGTTCCCATCCGGGATAGCGGAAGCCCCTTGACGATATCGTCGACGATCTCTTTGAGAGTAGTGGTCCGGTTGGCCTCGGTGTCGATGGGGCCGGGCGCGATCGCGTTTATCCGGATGTTCTGGCCGCCCAGCTCACGGGACAGCTGTTGAGTCAAGCCGTTGAGGCCGACCTTGGCCAGGCCGTAGAAGTTGGAGTACAGCCACGCCGCGGTGGATGACTGGTTGACGATCGCTCCGCCGCCGCGCTTGGCCATCTTCTTGTACACCGCACGGGTGCACCACAGCGCGCCGTCGAGGTTGACGCTCATGAACTTCTTGTAGTACTCCGGGTCAACGGTGACCAGGAAGTCCAGCTTCATGCCGCCGAAGATCGCGGCGTTGTTCACCAGGTAGTCGATGCCGCCGAACTCGGACAATGTGCGATCGGCCATGGCCTTGGCGGAGGCGGGGTCGGACACGTCGACCGGAACGCTGATGGCTGTGCCGCCGTCGGCGGTGATCTGCTTGGCTACCCCTTCGGCTGCCTCTGCATTGATGTCGGCCACTACGACTGCCGCACCCTCGCGGGCCAGCGCCTCCGCGTACGCCTGGCCGATACCACCACCCGATCCGGTAACGATGGCGACCTTGTTTTCGAATCGCATGTTTCCCTTTCCCGTCGAGTGTGGGGTTATGACACGGATTTTGGCCCAGGGCGTGTCATAAGCCCACACTCGGCACGTCAGACAGCAACAGCAATGGTTTTGGTTTCCAAGTACTCCTCGAAACCGGCCAGACCCATCTCGCGACCGTTCCCGGACTGCTTGTAACCACCGAATGGCGCGTCGGCTGAGTACCAGACGCCGCCGTTGACATTGATCGTGCCCGCCCGGACCCGCGCGGCAATCCGCGCCGCCCTATCCGGGTCAGTGCCAAATACGGTGCCAGACAAGCCGTACAGCGAGTCGTTGGCAATGCGAACGGCGTCATCGTCGCCGTCGTGCGGAATCACCGTCAGGACCGGGCCGAAGATTTCCTCGCGGGCGCAGCGGGCGTCGTTGCCCAGCCCCGCGATCACGGTGGGCTCGATGAAGAAACCGACGTCACGGTCGGCCGGCCGGCCTCCTCCGCACGCGAACGTCCCGCCCTCAGCGATCGCCGAGTCGAGGTAGCCCTGCACCCGATCACGCTGTCGGGCCGAAATCAGTGGCCCGCAAATGGTTCCGGGGTCGGTCGGGTCGCCGGCTTTGATCCCGCCCACTGTTGCGGCCGCAATAGAAACGGCCTCGTCGTACTGCGCCCGTGGCACCACCAGCCGGGTCGTGATCGCGCATCCCTGCCCGGCGTGCATGCACACCGAGAATCCCGCCACGCCAACCGCACCGGCCAGATCGGCGTCGTCAAGCACGATGAACGCCGACTTGCCGCCCAATTCGAGGAAGACCTTCTTGATGGTCGCGGCCCCGTCGGCCATCACGCTGCGGCCGGTGGCCGTCGACCCGGTGAACGACACCATGTCCACCCGAGGGTCTTTGGCCAACAACGCGCCTACGCCATGATCGCTCGAGGTGACAATGTTGATCACGCCGGGTGGAAAGTCGGTGTGTTCGGTGATGAGCTCCCCGAGCACGGCTGCGCACCAGGGTGTGTCGGGGGCGGGCTTCAACACCACGGTGTTGCCCGCGGCCAGCGCAGGCCCGATCTTGGCGAGATTGATCTGATGCGGAAAGTTCCACGGGGTGATGGCGCCGACGACGCCAACGGCCTCCCGAACGATCGTGCGCCGGGTAGGGATGCCCATCGGCGAAGCCTCGCCGAGATCTTGGTTGTATTCGTACGATTCGGCCGTATCTGCCGCGAAAGCCAGATCGTTGACCGGGACTTCGAGCTGAGCTATTCCGGTGAGCATCCGCGGCGCGCCGACTTCGGCGATGGTCAAGTCCCGTAGCTCTTCAAGGTGCTGCTGCATCGCATCGCGAAGCTGGCGCACACACCGCACCCGCAGCTCGGTATTACGTGACCAGTCCGTCTCGTCGAAGGCCCGTCGCGCCGCCTCGATGGCGCGGCCCATGTCCTCGGCGTCGGCGTCGGCCGCGGCACCCAGGACTTCCTCGGTGGCCGGGTTGATCGTGGCAAAGGTGCCCCCGCCGCCGCTGGTCAGCTTGCCGTCGATGAGCAGAGCGCTTACCCCGTCGGCCAGCAATGCCATCTTCGCCTCCGCGCCTCGTAACGATGGACACTTGTCCGGAATAGTTCAGACGAACCATAGTCTCCCGGTCCGTCTAAGTGCAAGAGTGGGTCTGCCAAGGAAGCGAATGGGACCCAATTATCCAGGCACTTTAGCGACCGGTCTTGCTTCGCCTCGGAGGTATCGGCTAACTTGGACATGTGTCCAGCAATTCCGTGGTCGCGATAACCCCCGCCGCCGGCAGCCCGGTCCGAGAAGTGCCGCGCAACCGTCGCCAGGAAGAGACGTTCCGTAAGGTGCTGGCCGCAGGCGTCGAGGTGCTGCGGGAGAGTTCCTATACCGACCTCACGGTTCGCGCCGTTGCCGCTCGCGCCAAGGTCGCCCCAGCGACCGCCTACACCTACTTCTCGTCGAAAAACCACCTGATCGCCGAGGTCTACCTGGATCTGGTGCGACAGGTCCCCTACTTCACCGACGTCAACGTGGCCATGCCGGTCCGGGTGGACGAGGCCTTGCGTCACCTGGCGCTGGTGGTCGCCGACGAGCCCGAGGTTGCCGCGGCGTGCACGACGGCATTGCTCAGTGGCGGCGGAGACCCGGCGGTACGGTCCGCGCGCGACCGGATCGGCGCCGAAATCCACCGCCGCATCACTTCGGCCATTGGGCCGGAAGCCGATACCCGCACTGTGTCCGTACTCGAGATGACGTTCTTTGGCGCGCTGGTCAACGCAGCCAGTGGGGCCTACACCTATCGCCAGATCGCCGACCATCTTGGCTACGCGGTCGGTCTCATTCTGAAAACCGGGGAAAACCGATGACCCTTCAGATCGGCAAGCCGCTCCTCGACCCATACGACTACGACTTCCACGAGGATCCGTATCCGTATTACCGGCGGCTGCGCGACGAAGCCCCGCTCTACCACAACGAAGAACTCGCCTTCTGGGCGTTGTCGCGACATCGCGACGTACACCAGGGATTTCGCAACAGCACCACGCTGTCCAACCGCGATGGCGTCTCGCTTGACCCGGTGTCGCGCGGACCGCACGCATCGAAGACGATGTCGTTTTTGGCGATGGACGATCCCGCCCATCTGCGACTGCGCACGCTGGTATCGAAGGGCTTCACCCCGCGACGGATCCGGGAGCTTGAGCCTCGCGTCACTGAGCTCGCCGTGCAACACCTCGACACCATGCTGGAGAACGCGAGTTCTGGCGTAACCGTCGACTACGTCGGAGAATTCGCCGGCAAGCTACCGATGGACGTCATCTCCGAACTGATGGGTGTGCCGGAACCCGACCGCGACCGGATCCGCGCCATGGCCGACGGTGTGATGCATCGCGAGGACGGGGTCAACGACGTTCCGGCTTCGGCGATCGAGGCGTCGATCAACCTCATCGTCTACTACCAACAGATGATCGCCGAGCGCCGCAAGAAGCCGACCGACGACCTCACCTCAGCGTTGCTGGAAGCCGAAATCGACGGTGACCGCCTTACCGACGAGGAAATTCTCGGCTTCATGTTCCTGATGGTGATCGCGGGCAACGAGACCACGACCAAACTCCTTGCCAATGCCGCTTTTTGGGGTCACAAGAACCCCGATCAGCTGACCCCGGTCTATCAGGACCTGTCGCTGGTGCCGCAATGGGTCGAGGAGACCCTGCGCTACGACACGTCCAGCCAGATCCTGGCCCGCACCGTGTCCGGCGAGCTCACCCTCTACGACACCACGATCCCCGAGGGTGACGTGCTGTTGCTGCTGCCCGGCTCAGGACACCGCGATGAGCGGGTGTTCGACGATCCCGACGACTATGTGATCGGGCGCGACATCGGTTCCAAGTTGCTGAGTTTCGGCAGCGGCGCGCACTTCTGCCTGGGCGCCCACCTGGCCAGGATGGAGGCCCGGGTAGCGCTCACCGAATTATTCAAACGAATCCGCGGATATCAGGTCGACGAGGCCAACGCCGTCCGCGTCCATTCCAGCAATGTCCGCGGATTCGCCCATCTACCCATGGCCGTGGAGGTCCGGTAAATGCCACGCTTCGAACCACATCCGGCCCGCAGGCCAGCGATTGTCGCCGGCGCATCGTCGGGCATCGGAGCGGCCACCGCCGTCGAGATGGGCGCTCATGGATTCCCGGTGGCGTTGGGCGCGCGGCGCGTCGAGAAGTGTCAGGAGATTGTCGAGAAGATCCGCGCCGACGGCGGCGAGGCGATCGCGCTGCCGCTCGACGTCACCGACGCCGAGTCGGTCAAAGGATTCGTGCACCAGGCCACCGAGCAGCTCGGCGACATCGAGGTTCTGGTCACCGGCGCCGGCGACACCTATTTCGGGCGACTACACGAAATCGACACCGCCACTTTCGAATCGCAGATCCAGATTCACCTGATCGGAGCCAACCGGTTAGCCACCGCGGTGCTTCCGGGCATGGTCGAACGCCAACGCGGCGACCTGATCTTCGTGGGCTCCGACGTCGCGCTGCGGCAACGCCCGCACATGGGCGCCTACGGCGCCGCGAAGGCCGCGCTGGTCGCCATGGTGACCAACCTGCAGATGGAGCTCGAGGGCACCGGCGTGCGCGCATCGATCGTGCACCCCGGCCCGACGAAGACCGCGATGGGCTGGAGTCTGCCCGCCGAGTCGATCGGCCCCGCGCTGGCGGACTGGGCCAAGTGGGGTCAGGCCCGCCACGACTACTTCCTGCGGGCCAGCGATCTCGCCCGGGCGATTGCGTTCGTCGCCGAAACACCAAGGGGCGGTTTCGTGGTCAACATGGAAATTCAGCCGGAAGCGCCGCTGACCGACAACAAAGATCGCCAGAAGCTCGCACTCGGAGAAGAGGGGATGCCGTCATGACTTCGCGAAACGACGATGCGGCGCGAGGCACGAGCGCCGGTGAGGAGTGAGCAAATGACAACCGCCATCGTGCCCCGGGTTTCCGGCGGCGAAGAAGAGCACGGTCATCTCGAGGAGTTCCGGACCGATCCGATCGGCCTGATGCAGCGCACCCGCGAGGAATGCGGCGACGTGGGCTGGTTCCAGTTGGCAGACAAACACGTCATCCTGCTCTCGGGCTCACGCGCCAACGAGTTCTTCTTCCGTTCTGCCGACGAGGATCTCGACCAGGCCGAGGCGTATCCGTTCATGACGCCGATCTTCGGCAAGGGCGTGGTCTTCGACGCCAGCCCCGAGCGCCGCAAGGAGATGCTGCACAACTCGGCGCTGCGCGGTGAGCAGATGAAGGGCCACGCGGCCACCATCGAGGGTGAAGTCAAAAAGATGATCGCCGACTGGGGCGACGAGGGCGAGATCGACCTGCTCGACTTTTTCGCCGAGTTGACCATCTACACGTCGACCGCCTGCCTGATCGGGCTGAAGTTCCGCAATCAGTTGGACTCCCGGTTCGCGCATTACTACCACGAGTTGGAGCGCGGCACCGACCCGTTGTGCTACGTCGACGCCTACCTGCCCATCGAAAGCTTCCAGCGTCGCGATCAAGCCCGCATAGACCTGGTAGCGCTGGTGCAGGAAATCATGAATCAGCGCATCGCCAATCCGCCCGAGGACAAGAGCGATCGCGACATGCTCGATGTGCTGGTGTCGATCAAGGACGAGGAGGGCAATCCCCGGTTCTCCGCCGACGAGGTGACCGGGATGTTCATCTCGCTGATGTTCGCCGGGCACCACACCAGCTCCGGCACCTCGGCGTGGACGTTGATCGAGCTGATCCGCCATCCCGAGACCTACGCCGAGGTGCTAGCCGAGCTGGAGGAGCTCTACGCCGACGGCCAAGAGGTGAGTTTCCA
The DNA here is from genome assembly GCA_963720085.1 of uncultured Actinomycetota bacterium. GTDB lineage: Bacteria > Actinomycetota > Actinomycetes > Mycobacteriales > Mycobacteriaceae > Mycobacterium. The sequence goes on from CAVRER010000056.1 coordinate 17,666, forward strand.
TGCGCTGCGGCAGATTCCGAAGTTGGACAACGTGGTCAAGGAGACTTTGCGCCTGCATCCTCCGCTGATCATCTTGATGCGGGTCGCCAAGGGTGAGTTCGAGGTCGAGGGCTTCCCAATCCATGACGGCGACTACGTCGCCGCGTCCCCTGCAATCTCGAACCGGACTCCCGAGGACTTTCTCGATCCCGACGCGTTCAACCCGGATCGCTACAACAAGCCTGAGCAGGCCGACATCGTCAACCGGTGGACCTGGATTCCGTTCGGGGCTGGGCGGCACCGCTGCGTGGGGGCGGCATTCGCCACCATGCAGATCAAAGCGATCTTCTCGGTTCTATTGCGAGAGTATGCGTTTGAAATGGCGCAGCCCGCCGACAGCTACCGCAACGACCATTCCAAGATGGTGGTGCAGCTGGCCCAGCCCGCCAAGGTGCGCTACCGCCGCCTTACCAAGGGGTAAAGATGAGATACCGAGTCGAAGCCGACTTGGATTTGTGCCAGGGCCACGCGATGTGCGAGCTGGAGGCGCCCGACTACTTCCGAGTGCCCAAGCGAGGCAAGGTCGAGATCATCGATGCCGAGCCGCCAGAGGATGCCCGCGAGGAGATCGACCGCGCAGTTGAAATGTGTCCAACTCAAGCGCTATTCATCAAAGAGAAAGAAGACTGAGTCCATGCCATCCAAGGCGTCATTCACGCGTGCAGAGCTCGAAGACTGGGTGCAGTCGCTGGCTCAAGGCCAACAAGGATTGCGAAAAGGCGGGCGACTGGCAACCGTTGGCAGACTTTTACGCCATCGACGCCACCTACGGCTGGAACATCGGTCCGAAGGAAGACGTGATGTGCGTCGGCGTCGACGAGATTCGGGACGTCGCGCTGGGCTTGGAGATGGAAGGCCTGGAGAACTGGGTGTACGAGTACCAGAAGGTGCTCATCGACGACAAGCAGGGCGAAATCGTCGGCTTCTGGAAGCAGATCGTCAACAAGACCGACGGCACCCAGGGCGAGATCTACGGCATCGGCGGCAGCTGGTTCCGTCTCAACGACGATCGGGCTCATCGAGTGGCAACGTGACTTCTTCGACTTCGGTCATGTCGCGAAGATGTTCGCGACCCTCATCGAGTCCGGCGATCTGAGCAGCGGCATGCAGAAGCGGATCGAACGCAGCCTGGCCGGCGAGAAGCTGCCCGGCTACTACCCGCTGGGACAGGCCCCGGTACCCATCTGGTGATCCCCGCCATGGTTGAGGCTCCCCCTTGTTCACAGCAGCGTGACGCAGGTCATAATGGGCTGCGAATGAGAACACGTTCTAAATTGCCGTCCGGCGCCGGCCGGTCCCTTTCACCGACCCTCGGGTCAGGGCAAGCTGATGGAGGTCTTTCATGAAAACAAAGGGCGCGCTGATCTGGGAGTTCAACCAGCCTTGGTCGATCGAGGAAATCGAGATCGGCGACCCGCAGAAGGACGAAGTCAAGATCCAGATGGAAGCGGCCGGGATGTGCCACTCCGACCACCACCTGGTGACCGGCGGCATCCCGATGGCCGGCTTTCCGGTTCTCGGCGGCCACGAGGGCGCCGGCATCGTCACCGAGGTGGGTCCGGGCGTGGAAGGCATCGCCGCGGGCGATCATGTGGTGCTGTCCTTCATCCCGTCCTGCGGCAGCTGTCCGACCTGTCAGTCGGGCATGCGCAATCTGTGCGACTTGGGAGCCGGGCTGCTGAATGGCGCCGCGGTAAGCGATGGAACGTTCCGGATTCAGGCCCGCGGCCAGAACGTGTTTCCGATGACGCTGCTGGGGACGTTCTCGCCGTACATGGTCGTGCACAAGAGTTCGGTGGTGAAGATCGATCCGTCGGTGCCGTTCGAAGTGGCCGCCCTGGTCGGTTGCGGCGTGACCACTGGCTACGGTTCGGCGGTCCGCACCGCCGACATCCGGCCCGGCGAGGATGTCGCGATCGTGGGAATCGGCGGAGTCGGGATGGCCGCGCTGCAGGGGGCGGTCAACGCTGGCGCCCGCTACATCTTCGCGATCGACCCGGTCGAGTGGAAGCGCGACCAGGCCCTCAAATTCGGCGCCACGCACGTCTACCCGGACATCAACACCGCACTCGGCGGCATCATGGAGGTCACCTACGGCCTGATGGCCAAGAAGGTGATCGTCACTGTCGGTGAACTGCACGGCGCCGACATCGAGAACTACATGGTCATGACCGCAAAGGGCGGCACCTGCGTGCTGACCGCGATCGGCAGCCTGCTGGACAACCAGGTCAATCTCAACCTGGCGATGCTGACCCTGATGCAAAAGAATCTGCAGGGCACCATCTTCGGCGGCGGCAACCCGCAGTACGACATCCCCCAGCTGCTGTCGATGTACAAGGCCGGCAAGCTCAACCTCGACGACATGATCACTCGCCAGTACAAACTGGAGCAGATCAACGACGGCTATCAGGACATGCTGGACGGCAAGAACATTCGCGGCGTCATCCGCTACACCGACGCCGACCGGTAGTCGCCAGCGAATGGCGGAGCGTCCCAGTCTGCTGCCGAGTGGCCAGTTATGACACCCGATTTCGCGCGAAGCGTGCAATAAGTGGCCGCTCGACGAGGAGGATAGGGAGAGCGAGATGTCTCAGGAAACCGTTCAGCAGTCGCCCGCACTGACCGCCTCACAGTCGTCTTGGCGTTGCGTGCAGGCCCACGACCGGGAGGGTTGGCTGGCGCTGATGGCCGACGACGTCGTGGTCGAGGACCCGATCGGCAAGGCCATCACCAACCCCGATGGCACCGGCGTGCGAGGCAAGGACGGAGTCGCCGGGTTCTACGACACGAACATCGCCGCGAACCAGCTGACGATCACCTGCGAGGAGACCTTTCCGTCCAGCGACCCTAACGAGATCGCGCATATCCTGGTGCTGCGCAGCAAGTTTGACAACGGAATCACCAGCAAGGTGCGCGGCGTGTTCACCTATAAGGTCAACGACGCCGGGCTGATCACGAATATGCGCGGCTACTGGAACCTCGACATGATGACATTCGGCACCGAGGAGTGAGCCCGTTGCTGGCCGACCGCGGCGCCGTCGTGGTCGGCGGGTCGCGCGGCATCGGTGCAGCCGTCGCGACCTTGTTGGCACAACACGGTGCCGGCGTGGTGGTCAACGGCCGTGACGGCGACGCCGCCCGGGCCGCCGCCGACGCGATCACCGCCGCCGGTGGACGCGCGGTGGCCCATCCTGGCTCTCCCTCCGATCAGCCGGCCGCGGAAGCGTTGGTGGACAGGTGCATTGATGAGTTCGGCGCCATCCACATCCTGGTGAACTGTGCCGGCATCGCCGAACCGCCGGGCTCGTCCATCCTCGACATCAGCCCCGCCCAGTTCGGCGAGCTACTCGAGTCGCACTTGGGTACGGTGTTCGCGACCTGCCGCGCGGCGGCCCCCAAGATGGTCGAGCAAGGCGGCGGCAACATCGTCAACACCAGCTCGTTCGCGTTTCTCGGTGACTACGGCGGCACCGGATACCCGGCCGGCAAGGGTGCGGTCAACAGCCTGACATTGGCGATTGCCGCGGAACTGAAGGAGCACGGCGTGCGGGCCAACGTGGTGTGCCCCGGCGCCAGAACGCGGTTGTCTACCGGGCCGGACTACGAAGCCCACATCGTCGACCTGAACCGGCGCGGACTGCTCGACGAAGTCTCGATGCAGGGATCGCTGGACGTCGCACCACCGGACTACGTCGCTCCCACCTACGTCTATCTGGCCAGTGACCTCGCTGACCGAGTGACCGGCGAAATCTTTGTTGCCGCGGGCGGTTTCATCGGGCGATACCCGCGGACCGCGCCTGTCTTGATCGGGTACCGAGACCACCACGATGCACCACCGTGGTCGGTGACCGAGCTTTCCGCATTGATCGGCGGCGCCGCCTAGTTCGCTGCCATCGGCCTAAACAGTTTCGTGACGGAACACCAGGCTGACCTTCAGCGCCGTCTTGGCGCCCACCATGCCGAACATGTTCCCTTCCACGGCGAACTGCTTGCGCGCGACCGTCGTCTGCGCCGTCAGCCGCACCTCACCGTCGCCGAGCACCTCGACGTGGGCCTGCAGCGGCAGCGGCGCTGTGATGCCCTTGGCAGTGAGAGCGGCGTTCAGGCGGACGGTGTCATCACCGATGGGCTCACCGCCGGCGACCTCGACCGTGATGCTCGGGTACTTCTCCACATCGAAGAAGGCCGCCGAACGCAGATCCTCGTCGCGTTTCCCCAGCCCGGTGTGCACCGAGGCGGCCTTGACTTCGATTCGGCCGGATACCGTTCGAGCATCCTCAATTTGCCCGCCGCCGCTGAATTCGGTGAAATCGCCGCGGACCTTCATCGCGCCCCACATCGTCTTGTTTTCGAACCGGATGGAGGAACGCTGCGGAACCACGTTCCAAACGCCCACCGACTCGGGACTGCTGAGAAACGTTGTGACAGCTAACATGTCATCTCCCTGCGTGTCAGCGCGGGTTGATTGCGCAGCTCCGCTGCCAACCCGACGGCATTCGCACCAGCTGACAATCGACGATAGTCCTCGTGGCTTACCCGTAACAGCGAAGTGCGTCAGATGCCCCGCCGACCGTGGCAGGCCCTGCCGGACTCATAAGCTGGAGCGCATGACCAACGTCGACGACAATCAGAGGGGCAGCGGTGAGGTGGGGGCACCTCCCGCTTGCGGGGGAGAGCGGCGCCCATGACTACCGTCTTCACCAAGATCATCAACGGGGAACTGCCGGGCCGGTTTGTCTATGAGGACGACGAGGTAGTCGCTTTCTTGACCATCCAGCCGATGACGCGGGGACACACGCTAGTCGTGCCGCGAGCAGAGATTGATCAATGGCAGGACATTGACGCAGCCGTGTTCGGCCGGGTGATGTCGGTGGCACAGCTGATCGGCAAGGCCGTTTGCCGGGCGTTCGACGCCGAGCGTGCCGGCGTGATCATCGCCGGGCTCGAGGTCCCTCACCTGCACGTCCACGTCTTCCCGACGCGCAGCTTGAGCGATTTCGGCTTCGCCAACGTCGATAACAATCCGTCGCCGGCATCCCTCGACGAGGCCCAGGCCAAGATCAAAGGCTGCCCTCGCCGAGCTGGCTTGAGCTGAGCCAGTGGGTTAGGCGGAAGGAATCAGCTCGATTCTTCATAACCGTGCGTTGTCTTGAATTGGGCGGAAAAGGTGTCGTGAGCAGATTTCGCCCACTCATCCATTTTTTCTGCAGTGATTCCGAAAGAAGACTTATACGAGGCGTAAAGGAGCACTAGTGCGATCGCATACACGACTGCCATTACCCACGCGAGCGCTTGCCAATCCTGGTTTATTGCAACGGGAACTACTAGGCTTGCAATCGTAAGAGCCAACACGACTGCCAACAATCCTCCGTATGTGATAATGCTGGCGGCGGCCATACCAAATCTTCGCTCTTTCACCAGTATTGGGAGCTCGACTACCAGTCTGCCGCTGGTATGCCCGATCCACAGCCGGGTTGGGTTTTTGATACTGGGAATTTGATCCAACAGCCTGTGCTCGAGTATGAGGATCACCTGATTGTGCGCCCACACTCGACTGTTCAGCTGCGAATGCCAAGCTAAAACTAAAAATAGCGGTAAAGGGATAACCGGAATCAGGTAGTGCGGTATCGTGTCCGACCTGGTCGCCCAGGCAATACCAATGAATGTAGAGTACGCCACTAAAATGTTTACCAGGGTAAGTGCGTGCCCAAGAATGCTTTGCACCTCGGATCGTTCAGCTGCATACAACGCAGCAAGTGCGTCCGCGGAGTCATCGCTCTGAGTCGTCATCGAATCGGCCCTTGTCTGCTGTAATCGTGCACGGGTGCGAACGTCGCTTGACGCCGAATTACTTTATCTCCGGGGCGGCCGTTCAGCTTGATTGTCCGACTCTGCGCGCCGAGCGGGCGGCGCGGGCGGGCACGTCGGCGATGCGCGGCAGGCTGACGTAAAAGCGGCAGCCCTGCCCGGGCGCCGTGGTCACGGTGACGATGCCGCCATGGGCGTTAACCACGGAGTCGACGATCGACAGCCCCAGCCCGCTACCGCCGCTGATCCGCGCGCGCGACGAGTCGGTGCGATAGAACCGTTCGAAGATGCGGAGCGCATCCTGCTGACTCATGCCGGAGCCTTCGTCGATAACCTCCAAGATCGCGTCGTCGGCGTCGGTGCCGACCCGCACGGTGATGTCAGCAGATTCCGGCGTGTGTTGCAGAGCGTTGGTGACCAGGTTGCCAAGCACCTGACGCAGCCGAGGCTCGTCGCCCAGCACCTCAGGGGTACCGGGACCGTCGAGCACCTCCATGGTGATGTTGCGGTTCGGCGCGACCGCCTGCGCGTCGTGCACTGCATCGCTGGCCAGCGCCAGCAGGTCCACCCGGTTCTGCTCGATCGGCCGCTGCGCGTCAAGCCGGGCCAGCAGCAGCAGATCATCGACCAGCAGGCCCATCCGCCGCGATTCGCTTTCGATTCGCGACATCACCATTTCCATGTCGCGGGCGGCACCCTGGCGGTACAACTCAGCGAAGCCCCGCATGGTGGTCAGCGGCGTGCGCAGTTCATGGCTGGCGTCGGTGATGAAGCGTCGCATCCGCTCTTCTGAGGTCCGCGCCTTCTCCGCCGAGGCTTCAGACGACGCGAACGCCCGCTGGATCTGAGCGAGCATCCCATTGAGCGCCTGAGAAAGCCGACCAACTTCTGTCCGCGGATCGCGTTCGGGGACACGGCGATCCAGCTGGCCGGCGGCGATCGCCGCAGCGGTCTTCTCGACCTCCGTCAACGGTCGCAGGCTTCGGTGCACCACCCACGACCCGGCCAAGCCGAGGACCAGCAACACCGCCGCGCCAATGCCGAGTTGCAACCAGACCAGTGACCGGACCGTTTGCTGGATGTCGGAAAGGTCGTAGGCGACGGTGACCAATCGACCGGTCGGTCCGCGCACCGACACCACCCGCCATTGCACGCTGGATTTGTCGACCGATCTGACCGTCGTCGGCTCGGGGCCGACGTCGTTGTTGTCGGGCAACGCAGGTTCTGCGTTGCTGTCGTTGACGACCGTCGTGGTACGTCCGTCCACGGTGATGTAGCGGACGTAGAAGTTCGACGGCGGGCGGTCCAGCGTCGGCCCCCGGCGCACCGGCAGCGATCCCCGCGGTGCCTGCGCCCAGCCGCGCGACGCCTCCTCCAGCGTCTGGTCGACTCGCTTGATCAGGCTGTGTCGCAGGATCTCGGTGACCGCGATGCCGGAGGTTGTCAGCCCGCACGCCGCCAGCAGCAAGAGCGCGGCGACCAACGCGAGGCGGAGCGACAGCGCGGTCCGAAGTCTTCTCGGCATCCCGTTATTCTTCGCCTACCCTGCGCTGATTCGCCCCGCAACCGCGCCGATGCTTATCGCGGCTCGCGCAGCACATAGCCCACTCCGCGCAGGGTGTGCAGCAGGCGCTTCTCGCCGGTGTCGATCTTGCGGCGCAGATATGACACATAGGACTCGACGACGTTGACGTCACCACCGAAGTCGTAGCGCCAGACGTGGTCCAGGATTTTCGGCTTGCTCAGCACAGTGCCGGCATTGATCACGAAGTAGCGCAGCAGCGTGAACTCCGTGGGCGACAGCGACACTGACTCGCCGGCCTTCCACACCTCGTGGGTGTCCTCGTCGAGTTCGATGTCGGCGAATGTCAGCCGGGCATTACGACGCTCGGTGACACCTTTGCCAGTGCGCCGCAAGATGACCCGCAACCGAGCGACAACCTCTTCGAGGCTGAACGGTTTGGTGACGTAGTCGTCGCCGCCGAGCGTCAGCCCGGCGATCTTGTCCTGCAGCGAGTCGCGCGCGGTGAGGAATAGCGCAGGGGCGTCGATGCCGTCGGCGCGGAGCCGGCGCAGCACCCCGAAGCCGTCCATTCCGGGCATCATCACGTCGAGGATCACCGCATCCGGCTTGACGTCGCGGGCCAAATCCAGCGCCGCCGGTCCGTTCGTCGCGGTGTGCACCTCGAAGCCCTGGAACTTGAGGCTCACCGACAGAAGTTCGACGATGTTGTCTTCGTCGTCGACGACGAGTACCCGCGCCTCGGGAGTGGTTTCTTCTGCGATTGCCGATGCCATCTGTCTATTTGCTCGCACTTAGCTCAAGACAGCCTCGACAAACGCTGTGGACTTGCTGTCAGTTAGTTTTCCGACAGTCTCAGGTCGCTGCGACCGGCGCGAATACACTCGGGGGATGAACCTCGGCAAAAGCCTGGCCGCCCTCGCCACCGCGCCCGTGCGCCTCGGACTCGCGGCCGCCGACGCGGGCCTCGGCGTTGCGACGTCGGCGCTTGGCCTAGCGCATCGAACATTGGGCGAGGCGGGCGCGCCGGTCGGATCCAATGCGGTCGTGCACATGCTGGGCATCGACGACGCGATTACCCGGGCCAACCGGCTAGCCCGGTTGTTGGACGACGACGCGCCGCTGGGACGCGCCCTGGCTACCGACGGGCCGATCGATCGGCTGCTGCGTCCGGGCGGAGTGGTCGACATGCTCACCGCACCGGGCGGCCTGCTTGACCGGCTGACCGCCGAGGGTGGCGGGCTGGAGCGGGCGCTGAAGCCCGGCGGCCTGGTGGATCAGCTGACCGCCGACGAGGGACTGATCGATCGGGTGCTCGCCGAGGACGGGCTGGCCGATCGACTGCTGGCCGAGGGCGGGCTGATCGACAAGCTCACCGCCCGGCGCGGGCCGCTCGAGCAGCTCGCCGACGTCGCCGACACGCTGAGCCGGCTGGCACCGGGAATGGAAGCGCTGGAGCCGGCCATCGCCACGCTGCAGGACGCCGTCATATCGCTGACCATGGTGGTCAACCCGCTCAGCAACATTGCCGACCGGATTCCGTTCCCCGGCCGCCGCCCGTCGCGCCGCTCGTCGCCACGGACGGTTCGTTCCCAGCGCGTTATCGACCACGAGCGATCCGGCCCCGACGTCGAGTGAGCCGCTAGGCTGTCACCGGTTAAGATCGGCCTCCTTAGCTCAGTGGTAGAGCACTCGCCTTGTAAGCGAGCGGTCGTCAGTTCAATCCTGACAGGAGGCTCAACCCAAAATCCGCTCTACCAGCGGAAACGATCAATCGACGCGCCGCACGACTGTTCGAAAACGGCCTCGTTGTCACGAGAGTGTCACAACTCGTTGCAAACTCGCCGCCGCGACCTTCAGCGCCTCGTCCTGGGAATGCACATAAGTCCGCATCGTGAACGCCGAATCGGCATGCCCCAGCCACGCAGAGATCACCACGATCGGCACGCCCTGCATATGCATGAGCGTCCCGCAGGTATGCCGCGCGTCATGCAGGCGGATCGACGGCACCTTCGCCGCGATGCACAACGCGCGCCAGTAGTCGCTGATGGTGTCCGGGTGAAAGGCGCCGCCCAGCCTCGTCGCACACGACGTGCAGCCCGGCACCATAGTCCGGCCCCAGCGCCAACCGCTCAGCCTTTTGAGTGGTTTGTGCGCGGCGCAGCGCTGCGTTTAGCGCCGGCGTCAGCGGCAACACGCCGGCCGACCTTTCGGTCTTCGGCTCGCTGTCCATTGGCTGCCCGTTCACCGAGACCCGGTTATGCGCGATGGCGATCGTGCCGGCACCCAGTCGGCACCGGCGGTGGCGGGCTGGGTGGGTGCGCTGGTCGCGGCGTCGGCGTGGGCGGGTCCGCGGTTGTGGCAAGGTCCGGTGGCGGTCCTGGTGGCGGTGGCCTGCGGGGCGGCGCTGGTCGCGCACTGCGTGCGCCGCTTCGGCGGCATCACCGGCGACGTGCTGGGCGCCGTGATCGAACTGAGCACGACGGTAGCTGCGGTGCTGCTGACCGGACTTGTGCGGCTGAGCTGAACCGGGGCTGTCGGGCCGGTTCAGCACATGCCGCGGCGTGGCGGCGGTTCTGGTTGTCGATTTTTCACGCAACGCCGTGTGAACGTGGCACAGTGTGTGCTATCGAAGACTGCTCGCCGCGGCGGCGTCAATCATGGGAGCTCAACTAGTGGGCGGTTCAGCTTGTCGCTTAGCAGCACGGCAGGCATCACGGTTTATTGCCGGCGCCGCGCCCGGGCTTACCCGAAGCCGGGTTTGTCGCGCTCACAGCTGTCCAGCGGTTCAGCCAAAGTGTCTTGCAGTACCAGGCTTTTTGAATTGATTTGCGGCGTCCTCGCATGAAGTTCCGTCGCTCTGTTGCCCGCTTTTTATCTGACCACCAATGGTACATACTGGCGATCGCCGCTGTCGCCGTGTTTGTGGTCGGGTTTGTTGGATGGTGGAGGTTCCTGCCAGAGCAGTATCCGGACAAGCATGTCACCTACAGCGACGCCGCATACCTGAGCATACAGAACTTCTTCGTCGAGTCCCCGACCGCGATCGGCCTGCCGGTGGAGGCGAACGTCGCGCGCTATCTGGCCCCGCTGGTGGCCGGGTGGGCCACGGTGAGCGCGTTGGGATTGCTGTTTCGTGATCGGGTGCAGCAGATGCGGATCCGGCTGATGCGCAATCATGTCGTGGTCTGCGGCCTCGGCGGCTATGTCGGTATTGTATTTCTCCGGCATCTGCACGAGGACCAGTTCCCGGTGGTCGTTATCGAGCTGGATGCCGCCAATCCGAATATCGAGCTGTGCCGCACGCTGGGTATCCCGGTGATCGTCGGTGATGCTCAGCGGCGACGAATACTGCAGGCGGCCGGGGCTCAGCGCGCCAGCCGGGTGCTCGCGATCACTGCCGAGGATGCCGTTAACACGCAGATCGTCGCGATGGTGCGGGAATTGGCCGTCGACCGTTCCCGCCAGCTGCGTTGCCTGGCTATGATCACCAACCCCGAGTTCTGTCGGCTGCTGCGAGTGCAGGAGGCCCAACGCGGGGATCCGGAATTATCGGTCGACTTTTTCAACATCGATGAGATCAGCGCGCGGTTGCTGTTGGAGGACTTCCCGGTCGATACCAGTCACGGCCAGCCGCACATCGTGGTCGCGCACCTCGATCCGCTGGGTGTTTGGTTGGTGTACCACGCGGCACGCGCCTGGTGCGAGAAGCGCGGCGACAGCCGCGATCCGCTGGTGGTCACCGTTTTCGACCACCAGCCAAAGGATCGTGTCGAGGCGTTGCTCGGCCAGCACCCCGCGCTGGAAAAGGTATGCAAATTCGTCGACTTTCTCTGCGACTGCCCGTGATATCGCCCACTTGCGTGCACATCACCGTGGTGCGGAAACACCGCCGATCAGCCGCGCCTACGTCACGTCCTACCGTGACGTGAACGCGTTTGAGACGGCGCTTCAGCTTCGTCACGAATTGGACCCGACGATCCCGGTGGTGGCCGCGCTGTCCCGCCTGCACGGGGTTGCCGGGCTGCTGGACGACGTCAAAGAAGCCGGCGCGCTCTCCAACATCGACGTGTTCCCCAGTATGGAACGCAGCTGCACGACGGAACTGGTGCGCGGGGGGTCGTTCGAGCCGATGGCGCAGGCCATTCATCAGCACTGGCGCCAAGAAGCGATCGCCAACGGCGAGACGGCACCGACGTGGCAGGACCTCGACCAATCCCGCAAGGAGTCCAGCCGCAACCAGGCGCGTCACATCCCGATCCACTTGCGCAAGGTTGGCTGTGCCATCGCACCGTTACGGGACTGGGATGCCAAGGATTTCACCTTTACCGACGCGGAAATCAGGCTACTTGCAATCGCCGAACATGAGCGTTGGAACCGTGAACGCAGCGCCGATGGCTGGACGCTGGCCGATGAGAAGAATGTCGAACGGAAGGAAACCCCGTATCTGCTGCCGTGGGAGCGGCTGAAAGAGCTGTATCCGGACATCGCCGAACTAGACGCTATGTTTATCAGAGCGATGCCTGAAATCCTCGCCTCGGCGGGTCTCCAGATCATTCGCACCCCCGTCGAATCGGAGCCGCCCACAGCATCTGGCAGCGTGGTTGTCGGCGCCGAGTGATCGACATCGTGGAGCCACACCTCAGCCGGCATTTATGCAGAGGTTCCCCAGCCTGTCACTAGGTCGCAGACGGTCGACCGGCACCCGGGGTTGTCACGACGATGTCACGACTCATCCAAAACTCAGTGCAACCCCTGGCGGACGGCGATGGACTTACGTGGACGTTTTCCGCAGGTCACAGCGCGTTTCAAACTATAGGCGCGGACTGCGACGGACCCGCTCGGACCTACTTAGCCGCCTTGTAAGCGAGCGGTCGTCAGTTCAATCCTGACAGGAGGCTCAACACGTCCCGCCGCGTATGCGCTGGTCAGGGCGTTTTCCGAGCCGAACAGACGTGCGGTTGAGCACGCCGTGAGCACATTTTGAGCACGTTTTCGAGTTACTTCCAAAGGAATAGCCCCGGCGGGTGTACCACCGGGGCTACCTTTTGGTGCGGAGGGAATCAGGCTCGTTTGCCGGGCTTACTGGCGGGGCTGTAAGAGGGAGTAGTGGCCCTTGCCAAAGCGGGCCATTTCCGGTGCGTCGCCAGCGGACAGCAGCGTCCACGCGGGAGTGAAGCGGCGTTCGATTTCGGCCCGAGTGATGCCGCGGACGCCAAATTGCTCACCGGGATCAAGCCCGCCGATCAACAGCAGCGCGTCCGGCGCTGCCACCGCGGTGACCTCGCGGACATACGCGTCGCGGTCCTTGTCGGTCAGGTTATGTAAGCAGCCGTTGTCGACGATCAACGTAAACCCGGTCCCCACGCCCCGGGCCGAGCTGAGGTGGGTGACATCGGCCTGAACGAAGTTGACCGAGGCCTGGCGGGCTTGCGCCTTGGCGCGCGCCTTGGCCAGCGCCCTCGGCACGAAGTCCACACCGGTGACCTGCCACCCGTGCTGCGCCAAATAGATCGACGCGTCGCCGGTACCGCACCCGATATCGAGTGCGGTGGCCGCCGGCAGGGCGGGCGAGCCGTTGCCTTCGACCAGGTCGTGCAGACTTTTCGCCAGCGGATGGCCATCCCACGGTGTGAAACCGACTCGATACATCGCACGGAACACCATGTTTCGAGATGCCATCACTCCACGCTAGACTTCATCACTTTCCTGGTGGCGGCACGTCGTGGTTTCCAGCGCCTCGGCAACAGCATCCGGTCAATACCTCCGCAGCGGCAACGGAGCGGCCAGCGCCGTATCGAGCCGTTCCGCGACCGCATCGAGATCAGACTCGAACAAGTCGGCGTAGACGTCCAAGGTCATCGCCGCGCTGGCGTGCCCCAGCATCCGCTGCACAACTTTCGGGTTCGCGCCCGCCGAGATGGCCAGCGACGCCGCAGTGTGCCTCAATGCATGGGCGGTCACCCGCGGGAACGTCGGGTCGATCCTCTGGCACCGGGCCACCGCGCCGGACAGCCACGACTCGCGTGCGGCTGGCGGGGCGAGATAGGAGCCGGTCTGTGACGGCCACAGCAGCTCGTCGCGGCCCTTGTCTTCGGCGGTCTGCGCGAGCGCGTCGATGACGGCGCGGGGCAGCACCACGGTGCGGCTCTTGCCGCTTTTGAGTGTGCCGACCCAGGTCTGCCGCCCGACCGTCACGGCGTTGCGGTGCAGCTCGATACGACGCCGCAGAAAGTCAATGTCGCAGGGCCGCAGCGCGGCCGCTTCACCCCACCGCAATCCGCCGACACCGAGTAGCAGCACCAGGCCGCGATACCGACCGGGCTCGTCGGCCAGCCGGTGCAGCTGCTCCGCGCTCAGATAGACGTTGCGCCGCGGCGCCCGCTTGGGCAACTTCACCCCGCGGGCTGGGTTTGATGACAGCATGCGGTCCCGCACGGCGTCGTCCAAGATCCGCGCCAACACCGAGAACGCGGTCTGAACGATGACCGGCCCGCGCTTGGCTGACAGCTCTGCGACCCACGCCGCCACGTCGCTGTAGCGGACGTCGGCGATGGCGGTATGGGACCACCGTGGCGCAACGTGCACCCGCCACGCGCTGTCGTAAGACCGAAAACCGGACGGCTTCATGTGCCCGCGCTGGCGGTTCAGCCACGCCGGCCCCAGTTGACCCACGGTGGCCTTGCCCAGCGTGGGTGCGACATACTCGCCGGTCATCTTCGCAACTTCGACCTTGCTGGCGAATATTTTCGCGTCACGCTTGGTCGTGAAACCGCGTTTCATGGTCTGCTTGTTGTCCGGCTTGCGGTAGCGCACCATGTAAAAGCTTGCGCCGCCGCGTGTTTGGTATGTCTCAATTGTTGCCATCAGTGACTCCCAGTTTTTTGATCGGCTTTGATTTGTTCGCGTTCCAGCAGCGTCTCTAGTTCGCTTTTGAGCTGCCGCGAAACCTGCCCTTTGCGTTGCGCGTTGGCGTCGGGTCCGGCGCGGTGGTCACGCTCGGCGCTGAAGGTGCGGCCCCACAGCTTGGCCATCGCCGCGGTGCCGCGCTCCGCTGTCACACCGATGCTGCGAAGCAGGCGCGTGTCGGATTCGCGGCACTCTTCGGCTAGCAGGCTCGCCTTTTTTCGCCGTGACATTGCGTGCTCCAAATTGCGCAACGTCTGCTCAAGGCGGCCTTCGATCACCGGCTGGCCTGTCATCGCGTCGGCCAGCGCCGACACATCGACGGTCAGCTCGTCGTTGAGCGCCACGTCGCCGCTGCCCGCGAACAGATCAGCCAGCGTCACCGACTGCCCGGTGACATGCTGCAACACCAGTGCGACGGCGTAGATCGTCGGCACGCTTGCCGCCACCCGGCCTGCCTCGCCATCTTCTCGGGTGCGTCGACGATCGCGGCGATTGTGGGCATCGGCATAGCCGTCGGCGGGGCTCAGTCGTAGCTGAGCAGCCGCCGGGGTCTTTCGTTTCACAAGGCGCTCGGCGTGTATTCCCCGTGCATGCCGCGGTCGTCGCCGGCCAAGATGAGCGCGTGCTGCGCGTCGGCGCGGGGAGTGTCGATTGCCTGCGGCTGCGTCTGTGGTGGTGTTTTGATGTCGATGGTGTTGTGACTGCACACACCAGGCCCTTGGGGGGTTCGATGATCAGTGATTATGAGCGTGTCGGGGTGGTGGCGCGTGGTGCACACAGCACGATCTGGAAGGGTTTCGATCCCGGGCTCAAGCGTGAGGTGGCTCTTAAGCAGCTGTCGGGTTCGGGCGCCGGCGAGGCGGCTCGCCGGGAGGCCGCCGCGCTGGCCGGGTTGCGGCACCCCAACATCTTGTCGGTGTATGACGTCCTGGAGGACGCCGAGGGTGTGTGGCTGATCGAGCAGTGGATCACCGGCGCACCGCTATCGGCGGTGTTGGCCGCGGCCGGGAAACTGCGGGGGATCGACGCTTTGGCCTTGATCCACGGTGCGCTGCACGGTTTGTCCTATGCCCATGGGCGTGATGTGGTCCATGGTGACATCACGCCGGGCAATATTTTGATCGACCAGAGCGGTACACCGATGCTGGTGGACTTCGGTCTTGCGGTCACCCCGGGTCAGACCAGCCTGGGCGGCACCCCGGGCTATATGGCGCCCGAGGCCGCTGCGGGCCAGCCGGTCGATAAGCGCTCGGATGTGTATAGCAGCTGTGTGGTGTTGGCCGAACTGCTCAGAGGTGCGCGACTGTTCACCACCGCGAGCAGCCTGGCCTTGACCCGTGAGCAGGCCACCGGCGCACCGCAACTCGACGGGATCGAGGCACCGGTGGCCGCGGTGTTGACCACCGGATTGCATCCCCGACCCGAGGAGCGGCCCGCCGACGCCCAAACGCTGCTGGCCCACCTCGAATCGGCGATCGAGGAAACCCACGGCCGCCGTTGGCTGGCCGCCGCCGGACTGGGGGCCATCGGTTCGACCGCGGCCACCGTCGCCGCCGGGACCGCGCTGACCACCGCCACCGCCGGGACCGGTACGACGGTGGCTGGGTCCGCCAAGACCGGCACGTCCAAGCTCAGTCGCGGGAAGGTCATCGGTGCGGGCGCCGCAACAGTCGCCGGCGTCATCGCAGTGGCAGCGTTCGTCCTGTTACGCCCCGAACCGCCCCATCAGACCGCAGCACAAACAACGACACCCCCGCCCGCCGCCGCTCCAGCCGCGACCCCACAAGCGCCCCAACTGGATATCGACGGCACCTACCTGTGGCACAACCTCACTAGTTCCTGCGCCATAGATCCTGACTTCACCTTTACGGTGACCCATCAAGGCAACACGCTGACCATAAACAGTAATGCCGGCACCCTGAACGCCGACGGATCTTTCTCGTACAGCAGTGGTTTCGAGACCTACCGGGGTGTCTTCGCCACCGAAGGCGGCCGCACCGTCATCCGCGACGGCGTAGCTCAATCGTCCCAGTCCAATTGCACTGAAACCTTCGTGGCCACCAAGCAGTGAACGACAACGCAGGATCGCCCCTATCTGGAAGCCCGTTAGAAACCGGGTTAAGCTGCGCGCCCAGCGGGGGTCCTCGTTCGGTCGCCGCTCCGTTTGGACAGATCGCACAAGGGTGTAGGAATCACCCATTCCTTGGCCGAGATCGTGCGCCACCTTGAGCCGGCTCAATCGATTTGCTTTGGTGTGCATTCCCCGTAGATGCCGCGGTCGTCGCCGGCCAAGATGAGCGCGTGCTGTTCATCGGCCCGGGCGGCGATCGCGAGCCGTGCAGCATCCCGCGCATCGAGACAGCGCGACACGTACCACACCAGATTGTCTGATTTCCGGACGACATGCGCGGCGGGGTGCTACATTGTCTTATTTCCGGAATCCTATTGCGCTGCAACACAATTCCGGGCGATACTGGCGCCATGAGCAATGATTTGATCGACGGTTTTAGTTGGTTCGTGTAGCGGCCGGGGCCGAACAGCGATCTTGTCGTGAGCAAGGTCGTCGCGGAGGACGGCTCCGCACGCTGGGTCCGCGTCGTCGGCCTGGGCCTGCCCGCCGACTATCTGAGCGCGGCTGAGGCCCGGCTGTTGGCCGGCGCATTGCTCGCGGCTGTCGACAAGCTGGCGCCGCGGGGCTGACGGGTGAGCACCTGCGGCGTCTGCCGCAGCTTGGCCACACGCTCACACGCATTCCCACGTTGAACCGGTAGGGAGCGACCACAGCGCTGGGAATCAAGCAGGGACGGCGGCGCGGCGGTGCGTGTGGTCCGTTGTCACGGCCACACGCAAACCACTAACCACTCCAAGCAGTGTGACCTCCGCCACTCCGCGAGTGTTTTCTGCCTCACAAAAAACCGCACCGCGGTGACTTCGAGGCAGCCCTTGCGGGAAGCAACGGACGAGTACGCCAAGGGAATGCGAACCAATGCCGTGTTGGCAAGTACATGTCTCAAGCTGGGATCGCAAAGTCACAATTCGATAACGGGGTATCAAGATGGGCGACACCCGCGAAGAATCTGACCCAGGTTCGAGGTGGCGCGCCGCCGACCAACGGAAAGCGGCCCTCCGGTGCAACGGAGGGCCGCCTCGAACTCCCCTGACGGACATCAGAGAGAGCGCCTATGACCATATCGGACGAGGGCGTCCATCACCAGACGAACGCGCCCAGGGCCGAGTGCATCCGATGCCGAACTGTGTACCCACCGCATTTGGTGTGGTGGGCATTTCGGACACGCCGAGCGGCGCTAAACGCATCCTGCCCGGTCTACCGTAAGCGTGTCTGTCGTGCGTGCGAACAGACCGCCCGCGACCAACGAAAACAACGCAACCGCTGGGCCGTCAAAGCACACGGAACGATACGCCGCCACGCCACCGGCCTCCGCATCGAAAAAGAGGAACTGATCACCATCTACGGGTGGGACCCACAACGCCTCGCCGACGACGCCGAACATCAGTACGCAAGTGCGTGCAACTACTGCGGCAAGCCATACGCAGGAATGGGCCATGGCTCCGGCGACATCACCCTCGACGTTCAAGACCGCGACCGCCCTCCCTACTACTGCACCAACACCAAGTGGTGCTGCCAAACCTGCAACCGCCGAAAAGGCGTCATGATCCCCGAAGAGTTTGAGGCCGATCGCCAGATGTGGGATCTCTGGAAGCGGTCAGCGAGCGAACCGCCCGAGCAGGGAGTGCTCTTTTGAAGCGGGATCGCAAAACCGTCGGCGCTGCGCATCAGACTGATGTGCGATGAGCTGGGACGCGGGAATCAGCAGCCGTGGCGCAAACTGTTAGCTCGTCGTTGCGGGCTGACGGCTCGACCCAGCGGCTCGATTCGTGTTGTGAGCACGCCGTGAGCACGGTTTGAGCACAGTTACAGACATCTCATGTGATGTCGTGTGATGTATCCGCGCTGCTCAGGCTGGGTTTAGGCCGCTGACCAGGGTCGTCCAATACAGTTCAATCCTGACAGGGGGCTCCACCTAAGCCTAAAACTGACCGCGGCTCCACCTAAGCGCAGTTCACGGGTGATGTTGCGATCCCGACAGCGATCAAGATCGCCTTCTTGCCGTCATTTGCCGTCAACTCGATTCCTTGCAGTTACGCCGGGCGGCGAAATCGGGACTCGGCCCATGTGGGGCACGAAAAAACCGGTTCTAACGAAATCGCAAGTCAGGTTTCCGCTTTTCGGTTTTCCCAACCCAGGCGCCAAGAAAGCACCTGAATGCGCCTCATGTTCGCCTACCCGCGCGCCACGCGGCGTTGGTACGGGAGTACAGAGGATAAAGCTCGGACCAAGTGAAGCCATTCGGCCCTCGCCGATCAGTTCCCTTAAGAACCCCATGGACGAAGGCGTTTGAGCAGCGACCGCTCCGGGTCCTTCTCGCGTTCGTCGAACAGAAATTTGAGCCCACCCTCGATCGAAGCGGCCGTGCGGGCCCTCACTTCCCGCGCGTTGTCCTCGTCAGCGACACCTCCATATTGCAGCGTGGGGATCGGTTCGCCGAACCAGAAGTACAGGCGCTCTGGCCGGGGTATCGGTGTCAGCCCGATGCCCCGCACGATCGGAAACGGCTCAATATTCAGCAGCTTCTTGAAGAGTTTTCGCGCCGGAGCCATCAGCCGATTATCGGCATCCAAGACAATATCCAACGCATCTTCTATGCCCAGTGAGGCAAACGGCACGATCGGATAGCGGCCTTCGATCGCCATCACCGCGAACCCAAGGCGGTTCTCCCAGATCAGCTGATATCGTTCGCCTTTGCGTTTGACCACCTCGCGGGTCCCACCCGGAAACACCATGATCAAGTCGCCACGACGCATAAGTTCCCGCATGTTGGCTCGGATTCCTGGCACGACACCGCAGGCTTTCAAGAATTCGCGGATAATAGGTATCCGGAAGAGGGCGTGGTCCGCGAGTCCGCGCACTACGATCCCTCGCTCAACCAACTCGGCAACCAGGAACGTCAAGTCGAGCATGCCGTACAAGTTGTGGTTGCCCACCAGCAGCGCGCCACCCTTGGGCACATGCTCGATGCCATAGAACTTGGGCTTGACAATGCGGCGCAACGGCGCCAGTGCCTTGACGACCGGCACCATTGACTTGGCGGAAGGCGCCGCGAGCACCGCCTCGCGAGGGTTTGCGCCTTTCGCCACGGGGGGAGTTTACCGCTGGCCACCTGCCGCTAGTGCTGCCCGCCAGCAAGTCCGTCCGTCATTCTCCGGGACTGTGCGTTCTTAAATTGGGCACCCGTTTCGACGGAGATTAGTGACTTCTGTCGACGACGGGCGCCAACAGGGTTTCGGAGGCCGAATTGTCCTCACCG
Source organism: uncultured Actinomycetota bacterium (assembly GCA_963720085.1). Classification (GTDB taxonomy): domain Bacteria; phylum Actinomycetota; class Actinomycetes; order Mycobacteriales; family Mycobacteriaceae; genus Mycobacterium. The sequence continues at coordinate 37,331 of CAVRER010000056.1, forward strand.
ACACGGAGTCGCGTCAATGGCGCTTCTTCGTCGCGTCACTGCGTGATGGCCATTCGGTGCATTCGTTGAACGACCTTCGGGTTGGCCTCCCGCGCTAATCGCCAGCGACGCCGCTACGGGTGCGTTCAGCCCAAGATCGGCGGCACTACTTTTTGCGGCACCGCACGCGGCCCCTGCGCGGGGTCGTCGCTGCCGTCCAGAGCGTTGAGCACCATGGTGGCCGCCCGCTGCGAGCCGGCGATCCCCAGGTGGTCGCTGAAGTCGTGGTGGCAGGTGTCCTGCACGACGATGTTGATCACGTCGTAGTCGGGTCCACCAGGAACCTGCCCGCTGGTGTAAGGCTTGATGAACTCGTCATAACGAGTCGATATGTTCACATACCGGATGCCCGGCACATATGGTCCGCCATCGGAATTGAGCGCCGCCAGGAACTCCGATCCACGTATCATCTGCTCCGCGCAGGCGAGGTGCAGATGGTGGACGACATCGAGGCCGATGCGGAACACGATGGAGTCCTTGGCGAGCTTTTTGGTGAACACCTCGGTTCCTTGCCACAGGGGCGCCAGCGAGATGTACTTGCCGATCTTGTCGGCGCCGCCCATCAGCTTCGCGTAATAGCCAGGAACCAGGGTGCCTTGTGAATGGCCCACCATGTCGACCTTGTCGGCACCGGTCGCATCGAGCACCTTGTCGACGAACTCGCCGAACTCAGCGGCCGAATCCTCCAACGGCGCCATCCCGCCCAGCGCCGACAATGGCCAAGGCGCGCCCTTGACTGCCCCAAACGTCAGGGTGAACGGCGAGAACCCTTGCTGCACCAACAGCGGCACGTAGAGGCCCCAGTTGGTCTGGGCTCCGCAGGCCGTCCCGTGCATCAGGATGACCGGATTCGGGTGGGCTTTCGACATCGGTCGATCCCACTGGTTCGCGCCGGGCAATGTGCCGCCAGGGTTGAGGATCTCCGGGGTCACTCCGGCGAAGAAGTCGTAGTGAACCTTGCGGCCGGCATCGGTGTACAACGACTCGACTTCGATCCCAGCGGCGCGCATCGCGGCCACCGCGGGCCGCTCGATCTCCTCGCCGACGTCCACACCCTTGGCCAGCACCTTCTCGCTCAGGTGCAGTCCGGTGCGGATCGAGTCGGCGCCGATTCGCTCACCGGCTGCGATTCCGGAGCGGGCGGCATGGGACCCGATCCGCAACGAGAACTTCGCCACCTCGGTGAGGACGTGGGCGGCGTGAGCGTCGCTCGCCATAACCGCTGAATTTACCCTCTGACTGGCCGCGTAGTTCGAGATCACGACTGGTCAGCGAAGGCCCGGCCGCTATGGGGCTTAACGGTGGTGAGCAGACTTCGGCGTTCGTCGAGCCCACGCGCCGATCGCCGGCTGCCTCAGGGGTTGTGTCGTGTCGGTGCCGGGTCGACAAGCCCAGACTTCACCAGCGCATCGTCGATGAATCGCTGCACCGGCCGCGAGCGGAAGAATCCGGTGTGGCCCCCTGGATACCAACAGATCTCGGGTCTGCCCCAATGCTCCCAGAGCCGGGCGGCCTCGTCGCGCGGGTGCACCAGCCTGTCGGCGATGCCGGCGCAGAAGAAGCGGCCCTGCATCGGCACGCGGGGATTCAGCGCAAGCGGCGAGATCATCGCGCCGATCGGCTTGGCCAACTTCAACATCTGACGAAGATCGCGGCGACTAACGCTGGCATGTCGGTCGACCAGCTCGAGCAGATCGGCCAGTGGGACGCCGAGAATCGCACAGGTGAGAACATCGTCAAGGCTGGCCACCAGCGAGGTGAGGTAACCACCCAGGGAGATGCCGTTCAGCCCGATCATTGAGTCGGGCTGCTGTGACCGGATCCACGACAGCAGGCGCCTGATGTCCCACACCGCCTGAGCGACACCATGGACGTTGTCGAGCACGTCCTCACTGGGGAACGCGGCGCCCTTGGGCAGGCCCCGTGCACGCGGGCCGTGCATGGGAAGCACGGGCAGCACGACATTGAGGCCAAGATCCTGGTGCAGATGCCAGGCCCGAAATAGCGCGAGGTCCAGAGCGGCGCGTCCCATCTCCGCGCCGTGCACGCACACCAGCCATGGGCGCGGCTCGCGGTGTCGCAACATCAAGCCGTACTCCCGGTTATTCGCGGTGTAGCTCAGCCACCGTTCCCGGCCCGGATCGCCCGCACAGGGCTCATACTCGCTGTCGAAAAACATGCGCTGGTAGGTGCGCCCCAGGCTGGTGACGGGCCTGACGGCGACGTCGCTGAGCGGCGGGGGTGCCGCGACGAACCTCCCAGGCTTTCCGAGCCAGCCCTTCTGGCCATAGAACTCAAGTGCGGCGATCACCTCCCGATTGATCCGCTCGACTCGCGTCGCGTCTGGGGCCGATCGCAGGAAGCGAAAGCCGAGCAGCACGATTTCGTCGCGGAACGCCTGCGCCGCGAGCGCGAGGGTGGGTCGTGCCACCGCGAGCTCGCCGGGCTGACGATCCAGATAGTCCGCCCAGGACCGAGCGTAAAAACCACCGGTGCGGGTGAACGGCCCCAGCACCTGCCACAGCGGACCGGCACTACCACCTGCGTCAGGGATGGTCCGCCCCCGTGGTCAACATCGCCTGCTGCGGCAGCCGAGACGCTTGTCTGCTCGCTGTCCTGCATCGATCCTCTCCTTCGCCGGATATGCAACCGTTGGGCCGATGTCAGCCCGTCGGCCGAGCGCCGGCCGCTACCTCACCGGGGTACTCCTCGTAGTAGGGGACATAGCCTTCCTCGCGACCTTTTAGGACGTACAGCGGATCCTCGATGTCGGAGTCGTGGCCCTGATCGCGCAGGTCGACCTTCTTGCTCTTGAACGTCGAGGTCTGCTCCAGCGAATCCACGACCCGCACGAACAACGGCACCGCGTAGCTGGGCAAGTGCTGGTAGACCGTCTGCGCTAGCGACTTGCCGTCGAAGTCCTTGTCGCCTGCCAGCACCACGGCGGCCATCCCGGCGCGCCCGTCGGTGCCGGGCACCTGCACGCCGAAGACGGTGACAGCTTCGACGGCCGGGTCAGCCGACACGGCCGCCTCGACATCGGTCGTCGCGACGTTCTCGCCTTTCCACCGGAACGTGTCGCCGAGCCGGTCGACGAACACGGCGTGGCGCCAACCCTGTGGACGCATCAGGTCTCCGGTGTTGATCCACACGTCACCGTCCCGGAAAGCGTTGCGCACCAACTTCTTCTCGCTCGCCTCGGCGTCGGTGTAGCCGTCGAACGGGTGAATGTTGGTGACCTTACTCAGCAACAGCCCCGGCTGGCCGCCGCGCACCTTGCGCACCCGGCCCTTCTCGTCGCGAACCGGTTCGCCGGTTTCGGGGTCGTATTCGACGAACGTCACCGGGGTCGGGCAGATGCCGGCGGTCTTGGGGATGTTGAAGACGTTGACGAACCCGGTGTTGCCCTCGCTGGCCCCGTAGAACTCGAAGACCCGCGGAATGCCGAAAGCGCGGGTGAACTCGTCCCAGATATCCGCGCGCAGCCCGTTGCCGACGATCACGCGCACCCGGTGTTTGCGGTCGGTGTCCTTGCTCGGGCTGGTTGAGCAGGTAGCGGCAGATTTCGCCGATGTAGACGAACGCGGTGGCGTCGTAGCGGATGACTTCGTCCCAGAACCGTGACGCCGAGAACGACCGGCCCACCGCGAGCGTGGCACCGGCGCTGAGCACCCCCGACACCGCCACGGTGAGCCCGTTGTTGTGATACAGCGGCAGGCAGCAATACAGCGTGTCGCTGCTCTTTAGCCGCATGCCAAACGCACCGGACCCCCCTAGCGCCGCCAGCCACCGGTAGTGCGTCATCACACTGGCCTTGGGCGCGCCAGTGGTGCCCGACGTGAAGATGTAGAAGGCCTTGTCCCTGGCCAACACCGACAAGGTCACCGCCGGATTGTCGGTGGGCGCGTCGGCGGCCAGCCGCTCCAGTTCGTCGACGGTGACCGCGTCGGCGACCTGCGCGCCGGATTCGTCGACGGCCGTGAGCAACTCGTCCTCGCCGATCAGGGTCTTCGCATCCAAAAGGCCGACGCTGTGCGCGAGCACCTTGCCGCGCTGGTGGTCATTAAGCATGCCGGCGATCGCGCCCAGTTTCACCACTGCCAGCATCAACAGCACCGCGCGCGGCGAGTTCGTCAGCATGATGCCCACCACGTCGCCACGCCCCACGCCCCGGGTGGTCAGCACCGCCGCGTAGCGGTTGGCGGTCTCGTTGGCCTGGCGGTAGGTCACGGTTTGGTCGTCGAACCGGATGAACACACGATCGCTGTACCGTGCCGCGCGGTCCTGGAAGACCTTGCCGATCGAGGTCTTGGCCGACCGACGCGCCGGGAAGCCGGCCAGCACGGCGCGCACGATGACCGGCGCGTCTATCAGCAGACCGGGTAGCCGGCTGACGATATCGGTCAGCCCGACGGTGTCATCAGCCATACGTTCTATCCCCTCGTTACCGACCCGATCCGGCGGATAGCCCAAACCGCAGGATCCAGGCTCATCGGGCGGGCGTAGGCGTCGAGTACCCCGTCGAGCTCGCGCAGCACGACCAGCCGCGCCAGCTGCGCTCGGATCGACCCAGTCAAGACAGGTTTGGACAGCATCGAGATTGCCATTCAGGAATTGCGTTCCGGGCCGGCGCTGGCCGTTCCAGATTTGCTGGCGCTCAATCCCTCGACGTGGAGCAGTTTACGCAGATTGAAGGACACTCTGGGCTGGTTTTTGGTGGCTCCAGATCCTACGACCGATCAGGCATCCGAGTTGTGGGGCATTCCGGTTTTGCAGACGACGCAGCAGCCCCCGGCTACGGTTTACTGCTCGATACTTCAAAACTTGGTTATGTGGCTGTCAGAGAATCACTGAGGATGCGAGTCGGGTACTCCGGCGACGGCCTAGTGAGGAACTTGCTGACCACGGTCGCTGAGGAGCGGCTCGTATTGGCGGTCACACGCCCGCCCGCCCATCATGCTGGTCACCAACCTCCCCTCATGACCGCCGCCAAGAAGCCTGTTGCTATGGATAGCAATGTCACCGATAAGACGCGGCTGCTATCGATAGCAATGTCGATGATGAGACGCTGGGCGACGTACCCGAACCCAGACCCGACCACCTGACAGTTTGGGTGTTGCCGAGTTGGCGGATTCTCCACAAAGGCCACGTCCACGAGTCCGGCGACTTTATCCGAATGCCCTTCAGGAAAGCGCAGGATTGACTCACCTGGGGCAGCGTAATCACCGTTAAAGAACTGGTCAAACGTCACGGCGACTTCGCTCGCTGATACAGAGATCGGGAAACGAATCCTCAAACAACAATCATGAACGTCAGCGATGACCGGGACGATATTCGAATCGAGATCGAATTCGTCTCCCACGTGGGCATGGGTGGCCGACCCCGCCCGAATCCCCTGGGTGATGAAGAGCCATCCCGAGGGCATTGCATCCCAGGCGAGCGCGTCGACCGTCAGGGGGACGCTCGTCGCGCTCCTTGTCCCCGATCAAGGCAGGATATTCAGGCACGGGAGCTGCATCCGGAGTGAAGTCGACCAGAAGGGAAAGGATGAAGACGGTCACGCCTGGCAATAGGTGGGCACCCAGCTCCGGGGGAAGATCTGTGGGGGGATGGTGCTGTAGTCGAACGCCTTCCCGTCCGCCACCATCTGGTCGATGTCGAAGAGGTACTTAGCCTCCGGGATACTCCGGAAGAACAGGCGGTACATCGGCTCGACCATCCACTTTGAGGCGAGGAGGCCAATCGGTCCCATAAAGTTTCGCCGCTGTCCGACGTGGGCAAGCTCGTCGGCAAGGATCTCGTGCAGGAGCGCGCGCACCCGATCTTGCGCCTCCAGTTCGTCGGCGAAGATGTCGTTGAGGATCCGGTCGATGTGGAGGTAAAGGGTGAGTCCCATCAGCTCGCTGACGAAAGCCGGCGGGGACATGAGCGACTCTGGGAAGTAGGGGAAGATTTTATACACCCGGCCCATCCATTTTCCCAGCGGCACCCACTCCACCTTGTCCAGGTCGAAGGTTCGGAACATTTCATGGAACAGCCGGACATGGGAGAACTCCTCGCAGAGGTGGTAGCGGCTGATCTTGTCGGTCGTCGTCTCCGACTGGGCCAAGGTGGGGATCCCGTCCCAAGCGGCGGAGATGCCAACCCACTCGTGGCGGGCGAACTTGTACAGAAAGGTCAGCAGGAGGGTCTTGCGGTCAAAGGTCGCCGGATCGTCCTGCATCGTGACGTAGTTGCGGTAGAAGCGGTCGGGGTCCGACAGGGGCTGGCGGGAGCGGACGGGACTGTTCTGATAAGAAGCCAACTTGTCCTTCTTTTTGACCAGATCTTTCTGGTCTTCGAGGATGTCCCCGTCGTGACCCAAGGTATAGGCCCAATAGTTCTCGAAGTTGTCGGCTCGCACGCGTCCGGTCGTGGGGGTGAAAATGGACCGGTATCTGGGGGGAGCAGGGTCCGAGCTCACAGGGTGATCCTATCCGATTTAGCCGTGCCCACATCCCACATATTGCCCACAATTTCTTCGCAGTTACAGACATCTCGAGTGATCTCTGGTGATAAATCTTTGCTGCTAGGGCCGGTTTTCGCCCTCCCCCGCTGGGGCGTCAGGCGAGTTCAATCCTGACAGGGGGCTCTACGGGCTGTTGCGCGGCAGGGGACCACTCACGATCAGTGGAAGCGATACTTCTCCCGCTGCGCCAGTCATGGCAACGGTCCAGCGACCATTCGAATTCAAGGTAAGTCGGAACTGGAAGCAGGCAAAGCCCGCGTCCGCGGTCGTTAGGTTTGCCGAAGCTCGCGGTGCATATGGATGGCTTGTCCACCGTCGGGTGGCGAAATCTCTATGACAACCAGGCGATCTGCACCGCCGGTGTCCCCTTGCGTCAACACCGCGAGGTCAAACTTCGCCACTCGGTCGGGGCCGACTTTGTACGTGACTATCACGCCGCCCTGCACGTTCAACTTATTGTCTACCGCTTCGGTCTTCTCGGCCAGGAACGCCCCGCTTATCCTCATGCTTCCCAGTATGCGTAAACACGTGTGCGCGGTACTGGGATTGGCGCTACGTCGATCCACGAGATCGCGCCGGTAGTGCCGAGTACAGCCTCGCCCGCTTACAGATAGACGTATTTTTGTAACGATGCAGCGGTGGCGGACGGGGAACTAGCGGTTCTCGGCTTGGCGGCACATCTGGGCCGCGGAATGCAGCGTGTGGCAACGGATGCCGTCATCGGTCGGATGCGGTCGCTGCCGCGAACGGTCAACCGCCTTGACGCGCAAACGCTTTCGGACATCATGGGACGCCGCGTGAGCTCGGTGTCGGTGATCGGTGGCGACGCCGGGACATCGTCGCGAGCACGTCTGGCACTGACCGGCGACGACATTCCGGCCTCGGTCTTCGTCAAAATGCCTGCCGAGACCGTCGCCACTCGGCTGATGGGCGAACTGGGCCGGCTCGCACAGACCGAAGTGCTCTTCTACCGCGAGCTGTCGTCACAACTCACCGGCGTGCCGACGGCGTACGGGTCGGCGTTCGACTCGCTGACCGGTCGCTTGGCCGATTGCTGCGAGTTTCCCGATACCCTGCATCCGCTCCACAAGGACCGGCCGAGCATGATCGTCGAGCTGCTGGCCCAGTTGCACGCGACGTTCTGGGAACGTCTGCCGCCCACGGGAAGTGGTGGTCCGCTCGGACGGGTTTACTCCGCGTCAGACGACCACACGTCGCTGCTCACCGGTCCGCTGTTGAACACTTCTGTTCGCCGTCTGACGACCGTCAGGCCTGGGAGCGCGACCTACTCGCCGTCTACCGCCAAGCCCTGGCGGCCGGAGGCGGCCCCGAGCTGGATCCCGACGAGCTCTGGCTGCGCTATCGACAAGGCTCGCTGTACGCGTATGTCGCATCGGTGATTACCGCCGGAATGGGCGGCATGCAAGCCGAAAACATCGCGTTGGAAGGCGTTAAGCGCGCCGTAGCGGCGCTGGCTGATACCGAGACCGTGGCGGCACCTCAAGCAGTCATTGTCGTAGGGGTCGGCCACGCCGTCGTAAGTTCTCTAGCCATGAAGCTGACGGTCCTCGGTAGCGGTGGATGGATTCCCACCAGCTCCCGGCAGACGAGCTGCTACCTGATCACCTCCGGCACCGAAGCTCTGGTGCTGGATGCCGGAACCGGTCTGGGCGCGCTGCACATCAACCCGTCGCTGCTGGATGGTGTCGAGACAGTGACCGTGGTGCTCAGCCACTTTCACCTCGATCACGTGACGGGGCTCGGCTTCATCAGCGCGCGGGGGCTGGGCGGCCGGGAACTCACGATCGCCGGCCCGGGCTCGCTGTGCTACGGCCGGCCCACCCGCTCGATCGTGGAGGACCAGCTTCTCGCCTCCCCATTTCAGACGGCCTCGCCGGTGGCGGCGGCACGCTGGGCGGAGCTGGATTGGGACACCTTGAGCTTCGCCGGTCACGAGATCGAGACGTGGGAGCAGACCCGACACACGCTTCCCTCCGCGGGCTTCCGGGTCGGTGACCGTCTCGCCTACTGCACCGACACCGAGTTCGACCCGGAAACCATCCGCCGCGCGGCGGGCGTGACCACGCTGCTGCACGAAGCGTGGGAGCCGGTCGACGCCGAGCGCGGCCACACCTCCGGTGACGAGGTCGGCGCCATCGCCGTCGAGGCCGGTGTTTCACGCCTAGTGATCACCCACAACCACCCCTCACCGGCGTGCCCGAACGCACCGCAGCTGCCGCGCAGGCACGGTTCGCCGCCACCGTCTCAGCCACCGACGGGGCGGTTCTGGAGCTGTAGCCAGCCGAATCATGACCACGATTTGGTCACAAACAGGCGCTGCTATCCGTCGAACATTATGACTCGGTGCGTTGTGTTGTCGCTGGTAGTGGCTGTTTTCTACCCGCCCTGTAAGCTTGAGGTCGTTACTTGGCTCACAACGCGTTGCACAGCAAACTGCCGCATACTGGACGCCAAGCATTAAACGTCCGCGCAAACTGCAACCCGGGGGTCACGCGCGGCACCCATAGACAGTCGAGGTTGTGGTGGGAGACCTGCAGCGATCCAGCGCTAAGCACCGCCACCGGGCAAGACCCGTAGCACGGAGGCGCCGCGCATTAGTGCACGCCTGCTGGGCGTTGGTGGCGGTGGTCGCGGTGCTGGCGACCGGGTCGGGGTGGTGGATGGCCCACGGCGTACTGGGCGGGATCACCGTCTCCCAGGCGCTGAGTTCCGAGGATCCGAAGTCCAGCGGCGACGCGATGAACGTCCTGCTCATCGGGCTCGACTCGCGAAAGGACCAAAACGGCAACGACCTTTCGTGGGCCGTGCTCAAACACCTGCACGCCGGCGACTCCGACGACGGCGGATACAACACCAACACCCTGATCCTTGCGCACGTCAGCGCCGACGACCGGGTGACCGCGTTCTCGATCCCCCGTGACGACTGGGTGTCGTTCACCGGCGTGCCCGGCTACAACCACATCAAGATCAAAGAGGCCTACGGGCTCACCAAGCAGTACGTCGAGCAGAAACTCATCGACAAAGGTGTGACCGACCAGAAAGATCTGGAAACGCGCGGCCGCGAAGCCGGCCGCGCTGCGACGTTGAAGGCGGTGCGGAACCTCACCGGGGTGCCTATCGACTACTTCGCCGAGGTCAATCTGGCCGGTTTCTACGACCTGACCCAGAGCCTGGGCGGAGTGGACGTGTGCCTGAAGCACGCCGTGTACGACTCCTATTCCGGCGCCGACTTCCCAGCCGGGCGCCAGACCCTGGATGCCGGGCAGGCGCTGGCGTTCGTGCGGCAACGCCACGGCCTGGAAAACGGTGACCTGGACCGTACCCACCGTCAGCAGGCATTCCTCTCGGCGGTCATGCGCCAGCTTCAGGATTCGGGCACCTTCACCGATCTCGGCAGACTCAAGAGCCTGATGGCGGTGGCGCGCAAAGACGTCGTCTTGTCGTCGGGCTGGGACGAGGACCAGTTCCGCCGGATGGGCGCACTGGCGGGCGGCTCTATCGAATACCGGACGCTGCCCGTGGTGCGCTACGACAACATCAACGGCCAGGACGTCAACATCGTCGACCCCGCCGCGATCAAGGCTGAAGTGGCCGCCGCCTTCGGCACCTCCTCAGCGGCCACGACGACGACCACCTCCGAAGTGCCGAGCCTGTCGACTGTGGTCGACGTGATCAACGCCAGCAACACCAGCGGGCTGGCCAGCCAAGTGGCGCGTGCGCTGAAGAAGGACGGCTACAGCACCGGCGCGATACGCGACCGTGTTCGCGGTGAGCCCACCGCCACCACGATCGAATACGCGCCCGGCGCCGAGACCGACGCACGCAACGTGGCGACGCTGCTGGGCATCGATGCACCGGACAAACCGAATCGCAGCCTCGAGTTCGGGCATGTCGAAGTCGTCGTCGACGACAACTACTCCGCGCCGTCCCAGGACGAATCAACTTCCAGCTCGGCCTCAAGCCTTTCCGACGGTTACGGTTACCAGCAATCAAGCACCGACACCACCGAGCCGACCCCCGATCAGGGTGCACCGATCGACGGCGGCGGCGTGCCCTGCGTCAACTGAGCTCGGCGGCGTCCTTCCTCAGCAAAAACGCCAGCACGGCGCTTTCGAAAGCCTCTTTCGCCTCGATCATCGTCCAGTGGCCGCAGTTGGGGAACACGTGCAATTCGGCGTTGGGAATGGTGCGCATTGGGAGCAACGCCATGTCCAGCGGGCTGACTCGGTCGTCGCGGCCCCAGGTGATCAGCGTCGGCGCCTTGACCCGGTGCATCATCGCCCACGGCTGCGGCCCCTTGGACGACTCCATGGCTTTGGTCAGCTGCGCGAAGGCTTCCGGGCCGTACATTCGCCGCGCCCCGGCCAGTGTCTTCGGGTCGGTGGCGTGAGTCCACCGCTCCTCGATGAGCTCCTCGGTCACCGTCGCCGGGTCATAGACCATCGAATGCAGCCAGCGGACCAACCGCTCCCGGGTGGGCTCGTCGGTGAACTCCTGTAGCAGCCGGATGCCTTCCGGAGGTCCCGGACTCAGGATGTTTCGACCGATGCCGCCGATCGTGACCAGCCGGCGCACCCGCTCGGGATGAGCGATCGCGAAGTTGATCGCGACACCGCCGCCCATCGAATTGCCGACGATGTCGACGGTGTCCAGGCCGAGCGCATCGACGAAGCGCACCAACGCATCCAGTGCCGTGATCATCGGGTGGCCGCCGAAATCGTCACTGACGCCGAAGCCGGGAAACTCCAAAATCAGACACCGAAAGAATTCGGCGAAAGCGCCCAGGACGCCGCGGAAGTTGCGCCATCCCGTCACGCCCGGCCCGGAACCGTGCAGCAGCAACAACGGTGGTCCGGTGTCGATCAAGCCTGCCTCGTGGTAGCGCAGAACGCCTGCGTCGGTCGTGATTTCACGCAACGTGTCCTCGTAAGACAGGCTCGCTGTCACGCGTGGGTTCCGCCGTCCACCCGGATTTCGGTGCCGGTGATGAACGCGCCGTCGTCGGACACCAACATGGCGATGACGCCGGCGACAGCTGACGGATCGGCCATTCCGGCGCCGCTGGATTTCACCGTGGTCGGCATGATCGGCATCAGCCTGGAAAAAAGCGTCCAGTCCGCGTCCGCAGGGATGTATCCGGCTGTGGCGTCGGTGAGTGCGGACTTGATACTGCCGGGCGCCACGCACACCGCGCGCAGTCCTTTACTCGCGTATTCCAACGCCAGCGCATGGGTGAAGGACTGAACCCCGCCCTTGCTTGCCGCGTAGGCCGCCATGTACGGATGCGCGAACGACGCCGACGTCGAGCTGAAGTTGACGATCGCGCTGCGGGAATTTTGCAGCAGCGTGGGCAATGCCTCGCGGACCACCAGGAAGGTCCCGGTCAGGTTGACGCCGATGATCTGGTTCCACAGATCCAAGCCCATCTGCTCGGTGTGCGCCGCACGCAGGATCCCGGCAGCGTTCACCAGCGAATCCAGGCCGCCCAACGTGTCCACCGCTGAACGCACACCGTCGACCACCGAGCTCTCGTCGCCGACGTTCATCTCCACTGTGGTCAGCCGGTCACCGGCCCCGATTTCCCCGGCCCGGGCGCGGGTCTTGTCCAGTCCGTCAGCGGCGACGTCGGCGGCGACCACCGCGGCGCCCTCGTCCAGCAGGCGCAGCGCGGTGGCCTGCCCGATGCCCGAGGCGGCGCCGGTCACCAGTATCCGGTTGCGTGCTAATCGCTTCATCTGCACTCCTGTCTGGTATTACTGGCCCAAAACGTATTTCAGTGTCGGCCCGGCGGTCCACCCGCCGTCTACGGCGATCTCTGCGCCGGTGACATAGGCGGCGTCGTCGGAGAGCAGATAGCCCACGGCGCCGGCGATCTCCTCGGGCATCGCGACCCGTTCCATCGGCGTGTTGGGATAGTTGCCTTCGCCGACTTGGATCCCGACATTCGCGGTCATCGGGGTGTAGGTCATGCCGGGGTGCACCGAATTGACCCGGATGCGATCGGAGCCCAGCTCGACGGCGGCGATCTTCGACAGACCGCGCACACCCCACTTCGAGGCGCCATAGCCGGCAGTGAACGCCAGTCCGAACAGACCCGCCGCAGACGAGATGTTGACAATCGAGCCGCCGCCGGCCGAGCGCATCGGCGCGATTACCGCCTGCAGACCGTTGAACACCCCGACCAGGTTCACCTCCAACACCATCCGGAAGTGCGCCACCGGCTCGTGCTCAAGGTATTGACCGGTCGACACTCCGGCGTTGTTCACCAAGCCGTTAAGCGTGCCGAACTCGGTGACGGTGAACCGCACCGCGTCCGACCACTGCTCGGGGTGGGTGACGTCGAGATGGGTGTAACGCGCCTGCGTGCCGAGCCTATTGGCCAGCTGCTTCCCGTCGTCGTCGAGCAGGTCAGCGAGCACCACGTTGCCGCCGCGCGCAACTATGTGGTGCGCGAACGCCGTGCCGAGCCCGCCCGCGCCGCCGGTGATGACGACGACCTTTCCGGCCAGCTGCCCTGAATTAGTCTCCATCGCAACAACTTTCTGCTTGCTTGCCGGCCGCATGTCGGGCGCTGACGAAGCCGAAGACCATCGACGGTCCGATCGTGGCGCCGGCGCCGGCGTAGTCATTGCCCATCACCGCGGCCGAGGCATTGCCGGTGGCGTAGAGGCCGTCGATGACCGTGCCGTCGGCGCGCAACACCTGGCCATTGGCGTTGTACACCAACCCGCCCTTGGTGCCCAGGTCCCCGGCCTGGATGCGCGCAGCGTAGAAGGGAGCGCTGTCGATGACGTCCATCGTGGGTTGCGGCAGGGTCGGGTCACCGTAGTAGTTGTCATAGGCACTGTCCCCGCGGCCGAAGTCATGGTCTTTGCCGTCGCGCGCGAATCCGTTGAAACGGTTCACGGTTTCATGTAAGGCGGAGGCGGGCACGCCGATCGCGGTGGCCAAGGCGTCGAGTGCGTCAGCCCGATGCATCAGTCCTGACGTGAACCAATCCTTGGGGAACCTCTGACCGGGCATCACTCCACCGAACTGGTAGCGATTCTTGGCTTTCCGGTCGAAGACGAACCAGATCGGGTCGTGCCGGCCGGCGAGCTGCCGGTGCACGAACGCGACATACGGCGCCGCCTCGTTGACGAAGCGCCGGCCGGTCTGGTCCACGATGATCGAGCGGGGAATCGAGCGCTCCGACACCAGCACGCTCATCACGCCGTCGGGTCGCTTGAACGCCGGCATCCACCAGGCGTCGTCCATCAAATCGACTGCGCCGCCGACGGACTGGCCGGCAACGATCCCGTCCCCGGTGTTGTCCGGCGAACCGGCACTGTAGTTGTCCTTGCCGCCGTCGCGAAGGAATCGCTTACGCATCTCGTTGTTGTGCTCGAATCCGCCGGTGGCCAGCAGCACACCGGTGCGTGCCCGAATCCGGATGACGGCGCCGTCGCGCTGGGCGCGCACTCCGACCACCGCGCCGGAATCGTCGGTGATCAGTGACTGCAAAGGTGCATTGAGCCATAGCCGGATGCCTGCGTCCTTGATGGCCAGACGCAGACGACCGATCAGCGCTCGACCAAGCGTATCCATATGCCGGCGCAGCAGAACGCCCTTGACCGCCCGCCCCACGGTCTGGATGGCCGCGCGGCGTCCCGACCAGGTGCGCATGACCATGTTCAGCCGAGCGAATTCTTTTGAGGTGACGAACAGTCCGCCCGGGGTGGCAAGCGCGGCGGGCCGCAACTGGTTCTCGTCTTCGCCCAGCATCTTCAGATCGAAGGGCAGCGGCTCAATGGTGCGTCCCCGGGCGCGCCCGCCCGGCGCCTCCGGGTGGTAGTCGGAATAATCTGCGCACCACTGGAATCGCAGATGTGGGCTGGCGTGCTCGAGAAAGTCCATCGCCAGCGGCCCGTTGTCGATGAACGCGTCGAGGTTGGCCCCCGGTACCCGATCACCCACGACCGCGTCGAGGTAGCTGCGAACGTCCGCCCGCGAATCCGCCAGGCCAACACGCTTCAGGGTCGGGTTGTTCGGGATCCAGATGTTCCCGCCGGACAGCGCGGTGCTGCCGCCGTAGACGCCGGCCTTCTCGATGATCAGGGTGTCCAGTCCGTGAGCCTCCGCGGTCAGGGCCGCAGTAAGGCCTCCACAGCCGCTGCCGACGACGAGAAAGTCGACCTGGTGATCCCAGGCTTCTTCCTGGTCTGCGGCCGGCATGCAGTTAGGCAACCACATCGGGTGTGACTCGGGCTGGAGGATTCCCGCCCAGCGGGACGATCGGCGCCGAAGGAGTCGTGCACCCCGTACCGTCGGCAATATGACCCCGGCCGTCGATGTGTTGGTGGTGGGCGCGGGCTTCGCCGGGCTGTACGCGCTGCACCGGCTGCGCGATGACGGCCTGACAGTACGGCTGTTTGAAGCCGCCGACGGTGTCGGCGGAGTGTGGTACTGGAATCGCTATCCCGGCGCGCGCTGCGATGTCGAAAGCGTCGACTACTCCTACTCCTTCGACGAGCGGCTGCAGCAAGAGTGGGATTGGAGCGAGAAGTACGCCACCCAGCCCGAGATCCTTCGGTATCTCAACCACGTTGCCGACCGGTTCAACCTGCGACCCGATATCACTTTCGGCACCCGGGTTACCGACGCTGTGCTCGACGAGAGCACGCTGCGCTGGCAAATCCGCACCGACACAGGTGAAGTGGTGTCGTCTCACTTTCTGGTGCTTGCCATCGGTCCGCTGTCGAACGCCCACATCCCGGCGATCGACGGGCTGGAGTCGTTCCGCGGCAACGTGTATCACACGGCGCACTGGCCGCACCAGGGCGTCGACTTCACCGGTCAGCGAGTCGGTGTTATCGGGACGGGATCGTCGGGCATTCAGGCGATTCCGTGTATCGCCGAACAAGCCCGTCAGCTGTACGTGTGCCAGCGCAGCGCGAACTACAGCGTGCCCGCCGGCAACGTGCCACTCGATGACGAGACCCGCCGTGCGCAGAAGGCAAGCTATGCCGAGCGCCGCCGGGTTTCGATGGCCAGTGGGGGCGGATCACCGCATCAGCCGCACCCGCTGCCGACGCTGGAGTTATCCGAGCGGGAACGCCGCGCAGCCTACGAGAAACGTTGGCAGCTCGGCGGTGTGCTGTTCAGCAAAACGTTTTCCGATCAGATGACGAGCATGGCCGCCAACGAAACCGCCCGAACCTTCTGGGAGGAGAAGATCCGGGCAGTGGTCGACGATCCCCGGACCGCCGAATCGCTGATCCCGACCGACCACCCGATCGGCACCAAGCGAATTTGTACTGACGACAACTACTTCCAGACGTTCAACCGGGACAACGTGATGTTGGTCAACCTAAAGGAGACCCCGATCCAGCGCATGGATGCCGTCGGGGTAGTCACCTCCGCCGCGCGCTTGGACCTGGACGCGCTGGTGCTGGCGACGGGGTTCGACGCGATGACCGGATCGGTGGACAAGCTCAACATCGTCGGTCGCGACGGCGAAACGCTAAAGCGGGCGTGGGCGTCCGGCCCGGTCACCTACCTCGGGCTCGGTGTTCCCGGCTTTCCGAACCTGTTCAACATCAGCGGCCCGGGCAGCCCGTCGGTGTTGGCCAACATGGCGCTGCACTCCGAACTGCACGTCGATTGGATTGCCGACGCGATCGGCTACCTCGACGCGCACGGCGCGGTCGGGCTCGAGGCGCGCGCGGACGCGGCGGCCGAGTGGGTCAGCGAGTGCGCTAGTCGGGCGGCGGGCGGTTTGATGCTGCGCGCGAACTCGTGGTACCTGGGTGCCAACGTTCCCGACAAACCGCGGGTGTTCATGCCGTTCGTCGGCGGCTTCGGGGTCTACGGGCAGATCATCGCCGAGGTTGCCGCGGCCGGCTACAAGGGCTTCCAGGTTCTGTAAGTGTCCCGGTGAGCGGTCAGCGCCCATGCCGGGTACCTCGCCGGTTGTTAGCCTTGACGGGTGGGACCAGCGCAAACGTCGCCTGAATCGGGGCTGCCGAATCTGCCGGCTACCAGTTGGGCAGTTCTGGGCATGCTCGCATTCGGCGAGGAGGTCTCCGGTTACGACCTGAAGAAGTGGGCGGATTGGAGCGTCGGCTACTTCTATTGGAGTCCGTCGTTTAGCCAGATCTACTCGGAGCTCAAGCGGCTGGAATCCCATGGCTATGCGACATCGCGGGTGCTGCACGACGGCGGGTTACGCGGGCGGCGAGTCTATAAGATCACGCAATCGGGCCAAGACGCGGTCAGCCGGTGGGCCACCGAAACTCCGACGGACCCACCGATGCTCAAACATGGTGTGCTGCTGCGAATTTGGCTCGGGCATCTGAATGAGCCGGATCGGCTGAAGGAGATTCTGCAAGAGCACATCGCCTACGTCGACAAGATGCGGCAGCGGGTGGCGACCGACGCGCAGGCCGCGGCCGAAGAACCGGCCTGGGCCTACCCGCGGATCGCCATGCAATGGTCGGAGCGCTACTACGCGGCTGAGCGGGAGCTCGCGCTACAACTGATCAAAGACATCGACGAGGCGGACGCGGTGCTCAAGCAGGGCAAGCGCGACGCGCATGGCGCCTTCCCCACGCCGCGGCCGGGCCACTGGCGGGAAGTCGAAAAGCGGAAGCTGGCAGAGGATCCCGACCGTCCCTAACTGCGGGCCGGAGCCAGACGCTTGAGTGCCAATCCGCCTTCGAACGGCCGGTAGCCGAAAGCGGCCGGGGCCCGATAACCCGTATCCGCGAGCGGCGTGTGCACCTCAGCCACCGTGGGCCCGATCTTGGCGGCGATGGGCGCCAGCGCATCGAGGTCGAACCGATACAAGCGACCGGCGTTGCCGCCCAGTATCTTTCGGCAGGCGTCCTCCGACTTGTCGTGCAGGGCCCAGCGAATGGCCAGCTTGGAGTGTGGCGTGAAGCCTTCCTCGTGCGGATAGTCACTGCCCCACATAATGTGCTCCGGGCCCATGAAATCGATCATTCCCGAGTCGAACGGCGCCAGCTCGCTGGCCAGATAGCAGTTCCGCTGGACGTATTCGCTCGGTGTCAGGGTCAACTCGTCGACGGACGACCCGCCGAACATCCCGTAGGTGCGGTTACCGGCCTCGGACTTCATGGTGGGCACCATGGCATCGAGGATGCCCAGTTGCCCCGGCACCCACAGCGTGCCCTGCTCGGTCGGCACGAACCGCAGCGTCGGGTACCGCTCAAACACCCCCGCGAGGATCAGGTGTCCGAGCGTGCGCTGGGCCCACAGCGCCATCTCGGTGATCAGCACCGCGTTGGACGCCGGCTGGTCCATCGGCATTTCGGGGCTGCCGGCTCCCGCGTGCTGCACCACCGTCAGGTCCAGATCCGCGCACAGCGCCCAAAGCGGTTCGTAGCGGGTGTGGAAGAGCGGTGCGACCTGGGGATCACCCGGCGAGACTGGCGGGACGAGCACCCCGCCGAAGCAGTTCCGCTCGGCGCCCCAGCGAATTTCTTCCATCGCCAGCTCGACATCGTTGGGAAAGATTTGAATCAAACCCCGGCGACGGGCCGGGGCCAGCGAACAGAAGTCGATCTGCCAGCGGTTGTGGGCCTGCACACCTGCCCAACGCTTCTCGAAATCGTCGCGAGTCCGGGGCAGGCTGATGGTGATGTTGGGGGTGGTCGGAAAGAACGGTGGAACGGTGTTGGGCAGCAGCACCTCGGCGGCCACCCCATCGGCGTCCATGTCGGCAATCCGGAGCTCGCTATCCCAGTTCCGGTTGGCGGTAGCGATGATCAGGTCGTCGAACGGGCTGACGTAGGTCTCGGCCCACGCGTCGAACTCGTCGTGCAGTGCCGCCGGCAAATACTGCTTGTATTCGCCGATATCGGCCCCGGCGTGGGTATCCGTCGAGATGACGACATACCGATCGATCGTGTCCCAGGTTCCCGAGGCTTCAGCCATGGTGTCCTCCGACGTCGTTGCTTACCAAGATCTAGCGTCCCGGTTGGTCCGAGCACTAGCAAGACTTCATTCCAATGAGCGGGACATCAGCGCGGAGATATCAGCCCACGCCTGTTTTCGCGCCCGGGTGCAGATGTCGAGCCCGGCCATTGTCATGAAGCCGTGGATCGCGCCCGGGTGGTGGCGGTGGATCGCCGTAACTGATTCGGCGGCAAGCGCTTTCGTGTAGGCCTCGCCCTCTGAACACAGCGGGTCGAACCCTGCCGTGACCACCACGGCCGGTGGCAGGCCGGCTAGCCGAGCCTGCAGCGGCGAAGCGTACGGATTGCTGCGGTCCGCGAGGTTTGGCACGTATTGATCCCAGTACCACGCCATCGCAGCAGCAGTGTTGAAGTAGCCCTTGCCGAAGTGTTGGTAGGACACCGTGCCGAAATCGGCCGCGAGCACCGGATACAGCAATAGCTGGCAGGCAATGCCGGGCCGTCCGCGGTCGCGCGCCAGCAGCCCGGTCACGGCGGCCAGGTTGCCGCCGGCGCTGTCGCCGGCGACGACGAGGCCGGTCAGGTCACCGCCGAGGGCTTCGGCCTGCCGTGCGGCCCAGTCCGCGACCGCGTAGACATCTTCGGCAGCCGCCGGCCACGGCGATTCCGGCGCCAGCCGATAGTCCACCGACACCACGACCGCGCCGATCCCGTTGGTCATCGCGCGGCACAGTTCGTCGTGCGAATCCAGGTCGCAGAACACGAATCCACCCCCATGCGCGAAGACGACGACCGGAACTGGGCCGGACGATGTTGTTGGCGAATAAATTCGGATGCGGATGTCGCCGGCCGGGCCGGGCACTGTCTGGTCGAGAACTCTGCCGACCGGTTCGGGTTGCACCGGACGCTGCACCCGCTCGCGGATCACGCCGCGCAGCTGCGGCGCGGTCATGGTCTCCACGCGCGGAAACCCGGCATCGAGCGCGGGCAGCAGCTCGGCGATCTCGGCGTCGAGGCTCACGCGTACTGCAAGGTCCGGACCGGTGTCGGGCGCAGCGGTCGGGGCTGCTGCAGAATCGGCTGTACCCGGATGGCGTCGCCGTCGTCGAAGTTACGCCAGATGCTCAATGCCGTCGTGCGCACCGGTCCGGCCAATCGGTGGTCGAAGGCCATCCGGTCCAGCGGGCCGCACACCGAAACCGCGGCGACGGGTTCGGCGCCCTGACCGGCGTCGCCGATCGGCGCAGCGACACAACCGAATCCGGCGACCGACTCCCCTCGCTCGTAGGCGAACCCGCGGGCCCGGATCGCTTTGAGTTCCTCGGCCAGCTGACGGCGGGTGGAAATCGAGTACTTGGTCTTGCGGGTCAGCAGGTCGACCTTGAAGTCGTCCAGCCGACTCGGCTCGGAGAACGCAAGAAGGGCCTTACCGACCGCGGTGCAGTGCGCGGGCTGGCGGCCGCCGACGCGTGAGGGAACCGCGGCGCCGAACCCGCCGGCGATCTTCTCCAGGTAGACCACATCCACGCCGTCGAGAACGGCCAGATGCACGACCAGACCGGTGGCCCGATGCAACTCGTGCAGAAACGGTTGCGCGGCCCGGTGTAACCGGTCCTGGTGCACCGCAAGTGATCCTAGTTCGACCAGCCGCAGGCCCAGCTCGTAGTCGCGGCCCTGGCGGCGGAGCCAACGCAGGTGCACCAGCCGCTCGAGCAGGCGATGCGCCGACGAGCGCGGCAGGCCGGTCCGGCGCACGACCTGAGCCAGGGACAGCCGGCCGGGCCCGTCGAAGGCGTCCAGGACCAGCGAGACGCGATCGATGACCGCGCTCGGAGTGCAGGCGTCGGCCTGGGCTGTCATGGTTCCTCCCTACGCCCAATATTTCGATTAGGTATATGCCTATTCATACCATACTGTGGTGCTGGTCACAACCATGCCGGGGCAGACGTAAAAGCCCCTCATTTCCACCGGAAATGGGAGCTTTATGTCTTGCCGTGAGGCTAAACGGTGGCTGCGGTCAGCCCGGCACGGCGGCCGTAGAAGCTGCCGTCACCTAGAGAGATGCCGCTGGCATACCCCCAGGCGGCGAGTCCGGCAGTGGCCCGTCCGGCCGCGAACAGGCCCGGGATCGGTTCACCGCTGACGTGCAGCACCTCGGCCGCCAACGTCGTGTGCAGACCACCGAGCGTGAAGCCGCCGGTGTTGCCGCGCAGGTCGATCGCGCCAACCGGCGTGCCGATCGGGCGTAGCCACTCCGGTTTCTTGTGCAGCAGCGGATCTTCAGCCCGCGCAGCGCCGTCGTTGTAGGCCGCCACAGTCGTCTGCAGCGAGCCTGACGGCAAACCGATCTCGGCTTCCAGCTCGGTCACGCTCTCGCACACCCAGGTCGGCGGTCGCAGCAGAAACGGAGTCGCGGACCGCGCGGCCATAGCCTGCTCATGCGCCTCGGCGTCGAGCACCAGGAACGCCGTGTCGTCCTGCTGGTAGAGCGTCAGCTGCCCGATGCGCCCCGGATAGGTGTCCTCGGCCACGTAGCGTTGGCCGCGGCCATTGACCAGGATGCCGCGCACCACGAGCTGCGGGTCGACCAGGAACGCCACTTCGGTGGCGTCCAT
This sequence comes from uncultured Actinomycetota bacterium, assembly GCA_963720085.1. GTDB lineage: Bacteria > Actinomycetota > Actinomycetes > Mycobacteriales > Mycobacteriaceae > Mycobacterium. Next base: position 58,432 of record CAVRER010000056.1, read on the forward strand.
GTGGGCCAGGTCGGCGCCGAGTGCCTGCGCCATCTGGATCGCAATTCCGTCGTGCTCTTCGATGGCGGCAGCCGGCCGGCCGGCGATCCGCGGCGCGTACCGGGCCACCATCGACTCGTTGTAGGCGAAGCTGCCGGTGGCCAGCACCACCCCACGGCGCGCCCGCACGGCCAACTCATTCCCGTACTGGCGGGCGATGATTCCGACCACCCGCCCGTCGCTTTCGACAACCAGCCGCTGCACCCGGGTATCGACAATGCTTTGCACACCCAGCGTGGTCGCGGTGTCCACCAGCGGCTTCATCAGCATGTAGCCGCCGCCCTTTTCCCCGGTCCGCTTGTGCCGCATCTGCGGCACATGCCCGCGTGGCGCGGGCGTGGCAATCTCGTTGTACGGGAATGCATTCTCGCCACCGGTGTACATCAGCCCGTCGTCATCGGGCGGTTCCCAGCCCGGCTCACCCCAGAAGCTGGGCTTGAAGGGCACACCGCAGCGCACCAGCCAGTCGAAATGGTCGAGGCTGCCGGCACAGTAATCGGCAATCCGGTGTTCGTCGGCGCCCGGACCCATCGCCGCGCACAGATAGGTGCGCATATTGTCGACAGAATCCTGGAAGCCGCAGGCCTTTTGAATCGGCGTGCCGCCACCGAGATAGACGAATCCGCCGGCCAGCGCCGCGGCGCCACCCCAGCCGCCGGTGCGCTCCAACACCACCACCTCGGCGCCCGCCCGTACGGCCTCGATCGCCGCCGCCGCACCGGCAATGCCGTAGCCGGCGATCACCACATCGGCCTGGAGATCCCAGTTTGCGATATCGCGAGCACTGACGGGCACGACGGGCGCGACCGTCGCGGTCACATCGCCGCCAGCGGCTGGCTGCCGGACCAGTCGTGACCCCAATAACTGTCGGAGGTGATCTCCTCAGCCGTGTAGTACGTTTCGTCGACTTTCGTGCCGTCGGTGCCGAATTCGATGTCCCAGCCACCGGGCGCTCGGACGTAGAACGAGATCATCTTGTCGTTGGTGTGCCGACCGAGCGTCGAGGACAGCGAAAAACCCTTCTGTGTAACGCGATCCAGTGCACGCCCGACGGCGTCCAGGGAGTCGACCTCGACCATGATGTGCACCAGGCCCGGCGCCCCGCCGTGCGGCGCAGGACACAACGCCAGGCTGTGGTGGCGCTCGTTGACGCCGAAGAACCGGATTCGCAGCGGGCCGAACTCCGGCGGGGCGGGCAGTCGCATGGCGCCGCGCGGCTTGAAGCCCAGCACCTCGGAGTAGAACGCGAATGCGCTGGCCGGGTCCATCGTCGGCAACACCACATGGCCCAGGCCTTGCGTACCGGTCACGAACGTCGCGCCGAAGGGCGTCACCACCGGACTGTGGTCGAGCGCCGGGCCGAAGAACACCTCGGTCGTGGTGCCGGTCGGATCGGTGAAGGAGATGACGTCCTCAACCCGCCGCGCGTCGGCCTCCTCGACCGACAGCGGCTTGACGGCGACACCGCCGCGCTCCAGCGATTCCCGAACGCGTTGCAGCGCAGCCCCGTCGCGTACCTCCCATCCGACGTGCACGACCTGGTCGGTATCGCCGGGAACGACGATGATGCGTGCGAAACGCTCGTCCATCCGTAAGTAGAGCGCGTCTTTTTGTTTGAGGGAGTCGGGTCCGCTGCCCTGCGCGAAGCCGAGCAGGTCGAACGCGAAGGTGCGCCAGCGGTCGATGTCGCTGGTCTGGATCGTGATGTAGCCCAGGCTTTTGATGTCGGTCATGTCGGTTCAGATCATCGCCCGCAACGGGTCGGCGGGATCGAGGCCCATCGAACTCAACGCGGCGGCGTGGTAGACGGTGCTCGGCACATGGATCGCATGGTTGAGCCCGGCGTGTGCGTCACGCCAGAAGCGCTGCAACGGTTTGTCCATCCGCAGCGCGTTGCCGCCCGAGCGCGCGAAGATCTGGTCGACGGCCATCACCGCCCGCCATGCGGCTCGGATCTGGGTGCGCCGGCCAATGGCGCGCTCCTCGAATGACACGTCCCTGCCGGATTCCACGATGTCCCACATCTTGTCGACATTCGCCAGCAACTCTTGGCGGGCGGCATTGATGTCGGAGGCCGCTTCGCCGATCGCGAACAACACATACGGATCATCCTTGATCGCGGTGCCCTGCGCGCCTACCCGGCCACGCTGGTAGTCAAGGTGGGCGGCCAGCGCTCCTTCGGAGATGCCGATCACCGCGGCGGTGATGCCAAGCGGGAACATATTCGACCAGGGCATCTTGTAAAGCGCTTCGCTGACACCGGCTTCCTTCTGCGCGGTGCCGTCGATGACCTGGTCGCCGTTCATGACCCGGTAGGACGGTACGAAAACGTCGCGGACGATGATGTCCTTGGAGCCGGTTCCTTTCAGCCCCACCACATTCCAGGAGTCCTCGACGATCTGGTAGTCGCTGCGGGGCAGGATCATGTGCAGCATGGTCGGCGGGTCGGCGATGCTGCCGTCGGGATTGCCCAGCATGGCGCCGAGGAAAATCCAGTCGCAGTGGTCGGTGCCGGAGCTGAACTGCCATCGGCCGTTGAAAAGATAGCCGCCGTCGGTCGGGACGGCGATGCCGGTGGGCGCATATGGCGAAGCCATCCAGGTGTTGTCGTCGGTGCCCCAGACCTCTTCGCGTACTTTAGGGTCTGCGAATGCCAGCTGCCAAGGGTGCACGCCCACTACCCCGCAGATCCATCCCGCCGCGCCGTCCAGCGACGCCACGGCCATCACCGTCTCGGCGAATTCCCTTGGGTGAGCCTCGAACCCGCCGTACTGCTTGGGCTGCAGCAGCTTGATCGGCCCGGCCGCTTTGAGCAACTTAGCGGTGTCGTCAGGCAGCCGGCCGATGCGTTCGGCCTCGGGGGCCTGATCGCGCAGCTGTTCGGCGATCTCCCTGATGTTGTCGATTACCCGTCGGGCCATGTTGTCTTCCTGTCTTGCGCTGGCAACAATATTCCAACGCCTCGATGATGAAGCGGCTTTAGCCTCGCGGCGGGGCACCGTCCCGGTCAGTGGACAGTTTGGCGGATCCCGCCCGCCCACAGGAAACCGCGGCATGGTGGAAGCCATGGACATCGGATTCATCGGTCTGGGCAAGATGGGCCACGGCATGGCCGCCAATCTGGTCAACGCGGGTCACACCGTCACCGTCTACAACCGAACTCCCGCCAAGGCCGAGGCGCTGGCCCGTCAGGGCGCAAGGCCGGCGCGCAGCGTCGCAGAAGCCTGCGGCGGTGAAGTCGTCATCACGATGCTGGCCGACGACGCGGCCGTCGAAGAGGTCGTGTTCGGCGAGCAGGGCATGCTGGCATCGTTGGCGCCCGGCGCCACCCACGTCTCGTCGAGCACGATCAGCGTGGATTTGTCGAGACGCCTGACCGTCGCGCATAGTGCCGCCGAGCAGCACTACGTCGCCGCGCCAGTGTTCGGTCGCCCCGAAGCAGCCGCTGCGGCAAAGCTTTTCGTCATCGCTGGTGGCGCGCCACAACGGCTGGAGGCGTTGGCCCCGGTTTTCGATGCGATCGGACAGCGGACCTTCGTAGTGTCCGACCAGCAACACGCCGCCAACCTGGTGAAGCTCACCGGCAACTTCCTCATCGCGTCAGTCATCGAATCGCTGGGCGAGGTCATCGCGCTGGTCGGCAAAGCCGGGGTGGAACCGCTGCACTACGTCGACATTCTGACGTCGACCCTGTTCAACGCTCCGGCCTATCAGACCTACGGCGGACTGATCGCGCGGCAGGAATTCGAGCCGGCGGGCTTCGCTGCGGCGCTCGGGCTTAAAGACGTCCGGTTGGCGCTGGCCGCCGCCGAAGAGTTAGCGGTGCCGCTGCCAATCGGCAGCCTGCTGCGCGACCGTTTCCTGACGCTACTGGCCAACGGTGGCGGAGATTTGGATTGGTCGGCGATCGCCACCCTCGCCGGTCGCGACGCAGGCTTGACTGGTGGGAAAGGGTCAGACCACTCCTCTTAGCCCGTCGGCACCGAACACCGGTTCCAGCATCGCGGTGAAGTCCGGGCCGCGTCGCAGCAGATGCCCGCCGTCGACGTTGATGATTTGACCGGTGATCCAGCTCGCCGCGTCGCTGAGCAAAAACATCGCCGCGTTGGCGATGTCTTCGACCTCACCGATCCGCGGCAGCGGGGTGCAGATCCGGTAGTCCTCGGACAGTTGCGGCGAGTCCGTGATCGCAGTGACCAGGTCCGTCCGAATCAGGCCGGGACGGATGCCGTTGACCCGCACCCAGGACGGGCCGAGTTCATCGGCGGCCAGCTGCATCAGGTGGTCGACGCCCGACTTGGTGACCCCGTAGGCGCCGAACCAGCGGTGGGTGTTGCTGGCTGCGATCGACGAGATGCCCACGAACGACCCGCCACCGCCGCGTACCAGTTCGCGGGCGGTGTGCTTGAGCACGTACATGGTGCCGTTGATGTTGAGGTCGACGGTGCGTCGCCAGGCCTCGGAGTCGATCTGGGTGATCGGCCCGATGGTCTGCGACCCACCCGCACAATGCACCACGCCGTACAGCCGGCCACGCCACGCCGTAACGGCATCGACGGCGCGCGCGACCTCGTCTTCGTTGGTGACGTCGGCCGGCTCGTACCGGATCGCGCCACCGCCCTTGCCCGCCTCGATCTCCCCGACGGCGGCCGCCAGCCGGTCGGCGTTACGACCGATGATCATTACCGCGGCCCCGGCGGCTACCAGCCCGGCGGCTACCCCCTTGCCGATTCCACTGCCACCGCCAGTAACCAGGTAAGTCCGGTCTTCGAACGAAAGCTGCACGCCAGCCCCTTCACAGCCAAACTGAAACAGGTTCTAGCCATCGAACCATGCGCCGATCGCCGCGAATGAAGCGGTCTAGGTCGAAGAAATCGCTCGGAGCGTTCAGGGGGCTGCGCCCCGGTAGCCCCTTCCGCAGCGAGGCTGCTCTGACATATGTGACCGGCGCCCCGCTAGGGAGTATCGCGGCGGGCCACTTTCGACGGCTTTGCTGAGCGCCAGTCCTCGACATCGGGCGGCAATCCGACCGGGTACCTGTTCTCGTTGTGCGCCGCCCAGTGAGCATGCCCGAGCTCGTGAATATGAAACGCGTGGCGCAACGCCTCGGTGAAACCCATCGCGTCCGACGCCGCGTTGACCGAATCCTTGATCAGCAGCGCCGCCATCGTCGGCCGCTCGGCAATGCGCCGCGCGAACTCCAGAGTCTTGTCTTCGAGTTCGTCAAGCGGGAAGACCTTTGACACCATGCCGAGCCGGTAAGCCTCGTCGGCGTCCAGCGAATCACCGGTCAGCAACAACTCTTTAGCTTTGCGCGGGCCGAATTCCCAAGGATGAGCGTAGTATTCGACGCCAGGCATGCCCATGCGGACACCGACCACGTCGCTGAACTTCGCATTGTCGGCGGCGACGATCAGATCACAGGCCCAGATCAGCATCAAACCCGCGGAAATCGCATTGCCCTGTACCTGGGCGATGGTGATCTTACGCAAATCGTGCCAACGACAGGTGTTTTGGAAGAAGTAATGCCACTCCTGAAGATACGTCTTCTCCGCGACCGGGTCGCGGGTGGCGCCGTTTATCCGGAAGCTCGGCAGCTGATCCGGCCCGGGCGCCCGCTCCGCCAATGCCAACTCCGAACCCAGGTCGTGACCGGCGGAGAAATTCCTACCGCGCGCGGCCAAGATCACCACCCGAACGTCGTCGTCGGCCTCGGCCCGCAAGAACGCCTCGTCGAGTTGAACCAGCAGGCCGCGGCTCTGGGCGTTGTGCGCGTCCGGCCGGTTGAGCCAGATCCGGGCGATGCGGCCGTCGTCGAGCGTTTCGTAGGCCACCAGATCTTCGGGCTTCGCGTCAACCGCGCTGGTGCCCACCTCGTTGGGGACTGCCATTCGCCACCTCACTCGCCTTAGTTAGACGCTTACACATTACGGCCAGCACGTAACGCGCGGGTCGGCGGGTTGGTCCATGACTAGACCGTTGCCAAGCAAGATGAAATATCGTTCGAATGACCCTCTGCCTGAGCGAACAAATCAACCCATCAGCGATTGGCGCGCCGACTAACCCCGCCCCACGCCCAGGCACGGACATCAACCGCGTCCAAAACTTCTAGGCACATGGAAATTAATTCCCGGACGCGATTGTTTGGCGCTTAAAGTGGGTTTATTACATCGGCTGGCGACAATGATGTCGCTCAAACGAGTAGGAGATGAGAAGTGAAGATCACCACGATGACAATGAAGTCAGTAGCGGCGGTGGCCATGGCAACGATTGGCATCGCCAGCGCCCCGGTTGCGTCGGCGGCTTATCCCATCACCGGCAAACTTGGCAGCCAGTTAACGATCGTTGACTCCGTAGGCCAAGTCACCCTCAACTGGACGGTCAGCAACCTCCAGCCCAGCTCCGACGTGATGGCGGACTACCCCGTAGCCGGCAAGCTCTGGGAAGCCACCGCCACCGTCAACGCCGTCTCGGGGCCCGTTACTCCCGCCATTTCGCAGTTCAATGCCGTCGCCCCCAACCAAGCCGTCTACCGGGTTTTGTGGCAAGTCGCTAGCCCGACCAACATTAGCGGGGCCACCATCCCCCAAGGCGCACAATCGACCGGCAAAATCCACTTCGACGTCACTGGTCCACCGCCAACCACCGTGACAATGAACAACGGAATGGAAGACCTCCTCATTTGGGGGTCATAGATAGACATCCAAAAGAGAGCCAGGAGGCAACTCGCCTAGAGACCGGGTATGCGGGCACGGCTTGCGTGGTCACCCGGCCAGACCAGCCGGCTGCGGCTGTTCACGCACGTCGCCTACAGTTATGTCATGCCCGCTAAACCTGATCCTCACGAAATCGAAGATGTGGCACCGCTGACCGACACCACCGCAAGCCAGGCCAGGCGCGTAGTAGCGGCCTACGCGAGCGACGCCGACGAATGCCGCGTCTTCTTGTCGATGCTCGGTATTGGGCCGGCGAAAATCGAGGTGTAAATGCCCCCCGCGGGAGGCCAAGGCTCGAAGGAATCTGCCGCCGGGGAGTCCGACTTCGTGGTGGTCGCCAACCGGCTGCCGATCGACATGGAGCGGCTGCCCGACGGCAGCACCACCTGGAAGCGCAGCCCCGGCGGGTTGGTTACGGCACTTAGAGCCGCTGCTGCGCCGCCGCCACGGGGCCTGGGTCGGGTGGCCGGGGATCGTCGACGCCGACGAGGAGCCCATCGAGGCCGAGGAGCTGCGGCTTCACCCGGTACGTCTGTCCGCCGACGACGTCGCCGCAGTACTACGAGGGATTCTCCAACGCCACGCTGTGGCCGCTCTATCACGACGTCATCGTCAAACCGATGTACCACCGGGAATGGTGGGATCGCTACGTCGAGGTCAACCGCCGGTTCGCCGAGGCGGCCTCACGCGCCGCCGCACCGGGGGCGACCGTCTGGGTGCAGGACTACCAGTTGCAGCTGGTCCCCAAGATGCTGCGCGAACTGCGGCCCGACCTGACCATCGGCTTCTTTCTTGCACATCCCGTTCCCGCCGGTCGAGCTGTTCATGCAGCTGCCCTGGCGCACCGAGATCGTGGAAGGACTGCTCGGGCGCCGACCTGGTGGGATTCCAACTGGCCGGCGGTGCCCAGAACTTCCTGATTCTGTCGCGGCGCCTGGTAGGCGCGAACACCTCCCGCGGCTCGGTCGGCGTGCGGTCGCGATTCGGTGAGGTGCGAGGTCGACGGGCGCATCACCGCGTGGGCGCCTTCCCCATCTCCATCGACTCGCGCGAGCTCGACCAGAAGGGCCGTGACCGCAACATCCGCAAGCGGGCCAGGGAGATCCGGGCCGAGATCGGCAATCCCCGCAAGGTTCTGCTCGGCGTCGACCGGCTCGACTACACCAAAGGCATCGACGTGCGGCTCAAGGCGTTCGCCGAGCTGCTCGCGGAGGGCCGCGTCAAGGGCGACGACACCGTGCTGGTCCAGCTCGCCACGCCCAGCCGTGAGCGGGTGGAGAGCTACCAGGTGCTGCGCGACGATATCGAGCGCCAGGTCGGCCACATCAACGGCGAATACGGCGAAGTCGGCCATCCGGTGGTGCATTACCTGCACCGCGCGGTTCCCCGTGATGAACTCGTCGCGTTCTTTGTGGCCAGCGACGTCATGCTGGTCACCCCGCTGCGGGACGGGATGAACCTGGTGGCCAAGGAATACGTCGCGTGCCGCAGCGACCTGGGCGGCGCACTGGTGCTCAGCGAATTCACCGGTGCGGCAGCCGAACTCCGGCAGGCCTACCTGGTCAATCCGCACGACACCGAAGGCGTCAAAGACGCGATCGAGGCGGCGCTCAACCAACCGGCGAGGAGGGACGGCGGCGGATGCGGGCGTTGCGACGCCAGGTACTCGCCCACGACGTCGACCGTTGGGCTCGGTCGTTCCTCGACGCACTGGCCGAGGCACATCCACATAGCGGCTGAATCGATGGTGTTGCTGCCGTGGAGCGTGTTCTAGTCGGTGGGAAACGCTGCCGGATGCCTCGTAGTCCGGAGTTTTCACTCCATTAACCCGGTCGCCGCGAAATTCCGTTCCGGGTCGCGCCCGGCAAAGTATTCCACCAGGGTGGCGCTGAGCTCCTGCACGTCCCAGGCCTGCGCGTGTGAGGTGAATCGATGCTCGACGCTGGGCGCCGACACCAGCGTCACTTGTGGGCCGTAAACAATGAAAACCTGGCCGTTGACGGCGCTGGCCGCAGGGGATGCGAGGAAGCGCACCAGGGTGACGACGTGCTCGGGGGAGAGCGGATCGATCTCGCCGCCGCCGGCCTCGGGGGCCGCCCCGAACACATCGGCCGTCATCGCGGTCCGGGCCCGCGGACAGATCGCGTTCGCGCAAACTCCGTAGCGGCCCAGCGCCCGGGCCGCCGTCAGGGTCAGCGCGGTGATGCCGGCCTTGGCGGCACCGTAGTTGGCCTGGCCCACCGGACCCACCAGCCCCGCCTCCGACGACGTGTTGACGATGCGGCCGTAGACCGATCCGTCGGACTCCTTCGCCTGCTTGGCCTTCGGGCGCCAATAGGTGGCGGCGTTGCGAGTCAGCAGGAAGTGGCCGCGCAGATGCACGGCGATCACCGCGTCCCACTCGTCGTCGGACATGTTGAACAGCATCCGGTCGCGGGTGATACCGGCGTTGTTCACCACGATGCTCAAGCCGCCCGAGCCCGTCGGCGCAGCTGACCAGCTCGTCGGCGGTCGCGCGTTGACTGATGTCGCCGGTGACCGCGACCGCCTTGGAGCCGGCGGCGGTGATCTCGTCGATGACGTCGGAGGCATCCAGCGCGGCGGCGATGTCGTTGACCACGACAGTGGCGCCGGCACGGGCCAAGCCGATCGCTTCGGCGCGGCCCAACCCTGCGGCCGCACCGGTCACCACCGCGACCTTTCCGGACAGATCGGTCGCTTTCGTGCTGCCAGTCAATTTATGAATACCTCTAGTCTTTCCGCTTCAGGGCCGCCCGCGGACATTCGGCGATCGCCTGCTCGGCCAGCGCCTCCCGATCGGCGGGAATCGGGTCGGTCTTCACCACCGCGTAGTCCTCGTCATCGAGGTCGAAGATATCCGGCGCGATTCCCATGCACACCGCGTTGCCTTCGCACCGGTCGTGGTCGACTATCACGCGCACGACATCCTCCTTGAACGTGGGCTGTGAGCTTCTGTATGACCCACCATACGACCAGCTGCGGACGCGTTCGGCGTGACGGTCGCTGGACCCTCAGACTAGAACGTGTTACAACCAGGGTGGCGAATGGGTAGCCGTTGATGCAGGCTGCCGCGCAATTCACCTACGACTGGAGGGCGGCCGCAATGCGCATCAGTTACACCCCGGAGCAGGAGGAGCTGCGTCGCGAACTGCGGTCGTACTTCGCCAAGCTGATCACCCCGGAACGCCGCGAGGCGCTGAACTCGACGTCGGGTGAGGTCGGCGAAGGCAACGTCTACCGGGAGACGGTGGCCCAGATGGGCAAGGACGGGTGGCTCACCCTGAATTGGCCCAAGGAGTACGGCGGCCAGGACCGCTCCCCGATGGACTCGCTGATCTTCACCGACGAGGCCGCGATCGCCGGCGCACCGGTGCCGTTCCTGACCATCAACAGCGTCGCGCCGACCATCATGGCCTTCGGCACCGAGGAACAAAAGAAGTTCTACCTGCCCAAGATCGCCTCTGGTCACCTGCACTTCGCGATCGGCTACTCCGAGCCCGGCGCCGGCACCGACCTGGCGAACCTGCGCACCACCGCGGTGCGTGACGGCGATGACTACGTGGTCAACGGCCAAAAGATGTGGACCAGCCTGATCCAGTACGCCGACTACGTCTGGCTTGCCGTGCGCACCAACACCGAAGCCAAGAAGCACCGCGGCATCTCCATGCTGATCGTCCCGACCACCGTCGAGGGCTTTTCCTGGACGCCGGTGCACACCATGGCCGGTGTGGACACCAGCGCCACCTACTACCAGGACGTCCGGGTGCCGGTGGCCAACCGGGTCGGCGAGGAGAACGGCGGCTGGAAGCTGGTCACCAACCAGCTCAACCACGAGCGCGTCGCGCTGGTATCGCCGATGCCGATCATCATGGCGCTCAACCAAGTTCGGGAGTGGGCGCAGAACACCAAAGATGCCGGCGGCGCCCGGCTCATCGATTCGGAATGGGTGCAGCTCAACCTGGCCCGGGTACACGCCAAGGTCGAAGTCCTCAAGCTGATCAACTGGGAGCTCGCGGCGTCGGACTCCGCCGCGCCGTCGCCCGCGGATGCTTCGGCAGCCAAGGTGTTCGGCACCGAGCTGGCCACCGAGGCCTACCGCCTGCTGATGGAGGTACTGGGCACCGCGGCCACCGTGCGTCAAGACTCACCGGGAGCGTTGCTGCGCGGCCGAGTCGAGCGGATGCACCGGGCCTGCTTGATCCTGACCTTCGGCGGCGGCACCAACGAAGTGCAGCGCGACATCATCGGCATGGTGGCGTTGGGCCTGCCCCGAGCCAACCGCTAACCCCGAAGGATTGTTGAAGATCATGGACTTTTCCACCACCGAAGCCGCCCTTGATCTCGGCGGCCTGGTCAACACGATCGTCGACTCGGTGTGCACGCCGGAGCACCAACGTCAACTCGACGGTCTGGATCTGGGGGTACCTCCCGCCCGAAGGGCAGGGGGACGCTTCGACCGCGAGCTCTGGAGCAAGCTCATCGACGCCGACATCCTCTCAACTGCTGCGCCGGAGTCGTTGGGCGGGGGTGGTTTTGGGGTGCTCGAACAGATCGCCGTACTCGTCGGCCTCGGCCGCCAACTCGCCGCCGTCCCCTACCTGGACTCCATCGTTTTGGCGGCAGGCGCCCTGGCCCGGTTCGGTTCACCGGAGCTTCAGAAGCAGTGGGGCGAGCCCGCGGTGAGCGGCGCCACGATCCTCACGGTCGCGTTGGACGGCGAGATGGGCGACGGGCCGGTGCAGGCCGCGCGTTCCGGTGACGGCTACCGCCTGTCTGGAACCCGCACCCAGGTCGGTTATGGCCCGGTGGCCGACGGGTTCCTGGTGCCGGCCGAAACCGATTCGGGTACCGCGGTTTTCCTGATCGCCGCCAGCGATCCGGGGGCCTCGGTGACAGCGCTGGAGACCACCGGGCTGGGCAGCATCGGGCACCTCCGCCTTGACGGCGTCGAGGTAGATAGCGGGCGAGTGACCGGCGGCGAGGACGTGGTCAGCTGGATCGCCACGCTGGATATGCTGGGCCACAGCGCCTTTCAGCTCGGCGTACTGGACCGCGGCCTGCAGATGACCGCCGAATACGCCCGCACCCGCGAGCAGTTCGACCGCCCGATCGGCAGCTTCCAAGCGGTAGGGCAACGGCTGGCGGACGGCTACATCGACGTCAAGGGATTACGGTTGACGCTCACCCAGGCCGCATGGCGACTCAGCGAGGATCTACCGGCCGACACCGAGGTCGCCACCGCAGCATTCTGGGCCGCCGACGCCGGACATCGCGTGGCGCACACAATTGTTCACGTGCACGGCGGTGTCGGCATCGACATCGACCATCCGGTTCATCGCTACTTCCTGGCCGCCAAGCAGACCGAGTTCGCGCTGGGCGGTGCCACCGGAGCGCTGCTGCGCATCGGCCGTGAGCTGGCGGACACTCCCGCTTAGCCAGTGACCGAACCGCTCCCCACCGTCGTCGACTTGCTGCGACCGCTCGTCGATGTCGAGGATCGTGGCGTCTACTTCGAGGATGCGTTCGTCAACTGGCGTGATCATCTTCGGCACGGCGCCGCGGTGGCAGCAGCCCTGCGCGCGCGGCTCGACCCGGGCCGGCTGCCGCACGTCGGAGTGCTGCTGGAGAACACGCCGTTTTTCTCCGCGGTCTTGGTCGCCGCGGGAATGTCGGGAATCGTCCCGGTGGGCCTCAACCCGGTGCGCCGCGGCGCCGCACTGACCCGAGACATTGACCATGCCGATTGCCAGCTGGTGCTGGCAGACTCGAATTCTGTTGCGACGCTGGGCGATATCGACCACATCAATGTCGACGCAGGCGAATGGGCCGACGAGGTCGCCGCACACCACGATGCCAACGTGCGCTTTCAGTCCGCTGCGCCCGACGATCTGTTCATGCTGATCTTCACCTCGGGCACCAGCGGTGATCCCAAGGCGGTCATGTGTAGCCACGGCAAGGTCGGGATCGCCGGTGTGACGATGACTGAGCGGTTCAGTCTCGGCCCTTCCGACGTGTGCTACGCGTCAATGCCGTTGTTCCATTCCAACGCGGTTCTGGTGGGCTGGGCGGTAGCGTTAGCCTGTCGTGGCTCAATGGTGTTGCGGCGCAAGTTTTCTGCGTCCGGATTTCTGCCGGACATCCGCCGCTACGGCGCCACCTACGCCAACTACGTCGGCAAGCCGTTGTCCTATGTGCTCGCCACACCCGAGCGTCCGGACGACGCCGACAACCCGCTGCGTGCGGTGTACGGCAATGAGGGGGCGCCGGACGACATCGAGCGTTTCGCTGACAGGTTCGGCTGCGTCGTCATCGACGGCTTCGGATCGACGGAGGGCGGGGTGGCGATCAGCCGCACCCCGGATACCCCGCCAGGCGCACTTGGTCTGCTGCCCGACGGCATCGAGATCGTCGATGTCGACACCGGTCAGCCGTGTCCGGTTGGCGTGGTCGGCGAGCTGGTAAATGCCGGTGGCCCAGGTCGTTTCGAGGGCTACTACAACGACGCCGAGGCGAATGCGCAGCGCATGGCCGGCGGCGTCTACCACAGCGGCGACCTCGCTTACCGCGACGAGGCCGGCTACGCGTATTTCACCGGTCGGCTCGGTGACTGGCTACGCGTCGACGGGGAGAATCTGGGGACCGCGCCCATCGAGCGGGTGCTGCTGCGCCATCCGGAGGTGACCGAGGTGGCGGTGTATGCGGTGCCGGATCCGGCCGTCGGCGACCAGGTGATGGCCGCGCTGGTGATGACGCCCGGCACCGAATTCGACGCGGACAGATTCCGTGCGTTCCTGGCCGAGCAGACCGATCTCGGGCCCAAGCAGTGGCCGTCGTACGTCCGGGTCGGAGCGACACTGCCGCGTACTGCGACCTTCAAGGTGCTCAAGCGGGAACTGTCGGCCGAGGGCCTCGACTGCGCCGACCCGGTCTGGCCGATTCGCCGTTAGGCGGGGTGCCGCGGTAGTCACTGCTCCAAGCCAAGAACTCGTGCAGCGTTGTCGTACAGGAACTTTGGCCACACCGCGTCGCGGAAGGGCACGTCGGGCATCTCGGTGAAGATTCGCTCCAACGACAACCCCATTGGGAAGTACCCGGCGTAGAGCACCTTGTCCGCGCCGCGGGTGTTGGCGTAGTCAATGATCGCCTTCGGGTAGTACTTGGGCGCGAACGCGGACGTCGAGTAGTACAGGTTCGGCCACTTCAGCATCAGCTTGACGGCCAGGTCCTCCCACGGCTCGCATCCGTGGCGAGTCACGAAGACCAGATCGGGAAAGTCGAACATGACGACGTCGATGCGCGCGACCTCCTGCGGCGCGAACGGCACCCGCGGCCCGGGCACCCCGGCGCACACGAAGATGGGTATGCCCAGCTCGACGCACGCGGCGTAGATCGGATACATCTTCGGGTCGTCGATAGGCACCTGCGGAAAGGTGCCGGCAGGGAATACCGACGTGGCCCGGATGCCAAACTCGTCGTGCTCACGGTGAATGGCTTTGACCGACCCCATGACGTCGTTGGGATCAGGTATCGCCCCCGACGGCACGAACCGGTCGGGATACTTCTTCAGCGCCAGTTGCGACGTCTTGTCGGCGACGCCGATCAGCCCCTTCTGGATGCCGAAGCGGTCCATCTCGTGCAGGGTCACCGCGATGGGATCGCTGGTCGGCAGGTCTTTCGGCACCCCTTTGAACATGTACTCAACGGGAAATTCGAACTTCTCCCGTGACTCCCGGTCCTTGGTCTGCTTGCGGATGAAGTCGTACTGATCAAAGCCCTGGTGGGGAAAGCCGATCATTGTGTCGAAGACCGGCAACCCGGCACAGCCAGCCATAAGGTCCTCCGAATCCGAGGCGCTTGCCGCTTTCGGTGCTCACCAGGTTGGAGCAAGGCTCTATCTTTGTCCAGTGGCCGGCTTATCGCTTGAAACCAGCTTTCAAGAGCTGTCGGGGAGCGTCCCGGCGACGGTTGGTCTTGCGATCGCTGCTGTCGGCAGAACCTGCCGGGCGTCGTTCGGCGCCTGGTCGACCGGCGTCGCATGGTCGACGATTAAGGTGCCGTTGGCAATTGCAGCCTTGCGTGCAGGTGTAGCGAGCCGCGAGCTGGTGGCCAACGCGATTACCCAATCCGACAACGCCGCCGCCGAGAATCTGTGGTCGCAGCTCGGGGAGCCGGCCGAGGCGGGACAAAAGGTGCAAGCCGTCATCGACGACGCCGGCGACACAACCACTGTGGTCGAGTCACGACGACTTCGCCCCGGCTACACAGCTTTCGGTCAAACGCAATGGTCCCTGTTTCGGCAAGCCCAGTTCGCAGCCGGGCTGCCCGGCATCCCCGATGCTGCTCGCGTCGTCGATTTGATGCACAACCTCGCCAGCGACCATCGCTGGGGACTGGCCGCCAAAGGCTTTGCCGCGAAGGGAGGTTGGGGTCCCGGCGTAGCCGGCGACTACCTGGTCCGGCAATTCGCGATCGTGCCGATCGAAGCCGGGAATGTCGGGGTCGCGCTGGCGGCCCAAGCCCACGACGGCGTGTTCGAGACCGGAGTCGCTGTCCTCAACAGTCTGACCGACTGGCTCGTCGATCACCTCGCCGAGCTAACCGAGGATTGACGGCACCACGGCGTCGATCAGGTGCGGACCCGGTTCAGCGAAGGCCGTGCGCAAGGCATCGGCGAAGTCCTCGGCAGTGGTTACCCGCCGCGCCGGAACGCCCATGCCCTCGGCGATCTTCACGAAATCCATTGTCGGACGTGACAAATCAAGGAGATCGAGCGCCTTGGGACCCGGAGCTGAGCCGACTCCGACCCGCTGCAACTCGATCCGCAGAATGTCGTAGGCGGCGTTGTTGTAGATCACCGTCGTGACGTTCAGGTTCTCCCGGGCTAAAGTCCACAGACCCGAAATCGTGTACATCGCCGAGCCGTCGGATTCCAGACACAGCACCGGCCGGTCAGGTGCGGCGACGGCGGCGCCCACGGCGGACGGTATGCCAAAGCCGATGGCGCCGCCGGTCAGGGTCAGCCAATCATGCGCGGGTGCACCGGCGGTCGCTGCCACCAACAACACACCGGAGGTGTTGGACTCGTCGACAACGATCGCCCGTTCCGGCATGAGCGCGCCGACCGCGTCGGCCACCGCCGCCGCGGTCAACGCACCGGATGGCAGCTGTGGACGTGACGGTGCAGCAACCGCAGCGCTCGTGCCGGGCGCAACCTCGTCGGCCAACGCGGTCAAAGCCTCGGCGGCACCGGTGTGTTCGGCGAGCACATGCACTTGGCAGCCCTCCGGTACCAGATCGCTCGGCTTGCCGGGATAGGCGAAGAACGACACCGGCGACGCAGCCCCGGCCAAGAACAGATGTTTGGCGCCGTCGAGTTGAGCCGCGACGGCCTCGGCGAAGTAGGCGATCCGTTCGACGGCGGGGACGCCGGCGCCGCGTTCCAGCCGCGTCGGGAAGGTCTCGCAGTACCAGCGGGCCCCGGTGGCCGCGGCGATCCGGGCACCCGCAGTCAGCCCCGCGCTGCGGGTGGCGTCGCCGCCGATCAGGATTACCGCGGGTTCGCCGGAGCGCAATACCTTTGCCGCCAACTCGACCGCGTCCGTGTCGACGGTCGACGGTGTCGGCCGGGCCGGGGCGGAATGGCCGGCCTGTGCATCGTCGGTCCACGAAATGTCCGCGGGCAGAATCAAAGTCGCGACATGTCCGCCGCTCTGGCTGGCGGCGATCGCCTCGGCGGCGTCAGCCGCAACATCACCGTCGGATCGCCGCAGCCAGCCCGACACACTGCCGGCCACCGCCTCGATGTCGGATTCCAGTGGGGCGTCGTACTTCTTGTGATAGGTGGCGTGGTCGCCGACGACCACCACCATCGGCACCCTGGCGCGCCGGGCGTTGTGCAGGTTGGCCAGGCCGTTGCCCAGCCCGGGGCCGAGGTGCAGCAGCACTGCGGCGGGACGGCCGGCGATGCGGGCATAGCCATCAGCCGCGCCGGTGGCAACTCCCTCGAATAAGGCCAGCACGCCTCGCATTTGCGGGACGGCGTCCAGCGCTGCTACGAAGTGCATCTCGGAAGTTCCGGGGTTGGCGAAACATACGTCGACGCCGCCGTCGACCAAGGCGTTGATCAGGGCCTGGGCACCGTTCACGCTTCGACTGTAGACGCGGCTAGACGGACAGCGCGTCCCGGGCGCAGGCATGCGTCTGCTGCGCGTACCCGCCGCCGAACAGCACGACATGCGCAAGCAACGGAAAGAGCTGGTGCAGGCCGATGCGTTTGCGCCAGCCCAGTCTCAGCGTTCGCACCCGCTGGTAGCCGGCCAGGACAGCGTCGTAGTGCGGGCAACCAAACAGCGCGAGCATCGCCAGGTCGGTCTCGCGGTGACCGCCGTATGCGGCCGGATCGATCAGCACGACGCCGTCGGGCGTCCACATCACGTTGCCGCTCCACAAATCTCCGTGCAGCCGGGCGGGCTGGTCATCGTCGTCGAAGTCGCCCGCACGACAACGTGCCACGACGGAGTCGATCGCGTCACGGGACGAAGCCTCGAGCCGCGGCGCCGCGAGCTCAGCCATCGGGGTCAGTCGCTCGTCAGCGTAGAAATCGCCCCACCGCTGGTGGTGTCGCAGCGACATCGGCAGCGGCTGCGACAGCGGCCCGAAGAACCCGGGCCCGCCCCATCCGTCCGGCCCAGCGCCGAACGCCGCGGCCCCCGCGTCGTGGGTGACCGCCAGTCGAGTGCCGAACTCACCCGCGGCGTCGGGCGTCGGAGTCACCGAGTCAAGCCGCCGCAGGGTCAGGCTCGTCGCGTCAACAGAAACAACCTGCGCGCAGGGCGCGCCGCCGTCGACGTCGGAAAGCCAGCGCAGCCCGGCGGCTTCGCAAGCGAAGAAGCCGGTGGGCGCTCCCGGGTTGTTTTTGACGAAATCGGTCACGCAGCGCGGGGCGTCAGGCAGTCACGTGCGCGGCATGCACATCGTCGGCCGGGCGCGCCTCAGTCTGCTCCTTGGCCCAGCGGTAGTCTGGTTTCCCGGCCGGCGAACGCTTGACCTCGTCGACCAACCAAAGACTGCGTGGCACTTTGTATCCCGCAATCTCGGCGCGCACGAAACTGTCCAGTGCCGACAGCGTCGGCCGAGATCCGGGCCGAGCCTGCACCACGGCGGCCACATGCTGGCCGTAACGGGCATCGGGCACACCGACCACCAGTGCATCGAAGACGTCGGGGTGGCCCTTGAGAGCGGCCTCGACCTCCTCGGGATAGATCTTCTCGCCGCCGCTGTTGATCGAGACCGAGCCGCGGCCCAGCATGGTGACGGAGCCGTCCTCCTCGACCTGCGCGTAGTCGCCCGGAATGGCATAGCGCACGCCGTTGATGGTCTTGAAAGTCTCGGCGGTCTTCTTCTCGTCCTTGTAGTAGCCGACCGGGATGTTGCCCTTCTTGGCGATGAGACCACGCACGCCGGAGCCGGGCTTCACCTCGTTGCCGTCCTCGTCGAGCACGACCGTGCGGTGATCGATCGTGACGCGTGGACCACCGCTGTGCGGCGCGTCCTTGGCCACAATGCTAGTGCCGCCGAAGCCGGTCTCCGAGGAGCCGATCGAATCGGTGATCACCCGGTTGGGCAGCAGCTCCAGCAGTCTCTCCTTGATGCTCGGTGAGAACAGCGCCGCGGTGCTGGCAAGCAGGAACAGCGATGACAGGTCGTACTCGTTACCTTCGTCCTGATGAGCCAACAAGGCATCGAGCAACGGCCGCGCCATCGCATCGCCGGTGAAGAACAGCAGGTTCACCTTGTGGTCGTGAATCGTGCGCCACACCTCGTCGGCGTTGAATTCCGGTGCCAGCACGGTGGTTTGGCCAGAGAAGATCGACATCCAGGTGGCCGACTGGGTAGCGCCATGGATCATCGGCGGAATCGGATATCGGATCATCGGCGGATTGGCGGCGGCGGCCTTGGCAAGGTCATGCTCGTCCTTGACGAATTCGCCTGTGGCGAAGTCAGTTCCGCCGAAAAGCACCCGGTAGATGTCCTCGTGGCGCCACATCACACCCTTCGGGAAGCCGGTGGTGCCGCCGGTGTAGAGCAGGTAGATGTCGTCGGCGTTGCGCTCACCGAAATCCCGCTCGGGTGAGCCCGCCGCGATCGCGGAGTAGAACTCGACGCCGCCGTAGCGCCGGTAGTCGTTGGCGCTACCGTCCTCAACGACGAGGACTGTCTTGACGCCTGCGGTGTCCGGCAGCACGTTGGCGACGCGGTCGGAGTACTGCCGCTCGTGCACCACCGCGACCATGTCGGAGTTCTCGAACAGGTAGCGCAGTTCGCCCTCGACGTAGCGGTAGTTGACGTTCACCAGAATCGCGCCGGCCTTCACGATGCCGAGCATCGCGATAACGATCTCGTTGCGGTTACGGCAGTAGAGTCCGACCTTGTCGTCCTTCGTCACGCCCTGGTCGAGCAGGTAGTGCGCCAAGCGATTGGCCTTCTCCTCCAATTGGGCGTAGGTCAGCCGGTCGTCGCCGCAGATCAGGGCGACACGGTCAGGTACGGCGTCGATGGCGTGCTCCGCCAGGTCCGCAATATTCAGGGCCACGGACCCCAAATTAGAACGTGTTACATTTTTTCACAAGTTTGAATCAGTCTGACAAGTCCGAGGCCGGCATGCAGGAAGGCGATCACCCGTGAGCGAGTCCGCAAATAGCGCCGACGCCATCATTGAGCAGCGCGGACACACCCTGATCTTGACGCTGAACCGCCCCGAGGCCCGCAACGCGCTTTCTACCGAAATGATGGAAATCATGGTCGAGGCCTGGGACCGGGTCGACAACGATCCCGACATCCGGTGCTGCATCCTGACCGGGGCCGGCGGCTACTTCTGCGCCGGCATGGACCTGAAAACAGCGACCAAAAAGCCGCCGGGCGATTCGTTCAAGGACGGCAGCTACGACCCGTCGCGCATTGATGCCCTGCTCAAGGGCCGTCGGCTGACCAAACCGCTGATCGCGGCCGTGGAGGGCCCCGCGATCGCCGGCGGCACCGAGATCCTGCAGGGCACCGACATCCGCATCGCCGGCGAGAGCGCGAAGTTCGGCATCTCGGAGGCCAAGTGGAGCCTGTACCCGATGGGCGGCTCGGCGGTGCGGCTGGTACGGCAGATCCCCTACACGGTGGCCTGCGATCTGCTGCTGACCGGTCGGCACATCACCGCCGCGGAGGCCAAGGAGATCGGCTTGATCGGCTACCTCGTCCCGGATGGCCAAGCGCTGACCAAGGCGCTGGAGATCGCCGAGCTCATCGAAAACAACGGCCCGCTGGCCGTGCAGGCGATCCTGCGGGCGATCCGCGAGACCGAGGGAATGCACGAGAACGAAGCGTTCAAAATCGACACCCAACTCGGGATATCGGTGTTCCTGTCCGACGACGCCAAGGAAGGCCCGATGGCGTTCAAGGAGAAGCGCGCTCCGCAGTTCAAAGGGCGCTGAGGCCCCCTTCGCCGAGCGTGAACCTGTTGCGGAATTTTGGCCGATTTTTCGCAGTCACTTCACGCTCGCCGTGGATGTCGGCCCTTGAGGCGACACTGCCTCCGTGTGCGAACCGTTTATCGGTAGTGAGGCCGTCAGGTCAGGCGCTCTGACGGCCTACCGGTTGCGAAGCCGATGCATCGCGATCCATCCCGACGTATACGTACCCACCGGCACCGACCTCACCGCCAAGACGCGTGCTCGCGCCGCTTGGCTGTGGTCTCGGCGGCGCGGCATCGTCGCGGGCCACTCGGCGTCGGCGCTTCACGGCGCCAAGTGGGTCGACCATCAGGCGCCGGCGCAGTTGCTCTACGAACACCGCCGTCCGCCGGCCGGCATTCGGACGTGGTCGGATCAGATCGCTGAGGACGAATTCCAGCTGGTCAGCGGTGTGCCGACCACTACTCCGGCGCGCACCGCATTTGACATCGCCTGCCGCGACTCCGTCGGTAACGCCGTGGCAGCCGTTGACGCGCTGGCGCGCGCAACGCGATTCAACGTCGCCGACGCTCAGGTGCTCGCCGACCGCTACAAGGGCCACCGCAACGTCCGGCGGGCACGGCGCGCACTGACACTCATCGACGCCGGCGCCGAGTCGCCTCGCGAGACCTGGCTGCGGCTGCTGCTTATCGATGCTGGCTACCCGCGGCCGCAGACCCAGATCCCTGTCTACGGCGAGTACGGAGAGCTTGTCGCGCTACTTGATCTGGGTTGGGAAGACGTCAAGATCGCGTTGGAGTACGAGGGCGACCACCATCGGACCGACCGCAGGCAATTTCACCGGGACATTGCGCGTTACGAAGCGCTGCCCGATCTCGGTTGGATCACCATCCGAGTGACGGCCGAGGACATGCCGGGCGGCATCTTGCGCCGGGTGGCGGCGGCGTGGTCGCGCCGAGCGTGAACTGGTTGCGAAAAGTCGGCCAAAATTCCGCAGCCAGTTCACGCTCGGCGCAAAGGCGTTAGCCCAGCGGCGCGCTCGGGGTGAAGGCCACCGGCATCTTCTCGAGGCCCGACACGAAGTTCGCCGGCCGCAGCGGCAACGCGGCATCCGACGCCAGCTGCATGTCCGGAAGACGCTGCAACAGGCGAGTCTGCATGATCGACAGCTCTAGCCGCGCGAGCTGGTTGCCCAGGCAGAAATGCGTCCCGAAGCCGAATGCGAGGTGGTTGTTCGGGTAGCGCTCGATGTTGAAGGTTTCCGGATCCTCGAACACCTTCTCGTCGAAGTTCGCCGACTCGAACAGCAGGATCATCTTCTCGCCGTGGTGCAGCTGGGTGCCGTGGAACTCGGTGTCGGCGGTGATCGTGCGGGCCATGTTCTTCACCGGCGCGGTCCAGCGCAGCATCTCCTCGATCGCGTTGGGCAGCAATCCCATGTCGCCCGCCAGCCGCCGATGCTGATCGGGGTGCAGCAGCAGCTGCCGGGTTCCACCGGACAGCGTGTGACGAGTGGTTTCGTCACCGCCGATCAGCAGCAGCAGCACCTCGGTGACGATCTGGTGGTCTTCCAGCCGGGATCCTTCGACCTCGGCATGCACCAGGACGCTGACCAGATCGTCGGTCGGTTCCTCTTTGCGGGCCGCGATCATGCCCATCATGTATTCGCTGTAGGCAGTGAAGGCATCCATGGTGACCTGGAAATCCTCTTGCGCCGCAGTGCTACTCAGGAAGCTGACCAGATCGTCGGACCACTTGAGGAACATCTTGCGCTCCTCCGGGCGCACACCGAGCATGTCACCGATGACCGCCATCGGCAGGGGCGCGGCGAGGTCCCAAACGAAGTCACACTCGCCGCGTTCGCACACCGCGTCGATCAACGTGTCACACAGTGCATCGATCTTGGCCTCCAGATCTTTCACGCGCTTGCGGGTGAATCCGGAGTTGACGAGCTTGCGACGCAACAGATGTTGCGGGTCGTCCATCTCGATCATCATCTCGACCCCGTCCTGGTCGGGTCGGATGCCGCCGGCATTCGAGAACAACTCGGGGTTGCGCTCGGCCTCGATGACGGCCTGATACGTCGACGCGGCGGCCAACCCGTTGCGGTCCCGGAACACCGGCTCGTTCTCCCGCATCCAGCGGTAGACCGCCCGGGAGTCAGCCCGCGTAGAACGCGCCGTCCGTCAGATCGACATCTGGTCTGGTCGTTGAAGTCACTGTCATGAGATCTCCTGAGCATCGCCGAATGTCATTTGTACCTGGTCAGCAGAGCTGGACAACATCGCGCGCTTCGGAAGGCCCAGCGACGCCAACTCTTTCGCGTAGGGATGATCGCCCAGCCGGACGCGCACTCCACCAAGCCGGTTCCGCACACCGTCGAGCGTGTGTTCGAAGGCGGTCTCGCGGGTGACCCCGTCGCGGTGCGAGTAGGTGCGCTGCGCCTGCTGGCGCGGAGTCAGCCGAATCGGCAGGCCGGGACGAAAGTCCATGCCGATCACCAGCTGCCCGTCGACGCTGCAGTCGAAACCGAACTGACGACCCTCTCGAACGGTGAAGTCCGCCATCACTTTCGGGTAGCCCCAGATCTTGGTTCCCGCTTCCAGCGTGAAGGCCTGGTCGACGGGCAGGTGGTGGATGAAGGCGCCGGCCGACTGCAGTGCGCGCGGCCCGCTCGCGTTCGACCCCGGAGGGTTGACCATCACGCTGGTGCCGAATTCGTAGTACTGGCCCAGGTCGCCGTCGATGTAGTGCATCAACATCAGGACCACGACCGCACGCCCGGGCAGGTAGCGGCAGACCCGCAGGCCGCTGTAGTCGATCAGCTGCTGAGCGGCGTCGGCGTCCACCGAGAACATCGCCATGTGCTGTGTTGCCTTGCGGATCTGCACCGGCATCGTGAGCACCGTGCCGGCGATGGTGTGCTGCGAGGCTGTCATCCGGTCAATCTAGAACGCGTTCTAGCCAGCCGCAAGGACCGGCTCAGATCAACGCTGGCCAGCTCGCGGACCTGCTCGGTACTGCGACCAGACACCACCATCATGGTGACGCCCGCGGCCTCCCAGGCCTTGATCTGCTTACGCACGTAGTCCAGGTCGCCGACGATCGCGGCGTCGTCGATGACCTCGTCGGGGATGATCGCCGCGGCCTTGTCCTTCTGGTTGCTGCGGAACAGCTTCGTCACGTCGTCGACCACCTCGGCGTAGCCCATCCGGCGGTATACGTCGGCGTGGAAGTTGGTGTCCTCGGCGCCCATCCCACCCATGTAGAGGGCGATGTAGGGCTTCATGGCCGCGAAGGCGGCGCTGCGGTCCTCGGTGATGACGATGTTGGCCGTCGCGCAGATCTCGAAGTCCTCGCGGCTGCGGCGCGCGCCCGGGCGGGCGAACCCCTCGTCGAGCCACTCGTTGTACGTGTCGGCCATCCGCGGCGTGTAGAAGATCGGCAGCCAGCCGTCGCAGATCTCAGCGGCCAACGCGACGTTCTTCGGCCCCTCGGCGCCCAGCATGATCGGGATGTCGGACCGCAGCGGATGGGTGATCGGCTTGAGCGGCTTGCCCAGACCCGTCGCGCGCTCGCCGGTCAACGGCAGCGGATAGTGCGGGCCGTCGCTGGTCACCGGCTTCTCGCGGGCCCACACCTGCCGGATGATGTCGATGTATTCCCGGGTGCGGGCCAACGGCTTGGGGAACGGCTGCCCGTACCAGCCCTCCACCACCTGCGGACCCGAGACCCCAAGACCAAGAATGTGCCGGCCACCGGACAGGTGATCCAGCGTCAGCGCCGCCATCGCGCACGCGGTCGGGGTGCGCGCGGACAGTTGCACCACCGACGTGCCCAGCCTCAGCCGCTGCGTCGACGAACCCCACCAGGCCAGCGGCGTGTAGGCGTCCGATCCCCACGCTTCGGCGGTGAACACGGCGTCGAATCCGGCCTCCTCGGCCGCGGCGACGAGTTCGCCGTGGTTTTCCGGTGGCTGAGCGCCCCAATATCCCAGCTGGAGTCCGAGCTTCATGCGAGCCGCCTTTCCTGCAGGTCCCGACCGTATCTTGAAACCATTCTTAGAACCTGTTCTACTCGATGCTGTGACCACCAGCCAAAGCAGCCCGGTGCAGATCGATACCCATCAGCCGCCTCTATCGGCACCTCTGAAGCTGTCCTTCGACTACACCCGTTCAGTCGGACCCACCCTCAGCCAGTTCTTCACCGCCTTGCGTGAGCGACGCATCGTCGGTGTCCGGGGCTCGGATGGCCGGGTCTACGTCCCGCCCGCCGAGTTCGACCCGGTGACCTACGAACGATTGACCGAGATCGTACCGGTGGCCAGTGTCGGGACCGTGCTGTCGTGGACCTGGCAGCCCGAGCCCTTGGAGGGGCAGCCGCTGGACCGGCCATTCGCCTGGGCGCTGATCAAGCTCGACGGTGCCGACATTCCACTGCTGCACGCCGTTGATGTGGGGGCCGCTGGATCGTCCGACGCGATCAGCACCGGCGCGCGGGTGCATGCGCATTGGGTCGACGAACCGGCGGGCGCGATCACCGACATCGCCTACTTCGCGCTCGGCTCAGAAGCCCGGAGGCGGTGCCCGCCTTCGAAACGACCGACGACCGTGACCCGGTGACAGTGCAGGTGACGCCAAGCAGCATCGAAATCCAGCACACCGCTTCGCTTCCCGAGAGCGCGTTCCTGCGCGCCCTGGAAGAGGGCACGCTGCTCGGCGCCCGCACCGGCAAGGACGGGAAGGTGTACTTCCCGCCGAAGGAAGCGGACCCGGCGACCGGCCTCGAACTCGACAACTTCGTCGAGCTGCCCGACAAGGGCACGGTGACGACGTTCGCGATCATCAACATCCCGTTCGCCGGCCAGCGCATCAAGCCGCCGTACGTCGCGGCCTACGTCCTGCTCGACGGCGCCGATATCGCGTTCCTGCACCTGGTTCAGGAGATCGACGCCTCCGAGGTGCGGATGGGCATGCGGGTGCAGGCGGTGTGGAAGCCCCGCGAGGAATGGGGCCTCGGCATCGACAACATCGAATACTTCAAGCCGACCGGCGAACCTGACGCCGACTACGACACCTACAAGCATCACCTGTAAGCACCGCCTGTTAAGAGGGAATGACGTGACCGATCGCGATGTAGCTGTCGTCGGATTCGCCCATGCGCCGCATGTGCGCCGCACCGACGGCACCACCAACGGCGTCGAAATGCTGATGCCGTGTTTCCATGCGCTTTACGACGAACTCGGGCTCGAGCAGACCGACATCGGCTTCTGGTGCTCCGGGTCGTCGGATTACCTTGCCGGCCGCGCATTTTCGTTCATCTCCGCGATCGACTCGATCGGGGCGGTGCCGCCGATCAACGAGTCGCACGTGGAGATGGACGCCGCGTGGGCGCTCTACGAGGCCTACATCAAGCTGCTGACCGGTGAGATCGACACCGCGCTTGTCTACGGCTTCGGCAAGTCCTCGGCCGGCACCCTGCGCCGGGTGCTCGCGCTGCAGACCGATCCGTACACCGTCGCGCCGCTGTGGCCGGACTCGGTGTCGATGGCGGGGCTGCAGGCCCGCTTCGGCCTGGACGCCGGCAAATGGACGGCCGAGCAGATGGCGCAAGTCGCGCTGGACTCGTTCGCCGTCGCCGAGCGCACCGATTCGGAGAAGCCGGCGAAGAGCATCGACGAGCTGCTGGCCCGGCCGTTCTTCGCCGATCCCCTTCGGCGCCACGACATTGCGCCGATCACCGACGGCGCGTCGGCGATCGTGCTGGCTGCCGGCGACAAGGCCCGCGAGCTGCGGAAGAACCCCGCGTGGATCACCGGGATCGAGCACCGCATCGAGACTCCGGTCCTCGGTGCCCGGGACCTGACGACGTCTGGATCGACGGCAGGCGTCGGCCAAGGCCGCGACGGGCGGAGACACCAGCTCGATCGAGGTGGCCGAGATCTACGCGCCGTTCACCCATCAGCATCTGATCCTGACCGAGGCTATCGGCCTGCCGTCGTCGACGAAGGTCAACCCGTCGGGCGGCGCACTGGCGGCCAACCCGATGTTCTCCGCCGGGTTGGAGCGCA
The DNA here is from genome assembly GCA_963720085.1 of uncultured Actinomycetota bacterium. GTDB lineage: Bacteria > Actinomycetota > Actinomycetes > Mycobacteriales > Mycobacteriaceae > Mycobacterium. Next base: position 84,738 of record CAVRER010000056.1, read on the forward strand.
TCGGCTTTGCGGCACAACATATTTTCGACGGCTCCGCAGGCCGGGTGCTCGCGCACGCGACCAGCGGCCCGGTGCTGCAACAGAATCTCGTCGCCGTGCTGGAAGGGAAATAACATGGCGGGCCAGCTCGCTGCGGTGCTCGGCACCGGGCAGACGAAGTACGTCGCCAAGCGCCAGGACGTCTCGATGAACGGCCTGGTTCGCGAGGCCATCGACAAGGCGCTGTCCGACTCCGGGTCGACCATGGACGACATCGACGCGGTGGTCGTCGGCAAGGCGCCGGACTTCTTCGAGGGCGTCATGATGCCGGAGCTGTTCATGGCCGACGCCGTGGGCGCGACCGGCAAGCCGCTGATCCGGGTGCACACCGCGGGTTCGGTCGGCGGGTCGACCGGTGTGGTGGCGGCCAGCCTGGTGCAGTCGGGCAAGTACCGCCGCGTGCTGGCGATGGCGTGGGAGAAGCAGTCCGAGTCGAATGCCATGTGGGCGTTGAGCATTCCGGTGCCGTTCACCAAGCCGGTCGGCGCCGGCGCGGGCGGCTACTTCGCCCCGCACGTGCGCTCCTACATCCGCCGATCGGGCGCGCCGACGCACATCGGCGCCATGGTCGCGGTCAAGGACCGGCTGCAACGGCGCCAAGAACCCGTTGGCGCACCTGCATCAACCGGACATCACGCTGGAGAAGGTGATGGCGTCGCAGATGCTGTGGGACCCCATTCGCTTCGACGAGACCTGCCCGTCGTCCGACGGCGCCTGTGCGGTGGTGATCGGCAACGAGGACGTCGCCGACAAGCGCGTCGCCGAAGGCCATCCGGTGGCATGGATCCACGCCACCGCGTTGCGCACCGAACCGCTGGCGTACTCCGGCCGCGACCAGGTCAACCCGCAGGCCGGCCGCGACGCCGCCAAGGCGCTGTGGAAGGCGGCAGGCATCACCAGCCCGATCGACGAGATCGACGCCGCCGAGATCTACGTGCCGTTCTCGTGGTTCGAGCCGATGTGGCTGGAGAACCTCGGGTTCGCGCCCGAGGGCGAAGGCTGGAAGCTCACCGAGGCCGGCGAGACCGAGATCGGCGGGCGGATCCCGCTCAACGCCTCCGGCGGCGTGCTGTCGTCGAACCCGATCGGCGCATCCGGTCTGATCCGGTTCGCCGAGGCGGCCATCCAGGTGATGGGCAAGGCGGGCGATCACCAGGTTCCGAACGCGCGCAAGGCACTTGGCCACGCCTACGGCGGTGGCTCGCAGTATTACTCGATGTGGGTAGTGGGGGCCGATAAGCCGTGAAGTACACCTGCAGCATCGCGATGGGGCCCATCGATCAGTTGGTCGACATCGCCAAAACCGCCGAAGAGGTGGGATTCGACGCGATCGCGCTGCCGGACTCGTTGTTCTACATGGAGAAGGCCGCCGCCGATTACCCGTACACCCCCGACGGCTCGCGGATGTGGAACGAGGACACGCCATGGGTCGATCCGCTGATCGCCGCCGGCGCGATGGGCGCGGTCACCTCGACGCTGCGGTTCTACACCAACGTGATGAAACTCGGCTCCCGCAACCCGCTGCTGCTGGCCCGCCAGGTCGGTTCGGTGGCCAACCTGACCAACAACAGGTTCGGCTTCGGTGTGGGAATCGGCTGGGCACCAGAAGAATTCGAATGGTGCGGAGTGCCATACAAGCGCCGCGGCGCGCGCGTCGACGAGATGATCGAGGTCATCAAACTGGTGCTGGCCGGCGGGATGGTCGAATTCCACGGCGAGTTCTACGACTTCGACCGGTTGCAGATGAGCCCGGCGCCCAGCCAACCCGTGCCGTTCTACGTCGGCGGCCACACCGACGTCGCGCTCAAGCGTGCCGCCCGCGTCAGCGACGGCTGGACCAGCGCGATGATGACCTGCGACCAGCTCGCCGAAACGATCGGCAAACTCAAGGCGCTGCTCGCCGAGTACGACCGAGCCGATGCCCCATTCGAATACCAGGCGGTCTGCATCGACAAGTTCGGCGTGGACGGCCATCGCGAGCTGGCCGAGATCGGTGTCACCGACAACATCGTCATCCCTTGGGTTTTCGATTGGGGACTCGGCTTCGACGCGCCGCTGGAGAAGAAGAAGGATTCGCTGAAACGCTTCGCCGACACCTATATCCACTCGGGATGGCAGGACACATGACCGACGATCAGCCGCACACCTGGCCGGCAAGCGTTCCCGCGACGCGGTGGGGGCCAGAGACAAAGACGCGTGGCTGGCGGTGTTCGCCGACGATGCCATCGTCGAGGACCCGATCGGCCCGTCGCATTTCGATCCCGAGGGCAAGGGGCATCGCGGTCGCGACGCCATCTCGGCGTTTTGGGACAAGGCGATTGCGCCGACGGACAAGATCGAGTTCCATTTCCGCGACACCTACCAGTGCGGCAACGAGGAAGCCAACGTCGGCCACATCCTGATCACGGCGGCCGGACATCAGGTCACCGCCGAAGGGGTGTTCACCTACAAGGCCAACGACGAGGGCCAGCTGGTGGCGCTGCGCGCGTACTGGGAGGTTGACCGCGCGACCGCGAGCGCGCGCAAGATCTGAACCCACCACTGCTCTCCGCCGTAATCAAATTGATGGACGTGCTGTGGACGAGCCCGTTGGCTCGGGAGCGATCCCGTACGAGTACGAGGCGATTTCGACGCGCCCTCGCGCTGGCTCTGTGCTCTTCAAGTGGTGCGTGCTGGCGGCGCCGCACTATCCGATATTGATACTGCTCTACCTGGCCTACCCGCTGGTGACCGTCGTTGCCGGCGTCGCCATCTTGTTCACCGGCCGGTATCCGCGTCCGCTCTTCGACTTCAACGTCGGGGTGCTGCGGTGGTCGTGGCGGGTGATGAATTATCGATTTCCGATGAACGGCACCGACAAGTACCCGCCTTTCACGCTCGCCTCGCGGCCCGATTACCCAGCGGATCTCGAGGTCGACTATCCCAGAACGGCTCACGAACTGGGCTGTGCTGGTGAAGTGGTGGCTGCTCGGGCTGCCCGCAGATACTCCTGTGCTGGGCGATGGAACCGCTGCTGCAGATGCTTTGCGTCATCGCGCCGTTGTGGTTGTTGTGCACGGGGACTATCACCGCGGGGCATGTTCGACCTTCTGTTGGGCATTGTTCGGTGGCGCTATCGGGTGGCCGTGTACGTCTCGTTGATGCGCGACGAGTATCCGCCGTTCCGACTGGATCTTGGTAGCTTCCAGGTGGGAAATGGCACGCCGTAATCCGTTATTCCCGTACATCTATCGACTCGGCATGCCGCTCTTCGACCGGCTGTTCTACCGCCGGTATCGCCGAGAGGCGATGAGCAATGCGACCGGCCGGCTGTTGATGGTCGGTCTCGGCCCGGGAACCGACCTGCTGTTTCTTCCGCCCGCGGTGACCTCGGTCGCTGCCGTGGAACCGGAGGCGGCGATGCGCCGAATGGCTTCGGCGCTGGCTCGCCGTCGCGGCATTGCGGTCGACATCGTCGATGGGACCGGCGAGTCGATTCCGTTCCCGGACGACAGTTTCGACTCGGTACACGTCGGCCTGGTGCTGTGCTCGGTCGACGATGTGGCCGCTACCCTCGGCGAGATCCGGCGCGTGCTCGCACCCGGCGGCAGGTTGGTCGTCCTCGAGCATGTCCGCGGCGACGGCGCGATGGGTCGGTTCCAGGACCTGATCGCAAAGCCGTGGTCTTGGCTGGCTTCCGGTTGCGAACCGAACCGCCGAACCGTCGACGCCATCGCCGCCGCGGGCTTCGACACCGGCGGATTGCGCAGCATCCGACGCACCCTGGTGCCGCCGCCGTGCACTCCTCATCTGCAGGGATTCGCCACCGTCACCGAGCGCAACGCGTGACCGCGAAAATTCAGCGCAGGGCATCCGACTAGCAATCGTTCATCTGATGTTCAGGTGTCAGACATCATTTGTTCATTTATGAATCGTGTACCCATCATGGCGAACATTCGCCGATGGTGAGTGTCCGACTGTGGGCGATCATCGCCGCGGGGAGTCTACGAACCTCATCCAACGATGCAAGAAGTGGAGTCTCCAATGAGTCACAAGATTCTGGCCGGCCTCGGCACGGCTGCCGGTGGTTTCCTCGCTGCCGGGCTCATCTCGTTGGTAACGGGGCCGGTCGCGCACGCCGACGGGGATGATCTATTCCCGGCGGGGGATACAGGCTTCATGGCTGGACCCCTCCAAGATTTCGACCTGTTCACGAACCAGTAATTTGCCGACCCCGCCGACAATGAGTTTGTTGCGACTGTTATCCAAAGTCAGCTCTTCGGGTTCGAGGATGTCTTAACTTCTGGGGCCGACCCCTCGGACGGGATAGCTACGTTTGTGCCGGGACTGCCCGACGACATCGGCATGGGGATGGCCGGGGAGACGATAAACACATTCATTGATCCCAGCGACCCGGCCCTCGATTCCGCGTTCTCGTTCACGCTTCCCTTCACGGATCCCTTGGCCGAGCTGTTCACTGCGTTTCTCCCACTTGGCTTCTGAGCGTTTCAGGAGAAACTAGTCGACGCCGACAGCGTCGATGATGTTCAGTCGCGCCGCGCGTCGCGCCGGCGGCAGCGAGCCGAGCAGGCTGATTGCCAGCGCGCCCACGGTGAACACGAGTGCCATCGGACTCGGCCGGAAGCCAACGGTGAAGTTCATCATGTCGCCGCTGACGAGGCTGTAGAGCCACTGATCCGTCAGGCCGAATAAAAGTCCGCAGAGACCGCCGACGACACCGATGGCGGCCGCCTCGGCCAGGATCATCTGCACGGTGAACCGCCGACTGGTTCCCATCGCCCGCAGCACACCAATTTCACGACGCCGTTCGAGCACCGAGAGCGTCAATGTGTTGAAAAGCCGCCACCGCCGCAACGAATACAACGATGATCCAAACGGCGTTGGCGATGAACATGCTCTGATGCAGCGGCGCCTCGAGGCCTGCCAGGGCAACGCGACCACTGTATACGTAGTTCGGCGCTGGTACGACGTGGCGGACGTCTGCCAGCAGTCGATTCGGATCCACGCCTGCGGCCGCGGTGATCTGGAGTGCTGTCGCTGCCGGACGGTCGAACCAATCCCTCATCCGACCGAGATCTATCCCGACGGTCCCGATGACCGTCGAGAAGTACGGGACCAGAGCAAGCACTGGCGTCCGCCGCGGGCCATGTGGCGTTTGCAGCTGTAGGTTATCGCCGACCCGGACGCGGAGAGTTTTGCCGAGGTTCTGCGAAAGCACCACGCCCCGACCGGCGAGCACCTCGCTGCGTACCTGCTCACCGAGCGCGCGGTAGAGCGGATCGGCGGTCCCGGCGGAAAACCCGTCGAGCATCACGCGGGTGCCGCCGACCTCAGCGAACCCGAATGCGCCCTCGGCGACACGTTTTACCCCCGGGACTGCGGCGACCTTTCCGGAAAGACCTTGTGGCAGCGCATCGACGGCATAGCTATCGGGCGCATCCGCGCTCACCCACACGTCGACGCCCGCGACCGGTGCGAAGATGGCCCGCGCCGACCGGATCATGTCGGCGTTCGTACCGGTGATCACCACGGTGGTAACCACCGCGATGAGCACTGTCATCACCGTGGCCCACACCCGCCGCGGCGCACGCTCGATCGTCGCCGCCGCGAGTCGCCCAACCGATCCGAACATCCGGGCCGTTGCTGCAGTCGCTTTGACGATGACCGCGGTGAGTGCGAAGCCAAGCGCGATCTCAGCACTGAACAGAGCAAAGACCGCGGCGAACGCCAGTGTGCCGCGTTGGTCCACAACGACCACGATCGATGCCGCGAACACCGCAACGGCGGCAATCCCGCATGCCATCCGCAGCCATCGCGGCACGAAGTCCGCGGCTGAAACCCCAACCGGCGCCAAGGCCTCGATCGGTGAAACCTTGTACACCTGCCGCGCAGCCATCGCCGACGCTGCCCCGCTGGTGAGTACCGTCGCCGCGAGCGCCACCGGTATCGCGTAGCCGGGCAACCAGTACTCCACCCGAGCTTCGAGACCTTGGGTTATTGCCGGAGGCAATCGACCAATCGCCATACGACCCAGGAGGATTCCGATGCCCGCCCCGATCGCGCCGCCTATCACCCCGAGAATCGCGGCCTCGCCGAGCAAATCGCGCACGATGGTGACGCGTCGGCCCCCGATCGCGCGCAGCATCGAGATGACCGGCCGGCGCTGAGTGATCGCCATCGTCATCGTGGTGTAAACCAGGAACGCGCCGACTACCAACGCAACTCCCGCACCCATCAACGCCATGTAGTTCATCAGCTTGACGCCGTCGCCGGCCCGGGCCGCCCGCATGCTCGGATCTGCAACGATTGCCCGACCCTTCACGGCGGCCGTGACCGCGGCGCGCACTGCGGCGAGATTGGCATTGGGCTTTGTCGTGATCAGTATCGAGTCGAGCTGGCCTTTTCGCCCGGTTATGTTCTGCGCCAGAGCAAGTGGAGCGAGGACGTAGTGTCCGCCGTTGAGGTCCGCAAGTTGCTTGCCGGTGAGCACTTCAGCGACTGCGACCGAAGCCGAGCCCAGCCGGAATGTCTCGCCTTTGGTGTGACCGACGCCGGGCCCGACTTGGACACCATTGGGGTTGGCGGACAGTGTCTTTAGTGGTTTCGCGACGGCGTCTTTCAAGGCACCACCCAACGCAGCACTGCTCTTATCTGCGCCGAACAGCAGAACTGGACCTGATGCCGTGGACGCAGAAGTCCGAATCATCGGTGCCGCGGTCGCGACGCCGGGAACGGCAGCGACGTCTGCCGTTATCGTGTCGGGAAATCCCGCGTCGGTGATGCCCGACACCTCGAGCGCGGCGATGCCAGCGATCCCATCGGCCAGCCGGTTGACCGACCCGGTGATCGACCCGAAAATGCCGAATACCGCGACCAGATACATTGCGGAAACCGCCATTACAGCAATTGAGGCCGTCGTACGGCGAGGATGCACAGCGAGTTCGCGCAGGCTGAATACACGTAGCCGGCTCGCCGTGGCCGCGATGGCCGAGCCCGGTCTCATCCCGCGACCGCTGACAGCTCGTCAGAACCGACGCATCCATCTTGGAGGGTGATCACCCGGTCCGTCGCCGCCGCGGCATCCGAGTTGTGGGTCACCATCACCACCAGCCGACTGTCGCCGTCCTCATGCGCCACCTCGGCAAGCAGCGCCAAGATCGAAGCGCCCGTTGCGGAATCGAGGTTCCCGGTCGGTTCGTCGGCGAGAATCAGCGATGGGTCCATCATCAATGCGCGCGCCACTGCGACCCGCTGCATTTGG
>CAVRER010000057.1:0-11942 GCA_963720085.1 uncultured Actinomycetota bacterium
GTAGCGATCGCGAGGACGGCGTGGCCCGGATACCGCTCGACACCACCGCCGGTGGCGTGACGGGCTGGGCCGCTTACATCGCCGGGGTGGTGTGGGCACTGCGCCGCGCGGGCCACCGCGTGGTCGGCGGCGACATGTCGATCGCGAGCGGCATCGAGATGGGGTCAGGGCTCGCGTCGTCGGCCGCTCTGGAATGCGCGGTGCTGGGCGCGCTCTTGGAGGCGGTAGAGGGTGACCTCGACCGCGTCGAACGAGCGCGGATCTCACAGGCCGCCGAGAACGACTACGTCGGCGCGCCAACGGGTTTGATGGATCAACTCGCAAGCCTGTTCGGCGAACCGCACAAGGCGATGCTGATCGACTTCCGCGCGGTGTCCGTTCAGCAGGTGCCTTTCGATCCCGATGCCTCCGATGTGGCGTTGCTGCTCATCGACTCGCATGCGCGGCACCATCATGCGGGCGGTGAGTACGCGGCGCGTCGCGCGTCATGCGAGCGAGCGGCGGCCGACCTGGGCGTCGGTAGGTTGCGCGACGTGCAGGATGACGGGCCGTCGGTGCTCGAGGAAGTCAGTGACCCGGTCGATGCCCGCCGTGCCCGCCATGTCCTCTCCGAGAACCAGCGTGTGCTCGATTTCGTTGCGGCACTGGACGAGTCTGACTTCCTGGTGGCCGGTCGCATTCTGACGGCTTCGCACGCGTCGATGCGCGATGACTTCGAGATCACCACTGGGCACATCGACTTGATCGCCGACACCGCGGTGCTGGCCGGCGCGTTGGGAGCGCGGATGACCGGCGGTGGCTTCGGCGGCTGCGTGATCGCGCTGGTTCGCACCGACAACGTTGATGCGGTGTCCGATGCGGTGCGACGCGCGGTGGCCGACACCGATTATCCGGAGCCGACGATCAGGCGCACCCATGCTGCGCCGGGCGCGAACTGAACGGAAGAAGGTCCGGCGCCGCGAACAGACGCGACCGCTGTCCGCGGCGCCGGGGGATAGGTGGCCGTTAAACCGCCACTGTCACAGCGGAATCCAGAGCCCGAAGAACCAGAAACCCCAACCACCCATATCGGGTGAGAAGATGGGAACCGCCTGGTAGTCGTCGTAGTTAAACGGCTGGTGGTCGAACCGCCCCTGGTCTATGCCGCGCTGCGGTCCGTCCCAATGGCGGTTCCAGCCGCCCGGAGGCGGCGGCCCGTTCCATCCACCAGGAGGCGGCGGGCCGTCCCAGTCGCGCGGCGGGCCGCCGGGTGGCGGGCCGTCGTTCCAGCCGTCGCGACCAGGCTGAGGCGGCGGTGGCGCGCCCTGACCCGGCGCTCGCCACCCGCCCGGAGTGTCGCGCGGGCCACCCTGCTGCTGTGGGCCCTGCTGCTGTGGTCCGTTGTTAGGCGGGCCCTGCTGTGGCGGGCCCTGCTGTGGCGGGCCCGCTGTCGCGGGCCCTGTTGTGGCGGGCCGCTGCTGTGGTCCGTTGTCTCGTGGCCCGTTGTCCGGGGCGTTGTTGGGCGGGGGACCGCTGGGTCCTTGCTGGCGGGGGTCCGCTGGGTCCTTGCGGCGGGGGACCGCTCGGTCCGTGCGGGCCGGGCCCGCCCTGGCAATTCGGCGGGCTGCACGGCGGCGGTTCCGCATATGCCGGCACCACAGCGATCGAAAGTCCTGACATGCCAACGCTGGCGGCAATAGCCGCTGCGCTTGCGATACGTTTCACACGCATGACGTCCCTCCCTATCAGTTGCTGACGTTGACGCTAGGTAGCTCAACTGAGTTTGCTCTGCCACATCACTGTCAGACACCTGGCAACTCGCCTGAACGCGCCTGATAGGCGGAAACGCCTGGGATCAAAGCAAATTCACAGCAACCGGTTATGCAACAGTCGTGTGACCGCTACGCTTCTGCGACATGGCAACCACGGAATTGAGCCGCTCCGTCGCTGGCAGAGCAGCATTTATCACCGGCGCCGCCAGCGGAATGGGCCGCGCGGCCGCGCACGTCTTCGCGGCCGAAGGAGTTCGGCTGGCCCTGGCCGATATTCAGTCGAACGCCGTGGACCAGGTCGCCAAAGATGTGCGAGATGCCGGCGGGCAGGCTCAGGCATGGACGCTTGACGTCGGCGATGGCGAGGCCATCGCCGACGTCGTTCCGAAGGCCGCCGAAGCACTCGGCGGCCTGGACTTCGTGATCAACAACGCCGGGATGGTTCAACCCGCGAGCCTTGACGACCCGAACTACGACCAGCTCTGGCACCGGCAGATCGACGTCATGCTGACCGCGCACCAGCGGATCGTCCGCGCCGCTCTGCGGTATCTGCGGCAATCGCCCTGCCCGCGCATCGTCAACGTCGCGTCCACCGAGGCGATGGGCGCGACCCGCGGGAACGGCATCTATTCGGTCGCCAAGCACGGCGTCGTGGGGTTGACACGGGCGCTTGCCGTCGACCTTGGGCGCGAAGGCATCACCGTCAACTGCGTCTGCCCGGGTCCGATCAGAACCGGTATGACGGAACCGATACCCGATGAGCAGAAGGTCATCTTCGCGAAGCGCCGGACCGCATTGGGCCGCTACGGCGAACCCGCCGAAGTCGCGCACATGATGCTGAGCCTTTGTCTGCCGGCGGCCTCGTATGTCACCGGTGCGGCGATTGTGGTCGACGGGGGACTGACGGCGCGCAACGCCTGAAAAGGGGCCTGTGAGCGCGGCGAACGTGGCAGTATGCCGCAATGTCGTCCATCTACGAGTACGTTCGCCATCCACGCCTCGCCGAACTCCAACTCAGGCCACCCATCAAGATCGCCCAGATCCGCGGCGTCGACCATAAGGACTGGGTCGTCCGCTTCAACGCCCGCGTCGGCCTGAGGATCACGCTGATCGTCGGCACGATGTGGTGTGCCTATGTATTCACTGTCATAGCCTTGATCAGTCTTCCCGCCGCGGTACGCAGCCATGATGCGATCATCATCGTGGCCTGGATCGCGCAGACCTTCCTTCAGTTAGTTCTTTTGCCGATCATCATCGTGGGCCAGAATATTCAGGCCAAAGCCGCCGACAAACGCGCCGAAGAGACCTACAAGGACGCCGAGGCGGTGCTGAAGGAGTCCGAAGAGATCCAGAAACACCTTCTTGCCCAAGACGCAGCCATCTCGAGCATCCTCGAACGGCTACAGGGCTTGATCCCCGACGGCCAACCCAAGCCGCAGTAGCGTCAGACGCGTTCGTCGTGGTGCCGGCCGCCGTTGTTCTCTGCCTCGAACTGCGCGTCGGGGTTGAACGGACGGATGCCTACGTCCGTCGGATCCTCCAACTGGCGGCTCCGGAGCCGGTCTTTCACCGCATCGGTGGCGCGCCTGACCCCGTCGATCTCGGCCTCGTAGACATCCCTTCGCGTCTCCTGACTCGCGTAGTGGAAGTACGTCAGCAGGCTGCGCAGCAACTCCAGCTTGTTCCGCTCCCGGTTCGCCAGTTCGTGGCCGGTCATCAACTCGACGCGCTGCACCGGCTGTAGTTCGTCCCAATCCAGTACCACTTTGGTCTGGTATTCGTGGCGGCCTTTCACGGTTCGGCGTTTACCCTCGAGCGCCGGCAGGTCCGCGTATTTGACCGTGCCCACGAACTGATACTCGATCGACCCGCCGAGCTCTGCGCGGCTCAGTGTCGAGTCCCAGATCGTCCGCCACTCCTGACCCGGTGCCAGCGCCGGAATGCTGGCGGGCAGCGCCAACTCACCGACGTTCACCAGCCCGTCGTGCTCGTTTTCATATTGGCCGACGGTCGGCGGGTTGACGAACGCGAACCGCACGTCGTACGCCGCGGTCTCGCCGAAGTTCCTCACCACAAGCTCGATGAGGTGCCAGTCCGTAGCGTGCGGCTCCATGAACATCGCGACGTGCGGGCGAATCTGCTCGCGCTTCAGCTCGCGATTCTTCTTGAGCTGGCGATACGCGAAGATCAGGGCCGCCACGCCCAGGACGACCACCGCCCACACCCCGATAACCAGCCAGCTGCCCAACCCGCCACCGGTCAGGCTCTTCCATTGGTCTTCGATCCACCTCACGGCGGTCACCTCTCCGTTCGGTCGCAACCGCCCCCACAAACAGTTGCTGACGGCAGCATCCTACGTGGTCCCGGGTACGCGATCTGATTGCAGCACAAAATCGATGGTTTCAGTCGTGACGAATCTCTCAGCGATGTTCGGACGCACCCATCTGCGCAGCTTGTTGGATATGACATGACCAACACAGCAACCTCCCAGATTGACAACCACCGCCGTGACGACGAGGTCCGCAACTTCGAGGCCTCGCCGCAGCTGACCGCCCACCTCCAGCGCGTTCTGGTGGATCTGATCGAGCTGCACATCCAGGGTAAGCAAGCGCACTGGAACGTCGTCGGGGCCAACTTCCGTGACCTGCATCTGCAGCTCGACGAGGTCGTCGACGCCGCTCGCGAGGCCAGCGACACCATCGCCGAGCGGATGCGCGCCCTCGATGTCGTGCCCGACGGGCGGTCCGACACCGTCGCCGCGACGACGACGCTTCCGCAGTTCCCGGCGTTCGAGCAGAACACCGCTGACGTCGTCGACCTGACGACCGCGCGCGTCTACGCGACCGTCGACACCCTGCGGGCCGTGCACGACGACGTCGACGCCGAGGATCCCAGCACCGCCGATCTGCTGCACCAGATCATCGACTCGCTGGAGAAGCTGGCCTGGATGATCAAGTCGGAGAACCGCAAGATCTAAGCGCTGAATCCGCGCAGCAGCGTCTTCACGCCGATCTCCCATCGCCGATTCACCGAAGCGGCCGAGGTTCCGAGCCCGCCGCCCGCCTCTTGCACCGCGAGACCCTGCACCAGGGCCAGCAGCACGTGCCCGATGTCGGTCGGGCTGCCGACCATGAGCCCGGCGTCGATGCACCGTTTGATGCGGCCGATGATCAACTCCCGGACGGCCGTGCCCGCGGCGACGTCCTCCGGGCTCGGGTCGAACGACGCGAACGGGCGGGTGAACATCACCTGGGCCAGCGCCGGCCGCTGCACGCAGAACCGTCTGAACGCCGGAGCCAGCGCCGCGACGTCGGTGACGGGATCGTCCGTTGCCGGCACTGTCGCGAGCTCGCGGCCGAGCAGCCGGAAGCCCTCGAAGAACACCTGCCGGATCAACCCGGCCTTGTCGTCGAACAGCTCGTAGACGGCCGGCACCGACGTGCCGGCGAGTTCGGCGACCCGACGTGTGGTGAATCCCGAAACCCCATGTTCGCCAAGCGCATTGACGGCGACATCGAGCACCCGGTCGCGAAGTTCGGACGTGCGTTGTTTTGCCCGCGGCATGCGAATCTACTGTGACGGACGGAATTCCGCGGCGATCGTCCGGCGGATCTCGTCGAGCACCCCGGCCCTGGCGAGCAGCTTGCTTTCCTTATGTGCGCGAGCGTCCAGGGCGGTGAGTTGTTTGGCGACCTCCTGCGCCCGGGCGCGGATCGTGCCTGTTTCGACGAGCTCGTCGAGATAGCCTGCGGCAATTGCAGTTTCGCCCCTGAACTCAGCGGCCAGGCCGACCGCTCGCTGGAAGGCCGCGGGCGTCAAGCGATGCCGCATGATGGCCAGCGCCGGACCTGGCATGGTCAGTCCGATCGCCACCTCGTTGGCCTGCACGCGGTGGTCAGGCGAACCCACGAGGTGGTCGCCGGACAGCAGCAGGAACGAGCCCATCGCGATCGCCGGTCCCGTGCACGCCATCACCACCGGCTTGGGGAAGGCGAGGATCCGTGCGGCGAGCTCGAAGCCACCCGCGAGCATGTCGATCGCCGGCTGGCCCCCGCCGGTCAGCACCTTGAGATCGAACCCGCCGCTGAACACCTTGTTGTTGCCGGCGATGACGACTGCGCCGACGCCTTCGAGCTCAGCGTGATCGAGCCCCTCGTTGATCTCGCGCAGCATGTCCGGCGACAGCGCGTTGACCTTGCCATCGTCCATCGCGATCGTCGCGACGGACTCTTCGACGGTGACGTGAACCCTGTCTGCCATACGGAACAACGTTACGTAACACCGCTCCGAAATGCAACCCTCAGGCGCCCATCAGCATGCGCCACTGCTCCAGGCTGGTCGGGCGGTAGACGTAGTTGGTGCGGCGCACCTCCGACAGCGAGGCGCTCGGCTCGCTGGGAGTACCAATGGCCGGGGTACACGGTCGGGTCGCCGGGCAATTCGGCCAGCTGGTGCAGGCTGCGGTACATGTCGTCGATGTCGCCGCCGGGGAAGTCGGTGCGGCCGCAGCCCTCGAGGAACAGCGTGTCGCCGGCGACTAGGCGGCCGTCGAGCAGAAAGCACTGGCTGCCGGGCGTGTGGCCCGGCGTGTGCAGCAGCTCGACCTCGATGTCGCCGATGTTGACCTTGTCGCCGTGCTCGTGCTTGGTGAGGTCAGTGAGCGGGATGCCGGTCACCCGCGACACCCAGGGCGCCTCGTGGGTGTTGACGTGGACGGGCACGCTGACGTGTTCGAGCAGCTCGGCGAGGCCCTTGAGTTCGAAGCCCATCATGCTTCCGCCGACGTGGTCGGGGTGGTGATGGGTGACCAGCACGCCCGACAGGTGCATGTCGTCGGCCTCCAGCGCGTCGACGAGGTCACCGGCGGCGTAGGCGGGGTCGACGACCACGGCGTCTTTGGTCTCGCGGTCGCCGAGCAGGTACGCGAAGTTGAGCATCTGCCGGGCGACGGGGTCGTTCTGTGCGAAGTCGCGACCAGAGAGCAGCTGGCGGAAGTACAGGCGGTCGTCGGTGGCCATGGTCACAGACTACGAAGCCGGGCCGCACCGCGGGCGCTGGGCAGGGCAAATGCAGCAATCCCTTGACGGCTCGGTGTCGTCACGCGTCGGAGTGCAGCCGTACCATGCGCGTGGTGCTGCTCTCGTCCAGATCGACGATGTCGCCGCGGGACCGTAGGAAGTCGCTGAAAGACTTGAAGCCCAAAGACTTTTCGCTGAACGACGGGTCCATGCGCTTCATCTGCGCTTTGACCGCGGAGTTGTGCAGCCAGTCGGCGTCGACATCCTTCTGCATGACGATCCGCAGCGCCCGCTCAAGCAGGCCCGTCGCCGCCGCCTGCGCGTCCGGCGCCGACGCCCGGCGCGCAGACTTCGCCTCCTTCGGCGCGCTGGTGACGCCGGGAAGCCCGTCGTACGTGACGAATTCGTCGCACGCCGCGGCCAGCGATCCACTGCTCGCTCCGGCGACGCCGATTCCGACGACGTAGCGCCCGAGGCGTTTGCATCGCTGGGCGAGCGCGATGTAGTCGGAGTCGCCACCGACGATCACGACGTGGGTCAGATCGGGCAGCCGGAACATGTCTTCGACGGCGTCGACCGCGAGCCGGATGTCGGCGCCGTTCTTGCCGTACGCCGCAGCCGGAAACAACTGCACCAGGTCGACCGCACGCGCAACCAGCTGACCGCTGTAGCCGGCGTTGACCTCAGCGGACCAGTCCGCATACGCGCGAGTAAGCACCAACGTCCCGAACGAGGACGCGAAGTCGATGATCGCGCCGACGTCAACCGTCGCCCGCTCGAGGCGCTCGGCGTCCAGTCCCCGGCCCTTGTCCTTCTGGAAGGAACTGCGGCCGTGCACCTGGTCGTAGCGCGAGATGACGATGTTGTCGAAGTCGAGGTACACCGCCACCCGAGTCGTAGCGCCGTCGGTCACCTCCTCAATCTATTGGGTACCCGCGGCAGATCGGGGCCCAACCTGCTGTTTGGCGGGCCAGTCGGGCAAGTTGTACCCTCTACAGGGCCCTTGCGCGGGTCAGGCCCCCTTAGCTCAGTCGGTAGAGCGTTTCCATGGTAAGGAAAAGGTCAACGGTTCGATTCCGTTAGGGGGCTCGGCGAGCGCCGGGCTCAATGGCGGTGCCGCACCACAAGGCGATGTAGCTCAGTCGGTTAGAGCGAACGACTCATAATCGTTAGGTCGCCGGTTCGAGTCCGGCCATCGCTACAAGACAACAACGACAGAAGTGTGAAGAAGGGCAACTGACGTGGCCTCCAGTACCGATATCCGGCCAAAGATCACCTTGGCGTGCGAGGTGTGCAAGCACCGCAACTACATCACCAAGAAGAATCGCCGCAATGACCCCGACCGGCTCGAACTGAAGAAGTTCTGCCCCAACTGCGGCAAGCACCAGCCGCACAAAGAGACCCGCTGACCGCCGACGATTGGCGGTTATTCAGCTTGACTAGGTAGGTTCTGGACTCGTGGCGCTGTCGGACAAGATCGTGGGGATGCATTTCCGGTATCCCGACCATTACGAGGTCGGCCGTGAAAAGGTCCGCGAGTACGCCGAGGCCGTCAAGAACGACGATCCCTCGTTCTTCGAGGACGAGGCGGCCGCCGAACTCGGCTACGAAGGGCTGCTGGCGCCGCTGACGTTCATCTCGGTGTTCGGCTACCAAGCACAATCCGCGTTCTTCGCGAACGCGAACGTGGAGATCGCTGACGATGAAGATCGTTCAGGTCGACCAGGTGCTGAAGTTCGTGAGGCCGATCACGGTCGGCGACCGCCTGTACTGCGACGTCTTCGTCGACTCTGTGCGCCAGTCATTCGGCACGGACATCATCGTGACCAAGAACCTCATCACGAACGATCACGGCGAATTGGTTCAGGAGACCTACACCACGCTTGTGGGTCGCAGTGACGGAGAAGGAGAAGAGGGTTTCAGCCATGCCATTGCGTGAGTTCAGTTCGGTCAAGGTCGGCGATCAGCTGCCCGAGAAGGTGATCACGCTGACCCGCCAGGACCTGGTCAACTATGCCGGCGTCTCCGGGGATCTCAACCCGATCCACTGGGACGACGAGATCGCCAGGCAGGTCGGTCTCGACACCGCGATCGCCCACGGCATGCTGACGATGGGCCTCGGCGGCGGCTACGTGACGTCCTGGGTCGGCGACCCTGGCGCGGTCACGGAGTACAACGTCAGATTCACCGCCGTCGTGCCGGTGCCGAACGACGGCACGGGCGCTGACATCGTGTTCAGCGGACGCATTAAGTCGGCGGATCGGGAGACCAAGTCGGTGACGATCGCGCTTTCGGCGACCACCGGCGGCAAGAAGATCTTCGGGCGTGCAGTCGCGACCGCGAAGCTGGCCTAGCCGATGGCGCTCAAGTCGGACATCCGGGGAATGGTCTGGAAGTATCCCGGCTACTTCGAGGTGGGCCGCGAACAGCTCCGCCAGTACGCGGCGGCCGTCCAGGCGGACGATCCCGCCACCTTCGACGAAAAAGCAGCCAACGACCTCGGCTACGACGCCGTCGTCGCGCCGCTGACCTTCATATCGATCTTCGCCCTGGTGATTCAGCGGCATTTTTTCCAGCATGTCGACGTCGGCCTGGAAACCATGCAGATCGTCCAGGTGGACCAAAAGTTCATCTACTACAGGCCGATCAAGGCGGGCGACAAACTGTTCGGCACCATGTACGTCCAGTCGGTGAACGAGCGATTCGGCGCAGACATCGTGGTCACCAGAAACGTCTGCACCGACGAGCACGGCGAAATGATCCTGGAGGCTTTCACCACGCTGATGGGTCACGAGGGCGACGACTCGATCGCAGTGAAATGGGATCCGGAGTCCGGTCAAGTCATGCGCAAGGCCGCCGGAGGGTAGCTCGGCGGGATTAGTAACTCGCATGTTGGCCGATGTACACTCGGACCTCGGGGTTTCCCCACGTCAGCGCGCTGTCCGTCGGTGATGAATCGACCGAACGGGGAGCGCGCGAATTGTGTGGGCCCCGCGGTGCATGCAGGTTGGCCTGCCGACCTCAAGGGGCGTAGCTCAATTGGCAGAGCAGCGGTCTCCAAAACCGCAGGTTGCAGGTTCAAGTCCTGTCGCCCCTGCTGAACTGAATACTGATTGATCGTGGACACTGGATAGTGGACACACCAAAGACACGACGGAAGGGCACGCGGTGAGCGACGAGCTTGATGCTACTGGCGCCGCAGGCGACGGCGACGGCGACGACACCAGAACCGGCCGTGGTCGGACCGCGGTTGCCACCCGGCCGCTGCGTCCCACCGGCAAGCGGTCGCGGCAGGTGACCGAACCCGTCGAGGCCGAGCCGATCGAGAAGTACGACGAGAAAAAGGACGGCGGCAAGGCCAAGGCCAAAACTGCGAAGAAAACGGGCCCAGAAAAAGGTAGGCGCAACCCATTCGCATTCGTGTGGACGTACCTAGCCCAGGTCGTCGCCGAGATGCGGAAGGTCATCTGGCCGAACCGCAAGCAGATGGTCAGCTACACCTCGGTGGTGCTGGTCTTTCTGGTCTTCATGGTCGCGCTGATCGGCGTCGTCGACGTCGGCTGGGCCGCGCTCGTGCGGGGTGTGTTCGCCGGTGATTGGACATTGAAGTAGGGAAGGACAAGACCGTGACCACGCCCAACGGCGATGTGGATTTCGCCGCCGATGAGCGCTTGCGCGAAGAGCAGCAAGCCACCGATGAGCGCTTGCGCGAAGAGCAGCAAGCCACCGATGAGCAGCCGGCTGCCGAGGAGCAAGCCACCGATGAGCAGCCGGCCGCCGAGGAGCAATCGGCGGTTGAAGCCGCCGACGAGTCGCCGGAAGAGCAGGACCCAGCCGTCGCGCTGAAGGCGGACCTGGCCACCAGGCCCGGCGCGCAGCTCCGCAGGTTGATGCGATGCGTCGCATAGCCGGCTTCGAGCGCCGCGTGGGCCATGGAGCGCGTGTACCCGGCGGCGCTGGAGCCTTCGAGTCCATGCACCATCACCAGCTCGCCGCGCGGCTCGCTTATCTTTCGACGGCCGTTGCGCATGCACCAGCACCTCGACATCCGGCTCGGTTTGATACCTTACAGCTTTGACCGGCCATCGCCGCTCGCTATCCGGGCCGCTTCCAGAAATAGGCCCCGAACGTAGCCAAGTGCGGGTTTCTGAAGAAAGGTTGGAAGGGCCGCAAACGACTATTGTACTTTGATCGCGCAGGGCTTCGAGCCGCTCCCGAGACGGCGGAGATCCAGCGATAATCGGTTTGGAGGCAAATAATATGCGCTTGGCATTTGTTGCAATCGCGGCCATCTTTTTCGTGCGCACCGCGCAGGCCGCCGATGCCAAGGAAAAACCGTGCGCCCAATTGCAGAAACAGTACGTCGGATTGCCTGCCCGGCCCTGGGACCTCGATAAGGTGCACAAGAGTTTTGGCCAACCATCCCGAGTTGACCGCGGGGCCTACAGACAATACGACACTCTGGATGACGTTCTGGTTTTCGACTTCCCAGGCTGTTATTTTTTTCTATGTGGACAAGGAGGGAAAGGTCTTCAGTGCCCATGAGTTTCATTTTCGGCCGTCCGAACTTCTCGGTAAGGAGGCAGCCGCTCCCCCGCGTCAACGAACCAACGTTGATGGCATTTATCGTGCAGCATCGGACGGGGACAAGAGTGCCCTGCAACAGTTGAGAACGCTTGCTGAAAAGGGCGACGCAGTTGCGGAGACGAACTTGGGCTGGATGTACCTCAATGGTAAGGGCGTGCCCAAAGATGCTGCGCAGGCTGTGAGTTGGTGGCGCAAGGCGGCGGATCAGGGCGATGCGGCCTCGCAGAACTACCTGGGCTTTAGCTACGCCAACGGTGAAGGCGTGCCCAAGGATGCTGAGCAGGCCGCGAGCTGGTGGCGCAAGGCAGCAGATCAGGGCTATGCGCCTGCGCAGAACAACTTGGGCGTGAGGTACGCCAACGGCGAAGGTGTGCCCAAAGACGCTGCGCAGGCCGTGCAGTGGTATCGCAAGGCAGCGGATCAAGGCAAGTGCTCAAGCGCAGTACAACTTGGGCTTGAGGATCGCCAGCGGTGAGGGTGTGCCCAAAGATGCTGCGCAGGCTGTGCAGTGGTATCGCAAGGCAGCAGACCAGGGCCACGCAAAGGCGCAGTACAACTTGGGGTGGATGTACTGATGGGTGAAGGC
>CAVRER010000058.1:0-60728 GCA_963720085.1 uncultured Actinomycetota bacterium
TGCAAGGGAAGCCCTCTGCCCGCTGGAGTGCAGATAGTCACTCTGCGCGGCCCTGCAAATCGACATAAAGGGCGCGCGCGGCCGCCGAATCGCCGCGCCGCTCGGCAAATCCAATCACCTTGAGGACGCGCACGGTCCGGTCGAGCCCAACGGTGAGGACGTCGCCCGCTTTGACCGCGTGACCGGGCGAGGTCTCGCGCGCGCCGTTGATGCGCACATGGCCGGCCTCCACGAGCGCGGCGGCGCTGGTGCGGGCTTTCACAAGCCGGGCATGCCACAGCCATTTGTCGAGACGCTGGCGCTCCACGCAACACGTAGGTAGCGCGCAAGAACGTAAGGGTACGCGAGAGCAACTTACGCAGGGCTGCCTCGCGTTTGTTCAGTAGTACTGCAATCTCAGCGAAACGCAAGCCGTAGCCGTAGCGAAGTTGTAGCAATTGTTGTTGAGGGCCGCTCAAGCGCTTTATGGCCACTTGCAGGTGTGTGTGCTCTTCGTGACGCAGAGCCACCTGTTCGGGAGCCAGTTCATCGTCCTCGAAGAGCGTTTCTGCAAACCTGATCCAATGCTACCATTGGATGACGGGCCGAACGGCGATAGCTGTCAATCAGTTTGTTATGGGCCACTCGCGTCAACCAGGCCAGCTTTTCTATCTTCCGCTAGTGTCTCATAGTCTCAGTATCGACCGTCACCGTACCGGACTCATCTTCGCCAGATCGAGGATGTCCGGCCATCAGATTGATCAAGTCGGTGCCCGCGCTGTGGATCGTGCGGGCAAACTCGACTTGCTTCGGCGTCAGATTGCGATCCGGATTATCGCCGAGCTGCTGGCCTAGGATCAGGATGCTGTTGAGCGGCGTGCGAAAGCTCGGTGCGACATGTTGGCGAGAAAGTCAGATTTATACTTCGACGCTACGGCGAGCTCAGTAGCCTTTTCTTCGAGCGCCCGGCGCGCGTGCTCGATACGCAATCGCACCGCTCGGGCTCAACGTCAAGTACCCAGACCGACCATGGCTGCACGGCTCCGCGGCTGATACGGTCGGGGCGCTGGCCGGGATCCTGCTGTTCGGCGCGCCGTTGGTCGCCGGGGTCCTCGCGGGGCGGCGCTGCGATGTGGAGGACGACCCCGCCCAGGCAACTGTGACCCAAGCCTGGCAGGGCTTCGCCGCCGGGGCGGTGTCCGGCGGCGTCGGGGCCTATGCTCGTCACCGTGCTCGGCGCTGGCACGACCGCCCTCATGGTCAGGTCGGCCTGGGTGCGGGACTTGCTCTACCACGGGCCGCACCTGACCGCTTCCGCGGTTTTCTGTGCTCGCTGCACTCTTCACTTATCGAACGCTGCGCCAAGTGACGCGACAGGCGGATGTTATGGAAGCGGATAATCGACCTTGGGTAAAAGTCGTAGACGCAACTTTGAATGAAGCAGACGCCCTGATATTTAACCCTAAACGGCTGCCACTGTTCCCTGGCGAGACTCTAACCATGATTGCCCCAAGACGCCCAAATCCGATCAATGAGGTTGCTGTGCGGGCGACCTTTCGGCTGCGGAACATTGGTAGATCTGTGGCTCAAAACATAAGCGTGTTCCCAGAGGTATTCATTGAACCACCGGGAGAGGTCGATGCCATTAGTAGAGACAGTGTTTTTTGCGGACAAACGGCTCCCGGACGACTCGGCCCGCAAAACTCTTGGTCAGCTCTGTTTCCTACTGACGAGTTTTCAGTCGCCCTGACCGCCACGGGGTGGGTTTACCGAAGCGATATGTCCAAAGTAAATGGCGTTGACTTCGTCGATGTAGTATTGATCGCATGTGTCACGTATCAGCAGCCCAGGGATTATCAAACAAGAGTTGCATATGCCATCGCCCCACTTAATTCGCGCTTGGTGAAACTCGGCGATAACCTTACGAAAGAAGAAATTCGCTTCAAACGCGACGAACATGGTGAGTATGCTCAGTAGCAGCAGGCGAACCGTCGTGGCTATGGCGCGGAAGTGCCCCCTGACAGTTGCCGACTCATCGCCCCAACCTACCTATAGGTTTCACTTGCCCGCGGAGTCCACCGCAACACCTAGCGGGTTGGCGAGGCCGGTGAACGGCAGCACTCTCCTACGGCGCCGGACGGAAGGTGACGGGCGTGGTTTGAGAACCCCCTGCCGGCTGACCGCAGGCAGCCCTGATGTAGCTCGTCGTTACAGTCCCGGCTCCACTGGAGGCATCGAACGAGTAGTGCGAGTTCAGCACGTCATCCACCTCGGTACCGTCGTCGCAGATGGTGTTGGATGTGTCGTCCATGACCCAGTTACTGCCCTGCAAGTGGGCGGTCGCGCCATCACGGTCCTTGGCGCAGCCTGCACCGCAGGGCGTGAAGTACCAGTCGTTAGACCTCGGCTTGCCGTTGACGGTGGTGGTCTCGACCCAGTGCCCATTCAAGACCGGGTCCGCGTGCACTGGGGCGACAGCCACCAGAGCTCCTGCCGTGATGGCTGCCGCGATTGCAAGGTTCTTCGTCAACATTTCCCTTTTTCCTTTCCGGCTGGCCTGTTGCCGGATGTGCCGGGCTGGTTCCGGTGCGACGATCCCTCGTGTGACGCTCATGGTTTCGCCCCCACCTATCAGCGAACGTTCGCTTACTTCCTGTTCCGCTGATTACCACCGAGAAGGTCAGCTCGTCCCAGAATTTGGCAAAAATTCGGGGTGACTTGCGCCCTCCGGCTCCGCGGCTACGTTGACCGCATGCGCGACCGCGAGACCATCGACGCCGGACTTCGGTTGCTGCGGAGGGGTCGGGACGGAGCAGGCCCCGAGTATGTGTCAGGCCGCCTTCGTCAATTGCATGTTGTTGGTCCATGATTCCGGCGCCGTAGCGCCGCAGGTTGCAATCTTCTCGGTGACTCGGGCTGTGCCTGCGAGGGTGTTTGGATCCCATGTGTAGTGCGTGGTCCCAGAGTCCCGAATTTTCGTACCGTCCGGACACACGGTTTCGGAGGGGCCATCCAGTGTCCATTGTCCGTTAACCAACCGCTCCTGGCCAAAAGCTGACCCACCGGGTGTCGTGGCGACTGAACCGCATCCGTCACCGCAGGGAGTGACGTACCAATCACCGGTACTAGTTCGGCCTGACTGTGGCTCGGTTGAGGTGTAGATGTAGTGGCCGCTCATCGTTGGTGCAGCCCACGCTGTGCTAGCTGTACCCACAGCTATACCGGCCAGAATGGCGGCTGCGGCGATCCTTGGTGTCACGCTCATGATCTTGTCCCACCTATCAGCGAACCTTCAGTTATTTCCTGTTCCGCTGATTACCACCGAGAAGGTCAGCGCGTCCCAGAATTTGGCAAAGATTATCTGCTGGTACGCACCACACCCGAGACCGCACTGCCGAATCCGCGACAAAGGCCCCATCTCCATGTGGGAAGACGAGCAACGCCAAACACCAGACGCCAGCCTGAAGCGTGGCCGGGCGGAACCGTTCGAGAGGGCGGCACGTCCAACACTGGTGTGGATGACTTCGAACGCCAAGCCCTACGGGCCGAAGGACTCGACCCCGACGATCCCGCGGTCATCGCGGCGATAGACCTTGTCCGATAGGAACTCTCGCTCGGCGCTTGAGTCACCGCACCCGCCCGACGGGAGTCCTCCAGTTTCCTAACTCGTCGTTGGTACAAAGGTAATTACTAGACGTCTCGCTGTGAGTTCACCCTGATGCGTTGCCACGGGCCAAACGGGACGTGCAACATGCTGACGTGAAAATGCTCACCATCAGTGAGCGCTTCGACCCGAAAACCTTTGGCGTCCAAGAAGGTCTGTCAGGTTCTCGGCGGCATTGTCGCGCGCGATGAACAACAGAGCCCCAATGGCCCACGGCACGCCCTGCGGCCGAGCAGAACTGAAGCACGGCCATGAACGCCCTCATCACCGCCGCCGCGGCCATCAACGCCTACTGACCGTGAGGAGCGTGCCATGAAACTCGCCACCCAAACCTTTGTGTTCGCAGCGGCGTTGGCCGCTTCCACGATGTCCGGGTTGGGCGCCATGGCGCACGCGGACCCCGACCCGCACATGCCCAACATGCAGGCCGGTTACTGCCCCGGCGATGGGATGGGCTCACAGATTTCTCTCGCTTACTGCGACGGGGTGCCGTACCCCGACGGCTCATACTGGCATGCGATTCAGTACGGGGCTCCGATGATCGGGCATCCGTACGGGATTGTTTCACCGGGATTGCAGTGTGTGGTCGGCGGTGGGGCCATACCGCAGCCGGCGCCCCCGGGTGGGTGCGGTGGGGCCGTACCACCGCCACCGCCGCAATAACAACCCGCGGCGAACGGGTGGCGCAGGACAACGAAATGACCGCTGACGACGACAAAGCTGACGATCAACCGGCCACGGCTGCCGGTGACAGTGACGGGACTGCTGTCGTGGCGGACAGTCCGCGGACAGTTGCGGCCGAACTGCATTCTGAAGCGCCGACCACCATCGTTCCTGATGTCGGACCAACCTACGCCGCCGAGTTAGCTTGGTCGTCCGAGGCCGAGACCGTTGACTATGCCGCCCCGACCCAGCGTTACACCTGGACGGCGACGTGGCGCAACGCGGGGATGCTCTTCGTGTGCGCTGCACTGCTGGCCGGCGCGATCGGTTTCGGCGGCTGGCAGTGGGCCCACCACCGCGACACCGGGAGGGCTCCGACGGCGGCGCCCCCGAGCGCGCCGGCGCCCCTTCCACCACCGCCGACACTGGACGGCACCTACAAGCTGACGTTCTATCCAGCGCGGACTGTCTTCCACGGCAAGACGCCCCCAACGCCGCATGACAACAGCCCGTTTTCGAGTTGGTGGGCTTTCCGGTCAGCGTGTCCCCCCAGGGCTGCGTTGCCGCCGGGACGAAACTCGACGACAACGACCACTAGGCGCCCAACGCTGATCATCACCAACTGGTCTTCGATTTCCTCAACGGGACCTGGCAGCAGGCAGCAGTTTCCACGTTCACGCAGCCGTGTCTCGACAGCACGTCGGAGACCGTGTGGATGTCGCTGTCGCAGACGCCGCGCCCTGATGGCACCCTCGAGGGCACCGAGACCAACTCCATCACCACCGACGACTGTGGCATGTTCGGGAACACCGTTGAAACGCCGTTCACCGCAGCGCGTGTCGGCGACACCCCTGAGGTCGCGGTCGCGCGGCCGCCATCACCTCCCGCGGTGCCTTCGGCGCCGAAGATGCCCGCCCTTCCCGAGCAGAGGCCCAGCGAACAAGACGAACAGTTCATCGCGCAGATGGCCGACCATGGCGTGCCCGCGACAGCGTTCCCGCACGGCGTGGAAAGTGAGATTGTCAACGCTCGCACAACCTGCGACGTGAAGCGTCACGGGTTTCCGATGGATCAGCAGCCGGCGATCCTGCGGCAGACGCCAGACGGGCAATCGCTGACCCAGGAGCAAGCTGAATGGTTCGTTCGGCTCGCGGTGAGCACGTACTGCCCCTGAAGCGCAGTTGATTACGGCCCACGCGGCGACGTGTACTGCAACCGATCGGTCTGGTACTGCTGCTGGGTCTGCTGCATGGTGTAGCGGAACTGGTCGGCGGTGGTGCTGTACCCCAGCCGGCGCCCCCAGCCGGCGCCCCTGGGTGGATGCGGTGGGGTGGTCTGAGTGCGGCGTATGCGCACCAATCCTGTTGGGCCGGCCTGCATCGCAAGGTAAACGATTCTGAACTGCTGTTATCTGCTAATTTAAGGCTTTCAACTGCGCGGGTAGGCGTCAGCAGCGCTGACTCTTAATCAGAGGGTCCGGGGTTCGAAACCCTGACGGCGCACTTCAACGGCGCGCCACAATCCGCAATCGGCGGGCACGTGCTGCGCCGGATGCTACGTCTGCGGATCCGGCGGGACCGCGTGCCGCGGCTGGTACAACAGTGCACGAACCAGCGGGCGCGGCCCGACGGACCGAAGCATCTGGCTGGCCGGGCGGACCCGTACCCGCTTCGGCCACCAGAACCAGCGTCCCATCACCGTCATGATCGACGGCGTGATGAACGATCGGACGACGAAGGTGTCGAACAGTAGGCCGATGCCGATCGTCGTGCCGAATTGGCCGATCGCCCGGAGATCGCTGGTGATCATCGTGCCCATGGTGACGGCGAACACCACACCGGCGGCAGTCACCACCGGGCCGGTAACACCCATGCCGCGGATGAGTCCCGTTTTCAGGCCGGCTCCGATCTCTTCCTCGATCCGCGACACCAGCATCAGGTTGTAATCCGACCCCACCGCCAAGAGCACGATCAGCGCGAATTCGGTTGCCACCCAGTGCAACTGGAAATTAAGCAAGGTGCTGCCAGATCAGTGTCGAGAACCCGAAGGCGGCCCCCAGCGACATCACGATCGTGCCGACGATGACGGCCGCAGCGACCAAAGCGCGGGTGACGATCACCATGATGATGAAGATGAGCACGATCGAGGCCACCGCGGCGATCATCAGGTCGTACTTGGCGCCGTTGGCGATGTCGTAAAACGTCGCGGCCGTACCGCCGAGGTAGATGTCGGCGTTCTGCAGCGAGGTGAGTTTCAGCGCCTCCTTGGCCGCTTGGCGCTCCTGATCGACGGACGCGATTCCCTCCGTCGTCGCCGGATCCACTGCGTGAGTGATGATGAAGCGAGCGGCCTTGCCGTCCGGCGATATCATCAAGCTCTCCCCCAGCTGGAAGTCCGGGTTCTGGAAGATCTCGGGCGGCAGGTAGAAGAGGCTCTCCACCTGAGAGTCGTTGAAGGACTTGCCCATCACGGCGTTCGTGTCGGTCAGCCGGTCGAACTGATCGATCAGACTGTCGAACGAGCTGTAGATGGTCAGCGTGGTATCCCGGATCGCTTTCGAGACGGCGATATTCTGAGGAATAATCGCCAGCAGTTCGTGCGTGGCTCTAGCCGTGTCGCCGAGGTCTTTCGTGAGTTTGTGGAACTGCTCGGCGAGCTGATCGAACCCGTCCAACGAGTCGAACAACGCTCGCGTTGACCAGCAGATCGGGATGTCGAAGCAGTGCTTCTCCCAATAGAAGTAACTGCGAAGCGGTCTCCAGAAGTCGTCGAAATCCGCAAAATGGTCGCGGATTTCGTCCGTGATGGCCGCCGTGTCGCCCGTGGTTTTCGAGCTGTCGTCCGCCGCGTTCGCGAGATCCTGGGTCACCTTGTACTGGCGCTCTAGTAGGGCGATCAGGTCGTCGAGGTAACCGGTGATCTTCTTGATGTCGGCGATACGGTCCTTCAGGTAGTTCAGGTTGTCGCGGATCGGCGCGCTCTGCACACTGAGCTGGAACGGAATGGATCCGTCTTGAATTGGCGGGCCAAGTGGCCTGGTGATGCTCTGCACCCGTTCGATGCCGGGCACCCGGAAGATGGCGCCGGCAATCTTGTCCAGGACCAGCATGTCGGTGGGATTGCGCAGATCGTGGTCCGATTCGATCATCAGAAGGTCCGGATTCAAACGGGCCTGGGTGAAGTGTTGATCGGCCGCGTTGTACGCGCGGACCGAGGAAGCGCTCTGCGGCAGGTAGTACAGGTCGTTGTAGCGCGGGTTGAAGCCCATCAAGCCCAGGGCGCCGACGATCGCCAGGATGACGGAGGTGGCGAGGATGGGCGCCGGCCACCGCACGATGGCCGTCGCCAGACGGCGCCAGCGTGTGTAGTTGAACTCTCGCTTCGGGTCGAACAGACCGAAGCCGCTTGCGACCACGATCAGCGCCGGCGTCAGGGTCACCCCGGCGGCCACCACTACCAGCAGACCTACTGCGCACGGAAACGCCAGCGAACTGAAGTAGGGCAGCCGAGTGAATTGCAGACAGGCCAGCGCCCCGACGATCGTCAGACCCGAGCCCAGCACCACCTTGCTGACACCGGCGAAGGTGTCGTAGTAGGCGGCTTCGCGGTCCAGGCCCCGTTCGCGGCCCTCCTGGTAGCGGCCGACCATGAATATCGCGTAGTCGGTACCCGCCGCGATGGCCAGTGCCGTCAGCAAGTTGACGGCGAAGGTCGACAGCCCCATGATGCCGGTTTCGCCCAGCAGTGCTACCACGCCTCGGCCGGTGGCCAGTCCGACGAACAGGATGACCATCGTCAGCAGCACGGTGCCGATGGATCGGTAGACGAACATCAGCATGATCGCGATGATGATGATGGTGATGATCGTCATCTTGGCCAGGCTCGCGTTGCCGACAACGATCGTGTCGTCGGTCAGGGCTCCCTGACCGGCGACGTAGGCCTTCACCCCCGGCGGCGGCTTCGAGTCCGCCACAATCTTGCGAACCGAGTCAACCGACTTGTCGCCGACGGCTCCGCCCTGGTCACCGCGCAGGTTGACCTGGACGTAGGCGGCCTTGTGGTCGTAGCTCTCGACACCCGAGGACGTGAATCGCTGCCCCCAGAAATTCAGCGCATGCTCGACGTGTTCGGTGTCCTGCTGCAGCTTCTTGACCAGATCGTCGTAATACCGGTGAGCGTCCTGGCCGAGAGGTTTGTCACCGACCAGGGTCACCAGGACGAGGTTGTCGGAGTCGTACTCCTTGAATTTCTCCCCGATGTGCTTCATCCCGGTCACCGAAGGCGCGTCGGATGGCGAGAGCGGCACCGAGACGTCCTCGGCAACCTTCTCCAACTGTGGGACGAAGACGTTGACGCCGACCGCGATCAGCAGCCAGACCACGACGATCGGCAGCGCCAGGACGCGGATGGTGCGGGCCAGACGCGGTTTGCGCTCAACTTCGGTGCGCGGCGCGACGGGGATTTCGTCCGTGTCGCTGGTGTCGTCGGTGTCGCTCGTGTCGTCGGTCACGCGGATTTGTCCAAGCAGGAAACCTGCGCGTCCCGCGTGTTGACCTGTTGTTGATCGACCAATTTGCCGTCGACGGTGATCCGGCAGCCGATGGAGGGGCCGTCACCTTGGGCGACGACGTAGGCGAAGATGCCGGGCATCTCGGCGACGATCGTCTTCGACCACGGCAACGTGGTGAAGTTGGCCTTCTGCGGTAGTGACTCCGCATCCATCCAGTTGACGACGCCGGTCGTCCCGGGCGGTCCCAGGATTTCGTAGATGGCGGTCTTGGCCGCGTACGGCGGGGTCGCATCCCGGGGATCGGGCTTGGGCATGCCGGGTCCTGGGAAGACGCCGTTGAGTCGGTCCACTGCAACGCCGCCGATGATCAGTGCCACGACCACGACCAGCGGAACCCATGCCCGCTTGAGAAGCGTCAACACCGTGCCCCCCGATTAGGAATGCTCGACGGGCTGATATTAAGGCATCTCGTCGCGTGCGCCACCGCTAGCCGAACGCCATAGCTGCCGAGTTAATTCCTGCGGTGCGCCGTCGCGTCGGAGCCGCGCCGCCCGCCCGGGCCGCAGCCGCACCGCTCGTTGTGCTCCACCTGATCAGTTTGCTAGGCGACGACGTGACGCCAGGGTGGGCTACTCGCGTGCGGACAGCACAAAGCGACGCTCAACAGAGGATACGCACGACCGTGTTGTAAGGCGAAAGGCCCTCGGAGACGGTTGTGGAGTCGGAGACATGGAAACGTTATGCGCTACAGGCGATTTCGCTGTGAGGCGCTGATTTTCTGCCCGTTGACCTGTTGCCCGTCGATCTCATTGAAATGACCGCGCGGTCGTGTCGACCTGCGGCGATAGCGAGAATCGAAGACGGCTGAGTTAGTTTCAGAAAGTAATTAATTCGCTGGCGCAAACGATGTTACTTTGAATTGCACGCCATGTGTTTTGCGAGACGTCGATTGTTCGCCGTCGATCTGAAACCAGCACCGATTTAGGGCCATGGCGCGTACCCTGACCTGCATGGCTACCAAGACCAAGGTCAAGGTCAAGACCTGCGTACATTGCGGCCACACGTTCGATCCGAACGACCGATGGCGTGACCTGTCCGATCCGGACTGGCTTCCGGCCGCATCAGTTTATTGTTCGCATGAATGCAGTGACCGGTACCATTGCGAAATGGGGCACTGCTGCTCGACCCACGTGAAAGAGAAGGCTCAGCGCGAAGCCGCCAAGGCGGCGCGTTGATCCGCGCTTCCACCAGATCAACGGACTCGCCACTTTCTGCAACGAATTGGCTATTTGAAGCGCAACTCCACCATGAGGGAGCTTAAGAATATATACGCGCGCCGGATATTCCCGACAATCGAGTCTTCACGATAAATGTCGGTTTCGTGCGCTCTGACGGCTCGGTGCGGACTGAAGTCCTTAAGAATGTCATCGATTTCAATCGCCGACGAGTGCGCCATGAGATCCACACCTCGTCCGCATGATTCAACGCCCCGCTGGACGAGTTGAGGTCATAGATCGCGCCGTTACGGCAGGCTTTGCTTGACCGGATCCGACTGATGGGCTTTGACCATGCGATCGGGCTTGACAGTGCCCGTCAGCAAATTTGCCAGCGAGATCTAGGCGCGGTGACGCTTATGCGGCGCAAATGACACGCGATCGACCGGAAGGGACCAGCCCCAACCGGAACAATTGGGAGAGCGAATCGCTTGCGGCACAACGTGAACAGGGCGCGAATCAAACCCGACAGGAATGGACATAACCTGCCAGCTCTTAATCAGCGGGTTCGGGGTTCGAAACTCTCAACTCCGCGGCTGGGTCACCGATTCCGGATCTTGCGGACCGCCAGCGCGGCGGCCAGCGCCGCGATCCCGGCCAGCGAGATCGCCACCGCGGGCTTCTTGACGAACCCGATCACCCGGGCTTTGGCGTCGTCGGCGAGTCGGCGGGGATTGGCCCGCTCGGCCAGCGAATCGACGGTCGACGCGAGCTGGTCGCGGGCCTGGTCGATCTCCTGCTTGATGGTGTCAGGATCCCGCTCCGCCACTCTCGTCCTCCCTGTCGTCGGCGCACCAAGGCCGGGCTCGGTCTAGGTTGGTGCCTGCCGACCTACCCTAGATCAGCCGGCGCCGATCCCAACGTGCCGGTGAACAGAAAGGGACCTTCCTTGACCGACACCGCACGCCTCGCGCCGGGCGACAAAGCGCCCACCTTCACGTTGCCTGACGCCGACGGGAAGAAGGTGTCGCTGGCCGATTTCCGTGGCCGCCGAGTGATCGTCTACTTCTACCCGGCGGCGTCAACCCCCGGCTGCACCAAACAGGCCTGCGACTTCCGCGACAATCTGCGAGACCTCAACGGCGCCGGCCTCGACGTCGTCGGCATCTCCCCCGACAAGCCGGAAAAGCTGGCCAAATTCCGTGACGCCGAGAAGCTGACGTTCCCGCTGCTGTCGGATCCCGACCGCAAGGTGCTGACCGCCTATGGGGCCTACGGCGAAAAACAGATGTACGGCAAGACCGTGCAGGGTGTGATTCGCTCCACCTTCGTGGTTGACGAAAAAGGCAAGATCGCCGCAGCGCAGTACAGCGTCAAGGCCACCGGGCACGTGGCCAAACTGCGCCGCGACCTCTCGGTCTAGGCCCGCCCAG
Organism: uncultured Actinomycetota bacterium; assembly: GCA_963720085.1. Taxonomy (GTDB): domain Bacteria; phylum Actinomycetota; class Actinomycetes; order Mycobacteriales; family Mycobacteriaceae; genus Mycobacterium. Next base: position 11,464 of record CAVRER010000058.1, read on the forward strand.
CGATCTCCCGACCGGCATCGCCCTCGGGTTCTGGAGTACTCGCCGACTCCTCTCGGCGGTCAGCTTCGGCCATTGTCAAAGGCAATGCCAGATCTTCCAGCGAGCGCTGCTCGCACGCGATACCAAACCAATGTTCCACCAGGCCTGCACCTGCCATCAATGCTGCTCCGAGGAGGAACGAGCAGGCGACCTCGGCGCGCTGTCCCGAGTTGATCATCTGGCCGAATATCAACGGCCCGCTGATCCCGCCGATCGCTGTGCCCGCTGCGTAGAAGAACGCGATCGCCAGTGCCCTGGTCTCCATCGGGAAGATCTCGCTCACCGTCAGGAACGCCCCGCTCGCACCTGAGGAGGCCAGGAAGAACGCCGTTGCGAGTACGACGATGAATGTCCAGACGCCGCCAGTGTGGCTAACGAACAGCACGGCCAGAACTACCGTCACGACAGCCGAACCGACGTAGGTCAGCGTGATCATCGGTTTGCGGCCGACGGTATCGAACAGCCGCCCGAGCACCACCGGGCCGGCGAAATTACTGAGCGCCCATAAGATGACAAACACCGGCACCACAGAGGGTTCGACGCCGTAGAACCCACTTAGCAGCGTGCCGAGATTGAACGTCACGCCGTTGTAGAGGAACGCCTGCCCGCTGAACAGCGCCAGTCCAAGAACCGCGCGTCGCGGGTACAGCTTGAATGCCACCTTGGCGATCTCCCGGAATGGGATCGTCGTGCGCTGACGAATTCTCAGCGGCGGCCCTTGCGGTTCGGGAAGCGATCGCCCAGTGTGTTGGCGCAGCTGATCTTCTATCGTCCCGACGATCCGCTCGGCTTCCTGCTCGTCTCCGTGAATGACCAACCACCGTGGGCTTTCCGGGACACCGCGGCGGACAAAAAGGACCATGACACCCAATGCGGCACCAATACCGAAGCTGAGCCGCCATCCGACATTCATCGGGAAGATCGACGTGTTCAGCAAAACCAGTGCGCCGGCCGCTCCTCCGGCAGCACCCAGCCAGTACGACCCGCTGATCACCAAGTCCACGCGACCGCGCACCCGCGCCGGGATGAACTCGTCTATCGCCGAGGCGATGGCTGCATACTCGCCTCCCAGCCCACAACCGGTGAAAAAACGCGCGATGAAGAAATACCAAGGCGCGAAGGCGAACGCGGTCGCAACGGTGGCAATCAAATACAGCCCCAGCGTCACCATGAATAGACTGCGCCGTCCGAAGCGGTCGGTCAGCCGACCAAAAAACAGCGCACCCAGGCAAGCCCCGGCGATGTAGAACGCAGCCGCCCAGCCGATATCTCCGGCGTTGAGCGCGATACCGCTGCCTTGCTGGGTGAGTCGAGAGGACACGCTGCCGACCAACGAGACCTCGATCGCGTCCAGGACCCAAACGCCGCCGAGACCGACAACGATGCGCCAGTGAAACCGCGACCAGGGCAACCGGTCCAGTCGTGCCGGTATCCGAGTCGTGATCGTTCGGGTTTGCACACTTGCGCTCATTGCTGCTCCGTCCTTATCGAACAGCTCTACTTGAACAGAGACGCTTACCGAAAAGTGGCGAATCGCAGAACCTTACCCAGTCGCCATATTGAGCAGGCTGCAGCAGCAACGCCTCGGCGGTCGCGGCCCGCTCCAGCACGCCCAGATGCAGGCTCTCGTTGACGCTGTGCGCCTGCGTCGCCGGGTCCTCCACACCCGTGACCAGGATCGCGGCTTTCGGGAAGGCGGCGGCGAACTCGGCGATGAACGGAATCGAGCCGCCCATCCCCATCTCCACCGGTTCGGTGCCCCAGGCTTGCCGGAAAGCCGCCCGGGCGGCGTCGTAGACCGGGCCACTGGCGTCGATGGCGTAGGGCTGGCCGATGTCGCCGGGCGTCACCGTCACGTGTGCACCCCAGGGAGCGTGCTGTTCCAGATGGATGCGCAACGCGTCGAGGTGCGCAGCCGCGTCGCCGCCGGGCGCTATGCGCATGCTGACCTTGGCGCGAGCACGCGGGATCAGCGTGTTCGACGATGCGGCAATCGATGTGGTGTCGATGCCGATCACGGTGATCGCCGGCTTGGCCCACAGTCGCTGCGGTACCGATCCGGAACCGATTTCGGTTACCCCGTCCAGCAAGCCCGATTCCGCACGCACCCGCTCGACAGGGTAATCGACTGCGGCGGCGGTACTTTCGTGCAGACCGGCCACCGCGACGTTGCCGTCGTCGTCGTGCAGGCTGGCCAGCAGGCGCACCAGTACGGACAGCGCATCGGGAACCACACCGCCCCACAGACCGGAGTGCAGACCGTGGTCGAGGGTGGCGACCTCGACCACGCAGTCGGCCAGCCCGCGCAGCGACACCGTCAGCGCGGGGACGTCCGTGCTCCAGTTGTCCGAATCGGCGATGACAATCACGTCGGCGGCCAACACGTCACGATGTGCAGCCAGCAGACGGCCCAGCGAGGGTGAGCCGGACTCCTCCTCACCTTCGACGAACACCGTCACTCCCACCGGAGGCTGACCGCCGTGCGCCCGAAACGCCGCCAAATGCGTTGCGATACCGGCCTTGTCGTCGGCGCTGCCGCGCCCGTAAAGTCGGCCGTCACGTTCGGTCGGCTCGAACGGCGGTGACGTCCACTGTGCGGGATCGCCTTCGGGTTGCACGTCGTGGTGGGCGTACAGCAACACCGTGGGCGCTCCCGGCGGTGCCGGATGCCGGGCGATGACGGCGGGTGCACCGCGCTCGCTGACGATCTGTACATCGTCAAAACCAGCCTGCGACAACAGGTCCGCCGTGGCTTTGGCGCTGCGGTGCACCTGGTCGCGACGAGCCGGATCGGCCCCTACCGATTCGATGCGTACCAGCGCCTCCAGATCACGGCGCACCGACGGCAATACCTCGCGGACGCGTTCGACGAGATCGCTCATGACCTCGAGGCTAGCGCGCGCCGCCAATACGGCGCGCTACGGCTATTCGGTTTCGAGGATGGCAACCGCGGCCGCGGTATCCCCTTCGTGGGTCAGCGACACATGGATCGTCACATCCGCCAAATGCTTGGCGATGGCTCCGGTCAGCCGGACCCGCGGTCGTCCCCACATGTCGGTCACCACCTCGATATCGCGGTGGATGTCTTCGCGAAGCACGGGCCGTTGGGAGAAGCGCGACCCGGACCAGGCCTTGATCACCGCCTCCTTGGCCGCCCAGCGCGCCGCCAGGTGGCGTGCCGCCGACGAACTCTTGTCGGAGGCGTCGCGCCGTTCACCCGGGGTGAAGGTTTCGGCGAAGACGGTTCCGGGCTGGTCGACCTGCTCGGCGAATTCAGTGATGGAGACAAGGTCGATCCCCACTCCGACAATGCTCATGGGTTGCGAACCTATCGGATCGTCACCGACGGTAGACGTCCCCGTCGCCCAACCGCGCCTCCGCGTCGAGCAACATCGCCGCTTCCTGCCGCTTCTCGGACACCTCGTGATCGAAACGACGGTCCGCGGGCCGCTCGTACATCGGACGCCCGCCGGCTATCGCCGAGGCCAACCGACGCTGACCGGCCAGCAATCGAGCGTCGGCCCGTCGCTGGTAGTCCGCGCGTTGCCCGGCGTCCAGTGTGGCCAGGAAGGCCTGCGGGTGCACCAGCGCGACCAGGCCGGACACGTGGCCGAACCCCAGGCTGGTCACCAGCCCGGCCTTCAGCGGGAACTTGCCATCCAGCCGCAGCGTGTCGCGTACCCAGACGAAGTGCGCCGAGCTCGCGAGTTCGTCGTCGACGCAATCCAGGCTGCGGTTGGGCGGGATCACCCCGTCGCGCAGGATCTGGCACAGCCCCATCATCTGGAAGACCGCCGCGCCGCCCTTGGCGTGCCCGGTCATGCTCTTCTGCGACACGATGAACAGCGGCGCGCCTTCCGACCGGCCGAGCGAATCGGCCAGCCGCTCATGCAGTTCGGTCTCGTTGGGATCGTTAGCCAGCGTCGAGGTGTCGTGCTTGGAGATCACCGCGATGTCGTCGGCCGCGACGCCCAGCTTGGCCAGCGATCGGGCCAACTGAGAATCCTTGCCGCCCCGCCCAGCGCCCAGCGCGCCCAGCCCCGGGGCCGGGATCGAGGTATGCACACCGTCGGCGAACGACTGCGCGTAGCCCACAACCGCCAGCACCGGCAGACCCATCTTGACCGCGAGGTCGCCGCGGGCCAGCAGGATGGTGCCGCCCCCCTGCGCTTCCAGGAAGCCGAGCCGGCGCCGGTCGTTGGGACGGGAGAACTTCGAGTCCGCGATACCCCGGCCGCGCATCATGCCGGTATCGGCGGTGGCGGCCATATCACCGAAGCCCATAATGGCCTCCAGCGTCAGGTCGTCGAAGCCGCCCGTCGACCACCAATTCGGCCTTGCCGAGGCGGATCTTGTCGACGCCCTCCTCGACTGAGACCGCCGCGGTGGCGCACGCGCCGACCGGGTGGATCATCGCGCCGTAGCTACCGACATAGCTCTGAATGACGTGTGCGGCAACGACATTTGGCAGAACTTCCTGCAAGATGTCGTTCGGCTTGTTTCGGCCCAGGAGGTTGCCGTGATACATCGTCTGCATCGACGTCATGCCGCCCATACCGGTGCCCTGAGTGCTGGCCACCAGGCCCGGGTGCACCCATCGCATCAGCTCGGTCGGCGTGAAACCCGACGATAAGAATGCGTCGACGGTCGCGACGATGTTCCACAGCGCCACCCGGTCGATCGAGTTGGCCATGTCCTGGCTGATGCCGAACACGGTCGGGTCGAACCCGGTGGGGATCTGCGCCCCAACGGTCCGCGACAGCTTGGTCTTGCGCGGCACGCGAATCTCGGTGCCCGCCTTGCGGGTCACCCGCCAGTCGCTGGATTCGGGGACGGGCCGGACCACCGTGTGCTCCGGGTCGAACTCGGCGAACCCACGGGCGTCGGCCTCCGATGAGACGACGAAGGTGAAGTCCTTTTCCAAAAACACGCTCACTAATAGCGGCGCGGCGTGGTCGGGGTCGATCGCGCCGTCGTCGACGAACTCACGGATGCCGACGCGTTCCAACACGACGTCGTGATAGCGCTCGACCAGCTCGGCCTCGTCGACCAGGTCACCGGATTCGGTGTCGTACCAACCGGGTTGCGGGTCGTCTTCCCAACGGATCAGCCCGGTGGTCCAGGCCAGTTCGAGCACACCGGCGGCAGACAGTTCGTTGTCGACCTCCATTTCGAAGCGAGTGCGCGACGAGCCGTACGGGCCGAGTTCGGCGCCGCCGACGATCACCACCAGATCGGCCGGGTCGACGTCGAGGTCGTCCCATTCCGGCGGCTGAGCCGGGGTGAAGCCACACGGCGGGGACGGCAGCGCGGCGATAGTGCCCTCGGCGTCGACCTCTTCGGTCGCGGCCTCGGAGGTGACCTCCTCGCGCGCCTTAGCGGCCAGTTCGGCCATGTCCAGATCGACGTCGCCGAGGCCGCCGGTGAAGTCCACCTTGATCGGCGCGTTGGCGGCAGCGGCCCTGGACTCGATGTCGCAGAGCGCAAGCAGCATGCCGGCCATCTCGTCAGTGGAATACGTTGTCACACCGGCTTCTTCGACAGCGCTGACGATCGCATCGTTGTGGCCCATCAGCCCGGTGCCGCGGGTCCAGCCGATCAACGCGTGCGCCAGGCTGACTCGCTGCGCCCACGACGACTCGGCTTGCCAGCGGGTCACCACGGCGTCGAGCGCCGACTTGGCTTCACCATAGGCGCCGTCGCCACCGAACATGCCGCGGTTGGGCGAGCCGGGCAGCACCACGTGCAGTCGCGAGGCGATGTCGCGCTCGGCGCCGATTCTGGACAGCTTGCCGATCAGCCGCTGCACCGCCCACAGCAACACCTTCATTTCCATCTCCGAGCGCGAACCGGCCTCGGTCAGGTCGCCGGCGACACGGGGTGCCGCAAACGGGAACAACAGCGTGGGAGTCTGCGCGTCCTTGATGTGAATCGACTGCGGGCCAAGGCTTTCGGTCTGCTCGCTGCCGACCCATTCGGCCAGCGCGTCGATGTCGGAGTAGGACGCCATGTTCGCCGCCACCACCCACAGGGCGGCGCCGTAACGGGCGTGATCGCGGTACAGCGCGCGGTAGAAGGCCAGCCGCTCGTCGTCGAGCTTGGACGTGGTCGCGATGACGGTGGCACCGCCGTCGAGTAGCCGTCCGACCACCGACGCGGCGATCGACCCCTTGGACGCACCGGTCACCACCGCGACTTCGTCGCTATAGCGACCTTTCTCCGGGTTCTCCGCGCCGGCAGCGATCCGGCCGTACAGGGAGGCGTGAACCTGACGCCCGGCCGCAAGTGCCTTGCCCTGCCACCAGGTCGCCTGGGTTGCGACGACGTGGCCGGCACCCTCGAACCGCTCGGACAGGCGCGCCCAGTCGGCGTTGGCCTCGTCGTCGTCGATCAGCCAGAGCTTGACCAGGTCTTCGCGGGCGCTGGCCCAGCGGTCGTCGAACACCACGGCCTTCTTGCCGTCGAATACCGGCGCCACCAACCGTGGCCAGTCCGCGCCCAGTTCGGCGGTGACCAGGTCGATCAGCTCGGCATCGTTCGCGGCCGGCGGCACGGTGACCTGGTCGTCGAGCCCCAACTGACCCAGCACGAGCCGGGCCGCCGATGCGAGCACCCCGTCGCGGCCGGTGATCTGCTCGGTGAACTCACCCAGCGCCGCGGCGTCGACGGTCGCACCGCCGCCGCCGCCGGACGACGGCAGCGCCACCGCAATCCCGCGGCGTGCGGCCACCGCCGCGACCGCGCCGTCGATGACTTTGTCGACGGCGGCGGCATCGGCCAGGGCACCCTCGTGCAGGTTCCCCATTGAGCCGCCACGAACGCTGGTGCCTTCGCGGGTCCCGAGCGCGACCTCGACCGTGACGTGCTTGACCCAGCCGTCGCCGAGCTCCCAGGTCTTCTTCACCCGCTCGGCGATGGCCGCGGGCCGCTTCCCGGACGGGCCCAGCACCGTCCGCAGCTGGTCGTTGACCGCGTCGGAAAGCACTGGCCCGAAAGGCTTATACGTGCGTGCCAGTTTGGTGACCTGTGACCGCAGCCCGGCCAGGTCGGCCTCGGCGGCGCCGTCGATGGCACCGAGGTTCAGCTCGGAACCCAGGTCGACCAGCAATTGGTTACGCCGCGACGACGCGCCGTCGGTGATGGACTCGATGGAGTCCAGCTCCTCGATCTGGTCGATGCGCATCTTGGCCGAGAGCGCGATCAGCGCCAGGGTGGCGTCGGCCGCGTCGAACGAAATGTCATCAGGCCGCGGAGCACCGGACGGAGCCGTCGGAGTCGGTGCCGGTGCCGCTTCCACACTGACGTGCGCCCTCAGCCGCGGCCGACTCAGCGGTCGGCTCCAGTTCGTCGTCGGACTCCGGCGCTGGGTCGGTGTCGGTGGCGAACAGCACCGCGGCGTCGCGCTCGGCATTGAGCACTTCGACCGTACTGTGCGCATATTCGGGCAGCTTGAGCGTGTTGGTGGCGAGTCCGCTGACCGTTGGCGCCGACTTCACGCCGATCTCGACGAACCGCTCCACACCCAGGCCGCCCGCGGCATCTTCGGTGAACAGCAGGTCCTGGGTTTCGATCCAGCGCACCGGGCTGGCGAACTGCCAGGCCAACAGCTCGATGACGACTGTCCGCGCCATCTCACGCGGCCGTTCGGCGCGCCAGGTGTCGTAGTCGGCGAGGATCTCATCGAGCGGCTCGGCCGGCACCAGATCGCGGATCTCCTGGATGAAGTCGCGGTCGAGGCTGAACGGGCGCGGCACCAGGTTGGGGATGTAGCGCCCGACGATCAGATCGGGATCTTTGTCGCGCGGCATGACCCGCTCCAGTGACCGGCGGAAATCGGCCACACCGACTCGCAGGACCCGCGAGTGAAATGGCACGTCGATGCCCGGCACCAGGATGAACGAGCGTCGACCGCCGGAGAGCTCACGGCGCCGCTCCACCTCAGCTTCCAGTGCCTCCAGCCCTAGCACCGTGCCGGCGATCGCGTACTGCGAGCCGCGCAGGTTGAAGTTCACGATCTCCAGAAACTCTCCGGTACGCGCCGAAATCTCCTGGACGAACCCCGGCACGTCGGCGTCGTCGAGATCGATCTGCGACGGGCGGATCGCCGCCAGCCGGTAGTTCGAGCGCCCCAGCTCGTCGCGCGGCACGATGTCATGCATTTTGGAGCCGCGGTGAAACACCGTCTCCAGCAACCCTTCGAGCTCGTACATGCCCGTCACGCAGGCCAGCGCGGTGTACTCGCCGACGGAGTGGCCGCAGGCGATGGCATCCTCCACGAACGCGCCCTGCTCGCGCATCTCGGCGACTTGAGCCGCCGCCACCGTCGCCATGGCGACCTGGGTGAACTGAGTCAGGTAGAGCACGCCCTCGGGGTGGTGGTAGTGCACGCCGCTGGCGATGATGCTGGTCGGGTTGTCGCGCACCACGTGCAGTATCGAGAAGCCCAGCGTGTCGCGGGTGAACTTGTCCGCCTTGTCCCACACCTTGCGGGCGGCCTTCGAGCGGGCCCGGACTTCCATGCCCATGCCCTTGTGCTGGATGCCCTGACCGGGAAACCCGTAGACGGTCTTGGGCGCAGCCAGCCGTGCCGTCGCCGACATCACCAGGTCGGATCCGATGCGTGCCGCTATCTCCAAAACCTCGGCGCCCTGGTCGATTCCGACGCGGTCGACCCGGAAGTCCACCTCGTCGCCGGGGCGCACCATACCCAGGAAGCGGGCCGTCCAGCCGACCAGTCGAGCAGGAGGTCGGGCCTGGCCGTCGGTCGCGGTCACCACATGTTGTGCCGCCGCGGACAACCACATGCCGTGGACGATCGGCGATTCAAGACCGGCCAGCAGTGCGGCGGATCGATCGGTGTGAATCGGGTTGTGATCGCCCGAAACCACAGCGAACGGGCGCATGTCGACCGGTGCGGGGAGCGTGACGTCCCGCCGGCGGCGCCGAGGCGTGTCGGTGGCGTTCTCGGATACCGCGCCACCGGCCCGCAGCGGGTCGGCCAGTTCGGCAGCGCCGATGCGGCCACGGATTGCGAACCGCTCCTCGAGGGTGGCAAGAACTGTGCGGTCTGCTGCGGCAACCGTCACCGAGATCGGCACGACTCGGCCGACTTCGGTATCGGTGGCCACCGAAGCGGTTGCGGTAACGGTCAATTCAGCCGGCACCTTGGGCAGCGAGCCAACCAGATGCGCGGCATGGTCCAGATGCACCAGGCTCAGTAAGCCCTCCACAACCGGGATACCGGCAGCAGTGACCGCGGAGCCGATGGCCGCGAAAACCGCGGGCCAGCATCGACCGACCAAAGCGTCGGGCACGGTGGTTAGGGTGGGCGCCAGCGGCTCGCCGAAGATGGCGGTGACGCCGGTGTGGTCGGCCACCTGCTCGGGGTCCCACGGCACGGTCACGGTGGCCGTCCCGTTGTGCACCCGAGGCAGCGCGTCCGGACCGTCGACACCGGCGGCGATGGCGAGCACCGAGCGCATGGCTTCGATGGCGTCCTTGGTGCGGACAACCGGAATGCCGCCGTCAATCGTGCTGGCGGGCAAGCTGAATCGGATATCGATCCAGGTGCCCGCGATCGGCACGCTCAGCACTACCTGGTCGGCCCCTTCTGTTTTGAAGGCCTGCAGCCGCGCGCCGGTAGATGAATGGGTCGCTCGTGACTCTTCTGCTCCGTCGTGCACCTGCCATTCGCCGGGATCGGCGATGCGGTGTACCGGGTTGGTGGCGGCGCGGCCGGCCCACAGCACATCCGCGGCGTCGAGCACGATGGCCAGCGGCCCACGCACGTCGACGCGACGCTGCCGGCGCGCGGTGACCCCCGCGGGCTGCGCGCCGGTCGAGAGCACCTCGTCGACCGCGGCTTGTTCGAAGCGGTCCAGCAATTCGCCGACCGGTTCGTCCATCCGGGTGATGCCGGCGACCGCGGCGGTGCCGGGAATGATGCACACCTGGTCGGCTTCGTAGCGGGCGTCGTGGGCCTGCCACAGCGAGTCGCTGCGCCACCAGCGCCGGACGTCCTTGTCGATGACCGGCACGAAGTTGACCGGCTTGCCCAGCGTCTTACACAGCGTGACGAAGAACGGCACATCGGCCGGGTGCAGCTGCACGGTCTCAGCGTCGGGATAGCGCGCCATCAAGGCGGCGACGGCCTCACCGGGGTTCTCCAGCAGCCGTACACCGGCTTCATCTGAGCTGGCGAACAGGGTCTCGATCGGGCCGTGGTCCTGCGGGTGCAGCCGCGCCTCGGCTCGTTGCAGCATCTGCTCGAACCTGTCGCGCCAGGTGTCGGCCAGCCACGGGCTGCCCGGTGCGGAAGTGTCGGCCGTGCTGTTGCCGTCGCCGATGGTCAGTTCGACATAACGCTGCAGCCACTGCAGGTAGGTCATCTCACTGACGTCGCCGAAGTACGGCTTGGCCGTGGCGGCCATCGCTGCGACGATCTCGTCACGGCGCTCCGCGACCGCCTCCGCGTCTCCGGCAACCTCGTCGAGCAGGCGCCCGCACCGGGAAGCGGAGTTGTCGATCTCGTGGATGTCGGCGCCGAGCTGGCTGCGGCTGGAAGCCATGCCGCCCTGAGCTTTTCCGGCGCTGATCCAGTGGTCGGTGCCCTGCGTTCCGACTAGCATCCGCTTGACCGACGGCGACGTCGTGGACTCTTCGGTCGCCATTGCCGCGGTGCCGACCAGAATGCCGTCGACGGGCATTAACGGGAAACCGTAGGACTCGGCCCAGCGCCCGGACAGGTATTCGGCCGCCCGCTCGGGGGTGCCGACGCCGCCGCCGACGCAGACGGTGATGTTGGGCCGCGACCGCAACTCCGAGTAGGTGGCCAGCAGCAGATCGTCGAGGTCTTCCCAGGAGTGGTGACCGCCGGCGCGCCCGCCCTCGATGTGCATGATGACCGGCTTGGTCGGCACCTCGGTGGCGATGCGGATGACCGAACGGATCTGCTCGACGGTGCCCGGTTTGAACACCACGTGGCTGATCCCGATCTCGTTGAGTTCGTCGATCAGCTCGACGGCCTCTTCCAGCTCAGGGATGCCTGCACTGACGATCAGGCCGTCGATCGGCGCACCGGACTGGCGGGCCTTTTGTACCAACCGTTTTCCGCCGACCTGCAGCTTCCACAGATACGGGTCGAGGAACAGCGCGTTGAACTGGTAGGTCCGACCGGGGTCAAGCAGCCCGGAAAGCTCCTCGATGCGGTCGTTGAAGATCGGTTCGGTGACCTGCCCGCCGCCGGCGAGCTCGGCCCAGTGCCCGGCGTTGGCCGCGGCGGCGACGATCTTGGCGTCGACGGTGGTCGGGGTCATGCCGGCCAGCAAGATCGGCGACCGGCCGGTCAGCCGGGTGAACTTCGTCGAGAGTTTGACCCTGCCGTCGGGCAAGGTGACCACCGACGGGGCGTAGCTGGACCAGGGGCGGGCCACCTCGGGGACGGCGCCGATCGTGAAGAGGTTGCGCTGACCGCCGCGGGTCGCCGCGGGCACGATCCCGATGCCCAGGCCGCGGATCACCGGTGCGGTGAGCCGGGTCAGGATGTCGCCGGGGCCCAGGTCGAGAATCCAGCGGGCGCCTGCCTCATGGACCCCGACGACCTCGTCCACCCAGTCGACCTGCTGTACCAGGATGTACTCGGCCATCGCGCGGGCCAATTCGACGTCGAGGCCGACCTTCTCCGCCCAGTCGCCGACGATGTCGATGCTGTCGGCCAGGCGTGGCGTGTGGAAGCCCACCTCGACCTGCACCGGGTCGAAGGCCGGCGCGAAGACGTCGCCGCCGCGGATCTTGTTCTTGCGGTCGGCTTCCTCCTTCTCCGAGATCTGCTTGCAGTACAGCTCGAAGCGGGACAGCTGCTCGGGGGTGCCGGTGATGACGACCGAGCGCCGGCCGTTGCGGATCGACAACACGGGCGGCAGCACGGTCCGGACATCTTGGGAGAACTTGTCGAGCAGCCGGTAGATGCGCTCCGGGTCGGCGTTGCTGACCGACATCATCGGCGGGCGATCGCCGAGGACCGAGATGCCGCGGCGGCGGGCCACCAGCGTGCCGGCGGCGCCGATCAGCTGTGCGAGGGCCAGCAGCTCCTTGTCGCGTGCTCCGGCGGCTTTCAGAGCCTCCACGGCCAGAATGCCTTGCGAGTGCCCGACGACGGCCACCGGCGGGGTGGCTTGCAAGTCCATGCCTTGCCGCGCAAGGGTGCGGATCGCGGCAATCTGGGTCAGCAGCACGCCGGGCAACGACACCGCTGCCGACGTGAGTTGCTTGGCGGATGGAACCGGGTCCTCGGCAGCCAGCGCGCGTACCCAACGCAGCGGCTCAAAGCCGATGGGACGGACCACGACGAGTTCCTTGGCGACCGGCTCGAGCAGCAGATCCACCTCGCCGACCAGCGTCGCTAACTCGGATTCGATGCCTGCCGAGGACACCAGCTCTTCCAGCGTCTCCAGCCACGCGCCGCCTTGCCCGCCGAACGCGACGGCATAGGGCTCGCCGGCGGTGAGACGATCGACCAGAGCATGAGTGCCGTGCGTGGCCTCCGCGGTCATCCCGTCGTGGTCGGCCGACACTCGGTGGTGCTCGTAGATCGTCACGTGCGTATCTCCCTATAAAGCGCTCATCGCCTTGCGTGTCAGAGCCGCGCTGCCCTGCGGATGTCGTCTAAATCCGACTGACCCCCCGTCTAACCGACCGCGTCTCGGCTGACCCGGCTTCGGCGGGCCGACCGAGGGGCGTCATCGCCTGCAATAAGGGTGTCATAAGGACCAGTGGGACTTTCTGCGCGAATCGGTTACTGGTGAGTTCTACGCACGGGTAATGGTGCCCTGGGTAACACTCCGCCCAACCGCGGCCGATGGCCTCTGGACCAAACCTGCTGCATGTAGGTGGTTACGGTCGAGTAGCAACAACAGTGCAGATCAAGGCAGTATTGTTATGCAATCGTTATCTGAAAAATCTGCGCTCCGCCGGGCGTGCCGTTCCACGCCTGACGACGCGCCGCGCAGTGACCGATGAAGATCGGTCCGCCAGTGGGGGCAGCGGAAGTTTGCTGGAAACTTACCCGCGGGTCAGCTCAGCTCAGGCCCACTGACCGAACTGGGGCTTGCAGATGTTGTTGATGTCGACCCCGACGCCGCCGACGTTGCGCTTGTCGATCTCGACTTGGTGCAGATTCGCGGCGGGATGGGTGTATCCGCGCGGTGAGCCCCAGTTGTGCTGCCAGAAGTAGGAACCCAGGCCGTCGTGCAGCGCCCAGTCGATCGTCTTGGAGTTGCCGTATACGCCGGTCCGTTGGTGGCCGACGACCGACTCCCAGCCTCGCAGATAGGGCGCTACCTGCTGCTTGTACTGCTCGTAGGACGGGTCATCGTCGATTGAGGCGTAGATGGGGGCGCCAGCCGGGCCACCGGCGGCGGTGTGCAGCTGCCACCCGCGCTGGGCATGCGTGACGCCCGCGCTTTGACCGCCTAGCCAGTCGGCGGAGCTCTGCTTGCCGTACTGGTAGCAGGAGACGATCTTGAGACCGTTCTGGTTGAGGTCGCGGGCTTCGGGCAGTTGGATCGGCTTGCCCAGCATCCAGGAGCCGCCGGGCCGACGATCGGATACGTACCGGATGGAGCCCACTGCGCCGGTCGCCCGGATCTGGCTGGCGGGGATCACTCCGGCCGCATAGTCCAGTAAGACGCCCAGGCCATCCGCCGAGGCCGACGGGGCGCAGAGCGACCCCGCCGCGACACCGAGACCGATCAGGGCAGGTGTCGCCGCCGCGAGTTTCAGCACAGAGCGCCGCGACATACGCGTCACGCGTCACAGGATACGACAAATGCACCAATTACCACATCAACGCCACTGGTCACATCTGTATCAGCGTTGGCGGACCTGCTCCACCACCTCCGCCAGGTGCCGGTGCCCGAACAACTCGAAACTGGCGACCACGGCCGCCGGCGCTGCCATCACAACCAGCAGGCACACCGCCATCGAAATGCCTGCGGCCGCAAGCCCTACCGCCGCAGCCAACACCAGCAGGCATATCAACACATCGACCGCGTAGAACTCGTCCCAGGTTCGCACCAGCAGCAAGTAGGTACCAAAGACGGTGCAGACGTAGACGCCGACCGGCACCGCAACCGCCGTGACCGTGGCAACCGAGCCCAGCTCCGACCGGTGTTCGATGTAGTCCGCGGCAGCATGCAGCCCGGCACCGGTGGCGACGATCGATCCGAACAACACGATGTGTAGGTAGCCGTAGCCGAACGAGCGCTCGCGATGGGCGTGCAGCAGGTCGGCGGCCGGCACCACGAAGTAGACCCACCACATACCGAAGGTCAGACCGGTCCCGGCGACCGCGACCAGTACGGCGTCGGTCGTCCAACCCTGCTCGGCGACCACCGCCGACAGTGACGCGACCGTCCCCACCACGCCTTCGCCGAGCGCAATGATCGTTAGCAAGGCATTGCGCTCGACGATGTGGTGAGCGTGCCACGGCGTCCCGCCCCTGCGCTTTTCGGCGAGTAGCGGACCGGTCAGTTCGATCGCGATCATCAGGCCTAACAAGATGAAGCTGACACCCACCGAGTTGTTGGCGGTGGCAACAGCAATCCATCCGACCTGTGCCACGGTGATCGCGGACGCGTAGGTCAGGCAGGCCGATCGCCGGTCGGGGTCTTGCTTCGCGGCGCGCAACCACTGGATCACCATGGCAACGCGCATCACTACGTAGCCGGCGACCAGGGCCCGGTTGTTGACGTGTCGGCCCTCGGCAATCGACGAGAAGACCTCCGGAATCCCCAGCGTCAGCACCAGGACACCGACCATTTGCAGCATCGTCGTCAGGCGGTACACCCAGTCGTCGGTGTCATAGGCCGAAGCGAACCAACTGAAGTTGATCCAGGCCCAGCTGACAGCGAAGGTGGCGAATGAGAAGCCGGCCAGCCCGGCTCCGATGTGACCGGTGGCCAGCATGTGTGCAAATTGCGAAGCGGCTACCCCGAAGGCGATGACGAACGTCAGGTCAAACAGCAGCTCCAACGGCGTAGCCACCCGATGCGGCTCGTGGGGGTCGCGGCCCGACATCTCGCGGAGTCGGTGCGCGAACGGCGCGCTGGTCTGGTGGCTTCCAAGTTCGCTCACCCGGACATTCTCACTCTGCCGAATGCGGGCTGTCGGCGACTAAGCCCCAGCACCGGGGACGGGTGCACGCGCCGGTATGTACGATCCTCCCCATGCCGCTGGTCAGTGGTGCGACGGCCGCCGGGTTCAGTATTGTTCGGCTGCTCGGGTGCGGGCAGATCGGTGAGCTCTATCTGGCTGAACACCCGAGGTTGCCGCGCCAGTACGCGCTCAAGATTCTGCCGGCCGATGTGTCGGCCGACCCGGAGTACCGCTTCCGGTTCCACCAGGAATCCGACCGGGCAGCCGCTCTGTGGCACCCCAACATCGTCGGCCTCCACGATCGCGGTGAGTTCGACGACCGGCTGTGGCTCGCGATGGACTACGTCGACGGCACCGACGCCGCCCAGCTGCTAACCGATACCTATCCCGACGGCATGCCGCCAGACATGGTGATCGAGATCGTCTCCGCGATCGCGGACGCCCTCGATTACGCCCACGAACAGGGGCTGGTGCATCGCTACGTGAACCCGAGCAACATCCTTCTCAGCGATTCGGCATCCGGCAGACGACGAATTTTGCTGGCAGGCTTTGGTGTCGCCCGGCGCCCCGACGAGACCAACAGTCTGACTCGGGCGAACCTTGGCATCGGCACCGTGAGCTATGCAGCGCCCGAGCAGCTGATGGACGACTCGATCGATGGCCAAGCTGACCAATATGCCTTGGCATGCACAGCGTTTCACCTCCTGACCGGGTGGCCACCGTTTGCGCACATGAACCCCGCCGTGGTGATCAGTAAGCACCTCAACGAAGCGCCGCCACGGCCAAGTGATGTGAAACCCGAGTTGATCTACTTCGACGCGCCCTTCGCCCGCGCACTCATGAAGGCACCCGCCGAGAGATTCCCGCAATGTCGAGAATTCGCCAAAGCACTTGAGGCGAGGGGCAACCTGAAGTCTTTGATCCCGAGTGCTAGAGCCGCTTCGCTCCTCACCGAGCCGGAGACCGACGACGCGTCGCCGGCCGAGCCCGCGGTAGCCCCTCCACCAGCTGCAGCGGTATCCGCTCCGCCAGCTGCCGAAGTCGGCGATGTCGCCGCGCCGCCAGATGTGTTGTCAACGGCTGAAGTTGACGATGCCGTCGCCCCGCCGGATGGCCTACGAGAGTCCGAAGGCGACGATGCCATCACGTTGGCGGAACCTGATGTATGGAGCGCTGCGCCTGACGACCCATCGATCGCGTCGCGTCGTCGTCGTCGGCTGCTGCACACGGCAGCGCTCGGCCTCACCATCCTGGCGGTGGCGCTGGGAGGGATTTTGGGCGTCATGGCTTTGCGGTCGGCCTCTCAGCCCGATGACACGCCCACCAATGTCGATACTTTGTCCCCGGTGACCAGCACCGCGCCCGTGCGCCCGGCACCAGCGACGGCCATCCCGCCGCCGATCGTCAAGGCTCCGGCTCCCAGAACGAGCACGCCGCCGACGGTGACAGCGTCGCCAGCAGCAACGGCCGCTTCGACGGCGACCCCGTCCTCGGCGGCACAGACGACTGTGCCGGAGACAACCAGGGCACATTCGCCGTCGCCGACGACTACCCCATCCGGCCTGGATCCTCGGCCTGCCGTCGGGATGCCCTGCGGCCCTCCGGGGTCGACAACCACGTCAAACTCGGGCATACCTGTTGCCTGCGTGGAGACGCCCGGCGGATCCGCGTGGGAACCCCCCGGAGGATGACTTAACGGCGCCCGGACACGTCGTCGCTGCTGATTACTTCTTGTACTTGCTAAGTTTATAAAGTTAGCGTCAAGAAGTGCGTCAGCCCGACGGTGGAGGACCGCGATGGAACGCGACCAACTCATCGACTTGACCCGACGTGCCGTGAAGCTGGCACGCGATAAAACGACCGACCTTGCGCCGGCCGAGCACACGGTCAATGCAGGCGAGTACACGTCGATCGAGCGCCACCAGCGGGACGTCGCGATGCTGCTGGCCAGCCCACAGCTGGTCGGTTATGTATCCGAGTTGCCGGAGCCGGGCACCTACTGCACCAAGTCGGTGATGGGGCGAGCCGTTCTCCTGACGAGAACGTCCACCGGTTCGGTCAAGGCGTTCAACAACGTCTGCTTGCATCGGCAGTCGCAGGTTGTCACCGGTTGCGGTAAGGCCAAGCGATTCACCTGCCCGTATCACGCATGGACATATGACGACAGCGGGCGGTTAGTCGGCCTGCCCGGCCGGGAAGGCTTCCCCGGCGTACAGGTGAAATCCGACGGCCTGACCGAGCTGCCGGCTACCGAATTCGCCGGATTCCTCTGGGTGGCACTCGATCCCGCCGCCACGTTGAATATCTCCGCACATCTGGGTCCGCTGGCCGAAGAACTCGACTCGTGGGGCATCGGCCGGTGGTCTCCGCTGGGCGAGAAGGTCCTCGACTCGCCGATCAACTGGAAACTGGCGGTCGACACCTTCGCGGAGAATTACCACTTCGCCACCGTCCACCGGGAGACCTTCGCCACGATTGCCCGCAGCAACTGCACGGTCTTCGATTCGTTCGGACCGCATCACCGCTTGATCTTCCCGCTGAACTCCATCCTGGAGCTGGAGAACGTCCCCGAAGACCAGTGGGACCCCTTCCAGAACATGGTGGTGATCTATGCGCTGTTTCCGAACATCGTACTGTCGGTGACCATCGCCAACGGCGAGCTGTTCCGCATCTACCCCGCCGCCTTGCCAGGCAGATCCATTACCGTCCACCAGAATTCGACGCCGCTCGACATCTCCGAGGAATCTGTGGCAGCCGGCGCCCAAGCTGTCTTCGACTATGCCCATGCCACCGTGCGCGACGAGGACTACCGGCTCGTCGCGGGCCTACAGGCCAACCTCGAGTCCGGCGCCCGCGATCACCTGTTGTTCGGCCGCAACGAACCGGGGCTGCAGCATCGCCACACCTCCTGGGCATCCTGGACCCCTGCGAGGACGTCGTCAGCTGTCGGCCGATAACGCTGCAATCAGCGCGTCGACCACGTCGCGGCAATCCGGCTGCTCGGTGGCCTGCAACAACTTTCGTGCCTCTGCGCGGCGGCCCGAGACCACCAACGGCCGGACCTGGTCGACCAACTGCTGCTCGGCCGGGCTGAGATTTTCGACGGCAGCCGCCAGCACATCGATCAACTCCCAATCCCGGTAGAGCGCCAGCGAGCGCTCGTAGAACGCGAAGCCGCTCACCGGTTCTCCCCGCAACGTTCCACGGTAGCGATACGGCCCCTCCATGTATTCGATCGGCAGGCCGTGCGCCGGTGCCGCCACCAGCGGCTCTCCGCTGAGGTCCAGTTCCAAACTGGCACAGCGCAGCCGGTGCCGGTCAGGCATGAACCGAGCCGGGGCCAGCGGCTTCACCAGCGGCCGGATCGCATCAGGCCATCGCACGTAGCTGCTCACCGTGACCTCGACGTCCTCCGCGCACTCCGGAGCCGTCGCCTGGTCGGGGTAACTCACCGTTACACCCGTAAATGGTTGCAGCGCATTGCCGTTCAACCGATCGAACTGTCGCCAGATGCTCATGTCAACGCCGTTGTCCAGGTTGATCGTGCGCCATTCGTGCGACCTGGCGCGCGGGTCTCCCCCGGTTCCCCCGCCGCCGGCGTATTTGGGGAACCACTGCCGATCGACGTGTCCTGCGCTGCCGCTGACCTCTTCACGTAGCTCACCCCAGCGCAGCGTCCCGTTCATCGCCATCCCGGTCTGGAAGTACGAATAGGTGTCGTGCTGGCCGAAGCAGATGATCTTGCCGTTGCACGTGTCCGCGCCAACGGGTACCGGCGCGCGGGTCGGCGTGACGGTCAAGTCCAGTTCCATCGACTGGCCGGCCTGATCGACGCCGCGCAGGCTGACGCGGTAGGTATAGGGCCGCAGTTCCCCATCGTCGTCGCGGCACGTCGTCCACGCCACCGACCCGGCGCTGCTGTCGTAGCGGATGTCGAGGTATCCGGCGGCCATGGACATCTTTGGTCGCGCGTCCGGCCGCATGTTCTTCGGCGGCATGTCGTAATCGGTGTAGGTGCCGTATTCGCCGGTATCGCAATCGAAGAGCGACATCGTGTAAAAGTCGGCGACCACTGTCCCGCCCGGGCGGTTCTTGTTGAAGATGGTCAGGAACGCGAACGCGCGGCCCGTCGCACCGGTCAGCTCGCCGGCGATGAACCAGGTGTCGGATTCCTGGTCGGCGTGTTCGCCCTCGGCGGCGGGGAAATCCAGCGCGCGGTCGTCGGGCACAAGCCGGAACGGGTAATTGCGCCAATCGGTGTTCATGTCACCCCTCGGGGGTATCGATCGCGTCGTACTTGTCGGCGCCGAGGAACTCACGCACCTTGTCGATGTGGTCGTCGGCGCCAAGTTCAAGCGTCTCGGCGGCCAGCCCGTAGTCGATGATGGCGATCGCGGTTTGAGCGATGTGCTTGGAGAACGCCCGCTTGGTGGTCTGCAGTGCGCGGGCCGGCTGGGCCGCCAGCCGCGCGGCAAGCTGTAGCGCCTCGTCCATCAGTGTGTCGGCGGTGGTGACGCGATTGGCCAGGCCCAGATTTACCGCCAGCTCGGCCGGAATGCGCTCACCGGTGTAGATGTATTCCTTTGCGCGGATCAGGCTGGTCATATATGGCCACAGCAACGCCCCGCCGTCGCCGGCGGTCAGCCCGATCGAGACGTGTGGATCGCACAGATAACTGCGCTCGGACATCAACACCAGGTCGCAACACAGTGCCAGCGATGCGCCCAGCCCGACGGCGGGGCCGTTGACCGCCGCGACGACTGGCAGGCGGAAGTTGATCATCGCGTTCAAAATGTCCGAGGCCTGCGCGGAGATGTCATACCGGAGGGCAAGGGAGCGGTGCTGGGCTTTCAGGAACGCGAAATCGCCTCCGCCGCTGAAGGTTTTGCCGGCGCCGGTGAGCACCACGCAGCGGGCTCCGGGGTCGCGCTCCAGGTCACGCCATACGTCAAGCAGCTTGTGGTGCAGGCTCGCGTCGATGACATTATGAGCATCCGGGCGGTTGATCGTGACGATCCGTACAGCGCCATCCGTTGTCACGCGAAGTTCGTCGCTCACATCGGCCTTCACTATGGACCCGAGGCTCCTGCCTGGCTTTTTTGCTATGTTAGCATCAATAGCGAAGTTGCCGTCGCCCTTTTCAGAGGTGGTGCCCCAATGATGGAAAACCGCGACCACCGTTGCTACGACCAGCTTTTCATCGGCGGACACTGGCGCGAGCCGTCCAGTCGGAACCGGATAACGGTCGTCTCCCCGCATTCCGAAGAGCCGATCGGCGAGGCTCCTGCTGCCGCCCCGGCCGACGTCGACGCCGCGGTCGCCGCCGCGCGACATGCGTTCGACCACGGCCCGTGGCCTCGACTCGACCCGAGCGAGCGGATGCGCAAGGTGGAAGAGCTCGCGACCATCTACTCCGGTCACCTCGACGAGATGGCCGACCTGATCACCGACGAGATGGGTTCCCCGCGCAGTTTCAGCCGGCTCGGTCAAGCGACGGCAGCGGTGTCGCTGATGCACCTCGCGCTGGCGGTCGCCCGCGATTTTCCCTGGGCCGAGCGCCGCCAAGGGGTGCTCGGCGAAGTACACCTGCGCCGAGCACCGGTCGGTGTGGTCGGGGCGATTGTGCCGTGGAACGTGCCGCAATTCCTGATCATGCCCAAGCTGATTCCCGCCCTGATCGCGGGTTGCACCGTCATCGTCAAACCCGCACCCGAAACACCTTTGGATGCTTTGTGGTTGGCCGAGATGATCGAGCAGCTGAACCTGCCTGACGGGGTGGTGTCGGTGCTGCCCGGGGGGACGGATGTCGGCGAGGCGCTGGTACGCCATCCGGGTGTGGACAAGATCGCGTTCACCGGGTCGAGTGCTGTCGGACGCCGGATCGCCGCGCTGTGCGGCGAGCAACTCAAGCGGGTCAGCCTGGAGCTCGGCGGCAAGTCGGCGGCGATCATTCTCGACGATGCCGATATCGACAAGACGGTCAAGGGCCTGAAGAGCGCAAGTCTGATGAACAACGGTCAGGCCTGCGTCGCGCAGACTCGCATTCTTGTCAGCGAACGGCGGCACGACGAAGTCGTCGACGCGCTGGCCGACATGATGTCGGGTCTGCACGTCGGCGATCCGTCCGATGAGGCGACCGACGTCGGGCCCCTGGTGGCCCAACGGCAGCAGCATCGGGTGCAGGACTACATCAGGTCCGGGGTCAAAGAGGGCGCCCACATTGTCCTTGGCGGCGAGGACGCTCCGAGCGAGCGAGGCTGGTACGTGCGGCCCACTCTGTTCGTCGACGCGAACAACGACATGCGCATCGCGCGGGAGGAGATATTCGGCCCGGTGCTGAGCGTGCTGACCTACCGCGACGAAGACGACGCGATCCGCATCGCCAACGACAGCGACTATGGTCTGGCCGGGTCGGTGTGGACCGCCGATGTCGCGCACGGCCTCGAGGTCGCCGCGGGTGTGCGCGCCGGCACCTACGGCATCAACATGTACACACTCGACATCGGCAGCCCGTTCGGCGGTTTCAAGCAATCGGGCATCGGTCGCGAGTTCGGCCCGGAGGGCCTGCACGAATATGTCGAGCTGCAGTCGGTGGTAAGCAAGGGAGCGATGCCACCGCTGCCTGGTTAACCACTACGGCTGCCAGCCGGGGTTGCCGCCCAGCCGCGCCGAGCGCCCGCGCAGTCGCAAGAATGGATGCCCTATGAATGCGATCGCATCAAGCGCGTCAGTGAGTTCAAGGGCGAGGACGTTGTGTTGTTGGCTATGGACCGCGCCGGGCTTGACAGCTTTTTGGCGGCGCTGACTCAGGCAGAGCAGCAAGGATCGTCGCGACTGCAGCGCCGCGGAAGGGTTCACGATTTCGTCATCGAGGCCGGCGCGGCCGACATCGAGCTGGATGACGATCGCGTGGTGTGGCGGCTAGATCACACCAGAGCGGTCGAGATCATCGAGAAGTTGAAGGTGCTGAACAGCAGCGGTCACCCAGGTCACCATTATGTCGATGACATGTTCAGTCCGGCGCCCACGCTTGTGCTGTCGCGCGACCAGTACATATCGCCGAGCTGGCTAACCGCGGGTAAAGAGCCGATTTTTGGGGACGAGTCTGAATGAACAAGGCCGGGTCGACTCCGCGCTCCCCGCTGTGACGAATACGCCGGAATCGAATATGCGGCTTTACCGGTAACGTCCGTATATTCGTTGGGCTGTAATGGCTTCCGCGTGCGCCTTGAAGTTCCACGTCCCTGCGGTGAACCCGCAACGATGTCACGCGGGCAGGTCCGCGGGAGTTGCCCGTCGGCTGCCCAGTTGCGCTGGCAGCCGGGCGAATCCGTGCAAATTGACCAGACCACGCCGTTGGATGGGTTCGACCAGGCACAGATCGGGGAAGGTTTCGAAGAGTGCGCGCAGGGCAGTCGCGCCTTCGATGCGGGCCAGGGCGGCGCCGAGGCAAGCGTGCACGCCGGAGGCGAACGCCAGGTGCTCGCGTGCGTTGGGCCGGTTGATATCGAAGCTGTTGGGGTCGGGGAATGCCTCTGGGTCGCGATTCGCGCCCCCGAGCAGCAGGGCGACCATGTCGCCCGCGGCGATGTGACGTCCGGCGATTTCGACATCGCACCCAGCAGTGCGCGCGGTCATCTGGACGGGGCTGTCGAAGCGCAGGATCTCCTCGACGGCCGCAGGCCACGAGTCGGGGTCATCGCGCAACCGTGCCAGCTGCTCGGGGTTTTGCAGCAGCACAACAATGCCATTGCCGATCAGGTTCACCGTGGTCTCAAAGCCCGCGCCGACCAGCAGCGCAGCATTCGCGGCGAGCTCACGATCGGTGAGTGTGCCGTCGGCGGCCATCCTGCTGAACGGATTGTCGCTCGGCCCACCGGTGCGCACCTGGTGAAAGCGCTCACGTAGGTCCTCATCGGCACCTCGCAACCCATCGATGGCACGGCGGTAGGTCTTCCAGCCGATTCCGACATCCAACAGTGGGGCGCCGCTGTGGCCCCACTCCAGCATGCGCGGGTGGATGTCGACGGGCAGGTCGAGGATCTCGGCAATAATCGCGACCGGCAGTTGAGCCGCGAAGTCGGCGATCAAGTCAGGGTTCGGTGTGGCGGCGATCCGGTCTATCAATTCCCTGCTGACCTCGACCACCCGCGTACTCAGCGTGCCGATGGCACGCGGGGTGAAGCTTTGAGCCACCAACTGTCGGTAGCGGGTGTGCTCGGGTGGATCCACCACCACCATCGCGGGCTTATCCACCGGATTGGGCACGCCGGGGTCAGTGCGCGAGATCAGCGCCCGAAGCGGCCGCGGCACCATTTCTGTCTGCCCGGTGACACCGAATCTTTTGTCTCGCAGAATTTCTCGGCAGACACCATGATCGACGCTCACCCATGTGAACGGTGTGTGTACCAGCGGTCCCTGCGCCCTGAGTTCATCCATCAGCGGATAGGGGTCGTTGCCGCGTCCGTGACTGGCGAGCAGCCGAGCCAACGGGTCGCCGGCCCGCGCCCGAACCGCCAAAAACGCTCGAGGCACACCATGCATTGCCAACCACCGAACCCATAGACCGACACGCATGGCAACTCCGCTTCCGCGAGCAACGCGACCCGCTATCATGAGACGCATGAGACGATAAGACAATCAATGTCTCGCATGCTTCGATGGCCACGATACGGCGACCGCGCCGAACGAGCAAGGAGGAAGTGAGTGACGTCGACCCGAGCGGCGGAGTTCATCCGACGAATTGCCGAACCCGACCCCGCCGTCGTCGCCCAGCTCGACAACCCCGACCAGATCACCACGCGAATCCTGGCAGCCGCGCTCGAGCAGGCCGAACTGGTCGGGATGCGACGCTCCACGATGGAAGACGTCGCCCGCCGCAGCGGCGTAGGTCGAGCGACCCTCTACCGGCGTTTCCCCACCAAAGCTGCGCTGACCGACGCCCTCGTGCTCGCCGAAGCGCGCCGCTTCCTGCAGGGCAGCGCGGCCGCACGCTCGCGCGCCAGCACGTTCGAAGACCGCATGGTCTACGGCACCGTGTTCACCGTGACATTCCTCCGTGAACACTCGCTGCTCAGGAAGATGCTGCGCACTGAGCCCGAAGCGATTCTGCCGAGCCTGACCATCGACGCTGGCGCCATCCTTGATTTCGCCACCGACTACTCCGTTGCGTGGTTGCGCACCGAGCTCTACGGCAGTGCCAAGACAACGCCCGCCCAGGAGCGCCACCTGCGTACTGTCGCAGAACTACAGACTCGCCTCACCCTGTCGTTCATCGTCACCCCACACACCAGCATCAAACTCGCCAC
The DNA here is from genome assembly GCA_963720085.1 of uncultured Actinomycetota bacterium. Lineage (GTDB taxonomy): Bacteria > Actinomycetota > Actinomycetes > Mycobacteriales > Mycobacteriaceae > Mycobacterium. Next base: position 35,964 of record CAVRER010000058.1, read on the forward strand.
CATTGACGACACCCGCGCATACGTGCGCGACTACCTCATGCCGATGGTCACCGGGTCCGGCTGACCCGCCCGGAGAACAAAGCGCTACGAGCTTTGGTCGTGCTGCGATTGCCAGCCGGGGTTGCGGCCCAGCCGGGCCAGAAGTTTCGATTGCGCGTCGGTGCAGTCACTCGCCCCGACGGGAGCGTCGAACATTCCCGAAACACTCAGCGCCAGTGGGTCGCTCTGCAATGCCGCGTAGAAGTGCTCGCACCACCCACTGTCCAACCGGTCGTCGGCGCCCACCGCCCGGGCGAGGTCCCAGGTATGCACCAACACGTCGCGGGTCAGGTTCGGCATCACCGCGCTCGCATCCAGTCTGGTCGCGGGATTGCCCGGTAATTCCGGTACGTCAACGACGCGTTCGAACAGGCCCCGACCGGGTTCGAACGCCTTCTCCAGCGCCCCGTAGGTCAGCTCCCACCGCATCTGTGGATCGTCGCGCGGGCGATCGGGCTTGAGCCCAAGCGGTCGCAGCAGCAGCACGTCGTGAAAACCGATGACGTGCTCCAGCACTCCCCTGGCATCCCACGCATCGCACGGCGACCGACGATCCCACCTTCCGTGCGCCGCACGCACCGACTCGCCGAACCGTCGGCACACCGCCAAATGTCGTTCGCCCAAGTCTTCGGCCATCGCATCTACCTGGGTAGTTGCAGGGTGAGCTCGACCGGACAGCACAGCTCACCGCGTTGGTTGGTCACCTCGATCTGTAAATCGAGCAGGTAGCGCGGCGGGTCGACGGTGGTGTCGTGGCGCTTTGCGACCACGCGTCCTCGGCCCACCATCGTGTCGCCGGCGTAGATCGAGCCGATTAGCCTCATCTTCCGATGAACCACCCGGCTATCCGGTCCGGCCCAATCGGTCGCGACACGGTCGGCGAAACCGGCGAGATGCATGGTATTGACGAAAATTGTTGGATGGCCTTGGCTTTCGGCGTAGGAGGGATCGAAGTGGCCCGGGAAGTAATCCCACGTCGCTCCGGAATTCATCACCACCCGCTGGTAAGTGATCTCATCGCTTACCTCGGGCAGATCAAACGGAATGCTGACCCGGTCCCAATTCATGACGGCGTGCCCGGGGTGAAGCGAAACAAGGTATTTCGGTTTCTGGCCACCACAGCACCGTCTTGACGGGTGTAGGTGTCCAACGTCTCGACGAAATGGCCGACACCGAGCTTGGTGTGCTTCTCCGGTGACACCGACACGACTTCCTCGACGACGGTCAGCAGGTCGCCCTCGACGATGGGCAGCGGAAACTCGGCCTCGTTAGCCGCATTGATAAATGTGGTGCCGGGCAACGGCACTCGGAGGGCGATCGCCGACACGGGCGGTCGCCCGGTCGGCTCCCACGGCGGCGGAGTCAGCCACCCCATCAGCAACCCCGGCGGCGCCAACAATCCTCCCCAGGTGCGCGCGGCGAACTCGGCATCCCAATACGACGGATTGCCATCACGAACCGTGGCGGCGAACATCTGGATCCGGGCCGCACCGACCACGGTCCCCGCAGTTCTTGGCTCGCTCGCCACCCCGACCATCCGCACGGCGTCCTCATACGTGCCGAATGCCAGCCGGTAGCTGATTGGTGTCGTCAAAGGATGCCGCTTTCGTCACACCGTGAGCGAATGCCCATTCGACACCGAATCCCATTCCAGCTCACGGGACGTGAAGTACCACCCGCCACGTTCGTAGATGAGTTGATCCCGATAGGTTCCGGTGGTGCGCAGAGTGGCAGCGCCATCTTCACTGACGGCGAAAAGCAGTGCGACGCAACGCTGTGTCGCGTTGACACCGTCGACGGTGATTTCGTGATCGACGGTGACCAGCCGTCCCCTGCCACCGGCGAAGGCAGCGCTCAGGTCGGTGAATTCTTCACCGTCGCGGGTGAATCGGGCACCGGAGTGGCGGAACGTCGCGATCCAGCCGTTGCGGTCGCCGTCGAAATAGCATCGGTTGTGCCGTGCGGTCAGATTCAGGATGGCGTCGCGTCCCGCCGCACCGTCGAGGACGTACTGCTGTTGGTAGGTCATGGCCATTTGTCTCTCCCTGTCTCACCGGCTGACGATGTATCCGTGGCTTTCTCGATCCCAGGCGCCGGGTCCGACACCACGGGCGCGAAGAATATCCTTGCGAACCCGCCCGATAATGGTCTTGGGCAGCTCGTCGACTACTTCCACATATCGTGGCACGCAGAAGTACGGCATCCGGGCGCTACAGAAGTCCAGCAGCTCCGGGTAATCCAGCGCGGAGTCCGGTCGCAGCGCGACGACCAGCAGGATGTCGTCCTCGCCGAGGTCGCTCGGCACGCCGACCGCGGCAGCTTCGCGCACCGCCGGATGGCCCATCACCACAGTCTCGACTTCGACGGACGAAACGTTCTCGCCGCGACGTCGCAGCGAATCCTTCACCCGGTCCACGTAAGTCAGGTTCTGGTCGCTGTCCAGCACACCGAGGTCTCCGGTGCGAAACCACGGTGGGTGCGGGTCGACACCACCGCCAGCGTTCACGTAGCCCTCGCTCATGACGTGCGGATAGCGAGGCCGACAAGCGATCTCCCCCACCGATCCATCCGGGAGCGGCTCGCCGTCCGAGTCGACGATCCGCACGTCGAAACTGGGGTTAGGCGTGCCCGATGTTCCGGGCACCCCTTCGTCGGCAACGCCTTTTACCGCGATCGGAAAGGCCTCGGTCATGCCGTACATAGTGACGATCCGGCACCCGTAGCGCTTTTCGATGTCGTGGTACACCGAGGCGTCAATCGGCGCCGCGGAGATGAACCGTAGCGGCAACTGCGCATCGCGCGGATCGGGCGGCTGGCGCAGCAGCATCGAGACCATTGCGCCGGCCCCGGCGAATCCGACGGCGTCGCATGCGCGCACCTCGTCCCACACCGTCCCGGGGTGAAAGGCCGGCGCCAGCACGGTTGTCCCGCCGACGAGCATCGGCGCCAGCACTGAAGGCGCCGCGCTGAGGTGGAATAACGGCATGGCCGTCCACAGCACCTCGCCGGAATTAAACCTCCATGCCGACGCGGCCGTCGCGGCCGTGGTGAACAGGTAATGCCACGTGGTGGCAACTGCTTTCGATGCCCCGGTGGTGCCCGACGTGAAGAACAGCGACCCGATATCCCCGACGTCGCCGATGTGCTCCCCCGCGGTGCCCGTGGCACCGTGATTCAGCGCCTCGTCGAGCGCATCACCTTGGACCACGATGCTGCTCAGCTCCGGCAGTCTTTCAGCTACTTCGGCGACCCGGGACCGTCGTTCGGTGTCGGTGATCACTGCCTTTGCGCGCGACAATCGAAGCGCGTGCAGCAGGAAGTCGCCTTTGTTGGCGGCGTTCACGGCCGCGGCCACCGCGCCGATGCGTGCGGCGCCCAACCAGAAATAGATCCATTCCGGACACGTCGCGGTGAATAGTGCGACGCAGTCCCCCGGCCCGATACCCAAGTCCAGCAGAGCATTAGCAGCCGCGAAGGAGCGCCGCCGCATCTGTTCGAAAGTCACCTGTGTCGATCCGGAGGCACCGGCAATCGACATCATCACCCGGTCGGGAAACTGCTCGGCGCGACGATCGAGAACCGCTGCGACGCTGAACCGCTCGACGCCGAAATCGGCTGGGCCAATGGGCTTTCCGCCGCAGGAAGGTGCCGCCCCAGTCGGCGCGCGGGACATCAGGCTCCTTTTCAGGTCTGGGCGGCCGCCGGGTCAGGCTCACCGTCGGGGGTGTAGCCGAAGTCGTCGGGCGAAACCTGTTCGCCCGGGTAGAACCGATGCGCCCAGCGACGGAGAGCCGCGTAGTCGTGCGCCTCCTCGGGCGCAAGGTTCGGCTTCTCCAGGTACTTCATGTTCTCCCAAGTGAAGAAGTCCTGTTTGATGACTTCCTGCTGCAGCGCCAAAAACTTGGCGGCGCGCCCGGTGGGCACGTCGCCGGTGTCGCCGGGCTCGCGAATGGAAGCCTGGGTGTAGAAGTAGTCGGTGTAGTCCTCGTCGACCGGCGTCTGTCCGGTGACTTCGACGGTGGCCACCAGCTCGCTGGGGAACCGAACGAGTCCAAGTCCCAGCGAGTAGTTGTCGTAGATGATCTTCGCGTCCACCGGCCCATTCGGGGTCAACCAGGTCTGCGCCCGCCCGCCGCCGAAATGGGCGTTGACCGTGGCGTGCAGGTGATAGCCGGATACCTCGAACGACGCGGTGGTGGCGGGATTGGCGGCCTTGTGCACGTATTGCACGTGGTAGGGGTCGGCCGCGTTTTCGATGATCATCTGCGCGTGCACCTTGACCCTGTTGAGCATGCGGCTGTGCGGGTGCAGCGGGTAGTACTCGTCGGTTTCCAGCTCCGGAAGCACCGGCGGCTGCCAGTACGGCGCCCGGCCGTGGCGCTCATGCCAGACCAGCATGAAGCCATACCACTCGGTGCTGTGGTAGGTGCGGACGCGGACGTTGTTTTTACAGCCGATCTTGCTGTACGGGATCAGCGCATTGGTGCCGTCACCGCGCCACCGCCACCCGTGCCAGGGGCAGACGATGTTCTCCCCCTCCACCGTGCCGCCGACACCCATGTTGGCGCCCAGGTGCTGACAGTAAGCGTCGAGCACGTTCAGCTGGCCGGACTCGGTGCGAAACAGCACCAGCTCCTCGCCGAAGTAGTGCACCCGCTTGACCTCGCCGGCCGCCAGGTCCGAGGCAAAGCCGACGATGAACCATCCGGTCGGAAATCGATACGGCGACAGGCTGATGCCGCTCGCCCCGAATTCTCGTTCGGACGGATCGATGGAGGAGTCCGAAACCGTGTCCGTCACTGTCTGCTCCTTTGCATCCATTTCCGGCGCCAACCCAGTGGCGCACGGCCGCGCTTTATGCTCGCCGCGCGTGGACGACTCCGTCTATTTTTACTATCTTAAGCATTGAACGTCAACGCGGGTCGTTGGTGGCGGTAGTGTTGGGCCAGCCAACGGCGCCCTGCGCGGTTCTGACGTCCGAGTGAATCGAGGTTGCGGATGACGGCTACGGCAGTCGATCTGTCCGATTTCGCATTGTGGCGCAAAGGCTTTCCTGATGAGGTGTTCGCCGAGCTACGCCGCAACAAGCCGCTGTTCCGCCACGGCTTGACCCCGGGCGTGGCCAAGACCGTCAAACGGGATTTCTGGATGGCCACCAAACATCGGCATGCCGTGCGCCTGCACCGTGATGCCGATTCGTTCACCGCCGCCGATGGCCCACTCATCCAGCCCGCCGATCTGTTCGCGTCATATCCGACCATCATCACCCTGGATCCACCGGAACAGTCCAAGCACCGCAAACTCATCTCGAGTGCATTCACCCCCCGAGCGATCGCCAAGCTCGAAGACGGCATCCGGGCCCGTGCGTCGCGGATGATCGACCAGCTGCTCGCCCGCGGCGGCGGCGACTGGATCGAGGACGTCGCCGACGCGCTGCCGATGACCGTCATCGGTGACATCATCGGCATCCCGGAACAGGATCGGCCGCGCATCTTCGACGGCTTCGATCGCATCCTGAAGGCCCAGTCGAGTCGGGCTCGTGTGGACGCCGAGCTCTTCGCCACGATTTTTGGCTACGCCATGGAGCTCACCGCCGAGAAACGACGCGATCCTGCCGACGACATCTGGAGCACGCTGGCATCCGCGGTCATCACCGGTGAAGACGGCGAGCAATTCAGTCTGCCCGCCAACGAGTTGGAGTTCTTTTTCTTTGTGCTGGCCTTCGCCGGGAGCGACACCACCAAGAACGCCTTGGCCATCGGACTGCAGGCATTCGTCGCCAACGTGGACCAGATCGAGCGGTATCGCGGTGAAGAAGTCATGTCGGTCCAGCGCCGTTGAGGAGGTGTTGCGCTGGGCTTCGCCGGTGGCGTACTGGACCCGCACCGCCAAGGTCGACGTCGAGATGGATGGTCAGCAGATTCCCAAAGGTGAGCGAGTGGTCTCGATGCTGCGGTCGGCGAACCGCGACGAGGAGGTTTTCGACCAACCGTTCACGTTCGATATCGCTCGCCAGCCCAATCCGCATGTCGCATTCGGCGGCGGCGGCGCACACCACTGTCTGGGGGCGATGCTGGCGCGCGCCGAGATCCGGGCGGTGCTGGACGAACTGTTGCTGCGCTGCGACGGCATCACCCTTGGCCCGGCCGAGGTGGCCTACCCGAACCTGACCACCAACATGTCGATCTACGACGAGATGGCCATCTCACTGAGGGCGCGCTGATTTACTCAACAATCCGCAGCGCTGCCTTTGGGCACTGGTCGACTGCGGCGCGCACGTCGATTTCCAAATGCTCCGGAACTTCGCCCTCCGCAACGTGCACGACGTCGGCGTGCCCGATCTCGAAGATGTCCGGCGCCAACGATTCGCAGAACCCGTTCGCCTCACATAACGTCTCGTCAACGATTACTCGCATCGAATGCACCTCCTCATTGCCCGGCTCGCCCCCGCAAGCGGGGGGACCCCCACCTCGGGCCGATGTTGCCACCGGGCGCTATAGACCTTTGGGCCGGGTGCCGATTACCCCGGCTGACGCTAGCCGCGCGAGATCTTGATCGGTGAGCCCGCACAGATCGCGCAATACCTCTCCATTGTGCTCGCCGAGCATCGGTGGCGGACGCATAAGCCAGTTGCCCCGTCCGTCGAGCGGCGCGAACGGCGGCCGCGGGTAGCGGCCCGGGCCGGTGCGCGGATGCTCGAGCTGCTCGAGAAAACCGCGGTCCCTTAGCTGTGGGTTCTCGGTGACCAGCGACGGCGACACCACCGGCGCGGCGGGAATGCCCACGCCGGCAAGGCTTTCCACCGCGCAACCCAGATCCTGGCCGAAGAACCAGTCCTGCAGCCGGCAGTCGATGTCGTCGGCCCGCTCTCGCCGTCCGGCGACGGTGTCGAAGCGCTGGTCCGCCGTCCAGGACGGCCGGCCCATCAGGTCAACAAGCGCGCGCCACTGGTCGTCGGTGCACACCGTGACGGCAATCCAATCGTCGTCGCCTGCGCAGCGGTAGAGATTCTGCACACCCCAGCCGTGACCGCGATTGCCCTGGCGGCTCAGCGTGACCCCGAATACCTCGGCCTCCATCGGCTGAACCGCGGTGGCGTTCAACACCGTTTCGATCATCGGCAGCTCGACGAGCTGACCGTTACCAGTGCGCTCGGCGAAGTTCAACGCAGCCAGCACCGCGAACGCGGCGTGGACACCGGCCAACGGATCGCAGGCTCCCCTCGGCGGGATGGGCGGACCGTCGGGCAATCCGGTCACCCAGGCCAGCCCGGCGATCTGCTCCATGGTGGGCGCGAAACCGACCCGGTCGCGCCACGGACCATCCAGGCCGAACGCCGGCATCCGGGCCATCACCAGCCGCGGGTTGACCGCCAGCAAGGCGTCGGCAGTGAGCCCGAAGTGGTCCATCACCCGCGCGGAGAAGTTCTCGATCACCACATCGGCGTCGCCGACTAAGTCGGTGAACAGCCGACGGCCTTCGTCAGACCCCAAATCCAGGGTGACCGAGCGTTTGTTGGTGTTCATCGCGTGGAACACCCAGCCGTACTCCCACCAGTCGTCGACGTCTTTGCGCATTCCGCCTGAGTACCGGATGCCGTCGGGACGCTGTATCGACTCCACCTTGACGACGTCGGCGCCGAACGCCGCGAGCAGATGAGTCGCGGCCGGCCCGGCCCAGAACGCGGTCAAGTCGACGACGCGCACACCCTCCAGCGGCAGCCTTGGCTCTGCCGGCTGCCGGCCGTATTCACGCTTGGGCCAGGGCTCGGTGTCGTTGGCCTCGCCGAGCGACGGTGCGCTGCGGAGCGACGCGGGCCCGCAGCGCGACATCAACCACGGAGTACGGGGCTGGTGAAAGCCCGCCGGGTTGCGCACGAACACCCCACGTTCCCTCGCGTAAGCAGTGTCGCGGACCGTGGCGCCGTTACCCAACGCGGCGATCGGCAGGCGGAACAGCTGCCCTAGTTCGACGACTTCCTCGACGGTGCGTTCGGCCAGCCAGGGGCGGATCCGGTCCCGGATGAAGTCGCGGTATTCCCATCGGCCGATTTGAAAACTCAGCTGCGGAATCTCGGTCAGCTCTGGGCAGTCGACCATCGCCGCGAAGTCGAGCCATTGCTGACCGGTGACCATGGTGATCCCGATGTAGCCGTCCTTGGCCGGCTCGATCGACGGCACTTCAACCGTGCGCGATACCGGCGGCGCTTGCAACAGCTGGGAGTGCAGCCATTCGCCACTTTGCATCAGCGTGATCGCTTCCAGCATGGACAAGTCCAGGTGCTCGCCGGGACCGCCACCCTCGACGCGGCGGCGCAGCGCCAGGGCACCGAATGCGGCACACACCCCGCCCATGTACTCCCCGAGGTCACCACCGATCGCGATCGGTGGTCCGGCCGGATCGCCGCGGAAACCGGTTAAGCCCGACCACGCCTGCAGGGTGAATTCGCTGGCGGCCCGGTCGGCATACGGACCGGTCCAGCCGAAGTCGGAGATCGTCACGACGACCGCCCGCGGGTTATCCGCCAGCAACCGCTGCGGATCGATGCCCAGCCCGGCCGCCTGCGACCGGGTCGCGGTCACCACGACGATATCGGCGCTGGCCAGCTCGTCGCGCAAACGTCCGTCGGAGTGCGGCCCCGCGCCGGACCAGGTCAGGCTGCGCTTGCCGGCATTGAGGTAGCCGAACAGAGGTGAGTCCGTCCCGTCCGGCATCGGGGAACAGCTGGCACTGAACCGCCGCAACGGATCCCCTTGCGGCGGTTCGATTTTCCTGACTTCACCACCGGCATCGACCAACAGCTTTCCGCAGTAACTGCCGGCGATCCGGTCACTGATCTCGACAACACGGACGTCGTCCAGCGGTGTCGGTCGGCTGTCGTGCCCGTCGCTCAACCTGTATCCGTCTGCATCGTCGGGTTGTTGTCTATGTCATCTTAGTAACTTTGCCGATCATGGTTCTTTTCCCGTTGAACCGGGCGCTTGACCAGCGCGGCTATTATGCCATTACTGCTAAGATTGCCGTTAATGGAGTTCGCGGGTGCAGCGGCCGCGGCTCTGTCCGGTCATTCCGCTGCTGGAATCGTATGACTGCGCTGGGAATTGGCCCCGAGGCCCGACGCCGTTTGTCGGCGCCCAGGATCGCCGAGATCGTCGCCGACGAGTTGCGGCGCCAGATCATCGACGGCGAATTGGCCGACGGCGATTTGCTGCCGCGCCAGGAAGTGCTCGTCGAGCAGTTCAACGTCAGCCTGGTTTCGCTGCGGGAGGCGCTGCGGATCCTGGAGACCGAGGGGCTGGTGTCGGTTCGGCGCGGCAACCGGGGCGGTGCGGTGGTGCATGCTCCGGCGAAGACCAGCGCCGCCTACATGTTGGGTCTGCTGTTGCAGAGCGAGTCGGTTGTGGTCGCCGATCTGGGGACGGCATTGCTGGAGCTCGAACCCGCCTGCGCGGCGTTGGCCGCCCAACGGCCGGACCGCGCCGACACCATCGTGCCCGAGCTCAAAGAGGTCAACGACGCGATGGCCGTGCATCTGGAGGACGGGCCCGAATTCACCGAAATCGGCCGCAAATTCCACGATCTCATCGTGCGTGGCTGCGGCAACCAGACGATTATCGCGGTCGTCGGCACCCTGGAGACGCTGTGGACCAGCCATGAACAGCACTGGGCCGATGAGAGCGCGGCTAAGGGAACCTACCCATCGCTGGCCAAGCGTCGCGCCGTGCTCACCACACATGTCAAGCTGGCCGAGATGATCGAAGCGGGTGACGTCGACCGGGCACGTCGCATCGCTGCCCGGCATCTTTCCGACACGCAGAGCCACGTGCTGGCCGCAGGCCCCGACCAACGGATCTATGCGTTGTCCCCGCAGGCGCTGTCGCGCCCGCGAGACAACCGCCATCTGTAAGTCGTGAACTCCCGAACCGCACTGGTAACCGGTGGCAGCGGCGGGATCGGTAAGGGCTGCGCGAGCAAACTGTGCGAACTGGGTTACGACGTCGTGCTGTCGGCACGACGAGAGGACCCGCTACGCGCGGCGGCCGAGGAAATCGGGGCGCGCTATATCGCCGCCGATGCTTCTGACGCCGTCGGCTTTGCGCAAGCGATCAGCCCAATGGAGACAATCGATTTGGTTGTGCACGCCGCCGGAACGCTCGGCGGGACCTACGCACGCAAGCAGACATTCGAGCAATGGCAGTCGATCATTTCGGCCAACCTGGATTCCTGCTTTGTGGTGACCGCGGCCGTGCTGCCGCGGATGCATGCCGGTTCGCGACTGGTGTTCATCTCGTCCTCCGCTGCGCACGAACCAATGATGGCGCGGACCGCCTACTCGGCGTCCAAGGCGGGGATGAACGCGTTCGCCCGTGCGCTGGCTCTCGAGGTCGACCGCGACGGCATCGCGGTCCATATCGTGACGCCGGGACCCGTGGAAACCGAGATGCTGCAGGATGTTCCGTTCGAGATGTACGCAATCCAGGTGTCTGATGTTGCCGAGGCTGTGGCGTGGCTCGACACCGTGGACCCGTCGGTAGACTTGCCCGAGATCCGGCTGAACGCCGTGCGGCGCGGGCCCTTCGCGCACGAACCCGTCGTGCCGACCGAGGCCCGGCGGCGGGCCGCACAGCAGCGATGATCGAGCGCGCTAACCCGGGAAAGCTTTGATCACCGTTTCGCCGAATTCGTGCAGCGATTCCGGGGCGGCGAAATCAGCGAACCAGACGTAGAACCGCTCGACGCCCTGCGCGGACAGGCCGGCGAAATGTCCGGACAATTCGTCGGCGTCACCGCAGACCAGGCCCGAACCCAGGTGGCCGAACCGCCGGGTGCTCGCCTCCCGCACCGCGCCGGGGTCGCTGTCCTTGCGAACGAAGCCGACCATCTGCTGAACCGACACCCGAGCGGACCCGGTGGCTGGAGCCAACCGCGCCAACCGATCGAGATGGTTAGCCGGTATGTTCCACCAATCCGCATATTTCCGAACAAGTTCCATCATCCGGCGCCCGGTGCCACCGAGAACCAGCGGTATCGGATGCTCGGGAAGTGGAAATTGCCTGATCTCCGGAGCCTCGTCCCGCCCCCAGTACTGCATGATCAATCCCAAATGACGCTCGAGTTGCTCGACGCGGGCCACCGGATCGTCTTGACCAACATCGAATCTGGCGAATTCAGTGGGCCACGAGCCGGATCCGAGGCCGAGCTCGAATCTGCCGTCCGACGCCTCGGACAACGTGACAGCCTGTTTGGCCAGCACCGCCGGATGCCGAAATGCGTCGCAGAGCACCAGATGACCGATCCGCAGCCGTTCGGTCTTCGCGGCCACCCAGGTGGCGACACCCATTGCCTCCCAGATCTTTTCGTCGCGCAGCCCGGGCGCCTCGAGGTGGTCGATGAACGCCACCCCGGAAAAGCCACTGGCCTCGGCGTGACGCGACCGCTCCACAATGTCGGCGACCGGCAACCTCACTTGCGGCAGGAACAGATACCACTCGGCCATAATTGACCACCATACGGAGCTGTCCAGCACACCACGGCAGCGATTGACGTCTGTCGCGCTAGTTTACTATTTTTATTATGTTAGGGGCCTTATGGATGTCGGACTGAATTCCGGTCAGCTAGCGCTGCGTGACAGCGTGCGCGACGTCCTGCGCATCGAGTGCCCGCCCGGAGTCGCCCGCCAGGCGATGACGGATCCAGAACGGTGGCGCACCGTGTGGAAGACGGTGGTCAACCTTGGCTGGACCGAACTGGCCGTGCCGTCCGACGGCGGCAATGATTCCCCTGGCTCCTTCGGTCGCGTCGATCTCGCTGTCGTTCTCGAGGAGTGCGGTGCGGCCATCGCCCCCATTCCGTTGCTGTGCAGTGTCGGTCTGGCCGCGGGTGCCTTGCGGGTGGCTGGCCCCGCGGTTGATGAGGTGCTGGCCGCCATCGGCGGCGGCGTCGTGGCCGCGCTGGCTGTTCACCCGCCCGGGTATCGGCTGCCCGGCGTGCCGATGACGCTGGAGCGTGGGCGCCTGCACGGGCGTGCGGTCGCGGTAGCCGGCCTGCCCCGGGCGGAGCTGATCGTCACCTTGGCCTCGTCACCTGACGGGCCGGTCGCCGCCGTCGCTCGCGTCGGCGACGGCGTGTCCGTACAAGCCGTGGAGTGCACCGATCCCGCGCAGCCGGTCGCCGACGTCGAGATCGACACCGAACCCGTCGTCACCGCGCCGGTCGACGTGGAATCGGCGCTGGCGACACCGTTGGTCGCCGCGGCCGCCGACCTGGTTGGTGTGGCCGACGCCGCGCTGGCCCGCTCGGTCGAGCATGCGAAATCACGACAGCAGTTCGGCAAGCCGATCGGTGCCTTCCAGGGAATCAAGCACGCGTTGGCCGACAACTACGTCGCCCTGGAGCGCGCCCGCAGTCTCACCTATGCGGCGGCAGCGCGCCTCGACGATCCCGCGACACTACCGTCGGCCGGCTGGACCGCTGCGGCGCTGGCCAAGGCGGCGGCAGCCGAGGCGGCGGTCGGCTGCGCGCGCACCGGCGTTCAGGTCCACGGCGCTTTGGGGCAGACCTGGGAGCACGACATGCACTTGTATCTGCGGCACGCGTGGCACGGCGCCTCGACGCTCGGAGACAGCCGCGCGCTCTACCACGCAGTGGGACGCCGCGTCGCCGGAGGTGCCGCATGACGCGCGCCAACAACGAGGTCGTCGCAGAGTATGCAGCCTGGTTGACGGACTTTCTGCCGGACGACTACTACGACCGCTACCTCGAGTACCGGTGGGACCTCGGTCTCCGGCGTGGTTATCAGCGCGCGGCGTTCGAGGCGGGCTGGTTGCAGCCGACCTGGCCGCGCGAACACGGCGGTCGATCGTTGGGCTTGGCCGACGCGATGGAAATCCGGCTCGAGGGAGCGATGCGATCGGCACCTAAAATGCCCAACATCGCCGGCCCCAATGTTGCTGCGCCGGGGATTCGCCAATTTGGCACCGCCGAGCAGATCGACCGTCTGCTGGTTCCGCTGCTACGCGGTGACGAGTGGTGGGCGCTGGGCATGTCGGAGCCCGAAGCCGGATCCGACTTCGCCGGCCTACGCACCCGCGCTGTGCGTGACGGCCCTGATAGCAAAGTATTCCGAGTCAGGGGCAGGAAGATCTGGACCACCCAGGCGCACCTGTCCAAGTGGTGCACGCTCTATGCCCGCACCGACCCGGACGCACCCAAACACCGCGGCATCTCCTGTCTGATCCTCGATCTCGAATCCCCCGGGGTAACCATCGAACCCATCCGGATGGCGTCGATCTCCGACGAGACGTTCTGCGAAGTCATTCTCGACGACGTCGAGGTGCCGGTAGCGAACCTGCTGGGACCCTGCAACGGCGGATGGCAGGTTGCATTGGCGTCGCTGAACCATGAGCGCCAGATGATTTGGATCATGAACTGGGTCGAGATCCAACGTGGCCTCGATTCCATTCGGGGATCGCAGACCGCGCACGACGACTACGCCTCCGGTGAGGTTTTCACCGAGCTCGGCTCACTGCTCGCCGACGCCGAAGCGCTGCGGGCGACCGGGTACCGCTCCCTGCACAACGAACTCGCCGGTCGGCCAAGCCCAGAAGCCGACATTCTGAAACTCCTCGGTTCGCTGACCCTGCAGCGGGTTTGGGAGCTTGCCGCCGCGGCTGCCGGACCGACCTCGATCAGCGATGCAGACCTGCTGTTCGAACGTCAGGACGCGTTGGCGGCGACCATCTACGGCGGGACATCCGAAATCCAACGCAACATCATCGCCGAGCGGTTGCTCGGACTGCCGAAGGGGTGACGATGGACTACGACCTCGGCGCCGACGCCGCCGAACTCAGGAAACGCTTGCGGGATTTGATTTCCGCGCAAATCCCGGAAGGGTTCTTGGGCGCCTGCACCGACGACCCGAGAGACCTCGCCACCACTGAGTCGTTTTGCAAGCTGCTGGCCTCCGACGGACTGTTGGCCTTGGCCTGGCCGAAAGAACATGGCGGCGGCGGAGGTTCGATATGGCAGCAGACTGTACTACGTGAGGAAATGTGGGCCCACCATGAGCCCCGCGGAGCGCAGTACATGGGTATCAATTGGGTCGGGCCCGCGCTGATGCGTTATGGGACCGTCGAGCAGAAGGCCCGACACCTCACTGCCATCTCCGCCGGAGAAGTGATCTGGTGCCAGGGATTTTCCGAGCCGGAAGCCGGAACCGATCTCGCGTCGCTGCGCACCCGAGCGGTGCCGAACGGCGACGGTTGGCGCGTGACCGGCCAGAAGGTCTGGACCTCGTACGCCCAGATGGCGTCCTGGTGCGTGCTGGCCGCGTGCACCGACCCGAACGCCCCGAAACCCAAGCGGCTCAGCCTGTTTCTCGTACCCATGGACCGGCCCGGTATCACCGTCCGGCCAATCCGCTCAATGCTGGGACCGCACCACCTCAACGAGGTATTCCTCGACGACGTCGAGGTGTTCGCCGACGAGGTCCTCGGCGAGGTTGGGGACGGCTGGCGGGTCATGCGCGAGGCGCTCGCCTTCGAGCGGGTCGGGATCGCCCGGTACGCACGGTGCGAGTCGCTGCTGGACCGGATGCAGAACGAACTCGGCGACGACTGGGACCAGTTGCCCGAGTCGATCCGGGCCCGCTGGGTGCGGGCACTGATCGACTTGCGGGTTGCGCGGCTGCTGGCCTATCGCGCAGTGTCGCTGCAGGATGACCCATCGGCGGGCGCGGCAGCCAGCGCCGCCCGGATCGCAACCACCACCTGCGATCAACAGGTCGCCGAGCTGTTGTTCGACGTGCTCGGCCCCACGGCATTGGACAGCGGCGCCTCTGCGCGACTACACGGGGCGGTTGAAGACCACTGGCGTTACGCCCAAGCCGCCACCGTGGCGTCGGGAACGATCGAAGTGCAGCGAATGCTGGTCGCACGCGAAGCCTTGGGAGATCACCGGTGAAAACCGCGCTGCCAGAAGATATTACCGAATTCGCCGCGGTGGCCGCCAAGCGGTTCGTCCGGTTCGGCGGCCCGCAGACGGCGCTGCGCGCCGAAACCGAGGAACACTTGCGGCATGACGCCCGGTCCGCGCTGGCCGACCTCGGCGCATTCGACCTCGACGTCAGATCCTCTCCCGACGATCTGCTGGCGGCTGCGGTGCTCTGCCAGGCGGCCGGCGCGGCGGCCCTGCCCTACCCGCTGGCCGAGGAGCTGCTAGCGATCGACGGCGCTCGGCTCGCCCTAGTGAATCCCGAAGCGCCGCGCATCGACCACGGCGACCTGCCCGGCGACTGGATCGCCGCCGACCTCGACGGCACGCGGTACCACGTCCAACCGTCGTCGCGCACCACCGCCAAGCTAGGGCCGTTTCTGGTGCCGGCCACCTTGACTGAGCCCGAGGGCATCGTGCCGGCAGCCGACGTTGATATGCATCTGACGCTGGGATCCTGGCGGATTCTGGGCGCCGTGCAGCAGGCGTTGGAGATCACCCGGCAGCACGTCACCGCGCGAATGCAGTTCGGCAAGCCGCTGGCGGAATTCCAGGCAGTCCGGTTCACCTTCGCCGACGCGTCGGTCGCCGTGCGTGGACTTTACGAACTCGCCAAGTACACGATCAGCCGAACAGAATCGACTGCAGCTCAGGTGCATTCGGCAGACGCGCTGATACTACGGCTCAAGGCCGTCGATACCGCCCGCCAGGTGCTGCGCACCGCGCACCAGCTGCTCGGCGCGCTGGGCTTCTGTGACGAGTCCGATGTCAGCGTCCTCGACCGGCACACCCAGCCGCTGATCCGGCTGCCGGTCAGCAGCGAGATGCTTGCCCTGCGCCTAATATCCGGTGTCCGCGGCGGCCAACTGGAGACACTGTTCTCCGAGCCAGTCGCAGCGGAGCCGGTGTGAGCACCGGAGAACTCGCGGCCGGGGAAGCTCCCGGCCAGCAGGACGACGGGGTTCCGTTCGGGGTTCGACTCCAGCAACTCGCCGAACAACGCGGTGACGAACCAGCTTTGGACACGTTGGCGCCGGACGGCACCACCCGCGCGCTGACCTTCGCACGGCTTGACGCGCGGGCCAACAAATGGGGACGGGCGCTGGCAGCTGCCGGCGCGAAATTCGGTTCGCCTGTCGCGCTTGCAATTCCCAACTCCGAGCAACTCGTGCTGGCCGTTCTCGGCTGTTGGAAGATCGGCGCGGTTCCGGTTCCGATGCGCTGGGACCTGCCGGAGTGGGAGCGGTCCCGTGTGCTGGCGGTGATCGAGCCGGCCGTCATCGTCGACGAACTAAACCGGGACACGCTGGCCGCCCGCGCTGTCGAGCAGTCCGACGACCCACTTCCGACCGTGGTGTCCCCCAATGCCAACGGGATATGCAGCAGCGGCTCCACCGGCCTTCCCAAGGTCATTCTGACGCTGGCGCAGGGGATCTGGACGCCAGAGTCGTCTTTCCCGTTCTTAGCCGCTTGGGAGCCGACACCCCAGCCGCAGACCATACTGGTGCCGGGTCCGATGTATCACACCAACGGATTCTCGCCGCTCAGCTACCTATTGGGCGGTGACCGATTGGTGGTACTTGAAAAGTTCGACGCGGCAACCGTTGTCGATGCGATCGAGAAGTATCGCATCACCAACTTCACCGCCACGCCAACGATGCTGGCGCGGATCGCGGCTCTTCCCGATATTCACCGGCGGGATTTCTCCAGCATCGCGTGGATCCTGCAGGGCGCCGCGGTGATGCCGCATGCGCTGTTGCATACCTGGTTCGATCTGCTCAGCCCCAAACAAGTCGTGATGGCGTACGGGATGACCGAAGGCCTGGGGATCACCGCATTACGCGGCGACGAGTGGCTGGCTCATCCGGGCAGCGTCGGTCGTGGCTTCCGGGACACCGAAGTACGGATCCTGGACCCGAACGGTCATCCCCTCGGTTCCGATGAGCTCGGTGAGGTCTACTTACGTTCGCCGATGAGCGCCGGATATCGCTACCTTGGCGGGGCGCCGCTGCTGCCATCGACGCCCGACGGGTTTCGGACCGCCGGTGATGTCGGCCATATCGACGCCGACGGTTACGTCTACATCGCCGATCGGCGGAGCGACATGATCATCACTGGCGGCGCCAATGTGTTCCCCGCCGAAGTGGAATGCGCGCTGGCCGAGCACGACGACATCGCCGACGTCGTCGTCATCGGGCTCGCCGACGCCGAATGGGGGCGCCGGGTGCACGCCGTGGTACAGCTCGCCGACCCCGCGGCGCCGCTGACCGAGCGACAGGTCATCGCCTACGCGAAGACCCGACTTGCTGCGTACAAGGTTCCCAAGACGGTGGAGTTCGTCGATGAGATTCCCCGCACGGCGGCGACGAAGGTCAACCGCTCGGCGATGATCGCCGCACGCGGCGGATAATGGCGCGCGGCCCAAGCCAACGCATCGACCTCAAGCTTCTTCGCCCACGACGACGGCGACTCATTACCATCTGGACATCACACCACGTCGAGATCACCTTCCGCCAAGTTCACAAAGGCTTGGGTCATGCCGTAGGAGTCGACGACAAGCGTTAGGCTCACTGAGATGCTGAAAGCAATTTTGACCGATATCCAATTCTGGATTCCGGCCGGTGCACTCGCGGTGGGCGTGGCCCTACTGGCCTGGCTACATTAATTGCGGACCGGGAATCCGAATTTCCTATCCAGTGGACATAGCAGCACAGCCCAGAAGAGTTTGGGGAATGCGGTGACGCGCAGCGCGCAGGCGGCTTCTATGGACGGTCTCGGAGTGGCGTGCGGCCTCGCAGCCGGTGTCTGGCTCGCAGGGGCTGAGGCCCCGACGAAGCTGGTAAATGCGGGAATCTCGCCCTTTGCGGTTTCGCTGGCGATGGTGATGGGCGTGTTCACGGCCCGATGGACGCTGCCCACTCTGCTGAAAGGAACGAACTACGTTTTCAGCGACCTGTTTGCCCGCCCGCACCTGATTGTGTGGGCGATACTAACCGGCGCGCTTTGGGCGGTGGCCAATACACTGACGGTATTTGCCATTCGCGATGTGGGATTAGCGATTGCCTTTCCGCTCTGGAACGCAAATGGCCTGATTGGTATTTTCTGGGGTTGGCTGCTTTTCCGGGAGATGCGAGGCGCCGGTTTACGTGTCGGTTCGAGGGTGCTGGGCGGGGCTCTGAGCATTGTGGCCGGCGCAATCATTCTGGCGTCTGTCACCGTGCAGCATCCGTCTATAGCGAATGGGAACGCCGGGCACGGAATTCTGGCGGCTTTGGGAGCAAGCCTGCTATGGGGCACGATGTATGTGCCCTTTCGCAAGGCATATTTGAGCGGAATGAATCCGCTGTCGTTTGTGACGATTTTTACCTTCGGTGAACTGGGTACGATGACGTTGCTCGCCGCTACATTTGGCGGCGGTATAGCGCACTTGAATACAGAACTGCATGCGGCCAGGCATCTGGTGTTCTGGATATTTCTCGGCGGCTTCTGCTGGGTAATCGGTGATCTCTTCCAGCAGTTTGCGGCAAAATATATTGGTATCGGGCGTGGCATTCCGCTGTCAAATACAAACCAGCTGTGGGGGTTGGCGTGGAGTGTGTTTGTTTTTGGCGAACTGGCTCACCTGAGCCCAGCGGGTCGCTGGCTAGTTGTGGTGGCAACGTTGCTGATGATCGTCGGCGTGGTATTTATCAGCTCGGCGGCGGCTCCGGCGGGCGAGCAAGCTTCAAGACGCACTGCGATCTCGCGCGAATGCCTGCGATACGGTTTGAGCTTGAAGGAGTGCGAAGCGGCGCAGCTTGGAGCCACGCATGGAAATAGTACGCAGACCAGGCGGTCATGGTGGGACGTTTTAATTGTCGCAACGGCGGTAACGCTTTTCCTCTGGCTTGGATTACAAGCACAAGTGCCTCCATTAGCGATGAATTTTTCCTGGATGTCAGCACTATGCGTTGTACTGGCATTTGCTGCGATTGGATCCGGTTGGCTGTTGTGGAAGAGGACGCGGTTCGAGTAGTGCCGGTGAGCGACACTCACTGCAAATTTCACGCTGATCGACACTTACCCTTTGCCCGGCCCGCATCATCACATCCATGCATTGCTGCAGCGCGAATGCCGAATTGAGTTCGGCCTGCCAAAATCCACCAATCGGTGCCCTCTCCGGTGGAGATCCGTTCCTCCGATCGGAGCAGGACCGCCCCCGACTTGAGTCTTTCGCCCCATGGCGAGCCTGGCCCGGCACGGACTGATCTGGACGCTGACCGCACCGCGGTGACGCCGAAGCCCGTCGTACCTGACCCAAAACCGGGCCAGCTACATCGCCGCCGAACGCCGGCGAAACCGGGCAGCGCACCAAATCGGACAGCACGCACTTCCACGACGACGCGCCACCGTTCTAACCCTCCCCAGCCGAAGCGCGGTAACCTCATTCTCACAGCGTGACCACGCGCGACAGAGGAGGCGGGATGGCCCCGGACGACGAAGCCGAACCGACGACGCGTGCTGCCCGCTTCATCAAGACCGCGGTCGAGATACTGGGCGAGACCGGGCGCACCGACTTCACCGTACAAGAGGTGGTCGCCCGCTCCAAGACCTCATTGCGGGCCTTCTACCAGCACTTCAGTAGCAAGGACGAATTGCTGATTGCGCTGTTGGAGCGGACCATGGCGCAGTCGGCGCAAGCCTGGCGCGACGAGACGACCGGGTTGGACAGCACCGCGGCGATCAAGCTGATCATCGACCGGATCAGCGCGGAGCCGGAGTCGAGCACCCAAGACAGCCTGAATCGGGCGATGAACCTCTACAACCAACACCTCGCCGAAACCAGGCCCCGGGACTACGCCCGGGTGCTCTCCCCGCTGCACGAGCTGATTCGCGACGTCGTGCAGCGCGGCATCACCGAAGGGGTTTTCCGGCCCAACCTTGATCTCGGGCCCGCCGCGGCGATCGTTATGCAGACCATCTTGGGCGCCCTCCGATTGCATTGGCTGGGAGCCGAATTGACCGGTGCGCCAATCGATTCAGCCCATCTATACGACTTCTGCGTCCGCGCGCTGGGCGCAGACGACGGCCAGCAAGTGGGACCACCGACGCTCAGTGAGTTGTTCAACCAGATCGGAATGCGGCCGGGCACTCGCAATGGCGAATTCGCGATGACGATGCCGGTCAGCCCTCAGGTGGTCAACACTTCCGGCGCCCTGCAGGGCGGACTGGTCGCCACGCTCGTCGACGTTGCAGGCGGACAGTTCGGGCTGGAATACCTGCAGGAGGGCACCACGATGACGACCGCCGACCTCGTCATCCGCTACCTGCGGCCGATCCGTCAAGGCTCGGCGTTCGCGGTGCCGCGGATGCTGCGCAGCGGCCGGCGCGCGATGGTGATGCAGATCGACGTCTACGGCGACGGTGAAGGCGACGAGCAGCTGCTCGCGACGGCGACGGTGAACTTCGCCGTCATCAATGGGGCGACCCCGAAGCTTCCCGACTGGCCGCCTGCCTGACCCGCCCCGGCCCGATTACAGCTTGTTGGACAGAAGTGGTAACGTCATTACCACCCCGTGAGAATCCAGACTTCTGCAAGGAGATCGCCATGCCGTCTCGCGAGCTTTCCTTCCCGGTGTTCGACGCCGACAACCACATGTACGAACCGCAGGAAGCCTTGACCAAGTTCTTGCCGGACAAGCGCAAGAACGTCATCGACTACGTACAGGTTCGCGGTCGCACCAAGATCGTGGTGCGCGGCCACATCAGCGAGTACATCCCCAACCCGACGTTCGAGAAGGTCGCCAAGCCGGGCGCCCAGGAGGACTACTTCCGCAACGGCGCGCAAGGCAAGACCTACCGCGAGATCCTGGGCGAGCCGATGAAGGCCATCCCCGCCTTCCGCGAACCGGGGCCGCGACTTGAGGTCATGGACGAGCTCGGCATCGACTACGCGCTGATGTTCCCCACCCTGGCCAGCCTGGTCGAGGAGCGCATGAAAGACGACCCGGAGATGACCCACGACGTCATCCACGCCCTCAACGAATGGATGCACGAGACCTGGACGTTCAACTACCAAGAGCGCATCTTCGCCACCCCGGTGATCACGCTGCCCATCGTCGAGCGCGCGCTGGAAGAACTCGAATGGTGCCTGGAGCGCGGCGCCCGTACCGTGCTGGTCCGCCCGGCGCCGGTGCCCGGCTACCGCGGCAGCCGGTCGTTCGGCCTCGAGGAGTTCGACCCGTTCTGGCAGGCCTGCATCAAGGCCGAGATCCCGGTCTCGATGCACGCCTCGGACAGTGGTTACTCCGAGTTTGCGAATGTGTGGGAGCCCGGCGACGAGTTCCTGCCGTTCAAGCCGACCGCGTTTCGCAGCTTCGCGATGGGCCATCGGCCGATCTTGGACGCGATGGGTGCGCTGGTGTGCCACGGCGCGCTGTCGCGCAACCCGGAGCTGCGGATCCTGTCGATCGAAAACGGTGCCGACTGGGTGCCAGACCTGTTCAAGGGCCTCAAGGGCGTCTACAAGAAGATGCCGCAATCTTTCAGCGAGGACCCGGTCGAGGCGTTCAAGCGCTGCGTCTACATCACCCCGTTCTGGGAGGACCGGTTCACCGAGATCGTCAACATGGTGGGCACCGACCGGGTGCTGTTCGGATCCGACTGGCCGCACCCCGAGGGCCTGAAGGACCCCATCTCCTTCGTCGACGAGCTCACCGACTTCGGGCAGGAAGATGTCGCCAAGATCATGGGCGGCAACCTGATGAAGCTGATGAAGGTCGCCAAGCCGGCCAACGCGTAACCGCCTACCCGCTGCCGTAATAGGGTCGCCGACATGGAGCAGCGCACCCTCGAAGCAGTTATCTACCAGCGCGACCCGCCGATAGCGCGGATCATCCTCAACCGCGTCGACAAGGCCAACACCAAGGACGCGACGCTGGTGCAGGAAGTCGACGACTGCCTGCACGAGGCCGACCGTGACCGCGAGATCAAAGTGGTGATCCTCAAGGCCAACGGCAACGGCTTCTGCGGTGGGCACGTGGCCCGCTGGGGTCCCGACGAGAATCCGTACCCGGACTTCGGGGACACCTTCGAGGACCTCTACAAGGGCACCGCTGACCTGTTTTTGTGGCCGACGTTGTATCTGTGGGAGTTCCCGAAGCCGACCATCTCGCAGATTCATGGCTACTGCGTGGGCGGCGGGATCTACCTGGGTCTGCTGACCGACTTCTGCGTTGCATCCGAGGACGCGTATTTCCAGATGCCGCTTGCACAGAGCCTCGGCGAGCCGGGCGGGCACACCATGATCGAGCCGTGGCTGCTGATGAATTGGCACCGCACCATGGACTGGCTGTTGCTGGCGCCGACGTTGTCCGCACAGGAAGCCCTTGACTGGGGGCTGCTGAACAAGGTGGTGCCGCGAGAGGAGCTCGAGGACGTCGTCGAGGAGATGGCACGCAAGATCGCCCAGATCCCGTTGACCACGTTGATGGCGGTGAAGAACAACGTGAAGCGGGCCTGGGAACTGATGGGAATGCGGGTACACCTCCAGGTCAGCCACATCTTGACCAACATGGTGGGCGCCGCCTCAGATGTTCAGGCCCGCCGAGCCGAGCTCATGGAATCGGGTTTGAAGCCAAGGGATTTCGTGGACCGCGACGAAACCGCGGGCGACAGCTAGGCCGAGCAGACGCAAAAGCGCCCGACACGCCGAGGCGTGCGGGGCTTTTGCGTCTGCTCGCCCCGGTCACCGGCTCATCTCGCCGGCTAGCCTGCGGCCGGCGGCATGGCGTGCGGCGACGTAACCGAACACCATCGAGCTTGCGATGCTGGCGCCGGCGCCGGGATACGTCCGGCCCATCACCGTCGCTGTGGTGTTGCCCGTCGCGTAGAGGCCGTCGATCACCCGATTGTGCTCGTCGAGAACCTGGGCGTGCTCGTTGGTGATCACGCCGCCGCAGGTGCCGACATCGGCCGGATAGACCTTGGTCGCGTAGTACGGCGCTCGCTCGAGCGGCCCGATCGCCGCGTTCGGCCGATACCCCGGATCACCGAGGCAGTCGTTATACGCCGATTGACCACGCCCGAAGTCGGGATCTAGACCCTTGGCCGCGAACTCATTGAACCGCCGGATCGTGGTTTCCAGCGCGCCGGCAGGAACATCGATCTGGCGGGCGAGATCGCCGAGGCTGTCGGCGCGTTTGACGGCGCCACTCTCGATCAGCTGGGGCGGCAGCCGACGCTTCAGCGGGTTGGCACCCGCCACATACCTACGGATGTACCCGTCGTCGAACACCATCCAGCACGGCACCGCCTTGTTGGCGTACATCGCCTTGCCGACCTCGACGTAGGAGTTCGACTCGTTGCAAAAACGTCGGCCGGTCGAATCGACGTAGATGGCGCCGGGTCGTTGTCGTCCCGAGCCCAGCGATGCGGCGGTGGTGCCACCGTTGGCGATGAACACCGAAGGCAGCCACCAGGCTTCGTCCAACAGGTCGGTTTGCGCTCCGAGCCGCATCGCCGTCTGCAGCACCTCGCCGGTATCGCCGGCGTTGGCGATCGACCACTTTGCCTCGTTAGGCTGGTCACCGCTGTAACGGCGCCGCATATCGGCATTGTGGCCGAATCCGCCCGCGGCCAGCAGAACTCCCCTGCGCGCCTGAATATTCAGCGGTGCACCGTCTCGGACGATGCGCGCGCCGACGACTCGGCCGTCTTCGACGATCAGATCGTCCATTGCGGCGTTGGTCCACAGCGGAGGCTCGCCGTCACAGACGTCGATCAGCGACTTGAGCATTTGACCAATCAGTGACGCACCGTTGGTGAGAATCTGACGGCGGCGGATCCGCGCTAAGTTGCTGCGCAGAAATACTCGCATCGCCACGGCGAAAGCCCTTGGCGCACGGTTGAAATACTGTACCGAGCGCAGCTCGTTGGTGAGCACCACGAATCCGTAGTTCTTGCCCAGCGAAGGCTGCACCCGGCCGCTCCAGGCGCCCAACTTGGCAGCGTCGAACGGAATGCCCTCGACCGCCCGACCGGCGGCGTTGCCGCCCTTGTGATTCGGGTAGTAGTCGCTCCAGCCGGCGCACCGGACGAGCCGAACGCCCTTGCGGATCAGGAAGTCGATCATCTCGTAGCCCGCGGTCAGAAACATCTCGCGGCGGGCGGGTGACGACGGTGCGCCGATGTCACCAACGACGTCGGCCAGGTAAGCCAGCCCGTCCTCGTGCGAGTCCGCTATCCCGTCGGCCCGCATCAGGGGATTGTTGGGCAGCCAGACGATACCGCCGGACAGCCCCGTCGAGCCGCCAACCAAAGCTTGCTTCTCGACGATCAGCGGCTCGAGCCCACAGTCGAGAGCGGTGAGCCCGGCCACCATCCCGCCTCCGCCACTTCCCGCGATCAGCAGGTCGACGGAGTGGTCCCACTCGGTGGTCATCGTGACTCCGAGCTGAATCCCAGGTCGGCGACCGGCACGTCGATGGTGGTGTTCGGTCTTCTGAATCGCCGGTACCAGCGTGTCGTACGGCAAGCCAGCGAGGAAGCCATCGACGACGCGTTCGAAATTGGAGATCAGCCCCTCGATCTGGTCCGACAGCCGCATGTACTCAAACCCCCTGGAATGCAGCCCCTTCTGCTGCCGCGGCAAGTTGGAGAAGTCTTGAGCCGGGATCGGGGGCCAGCGCGGGTCGTCCGGCGCCATGGGCTCCGGTGGAGTGGGCTTTCCCGCAGAAAGGTCTGAAGGGAAACGGG
>CAVRER010000059.1:0-25460 GCA_963720085.1 uncultured Actinomycetota bacterium
ACACAGGCGAATCCGATCAGATCGCGCCGCTAGCCTTAAGCGCTTTTGCACAGTCCAGCGCATGCTCGCCCATAATCCTTCCCAGGGTGGTGTACGCAGCGAACTGAGCCTCGTTGAACCACTGGTCGGATGTCGGGTCATGAGGAAACACTTCGCTCGACGCGGCGTAGGTCAGCAGCCACTCGGGGCAGTCTTCGCTAAGCACGGCCTTCGCGTAAATCAGTCGGCCGCAATGCTTTTCCTTGAAGCCGGCAGCCGGTGGATAGTCGATCCTGCCGACTGCCACCGTTCCTTTGGTGAGTCGGCTGTTCAAGGAAGCCAACGCGTGCCCTTCGGCGAATGGCGTGCCCGAGCCCGGAGCAATGCGGTCAAGGGTATACGGGCCCTCGGTATCGAAATGGATCTTCACACCCAGCTCGTATTCGGCCAGCCGCATTGCCTCTGACAGGCCGCGCAATAGCGGAGGAGTATCCCCGCCGCCATCGATGCAGAAGATGAGTCGGCAGCGCCGCCGCAGCGCCTCCACCAGTCCGAGGTTCTCGTAGTGGCCGCCGTCGGTCACCTGAACCAGTCGCGCATCGTCGTAGTTGATGCCGAAGAGTTCGCGGTAGAAGTACCCGGAACCACGGATTGTCGGCAGCAGCTTTGGCCACGGCCTGTCATTGTCTTTCGGGTCGAGGCTTTCCCCGTTCTGCGCATCAGCCAGTTTGTGGACAAACTTAGGGTTCGGCAACCACGTTCCCAGTCGAGCACCCGAAACGACGAGTAGTTTTTCGAATCCCTTGTCCTGGCGACCCATCGCCGATGCGAACGCCGCACCGCTGACCGCCATCGAGGCCTGGACTGTGAGGTCTCGCTTGAGTCGCGGTGGCGCATCATCGAAAAGTTGTTTGGTCTTCAACCATCCCAACTCTGGGCTGCCGATGTAATCATGACTCAGAACGTAGGACACCGCGTTAAGCCCGGGCGCTGGCTTAGCCTCTCCGGTCAGCGTCGCCGCCGCCGCAAAGATGAACCTGGGACCTACACTCGGCACGCTGCCGAATTCGGGCAGCCACGTCCATTCGTCATCTCCATAGGGTTCGGCACGCGATGCGTCAGTGTCAGAACCCGATTGGACGCGCCGGACAGCGAAAGTATGCGCAAGCCGTCGCCGGTAGAAGGGATGCAAGCTCAACGACGTAACGTCTGCAAAGCTAAGAAATAGGACCGCAACGACGAAGCCGATGAGCCACAACCAGCTTGGCCCGCCTTGGTGGTCAGGGGCCCCGCATTCGCGCAATGTCGCCTGTCGGAAAACGCCGGCTGCGAAGCTTCCCAGCGTGATAAGCCACACCAGCAGCAGGGCCGCCAAAGTCACGAGGACGAGACCCAGCTGCAGAACGCCTGTGGGCAGCAGCCTCTTCCACCTGGATAGCGTGCTCAGCTCTGCGCCCGGGAGCGTGCCCCTTTTCTTCCAGGCGATCGCTACGATCGCCGCCAGGTAGTTGAGGCCCACGATGCCGGTAGTGATTCCCGCCGCTTTGGCTCCGGCGTTGTGGTCGGCGGGCAGGCCGATTGTCGAGCAGAGCCGCATCAACCCGGGTAAGCCGGCGACCACCACGAGCATCAGCAAGCCGAACACGGCGTTGCCCCGTGCCAAGCGCAGACACCATCCCAGGACGGTCTCGCTCCGAGCTCCCGCGAACAACCACTCCACAGCTATCGCGAGCATGGTGAAACCCAGTGCTAATGACGCAAAGACTGCGACAGCCAACCAGGACCCCGGATGGACGACCAACGACGAAACAAGATGCGTGCACGTCGGTTTGATGTCCTCGCCCGCTCCTCGAGCCGGTATGAACGCGGCTAACGAGAAATAGGGAAGAGCGAGAAGATACCCAACGACCCAGCCGATGATCACCGGAACAGTGAAGAGCATCAACAACGAACCGACGAGGTTCTTCAGCACTACAGCCAAGGCTTGGATGAGTTCTGCTGGCGAATCGGCGATATAGCTTGAGCCCCTGCGGAAATGGTCGAACTCGGGGGATCCTTCCTCGAATCGCTGCGACAACCGCGGCCGTTCGTAGAATGTCGGTTTCTTCGGTGGCTGCACCGCGAGCAACCTCGCGCCGGCGGTATAGCCGCCACCCGATACCGAAATTACGTAGTCCACGTTGTCGATAAGCGGACGGCCCATGGCGCCCGGCCGCTGCGAGACGTCTGACAGGCCGATCGTGTCTGGTTGCGAGAAGACCTGCGTCGTGCCCATCGCGACGCAGGCCGATCGAACTCCGCCACCAGAAAGGCAAATCGCCTGTACTTCACCATTCCGCTCCCTGATGAGCTGGTTGGCACCGGGGACGTTGTATGCGTTGACCCAACTCCAATCGCTCCGGCCGGCCGTTGGTAGGCCGGGATCCGTCGGCTCCGGAAGCTCCGGGTCGGCGCGGACGTCTTCCCACCATTTGGCGTGGTTCACGCTGCGCTTGGGCTTTCTTCTTACATGTATTCGCAACCACGGCAAAACGTGCATCCGAAATCGAGCCGTGACCGATCGTCCCAATATCCCCAATGATGCCGGTATGCCGCCAAGCGTCAGTAGCGCGCCGCACCATTTGATGGTCGCCGCCGTCGTCGCCGCGGTGAACCACCAGTGCGCTTCGGGGTAGCGCAGCGCTTGGTGCAGCAGCCAATCCGTGGCGAAGTCCGCGGTTGCGGTAATGAAGACGGCCAGAATCGCATAATTCGCCACCGCTCGCCCAAACGTGGAGATCGACCACAGTCGGAAGATCGTCGCAAAACCGCCCAACACCAACCCGTAACCGGCGATGAAGTCGATGTGAGCCCACGTCGGAGCATGAAGCTGCCCCGCAAGATTTGCCATCGCCGTTTGCGGGTCGTCATACATATACCGCACGAGGCGGGCTATGGAAGCGACGTTGTAGCGCGACTTCGCGGTCGTGAAACCGAATCCGATCGCGACGAGGGATATAGCCGTTAGCACCCAACGGCGACGACGGGTCAAGCGAATAGCTTTTAGGTCCATCGAGTGCAGCTTTCTTTGCGGCCCGCCTTATATCCAGGACCATAGTATTTAGACCGTGCCAAATAATTGCGAAAATCGCCGTGACATCGCTGCGCAGTTTGTCGATGAAGTACGCCATCGGGACGATCTCGCCGGCATTTGCCTACGATTCTCTGGGCGATAAGCTCCGGCATCGGCGATGGGTACTTTGCTGGTCCCGATTCCGGATCGCGACTTCGACCCGACAGCGGTACGGTCAGCGCGGAGGGCCAAGAATGATCTGTCCGAACTTGTCTGCTCCCTCGGCCATACGCTCGGGCGAGATTTCGAAACCCTCCGGGCGCGGCGTAGCTCTGTCACGACCGGCGTAGCGGAACATGCCCTCGATTCCAGCGGGCGTGTTGATCATCAGCAGATCGGCCTTCTTGGACGTGATGCGGTACGCGTGCGGAATGTCCTTGGGCAAGAAGACGATACCGCCCTCCGATAGCTCCATCTCCTGGTCGTCGCACCAGAGCAATGCGGTCCCTTTGATCAGCATGAAGACCTCATCCTCACGCGTGTGTTTGTGGTACGGGGGCGCTTCACCTTCGCTGACATCGAAGCGTCCGATCATCAACTTGCCATCGGTCGCCTTGCCGTCCAGCAGGATTGCCAATGTGCCGCCGTCGAGCCATTCCAGTTGCTGCTGCCGCTCGGGTTGCGCCAGGTACGCCATGCTCATGAGTCATCCCCATTCGTGGTCGGCGGGAGCACCAACGTGGTCCAATTGGGTCCGTTGGGCGACATCAATGTCGGATGGTTGAGAATATCCGTGTGCGCCAGCATGAGCACGTCAGAGGAGCAAGAAACGCCTTGCCGATGCGGGCTCTTGCGATCGTCGCCTGCGTAGTAGGCGCCATCGCCGCGCTGGGGTTGACGCTCCTGGCGGGATGGGATCTAGCGCTGACCGGTTTTCCCGACAGCCATTTCACCGACTATGACAAAGCGGTCGAAACGCCCAAACGGATTCTCATCTGGGTGGAGTTGGGTTTCGTTCCGTTATTTCTGGTGCTTGCCTTTTCCCAGATCGGCACCCGGGCGCGTGCCGTCGGATTGGTCGCGGCCTTGACCGCGGTGGCCCTCGTCGTCGCCGTCCAGCTGGTCGGCCTCCCTTGGTATTTCGTAAGCCACCTCGGTCTTGATAACGGAATCGGCGGCTAGTTGAGGTGCATAGGTCGTAAGCTCGGGGATCACCGATGGGTACTGTGCTGATCCCGATTCCCGACCGCGACTTCGACCCGACCGAAGTCGCGGTCAGTTGGCAGGTGCTGCGCGCCCACGGCCACCGGGTCGTCTTCGCCACCGAAAGCGGAACACCCGGAGTGGCCGACGACATCATGGTCACCGGCCGAGGTTTGGACCTCTGGTCTGCGATACCGGTGCTGGGCGCCATCACGATCGTGGGGCGGGGCCTCCGGGCCAACAAGGACGCCCGCCGCGCATATCACGACATGCTGCAGTCGCCGGAGTACCAAGACCCGTCCAGCTGGGCTGAAACAACGTTCGACGGCATTGACGCTCTGCTGCTGCCCGGCGGTCACCGCGCCCGCGGGATGCGCTCGTACATCGACAGCGACACGCTGCACCGCCTTGTCGTCGACGCCTTTGCCCGCGGGGTGAAGGTCGCCGCGATCTGCCACGGCGTGCTACTGGCCGCCCGCAGCGTCGACCCGACGACCGGTCACTCGGTGCTCTACGGACGCAAGACCACGGCACTGACTTGGGCGCTGGAGCGCACCGCCTGGCGTCTCACCCGGATCACCCGATTCTGGAACCGCGATTACTACCGCACCTACACGGAGGAACCGGGCCAGCCCACCGGGTACATGTCAGTGCAGTCCGAAGTGACCCGAGCCTTGAAGAACCCGACCGACTTCCGTGATGTCGAACGAGGGGCACCGCACTGGCGGCTCAAGACCTCCGGACTCGCGCGGGACACCGCAACCGACTCTCGGCCGGCATTCGTCGTCGACGACGGCAGCTACATGTCGGCGCGCTGGCCGGGCGACACACACACCTTCGCAACTGTCTTGTCGCAGAAGCTTTGACGGCCGCATCGAAGAGGGATGTTCGGGGATACGTCGCATTGACAAGGTATCCGGCCTGTGATTAGTCGCGGAATTGCTTCAGGAATCGGTCTAGCGTCTCGCGGCTGAACCCACCACCGAATGCCGCGATGCGGCCCAGCGGGATCGACGCCGCCATCTGCGCGATGTCCACGGCGAGTGCAGTGTCCAAAGTGTCGGCCATCGGGGCCATGGTCTGCGCGGCGAGGGAGGCGAACAGCGGTCCGGCGGTCGGATGCGCCATAACTTCCCCGATTGTGGAATCCGTCGGTCAGCGGGAGGGTCAGCTTGTCACCGTCGACCTCGACGACCGTGGCGCAGCGGATGTCCTGGCTGGAACTGCCGACGTGGATCGTGTACGCGCCGCCCTCGACGATCCAGCCGTCGATACGCTCCTCCCAGTAGGCCAAGTCGTTGCGGGTGATGCGAATTGTCACGTCCGCCGTTGCTCCGGCGGCGAGGTCGATTGCTTGAAATCCCTTCAGGTCCTTAGGCGCTCGCCGCACGCTTGAATTCGGCTTCGACACGTACACCTGGACGATCTCACGACCGTCACGATCACCGGTGTTAGTGACGGGAAGCGTGACCAGGACGTTGTCGTCGTCGGATTCGGCGTGAACCGCGCCGTAGGAGAACGTGGTGTAAGACAGTCCGTGACCGAAGGGGTAGGTCACGTCGATCTTGCGCGCGTCGTACCAGCGGTAACCGACGTAGATGCTCTCGCCATAGAGGACTCGGGAGTTCTCCCCGGGGAAGTTAAGAAACGAGGGCGCGTCTTCAAGGCGAACGGGCACTGTTTCAGCAAGGCGGCCAGAAGGATTGACGGTGCCGAACAACACGTCGGCGATCGCTCCACCGCCGGCTTGGCCAAGCAGACCGCCGTCGAAGATGGCTTGCGCCAGCCGGTCCACTTCGGCGAGTCTGACTGCACCTCCGTGAGAGAGCACCACGACGGTGCGTGGCTGCACCGCGACCACCGCCCGCAACACGTGCAGCTGCTGTTCTGGTAGATCGATGTTGTCTCGGTCGAACCCTTCGGATTCCGCGCGGTCGGTGAGGCCTAGGAACACGAGCGCGACGTCGGCGTCGGCAGCGATCGCGGCAGCGTCGTCTCGGAGGCGATTGGCGTCGCCGTCCACACCGAAGCCAGGTGCGTAGAAGACGTCGCCGCGGGCGTGCTTTCGGATCTGCTCCAGCGGGATGTCAAGCCGGGCAGCGTTTACACGGGAACTCCCGCCGCCCTGATAGCGGGGCCGCTCGGCGAACGACCCGATAACCGCCAAGGCACGGCCGCGGTCGAGCGGAAGGAGGCCGTCTTGATTCTTCAGCAGTGCGATGCAGCGCCCCGCGACCTCTCGAGCCAGGGCATGGTGGGCGTCTAGGTCGACGGGCCAAGCCCTTGGTGCACCGTCGGCGATGCGCTGCAACATGGTGAGGACATTTCGGGCTGCAGCGTCCACCGTGGCTTCGTCCAGTTTCCCCGCCTCGACCGCAGCGACGACCGCGTTATCTAGGGCGGGGTCGCCGCCGGGCATCGCGAGGTCTAGCCCTGCGGCCATCGCCGACACCCGGTCACCGACCGCACCCCAGTCGCTGACGACGACGCCGTCGAATCCCCATTGGCCGCGCAGGATCTCGGTGAGCAGCCATCGGTTCTCGAATGCGTAGACACCGTTTATCTTGTTGTAGGAGCACATGACCGTCCACGGCCTAGACTCGGTGACCACTCGTTCGAAACTCTTGAGGTAGATCTCCCGTAGGGCCCGAGTGTCGACCTGCGAGTCCGAGCGCATCCGGTCGTGCTCGGCGTTGTTGGCCGCGAAGTGTTTGACCGATGCGCCGACGCCGTGGCTCTGCAATCCCCGAACCCACGCCGCGCCGAGCACACCGCTGAGATGCGGGTCCTCGGAGTAGTACTCGAAGTTGCGGCCGCCACGGGGATCACGTTTGATGTTCACGCCGGGACCTAGCAGCACGCCGGCACCGAGCGCGCGGGCCTCGTCGGCCAGGGCGGCGCCCACCCGCTCGACGAGTTGCGGATCCCAACTCTGGGCCAGCCCGGCAGCCGGCGGAAAACAGGTAGCCGGGGCGCTCGGGGCGATGCCGAGATGGTCGCTCGGCGCCCACCTGGGCACGGACTCCGTGCGGCCCGTCGGTCAGGACCGCGGCGGGCAACCCGGCGACCGTCTTGGTGCGCCAGAAAGAGGCGCCGCTGCCCAGGCTTGCCTTCTGGTGGAGGGTCAGGTCGTCGGGGGAATGATCATCGATCATGGTGTTGTCCCTCTCGGATCCGGCGGTGCTGTCGGTGCCGCGTGCTCGACGCAGTTCACCGGCGCTGGCGCAGTTACCGTAAGACCCCAGCCCAGCGAGGCCGCGAGCGGCAAGATCAGAACCACTAAAATCCCGCAAGGAGACGCGAAATGAGCGTGGCACTCAAACACACGCAACGGCAACGGTAAACCGGGCGGATTCACGCCGCTTCCGCGTCACGCACGACCGACGCGATCGAGATGGCGGAAAGGGTGCCGCCCCAGTAGTCGGCGACGTACAACAGCTCACCGTCACCGCTGAGTGCCACCGCTTCTGGATGGCCATCCAGTTGGACTGCGCTAATCACCGAGTTGGTGATCGTGTCGAGCACCACGAGGGCGGAGGACGCCAGATCGGTGACGCATGCTAGCTTGCCGTCGCTACTGAACTTCATCCGGCGCGGCATCACCCCGGCGGGGATGATCTCCGCGATTTTGGTCGGGAAGTCGACGGCGACAAGTGACTGCATGCCGATGACGTAGACGCCGGTGCCGTCGGGCGTGACCGCCGCGGACAGCGGCGCGTCGGGGAGGCGCATCGAGGTGACTTCGCGCGTTTCGACATCAATGGCAGAGATCGAGTTGGTGTCGTAGTGGGTCACCAAGACACGCGAACCATCCGGGCTCACAGTCACGGTGTCCGGCGACAGCGGGACGGCGATGATGTCGACAACGTCGTGTTGCGCCGTGTCGATCACCGTGATCGAGCCGGGAAAGTACTGGGTGTAGGAACTGAGCCGGGAAGTCGCGACGTAGAGGTGATCGCCGTCGGGGCTCAGATCCATCCCGGTGGCGTAGTTGTCGATCGCCACGGTGGTGATCGACGTCCTGTCTGCAGCGGTCGCTGAAATCAAGCTTTCGAAGCTTTCGCGACTAGTCGCCATGTGGGCGGTGTAGAGGTGCCGCCCCGAGGGGCTGACGACTTCAGCGGTGCTCGGACTGCCGTAGATGGTCGTGACCGTGTGATCGGCGGTGGTGATGATCCGTACCGAACCGTCGTAGCCGGGAACGTAAAGAAAAGCATCGTCGGCGCTGAGCACCAGGTGCTTGGTATCAGGGCCGACGGGTATGCGCGCCGCGATGTCGCTGCCGGCCATCACGAGCACACAGTCGTCGGCGGCGACATAGACCTGATCGGTGTCCCTGCCCGCGACGACATCGAACACACGAGCGCCGATCGGAGCCTTCCATTCCACGACCATGCACTCACGATGCCGTTTCTGGTGTCCGTGGTCGTCGCTGCTGGCGCCTAACCGGTATGGGTGATAGCTGGAAAACGGATACCGCGCGGTGCAAGATGGTTCCTCAAGCAGGCAACCCGGGAGGACCAGGCGTTGACGACGGAAACAAGCACCGCCGAGGCGGGCACGGCGCCCGCCCCGCTGCGCGCGGTTGTGGCCGACGACGAAACCCTGCTGCGCGAGGGTCTGGCCAGCCTGCTGGACCGCTCCGGGTTCACCGTCGTCGGCCAGGTCGGCAACGCTGTCGAGCTGCTCGCGCTGGTACGCAAAACCAGCCCCGATGTGGTGGTGGTGGACATCCGGATGCCGCCCACCCACACCACCGAGGGTCTCGAGGCCGCCCGGGTGATCCGGGAGGAGCTGCCCGACACCGGGATTATGGTGCTGTCTGCCTACGTCGACGTCGAGCATGCGATGGAGCTGTTGGCCAGCGGCCGCGGGATCGGCTATCTGCTCAAGAGCCGCGTCACCGACGTCGCCGATTTTGTCGACACCCTGCAGCGGGTAGCGAAGGGCGCGTCGGTGATCGACCCGGCGGTGGTACAGGAGCTGGTGTCCGGACGGCGCCGCAACGATCCGCTGTCGGTACTGTCGCCGCGCGAACTCGAGGTGCTGGAGTTGATG
Source organism: uncultured Actinomycetota bacterium (assembly GCA_963720085.1). Lineage (GTDB taxonomy): Bacteria > Actinomycetota > Actinomycetes > Mycobacteriales > Mycobacteriaceae > Mycobacterium. The sequence goes on from CAVRER010000059.1 coordinate 9,293, forward strand.
GCCGAGGGCCGATCCAATGCCGGCATCGCGCGGCAGTTGTGGGTGACCGAGGGCACGGTCGAAAAGCACGTCCGCAGCATCCTCACCAAACTCGGCCTACCGGAGACCGGCGACGACCATCGTCGCGTCCGCGCGGTGATCACGTTTCTCGACTCGCGGTGACTTGCAGCTGATCGGTGTCACTGTGGCGCCAGCTCCAAGCAGGCCCCTCACGCCGTTTGCGCCAGGCCCCATGAGTTGCCATAGCCCTCGTTCCGGCCCACCTCGGTGAGCAGCCTGCGTAGTCGGCGGCGCCCGCGATGCAGGCGCGACACCACGGTTCCGATTGGCGTGTTCATCACTGTGGCGATCTCCTTGCACGGGAGTCCCTGGATATCCGCGTAGTAAACGGTGAGGCGGAACTGCTCGGGCAGGGCGCGCATTGCAGTGATGACGTCGTGGTCGCCAATTCTTTTCAGCGCTTGGTCTTCGGCCGACGGCATTCCCGTTGCCGAATGCGCAGCGCTCGCCATCACTTGCAGATCCGAAATCGCCTCCGCCAAATGCTGTACTGGACGCCGCCGGGCTTTACGGCAATTACTGATGTGGGTGTTGACCAGGATTCGGTACAGCCAGGCGCAGATATTGCTGTCCGGCCGGAAGGAGTCAAACCCGGCGAAGGCTTTTGCCAGCGTGTCCTGGACCAGGTCTTCGGCATCGGCGTGATGGCGGGTCATCCGCAGCGCCTGCCGGTGTAAGTCGCTGAGCAAGGGAGCGATTTGGTTTTCAAAGCCGGCCGTAGGGCCCGCGTCGGCAGTCAATTCCACTGGCAGGGTCATCATGCACCTCTCGTGTCGCGCCCGAACGGCGTCTATCCGGCTACCCGCCTTACATTTGCGTCCGCGCTGGCCCACGTCTGCACCGCTGGCCACCATGGCGGGTTCTGGTCAGCCGCATTCCGCGTCTCCCGGCTAACCGGTATCTGGCCGCCGATCAGTAACCCCGCGCCCGGCTACGCAGCCCGCCAAGTCTCCTCATTGCGACCGGCGTCACAGCAGGCCCGCCAATCCTTCCCGTCTCGGGGCGAATTTCCTGCTAGCTTCCATGCGATCGGTCCGTCGCTACTCCAAACTGAACTGGTGAGACTAGGTGATCGGATGCGGTGCGTCATTGTCGACGACAACCGCGATTTCCTCGATGCGGCGACGCGGTTGCTGGAGCATCAGGGAATCAGCGTGGTCGCGGTGGCAAGCTCCTCCGCGGAAGGGCTGCAGTGCGTGGAGAACCTGCGGCCCGACGTGACGCTTGTCGACATCGACCTCGGTGACGAGAGCGGTTTTGAACTCGTCGAGCGGCTCCACCGCAACGGGTTCGGCGCCGACCTGCCGACTATCTTGATCTCCACGCACGCCGAGGAGGACTTCGCCGAACTGGTCGCTGCCAGCCCGGCTCTGGCCTTCATCCCCAAGGCCGCCCTGTCCGGGGCCGCTATCCGGGACGCTCTCGGACTCGCCGTGTAACGGCACACCCAGCCGGCCAACACGGCGCTCCTTCCATAGCGGCCGCAAGGCACACAATGTTTCCAATACCGCTTTGAGTAGCCGCGCAACAGTGCCGCGCTGAGTCGGGCAGGTGCGCACAGACCGGACTCAAACCGCAAAGAAACTGACGACCAATCTCTGGCTCGGGTGGGAGGGCGCACGGCACGGGCAGAGTGTCAAGTTGCTTTGCGCGCTTCCCCGCGGCCACGTTGAAGCCGTGGCATCACGGTTCTGCTTGGGCGATTCACGACCGCGCTGCGATCTCCATAGAGCGTAAGCACTATTGGCGGTAGCACGCCTGGTACCTCGGTGGTTGATCGGACGCCAGCGCCACACGACAGGCCGCTCTCAACGAGACATCGGATACACGGCCGCAGCAGAAAATCCCAACCGCCGTGATGGAGGTGATGAGAAGGACCTCGTGTCGGCCCAGATCATTTCTGACAATTCGCCAGAAAGGCAGCACCTTTCAGACGCGATACCCGCTAGCGGGGTATATCGATTGGCGTTGCCGGTAGCGACAGACGTATGCGAACGCGGCACTCTAAACAAGAGCGATCTGACAGCACGTAACACGCGAAAGCGGCTTGCGCGCAACTCTGCTCGCGACCGACGCCATCGCCGAGATGACGTACTCGAAGACCGGTTCGGCAACGTCGTTGAGCCCCAGGGACTTCGACGTGTCGGCCAACGCCACGCGTGGGCGCCAACGAAAAGGTAAGGAGACGACTCATGTCAGCTGGCCACGGCGGTCGCCGCGTGATGCCTATGTCTGGAGTGCAGGGGCATGAGCCGAATAACCCAGCTGTGCGGCCGCATCTCCGGCGCGCCCGCAGGTACCCGTCTCATCGGGCGGCCACGCGTACCGCGCGGCGACCGGGGCTGGCTCGCGTTAGGCGCTTGATTGTGCGTGCCCTGGAGGTGGCGGGGCTTGTCGCAGCGATCTGTACCGCTGTTGTGGTGCTTGTCCATCCAAAGGCTGTCGGCAGCCAATCCGTGGCTGCTGATTCTGTCCTAAACCGGCCCGATCCCCGCGCATTCTCGATCGAGCAGGTGGCGGCAAAGGTGTTGCCCAGTGTGGTGACACTGCAAATCAACCAAGGCGGCTACCCCCTGATGGCTTCTGGGATCGTCTTGAGTGCCGATGGGCTGATCATGACCAATAACCATGTCGTGGCGTTGGCGAGCAGCCGACCGCCCCAGTCGGGGAGCTTCTCGGTGATTTTCAACGACGGCCGGACCGCCCCATTCACTGTGATCGCGACCGACCCAGCGAGCGATATCGCCATTGGTCGCGTCCAACAGATTTCCGGGCTCACCCCAATCTCGATTGGCTCGTCGGCCAATCTGCGCGTCGGTCAGCCGGTGACGGCGGTCGGAACTCCGATGGGGTTGCGCGGCACGGTCACCGTCGGCATCATCAGCGCGCTCAACCGTCTGGTATCCCCGGCGACCGATCCCGAGCACCGGTTCGGCTCGTTTTATGCCATACAAACGGACGCCGCGATTAACCCGGGTAACTCCGGCGGCGCCCTCGTTGATATGGACGGTGACCTCGTCGGCATCAACGCGGCCGGGCAGGGTGCGATCCCGGCCGACGGCTCGGGCACCGCCTATCGCGGATCGATCGGGCTGGGCTTTGCCATTCCCGTCGATCACGCCGCACGTATCGCCGCCGAATTGCTCGCCACCGGCCACGCCTCGCATGGTTGGCTGGGCGCTCAAGCCAGCAACGACATCGACCCTCACGGCGCCAAGATCACCGGGGTGGAAAACGGTAGCCCCGCCGCGGCGGCCGGGCTGACCGTTGGCGCGCTGGTCACCAAACTCGACAACCAAATCATCGAAAACGGTGACATGCTGCTGGCCGCGGCGCAATCCAAAGAACCCGGCACCCCGGTAACCTTGGTCGTCACCGACAGTTCCGGTCAGCCCAAGACCGTGCAGGCCACCCTAGGCACCGACCTAGGCCGGCGGTAGATAGTTGCCCTTCCAGGCCAACAGCGGTGAGCAACGAGGTCGACTCGCGCGGCTTGCACGCCGATCGTGGTGCATCCTTCCGTCACCTGGTCGGGCCCGGCCAGGACCTATTTCCGGACGGCAACCCACTTTCACAATTGAGCGAGGTCCAGCACTCCATGCCGTCTAATAGCTCTTACCCTGCTCGCGGCTGTGGAACACAGTGCCCGAGCAATTGGCGTCTAAACACATTGCCAACCATTTCACGTGGCCTGCCAGGAGGTGTTTGGCTTTAAGGTTGGGGATGAGTGGGGGCTTGGTCGGGTGAGGGCGGTGGTTGCTGGTGGGCGATCGCCATCGTGACGGCGGCCCGTTGACATCGTTGTGTGGGCGGCAACGCGAGTGCGCGACGCTCGACGGGCTGTTGGATCGGGTCCGCGGCGGTCGCAGCGCTGTTTTGGTCGTGCGGGGCGAGCCGGGGATCGGCAAGACGGCGCTGCTGCGGTATCTGACCGATCGCGCGGTGGGCTTCACAGTGGCGCGCTGTGTCGGCGTGGAATCGGAGATGGAACTCGCTTTTGCCGGGTTGCATGATTTATGCACGCCGCTGCTGTCGTGTCTGGATGCGCTGGTGGAACCGCAGCGGCAGGCGCTGAGTGTGGCACTGGGTCTGGCGTCCGGGGAGCCCCCGGAATCGTTTTTGGTGGCGCTGGCGGCGCTGAACCTGTTGGCACAGGCCGCCGAGGACCGGCCGCTGCTGTGCATCGTCGACGACGTGCAGTGGCTGGATCAGGCCACCGCTCAGGTGCTCGGCTTCGTGGGGCGGCGGCTGCTGGCCGAGCCGGTGGGGCTGGTCTTTGCCGCCCGAACGACGACGGCGTCGGAGGATCCGCTGGCGGGTCTGCCGGATCTGCGGTTGTCCGGGCTGGATGAGCAGTCGGCTCGGGCGCTGCTGGCGTCGGGGACCACTGGCCGCCTCGATGAGAGCGTGCGCCGACGCATCCTGGAGGAAGCGCACGGAAATCCGCTGGCTCTACGGGAATTGGGCGTGGTGGATTTCGCGGGCGGGTTCGCGATGCCCGACAGCCGTCAGCGTTCCGCGCCGTATCGAGGACCAGTACCTGACGCGGCTGCGCGGTTTGCCGCGGGTAACCCAACGGTTGCTGCTGGTGGCCGCGGCCGATCCGGTCGGGGACCCGGCGCTGCTGGCGCGCGCGGCTCACGCGCTGAACCTGGACGTCTACGCGCTACAGCTGGCGGTCGATGCTGGGCTGCTGGACATCGGTGCGGGGGTGCGGTTTCGGCATCCCTTGCTGCGCTCGGCGGTCTATCGGGCCGCCGACGTCGACGAGCGGCGGGTGGCCCACGCCGCGCTGGCCGAAGCGACCGACCCGCGACGTGACCCGGACCGGCGGGCCTGGCATCGCGCCTATGCGGCGGGTGCTGCCGATGAGGAGGTGGCCGTCGAGCTGATCGGGTCGGCCGATCGCGCGGCGCGCCGCGGCGGGGCGGCAGCGGCCGCCGCGTTTTGGGAGCGGGCGGTTGCACTGACCCCCGATCCGGCCAGGCGGGCAGAGCGGGCACTGGTTGCGGCCGAAGCCAAATACGCCGCCGGAGATTTCGCGGCCACCGGGAAACTGTTGGCAGCCGCCGACATCGGGCCACTCGACGAGCTAGGCCATGCGCGGGTGGAGCTCATGCGCGGCGATCGAATCGCCTTCAAGCTCAACCGCGGCGCCGATGCCCCGCTGCTGCTACTGCACGCCGCGCAGCGGCTGCAGCCGCTGGATGCCGACCTGGCGCGGCAGACCCTTCTGGAAGCACTGCTGGCCGCCATTTACGTCGGGCGCCTGGCGGATGGGTGCGGCCTTGCGGAGGTGGCGCGGGGGGCGAAATCCGTGCCGTTGGACCCTGAGCCGCTGCCGCATCCGCAGCTGCTGCTGCGCGGGCTTGCGGTACGGGCGCTCGACGGCTACGTAGCCGCCGCGCCGCTGCTCAAAGACGCGCTGCGCCAATACCGGGCCCAGCCGCAGGAACTGGATGTGCTGTGCCACCCGTACTGCGTAGTGGCTGCGGAGCTATGGGACGAGGAGGCCTGGTTTGAGATTGCCAACGGTCAAGTACAGCTCGCGCGCTCCAGCGGCACCCTGAGCCGGCTTGTCGAAGCCCTGAATGGGCTGGCGGTGTTCAGCATCCATGTGGGTGAGCTCGCTCAAGCGGAGGCGCTGATATCGGAGGAGAAGAACATCCAACTGGGAATCACAGAATCCCTTACCACCTACGCCGCGGTGCTGCTGGCGGCGTGGCGCGGAGACGCAGCGCGCGCAGCGCGACTTAATGGATCAGAGATGGTCAGTGCGTTCCAGCCGGGGCGAGGGCATGGCATTGACCTTCGTGGAGTATCGCCAAGGCAGTGCTCTACAACGGCCAGGCCGAGTACGACCGAGCCGTCGAGGCGGCGCACAGCGCCAGCAGCGACAACAGGCTTCGCTCATATCGTATTGGCCGCTGCCCGAACTGGTGGAGGCTGCGACGCGAAGCGGCCAGCCGACGCATGCCGCTGCGGCCTGTGAGCGGTTGTCGGCGATGGCCGCGGCCAGCGGGACCTACAGCGCTCGTGGGGCGGCGGCGCTGGCGCGGGCGCTGATGGCCGACGGCGATGTGGCCGAAGGTCGTTACCGGGAGGCCATCGAGTTACTCGTCGGGACGCGGATGGCGTCGCACCTCGCGCGGGCGCGGCTGTGCTATGGCGAGTGGCTGCGGCGCAGCCAGCGCCGCGCCGAGGCGAGCACTCAGCTACGGGCCGCGTTTGACGCGTTTTCGGCCATGGGCGCCAACGCTTTTGCGGACCGCGCCCGCCGCGAGCTGGAGGCCACCGGAGATAAGGTACGGGCCTACCGCCAGGACCCAGGCGTCGAACTGACGCCGCAAGAGCATCAAATCGCTCAGCTCGCGCGGACACGGCGCACTAACCCAGAGATCGGCGCCGAACTGTTCCTGAGCGCACGCACCGTGGAATGGCACCTGCGCAACATCTTCGCCAAGCTCGCCATCGGCTCACGCCACGAACTTGACGCCGCCCTCACCCGCCGCGGTCACCCACTCGCCGTGGCCACGCGAGACCGATAACCCGCTTACCATCGTGCATCAGCGGTTTCAGGCACGCGGCTGGCTGTAGACACAGCGGAGTCCCAGCTCGCGCGGACACGGCGCACCAATCCCGAGATCGGCGCCGAACTGTTCCTGAGCGGCCGCACCGTGGAATGGCATCTGCGCAACATCTTCGCCAAGCTCGGTATTGGCTCACGCCACGAACTCGACGCCGCCCTCAGCCGCAGCCACTAACCGGCGCCACGCCGGACCGAGAACGCGGGTCGTAGCGCTTTCCCAACCACCGCCGGCGGGGCATTCCGCGGCGAGAGGCTTTGCTCGGCGCTCGAAAGATACATACTTACTGCATGCCGCCCCGAAGTCGGCGCCTTGCTAGTCCGCCGTTGACGGCTGCGCGCCTCGGCGCGTTTCTGAGGCCGTCGGCAGTTCCTGCTCGCAGGCTGGTGATCACCGGTGCTACTGGGTTTCTGATCGTCGAAGCTGTGCTCACCGTTCTCCTCAAGCAAGTCGATCCACGGGACCCGGTTGGGATCGTCTACGCCGTCCTGATGGGCGTCGCACTGGTGGGCAACTTTGTGGCCGGTATCGCGGTAGCGGCTGCCGCAACCGCCGACCGGCGCCGCGATGCCGAATTGGCGGCCGAATTGGCTCGCCTGATGCTGCGGGCCGGCGATCTGCGCTCCGCCGCCGAGGAAGCCGCCCGGCATCTTGCTGTTGCGTTGCGCTTGCGGTTCGCGTCCGTGGAATTGGAAGACGCCGCCGGCGAGCACCGGGGCTGGGCGATCCCTCTGCGTGATGCCGACGTAGCGGTTGGCGTCCTCGAGGTGCCGGACTATCTGCCGCGGGCGACGCGCGAACGCCTGCTCCGGGTGGTGCCCACGTTCGAAGTCTTGCTCGCCGCCGCGCGTGAGCGCCAAATCATCAACGACCGATTGGTCGAGACTCGCCAAAGACTGGAACGTTTCTTCGACCTGACGTCTGACCTTATGGTGATTTCCGACCAGGTCAACTTGCTGCAGGTCAATCCGGCCTTCGAACGGACCCTGGGCTATACAGCGGACGGTTTGGCACCGGCCCCATTAGACCTCGTTTTACCGGAGGACAGGGATCGGCTGCGAGAGCCGATGAAGGAGCTCACCAATGGACGGGGACCAGTCCGTTACGAACACCGGGCCACCAGCCGCGACGGTTCGCCGCGATGGATCGAATGGAGCGTGGCGCCACACGAGGGACTGTTCTATGCCGTTGGCCGTGACGTCACTAAGCAGCGCACAGAACAAGAGGAGCTGCGCCAAACCCAGACCATGCTCGAGGCCAGCCGAGACGCGCTGGGTGCGCTCGCTGAGCAGCAGGCGGCGTTGCGGCGGATCGCGACGCTGGTAGCTCAAGGCGTGAGCCCCGACGAGGTGTTCTGCGCGGTGGCCGAGGAAATGGGCCGATGTTTGCGCGTCGCCGGCGCGGCGGTGTCCCGCTACGAGGACGACGCGATCACCGTTCTGGCGTTGGCGCGGGTTCCGGAGAGCAAAGACATGATGTCTTCGGGTGAGCGCTTGCCGCTTGACGGCGACAACGTTGCGACGAGGGTGTTTCGCACCGGGCTTCCGGCCCGGATGGACAACCACGACGACGCCAGCGGTGCGGTCGCCGACCGAATGCGGCAGGTGGGTGTCCAATCGATCGTCGGGGTTCCGATCGTCGTCGGCAGCCGCGTCTGGGGCATGGCGAGCGCCGGCAGGGTTGACGCCGATCCGCTGCCCGCGGATACCGAAGAACGCATCGCGGATTTCACCGATCTGGTCGCCACTGCGATTGCCACCGCTGTCGGCCGCGAAGAACTGCAGGCCAGCCGCGACACGTTGGGGGAACTCGCCGAGCACCAGGCCGGCCTGCGGCGGGTGGCAACGCTCGTCGCACACCAGGCCGGCCCGGTGGAGGTGTTCGAAGCCGTCTACTACGAAATGGCGCGGTGCGTGCACGCTACAAGCGCTGCGCTGTACCGCTACGAAGACGACCGGGAGGCCAACATCCTCGCCGCCCGGCACGATCCCGGATTGCAGGCCCTGCCCGTCGGCGGGCGCGTGACATGGGAGGACGACCGTGTCCTGGCGGCGGTGTTCAGCACCGGCCAGCCCGCCCGCCAAGATAGTCCCGAAGCTGGCATCGGTACGGCACTCGGTGTTCCGGTTGTAGTGGACGGCCGGGTGTGGGGCGCGATCAGTACCGCCTCCTCGGGGCCGGAACCGCTCCCGTCCGACACCGAGACGCGCATCGCAGACTTCGCCGATCTGATCGCGACCGCGATCGCCAACACGGCGGCGCGCGAACAGCTGGATGCCAGCCGCGACAGCCTGCGTCAGCTGGCTCGACAGCAGACGGCGTTGCGCCGGGTGGCAGAACTGGTCGCCCGTGAGGCGAAACCTGCCGAGGTATTCAACGCGGTGGCCGAGGAGATGGCCAGTTGTCTGGACGTCCACAACGCAACGGTGGCCCGCTACGACGGTGATGCCATCGTTATTGCCGCTCTTGGACGCCCCGAACTTGAGTTGTCAAACCCGCCGTCAGTTGGTGAGCGGTTTCCGCTGGACGGCGACCACGTCGCCGTGATAGTTCGGCGCACCGGCCGCGCCGCTCGGATGGACAGCCACGAGCACGCGGCCGGTGCTTCGGCGGCACGCATCCGCGAGGTTGGCATCCAATCCATGGTCGCTGTCCCCATCGTTGTCGGGGCAAATCTGTGGGGCGTGGCTGCCGCGGCGTCGCGGGCCGAGCCGCTGCCAGCCGACACCGAGGTACGCATCGCAGACTTCGCCGAGTTAGTGGCAACCGCGATCGCCAATGCGGCTGCGCGCGAACAACTGAACGCCAGCCGTGAAAGCCTGGGTCAGCTGGCTCGACAGCAGACGGCATTGCGCCGGGTGGCCGAACTGGTCGCCCGTGAGGCGGAGCCTGCGGCGGTGTTCAACGCGGTGGCCGAGGAGATGGCCAGTTGCCTGGACGCCTACAACGCGACGGTGATCCGCCACGAAGGGGACTTTCTCGTCGTCGAGGCTCTTGCAACCCTGAACCAAGACCTGCCAAGCCCGCCGGCAGTTGGCGCGCGGTTACCGCTGGATGGCGAACACATCGCCCCAATGATTCTGCGCACCGGCCGGCCCGCCCGGATGGACAGCCACGAGCACGCGGCCGGCGAGACGGCCGCGGTCATCCGCGCGCTTGGCATCCAATCCATGGTGGGTGTTCCCATCGTCGTCGGGGGACAGATTTGGGGCTCGGCTGCGGTGGGCTCACGATCCGGGCCACTGCCGCCCGATACCGAGGTGCGGATGGCGGATTTCGCCGATCTGGTGGCGACTTCCATCGTCAACGCGGCCACCAGGGCCGAACTGCAGGCCGGCCGCGACAGCCTGCGCGAGCTCGCCGAAAACCTCAGCGTGCTGGCCCGGCAGCAAGCCGCGTTGCGCCGGGTGGCAACCCTGGTCGCCCGCGGGGTCAGTCCGTCGGAGGTGTTCTCGGCAGTGGCCGAGGAGATGGCCGGTTGCTGCCGTGGCGTGGAGAACGCCGAGGTGTTCCGCTACGACGACGACGGCGCGGCCATCCTGGTCGTCGCCTCCTACGCCGCACCCGGCGTGCCGCACCTTTCAGTGGGTGAACGCCTCACCACCGAGGGCGACAACGTCTCGGCCGTGGTGGGGCGCACAGGGCAGCCGGCGCGGATGGACAGCTGGGAAGGCGCCGTCGGCCCCGTTGCCGAACGCGTTCGCGAGTTGGGTCTGCGGTCGCGTATCGGGGCACCGATTGTGGTGGATGAGCGGGTGTGGGGAATCGCCATCATCGGCACCACGCAACCCGATCCTCTGCCGCCGGATACCGAGGGGCGCATCGCCGAGTTCGCTGAGCTGGTGGCGACGGCAATTGCGGCCGCGACGGCCCGCGCGGAGCTTATCGCTTCGCGAGCGAGGATCGTGGTCGCCGCTGATCACGCCCGCCGCCGCCTGGAACGCGATATTCACGACGGAGCCCAGCAACGGCTGATCTCGCTGGGACTGAAACTTCGCCTGGCAGAGGAGTCGGTGCCACCTGAGCGGGATGACCTGAAACGCATGCTCTCCGAGGCGGTGTCGGGTTTCACCGACGTGTTCACAGAGCTGCAGGAGCTCTCCCGCGGCATTCATCCGGCGATCCTGTCGACAGGTGGGCTGCCCGCGGCGTTCAGGACGCTGGCCCGCCGGTCAGCGGTTCCCGTCAACCTCGACGTCGCGATCGAGCAACGGTTGCCCGACTCCGTTGAGGTCGCCGCTTATTACGTGGTGGCCGAGGCGCTGGCGAACGCCGCCAAGCACGCTCATGCCTCCCAGGTTAAGGTGCGGGCACACGCCACCGACGAAAGCCTCGACCTTTTCATCTCGGACGACGGGGTCGGCGGGGCCGATTCGCGTAAGGGTTCTGGGCTCATCGGACTCAAAGACCGTATCGAGGTACTCGGCGGCCGCATACACGTTAGCCAGTCCTCCCGGAGGCGGGACAGCGCTTGACATCACCATCCCACATGCAGCAAATCACAATGTGATCCCGGCCGTTTGACGCTGTCTGAGGTGCGGTGCTGACCTTTCCTCGTAGTCGCTAGTTCGGTTGTCGGCTAGTCGCAGGAGCCGGTACTCGCGGTGGCGAGCGGTAGCTCGACGCGCAGGCTGGTCCCGGCTCCGCGCGGGCTGTGCACATCGATCTGGCCGCCGAGCGCCTCGATACGGTCTTTGAGCCCGAGCAGGCCGGTGCCGCCCGCGAAGTCGGCCCCTCCGACGCCGTTGTCACAGATATCGGCCCGCAGGACCGCGACGTCGGCTTCGACGATGACCGTGACGGCCGAGGCGCGTGCATGCTTGGCCGCGTTGGTCAGTGCCTCCGCGACGATGTAGTAAGCACTGACCTCGACATGATTGGGCAGCCGCCCGTTGACGCGCACGTCGAGCTGGACTGGGATCGGCGAGCGGCTGGTCAGTGCGCGCAATGCCGGGGCAAGGCCACCCTTTGTCAGGATCGCCGGGTGTATGCCGCGCGAAATCTCGCGCAGCTCCTCGATCGCCTTGGTGGCCTGCGCAATGGCGCGGTCAAGCTGCGCCCGAAGCTGGCCTGCCTCCGGCGGCACGTCGGACTGCGCCACGCGAAGATGCATCGCCAGCGACACGAGCTGCTGCTGAGCACCGTCGTGTAGATTCTCGCTCGATGTGCCGGCGGGTCTGGTCGGCGGCGGCGACGATCCGCGCGCGTGATGCGGCGAGCTGGGAATAAAGTTGGGCGTTGTCGAGCGAGACGGCGAGCTGGCCGGCGATCAGCTTCACGGCGTCGAGGCGCGCGGCGGTGAACGCCCCCCGGATCAAGTGATTCTCCAGTAGCAACACCGCCCGCAGCTGGCCTCGGCTGAGAACGGGTAGGGCCAGCAGCGAGCAGCGGTCGATGTCGGCAAAGTACGGGTCGCGGGCGAAGCGGTCGTCGCTGGTGGCGTCGGCGACAACCAGCGGTTCGGGTATCCGCTGGGCGTAGCGCAGCACCGACATCGGCACGGTGTGCTGGCTGCCGGCACCGCCAAGGGGAATGGTGCCGCCCGCTGGTGTGGGTAGCAGCCAGTCTTGGCGGTCGTCGGTGCACAGCAGCAGCTGTACTGCGGTGGCGCCGGTCACCGCGGCGAGCACGTCGACGACGCGGGCGTGCAGCCCTTCGATGGTCGTTTCCGAGCTCAGCGCCTGCGACGCGGACAGAATCGCGAGCACGTCGATGGTTCCGGTAGTGAGTATCGAAGCCTGTCGGCTCAGACCTGCGGCTCGGTCGCCGGATTCGCCCGGCGCGTCGGCAGGCGGCCGCAGTACCGGATACGCCGAGTCCAGCTGGGCGACTTTTGCCGTTGCTCCCCAGGTCAGGTATTCCTGGCGGGCCTGGGCGAGAAGGTCAAAGCCGGCGTGTGGTAAGCCACGTGCCAGGGTGAAGCGCGCCGCGCGCTCGGTGATCAGCGCCCGATGCCACGGGCGCTGCCGGCCGGCCACCTCATCGCGGGCCGCGTCGAAGGCCAGCGCAGCCGCACCGAAGTCGCCGGCGGCCCAGGCCCGCTCGGCCTCCAGCAGGCGTAGCAGGTGCAGGAAATTCATGGGCGCGTCTTCGGCGCGAGCGGCCAGCCACCCAATCAGATCCTCCACCTCGGACAGCAGTCCGGGTCGTTCATCGGCCGGAGCGGTTCGGGCGTCCGCGGCCAGGGCCAGTCCGCGCAGCAGACGGGCCACCGCGGTCACGTAGTTGCCGAGGGCAAAAGGCAGCGCCTGCATCGCCTCGGCGGTGTGTCGTTGCAGGCTCGCCGGATCGTCGAAGATGGCGGCGGCGATCGCGTGGCTGAGGTGTCCATAGAAGGGCACTGTTGGGTCGTCGGCGTACCCGTTGATCGGCACCGCATCACCTGATGCGAAGGAGGTTTCGCCGCGCAGCACACCTGCCAACCCCCGGTAAGCCTCCACCCACTGCCCCATCGGTTCTATGCCGACCCGCCGCACGAAGGCCAATGCCTTCTCCGCCTCGGCGGCGTAGACATCGAGCGTCGGCACGAAATCCAGCCGCCCCCCGTAGGTGTGGGCCACGGTATAGCCGGCGGTGGCCAGGTCGCCGCCTTTGATCAGCCCGTCGCGGGCCCGCTTTGCTTGTTGGACACTGCTTTCCAGCGACTCGAACCAGCAACTGAAGTAAGACGACACGAACTGCGCCAACGAGGTCTCGGGCTCATAGCCGCGGGCTGCTGCAACGGTCATGATCCGACGCGACGCCCGGTGTGCGGCGCCGTAGTCGTCGCGCAGCGCGATGGCGGTAGCTGCCGAATAGCTTGCCGGGCCGACCACGCCACGGGCGGTGCCGTGGTCGAGCCAAATCTGCAGCGCCTCCAGGCTCAGCCACGCCTGCATGAATGTGTCGCCGGCGAAGGTCGCGGTCGGGAAGACCGCGTGGAACAGACAAGTCACGGCGAGCAGGGTCGGATCGGTGATTTCGGGGCGGGCCAGATCATCGGTCTCATCGGTGTGATCCAGCCACCGGTACAGATACTCGAAGTAGCGCTCGAGCATCTCCGGGAGCTGTTCAGGGGCCGGGACGGTCCAGCCCAGTTCGCGCAGCGCATCCACGGCGAGCTCGATCGCCTCGGTGTAACGCTTTCGATTGGTCAGGCTGCGCACCTGCACGCACATCGCATCCACCCGCTGCGACACAGTGGTGCTCAGCCGTTCGATGATGCGGTAGTCCTCGTCGGCCTCCTCCAGCCGACCCAGACAGAACAGGGCGGTGAGGCGCCCGGTGTGCAGCTCGATCAGTGTGGCGGTATCGCCCCCGTCGGCAACCCGCAGTGCACCGGACAGGAGCGTTTGGACCTGGCTGTACTCGCCGATCACCGTGGCCTGCTCGGCGGCGCGCTGCAGCAGCGCCACCACCTGAGACCGCTCCCCTGCATCGGTGACGGCGTCAATGACCGGCAGGTATTGCTCGGCGGCCACGGCGAACATCTCCGGCCACGCCGCCAACCGCCGCGCGAGTTCCAGTTGCACGCTGCGCCGCCGCTCGTGACCAACCTCGGCCAGGATGGCTTCGCGGATGCGGTCGTGATGGAACCTAACCGCGTCATTGGCCCCAGTCTCGGCTACCAAAACGCCCTGTTCGAGGGCGGGTGCGAAGAGCTGTTCCACCACGTCGAGCGACTCGGCGGTCGCGGCCGTCAGCACGCTCAGCTCGGCTCGCCCGCCCAGACAAGCCATCACCTCCAGCATTTCTCGCGACGACGTCGGCAGGGCCGCCAAACGTGCCATCGGAATTTCGGCCAACTCGGAGCGGGCCAAAAGAGAGCGCACGTCGGCCTCGTCCCAGCGCCACCCGGTCGAGGTCGGGGCCAGGATGCCTTCGTGACGCAGCGCGTTGAGCAACTCCACCGTCTCGTAGGGGTTGCCGCGCGTATGCGGCTCGATGAGCTCGGCCAACGCGCCGGCAGCAGCCTGGTCAACACGCAGGGTTTCGGCGACCAAGGCCGCCACGCTCGGCCTGGCCAAGTTCACCAGATGCAGGTGGGTCACGCCGGGCTGTTGCCGCCACCGCGACAGTGACGGCGCCAGCGGATGCGTCGGGTCCACCTCGTCGCGGTAGGCACCCACCAGCAGCAGGCCCTCGACTTGTTCGCTTAAAGCTAGGTCGATGACGCCGCCGGAGGCGGGTCCCGCCCATTGCAGGTCGTCGACGAACACCACCACCGGCCGTTTCCGCGAAGCCACCGCCCGCAGCGTGTCCACCGCGCTGTGCTGCACCCGCACTTGGGCGGTCAGCGGATCGCCCGCCTCCGCGGGCACGCCCAGCAGCGCTGCGAACTCCGGCACCGCCGCAGCGGCCACGCCCGCGTTCGCCCCCAGTGCCGCCACTATGCGTTCCCGCAGCTCGGCCAGCTCATCGTCGGGCTCGGCCAGCAACAGCCGCCCCAAGGCGCGAAGCGCTTGAAAAATGCCGTCGAACTCCAGGTCCCGCCGATACTGGTCGAACTTGCCGGCCACAAACCAGCCATCGTTACCGGTCACCACCGCACGCAGCTGATCCACTAACGCCGTTTTCCCTACCCCGGCTTCCCCACCGACCAGAACACCGCGGCATCCACCCGTCAGCGCGTCATCAAACGCCGCACTCAGCGCCACCACCTCGTCATCGCGCCCGATCAGCCGCGAGGGCGGCAGCAGCCGCAGCGGGAAATCCCGCCCGCCGACCCGTTCCGTAGCTGCTGTCGAGACAGCGGGTGCGCGCAACTGCTGCAAGTCATAGACCACGCCGTCGGCCGACTGGTAGCGGTCGTCGGGTTCCTTGTCCAATAGATGCATGATGATCGCCGACAGCATTTCCGGTACCGCCAGATTGATCTCGCCCGGCGGCGCGGGCACCCGCGCCAAATGATCGTGCGTAAGCCGCAAGGGGTCCTGCGAGCCGAACGGCGGCTCACCGGTGGTCAACTCGTACAACGTGGCGCCCAACGCATACAAGTCGGCGCGCTGATCCACCGGCCGCCCGGTACGCCCGGTCTGCTCGGGCGCCAAATACGCCAGCGTGCCGACAATTTGGCTGTGGTGAGTGAACTCGGGACGGATCTCGGCCAGCGACGTCGCCAAGCCGAAACTCACCAGGCAAGGCGTGCCGTCGGAAAGAACAACAATGTTTGCCGGGCAGATGTCGCGGTGCAGCACGCCACGGCCATGCATGCCCGCCACCGCTGTAGCCAACGCCGCCGCCAAGCCGATCAGGTCGTCGATCCCTAGCGGCCTGACCACCTGCGCCAGGCTCGCCTGGCCGGCGTCGGCAAGCGTGAGCGACCCGGGGTAGCGCGGCTCATTTAACACCTGTGCCACGCCCAGCACCCCGCGCAGCCGCTCAAGGATAGCCACCTCATGCTGCAGCCGGCGTGCGGCGTCCGGTCCCAGCGGCTCTTTGCGGATGACCGTGCGCCCAGATAAGAAAACCCGCGTCACGCGTGTGCGTTCGCTCTCGTGGACCATCTCGGCCCGAACGGGTAGATCCCGATCAGGCAAAAC
>CAVRER010000060.1:0-54816 GCA_963720085.1 uncultured Actinomycetota bacterium
CGAAATTGACCGCAAAACCGGTGCGGTCCAAGTTTTCGCCCGCGAGCTCGACGACGACGGCATTGTGCTCAGTGAATGGGAGGACACCCCGGAGGGTTTCGGGCGGATTGCGGCCACCACCGCACGGCAGGTAATGCTGCAGCGGCTCCGCGACGCCGAGAACGAGCGCACATTCGGCGAGTTCGCCACCCACGAGGGCGAGATCGTTGGCGGTGTGGTGCAACGTGATAGCCGAGCCAATGCCCGCGGTTTCGTCGTCGTCCGAATGGGCAGCGAGACCAAGGGGTCTGAGGGTGTGATTCCGGCGGCCGAACAGGTTCCCGGTGAGGTTTATCAGCATGGTGACCGGCTGCGCTGCTACGTGGTGGGCGTGAGTCGCGGTTCCCGCGAGCCGGTGATCACGTTGTCCCGCACCCACCCCAACTTGGTGCGCAGACTGTTTTCGCTGGAAGTCCCCGAGATCGCCGACGGATCGGTGGAGATTGTCGCGGTAGCACGCGAAGCCGGCCATCGTTCGAAGATCGCGGTTGCGTCTCGGGTTCCCGGCCTGAACGCCAAGGGTGCCTGCATCGGCCCGATGGGTCAGCGGGTGCGCAATGTGATGAGTGAGTTGTCCGGGGAGAAGATCGACATCATCGACTACGACGAGGACCCGGCTCGGTTCGTCGCTAACGCGTTATCGCCGGCCAAGGTGGTTTCGGTGACCGTGATCGACCAGAACGCCCGGGCCGCGCGGGTAGTGGTGCCCGACTTTCAGCTGTCGCTGGCCATCGGCAAGGAGGGCCAGAACGCACGGCTGGCGGCCCGGCTCACCGGATGGCGGATCGACATCCGCGGGGATTCGCCCGACCAGCCCGCGGACCACCCCGAGCACGGCGCCTCCCACGGCATGGCGCACGACCGCTGACCGGTGCCGATGCAGTGGGGGCGCCCCCAGCTGCGCTGCGGCGAGGGGGACGCGTAGCGCGATGAGGGGGAGCCGGGCAATCGAACCTAGACCGCGCAGCGGGTGGTTCGGACCACCAGTTGGGTGTGGGTAAACTAAGCCGTGATCCAGCGCGAGACTTCAGCCTCCGCGCATCGACGCATCGATGGACCGGTGCGGACATGTGTGGGTTGCCGAAAGCGAGAGTTGGCCGTCGAACTGCTTCGAGTGGTGGCTGTGTCGACCGGGAACGGCAAATGCGTCGTGACCGTTGACCCAGCAGGTAATCTTCCGGGGCGGGGTGCATGGCTGCATCCCACTCCGAAGTGCGCACAAGAAGCGATCCGGCGGCGAGCGTTCGCGCGAGCGTTGCGGATCACCGGAGCACCGGACGCATCAGCGGTGGTCGAGCACATCGAGTTTTTGGACGCGCCCGATCATCCCGCCAACAGAACAGGTAGCAAAGAACATGAGTACACCGTGAAGTCCCGATGACCATGCGTCATAGCTGAACCCGAGGCGCGGCCCACCACCGCTGTCGCCTCATAGACAGGAGATGTAGTGGCAGGCAAGGCGCGCGTACACGAGTTAGCTAAGGAACTCGGTGTTACCAGCAAAGAAGTTCTCGCCCGACTCAGCGAACAGGGCGAATTCGTCAAATCCGCATCATCGACAGTAGAAGCGCCGGTCGCGCGTCGGCTGCGTGAGTCATTCGGCGGTGGCAAGCCCGCGCAGGGAAAGACCGCCGGCAACGGCGCTGCCGCGGCTAAGGCCGCCGCGCCCCCCGCGGCGAAGAAACCCGCGGCTCCTCAGCCGTCCGCGCCGCCGGCGCCTGAGCCGCCCGCGCCGCCGGCTCCGGCTCCGGAACAGCCGCAGGTCGCGGCCCCAGATGCGAGGCCGGCTCCGAGCCGCCCCGGACCTACGCCCGGCCCGCGCCCGGCCCCCAGGCCGGCGGCTCGCACCCCGCGCGTCGGCAACAACCCGTTTTCATCGGCACAGCCTGTGGACCGGCCAATTCCGCGTCCGCCGGCGCCCCGTCCCGGTGCCCCGCGCCCGGGCGCTTCGCCCGGCAGCATGCCGCCCCGGCCCGGCGGAGGCGCTGGGGGACCAGGTCGTCCGCCGCGTCCCGGCGGGCCCCGGCCCGGGCCCGGCGGCCGGCCGGGTGCCCCGACCGGAGGCCGCCCCAGCGGCGGTGGTGGAAATTACCGCGGCGGTGGCGGTGGCGGCGGCGGCGGTGGTGGAGTTGGTGCCCCGCCCGGTGGTGGCGGCTTCCGCGGCCGTCCCGGCGGTGGCGGTGGCCGTCCCGGACAGCGCGGTGGTGCTGCCGGTGCGTTCGGCCGTCCCGGCGGCGCGCCGCGGCGCGGTCGCAAGTCGAAGCGGGCGAAACGCGCCGAATACGAGAACATGCAGGCGCCGGTCGTCGGTGGTGTGCGGTTGCCGCACGGCAACGGCGAGACCATCCGGTTGGCGCGTGGCGCGTCGCTGTCGGACTTCGCCGACAAGATCGACGCCAACCCCGCCGCGTTGGTGCAGGCGCTGTTCAACCTCGGCGAGATGGTGACGGCCACTCAGTCGGTCGGCGACGAGACGCTCGAACTGCTGGGCAGCGAGATGAACTACGTCGTCCAGGTCGTCAGCCCGGAGGACGAAGACCGCGAGCTGCTGGAGTCGTTCGACCTGACCTACGGCGAAGACGAGGGCAGCGAGGAAGACCTGCAGACCCGTCCGCCGGTGGTGACCGTGATGGGTCACGTCGACCACGGCAAGACCCGGCTGCTGGACACCATCCGGAATGCCAGCGTCCGCGAGGCCGAAGCCGGCGGCATCACCCAGCACATTGGCGCTTACCAGGTGTCCGTCGACCTCGACGGCGACGAGCGGCTGATCACCTTCATCGATACCCCGGGTCACGAGGCGTTCACCGCCATGCGTGCCCGTGGTGCCAAGGCCACCGACATTGCCATCCTGGTGGTCGCCGCCGACGACGGCGTGATGCCGCAGACGGTGGAGGCCATCAACCACGCGCAGGCGGCCGAGGTCCCGATTGTGGTGGCGGTGAACAAGATCGACAAGGAGGGCGCCGACCCGGCCAAGATCCGGTCTCAGCTCACCGAATACGGTCTGGTGGCAGAGGATTTCGGCGGCGACACGATGTTCGTCGACATTTCGGCCAAGCAGGGCACCAACATCGAGGCGCTGGAAGAGGCGGTGCTGCTGACCGCCGACGCCGCGCTGGATCTACGCGCCAACCCCGACATGGAAGCCCAGGGTGTGGCGATCGAGGCGCACCTGGACCGCGGCCGCGGCCCGGTGGCCACCGTGCTGGTGCAGCGCGGCACGCTGCACGTCGGCGACTCGGTAGTCGCCGGCGACGCCTACGGCCGGGTCCGCCGGATGGTCGACGAATACGGCGACGACATCGAAGAGGCGCTGCCGTCGCGTCCGGTCCAGGTCATCGGCTTCACGTCGGTGCCCGGCGCCGGCGACAACTTCCTAGTCGTCGACGAGGACCGCATTGCCCGCCAGATCGCCGACCGGCGCAGCGCGCGCAAACGCAACGCGCTCGCGGCGCGGTCGCGCAAGCGGATCAGCCTGGAGGACCTGGACTCGGCGCTGAAGGAAACCAGCCAGCTGAACCTGATCCTCAAGGGTGACAACGCCGGTACCGTCGAGGCGCTGGAAGAGGCCCTGATGGGGATCGTGGTCGACGACGAAGTAGAACTGCGCGTCATCGACCGCGGTGTCGGTGGCATCACCGAGACCAACGTCAACCTGGCGTCGGCCTCGGACGCGGTGATTATCGGCTTCAACGTGCGTGCCGAGGGCAAGGCGACCGAGCTGGCCAACCGCGAAGGCGTGGACATCCGCTACTACTCGGTGATCTACCAGGCGATCGACGAGATCGAAAAGGCCCTCCGCGGCATGCTCAAGCCGATCTACGAGGAGAACCAGCTGGGTCGTGCCGAGATCCGCGCGCTGTTCCGCTCGTCGAAGGTCGGTGTCATCGCCGGTTGTTTGGTGACGTCCGGTGTGGTGCGTCGCAACGCCAAGGCCCGGCTGCTGCGGGACAACATTGTGGTTGCCGAGAACTTGACCGTACAGTCACTGCGACGGGAGAAGGACGACGTCACCGAGGTCCGCGACGGCTACGAATGTGGTCTGACGCTGAGCTACTCCGACATCAGAGAAGGCGACGTCATCGAGACCTACGAGCTGGTCCAGAAGGAACGCTCTTGAAGATGAGTCCAAACAACCCGAACGCGCGGCATGGCTGACCCGGCCCGGGCCCGCCGACTGGCCAAGCGGATTACCGCGATCGTCGCCTCGTCCATCGAGTACGAGATCAAGGATCCCGGGCTGGCCGGAATCACCATCGTCGACGCTAAGTTGTCCGGCGATCTGCACGACGCCACGCTGTACTACACGGTGATGGGGTCGACGCTGGACGACGAGCCCGATTACGCTGGCGCTGCAGCGGCGCTGGAACGCGCCAAGGGTGTGCTGCGGACCAAGGTCGGGGCTGGCACCGGCGTGCGGTTCACGCCTACGCTGACCTTCACCCGCGACACGGTGTCCGACTCCGTGCAACGGATGGAAGAGTTGCTGGCACGCGCGCGTGCCGCCGACGCCGATGTGGCTCGGGTTCGCGAAGGCGCCAAGCCGGCGGGAGAGGTCGATCCGTACCGGAGCAGTACAGCGGAGGATGCCGGTGACGACGATCAACTCGAAGGCTGAATCAGAGGCCACGGCGCGACGTGTCGACGCCGTCGGGGCCGCCGAGGTGCTGTCCGCCGCCGCCACGGTCGCGGTGGTCTGCCATGTCTATCCCGACGCCGACACCATCGGTGCCGGGCTGGCGCTGGCTCTGGTGCTGGACCGGTGCGGAAAGGCCGTCCAGGTCAGCTTCGCGGCCCCGGCGAAGCTTCCGGAGTCTTTGCGATCGCTGCCCGGCGGTCACCTGCTGGTCGATCCGCGTGTCATGCGTCGCGACGTCGATCTGGTTGTCACCGTTGACATTCCGAGCATCAATCGGCTCGGAGACCTGCGCGAAATCGCGGGTATCGGGCAGGAGCTGCTGGTGATCGACCATCACGCGTCGAATCAGCTGTTCGGCACCGTCAACCTCGTCGACCCATCGGCGGACTCCACCACGATGCTGGTCGCCGAGCTGCTCGACGCGTGGGGCAAGCCGATCGACACCGAAGTGGCGCACTGCCTTTACGCGGGGCTGCTCACCGATACCGGATCATTCCGGTGGGCCAGCCCGCGCGCACATCGGTTGGCAGCCCGGCTGGTCGAGCTGGGCGTCGACAACGCGGCGATCAGCCGGTCACTGATGGACACCCATCCGTTCCGGTGGCTGACAATGCTGTCCCGGGTGTTGGGTTCGGCGCAGCTGGTCCCGGATGCTGTCGACGGTCGCGGCCTGGTGTACGCCGTTGTCGCACACCAGGAATGGATCAGCGCGCGCCCGGAGGAAGTGGAGAGCATCGTCGACATCGTCCGCACCGCCGAAGAGGCCGAAGTGGCGGCGGTGTTCAAGGAGATCGAGCCGCAGCAATGGTCGGTGTCGATGCGGGCAAAGGCCGCTGTCGATCTCGCTACCGTCGCTTCGACATTCGGCGGCGGCGGTCACAAGCTGGCCGCGGGCTACTCGACCACCGGTTCGACCGACGAGGTGGTGGCTTCGCTCCGCGCCGCTCTAGGGTGACCGGCCTGGGCCAACCGCAGGCGGGTGGCCGCCAAATCGCGCAACTGGCCCTGCCTGCGCTGGGTGTGCTCGCGGCCGAGCCGCTCTACTTACTGTTCGACACCGCGGTGGTCGGCCGGCTGGGCGCATTGAGCTTGGCTGGGTTGGCCATCGGAGGATTGATCCTCGGGCTGGTCGGATCCGATTTGACGTTTCTGTCCTACGGGACGACGGCGCGTTCGGCCCGCTATTTCGGCGCCGAAGACCGGGCCGCCGCGGTGGTGGAAGGTCTCCAGGCGACTTGGTTGGCGCTGGGCTTGGGCGCGTTGATCGTCGCCGGGGTGCAGGCGGCGGCAGTGCCGCTGGTGTCGGCGATCGCCGGTTCGCACGACATCGCCGATGCCGCGCTGCCGTGGCTGCGCATCGCGATCCTGGGCGCGCCTGCGGTTCTGGTGTCGCTGGCCGGCAATGGCTGGCTGCGCGGCGTGCAGGACACTGTTCGCCCGCTGCGCTACGTGGTCACCGGGTTCGGGCTGTCGGCGCTGCTGTGCCCGCTCCTGGTGTACGGCTGGCTGGGGTTGCCTCGCCTGGAGTTGGCCGGGTCGGCGGTGGCCAACCTGGCGGGCCAATGGCTGGCCGCGCTGCTGTTCGGCCGGGCGCTGCTGGCAGAACGAGTTCCGCTGCGTCCCGACCCTGCCGTGCTGCGAACCCAGGTGGTGCTGGGGCGCGACCTGCTGGTGCGCACCCTGGCTTTTCAGGCCTGCTTCGTCTCGGCCGCCGCGGTGGCCGCCCGGTTCGGTGCCGCGGCGTTGGGCGCGCACCAGGTGGTACTGCAGCTATGGGAATTCCTTGCGCTGGTTCTTGATTCGCTGGCCATCGCCGCGCAGGCGTTGGTCGGTGCGGCGCTCGGCGCTGGTGATGCCCCGCTCGCGAGAGTGGTGGCCCGGCGCGTGACGGTGTCTTCGACGATCGCGGCCGCCGCGCTGGCTGCGGTGTTCGCCGTTGGCTCCTCCGTGCTGCCCGAACTGTTCACCGACGACAGTTCGGTGCTAGCCGCCATTTCAGTTCCGTGGTGGTTCCTGGTGGCCCAATTACCGTTTGCGGGAATCGTTTTCGCACTTGACGGAGTACTGCTGGGCGCCGGGGATGCCGCGTTCATGCGCACCGCAACCGTGGTCAGCGCGCTGGTTGGGTTTCTGCCGCTGACCTGGCTGTCGCTGGTGTTCGGCTGGGGGCTGGCCGGCATCTGGTCGGGACTGAGCATGTTCATTGTGTTGCGGCTGATCTTCGTCGGATGGCGGGCAGTGTCGGGCCGCTGGGCGGTGACGGGTACCGGCTAGCACCGGCGTGGTGACGGGTAGCGAACCGGGAACCGTCTGTCGATGCCCGGCAAATGTCGTAAGAGCTGGCCCGCGGACCGGTACACTGCGCCGATGACAGCGGCGCAGCGCCCACCTCCGCCGTCCAACCGGCGAGCCTGGCAGGACCGGCCGTCTCGGGACTACGCATTGTTCGTGATGTTGGTGGGCCCCAATGTGGCGTTGTTGCTGTTGTTCATCTATCGCCCGTTGGCCGACAACATCCGGCTGTCGTTTTTCGACTGGAACATCTCCGACCCCACTGCCCAATTCGTCGGATTGTCCAACTACGCGGAGTGGTTCACTCGTTCCGATACCCAGCAAATCGTGCTCAACACTGTGGTGTTCACCGCGGCGGCGGTGATCGGCTCGATGGTGCTGGGGCTGGCTCTGGCTATGCTGCTCGATCAACCGTTGCGCGGACGGAACCTGGTGCGCTCAACCGTGTTCGCGCCGTTTGTGATCTCTGGTGCCGCTGTCGGCCTGGCAGCCCAGTTCGTTTTCGACCCGAATTTCGGTCTGGTGCAAGACCTGTTGAACCGCGTCGGGGTCGGCGTGCCCGACTTCTACCAGAACTCGCATTGGGCGCTGTTCATGGTGACGATCACCTACATATGGAAGAATCTCGGGTACACCTTCGTCATTTATCTGGCAGCGTTACAGGGGGTACGGCGAGACCTGCTGGAGGCGGCGGAAATCGACGGCGCGAGCCGCTGGGCCACCTTCCGCCGAGTGGTATTGCCCCAATTGCGTCCGACCACATTCTTCTTGTCGATCACCGTGCTGATCAACTCGTTGCAGGTGTTCGACATCATCAACGTTATGACCCGAGGTGGTCCGCTCGGCACCGGTACCACAACCATGGTGTACCAGGTGTATCTGGAGACCTTCAGGAATTTCCGGGCCGGCTATGGCGCCACCGTCGCCACGATCATGTTCCTGGTGCTGCTGGCGATCACCTACTACCAGGTGCGGGTTATGGATCGGGGGCGGCGCGAGTGACGTCCAGTCGCCTTCGCACGACCCCGCGGCTGTTCGGCTACGCGGCGATGTTGTTGGTGGTGGCGCTGATTGCCGGGCCGCTGATATTTGTCTTCTTCACGTCGTTCAAGACCCAGCCCGACATCTACTCGCAACCGACGTCCTGGTGGCCGCCGCGCTGGGATCCGCACAATTACCGGACGGCCACCGAGCAGATTCCGTTCTGGAGGTTCCTGCGCAACTCGGTGATCATCACTTCGGTGCTGGCCGTGGTGAAGTTCACCCTCGGTGTGCTCAGCGCGTTTGGCTTGGTGTTTGTGCGATTCCCGGGCAAAACCGCGGTGTTCTTGTTGATCATCTCGGCGCTGATGGTGCCCAACCAGATCACGGTGATTTCCAACTACGCCTTGATGGACCAACTGGATTTGCGCAACACTTTTCCGGGCATCATCCTGCCGCTCGCCGGAGTTGCGTTCGGAACCTTCCTGATGCGCAACCATTTCTTGACACTGCCCTCCGAGGTCATCGAAGCAGCCCGGATGGATGGTGCGCGATGGTGGCAGCTGCTGCTGCATGTTGTTTTGCCGATGTCCGGGCCCACCATGGTGGCCTTCGCCATCATCACCGTGGTCAACGAATGGAATGAGTACCTGTGGCCGTTCTTGATGTCCGACGACGCGTCGGTGGCGCCTATCCCCGTGGGTCTGACCTTTCTGCAGCAAGCCGAGGGCGTGACAAACTGGGGTCCCGTGATGGCGGTAACGCTGCTGGCGATGCTACCCATCCTGGTCATTTTCCTTGTGCTGCAACGACAGATGATCAAGGGCCTCATTGCGGGTGCGGTCAAGGGTTAACTTGACATGGACGCGTTGAGCCGCCGTCAGTTTCTCTCGCTCGCGAGTGCGGCGACGGTAGGGGCGGCGGCCGGCTGTGCGGGGATGGGCGGTAGCACCTCGGTGAAGTCGGGGTCTGGGCCGATCGCGTTCTGGTCCAATCACCCCGGGGAATCCACCGCAGTGGAAAACGAGCTCATCAGTCGCTTCGAAAAGCAGTTCCCCGGTTTGTCGGTCGAGCTGATCGACGCCGGTGAGGACTACGACGATGTGGCGGAGAAGTTCAACGCGTCGCTCACCGGAACCGACGTGCCCGACGTCGTTGTGCTGTCTGATGTTTGGTGGTTCCATTTCGCGCTCACCGGCGCGATCGTTCCCCTCGATGACCTGTTCAGCCAAGTCGGGGTGGACCCATCGGATTACGTCGAC
This sequence comes from uncultured Actinomycetota bacterium, assembly GCA_963720085.1. Classification (GTDB taxonomy): domain Bacteria; phylum Actinomycetota; class Actinomycetes; order Mycobacteriales; family Mycobacteriaceae; genus Mycobacterium. The sequence goes on from CAVRER010000060.1 coordinate 9,217, forward strand.
ACGCTGCTGGCCGACTACGAGTTTGACGGCCAACACTATGCATTGCCCTACGCGCGCTCGACGCCGCTGTTCTACTACAGCAAGCCGGTGTGGCAACGGGTCGGTCTACCAGATCGCGGACCGCACAGTTGGCATGAGTTCGATGAATGGGGTCCGCAGCTGCAGCGCGTCGTCGGCGACCGAAAATGGGCACACGGCTGGGCTAACGCCAACTCAGGCCTGTCCTGGACGTTCGAGGGACCGAACTGGACATTCGGCGGCGGCTACTCCAAGAAGTGGACCTTGACCTTCACCGACGCCGCCACCATTGCGGCGGGCACCTACCTGCGGGACTCCATCTACCGCAAGGGTTACGCCGCGATCGGCAACGACGTCGTCAATGAGTTCGCCACCGGCATCCTGGCCTCGACGGTGACATCGACGGGTTTCTTGGCAGGCATCGGCGAAACGGCCAGATTCGACTTCGGTGTGTCAGCTCTGCCCGCTGGGCCGGGCGGAGCACCCGGCTGCCCGACCGGTGGGGCGGGGCTGGCGATTCCCGCCAAGCTGTCCGAGGAGCGAAAGCTCAATGCGCTGAAGTTCATCGCATTCGTGACTAGCCCGACACAGACCGTCTATTTCGCCCAGAGCACCGGGTATCTGGTGGTGCGAAAGTCCGCGCTCGAGGACCCAAGCGAACAGAAATACTTGGCGGACAATCCGCGTGCCCGGGTGGCGCTCGACCAGCTGCCGCACACCCGCTCACAAGACTACGCGCGCGTTTTCCTGCCTAGTGGTGACCGCATTATCGGCGCCGGGCTGGAATCTATCGGGTTGGAAGGAGCCGACGTGACCACAACTTTCGCGCAGATCAACCAACAGCTGCAGGTCGTCCTCGACCGCCAGATCATGCCGAAGCTGCCGAGTTAGCGCCATGGCGAGAGTGCAGTATTCGGCGGTCACGCATCACTACCCCGGTGTCGACGCACCGGCGGTGGACAACTTGGACCTCGACATCGCCGACGGCGAATTTCTGGTGCTCGTCGGCCCTTCCGGTTGCGGCAAGTCGACCACCCTTCGGCTACTGGCTGGGCTGGAATCCATTGAGAGTGGCCATATCTCAATCGGCGACGTGGATGTGACTCACCTCCCGCCGCGGGCGCGTGATGTCGCGATGGTGTTCCAGAACTACGCGTTGTACCCGAATATGACGGTGGCTGGCAACATGGGGTTCGCGCTGCGAAACGCTGGAGTGTCGCGCGCAGATACCCGACAACGGGTGCTTGAAGTCGCCAACATGCTGGAACTGACGGAGCTGCTTGACCGCAAGCCGTCGAAGCTCTCTGGCGGGCAGCGTCAGCGGGTGGCGATGGGGCGTGCGATCGTGCGGCGGCCCCACGTGTTCTGCATGGATGAGCCGCTGTCGAACCTGGATGCCAAGCTGCGGGTGAGCACCCGATCGCAGATCTCGGGGTTGCAGCGGCGGTTGGGCACCACCACCGTTTACGTCACGCACGATCAAGTGGAGGCGATGACGATGGGTGACCGGGTCGCTGTGCTCAAGGACGGTGTGCTGCAGCAGGTTGACACTCCTCGAGCGCTGTATGACGACCCACTCAACACGTTTGTCGCGACCTTCATCGGGGCGCCGGCGATGAATCTCATCGACGCCACCGTCGCCGACGGTGCCGTGAAGTTGGACGACACGTCGATACCGGTTCCCCAGCGAGCGGCCGCCGATACTCGTGTGGTGATCGGCGTCCGGCCGGAGTCCTGGGATGTGGTGTCGGCGGGGAGTCCGGGATCGCTGACTGTCCACGTCGAATTGGAGGAGGAGCTCGGTTTCGAATCGTTTGTTTACGCAACCCCTGTCAAGCAGGACGGGTGGTCGTTACGCGGGCAGCGTATTGTCTTCCGCACAGAGCGCCACACTGTGGTAACGGTGGGTGAATCGTTGTCGATCGTGCCGCACCCGCACGAAGTGTATTTCTTCGACAGCCAGACCGAGACCCGCATTCTCTGAGGATCGCAAGCAGTTGGCCGTCCGCGCGTAAGCGTTGCGGATCACCCGGCACCAGCCATCAGTACGCGCGGGGCCGGCCACGCGCGGTCCGAAGAACTGGCCCGACAGTAAATCCTTTGGGCTGCAACTTGGTTGGAAGATTGCCGTACACCGGCTACTGATCGCAGCTTGCCAATCGGAGCCAAGTATCGGGATAACGACGCGTGAGCGTTCTCGGGTGGGCCACGCCGCGGGTGCGCCCGGATGCCAGCCGATCTGGCGCCGGCGCTTGGCCGCGCACGGCAACGATGGGTTGTGGTCACTATGGTGAGCTGATGCCCACGTAGACCCGAAAGGCTGACAGCACGATGGGAAACCCAGGTCGCGGGTTCGGTGTTCTGGGACCGTTGCAGCTGAGCGCGGGCGGCGCCCTGGTGCCGTTGGGCGCCCCGAAACAGCGGGCGGTGTTGGCCATGCTGGTGATCAACCGCAACCGGCCGGTGTCGGTCGACTCGCTGATCAACGCGGTCTGGGACCAGAACCCGGTGCCGGCAGCACGGACAAGCATCCACTCCTACGTGTCTAATCTGCGCCGACTGCTCGGCGGCGCAGGGTACGACCCCAACAAAGTGCTGGCGAGCGCCCCGCCTGGGTATCAACTCAGCGTCGCCGACACCGACTGCGATCTCGGTCGTTTCATCACCGAGAAGAACGCGGGGGTTCACGCCGCCGCCGCAGGACGGTTCGACGATGCCAGCAGCCACCTGTCGGCCGCGCTGGCCGAATGGCGCGGGCCGGTCCTCGATGATCTACGCGATTTCGCCTTCGTCGATACGTTTGCCACCGCGCTGTTGGAGGTCAAAGTGGTGGCCCAAACCGCGCTTGCCGAAGCCGAGATCGCGTGTGGACGCGCCGAAGCCGCGATCGGTCAACTCGAGGCGCTTACCGCCGAACATCCTTTTCGGGAACGGCTGTGGGCGCAGCTGATCACCGCCTACTACGTCGCCGAGCGGCAGTCGGACGCCCTCAACGCCTATCGGCGACTGAAAGCGAACCTGGCCGAGAATCTCGGCATCGACCCCGGTCCCACGGTGCGGACCCTGCACGAGCGGATCCTGCGCCAGGAGCCGCTAGACACCAAACACACTGCCCAGACCACCGCCCAGCACAGCGCCGTCGACCTCGGCCCGCACACCGGCACGCACGCCGGCCCATCGGCCGTCGCCGAGCTGCGAGGCAAGAACGGACGGCGCCACCGGCTGGAGAGTTCGACCCGGATTGGCCGGCGACCCGACAACGACATCGTTCTCGACGACGACGATGTCAGTCGGTACCACGCCGTCGTCATCGACACCGGCAGCAGTTTTGTGATCAGCGATCTGCGGTCGACCAACGGTGTCCAGGTCCAGGGCCGGCGCATCCGAGGCAGCGCCACCCTTTCCGATGGTGATCACATCCGCATCGGCGGCTACGAATTCACCTTCCAGATCAGCCCGCGCTGAGCCACCCAGCAACGCAAGAATTCGGCAAGAATCTCACCAGAGCCCGCCAAGGCGCCTGCTGCAAGCTTGTGGTGTCGGGCAAAGCAACCGACCCTAGCGAAGGATCACATCCGGACCTGGGAGACAACTGCCCGGTAAGGAATCCCAACCATGAAGCCGAAGAAAGTTTCCAAGCTCCGTGTCGCGGCCGCCGGCCTATTGGCCGCCGTGGGTCTATCCCTCCTTGGATCGCTGGCGGCGCCTGTCGCGTCCGCTGACCCGTGGGTGCCGTTCAGCGGACCATTGCACCCGGTGCGCCATTACGCCGCGAACATCCTGCACCCCGTTTGGGCCATCACCCACCCCATTCGCGCCGCCATCCCCTGATCGCGCGGATCGGCCGACAACGCAGAATGCCGTCGGCGGGCGCCGGACTGGTCTGAGTGCCCGACTCCTCCTCAGACCGCTCCGCGGACTGCATCGTCGTCGGGCTTAGCGCACCTGCGCGCGTCCGCGCTGCAGCACCGCTTCCCGGTTGGCGGCGATGTCGTCGCCGGAGGTCCGGAATTGCCTGGCTGCCATCGCCTCCAGCCAAAGCCCCGCACTGGTCTGTGATTCGTCGATCCGGTGATAGGACGCCAGCAGAGCCCGGACCGCGCTCTGGTTGTTGCCGACGATGCTCGCTGCCACCTCGCGCGCGGCGGCCAGCAGCCGCTCATGCGGCACCACTTCGGTGACCAGGCCGGCCCGCAGCGCCTCATCGGCGGACAGGTAGTCACCAGTCAGGCTCATGCGACGGGCCAGTCCCACACCCACTTTCTGCGGCAACCGCACGCTGAGCCCCCACGTCGGCAGCAGACCCACCCGAGCATGGGTGTCGGCGAATCGCGCGTGCTCCGAGGCGATCAGGATGTCGCAGTACAGCGCCAGCTCCAGCCCACCGGTGACAGCGGCGCCGTTGACCGCGCCGATCACCGGCTTGGTCAGCGGTGGCCAGCGCGGCGAGATGTCCGGTAGCGCTGACTGCCCGCCCAGCTCTTTGAGATCGAGTCCCGCGCAGAACACCGGGTCGCTGCCGGTCAGGATGACGACGTCGACGGCGTCGTCGGTTTCCGCCTCGGCCAGGGCCGTGAAGAACCGGTCTCGCAGCGCGGTCGACAACGCGTTGCGCGATTGCGGTCGGTTCAGGGTGAGGGTGCGCACCCGCTCGTCGGTGTGGATCAACAGGATGTCGTTGCTGGTCATACCGCAACCGTAGTCAGTCCGACCCGCCGCAGCTCGACCGCCTTATTGTTGAGGGATGTGCCGAAACATCACCGAATTGCGCGGACTCGAGCCGCCGGCGACGGCCGGGGAGATCGCGGCGGCGGCGCGGCAATATGTGCGCAAGGTCAGCGGCATCACCCACCCGTCATCGGCCAACGCCGAGGCCTTCGAAATGGCGGTGGCCGAAGTCGCGGCGACGACCACACGGCTGTTGGGCGCCCTGCCGCCGCGCCGCCAACCTCCGAAGACCTCGCCGCCGTTGCGTCGGCTGACGATGACATGACGCAAACCGCCACCATGCCCGCGCTCAAGGAGTGGAGCGCGGTGGTGCACGCGCTGCTGGACGGCCGGCAGTGCGTGCTGTTGCGTAAGGGCGGGATCGGCGAGAAGCGTTTCGAGGTGGCCGCCCGCGAGTTCATGCTGTTCCCGACGGTCGCGCACAGCCACGCCGAGCGGGTTCGGCCCGAATTTCAGCACTTGCTCACGGCTGCGGCTCCGGACAGCGCCGACGAGCACGTCGTGGTGCGGGCGGCAGCGAAAGTCGTTGCGGCACTGCCGGTCAACCGGCCCGATAACATCGAGGCGATCGAAGATCTACATATCTGGACGGCCGGGTCGGTGCGCGAGGACCGGCTGGACTTTCGCCCCCGACATCGGTTGGCGGTGCTAGTCGTGCAGGCCATACCGTTGGTCGAGCCGGTGGAACTGCCCCGCACTCCCTACTACGCCGGCTGCACCAGCTGGGTGCAGTTGCCGATCACGCCGTCGCTGGGTAGTCCGGCGCACGACGAGGCGTCACTGCGGCAAGTCGCCGACCGCGTCCGTGACGCCGTCGGATGATGTCTGGTCCACCAGCACCGCGCCGTCCGGCCGGCCCCCGAGCGTGGACAGCGCAGTCGTCTGGCCGGCTGCGGTGAGTCGCACCAGTTGCGCCAATTGCGCTGGTGCATCGCATTGCAGATAGTGATCGGCGGTTGGCAGTATCCAGTAGCGGTTTCTTCCCGGCTTGTCCTTGAGAAATTTGTGCCACACGAAGTTGGCGACCCGGACAGGGGAGACGTTGTCATGCAGGCCCCATACCAGGCTGGTGTTGACCATGTTCTTGGAAAGTGCTGTGAGCCAATCGGTTTCGTCGGCAGCTCGCTCATTCAGGTATTGGATCGTGTCCGGCAGCACTCCGATCCCGTCGTTGTGCGCGAAGCACTCTGTCAGAGCGATAATTTCGGGGTCAGAAGGCGTTCGCCGCGGCATGAACGTCGTCGCTCCCATGCCGGCGGCCAGCATCTCCGGCGTCGTCGCGCCTGCGGTGCTCCGTGCGGTTTCGGGGTTGAGAAGCGCGGTCTGAAACGCAGTGAGGTTGGCCAACGGGAGGTAGATGTTGGCATTCGTCAGAATGACTTCAGCCGGCGCGTTTCCCTGATTCCGCGTCGCGAACATGGAAAGCGCGATCATGCCGACGCTGGTGCCACGGTCGTGGGTCAGCATGGTGTATCGCTGGAGTTGCCACACGTTCGTTATCGCATGGATCAGCAGCCGTGCATCGTCGTAAAGCGAATACACGTACGGTGCGGGCGGCTTATCGGAAAGTCCGTAGCCGGGGAAGTCCAGCAGGAAAATATCGAACTCAGCGCCCAATTCGCGTGTCAGCGCGAAGTAGTCAATGCTCGCCGTCGGGAAGCCGTGCACGCACACCAATGCCGGTGCGCCCGGTGTGCCGCAGCGACGGGTGAAGACGCTGACTTCCGCTCCGGCATTTGCAGCGGTTGATGACTGCCAATGGAGTTGTGTTGCGCCGCTTCGCCATTCGTCGAAGATGCCCATCGGCTAGGCGTTCTCGACCGGAAGCAGCACCCGGGAGGCGCCGAAGTGCAGTTCATGGGTCGAGGGCTTGAGCTGTCCGCCGGTCGCCGTTGCCTCACCGGTACCGAGGTTACGGGCGTAGCGGGGATGACTGCCGCCGGCGATCAGCACGCGGATGCGTGATCCGGCGCGGAACCGGTGGGCGATCGCGTCGAGCTCGAGCCTGACCGAGTCGGTCGGGCCGGTTAGCCGCCGATAGCCGTCGCTGACATTTCGGGAACGGCCCTTGGCTCCCTCGCTGTCGACCTCGCTGATCCGAACGAGCACGTCGACATGGGGATTGTCGGAGGTATGCGCCAATTCAGCGACCGGGTTGCCGATCACGCACAGATCTTCGTTGAGCACGTCGGTGGTGAAGCTGAGCACGTCGCTACGGGCGGCCAACAGGGCGTCGTCCCGGTATCCACCGTCCGGCGACAGCAGTCGACCCCCGATGGTGGGTGTCGGGTCGGCGGGGTCATAGCGAAAGCTCACCGAGGACACCGCGGACGATGTTGCCGACGACGGCGGCGTATCGGTCAGACCGCCGCAGGGCTGCAGGTACAGCGCGTGCTCAGTGGTCGTCGGCGGCCAGTCGGCCACCTCGCGCCAGCCCTCACCGGCGACGTAGAAGCGGACTCTGCCGCGTCGCGATGCGGCCGGGCGACGGCCGAGGTGGGTGTCCAGCCAGCCCAGCGATTCTCCGGCGATGGTCCGCAGACCCTGGAAAAGCAGCTGGGTGTGTGTCCACGGCCCCATGGTTAGCGCCACGTCGACGCCGCGGTCCCGAAGATGGCGATACTGCTGCAAGGTCTGCTGCAGGAACAGGTCTTGCCAACCGCCGATCAGCAGCACCGGCACCTGCACCCGGTCGAGCGCGCCGCCGAATCGCATCGCCTCCCAGAACGGCTCGTTGTCATCAGGATGGTCGAGCCACGACTCCCACCATGGGGCGCCGGTGCCCAGCAGCTCCCGGCCGGCCGCACCCAGCGGCAACTCACCGGCGGCGCGTATCACGCTTTTCTGCGACCGCAGCTGGCGGATGCCGGAGCGGATCCGCCCGGGATCTTCCTGGTGCGCAACCAGATGGCTCCAGCCCAGGAAGTCATTGACGGTGAACGAGCCGGTGCCCCAGGCCGACTCGCTGAAATCGTGGGGACCGGCGGTGATGACGGCCGCGGCCAACTCGGGCGGCGGATCCTGCAGCAGCGCCCACTGGGTGAATCCGAGATAGGAAATCCCGATGGTGGCGAAGCGACCGGTGAACCAGGGCTGCTGCCGCAGCCATGCGACTGTGTCAGCGCCGTCGGCCGCTTCATGGACCATCGGCGTGAAGGTCCCGCCCGACCCGAACGTGCCCCGCACGCTTTGCATCAGCACGTGGTAGCCGCGGGCGGCGTACAGCGCGCCGTATAACAGCGAGAACGGAAACCCGCGGCCATACGGTCCGCGGAGCAGCAGGGTGCCGACCGGCTGTCCGGCGGGCACGTAGTGGTCGGCCACCAGTTCGACGCCGTCGCGCATCGGGATCGCGACCCTGCTGACCGTGTAGCCAGCGGTGGGCCCGGGCAGGCGCAACATCCGGCCGAGGGCACGGCCGGCGAATCGTCTGGGTAGTGAGCGCAGCGTCGACCCCGTAAGTCGTGCGGACGTGGCGGATGAAGAAGTCACGAGATCAGGTTATGGCCGGACCAGCGGACGTGGGATCAGAACTTGTAGTAAGGCGAAAGGTCGTTTGCCCGCTGCAGGTTGGTGGACGGGCAGTCGACCTCGGGGCCGGAGTAGACCGTCGAGCAGAACAGCGACTGCTGGATGACCCCGTAGCTGGTCTTGAAGATCACCGTGCAGGAGAAAAACCAGTAGCTGTTGTGATAGGTGGGTTTGAGGTTCCAGTACTGGGCGGCGCGATGGCCCGTTGACCGTCGTCTCGACGGCGTCGGCCGGCAACGACTGGTCGTAGTTGCGCCAGATATTTCGGCTCGACGGCCAACTGGTAATTGCCCGCGTCGTAGTGGCAGCGCAGCCCTTCCTCGGGCTCGGCGGAGTGAAGGCCAGGCCCAACCGCTGAACGACGTCGAACGGGATGTCCTGACACGGGTTAAACGGGCTGGGGTCGGTGGTCGCCACGATCGGGCTCTTCATCGTCGTGGGCGGATCCATCGGTGCGGCGGTGGACCGCAGTCGCACATTCGGGGTACTGACGTTGGCCGGTGGTGCACTCTGCCACACACCACCAGCGCCGTGACCAGGGCACCGAGCGCCGCGAGCAGCCGCAGTCTGGCGACCATCACACCCCCTCGACCGGTTTACCTCCGCGGGGAGTTTACAAGTCGCATTCCTGCGATCACAGGGGAAACGAGAACCTGTTCTAAGAGTCAACCCGTAATGAGTCATGCTTCCACCGAATCCCTTTGTGCGGTTTTGTGTTCGGCTGGTCCCGCGACGTCCTGTGTGGTGGCCGGTCTGTTCGGGGGTGGGCCGAATGGTGGTTGCGTTGCTCAGCAGAGGCCACCGGGTGGTGGCTGCCGGCCCTGGCCGACTCTGCACGATGGCCGTGCTGGTGGCTGGTGCCAGTTGACTGAACCCTCTCCTCTTGCTGGGAGGCCAACCCCGCGCGCCAGGCGTGGGCCAGCTGGTAATCGACTCGCGCGCTGGCTGGGTCGGCGGGATCAGCAAATTCGACGCATGCCGCCAGGGCTGCCGAGACGACGTCACGGTCGGCTTGGAGGCCGCAGTGCGGGCAGCGGTGTGTGCGCTGAGCGAGAGTTTTCGGAACTCGCTGTCCGCACAGGCAATGCTGGCTGAGCGCCGTGGACCTGATGCCGGCACGGTGTAACCGCCCGCCGGTGGCGGCGCACTCGGCGGCCAGCGCGGCCACGAGCATGCCTGGGCTGAATAACTGAATGCGCTTGCCCCACAACCTGGCCCAAGTTCAAACGGTGCAATCCTCGACCGTGATGGTGTCGCCGTGGGCGGCCACGATCCGCGCCGCAGTGGCGCGGGCCCGGGCGCGCTTGGCTTGGCTAGCCGCACGGGCGTCGGCGGCGTGATCACTACGGGTCCGCTGGTAGGCGCGCGACAGTTTGTCGTCGCAGTAGGCCCGAAGCGGTTTTCGATCGGCACGCGCATGGCGAGGGCCGGCGGGGTTGCTGACCTGTTTGGGCCGCAACCCGCACCCGGCGCGTCGATCCGCACGGGTCTTTTGACGCGCCGAGGACCGGTACTGGTCGGGGTTGGTGTTGCGCCGGGACCGATCCAATGCGCGCCGGCGAGCTCGGACCAGCCGGGCCGCCCGTTCGGCGGCTCGCTGCAGCTCACCGGTGACCACCACCTGTTCGACAGTGAGGTCGGCGGGACGCCGTTCGGGAAATGATGCGACGGACACGTTGGACACGTTGGCGTCGACGGCGGCGTGCCGACCGGCGGGGATCTTGGCGCGGTGGGCCTGAGTTGAGGCGGACTGATACCCAGGCTGATGGGTGAGCAAGTGTGCGTAATACCGCCAACCGCCCGGAGCGTGTCGGTCGCGTACCCGCACCAGGTCGATTTTGTGCCACACGCCGGGATCGGCCAGGAAATGGGTTAGGTGCTCCCATTGGCCCGCGCCCTGAGGTAGCCGTACCGGTAACACCAAATCACCCGCGGGTAGGCCGGTGAACACGACCGCCAAGGCGCCGTCGTGATCCCACCACGATCCCGAGGTCGGGTTGGGTGGGACGAGTAGCCGCGCAGGCTGGGCCAGAATCGACCTGCCTGCTGGTTGCCCCGCGGCGGATGCGGCTGTGGTTATTTCGGCGGGTAAGAAGGGGTGCCGGTAGGTCTTCAGGTGGCCATCGAGGGTGCCGGCCAGCCGCTAGGTCTCCCATACCGGCTTTGCTTTGGTGTGTGAGAGGGCTCGCCCGGGAATACGGGTGAAATTCCACCACGGCCCGACTCGCGGTGGCCCGTGCCGTCGGCCTGAAGTATCGGCGAACAGGTGGCGGTCGATCGTCTCCCATACTTCGCCGGCCACGTGCAACCCGACGGCCTTCGTGAGATGCTCACGCATCCACCGGCTGGACTCGATATGCGCTTTGGCGGCGGCTTCCATGCCCTTGCGGGTCAACCGCAGCCGCTCCCGCAGTGCGCGGGCATCCCGGGCGCGCTGGTGGTGGGCCGCCCAGTACGCCGCGCACCGTGCGGCTCCGTCGCGTTGCAGCGCGCGTCGTAGTCGGAATGCTGCTTCCCATTGCCGCTCCACGCGTTGACGTAACCGATCATCGGAGGCATCCAACTGCAGCCGAATCACGCAAACCGGACCGTCGTAGACGAAGTTCGGCGCCTTCGACTTGCCGCGCCGCGGCGGCCCCACAGCCTTGGAATCGGTGCTGTTGGTGCGCGCGGATTTCATGCATTCATGGCATCGCACCCCACCCACAACAACGCGCTACCACACTAATGGGGCAGCCCTGCTGCTGGCGGGTTAACCAGCGGCCGGGTTCACACCATCTGCGCCATGGCCCGACAGCGGCTGCCGACGCGTCGAGGCTGGCCCTAGGGCCTGCCGCTGGCTGGACCTGAATGACGCCGTCGTCCCCCGCAACATCATCGCACCCCGATTCCTCGAAGATCCTCATCAGCCCGGGCGACGGCGGTTACCGACGGCGTCGGCACATCATCAGGCCCACTCGTGACAAGACGCGCCGCATCATCCGCGACGACCACTACCGAACCCCATAGTCTGGTCAACGCCCCCGTCGAGCACGTCATCGCCCGATTCAAAGACCGGCGGATAACCTTTAACGGTGCCGCCGCGGCGATGCCATGAACCGCTGATTGCAGATGGTGGTCCGACTTTGCAACCTCACGGCCGAAAAACTATTACGGGTCAAGCTTTTGGTCCGGCGACGATGGGTGCCGATACGGCGCCAGAAGCACGCGGACCCAGCAAGTCCGCCCGGCGAGGCGCGGCTGGTTAGGCTGGGTCAGTGGCAACACAGGACTCGACGACAGCGCGGCAGCCAACGCTGTGGGCGGTGTCCGACTTGCACACCGGCCATATGGGCAACAAGCCCGTCACCGAATCGCTGTACCCGTCGTCGCCGGACGACTGGCTGATCGTCGTCGGTGACGTCGCCGAGCGCACCGACGAGATCCGCTGGTCGCTGGATCTGCTGCGGCGACGGTTCGCGAAGGTGATCTGGGTGCCCGGCAACCACGAGCTGTGGACCACCAACAAGGACCCGAAGCAGGTCTTCGGCCGCGCGCGCTACGACTACTTGGTCCACATGTGCGACGAAATGGGCATCGTGACCCCGGAGCACCCGTTTCCGGTGTGGACCGAGCGCGGCGGCCCGGCCACCATCGTGCCGCTGTTTCTGCTCTACGACTACACGTTCTTGCCGGAGGGCGCGACCACCAAAGCCGAAGGGCTCGCGATAGCACGCGAACGCAACGTCGTGGCCACCGATGAGTTCCTGCTCTCACCCGAGCCGTACCCCACCCGCGATGCATGGTGTCGTGATCGTGTGGCTGCCAGCCGTAAGCGGCTTGAAGACCTCGACTGGATGACGCCGACGGTGCTGGTCAACCATTTCCCGATGGTGCGTGAACCCTGCGATTCGCTGTTCTACCCGGAGTTTTCGCTGTGGTGCGGAACCACGGCGACCGCCGACTGGCACACCCGCTACAACGCGATCTGCTCGGTCTACGGCCATCTGCACATTCCCCGCACCACCTGGTATGACGGGGTCCGCTTCGAAGAGGTCTCGGTCGGTTATCCGCGGGAGTGGCGACGGCGCAAACCGTTCAGCTGGCTGCGCCAGGTGCTGCCCGATCCGCAGTACGCGCCCGGCTATCTCAACGACTTCGGCGGTCATTTCGTCATCACCCCGGAGATGCGGGCGCAGGCGCAGCAGTTCCGAGAACGACTGCGCCAGCGGCAGTCACGATGACGCTGAGCAAACTGATGTCGTCGGTGCTGCCCAGCACGGGGACATCCGACCTGGCCTCGGTCGAGCTCTACTCCGACCCGCCCGGGCTGGCGCCGATGCCCGAAGAAGAGCCGTTGATTGCGCGGTCAGTGGCCAAGCGGCGCAACGAGTTCATCACCGTGCGCCACTGCGCTCGTCTTGCGCTGGGCGAACTCGGATTTCCGCCGGTGCCGATCCTCAAGGGGGACAAGGGCGAACCATGCTGGCCCGACGGTGTGGTGGGCAGCCTTACCCACTGCGCGGGCTACCGCGGTGCGGTGGTCGGCCGCGGTGCCGCGGTGCGGTCGGTGGGCCTCGACGCCGAGCCGCATGACGTGCTGCCGCACGGCGTGCTCGACGCGATCAGCCTGCCAGCTGAGCGCCGTGAAATAGAAGCGATGGGCGCCCTGTCGGCCGGTTTGCATTGGGACCGAATCCTGTTCTGCGCCAAGGAAGCGACGTACAAGGCGTGGTTCCCGCTGACGAAGCGCTGGCTTGGCTTCGAAGACGCGCACATCACGTTCTCCGTCGACGGCTCCGGCACCGCCGGCACTTTCGAATCGGCGATCCTGATCGACGGCGCCACGCTGTCGGGTCCGCCGCTGACGTCACTGGCCGGACGGTGGTCGGTTGAACGGGAATTGGTGCTGACAGCGATCGTCCTATGAACGCGGGCCTCGTCATCGTCGACAAACCGGCCGGAATGACGAGCCACGACGTTGTCGGGCGCTGCCGACGCATGTTCGGCACCCGGCGGGTCGGTCATGCCGGAACGCTGGACCCGATGGCCACCGGCGTGCTGGTGATCGGGATCGAGCGCGCTACCAAGATCCTGGGGTTGCTGACCGGCACCTCGAAGTCTTATGCGGCCACTATCCGCCTGGGTCAAACTACCTCCACGGAGGACGCTGAAGGCCAACTGCTGCAACAGGTTTCAACCGAACACCTGACCGAAGTGACTATCGCCACCGCGATCACCGGGTTGCGCGGCGACATCATGCAGGTGCCGTCGACGGTCAGCGCGGTCAAAGTCGGCGGGCAGCGAGCCTACCGGCTCGCCCGTGAGGGTCAGGTCGTTGAACTGGCCGCCCGGCCGGTGCGCATCGACCGGTTCGAGATGCTGGCGCTACGCCGCGGGAGCGACAGCGTGATCGATCTCGATGTAGCGGTGGACTGTTCGTCCGGCACCTACATCCGCGCGCTGGCGCGCGATCTCGGCGACGCGCTGGCGGTCGGCGGTCACCTGACCGCCTTGCGGCGCACCCGGGTCGGCCGGTTCGGTTTGGATCAAGCACACTCACTCGACGAGTTGGCCGAGCGGCCGGAACTGAGCTTTACCCTCGACGAGGCTTGTCTGCTGATGTTTCCGCGTCGCGACCTGACCGCCGCGGAGGTCGAGGCGGCGGCCAACGGCCGCGCGCTCACGCCGGCCGGCATCGACGGCGTCTACGCCGCGCAGGACGCCGATGGCCGGGTTATCGCGCTGCTCCGCGACGACGGCCCGAGGACGAAGTCAGTCGTCGTAATCCGGCCGGCCACGCTCTAGAGGTCCGCCGTACGCTAGGGCAATGGCAAACAAGGTCTACGTCATCGGCGTCGGGATGACGAAGTTCGAGAAACCGGGCCGCCGAGAAGGCTGGGACTACCCGGACATGGCGCGCGAATCCGGAACCAACGCGCTGCAGGATGCCGGCATCGCTTACAGCGAGGTCGAGCAGGGCTACGTCGGCTATGTCGCCGGCGATTCGACCTCCGGGCAGCGGGCGCTCTACGAGCTGGGCATGACCGGGATTCCGCTCGTCAACGTCAACAACAACTGCTCGACCGGATCTACGGCGCTCTTCTTGGCGGCGCAGGCCATCCGCGGCGGGCTCGCCGACTGCACCATCGCGCTCGGCTTCGAGAAGATGCAACCCGGCTCGCTGAGCGGTGGCGCCCAGGACCGCGAGTCGCCGATGGCCAGACACGTCAAGGCGATGTCCGAGATCGACGAGTTCGCGATGCCCGTCGCACCGTGGATGTTCGGCGCCGCCGGCCGCGAACACATGCGCCAATACGGCAGCACCGCAGAACATTTCGCGAAGATCGGCTACAAAAACCACAATCACTCGGTCAACAACCCATTGGCGCAGTTCCAGGAGTCCTATACCCTCGACGATATCCTGGCAGCGCGGATGATCTCCGACCCGCTGACCAAGCTGCAGTGTTCGCCGACATCGGACGGCTCGGGTGCGGCGATCCTGGCCAGCGAGTCGTTTGTCGACAAACATGGGTTGGCCGGCCAGGCGACCGAGATCGTCGGACAAGCCATGACTACCGATTTCGAATCCACCTTCGACGGCACCGCCAAAGCACTCATTGGCTACGACATGAATGTGCAAGCCGCACAACAGGTCTACGAGCAATCCCGCCTTGGCCCTGAAGACTTTCAGGTGATCGAGCTGCATGACTGCTTCTCGGCCAACGAGCTGTTGCTCTACGAGGCGCTGGGCCTGTGTGGGCCGGGTGAGGCGCCCAAGCTGATCGACAACGGCGACACCACTTATGGCGGGCGCTGGGTCGTCAATCCCTCCGGTGGCCTGATCTCTAAGGGGCACCCGCTGGGCGCGACCGGTTTGGCTCAATGCGCCGAACTGACCTGGCAGCTGCGCGGCGCCGCCGACAAACGTCAAGTCGACAATGTGACTGCTGCCTTGCAGCACAACATTGGGCTCGGTGGTGCGGCCGTCGTCACTGCCTATCAGCGCGCCGAACGATAAACTACTGCGCTACCATCCAAATCGCTTGAGCAGCAGGACTTCCCAGGTCGACCGTGGTGGGTGCGCCGTCAGCCGATTCGACCGCTATGGAGATCATCCCGGCGAATTCGCGGCGGGTCAGCACCCGCAGCCGCGAGTCGAGGCTGATCCCGATGCTGTCGAAGTAGCGCAGCATTTCGGGGTCTTTGTCGGATATCCGCGCCACCGTACCGGTGTCACCGTCGGCGCATGACCACAGCTGGCGGGCCGGTGGCGTGGGCACTTGCCCGTCGGAGCCCGGGATCGGGTCACCGTGCGGATCGCGCTGCGGGAAACCCAGCTTGGCGTCGATGCGGGCCACCAGCCGGTCGGACACCGCGTGCTCGAGCACCTCGGCCTCGTCGTGCACTTCGTCCCAGCTGTAACCGAGCTCCTTGACCAGGAAGGCTTCCAGCAGTCGGTGGCGACGGACCATCGCCAGCGCCGCCCGACGGCCCGACTCGGTCAGCGTGACCGCGCCGTACTTCTCGTGGTCGACCAGACCCTGCTCGGCGAGTTTGCGGATGGATTCCGAGGCGGTGCTGGCGGACACCCCGAGCTTCTCGGCCAGCATCTTGGTGCTGACCTTCTCCCGCGACCACTCCTGGGCATTCCAGATGACTTTCAGATAGTCCTGGGCAACCGCGGTGAGCTCGTTGGGCTCGTCGGTCAGGGCGCACAACAGAAGTTTAAGCAATCCTCACCTGATCTGGGGCTCTCGCACGATCAGCCGCTACCTTGCGCCGTAGGCTAGCTGTTGTGCAACGGTGGCGCGGCCAGGACGGGATACCCACGGACTGGGGCAGATGCGTGCTCACCATCGGGGTGTTCGACGGTCTGCACCGCGGGCACGCCGAGCTGATCGAGCACGCGGTGAAATCGGGCCGCGCGCGGGGCGTGCCGACCGTGCTGATGACGTTCGACCCGCACCCGATGGAAGTGGTCCTCCCCGGCAGTCACCCCGCTCAGTTGACGACGCTGACCCGACGTGCCGAGCTGGCCGAGGAGTTCGGCATCGATGTGTTTCTGGTGATGCCGTTCACCACGAATTTCATGAAGCTCACGCCAGAGCGCTACGTCCACGAATTGCTCGTCGAAGACCTGCACGTAGTAGAAGTCGTGGTGGGTGAGAACTTCACCTTCGGCAAAAAGGCCGCCGGCACCGTCGACACGTTGCGCCGCGCCGGCGAGCGGTTCGGGTTCGCGGTGGAATCGATGTCACTGGTTTCCGAGCACGTTTCACAGCGACACCGAAACCGTGACGTTCTCGTCGACCTATATCCGGTCCTGTGTCGACGCCGGAGACGTGGTTGCGGCCGCCGAGGCGCTGGGCCGCCCACACCGCGTCGAAGGCGTGGTGGTGCGTCGGCGACGGACGCGGCACCGAGATGGGTTTCCCCACCGCCAACGTGGCGCCGCCGATGTACTCCGCCATCCCGGCGGACGGCGTCTACGCCGCCTGGTTCACCGTTCTCGGGCACGGGCCGGTGACCGGCACGGTGGTGCCGGGCGAGCGCTACCAGGCCGCGGTTTCGGTGGGCACTAATCCGACCTTCTCCGGGCGCACCCGCACCGTCGAGGCGTTTGTGCTCGACACCGACGCTGACTTGTACGGACAGCACGTGGCGCTGGACTTCGTCGCGCGGATCCGCGGGCAGAAGAAGTTCGGATCGGTGAAGGATCTGGTCGCCGCGATGGACACCGACACCGAGCGTGCTCGTGCTTTGCTGTCCGCCGGCTGACCTGGGCGTTTCAGGTCCACCGGTTCGCCGCTGTTAGACTTCCCGACGATACGGCGCGTGCTGCAGTTCGCGGTGGCCGCAGCCTGGATCGACGATCGCGGACCGATTGATGGAGATATTTCGTGGCGCTGACTGCCGAGCAAAAAAAGGAAATCCTGGGCTCTTACGGCCTGCACGAGACCGACACTGGATCCCCTGAGGCGCAGGTCGCCCTGCTGACCCGGCGGATCGCCGACCTGACCGAGCACCTCAAGGTGCACAAGCACGACCACCACTCGCGGCGCGGTCTGCTGCTGTTGGTGGGACGGCGGCGCCGGCTGCTGAAGTACGTCGCGCAGATCGACGTGGAGCGCTACCGCTCACTGATTGACCGGCTGGGTCTGCGTCGCTGACCCCGCCCGCAGGGGTAGGAATCGCCAGGTCGGCGTGTAGAGTAAGGACGTTCTGGGCCGGATCGGCCCGAGCAGGTGCGGCGCGCGCGATCCGTGCGCACCGTCCCAGCGAGTCACAAGGGGACCTGCATCGCGCGGTCTTCGGTAGTGGCTGCCGGGCTCCCGAATCGGAGCAGGTCGGCAGCTTCGATCGACGGCCGTAGCTGCATCCAGGCTCTCCGAAACCTCCGGGTTGAGCGTGATCACGCGAAACAGCTGAATAAATCCAGAGAGGCCGCACGGACACTCATGTCTGTAGCTGAAATTGACCAAGGCGTGTTCGAGTCGACCGCCGTCATCGACAACGGGAGCCTCGGCACCCGCACCATCCGTTTCGAAACCGGCCGGTTGGCTCTGCAAGCCGCCGGCGCCGTCGCCGCCTACCTCGACGACGAGACCATGCTGCTGTCGGCGACCACCGCCAGCAAGAGCCCCAAAGAGCAATTAGATTTCTTTCCGCTGACCGTTGACGTTGAGGAGCGGATGTACGCCGCCGGTCGCATCCCCGGCTCGTTCTTCCGTCGCGAAGGCCGGCCCTCCACCGACGCGATCCTGACCTGCCGACTCATCGACCGGCCGCTGCGCCCGTCGTTCGTCGACGGCCTGCGAAACGAGATCCAGGTCGTGGTGACGATCCTCAGCCTGGATCCCAACGAGCTCTACGACGTGCTGGCCATCAACGCCGCATCCGCTTCCACCCAGCTGGCCGGCCTGCCGTTCTCCGGCCCGGTCGGCGGCGTGCGGGTGGCGCTGATCGACGGCACCTGGGTCGCGTTCCCGACGGTCGAGCAGACCGAACGGGCAGTGTTCGACATGGTGGTGGCCGGACGGGTGGTGTCCGGCAGCCATGATGGCAAGCCTGACGTGGCCATCATGATGGTCGAAGCCGAGGCCACCGATAACGTCATCGAACTGGTCGCGGGTGGCGCCCAGGCGCCGACCGAAACCGTTGTGGCGCAAGGCCTGGAGGCCGCCAAGCCGTTCATCGCCGCGTTGTGCACCGCGCAGCAGGAGCTGGCCGACGCCGCGGCGAAACCGACCGGTGAATACCCGGTGTTCCCCGACTACGGCGACGACGTGTACTACTCGGTGTCCTCGGTGGCCACCGACGAGCTGTCCGCCGCGCTGACGATTTCCGGCAAGAACGAGCGCAATACCCGCACCGACGAGATCAAGGCCGAGGTGCTCGAGCGGCTTGCCGACACCTACGCCGGTCGGGAGAAAGAAGTCGGCGCGGCGTTCCGCGCGCTGACCAAAAAGCTTGTGCGCCAGCGTATCCTGAGCGACCACTTCCGCATCGACGGCCGCGGTATCACCGACATTCGCGCGCTGTCGGCGGAAGTCGCGGTGGTGCCACGGGCGCACGGCAGCGCGCTGTTCGAGCGCGGTGAAACCCAGATCATGGGTGTGACGACCCTCGACATGGTCAAGATGGCTCAGCAGATCGACTCGCTGGGGCCGGAGACGTCGAAGCGCTACATGCACCACTACAACTTCCCGCCGTTCTCCACCGGGGAAACCGGTCGGGTCGGCTCGCCTAAGCGGCGCGAGATCGGCCATGGCGCACTGGCCGAGCGGGCGCTGATGCCGGTGCTGCCCCCCGTCGACGAGTTCCCCTACGCCATCCGTCAGGTGTCGGAAGCGTTGAGCTCGAACGGTTCTACCTCGATGGGCTCGGTATGCGCCTCGACGCTGGCGTTGCTGAACGCCGGGGTGCCGCTGAAGGCGCCGGTCGCCGGCATCGCGATGGGTCTGGTTTCTGACGACGTCGAGGTCGAAGCGGCGACTGGGGTTGTTACTGAGCGCCGCTTCGTCACCCTCACCGACATCCTGGGTGCCGAAGACGCGTTCGGCGACATGGACTTTAAGGTCGCCGGAACTAAAGACTTCGTCACCGCGCTGCAGCTCGACACCAAACTCGACGGGATTCCGTCGCAGGTGCTGGCCGGCGCACTCGAGCAGGCCAAGGACGCCCGGCTGACCGTCTTGGAGGTGATGGCTGAGGCCATCGACTCACCCGACGAGATGAGCCCTTATGCGCCGCGGGTCACCACGATCAAGGTGCCGGTGGACAAGATCGGCGAGGTGATCGGCCCTAAGGGCAAGATCATCAACGCCATCACCGAGGAAACCGGCGCGCAGATCTCCATCGAGGACGACGGCACCGTGTTCGTCGGTGCCATCGACGGACCTTCGGCGCAGGCCGCGATCGACAAGATCAACGCGATCGCCAACCCACAGCTGCCCAAGACCGGCGAGCGATTCCTCGGAACGGTGGTCAAGACCACCGACTTCGGTGCGTTCGTGTCGCTGCTACCGGGCCGCGACGGGCTGGTACACATCTCCAAGCTCGGCAGGGGCAAGCGCATCGCGAAGGTCGAGGACGTTGTCAACGTCGGCGACAAGTTGCGCGTGGAAATCGCTGACATCGACAAGCGCGGCAAGATCTCGCTGGTGCTCGTGGCCGAAGAAGCCGGAGAATCCGGCGACGGTGATGCAGCAACTCCCGCCCCGGAGACCGCGGAAGCCGATTCGTCGGCTTCGCAACGGGCCGGTCACCGGCCCGCATCGTCGCCGACGGAAGCCGATGCCGCGGCGGCCAGCAGTTAGCCCGGGGACGCAGCCGCTGCGACGCGGCCGGCACAGCGCCGAGCCGTCTTCCGCGTTCCGCCGCACCACCCTGCCCGGGGGCTTGCGTGTCGTCACCGAATACCTGCCCGGGGTGCACTCCGCGTCGGTCGGGGTGTGGGTGGGCGTCGGATCGCGCGACGAGGGCGCGAGCGTGGCCGGCGCCGCGCACTTCCTGGAGCATCTGCTGTTCAAGTCCACCCCGACGCGGACAGCTGTCGACATCGCGCAGGCGGTGGATGCGGTTGGCGGTGAGCTGAACGCGTTCACCGCCAAGGAGCACACCTGCTACTACGCCCACGTGCTCGACAGCGATTTGGAGTTGGGCGTCGACCTGGTCGCTGACGTGGTACTCAACGGACGCTGCGCCACCGACGATGTCGAGCTCGAGCGCGACGTCGTGCTTGAGGAGATCGCCATGCGCGACGACGACCCCGAGGACGCACTGGGCGACATGTTCCTGGCGACGCTCTTCGGTGACCATCCGGTGGGCCGTCCGGTAATCGGCAGCGCGGCGTCGGTGTCGGCGATGACGCGCGCTCAACTGCATTCGTTTCACATGCGGCGCTACACACCCGAGCGGATGGTCGTCGCGGTGGCCGGCAATGTCGATCACGATGACGTGGTGGCGATGGTCCGCGAGCACTTCGGGCCGCGCTTGGTCAGGGGTCGGGGGCCGGTGCCGCCGCGCAAGGGCACCGGCCGGATCGCCGCTCGTCCGCAATTGACGTTGGTCAATCGCAATGCCGAGCAGACCCACGTCTGTCTGGGAGTGCGCACGCCTGGCCGGCATTGGAAGCATCGGTGGGCGCTTTTGGTGCTCAACACCGCACTCGGCGGTGGCTTGAGTTCGCGTCTGTTCCAACAGGTTCGGGAATCCCGCGGGCTGGCGTACTCGGTCTACTCGTCGGTGGACATGTTCTCCGACAGCGGTGCGCTGTCGGTCTACGCGGCCTGCCTGCCCGAGCGTTTCGCCGAAGTTGCGCGGGTGACCACCGAGGTGCTCGAGACGGTGGCACGTGATGGCATCACCGAAGCGGAATGCCGGATCGCCAAGGGTTCGCTGCGCGGTGGGCTGGTGCTCGGCTTGGAGGACTCCAATTCGCGGATGAACCGCATCGGCCGCAGCGAACTCAACTACGCTGAGCATCGAAGTATCGACCGCACGCTGCAGGAGCTCGACGAGGTCACCGTGGACGAGGTTAATGCTGCGGCCCACCGACTGCTGGGCAAGCCGTACGGTGTGGCCGTTCTTGGGCCGCATCAGTCGAAAAAGTCTCTACCCCAACAGCTTCGAGCGATAGCAGGGTAGCGCTGTGGTACTGGGGTTCTGGGATCTCGACGTGCCAATCGTGGGAGCGCCGATGTCGGGTGGCCCGGGTACGCCGGCGCTGGCGGCGGCGGTGTCCAACGCCGGCGGCCTTGGTTTTTTGGCCAGCGGCTATGTGAGTGCGGAGCGTCTCGCCGACGACATCGCGGCCGCGCGCGCCGCGACCACCGGCCCGCTGGGCGTCAATCTGTTTGTGCCGCAACCCAGCGTCGCCGACGTCCTGGCGCTGGACCACTACGCGGAGGCGCTCGACGAGATTGCCGAGCATTACGAAGTCGAGATAGGTTACCCCCGGTTTGGTGACGACGACGGCTGGCAGCAAAAACTCGAGGTGGTGGCCGATCTGCGGCCCGAGATGGTGTCGTTCACCTTTGGCGCGCCGTCACCAGACGTCATGCGGTGGTTCGGCGCGCTGGGAATTCTGCTTTTCAACACCGTGACGTCGGCCTACGAGGCCGGAGTGGCCCTCGCTGCCGGTGCGGACGGTCTGGTCATCCAGGGGCCCGACGCCGGCGGTCACCGCGGCACCTTCGCGCCGGACATGGACCCCGGTAAAGAGTCGTTGCATGAGTTGCTTGCCCGGATCCGCAGTGCGCACGAGGTCCCGCTAATTGCAGCCGGGGGACTCGGCACCCCCGAGGACGTCGCCGCCGTGATGAACAGGGGAGCGGTCGCCGCCCAAATCGGCACCGCGCTGCTGCTCAGCGATGAAGCGGGTACCAACGCCGCACACCGCTCCGCGCTGCAACATCCGGAGTTCATCAAAACCATTGTCACGCGGGCATTTTCGGGCCGGTACGCGCGCGGTTTGGAGAACGACTTCACTCGGTTGCTCGACGAAGTGGCGCCGCTGGGTTATCCCGAGGTCAACCAGATGACCTCACCGATCCGCAAGGCCTCGGTCGCGCTAGAGGACCCGCACGGCACCAACCTATGGGCGGGAACGGCTTACCGGGCCGCGCGCACCGGGCCGGCGAAGGACATCATCAAGACGCTCGGCGACGTGTAAGGCAGCGGTCATAGGCGCCGCTCACCCTTGAGCGGGTGGGGGTCCCCCCTCTGGGGGCGTGCCCCCACCTCATCGCTTCGCTCTGCATCGTCGTCGGCGCACTTACACCTGGGGCTTGCGCTGTGCCCACGGCTTAGCGATTTCCAGTTGGCTGGCCACGCGGAGCAGGACGTCTTCACGTCCATAGGCGGCCACCAACTGCACCCCGACCGGCAGCCCGCCGTCGGTCCACTCAACCGGCACGTTGATCGCGGGCTGCCCACTCATGTTGAACGGCGGGGTGAATGGAATGAACTGCCCCGAGCGTTCCATGCCATCCATCGGGTGATCGGGGTTGTTGACGATGGTGCCCAGCGGCAGCGGAAGCTCGGCCACCGTCGGTGTGAGCAACAGATCCCAGCCATCGGCCCACCAGGCTTGCAGTGCGCGGCGGAACTGGGTGGTGGCCGATAGCGCAAGCGCATAGTCGACGGCGCTGAGATGTGCGCCGTACTTGGCCTGGATGCGATTCATCGGTTCGAACTCGTCCTCGGCGAGGGGGCGTCCGAGCTGTTCTTCGAACCGCCGCAGGCTGACACCAATGTTCGTGCTCCACATGGCCCCGAAGCGGGAGATGAACGTCGTGTCCTCGAGCGCTGCCGGCCATGCTTGTTCGACCGCATGGCCAAACGATTCCAGCAACGTCGCGACCGACCGTGCGGCCGCCGTGCACTCGGGTGCGACAGCGCCTCCTTGCGGATGGTGGTCGAGCAGGCCGATGCGTAACCGGCCCGGGTCGGCGCCAACCTCGTCGACATACGGGCGGGCCGGAGTCGGCGCGATCACGGTGTCGCCGATCGCGGGTCCCCGAACGGCGTCGAGCAGCGCCGCCGTGTCGCGCACGGTACGGCTCACGCAAAGCTCAACCGACAGCGCGGTTTCGTCACGGATCGGGCCGAGCGAGATCCTGCCCTGGCTTGGCTTCAGGCCGACCAGCCCGCAACACGAGGCGGGAATCCGGATCGAGCCGCCGCCGTCGCTGGCGTGCGCGAACGGCACCATGCCGCTGGCGACGGCGGCGGCTGCGCCGCCGCTCGATCCGCCGGGCGAACGACTGGTGTCCCACGGGTTGTGAGTCGCACCCCAGGCGAGCGGTTCGGTGGTCGGCACGCTGCCGAGTTCGGGACTGTTGGTCCGGCCGGCGATCACCAGACCGGCACTGCGGTAGCGGCTGACCAAGGTCGTGTCGGCGTCGGATATCACCTTCGCGTTTTTGAGCGCGACGTTGCCGTTGCTGATGCGCTGACCGGCATAGCCGGCGAACAGGTCTTTGATGAGGAACGGCACGCCACGGAACGGCCCGTCGGGCAGCTCAGCACGGGCTGTGTCGCGGGCATGGTCGAACCAGCGGATTACCACGGCGTTGAGGACGGGGTCGATGCGCTCGATGCGCTCGATGGCCGCTTCGAGCAACTCGAGCGGTGTCACCTGACCTTTTCTCACCAAGGCGGTCTGATCGACCGCATCCATCCAGCGGGTGTCATCGGCGAGTGAACTCACGCCGTCTGTGTAGCACGAGTCAAGCCAGCATGTCCGCCGGTTCGGTGAACGGGAGTCCCAGGTCAGCGGCAACGCGCTGGGACAGCAGCGCTCCGTCGTGCGTCGAAAGTCCTTTGGCGAGCGCGGGGTTCGACCGGCAGGCCGCTTGCCAGCCGTGGTCGGCGAGTTCGATCACATAGGGCATGGTGGCGTTGGTCAACGCGAACGTCGACGTTTTTGGCACCGAAGCCGGCATGTTCGCCACGCAGTAGAACAGCGTGTCGTAGACGGCGAACGTCGGGTCGTCGTGGGTGGTCGGATGTGAGTCTTCGAAGCAGCCGCCCTGGTCGATGGCGACGTCGACCAGCACTGCGCCTGGCTTCATATGCGCGACAAGAGAATTGGATACCAAGTTAGGCGCCTTGGCGCCCGGCAACAGCACAGCGCCGATGACCAGGTCGGCGTCTTTTACGGCTTGCTCGAGTTCCAAGGCGGTCGAGTAGCGGGTCTGCACCCGTCCGCCGAACACCGTGTCGAGGTCGCGCAGTTTGTTGATGTTGACGTCGAGCACCGTGACCGCTGCGCCCATCCCGTCGGCGACGCGGGCGGCGTTGTAGCCGGCGGTGCCGCCGCCGATCACGACGACCTTGGCCGGCTCGACACCTGGTGCGCCGCCCATCAGCACGCCGCGGCCGCCGTGGGTGCGCATCAGGTGATAGGCACCGACCTGGGCCGACAGCCGCCCGGCGACCTCGCTCATCGGGGCCAGCAGTGGCAATGAGCCGTCGGCGGCCTGGACGGTTTCGTAGGCGATCGATGTGGTGGCCGAAGCCAATAGCGCCTCGGTGCAGGCACGGGAGGCAGCCAAGTGCAGGTAGGTGAACAGGGTCTGCCCGCGCCGCATCCGGGCGTACTCGATCGGTGTCGGTTCCTTGACCTTGAGCACCAGATCGGCTTCGGCCCACACTTCGTCTGCGGTGGCGATCAGTTGCGCGCCCGCGGCCTTGAAATCGCTGTCGGCGATTGCTGAACCCTCTCCGGCGCCGGCCTGGATCGAGACCTCGTGGCCACGGCGGGTCAGCTCCGTTACGCCGGACGGTGTGATGGCCACCCGGTACTCGTTGTTCTTGGTCTCGGTGGGGATTCCAACGTGCATCACTCAATTGTGAAGAAACTTCGATAGAGCTGCAAAGATGATGAAGACACATCTGTAGCATTGACTGATGACCGTGGAAATAACGAAAAGCGGCGTCACCACCGGGGCTGCGCCGAAGGATATTCGGCCCGCCGTTCTTGACCAGATCGACCGCAGAATTTTGAGCCTGCTGCACGCGGACGCTCGCATCACCAACAGCGCGCTGGCCGCCG
The DNA here is from genome assembly GCA_963720085.1 of uncultured Actinomycetota bacterium. Classification (GTDB taxonomy): domain Bacteria; phylum Actinomycetota; class Actinomycetes; order Mycobacteriales; family Mycobacteriaceae; genus Mycobacterium. The sequence continues at coordinate 34,538 of CAVRER010000060.1, forward strand.
AACTCGACATCGCCGCGTCGACCTGTCACGGTCGCGTTCGCAGGTTGCTGGACTTGGGCGTCATTCGGGGCTTTTACGCCGACATCGACCCGGTTGCGGTGGGATTGCCGCTGCAGGCGATGATCTCGGTCAGCCTGCAGTCCCACGCCCGCGGCAAAATCCGGGATTTTATTCGGCAGATCCGGCGCAAACCCCAGGTGAGGGATGTCTACTTCCTGGCCGGGGCCGACGATTTCATCCTGCACGTCGCCGCTCGCGATACCCAGGACCTGCGCTCATTCGTCGTCGAAAATCTCAACGCCGACGCCGACGTTGCGGGCACTCAGACGTCGCTGATCTTCGAGCACCTCCGGGGCGCGGCGCCCATCTAGATATTTCCGATACCGGGGGTACCGGGTATGCTGCTGAGCCAACGGAGCTTAGACATTAGGCTCGATTTGTAAAGCAACCTGAAGGCAGGGATGCATGATGTTCACGGTCAACGACGACGCTGTCGGTCCGCATCTGTCACGTCGGGGGGCGCCAGCCGATTACGAACGACTGGTCCTGGAGGCGCGCGACGTCGACTTCGACTGGGCCAAGCTGCCGTTTCACTACGTGCCGGGTGAGCCGTTCACCACCCACGTACTCAACGTCCTGCACCTGCTGCTGCCTGCGGGTGAAGAGTTCTTCGTCGACGTATTCAAGAAGGCCCTGCCGCTGATCAAGGACGACCAATTGCGGCTTGATGTACAGGGATTCATCGGCCAGGAGGCGATGCATTCCCAAGCACACTCCGGTGTGCTGGACTACTTCGTGGCCAACAACGTCGATTTGACACCGTTCACTGACCAGATCGCTTGGCTCTTCGGAAAGCTGATAGGCGATCGCCCCCGCTGGAGTCTGCGACGACGACACAGCTGGTTGCTCGAGCAGGTGGCGATCGTGGCGGCGATCGAGCACTACACCGCGATCCTGGGGGAGTGGATTTTGGACACTCCCCAGCACGACGCGATCGGCACCGACCCGGTGATGCTGGACATGCTTCGCTGGCACGGGGCCGAGGAAGTCGAGCACAAGGCCGTCGCCTTCGACGTGATGAAGCATCTACGGGCCGGGTACTGGCGGCAGGTGCGCACCCAGTTGGTGGTCACGCCGATGATGCTGCTGATGTGGGTGCGCGGGGTGCGGTTCATGTACTCGGTGGACCGGCAACTGACGCCGGGAGCCAAAGCGCGCTGGCGGGATTACTTCAACGCGGCGCGACGTGGACTGGTGCCTGGGCCGCTGCGGTTCGTCCGGGTTATCGGCGCCTACTACAAGCCGAATTTCCATCCATCACAGCTGGGCGGGGTCGAGCGGGCGGTCGACTACCTTGCCATCTCACCCGCCGCCCGCGCCTCCCATTGAGCCGAGAGGAATCGATGACCCGCACTACCGTGACCGCAATCGACGGCGTCACGCTGGCCGTGCACGCCTACACCGAGATCGACCGGCAACGGCCGACCGTATTGGCGATTCATGGTTATCCGGATAACCACCACCTGTGGGACGGCGTGGCTGGACACCTAAGTGACCACCACAACGGTCAATACAACTTCGTGGCGTACGACGTGCGTGGCGCCGGCGAATCGGCACGCCCGCCGGGCCGGTCGGGTTACCGCTTCCCCCAACTGATCGCCGATGTCGGTTCGGTGATCGACAGTCTGGGCGTTGGCCAGGTGCACTTGCTGGCCCACGATTGGGGCTCGATTCAGGGCTGGGCCGCGGTGACCGACGACGCGGTGATGAGCAAGGTCGCATCGTTCACTTCGATCTCGGGGCCGCACTTGAACTATGCGGGCAAGTTCTTGCGGTCAGCGCGCACTCCGCGCGGCCTCTTTGACGTGGTCCGGCAGTTCATGGCGTCGGGATACATCTGGTTCTTTCTGTGCCCCGGTCTGCCGGAGTTGATGATTCGATCCGGATTGGGCGTGAAAGTGATTGACGTCTTTGGGCGTATCGGCAACTCGAGCACCCGGACCCAATCTCCCACGGCATTACGGTCAACCGGCGACTACGTCAACGGCCTCAACCTGTACCGGGCCAACATGCCCGCGCCGTTTCTGGCCCCCGGCGCGCAGCTGCCCCAGACCACCGTTCCAGTCCAGGTGCTGGTGCCGCGCAAGGATATGTTCGTCACACCCGCGCTGCAGCGATTCACCGGCTCAATCCCGTTGGGTAGCAGGGTCGTTCCGATCGAGGGCGGCCATTGGGTGGTGACCTCGCGTCCCGACGTCATCGCCAGGCTGACCAGCGAGTGGATCGACCGCGTCGTCAGCGGTGCGGCGTCGTCGAGCCCATCCGTGGTCACCGGGCGCCGTGACGTGCGGGGCAAGCTCGCTCTGGTCACCGGCGCGGGCGCCGGGATAGGCCGGGCCACCGCGATCGAACTGGCCCGCAAAGGTGCCCGCACAGTGGTGATCGTCGACCGCGATCTCGCCGCGGCGAAGGAGACCGCGGCAGCGGTTCAGGACGCCGGCAGCGATGCCGCGGTCTATCAGGCCGACGTCGGCGACGAAACGGCGATGAACACGCTTGCCGCACAAGTCAACGACGAACATGGCGTGGTGGACATCCTGGTGAACAACGCCGGCATCGGGATGGCGGGTCGGTTCCTGGAGACGACGCCGGCGCATTGGGACAACATCTTGGCGGTGAATCTGCGTGGCGTGCTCAACGGAAGCCGCGCGTTCGGCACGCAGATGGTCGACCGCGGCCAAGGCGGAACCATCATCAACGTGTCGTCGGCCGCGGCGTTTCTACCGTCGAAATCGATGATCGCTTATGGCACGACGAAGGCCGCGGTGCTGGCGTTCAGCGAATCACTGCGCGCCGACCTGGCCGACGAAGGCATCACCGTCACGGCAGTGTGTCCAGGGTTCGTCAACACGAATATCGCGAAAAGCACTGTCTACGCCGGGATGTCGGCCGACGAGCAGGAGCGCGCCCGGCAGAGGGCCGACGCCGCTTACCGGCGTCGCAATTACACACCGGAAGCCACCGCCAAGGCGATCGTCAAGGCCGTCAAGACAGGCCCACCCGTGCTACCGATCGCGGCCGAGTCCCGGGTCGGCTATGCGATGCGCCGCATCAGTCCCTCGCTGGTCCGGCTGTTGGCGCGCTACGACCTACGGCAGAGGTAAGAGTGTTGTGACGCAATCGATCTGGGCCAGCAGGCCCGCCGATATCTACGGTCGCCGTAAGCGAGATCGTCTCTACACGGCATTGTGGGGCTTGGGCGCTGTGCTCGGCGGGTTCGCCTCGGTCACTCGATGGAAACCGTCGCGGGTCGTGCCGGTGGGGCGTACGCACACCGCCATCGTCACGCGGCGCGAGCTCGTCGCCCCGGATGTGGTCGCATTGACGTTTGCCGACCCGGATGGCGGATTGCTTCCGTCGTGGACGCCTGGCGGGCACATCGACGTCCAGCTGCCGTCGGGCCGTCGTCGCCAATACTCGCTGTGCGGTCCGCCCGGCCGGCGCACCGACTACCGCATCGCGATACGCCGGATCGCTGACGGCGGCGGCGGTTCGATCGAGATGCACGATGCGTTCGACGTGGGCGACACGCTGGTCTTCGAAGGTCCACGCAACGCGTTCTATCTCGGCGGCCACGAGCATGACGTGCTGTTTGTGGTCGGCGGAATCGGAGTGACCCCCATTCTACCGATGATGCGGGCAGCGGAGCAGCGCGGAATCAGTTGGCGCGCAGTCTATGCCGGCAGTAGTCGCGAATACATGCCGCTGCTCGATGAGGTGGTGACGGTGGCTCCCGACCGGGTTACCATATGGGCCGACGACGAGCGTGGCCGATTCGCTACTGCCGACGAATTGCTCGTCGGCGCCGGACCGAAGACTGCGGTGTACGTGTGCGGGCCGACGCCGATGCTGGAGTCGGTGCGCATCGCCCGCGACGAGCACGCCAACGCGCCGCTGCACTACGAGCGGTTCAGTCCGGCTCTCGTCGTCGATGGCATCCCGTTCCAATTGGAACTTGCGCGCTCCCAGCGGGTGCTCGACGTTGCTGCCAATCGGTCGGCGCTCGATGTCATGCTCGACGATGACCCGACAACGGCATATTCGTGCCGACAGGGATTTTGCGGCACGTGCAAGGTCAAAGTGCTTAGCGGACAGATCGACCGCCGCGGCCGCACCGCAGAGGCCGACGGCGAGATGCTGGTCTGCGTCTCGCGCGCTACCGGCGGTCGTGTGGTGATCGACGCCTGAAGAAGCGTTCCGGATGGCGATAGTCGTTGGTCCTGGCCTGGCCGTGTTCAAGGTGCGGCGGCGGAATGCATTGGGTTTGACCGTCGGCGAGTTTGACTGTCCGCCAGCCTTTATCGGCCAGCTTGTGGTCGGGTTTGCAGACTAGGGTCAACTTGTCGATATCGGTCAGGCCGCCGCGGGCCCAGTCGTCGACGTGGTGGACTTCCGTCCAGTATCCCGGCACGTCGCAACCGGGGGCGTGCAGCCGCGGTCCTTGGCGTGGAGCACCACCCGCTGATCCGCCGAAGCGATGCGCCGGGAGCGGCCCAAATACAAAGGGCGGCTTTCATGTTCGTCGAACACAACCAGGTAGTGGTAGGCGTGGCTGGCCATGCGAATGAGGTCGCGCATAGGCAACAGCGTCCCGCCGCCGGTCACCGCTTGCCCGGCGCCTGCAGCGAGTTCCTGCAGCGTGGTCGATACGATGACAGTGACCGGCAATCCGTTGTGCACCCCGAGTTTCGGGTCGCCCAACTGGCCGCGGACCAACGCATTCAGCGCGTCGTCCCCCCATCAGGCGGCGATAGGGCTGGAGGACCCGGCTGTCCCGGCGGCACGAGAGCGGCGATGATGACGCCGATCACCCCTAGGAAGAAGCCAAGGGCGAAAAAACCACCAGGGCTTAGGTCCTTCTTCTTGGCTATCGAAGAAGCCCAGAAGCCAAGACCCACCTCGATCGCAATCCCGACAAGCACGATGAGGATGATGGATACCGTCATGACGACACCTTCTCCCGCCCACCTGGTTTATGTTTTGACTGAAGGTAGCTGATCGCAATGCATTGTGGAGTCGTTCGGGATTTTGCCGTGAGCTGCCTGCTCATGCCGGTACTGCCCACCCGCGAACAGCGCCATATTTAATATCCCGCATTGAGCGCGTCGTGTTGACGCTGGGCATGACTGCGCAAATCCTTACTCGCCAGATCCTGGTCGGGGTCGTCAGTGACGCAAGGGCTTTCATCATCGGGGTGACACATGCCCGGCGCGGCGAACCGGGCCAGCCAGGCGTCGAGGTTGGCGCGCAGCTCCGGAGAGGCGACCAGCGTGCCGATGCTCATCCCATCAGGCCGCTGTGCTGACCAGGTAAAACCGCGGTGACGGGCGCGGTCAATGTCCGAGAACGTCCCGTCGGGATTGATTAGCACCGCACACCGGTTCGCGACCTTCTCGAGCTGGTCGGGCCGCAGCTTGGCCGCGTGCTGGGCCAGGAAGCGCTCCGCGCACTCAACTGTGTCGATGGGGGTATCCGCCGGCAGGTCACGCACGAACGTCTGAATCACCCGCAAGTGCTGCTGGTCGAGCATCCCGGCCCGCCAGGCCTCGGCAGTCGAGGGCAACTCCGGCGGCAACGTTTCGCCGGTAATCGTGATCCGCGGTGTGAGCTGCTCGGCGTCGCGCATCCGGCGGCGCGCTTCAGCGCGGCTGATCCGCAGCCAATCGGCGATCACCTTATGCACCGGGCCGCCCACGTCGGCCGGATCCTCTGTAGCTAGGCCCGCGATCAGATCGTGGCCGGGCACCAGCTGCTGACGTCGGGCGGTCTCCAACCGCTCAAGTGCATGCAACCGGACCCCAGGCGCGTAGTTATCGAGGTTCAACTCGCTGATCGTCGTCACGGCTGCGTCCAGCGCATCGAAGGCGGCAGCCGCCTCGGGCGGCATGACGCAAGTCGAACTCATGTTCGAAACACTACCCGCGCAAACCGACACTGACCGCCGCCGCAACGTCCGCTGTGGACAAAGGCGCAACTGTGGACAACTTCCGCCACTGCGGTTCGGCCGAGGCTCGTGCCCCCTCGTTACCGTTGTCCTATGAGCAAGTGGGATGCGGACGCGGTGAAGGCGCTTCGTGCGGCGCTGTTCAAGCAGGACGGGTCGGTCGTGGAAGTGCTGCGCGGACGGCTGACCGATGACGTTCTGCAGCTAGCGGGTGATGGACTACTCCGCGCCGTCGCCCAGGACGTGGAGAACGCGGACGGACTGGCCGCGCAATGTGCGGCGGCGTTGAGGGAGCGGGGCTGGAGTGGGGACGAAGAGCTCGCCGGCCAGCTTCAGGCAGCACTCGACACCGGTGCGACGCCGCTACTTCGCCCGCTCCCAGTCGATCTGGAGGAGCTGGCGTCATTACTGGAAGGTGGTTCGCTCTGCGGCGGCGGCCGGATTGACCTGAAGACCGGCGGCTGCTGGCCGGACAACCTGGAGTACGACGAGGACGACGCCGACGAGGCCGACGAGGATCAGGACCGCTGGCTCTACGTAGAGCCCATCGGTTCGCGCGAGGCCTACCAGGACATGGAGTTGTTCATCGCCACGGCGAAAGATTCAGCAATCGCCGACCGGCTCGAGATCGCGATCAGCGGAAAGGGTGCGTTTCGTCGGTTCAAAGACGTGCTCGCGCGGTGGCCCGACGAGCTGCAGCGCTACTACGTGCTGTCCGATGAGCGCAAGCGCGGCCGCGCCCGCGCCTGGCTCGCTGCCGAAGGCTATCGACCAGCAACATGACGCGAGGGTGCGCAGAATGCCGTTCGCACCGGCGCGTCGGCGTGCAAACGCGCACGCTCGCGTGGGAGCGGCCCCGTCTAGGGTGAAGCCATGCGGGTAGGAGTGCTGGGATCGAAGGGCAAAGTCGGCGCGACAATGGTCGCAGGCGGTGCAGGCCGCCGAGGATCTGACCCTGTCCGCCGAGGTCGACGCCGGTGATGCGCTGAGCCTGCTGACCGACAACAAAACCGAGGTCGTCATCGACTTCACCCATCCCGATGTCGTGATGGACAATCTGAAGTTCTTGATCGACAACGGGATTCACGCTGTCGTCGGAACCACCGGCTTCACCGACGAACGGCTGCAACAGGTGCGGGCGTGGCTGGCCGCCAAACCGGGCGTCTCTGCGCTCATCGCGCCCAACTTCGCGATCGGAGCGGTGCTGTCCATGCATTTCGCCAGGCAGGCTGCACCCTTCTACGAGTCGGTCGAGGTCATCGAACTGCATCACCCGCACAAGGCGGACGCCCCATCGGGAACCGCGGCCCGGACTGCCGCGCTGATCGCCGAGGCACGAAAAGAGCTGCCGCCCAACCCCGATGCCACCACCACGAGCTTGCCGGGCGCCCGCGGCGCCGATGTCGACGGCATCCCGGTGCACTCGGTGCGGCTGGCCGGGCTGGTGGCTCATCAGGAAGTGTTGTTCGGCACCGCGGGGGAGACCCTGACGATCCGCCACGACAGCATGGACCGCACGCTCGTTCGTGCCCGGCGTGCTGTTGGCGGTACGCCGGGTCGCCGAACATCCGGGCCTGACGGTAGGAATTGAATCTCTACTGAACCTGCAATGACCGGGACGTGCCGCCAGGCGCAGTGTGCGCATCCAGCTGACGATCGCGTTCATGTGCGCGGCGCTGCTGGTGTACATCGTGTTGCTCGGCCGGGCCGCGTCGCTGATGATCGGCTCCGGGCGCGCCGTCGCCGTCGTCCTGGGTGTGGCGCTGTTGATCCTGCCGGCCATCGGTTGCTGGGCGATGATTGCCACTTTGCGCGCCGGCTTCGCCCATCAGAAGCTGGCCCGGCTCGTCGCCGAGGACGGGATGGAGCTCGACGTCAGCGCGCTGCCGCGACGGCCTTCCGGGCGCATCGAGCGCGACGCCGCCGACGCCCTGTTCGACACGGTCCGTGCTGAACTGGACGGCGACCCGCACAACTGGCGGCGCTGGTATCGGCTGGCGCGCGCCTACGACTACGCCGGAGACCGCGGCCGCGCGCGGGAAGCCATGAAGAAAGCCGTCGAACTGCAGGGTCGCGAATGAGCAAGACGCTGTTGATAATTCACCACACTCCGTCGCCGTATATGCAGGAGATGTTCGAGGCGGCGGTCTCCGGGGCAACCGATCCCGAGATCGAGGGTGTGGAGGTCGTGCGGCGACCGGCGCTGGCGGTCGCGCCGGTCGACATGCTTGAGGCCGACGGCTGCCTGCTGCGGCACCCGCCCCGTCCGGGTGTTGATAGTCAGCGGCTTGCTGTTGGCTCGCGCAGGGCTGGCTCTCCATGGCCGGTGCTGCAATCGTCACCGTCCCGCTTGCCGTCCTCGGCGGTCGTCGGTGGCATCGCGCTGGCGTTCCTCGGCGGCTCATCGCAGCCACGGTCAGCTCCCTTGCGGGCAAGTTCGTCTGCATCGGCGAATGACGGTGCAAATGGGCAACTCGTCTGAGATTTCTGGGCCGATGTATCGGCTGGCTGCGGCTGGTCGAAGGTAGACGGTGAAAGCCCGCCTGCCGCGCAAGCCCGATGACAGGATGACACCATGACAATGGCGTCTCAGCCCAGCCTTCGCCTATTGACGACACCCCGTGCGGCCGCACTGGCCGGTGTGTTGTTCGCTCTGCTGTTTGGTGCCGTGCTGATCTTAATCCGAACTAAAATGCCCGAGGGCGTGCAGGGTTCGACTGAGTGGCTGACAAGTCGCCGCAGCGGGATCGCGACCGCAACGGTGCTGATGCCATTTGCCGGCATCAGCTTTCTTTGGTTCATCGGCGTGGTGCGCGACGGCTTGGGGCGTTACGAAGACCGCTTCTTCTCGACTGTCTTCCTGGGTAGCGGTTTGCTGTTTCTGGCGATGATGTTCGTTTCAATGTCGGTGGCCGCCGGTCTGGTGGCGACAAACACAGGCGTGACGGACCCGGCCGCTCATGCTGAGATGATCGATCTCGGGAAGATGGTTGTGTTGTCGTCCACCAAGACCTATGCGGTCCGGATGGCCGCGGTGTTCATGATGTCGCTCGCGACGATCTGGTTGAGGACGGGCTTGATGCCACGCTGGCTCGTTGGCCTCAGCTATTTTGCTGCAGTCGCCGTGCTTCTCGCAAGCGACCTCAGCATGTGGGTAACGATGACGTTTCCCGGATGGGTGCTGGTGGTTAGCGGCTTGTTATTGGTCCGCGCTGGGCCGTTCGAGGAACTCAGGGCTGGCGACCATTGACCGACTGGTGCCGGCAGATGAACAGCGACGAAATGATCGTTGGCTAGCCAATTTGTCGTCGGCGAAAGCGGGATCTGGGCGATGCCCGGGGAGTAGTGTTCGCGCACACCGGAGCAAGTGGATGGAGAACGAAGATGCCGGCGAGAAATCACGACTGGAGCAAGCCTGCGGCGATGGCCATTCCTAAGGAGGGGTACTTCGAGCTCGAGCGGGGCAGGTACGGTCCGATCTATCCGAGAACTCCTGCCTGCTATGGCTTTTCGATCATCGCGAAGGTCAAAGAGGGGCGCGAAGAGGCCGTCCGCGCGTACGGCAAGCAGATCGAGGAAGCGATTGCCGGGAGTCCCGACGTGCTCGCGCCGCTGCGGCTGCACTACTTGCGGTGGGTACTGTTCGACGTCGGTTCGGGGCTGCATTTTCAGTACCAGGGCATCTTCGACACCGACTTCGACAAGTACACCGAGGATGCGGTGGCGCTGTTCAGCGCAGACCGGGATCACCACGGTGTTCACCAACCTCGAGGGATTCCCGGAGGACTGGAAAGAGAATCCTGACGCCTTCGTGAAGTTCGTTCGTGAGCACCAGTGCCCCAGTTTCCTGGAGTACGGGGAGTACCCCTACGTCACCGCCGACGAGATCAAAAAGGCCCTGCGGCTCAAAGCGGCGTTCTCCGACATGCTCGACCAGATGCAGTGATCCGCACCGAAACGTGCACCGATGCTTGAGTTGGAGGACATTCAGCACATTCTGCTGACCCGCACGCCGGCGATGACCGGGCGCTACGAGTTCCTGTCGTTCGACGACCCGGCCGGCGGCCGGGCGTGGCTGTCCGAGCTGATCCCCGTGGTCGACTCGGCCGCCACGGCGCAAGCCTCGATGGATAGCACCGAAGCGGTGGGTCACGCTGGCGTTCACGTGGAACGGCCTGCGGGCGCTCGGGGTTGCCCGAGGAATCCCTGGCAACTTTCCCGGAGGCGTTTCGCCAGGGCATGGCGGCTCGGGCAGACATCTTGGGCGATACCGGGGCTGACCACCCTGACAACTGGGTCGGCGGTCTGGCAGGCGGTGACTTGCACGCGATCGCGATCCTGTTCGCGCGCGACGACGCCGAACATGCGCGGGCCACGGGAGAACACGACGAGCTGGTGGCCCGGTGCGATGGTGTGCGCAGTCTGTCGGTGCTGGATTTGAACGCGACGCCGCCGTTCAATTACGCACATGATCACTTCGGGTTCCGGGACAGGTTGTCGCAGCCGGTGATCGAGGGCTCGGGTGAAGAGCCGACGCCGGGGTCGGGCGCGCCGCTGAAGCCGGGCGAGTTCATCCTCGGCTATCCCGACGAGCACGGGTCGCCCGATCTGCCGCAGCCAGAAGTCCTGTGCCGCAATGGAAGCTACATGGCCTACCGGCGGTTGCAGGAGCACGTTGGACTGTTCCGCGACTATCTGCAGGAGCACGCCGACACGCCGGACGATCAGGAATTGCTCGCCGCGAAGTTCATGGGCCGCTGGCGCAGCGGTGCCCCGCTGGTGTTGGCACCGGACAAGGACGATCCCGAGCTGGGCGCGGACCCTATGCGCAACAACGACTTCAACTATAAGGAGATGGATCCGCACGGGTATGCTTGCCCGCTGGGATCGCACGCGCGACGCCTCAACCCGCGCGACACTGCGCACAACATGAACCGGCACAGGATAATTCGCCGCGGTGCCACCTACGGTCCTGCATTGCCCGAGGGCGCGCCCGACGACGGTGTGGATCGCGGCATCGCCGCGTTCATCATCTGCGCCAGCCTGGTCCGTCAGTTCGAGTTCGCGCAGAACGTGTGGATCAACGACCGCACCTTCCACGAACTCGGCAACGAGCACGACCCCATCTGCGGAACGCAGGACGGGACACTGGAATTCAAGATTCCCAACCGACCGATCCGCAAAATCCTCAAAGGGTTGCCGGCGTTCACCACCCTGAAGGGTGGGGCTTACTTCTTCCTGCCCGGCATCAACGCCATGCGATACCTCGCGGCGCTCGACTGATCACGTTAAGGATTCATCATGGGCACACTTTCCGCGGCGCGGACCTACAACCAAAGCCACGTCCCGCGTCCGCACACCGGCGGACGGCGCATCAGCATCTACTGGACCTGGAGTTACCCGTGGGAAGCCCAACGCGACCCCGCCGCGATGTACAACCGCTTCTCCACCATGACCGAAGTCCGCAACGCCTTGTGGCCGAGCTACGAGACACCGGAATACGACGAGGCGCACTTCCTCCAGGGCATCGCCGGCACCCTGGAACTTTTCCACCGCTCGGCGCTGGCTTTCCAGGACCTGGCTGGCGAAGCCACCGGCCACCCGGTCGCCGTCTTCCAGCGCATCGACCAGGCGGGCTACAAACTCCCGATCGACGAGCGGATCCTCGCCGACACCGACACCCTCATGGTGTTCGGGCTGGACCACATCTTGTCGGAACAAGAAGCCGCACCGGAGGAGATCAGCGCCATCCGGGAATGGCTGCAGCGCGAGGGCACATGCTTGTTATTGGCCCCGCATCACGACGTGGGCTTTACCGACGATTTCGCCCAGCGTCAGGTTGAATACCAGCACCACGGCGACCCGCTGGTGCCGCGCCAACAACGGTTCGGGCAGTACACCCGCTCCCTGATGACGGCCCTCGAGGTCCCGGTGCACAACACCTGGGGGCTGCGTCCCGCTGTTGTCGAGGGCACCAAGCAGATCGCACCCCTGACCGCGGTCCGCGACCTGGACGCCGCGAGGCTGCTCGACAACGTCACCACGTTCAACTTCCATCCCCACCTGCCGCACTACGAACTCACCGCTCCGGAGAGCGACTCGGTGCGGGTGCTGGGTCGTCAACGGATCGATCCCAACAGGCCCCATCCCTTCACCGCGGCGGGCAACACCGAATTCAACGCGCTGATCTGGATGCCGCCGTCGGGCTGGCGTGCCGGCGACATCGTCCTCGTCGACTCCACGAACTTCACCACGCTTTTCGGCGGCACCGACAGCCTCAAGAATTTTTGGCACAACCTTGCCACCATGAAGTGATGTTCCGGCGGTTTGGCCGCCGGTAACCAACCTGACCCCACCGGCACTGAACCGAAACGCCGATCGCAACGTCACCGTGGGGTCGATGCCCAGGATTGCGGAGCGAGAGGAAGGTGGAGGTCACAATGCCTGGTATGGCAGCGATGGCGATGGGCGCAGCTCCCGTCGTCGGTGGTGCGCTGCTCGGCGCTGCGGTGGGGCAACTCAGGGGTCCCGACTTGCGCGAGGGGATCAAACAAGACCTGGAGCTGCTCGAGCAGATGCCTGAAATGGAGGCGGCCCGGCGGGAGGCGCTGCGGCGCAGCATTGACGACCGCATCGATGAATTGATCGTGGCGGAGGACAAGGCACGCCAGCTGCGCGCCACCGCCAGTTCCTATGAAGGAAGCTGGCGTGACATCGTCCTATTTCTCTGCACGGTGCTCTTCTCGATTGTCTGGTGGTCTGTCGACCACGACCGGGACAGCTGGCTGCCCGTGTTCATTACCACGATTGTGGCGTCGGTCGTGGCGGCCGGCTACGCAGTCCGGGGTCTGCGCCGAAGCGTGCGCAGGGTGCGTCGTCGCGCCGATCGTGGTCAGCAGTCGTAAGCGGCGTCCGCCCGGTCGCACGCGCGTGGGCAGCACAGGTTGCGAGCGTCGTCTCGTCGGCAAACGGGATTGTCACCCATCCGTCCGACATGCCCGTAGCGGCGTAGCGCAATGCGGTGCTGACATCATCGGTTCTCGTGCTTATTAGGCAGTTCGAGTAGTAGACCGGAGGTTGTCAATGCCGCGCTTGCTGATCGTCCACCACACGCCGTCGCCGCACTGCCAGGAGATGTTCGAGGCGGTGGTGGCGGGGGCAACCGATCCCGAGATTGAGGGCGTCGAGGTCGTGCGGCGACCGGCGCTCACCGTGTCGCCAGTCGAGATGCTCGAGGCTGACGGCTACCTGCTGGGCAGCCCGGCGAACCTCGGCTACATTTCGGGTGCTCTCAAGCACGCATTCGACTGCGCCTATTATCAGCTGCTCGACAGCACTCAGGGGCGTCCGTTCGGCGTCTATCTGCACGGCAACGAGGGCACCGAAGGGGCCGAGCGAGGTCTCGCGGCCATCACCACGGGGCTCGGCTGGGTGCAGGCTGCCGAGACGGTTGTGGTGATGGGCAAACCGACCAAGGCCGACGTCGAGGCGTGCTGGGAACTCGGCGCGACGGTCGCGGCTCAGTTGATGGTTTGAGCCGCGACAATCAGAAATTGCTGACGGGAGAGTCTGACGTGGCGGTGATGGTCAATGCCGATAACTTCGTCCGGGCGGAGACGCACAGGATGTTCGCCGACCTCCAACGCGACGCGGGCGGGGTCGGCGTGTTTCGGCACAATCGGCAGCCGGCATCGATCGACGAGCAGACCGTCATCCGCCTGAACCGGGATACCTTGTACAGCTTCGCAATCCTCGACCTCGGCGAGCCGGCCTGGCTCTCGCTCCCTGAGGCCGACGGGCGGTACATATCTGCGATGGTGGTGAATGAGGACCACTACATCAACGTGCTCCTGCACGCGCCGGGACGGCACCAATTGGCCTGTGACCGCTGTGGGTCGCGGTACGTAATGGTCGGTGTCCGCACCCTGGTCGACCCGCTCGACCCCGATGACGTCGCCGCTGTTGGTGCCCTTCAAGACCACGTGACGCTTGAGACGAGCTCGTCAGAAGTGTTCACCTCTCCGGAATACGACAGAGAAAGTCTGGACAAGACACGTCAAGCCCTGCTCAGCCTTGCGAGTGGTTTGACCGACTTCGGCCGCACATTCGGAACTCGGGACGAGGTAGATCCGATCCACCATCTGATCGGCACTGCGGCCGGGTGGGGAGGGTTGCCGACGTCGGAGGCTTCCTATGTCGGTGTCGACCCAGGGGTGCCGCCAGGCGAGTACGAGATGACGTTCAAGGACGTTCCGGTGGACGCATTCTGGTCGGTCTCGGTGTACAACTCTGCGGGGTTCTTCGAGCCGAATTCACGGCACCTCTACTCAGTCAACAGCATCACCGGGGTGCCAAATGGGGACGGCTCGATCACCGTACGGTTCAAGGCTGACGCCGGCGAAGATGCTCCACCCAATTGCATCGTCACACCGCAGGGTTGGAATTACCTGATTCGGCTGTACCGCCCCCGCGCGGAGTTCTTCGACGGGATCTGGACGGTGCCTTCGCTTACGTCGATCAGTGGGTCGAAGGGCGCGTAGGCGGGCATCCTGGGCGGCCGAACAACCCCGATCAACGGTGCCGGTAATCTCAGCTGGTTCACAGCTGTGCGGGGAATGCTGAGGCTCATGCACCCATCTGGCGGGATTGGTGGATCGGGTCGGCTATCTGACGGTGGAACTACCGGCGGCCCGGGTCCGCTGGCCGGCTCTGACTCGCGGCGCGGCCGGCGCGCGGCGGTGTTGCTACTGGTGCTGCACGGGATCGAGCTGATCGGGCTCGTCATCGCCGCGGGGGTCACCACGCGTCTGGCACGTTCGCATCCGGGTCATGGCGCCGGGCTACCGACGCTGATGGTGCTCGTGGCGATGGCGCTGGTCGGATGGCAGGGCTACCGGCTGCTCCGCGGGCGGTGGTCGCTGAACGTGTCCGGACTCGCCGTGCAGTCGTTGATATTGATGGCTGCGATCGCAGTGGCCACCCAGCACGTGGGCCCCGGTGGGATTGGGATCTTGGTGGCGTGCGCGGTCTTGGCCGGATGGGGTCGACTCGCCAAAATTCGAGCCATCAGCGGGGCCGTCAGCAGCCAGACAGCAGCGCCGGTCCCATCAACTGCGGCACTACCGCAGAGCGTGCAGATTGAGGCTTCCCGGCGAGCGTCCCAGATCGGGATCAGTGGAGCAGTGCTGGCGCTGCTGACGACGTTGGTGGTGCTGGCCGCGCTGAGCGTGCGCAGCGGCATCGTCTTCGGGCTGGTGGTTTTAGCGATTATCTTCATCCCGCTCGAGCGAATGTTCGCGTTGCATCCGCGGCGGGTGCTTCGTCAGGGGTGGCGCACCGACCTGGTGCACTATCTGGTCAACGGTGCCGCGTTGAAGATCAGCCTGGTGGTCGTGGTGGTAGCAGTTGGCGGAGCGCTGCGAGTGTTCGTGCCTGCACCGCTGCGGATGGCCGTCGGGGCGAGCCCTGGTTGGGTGCAGATCGTCGCCGGGTTGGCGATCGCCATGGTCGGCGGCTACGCCGGACACCGCGCTGCCCATGAGGTTCCGCTGCTCTGGCGATTCCATCGGGTGCATCACAGCGTGCGGGAGATGGACTGGCTTGCCGCCAATCATCTGCATCCGCTGGATGAGACCTTTGTTCGCTCTGCCGCGGTTCTACCGCTCTACGCGCTGGGTTTCGGCCGGCTCAGTTTGGGTGCCTTCATCGTCCTGATCACGCTGCAGGCCATCTTCATCCACGCCAACGTGCGGATGACCTTCGGCCCGCTGCGCTGGGTGATCGCCACCCCGCAGTTCCACCACTGGCATCACGCTCGAGAACCGCAGGCCTACAACGCCAACTACGCCGGCGAGTTCCCGGTCCTGGACGCATTGTTCGGGACCTTGTATCTTCCCGCGGACCGCTGGCCCGCGCAGTACGGTATCGACGACACCGAGCCGGCTGGCTATTTGCGTCAGCTTGCGTGGCCGCTCCGTGCCCGGTGCGCGGCCGACTCTGAGGCGGTGCGTCCAAAGTTGGTTGGGTACGAGACATTCGCGCCAGCGGCGCCCTCAAGTACGCCTTCGACGTAGGCCTTCTACGGGTCGATGTGCGTCGGTGGCGTGCCCAATATGGGGTCACCAGGAGGTGGCTGGCCGGCGCTCATCGTGTAGCAGTCGGTCTCGGCGGGGTTCCGAGCCCCGTTCGGGTAGTACGTCAGGCAGCGTTCCCACATGCCGTCAGGATCGACGGGACTGTCGCACATCTGCGCAAGCGGGTGCTCCGCCCATCCAGGATCCAGGCATCCTGCACTCGCCGGGGGTGCCGCGGTTATCAGCCCGCCCACCATCACCACGGCAGCCAGTCCTACCACGATGTAATGCTTGATGGACCGAAGCTACCGCTTGTCCAGGCGGGGTTTGCTGCCTTTGACGTGACCATCCGGTGAAAGTGACAAAAGGCAGTAGCGGCATGATGTGATCCGGATGGGAAATGGCCGATCTTACGAAGGACGGGACGTGACGCGCCTGCTGATCGCGAACCGCGGTGAGATCGCGCTTCGGATCATCCGCACCGCAATCGAGTTGGGGCTCGGCACGGTCGCCGTTTACGCCGAGGACGATGCCGACAGCCCGCACGTGCATGCGGCTGACGAAGCGATCGGTCTGCCCGGCTCCGGGCCGGCCGCTTACCTGGATCACGCCGCGATCCTGGCGGCAGCCAAGGAGTCGGGTGCGGAGCTGATCCATCCCGGCTACGGGTTCCTGAGCGAACAACCCGAATTCGCGCGCGCTTGTACTGCAGCTGGGTATACGTTCGTCGGGCCGGACGCCGCGGCGCTGGAGCTTTTCGGCAACAAGTCGGAGGCCCGTCGTGCCGCAGCCGCGGCCGATGTGCCGGTGCTGCCGGCCACCGACGGGCCCAGCAGCGTCGAGGACATTCACGCGTTCGCCGCCGCGCAAAACGGCGGCATCGTGATCAAGGCGCTGGCCGGCGGCGGCGGCCGCGGCATGCGAATAATCCGCGGCATCGATCAAATTGACGATGCCTACCGGCAGTGCGCCGCCGAGGCCGAGCTTGGATTCGGCGATCGGGCGGTGTTCGCCGAGGCGCATCTGGCCGACGCGCGACACATCGAGGTGCAGATCGTCGCGGCACCGGCGGGCCCCGCGACGCGTGCGCTGGCGCTCGGCGACCGTGACTGCAGCATCCAGCGGCGCCACCAGAAGCTCATCGAAATCGCGCCCGCTCAAGGCCTTTCCGAGACGCGGCGGCGTGAACTGCACGAGGCCGCGGCGAGGCTGTGCGCACGCGCTGACTACCGCGGGCTGGCAACCGTTGAATTCCTGGTTTCCGGCCGTCGATTCGTCTTCCTTGAAGTCAACCCACGAATCCAGGTAGAACACACCATCACCGAGGAAACCATCGGACTCGACCTGATTACACTGCAACTCGCCATAGCCCGCGGCGCCACCTTCGACAAGCTCGGACTACCTGATGGAATCAGCGCCGACGGCACCGAAGTCACCGGCGAACCGGCTGTAGCACACGGTATTGCAATCCAGACCCGGATCAACATGGAGACTCTTGCCGCTGACGGGTCCGTGTCACCGACGACGGGAACTCTGACCGTGTTCTCACCGCCGACCGGACCCGGCGTGCGCGTCGACACCCATGGCTGCCCCGGACTGACACCGAGCCCGCGGTACGATTCGTTGCTGGCCAAGGTGATCACTCACGTACGCGATTCGTCGTTTCCTGCAGCGGTGCGCAAGGCGCAGACAGCGCTGGCGGAATTCCGCATCGAGGGCATTCGCACTAACATCGGGCTGCTGCGCGAAGTGTTGTCCAGCAGCCAGCTGCAATCAGGCTCGGTGACAACGGGTTTCGTCGACGAAAACGTCGCTGCCCTGGTTGGCGCAGCGCAGTCTCGACGCCAAGAGAGCCGAGTCACACCGCTCGAGCTACATCCGGGTGAGGAGGTGCTCCGCGCACAGTTGGCCGGCACCGTGGTCGAGGTGGCGACGGAAGGGGCCGAGGTCGGCGCGGGCGCGCAGTTGGTCATGCTCGAAGCGATGAAAATGCAGCATGTGCTGACCGCGCCGGACGCATTGTGCCCGGTACGGACTCTGGTCACACCGGGACAGGTCGTCGGGACCGGAGACCCGTTAGTGATCTTCACCCGCACCGGTGCAAGTGCGCACGCCGAGGCCGTCGCTAACCTCGATCTGGACCGGGCTCGCGGTGACCTCGACGAGGTCCGGCGTCGACACCTGCTCACTCTCGACGAAGGACGGTCGGCAGCGATTACCAAGCGGCACAACCAGAATCGACGCACCGCCAGGGAGAACATCGCCGACCTAGTCGACCCGGGCAGCTTTGTCGAGTACGGAGCGCTGACGGTGGCCGCACAGCGCAGCCGGCGCTCCGAGGACGACCTGATCGCCAACACCCCGGCCGATGGCCTGGTCGCCGGGGTGGCGACGATCGGCGCGGACCGCTTCGGACGCGCCGCCGGCGAGGTGGTCGTGCTGTCCTACGACTACACCGTGCTCGCGGGCACGCAGGGCATGCGCAACCATGCCAAAACCGATCGGGTCTTCGACCTGGCCGCCCGCAGAAAGCTGCCGGTGGTGCTTTTCGCCGAGGGTGGCGGCGGCCGGCCCGGCGACACCGACCTGGGCAACGTCGCCGGCCTCGACGTGCCGACCTTCCGCGCGCTGGGCGCACTGAGCGGCCAAGTGCCGCTGGTGTCGATCGTGTCCGGGCGTTGCTTCGCCGGCAATGCCGCGCTTGCCGGGGTGTGCGACGTGATCATCGCGACTCCCGACGCCAACATCGGCATGGGCGGTCCGGCCATGATCGAAGGCGGCGGACTCGGCGAGTACCGGCCGGAGGACATCGGGCCAATCGACGTGCAGCGGCGCAACGGCGTCGTCGGCCTGGCCGCCCGCGACGAGGCGCACGCGGTATCGCTGGCCAAGCAGTACCTGGCCTATTTCCAAGGCAGGCTTGGACGACTGGGCGGCTCCGGATCCGCGACGGGCGCGACATGTGGTGCCGGAGAACCGGTTACGAGCCTACGACGTGCACCACGCGATCGAGTCCGTCGCCGACGTCGGATCCGTCCTGGAGTTGCGGGCCGACTACGGAGTCGGAGTGGTCACCGCGCTCGTCCGCGTCGAAGGCGTGGCATTCGGATTGCTGGCCAACAGCAGTCATCATCTCGGCGGGGCCATCGACGCCGAGGCGGCGGACAAGATCGCCGACTTTTTGGTGCTGTGCGAATCGGCTGGGCTGCCGATCATTTCGCTGTGCGACACGCCTGGCTTCATGGTCGGCCCGGATGCCGAAGTTCAGGCCGCGGTCCGCCGGTTCAGTCGGCTGTTCATCCTCGGCGCGCGGCTGAGCGTGCCGTTCGGGCTGATCATCCTGCGCAAGGGTTACGGGCTGGGAGCGATGGCGATGGCCGGGGGCTCCTTCCACGCCCCGGAGTTCACCGTCGCCTGGCCGACCGGGGAGATCGGCGGGATGGGCCTCGAGGGTGCCGTGCGGTTGGGCTTCAGCAAGGAGTTGGCCGCCGTCACCGACCCGATCGAACGCCAGAACCTGTTCGCCAAGTTGGTCGAGGCGGCTTATCAGCACGGCAAGGCGCTCACCTCGGCCACCACCTTCGAGCTCGACGACGTGATAGACCCGGCGGACACCCGCGGGTGGATCACCCGGCTGCTGTTCAAAGATGCTGCGTCCAAAGATGGAAGGGAATCGGTCGTGAAGGTTGCCGATAAGGTCGCTATCGTCACCGGCGGCGGCAATGGCATCGGCGGCGCGGTGGCCGCCAAGCTGGCGCAACAGGATGCGCGGGTCGTGTCGCCGACATAAACGCCGACGCCCGCGCTAGCGGCGGCAGACGGGATCAATGCCAAGCGGCCGGGCGCGGCCGTCGGCGTGGCTGCCGACGTCTCCGACACCGTGCAGATCCAGCAATTGATCCAGCGCGCAGAAGACGAATTCGGCTTCGTCGACTTTATTTCGGCGAATGCGGGTATCACAGGTGTCTCGGGCTTGGACGTCACCGAGGACGAGTGGGATCGCTCCATCGACGTCAACCTGCGGGCACACATCCGCGCCGCACAACTGCTGGTGCCCGGCTGGGTCGAGCGCGGTGAGGGGTACTTCGTCAGCACCGCATCGGCGGCCGGATTGCTCACCCAACTCGGGTCGGCGACCTACTCGGTCACCAAGCACGCCGCCGTCGGCTTCGCCGAGTGGCTGAATATCACCTACGGCGACC
>CAVRER010000061.1:0-35631 GCA_963720085.1 uncultured Actinomycetota bacterium
CATCACCGCCGAGCCGCGCGGACACGATGTCGCAGCCGAGTACGGGATCCGTTTTATCGAAACCGCGCTGACCCGCAGCAACTACCGCGCGCTGCTCCAACCGCAGCTCGGCAAAGACGATTTTCTCCTCAACGTCTCGGTCGACGTGTCTAGCGTGGCGCTGATCGAATTATGCCAGGAACTCGGTGCTCTCTATCTCGACACCTGCATCGAGCCGTGGCCGGGCGGCTACACCGATCCAAGCCTGCCGCCTTCGGCGCGGTCTAATTATGCCCTGCGCGAGAGCGCATTGGCGCTTCGTGCCCGTTATCCCCGCGGCCCGACTGCGGTGCTGACCCACGGCGCCAATCCCGGTCTGGTATCGCACTTTGTGAAACAGGCCCTGATCGATCTGGCGGGGAATGCCGGTTTGCAGGACGCGGTCCCGGCGACCCGCACCGAGTGGGCCCACCTCGCCGAGACGCTCGGCGTCAAGGCGATACATATCGCCGAGCGCGATACGCAAGTCTCTACCATGCCCAAGCAGCCGGGTGAATTCGTCAATACCTGGTCGATCGACGGGTTCGTCAGTGAAGGCTCACAGCCAGCCGAGCTCGGCTGGGGGACACACGAGCGGCATTTTCCATCGGACGGCCGCCGCCACGACTTTGGTTCGGGCGCAGCGATATACCTGCTGCGGCCGGGAGCGGTAACTCGCGTGCGCAGCTGGACCCCCCTCGAGGGGCCCTATCATGGGTTTCTGATCACCCATGGCGAATCGATCTCGATTGCCGATTATCTGACCGTCCGAGACGGCGACTCGGTCCGTCACCGACCGACCTGTCATTATGCCTATCATCCCTGCGACGACGCGGTGCTGAGCCTGCATGAGTTCGCCGGAAAGAGTTTTCAGCTGCAGCAGCGCAAGCGGCTGATGATGGAGGAAATCGCCGAGGGGATCGACGAACTCGGGGTGCTCCTGATGGGCCAACCCAAAGGTGTCTATTGGTACGGCTCGCGCCTGTCGATCGCCGAAGCGCGGCGCGTGGCACCGCACAATAATGCCACCTCGCTGCAGGTCACCGCGGCGGTGCTGGGGGGAATGATCTGGGCGATCGAGCGGCCGCGGCAGGGGATCGTCGAGCCCGAAGAGATGGATTTCGCGCGCGTCCTCCAAATCGCGAGGCCGTATCTTGGGGATATCGTCGGTGTCTATGACGATTGGACCCCGCTCGACGGCCGCGAGCGGCTGTTCCCGGAAGATCTGGACCGCGATGACCCGTGGCAGTTCAAGAACATCCGAGTCGCCTGACGCACCAGGTGCGCATCGCTCGGCGTGGCTGGCGGCGCTCCTGATCTACGCGCTCGCGGCCAGCGGCGACTTCGCCTATCACCTGATCGAACATCTGCATACCGGCAAACAGGCAATCGAAGTCTCGGAAGTCCTGGTCGCCTTCTCGGCAGCGGTCTTCTGGCCAGTCGACCTGATCGCGATGTCGCTGCTGGCGGCGCGATGAGCCCGCGCTTTCCGAGCCGACCTGAGCTAGCTGCTCGGTGCTCGGCTAGAATGTGCCGGCGGAACAGAAATGCCAGCTGCCGCCGTCCTGGCCGTAAAGCAGTGCCAGACGTTGATCCCCGGAATGGGCAACGACGACCTTGAACCGTTGACCGGTACAGGACGAGGCGGGGGTTTCCGGTTTTGGCATCTTCTTTGCCGCGGCGCAGGTCACGGCGGCTTCCGGCAGGCTCGACGGGGCGGCAGCGACCCGCTTGCCGGCAGACGTTACGTAATAGTCGGATGGGTTTCCTTGCTTGACCTCGGCGCGCAACTCGAGGCGCCCGTTGCGTGATTTGTACATACCGGCCTGCTGCTCGCCATCAGGCATGCCCTGTGGGAGCGGGCGAAAACTGATTGCAGAGCAAGCGGGAGCCGCCTTGCCCGGCGCCCTGGTCGCCGCCTCCGCCGGGAAAACGGCCCAGGCGAGTACCAAGCCGATCGCAACTATGATCGTTGTTTGCATTGTACACTTCCCCCTGTCGCAAAGCTCTCGCTTATACTCGGCAGCCGACTAGGAAGGAAAGTAGAGTTAACAACGATGGAACCGGCTCGTCCGCTTGGCGGCACAGTTCGGTTAGCCGAGTTCGATCAAGGTTTTCATCAGGTCGGCCGGCCAGACCAGGCTCAGCGGAGCGCTCGTCAACGCCTCGCTCGACGGGTTGCTGCCGTTTGGCAAGCCGACCATGTGGTGACTGAAATGCGCCAGTACTCCGGCAAGGTAAATGCCGGTAACCCATTTCCATGCGTGCTGATGCTGCCGCGATCGGCTCCGTTTCGGTGCAGCAAACGCAAAGACCCGGCGTCCATATTTCGGCAAACCCGGAGGGCCGATCATAATCTCACCCACGCCTTCACAGTCTTCGTTGACGTCGTTCGCGAAAGCCACCCGTGCTATCCCGCAAAACGGGCGAGACAGTCGAGTGGAAGCTTCGCATACGACCGCCGATCATACTCATTTTTAGCGATCGCGTCACGGCTCTGCATGGCCGTTTAACGATTTCTGTCTGCCGCCCGAGATTTTCATGGTTGGCGAGTGACGAGACCGACCCCCGCGGCGGCGACCGTATAAAGCCCGGCCACGGTGAGCAGCGCGATCGCGAGAATGGCAAAGCCGTCTGCTGCCGAGACGATCGCCGACCGGCCTCCCGGCAAGGCCGCCGAGTAAGGCAAAGGGCGCCAAGATGCCGGCTGCCACCCAGGTGGGGCCAGGGATGCCGACGGTCGCGGCATGGGATGCGACTGTTGCCCCGTATGACAGCGCAAAGAATGCGAGAAGCGTCGCGCGCACGGTTTGCGCCGCCGTCCCGGCCAGCAACAGATAGATCAGCACCGGCGGGCCGGCCATCCCAACCAGCGCGGTCGCAACCCCCGCGACGGCCCCGGCGGCGAGGTCGCGAATTTGTGTCCTCCCGAAAGGCACCGAGGGTTGGCCCCCGCGACGCCGGAACCCTGCCATCATCACCGCAAACGCAAGGATCGTGGCTCCGACCCCGAGCCGGACCAGCAGCGGGTCGGCGTAGCGGAATGAAAACAGCCCGATCGGCAACCCCGCGAGACTGCCAACACTCAGGCGCAGCAGCAGCGCCGGAGCGACGGTTCGCCGCAATCTCGAAACCACCGCGAGTGAGAGCACTGTCGAGAGAATAATGGCGAGTTGAACGGCCTGTGCCGGGTCGACCAACAGCAGGTAGAGCGGAACCGCGAGCACGGCAAAACCAAACCCGCTTACCGCCTGCAGGAGTGCCGCGGCAAAGGTCGTCCCGGCCAGTCCGGCCCAGCCAAACAGGGTCATTACCCCGGCTCAGCCGGTGCGGGCCCCTTACGGCGTCTTATGAATCGAGGCGCCTCGCCGCAGCGGTGGCGCCTCGTTGCGCAGGGCAAATGCGCCCTCGACCGTTTCGATCCGATAGCCGCAACAAAAGCGGGCGACAAACGCGTGGGCGAAAGCGGTGTCGTCGAAATAAAACGCGATCGCATCGTTGAGGACGCCGGCCAACCCCGCGGGGGCCATCCCCCAACCCTCGGCACCGCAGGTCTCGTCGAGCCAAGCATGCATGATCTCGATTTGACGGCCCAGCCCCTCGGGCGGCACGGCGATCCGGACTCGCACCGGAAACCGCCGTTCGGCGTGCTGCCGCGCTTGGATCGATGCCCGTGTCATGCCGCGTCCTCCGTTCATGTTTCGTTCGAAACATTACAGCACCGCAGCGATGCTGTCGAGATGGCGCGTATTTGGATCGGATCCGATCCGCAGACACACTTGGGGTCCCCCGCCACGATCGCTTCCGGTGAATGTTAGGTAGCTGGTTTTCCGGACTTCCGGGGCCGTGGAGCGCTGGGGGCCAAGTGCCGAGGACGCCGACTATGACAAGTATAGCCAGTCCTAAACCGTGTTCGACGGCGACGGTCCGGCCCAGCGCGCGCAACGCGCGACTAGTTCAGATTTCACCGGGAGCGAGCCCGAGCCCCGTGTTGCCATGCCAAAAACAGCAGGTGACAAATTCATGGTGTACCGGTTTCGAGGCGCGGTCGCTCGGGTTGTCGGAGGTGCCTGGATCCCCTGATAGCATAGCGCGTGCTCCTCGAACGCGGCGGACAGATCGCCGGCGTCGTGGGCGGAGACCGAGTTGGCCGGGCGGGTGCGAGTTCGGTATTGCGATCTGCAGCAACAGGGCGATCGCGGCAAGCACGTGACCGAGACGATGACAGGGCCGGCCGACCTGTCTGCGTTGCCTCTTTCTCCGCAGCTCTAGCTCTAGCGAATGTCGAGGAAGCCCACTGCGGTGTACTAGCCGCCGACGACTAGGCCATGCCCTAACTCCCGGCCTGACCAGCTCCAGCGCTGCCGAGCGAGTTATTCCAGAACTATCCGGCAGCCTCGTCGCGACGACGGGAGGAGCGCCGCCGCCACGCATAAAGGCTCAATAACCCAGCGCCGAGGAGAGCCAACGTGCTCGGCTCCGGAACGGTGAGGGCCGCGAACAACCCCTCCGTCTCGGCAGCGAGACCGGTGGTGAAATAAAGGATGTCGGTGCTGCCGCCACTGCCGCCGTTCCCGAAGGTCAGCGCCCAAAGGCCTTGCCAAGCCGCGTTGCTGTCGAGCGTGCCGAGGAACGCGCCGGTTAGCGGGTCGTAGGCGTCGATCTCGCCGCCGACAGGGCTGAGGCCGCCGTAGGCGAAGTTGCCGACCAGCAGGTCGCCGCCAAACGGGCCGAAACTGGCCGGGGCGAGGGCAATGCCCCACGGCGCGGCAAGGTGGCTGCCGGTCTGGTCGAAGTTGATCACCGTTCGGAGCAAGTTCCCGCTCGCGTCAAAAATCGCCACCGCTCCCTGCCCCGCCGTGGCGTCAATCTGATTTGCGCGCCCGGCGGGAGCGTAGGTCACGTAGATGTTGCCGCCGATGTTCTGCACATTGAACGGGACGAGGCCATCCGCGCTGAACGGGTTCACGAACTTACCCGCGAACGTCGTGCCGGTGACATTCGTGAAGGTGCCGTTGAAGACATCGATGCTACCAGTCCCCGCGTCATTGGCGGCGTAGAGCAAGGGCGCCGAGGTGGTACCCCCGATGGCCAAGCCGCGTGTAGACGGCCCCCGGGGTTGTCACTTCGATCTGTGCCGGGTTCGGCGCCGCGGCCCAAGCGGAGATCGTGCCATTCAGATTGGCAAAGATGAAGTGAGCCGCAGTGGGGGTGCCGGTTTGAGTTATCACGAAATTCGTAGACGTGGTGGCAACGCCGCCGATCGAATTGTTGACTTGGCCGGTGGGTCCTTGGGGTCCGCTAGCCGTTGTCGGGATGGTGACCACGAGCGGCGGTGTTCCGCCCGCCGGAGTGGCGGTCACCCCGTTCACTGTGTAAAGGGTGGAGACACCTGCAGCTTGATCCGAGACCCAGAGAGGGCTCGTCGCGCTCTCCGAAACACCCCAGGGGTTCTGCAGGTTGGGGTCTAAGACCGGGGCCAGCCCCGGGACGTCCGAGACGAGATTCGTCTGGGAATAGGGCGCCAGTACAGTCGCATCGGCCATCGATGCCGACAGGCCCAGTCCAACCGAAGCGGCCAGCAAAACGCTTTGAAAGCGTCTCATCGTCATACCCTCCCCAGCGAGCGTTTACGTCATGGTAAATTAGCCCCGAACGAGCGGCAACACCGCTGGTGAATATTGGTTCCAACCGCGTGGAGATCGCTGATCACATTTTCGTGAGCGCGGCAGCGACCGCGACGAGCGCCGCGTCCGTGCCGGGACCGCCGACGATCGATAAGCCAACCGGTAAGCCATCGACCTCGCCGCCCGGAATGCTCACTTGCGGCACGCCGGTCAGCCCGCCATGGGCGCACAGGCAGAGGATCCGGTCGCGCTGGGCGCTTGCGACCGAGAGCGGCTCGCCGCGCTTGGGCGCCGGGAATGGCGTCGTCGGGAGGCAGAGGATTGTGCCCGGCGCCAGCAGATGGCGCATCCGGCCGCGCGCCTCCAGCCGCACCAATTGGGCCCATTGGCGCTCGCTCTCAGGGATTTGCGATCCCGTAAACAAATTTCGCGCGACGCTGTAGGCGAAGCGCGGGTTGTCGCGCTCGATCCAATCCTTGAAGGTCAGCCAGGCCTCGGAGGGCTGCAGAGTGCGCTGCGCCCGCGCCCACTGTACGATGCCCGCCGGAGCCATGACCTCCTCGCGCGCCTCGCCGATCATCTCTTGCAGCCGCTCGACCGTTGGCTGCAAGGCGGCGCCGACTTCCGGATCGGCAAACGCGAAGGCATCGACTGCGACGATCAGCCTATCCGGTAATGCCGACGGGATCGGCTCGTCGAGCATGACGCTCGCCACTTTGGCGAAGGTGGCGGCATCGCGCGCGAACCAGCCGGTCGTGTCGGAGCTCGGCGCCTGCGGCATCATGCCGGCGACAGGCAGCCGGCCATGCGTCGGCCGAATGCCATAAAGCCCGCAGAAACTCGCCGGAACGCGGACCGAGCCGCCCGTATCGGTGCCGAGTGCGGTGTCGCAAATCCCGGCGGCGACCGCAGCCGCCGAGCCCGATGAAGAGCCGCCGGGCACTCGGCCGGGCGCCCGCGGGTTGACTGGCGTGCCGTAAAACGCATTTTCGCCGACTATGCCGAGTGAGACCTCGTCGGTGATCGTCTTGCCGATCAATGTCGCGCCGGCGTCGAGCAGCCGCTGCACGGCCCAGGCATGCCGCGCCGGCACCGGGTTCGAGCGCGCCCAGTCGGGGTTGCCGCCGCCGGTCGGATGCCCGGCTACATCAAACAGATCCTTGGCCGCAAAGGTCAGACCGGAAAGCGGCCCGCCTGGCCGCCCCTCGATATGGACCCGCGGACCGGGCACAAAGGCATTGATGTCGTCATCTGGCCTGTCCGGATCTGGCATGTCGGGCCTCAAAGCAATGACGGGATCGGTGGACACACTACAATATCCCCGCCCGAGGTCAGTCGAGGTCGCAGACGACGGGCACGCAATTGCGATATCAGACAGCTAGATGATATTTGATTAATTGACAACTTACCAGTAATTATGATACCGTGCGGGACATGCACATCTCAACACCGGGCATAGGGCCAGCTTTGCCGACCCTTATTCGTTTCCCAAAAAACAGCGGAAGCAGCAGCAGAACAGCCAGGGCCTGGCTGTTATTTTCGATTGTCGAACCGTCGCCGGCCAGGATTTCTGCGGGAACCGGGGTGTCCATGGCTGATAATTCGCTGCGAAAACAGCGGAAACAGGCAGCCGCCCATCCGGCGACAGGCACCCTCCGCTTGGTTTGTGCACTTAAAATGAATGTCCCTGAGCACTAGGCTCGGCGCGATGCTGGTGCAGATTTACGAAGTTCAGGCGCCCGAGGAAGCCGTTGCCTTGGCGCAAATCGGGGTCGACCACATTGGGGTGCTGGTTGGAGACGGCGCGTTTCCGCGCGAGCTGCCGGCGGACCGCGCGAGCGCGATATACGCCGCACTGCCGCCGGAAACGAAGCGGGTGGCGTTGTCGCTTTCGCCGGATCCCAATGAGATCGCACGGATTGTCGAGCAAACCCGGCCCGACATCATTCATATCGGGGCGGCGGTCGAGCTGTTCTCCGTCCAAGACGCGCAGGTGCTCAAGGCCGCGTTCCCCGAAGTCCGCATCATGCGGGCGATCCCGATCGTCGACGAAAGGAGCATCGAGTGGGCGAGGGACTATCGGGGTGTCGCCGACTTCCTGCTGCTCGACAGCCACGATCCCGGCGACAAACAGATCGGAGCCCGCGGACGCGTGCACGATTGGAGCATCAGCCGACGCATTGTTGACGAAGTCGGCGTGCCTGCCATCCTTGCCGGCGGTCTCGACGCCGATAACGTCGCCGCAGCAATTGCCGCAGTGCGGCCGGCAGGCGTCGATTCGAAAACCAAGACGGACCGAGCCGACGGCAATGGCAAAGATCTCGACAAGGTGTACCGCTTCGTCACTGCTGCGAAATTCACCACGTCAAGGCAGTAGCCCGCAGCTCGACGGCCCCATTGTTCTGTATCACGCCCAACAGCTGCCACCGGCACTGCGATCCGGGCGCACAGCCGAGACGCCGGTCATTCTCCGCCTTAGCCGCGAATTGCGGGTCGAAAATGACCGGCTTGCCGCTATCTGTCGGATGCGGCAAGGGCGCCCACAGCTGTTGCGCCACTGCAGGCGCCGCGGCAAGCCCCGCCACGAGAGCGGCAGCGAGGGCGCCGTACTGCATTGCGCGTCAGAGCGCCTTCAGCATAGCCTCGGCGCTGGAAACGTCGAATACACCCGGCTCCTCGACGTGCAACGCCCTGACGACGCCGTTGTCGACCAACATCGAATAGCGTTGCGAGCGCATCCCCATGCCTTCCTTCCTGCGGTCGAGCTCGAGGCCGATCGCGCGAGTGAACTCGCCGCTGCCGTCGCCCAGCATGACGATGTTGTCTCCGCAATTGTGCTCCTTGCCCCAGGCGCCCATGACAAACGGGTCATTGACTGCAATGCAGGCGATCGTGTCGACCCCCTTGGCCTTGATCTCGGCGGCATTGGTGACGTAGCCCGGCAGATGCCGTTGCGAGCAGGTCCGCGTATAGGCGCCCGGAACCGCGAACAACGCGACCTTCTTGCCGGCGAAGAATTCGTCCGAGCTGACGGCCTTCACGCCTTCCGGGGTTAGATAGCGCAGTGTCACCGAGGGGATGCTGTCGCCTACCTTGATGGTCATTGGGCTGTCCTCCGTTCAATCGATGTGGAATACGGCTTTGCCGCGGATTTGCCGGTTGCGCAGTTGCGGACCGATCTGAGCGAGCTCGCGCCAGCTGTGCTCGACGAGGTGCGGCTTTAATGAACCATCGGCGACGAGCGAGACCAACAATGCCAGATCGGGCGCAAAGCGCTCCTCGGCTTCGGACGTGAAGTAGGAGAAGCCTTGAACACGCGCATTCGGATGCTCGGCCAGATCGCGAAAGCTGAACTGCGTCGGCTCGCCCGACGAATTGCCGAACACGACGATCGTTCCCTTTGCGTCGATATGAGCGATTGCCGCGGCAAGCGAGGACCCGCCAGCGGATTCGAGGATCA
The DNA here is from genome assembly GCA_963720085.1 of uncultured Actinomycetota bacterium. Taxonomy (GTDB): domain Bacteria; phylum Actinomycetota; class Actinomycetes; order Mycobacteriales; family Mycobacteriaceae; genus Mycobacterium. The sequence continues at coordinate 9,106 of CAVRER010000061.1, forward strand.
GCGCGAAATTGCCTTGCACGCTCTCGATGCTTTCGACGATCTCGTCCGCCCCGCGCAGGTGACGGCCGCGCTCGGGTCCGCCAACCACGGCAGTGACGCGCGCCCCGGACCGAGCGGCAATCTGCGTCGCGAGATGCCCGACGCCGCCGGCAGCGCCGGTCACCAGCACACGCTTGCCGAGCAGCGGCGCGCCATGACGCAATGCGCGCAACGCCGTCAAGCCAGCGACCGGCAGGGCGGCGGCTTCCTCGATGAGGACATTGTCCGGCAATACCGCCATCCGTTGCGCCGGCACCGCAGCACGCTCCGCCCAGCCGGTGTTGTCGGTCAGCGCGACAACGCGCTCGCCCGCTCGGGGGCCGTTGCCGTCGGCGGCGGCTTGCAGGACCACACCGCTGATGTCCTGGCCCGGCCGCCAGCTCTCCGGGCGGATTTGAAACAACCGCAGCTCGCCGCGGTTGAGCGAAAACGCCCGCACCTCGACAAGCGCCTCGTTCGGCTCCGGCTTCGGCTCCGGTACCTCACGGATCTCGACGGGTGCGGAGCCTTTGGGGGTGTTGACTACGGCCAGCATTGCTCATCTCCCCGCGGCTGACCCTCACCCGCTTCGCTGCGCTCAGCACCCTCTCCCGCAATGCGGGAGAGGGGGAACCATCGCGCTAGCGATGGCGGGTGAGGGGCCTTACCGCATCGACTTCAGTTCAGCCGAAGATCGGTGATATGTCTCGGGTCGGGCTTCAGTTCGCCGCGCTCGACCCGGGTGACTATGTCGGTCAGCACCGCGTTGGTGGGTGCGGCGATGCCGACCTTCTCGCCCTCGCGCACGACAAAGCCGTTGAGGAACTGGATCTCGGTGCGGCGGCCCTTCACCATGTCCTGACCCATCGACGGGCGATGCTCGCCGCCGCCGGGGCGGTTGGCCTCGGCGAGACGGTGCTCGTCGATCTCCTTTTGCGCCGCCGGATCGCCCTCGCCGGCACGAGCCAGGGTTTCCGGGTCCATGTGGCTGACTTCGTCGAAGGTGTAGCCGAGCGCCTGCCCGACGCGGATCGCCTCACTGCCGAGCCGGTTCGAGAAATGACGGATCGCGTCGTTCTTGATCATGTCGCGCGAGATCATGCCGGTGCAGGCCGAGAGGCCGTTGCCCATGACGTTGGTCACGAGCTTCGACCAGCGCTCGCCCCACAGGTTCTCGGTTACCATCGCGCTGTCGGCATATCCGACCAGCTTGCACACCTCCTTGGCGCGCTCGGTGATGCGGCCATGGACTTCGCCGACGCGGAAGACGGTGTGGCGCGAGCCCGACTTGCCGGCGGCCCGGCGCACCTGACCCGGCGCGTGCAATTCGACGGTAATCGAGCTGGCGATCGAGCCCAAGGTCTTGCCCCAGCCGACAATTCCGGCAATCGTCTCCTCGTTCATGCAGTTCTGCAACGACACGACGTACCCGCCGGGCGCGAGGTATTGCTTGATCAGCGCCGTCGCCCAGGCGGTGTCGTAGGATTTCATGCAGACAAACGCGATGTCGATCGGCGGCTCCTTGGCGAGCTGCTGCGCCTCGGTGACGTGCAGCGCGCGAGGCTTGACGGTAAATGGCTCGACGTCGCGGATATGGGTGACCCGCAGACCGTCACTGCGGATGGCCTCGACGTTTTCCGGCCAAGGATCGATGTAGGTCACATCCTCTCCGGCCTGGACCATATGAGCCCCGGCATAGCAGCCGACCGCTCCCGCGCCGACGATCGCTATCTTCTTTTTCGCCATAACGTCTTCTCCCATATCAGGGTTGCCGGCATCGCTCGCCGTGCTCGCCCCGATCCTAGTAGGCTCATGCGTTCGCGTCACGCTATCCCTTCGGCAAAGCCGATTTTCGCGGGCGGCGGACGGCGCCACCAAACCGTGCATGCCGTCCCCTATCGCTGGCGGCTGACGGGCAGCTTCCTCGCTCATCTGTTCAAGGCGACGGCGCAGCAGCACCATCGGGCATTGGCGGCGACGATCGCGCGGTTCGTGCCGGCCGAGGCGGTGGTCTTCGATGTCGGGGCGCATGCCGGTCAATACACAAAACTGTTCGCGCGCGCCGCCTCGGCCGGGCGGGTTTATGCCGTAGAACCCGCCAGCTATGCGCGCTCGATCCTGCGGACGGTGGTGTGGCTGCACCGGCTCGGCAATGTGTCGGTGGTGCCGATGGCGCTCGGCGCGGTCGATGGGCTCGACACCTTGAGCGTGCCGGTCAAGGCACATGGCAGCTACGGGTTCGGCCTGTCACATCTGGGCCGGCCGCAAGACCGCTGGGCGGCGGTCGAGCAGGAGCTGGTGGCGGTGACGACGCTCGATGCGGTCGTCGCCGCGCTCTCCATCGACCGCGTCGACTTCATCAAGGCCGACATCGAGGGCTGGGAACTCGCCTTGCTGCGCGGCGCCGAGAAAACCTTGCGGCGCTTTCGGCCGGCCATGCTGATCGAGCTTTCGCAGGAGCATCTGGCACGCGCCGGCGACCGGATCGAGGCCGCCTTCGCCTTTCTCGCCGCGCGCGGCTATGCCGCGTGCGAGCTGACGCCGAACGGAGAACTCCTGCCGGTCGATGCCCCGCTCGACGGCGACTTTTGGTTCATCCCAAGCGACGACCCCGTTGCTGCGCGATTTGGATCGTAGCGAGCTGCAGCCTGGAGGAGGATTGTTTCAAGCTGGTGGCTTCGATAACCTGCGGCTCCGCAGATCAGGGGAGAGCCTGGCATGGCGATCATTGTTGGCACCGGCGACTTCAAGTACCGCATCGTCGAGGATTGGGCGAAGCTGCCGGATGGCTGGTCGTTCAAGGAGGTCGGGGCGGTCGGGGTCGACGCCAAGGACAACGTCTACGTCTTCAACCGCGGCGAACACCCGGTCATGGTGTTCGATCGCGAGGGCAATTTTCTGCGCTCCTGGGGTGAGGGCCAGTATCCGCGGGCGCATGGCGTCCATATGGGTCCGGACGATTCGATCTATCTGACCGATGATGGCGGCCATTTCGTCCGCAAATGCTCGCTCGACGGCAAGGTGCTGCTCGAGCTCGGGGTTCCCGGCAAGCCGGCGCGCTATATGAGCGGCGAGCCGTTCCATCGCTGCACGCACACTGCCCTGTCGCCGAAGGGCGAAATTTACGTCTCCGACGGCTACGGCAACGCCAAGGTCCACAAATATTCGCCCGACGGCAAATTGCTGATGTCGTGGGGCGGCCCCGGCACCAACCCCGGCGAGTTCAACATCGTGCACAATATCTGCACCGACGCCGACGGCTGGGTCTATGTCGCCGATCGCGAGAACCACCGCGTCCAGGTCTTCGACGGCAACGGTAAATACGAGACGCAGTGGAACAATCTGCACCGGCCCTGCGGGCTCTACATGGACTATACCCGTCATCCGGTCTGCTATATCGGCGAGCTCGGCCCGGTGCAGCCGGTCAATCGCAACAGCCCGAACCTGGGCCCGCGGGTCAGTATCGTCGACAACCAGGGCAAGCTGCTGTCGCGCTTTGGCGACATGCACGCCGGCACCGCGCCGACCGCGTTTCTCGGCCCGCACGGACTCAGCGTCGACTCGCGCGGCGACCTTTATGTCGGCGAGGTGTCGTGGACGCAATGGCCGCAATTCTACCCCGACACGCCGCGGCCGGCTTACATCCGCTCATTGCAGAAATACGAGCGAGTGCATTGAGGAGAACGCAATGGCGGAGATCGTCGGCACCGGCGACTTCAAGTACCGCATCGTCGAGAACTGGGCGAAGCTCCCCGACGGCTGGTCCTTCAAGGAGGTCGCCGCGGTCGGCGTCGACGGCAAGGACAATGTCTATGCCTTCAATCGCGGCGAGCACCCCGTCATGGTGTTCGACCGAGACGGAAACTTCCTGCGGTCATGGGGCGAGGGCCAGTACCCGCGGGCGCACGGCGTGCATATGGGGCCGGACGATTCGATTTATCTGACCGACGATGGCGGCCATTTCGTGCGCAAATGCTCGCTCGACGGCAAATTGTTACTGGAGATCGGCGTGCCCGGCAAGCCGGCGCCCTATATGAGCGGCGAGCCGTTTCATCGCTGCACTCACACTGCCCTCTCGCCGAAAGGCGAGATCTACGTCTCCGACGGCTACGGCAACGCCAAAGTCCATAAATACTCGCCGGACGGCAAATTGCTGATGTCGTGGGGCGAGCCCGGCACCAATCCTGGCGAGTTCAACATCGTGCACAATATCTGCACCGACGCCGACGGCTGGGTCTATGTCGCCGACCGTGAGAACCACCGCGTCCAAGTCTTCGACGGCAACGGCAAATACGAAACGCAGTGGAACAATCTGCACCGGCCATGCGGTCTCTACATGGACTATACCCGCCACCCGGTCTGCTATATCGGCGAGCTCGGGCCGTCGATGGCGGTCAACTTGAAGAGCCCGAATTTGGGGCCCAGGGTCAGCATCGTCGACCACCAGGGCAAATTGCTGAGCCGGTTTGGCGATCCGCATGCGAGCCTGGCGCCGACCGGGTTCATCGGCCCGCATGGCATGTGCGCCGAATTCCCGCGGCGACCTCTATGTCGGCGAGGTCGCGTGGACCTTGTGGCCGGGGGCCTTCCCGGGCGAACCGAGGCCGGAAAATTTGCGCTGCTTCCGCAAATTCGGCCAGGGCGTCGGCGACGGTCGCTGCGTTCAGTTCCGCCGCGTCGAGCTTCAGATAGGTGGCGGCCAGGCTGCTGTCTTGTGGCGGGTTCGCCCGCAGCCACGTGGATAGCGCGACGCCGTTCCCGGTGAATGTCCTCGGCGACGTTGGCCAGCAACGCGAAGTGGCTGAACGCCCGGATCACCGGGATCGCCTTATGGATGTCGATGCCCTCGAACATGCGGGCCACCTCGGCTCGTTCGATTTCCGAGCGACGTACCCGAAACGACTCGACCCGGGCCCGCTCGACCAGGTCGAAGACCTCGTCGCCGTGCTGCTCGCGCACCGTGTCGCCGAGAATGGCACCCAGTAGCCGGATGTCCTCGCGCATCGGCTCGGTCGCCTCACGACCGGTGCGGGTGCGCTGTACGGCGCCGATCGGTTCGAGCCCGATGTCGGAAACGTGAACCATGAGTCCAGTATCGGCGCGCGCGGGCTACCCCGCGCTGCGAGCAGGACGGCTCAGACGTTGTATTTGATCCGCAGCGCCATGCCGACGATGGCCACCAGCCAGATGCCGACGACGAACAACGTCAATCGGTCCAGGTTCTTTTCCACCACCGTCGACCCGGAGAGGCTGGACTGCACGCCGCCGCCGAACAGCGTCGACAGACCGCCACCCTTGGCGCGGTGCAACAGCACCAGCAGGACACGACCAGGATGCTGGTGACCACCAGGGTGATCTGCAGGGCCAATTCCATGGCCAACACCTTACCGGCCGACGATCGGCCGGCCCGAGACCGGCGCGAGTTCTACGACTTGTCGAAGCTCATCGTGTCGTCGGTGTAGCTGATGTAGATCGGCTCTTCGCAGGAAGGGTCGGACGCCGCTGTCGATCGAGGTTCCCGATACCAGCGTCGGCGCGGTGCATGCCGCCGAGGCTGTCGGATCGCCCGTCGTGTAGGAGTACAGCAACGTACCGCCGGAGGGCTGTTGTAGACGTCGATGGTTGTTCCCGTGGCAGCGAACCGGAACTGCCGGATCCGAGAGACGACGGGATGGTTCCGAACACACCGCCGGAATCGACATCGTCGGAAACCGCTAGCGGAGTTCCACTGTTGACAGATTCGTATAGGTTGGCGATCGGGGCTCCGCTCACCGTGAGCGATGGCCGTTCCCGGGATTGGCGGAGTCGACGATCAGCTTGCCGTCGGGACGTCAACGAGCACACCACCGTAGCTCTCCAACGGGCTGGTGGTCGGACCCGCGGTGTTCTGGCGTCCCCGACACCCAGGATGCCGTTTACCTCGTTATCCGAAGGAAGTTCTCGAAGTTCGAAGGCGAGCGAGCTCAACGACGTCGGCCAGGACAAGACCTCCACATCGACAGGGCCACTCGAAGTGCTCGAGAGTGCCGGCGCCGGTGCCGTAATCGACGGTTTGTACGTTGTCGTAGGTCGAGATAGATGTAGTCCACGCCACCGCTGTAGCCGCTCTCGCCGATGCCGGTCGGAAACCCGAGCTCGAAATAGGTCCTCAAGCGCCTGGAAGTCGTTTGACCCGAGGTTTTCCCAGGGGACGACAAGGCCGCTGGATCCGGTGTCGACGAGCAGCGTGCTGCGTCGAGCCGCCGTCAACCGTGGCCTGCACGGTCGGCTCGGTGACCTCTTGGACGACTATCGGAATGTCGGCGGTGCTCGGCGTGATGCAGGCGTCGGGTCAGATGTCCCCGACGACGCCGGGGACGCGGCCGCAGGTCACTACGGTCGACGGCGCCGCAGCCCCGTATCGATCGAATTCAGGTCAGCGAGAAGACTGTCGGTCCACGAGGTCAGATCCGTGGCGAGGGCGGGATCGAAGCCGGCGAGTGAGTCGGTCACCTGGGTCAAGATGGGTTGGATGATCGGGTCGAGAAGGTCGTCAATGTCGGCCTTGGCGGGGGCCGCCGAGCCAGTCGCCATCGCTGCCGCGGCAACAAACGCACCAACGCCTGCCCCAATGACCGATCACCCGACCCCGGCGCACCCTGGCGCTGCGTGACTGGTTGTTGCCCGTGGTGCTGTTGCGACCAGCCATTCGGTTGCCTTCCCGGGAGGTGGGTAGCGCTGCCTAAGGGTGCCATCCCCGAGAGGAGAGCAGTGTGCAATCACCAAAACTTAACGACCCTGTATTTCTATCAGGTTTCGTTAAGCTAAACGGCGCTGAGCCGATCGTCAACTCGACACGCCTCAGTAGCCTCGCCTGCCCCACCGGTTACGGCAGTGGGCCCCCGGCGGCGATGGCGGACAGCGTCGCGAACTCCTCACCGTCCAGCGACGCGCCGCCGACCAGCGCGCCGTCGACGTCGTCCTGGGCGACGATGTCACCGATGTTCTTGGCGTTCACCGAGCCGCCGTAGAGCACCCGGACGGTATCGGCGATGTGCGGATGACGCCAGCGTGCCCAGCTCCTTGCGGACCGCCGCGCACACCTCCTGGGCATCGGCGGCGCTGGCCACCCGCCCGGTGCCGATCGCCCACACCGGCTCGTAGGCGATGACGACCTTGCCGATCTGCTCGGCCGACAACCCGGCCAGCGACCCGCGCAGCTGCTCCTGGCAGTGGCTGACGTGCTCACCGGCTTCCCGGACTTCCAGGTGCTCGCCGATGCAGATGATCGGGGTCAGCTCGTGCTTGAGCGCGGCAGCGGCCTTGGCGGCCACCAGCGCGTCGTCCTCGCCGTGGTAGGTGCGCCGCTCGGAGTGACCGACGACGACGTAGCTGCAGCCCAGCTTGGCCAGAAACGCGCCGCTGATCTCGCCGGTGTAGGCGCCGGAGTCATGCTGCGACAGGTCCTGGGCGCCGTAGGTCAGCCGCAGCTTGTCGCCGTCGACCAGGGTCTGCACGCTACGCAGATCGGTGAACGGCGGAATCACCGAGACGTCGACCCGGTCGTAGTACTTGTCCGGCAGCGAGAACGCGATCTTCTGCACCAGCGCGATCGCCTCGAAGTGGTTGAGGTTCATCTTCCAGTTGCCGGCTATCAGCGGCTTGCGGCTCATCGGCGTCCTTAGCTTTAGGTGCTCAACACTTCTAGACCGGGCAACGTCTTGCCCTCAAGGTATTCCAGTGACGCCCCACCGCCGGTGGAGATGTGCGAGAAGCCGTCCTCGGGAGGCCCAGCGCGCGCACCGCTGCGGCGGAGTCGCCGCCGCCGACCACGCTGAACGCGCCCTTGGCGGTCGCGTCGGCTATCACTTCGGCGACGCCCTTGGTGCCTGCGGCGAACGCCGGAAACTCGAAGACACCCATCGGGCCGTTCCAGAAGATGGTCTCGGCGTTGGACAGCAGCGTGCTGAAGCGGGTGACCGACCCCGGCCCGATGTCCAATCCCATCTTGCCGTCCGGGATCGCATCGGCGGCGACGACCTGTGGTGGCGAATCGGCGGCGAACTTGTCGGCCACCACGATGTCCACCGGCAGGCGCAGCACGTCGGCGTAGGTGTCGAGCAATCGGCGGCAGGTGTCGATCATCTCGGTCTGCAGCAGCGATGTTCCCACCGAAAGACCAGCTGCGGCAAGGAATGTGAAGCACATGCCACCGCCGATGACGATGCTGTCGGCCTTGGTGGCCAGCTGCTCGATGACACCGAGCTTGTCCGACACCTTCGAACCGCCGAGCACCACGGCATAGGGTCGCCGCGTCGAGCTGGTCAGCCGCTCGAGCACGCTGACCTCGTCGGCGACCAGCTTGCCGGCGTAATGCGGCAGCAGCGTGGCGACGTCGTAGACCGAGGCTTGCTTGCGGTGCACCACCCCGAACCCGTCGGACACGAAAGCGCCCGTCGATCCGCTTGCGCCGCTGACCAATTCGGCGAGCTCTCTGGCCAGCGCCAGCCGCTCCCCGTCGTCCTTGCTGGTTTCCCGCGGGTCGAAGCGGATGTTTTCCAGCAGCAGGACATCCCCGTCGGTCAGACGCTCCGCGCGGGCGCTGCGCATCACGGCCGACGACGTCGTCGGCCAACTGCACATCCTGGCCCAGCTGCTCGGCCGAGTGCCGCAGCGACCGGCGCCAACGACAGTTTCAGTTCGGGTTCGCCCTTGGGTCGTCCGAGATGGGCGGTCACCACCACCTTGGCGCCGGCATCGACCAGCGCCTTCAGCGTCGGCACCGAGGCGATAATGCGGCCGGGATCGGTGATGACGCCGTCGTCGAGCGGCACGTTCAGGTCGGAGCGCACCAGCACACCGCGACCCGAAACCCCTTGTGCGAGAAGGTCGGAAAGGGTGGGGATGCTCACGACTACAGCGACTTGCCGACCAGCGCGACCAGATCGACGAGGCGGTTGGAGTAGCCCCATTCGTTGTCGTACCAGGACACCACCTTGGCCTGGTTGTCGATCACCTTGGTCAGCCCGGAGTCGAAGATCGAGCTGTGCGGGTCGGTGACGATGTCGCTGGAGACGATCGGGGCGTCGTAGTACTTGAGGATTCCTTTGAGCCTGCCCTCGGCGGCGGCCTTGAACGCCGAGTTGATCTCTTCTGCGCTGGCCGATTTGGACAGATCGGCGGTCAGGTCGGTGACCGAGCCGGTCGGAATCGGCACCCGCAGCGCGTAGCCGTCCAGCTTGCCCTTCAGCTCGGGCAGCACCAGACCGATGGCCTTGGCGGCGCCGGTTGACGTCGGGACGATGTTGAGCGCGGCGGCGCGGGCGCGACGTAGATCTTTGTGCGGCCCGTCCTGAAGGTTCTGGTCCTGGGTGTAGGCGTGGATGGTGGTCATCAGACCTTTGACGATGCCGAATTCGTCGTGCAGCACTTTGGCAAGCGGCGCAAGGCAGTTCGTCGTACACGACGCATTGGAGATGATGTTCTGGCTGCCGTCGTACTTGTCGTCGTTGACGCCCAGCACGATGGTGATGTCGGGGTCGGTGGCCGGCGCGGAGATGATCACCTTCTTGGCGCCGGCTTCCAGGTGGCCTTTGGCCTTGGCGGCGTCGCAGAAGATGCCGGTGGATTCGACGACGACGTCGGCGCCTAGATCGCCCCACGGCAGCGCCGCCGGACCCTCCTTGATCGCCAACGATTTGATCTTGGTGTTGCCGACGACGATGGTGTCGTCGCCTTCCAGGCTGACGTCGTAGGGCAGCCGGCCCAGGATCGAGTCGAACTTGAGCAGATGCGCCAGCGTTGCGTTGTCGGTCAGGTCGTTGACGGCGACCAACTCGACGTCGGTGCTGGCGCCCTCGGCTTGCTGCGCCAGTAGGGCCCGGTAGAAGTTGCGTCCGATGCGACCGAAGCCGTTGATGCCTACCCGGACCGTCACTTGTCTCTCCTTAGTCGCTGACGAATTGCTCGCCGCCAGCCTAGTAGCTGCGGGAATGCGTCGCGAATTCGGTGGTTCAGGTCACGCCGAGCCGACCCAACGCCGACTGGGCGGCGTGGTAGCCGCATAGCCCGTGGATACCGGCGCCGGGTGGGGTGGATTGCGAGCACAGGTAGACGCCGGGCACACCGGTGAAGTAGGGATCGATCGCCACCCGTGGCCGAAATAGCATCTGCAGGCGATCGTTGGCGCCGCCGATAATGTCGCCGCCGATGTAGTTGGCGTTGTAGGCCTGCAGCTCAGCGGTGGACTTGCTGACGGTCGCGATAATCCGGTCACGGAACCCCGGGGCGAACCGCTCGATCTGGCCGACAACCACCGCGGTGGCGTCGCCGGCGTAGCAGAACGGCACATGGGCGTAGGACCAGATTGGGTTGATGTTGCCGGCCGACCGCGACGGGTCGGCCAGGTATTGCTGGCCGACGAGGATGAAGGGCCGCTCCGACATCCGGCCTTCCGCCCGCTGCCGTTCGGAGTGCGCGATCTCGGCGAACGTCCCGCCCAGATGAACAGTGCCCGCACGACGGCAGTCGGGGTTGATCCACGGAATGTGGCCCTCGATGGCGAAATCGACCTTGAACGCCGACGAGCCCTGGCGGTAGTGCTGATAGGACCGCTTGATCCGCGCGGACATGACGTCTCCGTAGATCTGCACGGCCGCGGCCGGAGTCAGATCCAGCATCACGACGTCGGCATCAGGAATGTCGCTGCGGCTGGTGACGCTGACGCCGGTGGTGATCGCACCGCCATGTGCGCGCAGCGCGGCACCTAGTGCGGCCATGATCGAGCCCGATCCGCCTTCGGCGACCGGCCAACCGTGGCGGTGGCCGCTGGCCAAGAACATCAGGCCCACCGCTCCGGTCGGCGGCCGGTCCAGCCGGGTGAACGCGTGCGCGGCCATACCGCCGTACAAGGCGCGCGCCTGCGTGGTGCGAAACCACTGCGCTATCACCGTGGCCGGCAACACCGCGCGCGGCCCGAACGCGGCCAGCCGAAGGAGATGACGCGGAACATGCAGTATCGGGCGCATCAGGTCCTGGCCCAGCTCATCGAAACCTTTAGCGAGATCGCCCACCGCAAGCCGCCAGCGGCGTCCATCGGGGCCCATCCCAGCCACGGTCTTCTCGATCGACTGATACAGCACGCCGGCGGTGCCGTCGTCCAGGGGATGGGCGCAGTCGACCTCCGGCCACTTCCAGCTCACGCCGTATCGCTCCAGGTCGATCTCTTTCCAGAACGGTGAACCCACTCCCATCGGATGAGCCGCCGAGCAGTGATCGTGAATGACGCCCGGCACGGTCAACTCCCCTGACCGCGCTCCTCCCCCGATGGTGTCCGCGGCCTCAAGCACCTGTACATCGAGACCATTGCGCACCAGGTGAATCGCGGCGGCCAAGCCGTTGGGCCCGGCACCCACGACGACCGCGGTGGTCATTGCGAAGCGGCGGTATGGCCAGTCGTGATGTGCACCGGGAACTCGTCATCGGGTTCCGGCCAGGGTTGGCGGGCCAGCATGTCCTTAACCGTGACGTAGCCTTCCTCGAGCAGGCCGGTCTTGGCGTCGACGATGCGATACCACTGCCTCTGCGTCTGAATCGGCTGGCCTTCGAGGATGATCACCCGGAGGTCGCCCTCGTCGAACTGGCAGCGCCGCTGTACCGCCTCCACTAGCTGCTCGTTGTGCAGGTGGCCTTCGCCGAAATTCCAGCCGATGAGCGGCCCGGCGATGATTTCGCCCTCGCGCACGCTGTAGTCGGCCTCGTTGTCGACCGCGCGGGGCACCAGCCCGTTGAGCGCCCGGCCGTGAGTGTGCATGGACCGGAACGCCGTCACCTTCTCCACCATGATTTCGATGGTGCTTGCGTCGTAGAGCGTGGCCAACTGCTTGGCAAAGAGCGGAGAGCTCTTGATGATGTTGGCCTCGATCTTGTCCTCGGCGCCCGCGCGGAAGCACCACAGACTGGTGGCCCAGTTCCCGGCGTAGTAGCGCATTGCGCACAGGAACGAAATCTGTTGGGGGAACATATTTCCCACTAACGGCACGACGGCGAGCGCCGCCAGCAGGAAGGCCAGCAGCAGCGGTGAATTGAGCTCGAAGATGGTAATGCTGCCGTAGTGCCCGAACAGATAGAAGAGCGAGAAGATGAAGAACACGTTCCACTCCAACGGGACTCCCATCGGGAGGTTGGAAATGATGTTGAGGTGGAAGATCACCATGAACCCAATCAGGAACCACCGCCACGGATGATTGTCGCCGGCGAACACCAGCACCGCCGGCACAATGAATTCGGCGGTGGTCCCGCCAACGTGGGCCATGAGCTTCGGTATCCAGGACGGCCGCAAGTCGTTGACCGGGTCGCGGTATAGCCTGCGCTTCAACCAGTTGAATGGCTTGCCGCGCAGCAGCGCGTTGTTGCTCATCATCACCGCGACTACGTAAGGAAAATGGTGGTTGAGCTTGGATGTCGCCGCGCCCCACCACAGTCCGAGCATGATGATCTTGAAGGCGGCGATCTGGTCGGCGAACGGGAACAAGAACACGAACAGTTTCAAACAGTAGTGCTCGCCGCGGGCTGCCAGGAAGATGGTTTTGTCGCGCAGACCCAGCACTGCCAGCGCGACAATCGTCGGCACCACCAGAATGGGATCGATCAGACCAACGTCACCAGTGGCGGTGACCGACCCGCCCTGGCCGGGTGACAGCAGCGCCCAGACGCCGGAGGCCAGCACAAAGGCGTAGAGGGCGACGTCAACGATAGAGCGGGTATCGCCTCTGGTGAACGGAACCTCGTCGGGCCACGGTGGGAGGCGAATCGTCTTGGGCCGCAACCAATACAGGAACCCACCGATCGGCGGCCAGAATCGTCCGGTGAGCGGGCCGGACCCACAGCCCAGCCCCAAGACCTCGAACAGCAGGGTGAAGATGACGAACTTCTGATAGACGATCGGCTGGGTCCACCAGGCCCCGATGTGACCGAGCCCGCCCAGCCCCGGGGTCAGCGAGATGACCGCTGCAGCGCCCGCGGCGTAAGCGGCCATCTTGAGCACGTACAGCAGATAGATCGCAGACGGGGTACCGAAGCCGTGCTCAACCCAATGGCGGGTCACCACTTGCAGCCTCGAGGCCGACGGCAGCGTGGGCCAGGTATCGTGATCGACGTCGGGAAGCTCCGGCGTGATGAATCCCATGATGGCCTCGCTCCGGGTGTGAACCAGTCTGCGATCACAATGTATCGGCCCTAGGGAACCACAGTGTCGATCTTGGAGACTGCAAGTTGGCGGATCTAAGTCAGCTGAGGTGGACCACCGTCGGGCGCTGTGGAGTGATACCCGTACGGGCTATCGTGGCCGTGTGCGAGATCCGGCACGGACATCGCGGTTGCATATTGCGACGCCCTGCAGCCAGCCAGCATTGCGGAGGCCGAGATCGCGTGCTGGAAATTGCTTTGTCGCAACGGTATCGATTCTCCTCGTTCTCCTGCTTGGGGCATGCAACATGACCCCCGCGTCGGGATATAACGAGCCACGCGGCTACGACGATGCAACGTTAAACCTGGTGTTCTCGATGAAATCGGGACAATGCGTCAACAGGTTCACCTACAACTCGAAACTGGCACCGCATCATCCCGAAGTTGTCTCGTGCGACAGCCCGGCCGCCCAAATCCCCAACGATGGATTTGGCGTCAACGCACCCGGTTGCATACGAAGCGATTACGAGTGGGTCACTCGAGACCAGCGCGGCTACTACTGCCTCAAGTACCTGGTCCGCGTCGGCTACTGCTACCCGGCAGTGACTCGTCCCAATAGCGCCCCGGTGGTGCTGCTGTATGCGCCATCGGCTTGCGATGAATCACTGGCCTCGCCGCAAGTGTCCAGTTATCTGGTGCCCTGGGTTAACGGACGGCCGCCCGACTACCAGTTCGCCAGGTTCGTCGTCACCGACATCAAGCGCCCCGCTGAGGGGCAACACTGCGCGTCAGCATCGGTTGATCTGGGCGCCCCCGAGGTAATCGGGGGGTCCCGAGTACCGCCGGCGGAAAGTCAACTCGTCTGCCTGGCACCCAAGTAGCGCAGCAGCCTACGCATCTTCCAACAGGTCGGGGGTTACTGCCGATTCGGTGTCCGGGATGCCTTCGACTTTCGCCTTGCGGTCAGCCATCGACAGCAAACGCCGAATACGGCCGGCCACAGCATCTTTCGTCATCGGTGGATCGGCCAGCCGGCCCAACTCCTCTAAGGAGGCCTGCCGGTGCTCGATGCGCAACTTTCCGGCCGCGGCAAGATGGTCGGGCACACCCTCGCCAAGGATTTCCAGCGCACGCTCGACGCGGGCGGCCGCAGCCACCGCGGCACGAGCCGAGCGCCGCAGATTGGCGTCGTCAAAATTCGCCAGCCGATTGGCCGTTGCCCGGACCTCGCGGCGCATCCGCCGCTCCTCCCAGACCAGCCGGGTGTCCTGGGCGCCCATCCGGGTCAGCAATGCCCCGATCGCCTCACCGTCACGCACCACCACCCGGTCGGCTCCACGCACCTCCCGCGCTTTGGCGCTGATCCCGAGCCGGCGCGCCGCCCCTACCAGGGCCAGCGCCGCTTCCGGACCAGGGCAGCTGACCTCGAGCGCCGACGAGCGGCCCGGCTCGGTCAACGAGCCGTGCGCCAAGAAGGCGCCCCGCCAAGCAGCTTCGGCGTCGGCGACGCTGCCACCGACGACCTGGGCGGGTAATCCCCGCACCGGGCGCCCGCGCAAGTCGAGCAGGCCGGTCTGGCGAGCCAGCGCCTCACCGTCGTTGGCGACCCGCAACACGTACCGCGTCGTCTTGCGGATTCCGCTGGCCGACAACACATGAACGATGGAGTTGTAGCCGTACAAGTCGAAGATATCCTTGCGCAGTCGTCGCGCGATACTGCCCAAATCCACTTCGGCTTCGACGACCACGCGGCCGCCCACGATGTGCAGCCCTCCGGCGAATCGCAGCAGTGACGTCACTTCGGCACGCCTCGCGGTCACCGAACTCACCACCAGGCGGCTCAACTCGTCTTTGACTTCGGCCGTCATCGCCACGCGTCGTCACCCCTCGGTCCGTTACGACCCGGTCCCTCTACGCCGGTCTGTTGCCGTTCCTTTTCGATCGGCATCGCGGCAGTGGCCGTCGCCGAAGGTGGCTGTGAGCCGATGTCGCGCACACCCACCCCATCCAGCGCCGCGGCCAACTTGCCCGGGTCATGTAAAGGTGTACCAGGCCGGGCCACGTCTGCGAATTGAACCTGCGCATGAAGCAGAGTCGCCGTGCGTCGCAGCTGCTCACGCTCGCGCTCACTCGGCACCCGCTCACCGTCGATGATCACGTCGTGGACGGTGAAGTCCGGTGCGTGCTGGGCGAGCACATGCAGATGACGCTCTACCGAGAAGCCAGCCGTCTCCCCCGGTTCGGCCACCAAGTTGAGCACCAGCGCGCGCCGGGCCGTGGTCGCCTGCAGCGCCGCGGCCAGCTCGGGGACCAGCACATGCGGGATCACGCTGGTGAACCACGATCCGGGCCCCAATACGACCAGATCGGCGGACATGATCGCGTCGACCGCCTGTCGGGTGGCCGGCGGGTTGCCGGGCAGCAGCCGGACGCGGCGAACCTTTCCCGGCGTGGTGGCGATGGCCACCTGCCCGCGGATCAAGCGGAACATCCGCGGGTCGGCTTCCAAGCCCGAGACGTCGGCCTCGATCTGCAGCGCGATCGGGCACATCGGTAGCACCCGGCCCCGCACGCCGAGGACGCGGCCGAGTTCGTCGAGCGCGGCGACCGGATCGGTCAGCAATTCGTTGAGGCCGGCGAGCAACAAGTTGCCGATCGGGTGTCCGGCCAGCGCGCCGCTACCGCCGAATCTGTGCTGCAAAATAGTCGCCCACAGTCGCCCATGCGGGCTGTCGGATGCCAACGCCGCCAACGCCATTCGCAGATCACCCGGAGGCACCACGTCGAGTTCGCTGCGCAGCCGGCCAGACGAGCCACCGTCGTCGGCGACGGTGACGACGGCGGTGATGTGAGGGGTGAGTCGCCGGGCCGCCGACAGCGTCGCATACAAACCATGTCCGCCGCCCAACGCGACAATGTTGGGGCTCGTTCCAAGGCTCATTCGCGACCCAGATCCCGGTGCAGTACCCGCACCGACAACTGGTTGTTCGGCTCCAGCAGCCGCGCCAACGCCTCGGCGATGGCGACACTGCGGTGCTTGCCGCCGGTACAGCCGATCGCGACGGTCATGTAGCGCTTCCCCTCCCTGCGATAGCCGTCGACAATGAGGGACAGCAACCGATGGTAAGTCTCCAGGAACTCCGCCGCGCCAGTCTGGCCGAGCACGTAGTCACGGACCGCCGGATGTTGGCCGGTGTGCGGACGCAACTCATCGATCCAGTGCGGATTGGGCAGGAATCGCACGTCCATCACCATGTCGGCGTCCATCGGCAGACCGTACTTGAAGCCGAAGGACTCCACGGTGACGCTGGTGTTCGCGACGGTCTCGCCGCCGAAGGCCCGTTCGATGCTTTCCCGCAGCTCACGCACCGACAGTGTCGAGGTATCGATGATCAGGTCGGCAGTCGCGCGAACCGGAGCCAGCATGTCGCGCTCAGCGGCGATGCCTTCAGCCAATGTTTGCTCTCCTTGTAGCGGATGGCTGCGGCGATTCTGCTCGTAGCGGCGCACCAGCATGTCATCGGAGGCCTCCATGAATAACACACGCGGGGTGATGTCGCGGGTGGCCAGGTCCTTGCGCACCCAGTCCAGGTCACCGGTGAACCCGCGGGAGCGTACGTCCATCACCACCGCCAGCTGCGTGATCCGGGATCCCGCAGCCAGCCCGAAGTCCACCATTCGCGTGATCAGTTGAGGCGGCAGGTTGTCGGCCACATACCAGCCGAGGTCCTCGAGCACCTTGGCCGCGGTGCCGCGTCCGGCACCGGACAGACCGGTGACCAAAACCACGTCAATGCCGGATTCCGTTGCGCCAGCGTGGTTGTCGGCTGGGCCCGCCGGCACGGCCTGGTTCACCCCGTCCATTTCCTGACCCGTCATCCCGATGCCCGTTCGGCGACCTTGTCCTGGTCCCCCGCGTCCGATCCGGCGGCGCCACCTCCCAGCGCTTCGAGCACCGCGGTCGCCGTCGCGACCCCGATGCCCGGAACAGAAGTGATCTCGTCGACCGTAGCCTCCTTGAGGCGGGCCAGCGATCCGAAATGGGCCACCAGCGCCTTGCGGCGATGCTCACCCAAACCGGGCACCGCATCCAGCACTGAGGCGGTCATCCGCTTGGACCGTTTGCTGCGGTGGTAGTTGATGGCAAAGCGGTGCGCCTCGTCGCGTACTCGCTGCAGTAGGTACAGACCCTCGCTGTTGCGCGGCAAGATGATCGGGTCGGGCTCCGAGGGCACCCACACCTCCTCCAACCGCTTGGCCAGGCCGATCACCGCGACGTCGGTGATGCCCAATTCGTCGAGGACGGCGCTGGCGGCGTTGACCTGCGGAGCGCCGCCGTCGACGACGTACAAGTTGGGCGGGTAAGCGAACCGACGCGACTTGCCTTCGGGCGACAAGACTTTGGGATCCTCTTGGTCTTGTAGATGGCGCATGAACCGCCGCCGAGTCACCTCGGCGATCGACGCTACATCGTCGGAGTGACCGCGGCCCGCGGCTTCCCGGATCGCGAAGTGGCGATAATCGGACTTGCGCGGCAGCCCGTCCTCGAACACCACCAGCGAGCCCACCACGTCGGTGCCTTGGACGTGGCTGATATCTACACATTCAATCCGCAGCGGCGCGTCGGCCAGACCCAGCGCTTCTTGAATATTCTGCAGCCCAGCAGATCTGGCGGTGAAGTCGCCGGCCCGCTTGAGTTTGTGCTGCTGCAGCGCCTCTTTGGCGTTCCGCTGCACGGTTTCAGCCAACGCCTTCTTGTCGCCGCGGCGCGGTACCCGCAGTGTCACCCGCGAACCGCGCAGACCTGATAGCCAGGTGGTCAACTCGTCGGCATTGGGCGGCAGACAGGGCACCAGGACTTCCCGCGGCACTGGGTTGGCGGATTCGTCCGCGGCGCCATCAAGTTCGGCCTGATCGGCGTAGAACTGAGTCAAGAACTGCTCGACCAGCCGTGCCGCGCCGGAATCACCGGGATCGCCGGGCTTTTCGATGATCCAACCACGCTGGCCGCGAACCCGGCCGCCGCGGACATGGAACACCTGGACAGCTGCTTCCAGCTCGTCGTCAGCGAATGCCACCACATCGGCGTCGGTGCCGTCGCCGAGCACGACGGCCTGCTTCTCCAGAGCCCGCTTCAACGCCGAGAGATCGTCACGAAGCCGTGCGGCTCGTTCGTAATCGAGTTGCTCGGCTGCCGCATTCATCTGCTGTTCCAAGCTGCGGGCATAGCGGTCGGTTTTGCCGGACAGAAAGTCGCAGAAGTCTCCCACGATCTGGCGATGCTGCTCGGCGCTGACCCTCCCGACGCACGGCGCCGAGCACTTGTCGATGTAGCCAAGCAGGCACGGTCGGTCGATTTGCTTGTGCCGTTTGAATACTCCGGCCGAGCAGGTGCGCGCGGGGAAGACGCGGGTGAGCAAATCGAGAGTCTCCCGGATGGCCCAGGCATGCGAGTATGGCCCGAAATAGCGCACGCCTTTTCGGCGTGGGCCGCGATAGACCATCAACCGCGGGAATTCCTCGTTGAGGGTGACCGCCAGCACCGGGTAGGACTTGTCGTCGCGGTAGCGGACGTTGAATCGGGGGTCGAACTCCTTGATCCAGTTGTATTCCAGCTGCAGCGCCTCGACCTCGGTGTTGACCACCGTCCACTCGACCTTGGCGGCGGTGGTGACCATCTGCCGGGTCCGCGGGTGCAGGCTGGCGACGTCAGCGAAGTAGGAGGTCAGCCGGCTGCGCAGGCTCTTGGCCTTGCCGACGTAGATCACCCGTCCGTGCTGGTCCCGGAATCGGTATACGCCGGGCTCGACCGGGATGGACCCGGGCGCGGGGCGGTAAGTCGCGGGATCAGGCACCCCTCCAGGCTAGTGCGGTCAGCCGACTCCCATGACGCGTACACGCTGCGCGACGAGCGTCAGGCTGGCGCGACGGCTCGGCGGCAGATCGGGTCGGTATTGGGCCAGCAGTCCGCGCACGGTGTCCATGGCGTCCACCGCGCGGTCCTTATCGACGGCCTGGATCGCCATCAACGGGATGTACTCGTCATCGGGTAGATCGATCCGCGCCCAGCGTGCACCGGCGGGAAACGACAGACCGACCACGTCCGACCACGGCACCAGGCGCTCGCCGAGTAGGTTGCGCACGGACAGCCCGGCAGACCCAACCCGCAGCCTTGGCCGGGCGAACAGCAGCACGAGCCCGGCAATCACCAGGCCCAGCCCGGCCATCGCCACCTGATCGGCGGTCTGGAAGATCACGCCGCTGGACTTGATCTTGAGCAGCAGGCCCACCACGATGTGCGCCGCAGCGATCACAAACGCCGCCGCGTAGGCGAAGTACGGCGTCAGATGCGGACGAACTTGCACATCCCAGCTGTCCTGGTTCGGCTTGACGATCACGGCTTTTCGTGCAACTCACGCAGGGTCAGCGCGGTGCTCAGCGCCGCAGCCGTCGCCTGGGCGCCCTTGTCCTCGGCCGACGTCGGCAGCCCGGCCCGATCGCGCGCCTGCTCTTCGGTGTTGGTGGTCAATACCCCGTTGGAGATCGGCTTCGACGTATCCAGCGAAACCCGGGTCAATCCCTGAGTTACCGCGTCGCAGACGTAATCGAAATGCGGTGTGGCCCCGCGGATTACCACGCCCAATGCGACGACGGCGTCATGGCCGCGGGTTAATGCCTGGGCTACCACCGGAATCTCGATCGCACCGAGGACCCGGACCACTGTCGGATCTTTCACACCCCAGTCGTTGGCCACCTTGCGGGCACCGGCCAGCAGCGAGTCACAGATTTCGGTGTGCCATGTGCTGGCCACGATCGCCAGCCGGACTCCGGACGCGTCGTGTGCCGTCATATCCGGCACACCGGCGCTTCCACTCATATGCGACCGCCGGTCATAGAGCTCCCCCGAATTCGCCGTGCAGATGGACGGATTCGTCGTAGTCGTCGAGCCCGACCAGGTCGTGGCCCAGCCGGTCACGTTTGGTCATCAGATATCGAATGTTTTCCGCATTGGCCCGTACCGGCAGCGGCACCCGCTCGATGATGTGCAGTCCGTACCCGTCCAGCCCGACCCGTTTGGCGGGATTGTTGGTCAGCAGCCGCATCGAACGAACACCGAGGTCGACCAGGATTTGGGCGCCGGTGCCATAATCCCTTGCGTCGGCGGGCAATCCCAGCTTCAGGTTGGCGTCCACCGTGTCATCGCCGGCGTCCTGCAGCTGATAGGCCTGCAGTTTGTGCATCAGACCGATGCCGCGACCCTCGTGGCCGCGCATGTAGAGCACCACGCCGCGGCCTTCGCGCGCGACCATCGCCATCGCGGCGTCCAGCTGCGGCCCGCAGTCACAGCGACGTGATCCGAACACGTCCCCGGTCAGGCATTCCGAGTGCACCCGCACCAGCACGTCGTCGCCGTCGTAGTTGGGCCCGGCGATCTCACCACGGACCAGGGCCACGTGCTCGACGTCCTCGTAGATGCTGGTGTAGCCAACCGCCCGGAATTCGCCGTGCCGGGTCGGGATCCGGGCCTCGGCGATCCGCTCGATGTGCTTCTCGTGCTTGCGGCGATACTCGATCAAGTCGGCGATGGCAATCAGCGCCAGACCGTGTTCGTCGGCGAAGACCCGCAGTTCGTCGGTCTGCGCCATCGCGCCCTCGTCCTTCTGGCTGACGATTTCGCAGATCGATCCGGCAGGCGACAAACCCGCCATCTGGGCCAAATCCACGGCGGCTTCGGTATGGCCGGGGCGCCGCAAGACGCCACCATCCTTGGCGCGCAACGGAACTACGTGCCCGGGCCTGGTGAAATCATCGGCAACACTGCCCGGATCAGCCAGCAACCGCATTGTCGTAGCCCGGTCGGAAGCCGAAATCCCGGTTCCTACACCATTTTTCGCGTCAACGGTAACGGTGTAGGCGGTGCCGTGCTTGTCCTGATTGACCGCGTACATGGGCAACAGGCCCAGCCGGTCGCAGATCGCACCGGCTAACGGCACGCACAGGTATCCCGACGTGTAGCGCACCATGAACGCCACCAACTCCGGGGTAGCTTTCTCGGCCGCGAAGATGAGGTCTCCCTCGTTTTCCCGGTCCTCGTCGTCGATGACGACGACAGCCTTTCCGGCCGCGATGTCGGCAACCGCCCGTTCGACGGAGTCCAACCTCGTCATCGCCCGCCACCTCGTCAGAAGAATTCACCTGAAGCGCTCAAGTGTTGCATCCAGTATGAACCACGAGGCGGCCGCCGTTATTGCCGTGGCTTACTGAGCGGGACGCTCCCCGCAAGGGGGTGGCATGCAGCCCAGCCGCGACGGTTCTAGCTGCGCAAATGCGGCGATTTCCAGTTCCGACGCGCCGAGCGAGTAAACGCGCAGAAGTTTTCCAGAGGCCCCACTTAGCTGATTCATAGGCGAGCTATCTAGCGTTCGGTACGTCGGGGGAAACGTCCGCTGAATACACAAGTAGGCAGGTGAAGGACAGTGAATTTGAAGCAACTGATGGCGGGGGCTACCATCGCCGGCGCTCTTGGAGCCGCGGCGTTGGGTGTGGGTGCCGGAGCGGCCAGCGCCGCTCCCGGGCCGCCACCACCCAACCCAGGCGGCAACCATGGCGCGCCGCCCGCTCCTGGCGGGCAGCCGCAGGGCAATTTCCACGGCCAGGGCGGTCCTGGCGGACCCGGTGACCACGGACCCGGTGGACCTCCGGGTGTCGGGCCAGGCGGACCGGGTGGTCCCGCACCGCACGGACCGGGCGGCCCAGGCGGACCCGGAGACCACGGACCCGGTGAACCCGGCGGACCTCCGGATGTCGGGCCAGGCGGACCGGGTGGTCCCGGCCCGTGGCATGGCGACCCCCAGCGCGGCTACTTCCACGGAGCCCCGTGGGGCGACGGCCCTGGGCCCTGGGGCGCTGGCCCGCCACCGCGGCCAGACTGGGATAGGCCGCTTCCGCCTCCGGGTGGACAGTGGGTAGGTGGCCCGATCAACTACTGGGGCTACCAAGAGAATCCGCTGTGGAACCCGCAGTTCAACCAGTGGGGCTTCTGGTTCTTCGGAGTCTGGATTCCGCTGTAATAAGCCAATCACAAGACGCGCCCGCTTCGCCGAACGGCGAAGCGGGCGTTGTGCTTATTGACCTGATCCCTGCCGGTTCCCTAGAAAAGCTCATGGCACTCCTGTGCCTTGCTTGACGGACATTACGGTTGACCGGCTACCCGTCGTAGCACGAAGTCGCTCAGCGACGTTGGCAGATTGGTCATCAGCGAGACCTGCAACTTGGGGCCGACGCCGACAACGTAGCGGGAACGGGGGCTGCGGGCGGTCAGCGCCTTCGCGACGACCGCCGACACCTTCTCGGCTGGTACAGCTAGCTTCTGGGACAACGGAATCGACTTCTTGAGCCCCGTGATGTGTCTTGCGTAGTCGTCGCGTTGCTCGGCCGTCAGGGCGGCCTCGAATTGTTCAACCATGTCGTCGGCGGTGCGCCACATGTCGGTATCGGTCTGTGCGGGCTCCACGATAGCGACGTCAATGTGCCATGGCCGCAATTCGATTCGCAGCGCGTCGGCGGCCGCCTCGAGCGCGAACTTGCTGGCGCAGTAGGCACCGATTAGTGGCATCGACAGCCTCCCGTTGAGGCTAGACATGAATACCACCCGCCCCCGCGACTCGCGAAGCCGCGGCAGTACCGCCCTTGTGACAGCGAGCTGACCGATCACGTTGATCTCCAGCTGCTTTCGCCAATCTTCAGTGGTGACCGTTTCCATCGGCCCGGTCACCACAATGCCCGCGTTGTTCACGATCGCGTTGAGTCGCTCGGGTAACAGCTTGTCAAGCGCGGCGATGTGTTCGGCATCCGTGATGTCGAGAATGACTGACGAGATCCGCTGCGGGTCCAGCGCAGTCACCGCGGCGGCGTCGCGTTTCGTGCGGACCCCGGCGATTACGTCCCAGCCGCGGGTGGCCAGATATTCGACGATCGACTTACCGATGCCGCGACCGGTTCCGGTGACGAGTACTGATGGCATGAAGTTCTCCTTCTGTCGAGCACTGCCCGTCGACAAGTCTGATGTTGGGTCGGTTTGGTCCCGGATCGTCTGGTGCTATGAGACTAGGAACTATCGACGCTCAGGCTCCAGCGTTTCAGCCATGGGCCGATCCGTTCGGCAACAGTGCCAGCATCCGCGGGTGCTGCGCGGATGGTGATGCCGACCGGGGTGGCGGTGCCGTCGGCGTTGCGGTAATAGACAGGTCCGCCAGAGTCGCCCTTTTCGACGTGCGCCTGGAACCGCACTGTTGTGGGTGTCAATTCGATGATGGGGCCGCATACTGGCCCACCGTGCTGTGGGCCGCTGATCAACCCGTAGTGGCACAGCTGCTGGCCTTCAGCCAGATGTGTGTCGTCGGCGGACGCGGTGACCGGCCGGATTCCGATGATGCGTGCGTCGGTTGGCACCTGCGGCGGCACGTCCGGGGAGTTGGCGATCCCGACCATGGCGATGTCGTTGTCCCAGCCGTCGTTGACGTGGTGGGTGAACCACCCAACAACTTGGAAACCTGTGGTCGTGTTGAAGTAGGTGACGCCGCCGCCGTCGTCGCAGTGTCCGGCGGTGAGCAGCCCGGATTGACCAGTGGTTTCGTGCACGAGCCATCCGGCGGTGCAGGTGTCCGTGGGCTGGCCGTCAGCGTCGTAGATACCTATGCCGACACCTGGGGCGAGGGCGGGCGCCGGGTGGTGGCTCAGGTCGAAGTCTGGTGGATCTGCGGCGGCGATCGCAGCAGTCATCACACCGCAACAGCTCATTGCCGCTGCGCCGATCGCCGTCCGCGCCCACGTTGTCGTATACGCCATTTCCCAATTATCTAGTCGCCAGCAGCCGCTCAACATACTTGGCGAGTAGGGGTCAACCACCGCTTTAGGGTTGCTGCGAAAACACCGCTATCAGGGCTCCGGTGTAGGGGCAAATATGTTTGACCGATCTATGTTTGACCGATCGCGCTCACCGCTCGGGTCGACGCGCTGCTGCCCATCCCGGTTTGGGACGCTGCTTCAATGACCTGTTCAATGACCTGCGCATTGTCCGCGGTGGTGTCACACTCAACCATGGCTGTGAATCCGTTCCGTGCCGTTCTCGCCGCCGCGGCAGCCGTAATGCTGGCGGCAGGCATCGCTCACGCCGACGGCCCGGACGACCAGTTTTTGGCGATGCTCTCCAAAGACGGGGTGGTTGGCCCTCCGGATCAGATGATCGCCATCGCGCATGAACGGTGCGACGCCGCTAATCTCCCTCGCTCCGGTGGGTTCAATTTCCGCTTCGGCGGGCAGCCAAGCCCCTACATTGGCGCGATCGGGAACATCTACAGCGAACTGGAATCGCAGGGTATGACGAGTGCGCAGGCGGCGCAGTTCATCAGGGACGCCATCACGGTCTACTGCCCGGACCAAAAGGGCAGTTGATCCACCCCTGTAGCTACCGCTGGCGGCGGAATTTTGGGTGTTTGCGCTGCTAGAAGCCTATTTTGCGGTTATGAGCCGCTCAACATACTTGGCGATGACATCGACTTCGAGGTTCACCGGTGTCCCGGGCGCGGCTTGGCCCAACGTGGTGAGCTCTCGCGTGGTGGGGATCAGCGATACCTCAAACCAGTCGTCGCCGAGTCCGGAGACGGTCAGCGAAATACCGTCGACGGTGATAGAGCCCTTTTCGACCACGTAGCGCGCCAGTTCAACGGGCAGCCCGATCCGGACCACCTCCCAGAGCTCGGCGGGGGTGCGGGCCTGAACCTGGCCGGTGCCGTCCACGTGTCCCTGCACGATGTGCCCCCCAAGCCGACTGTTCAAGGCCGCGGCGCGTTCGAGGTTGACCGGGCTGCCGGCGACCAGCCGGCCCAAGCTCGACCGCTTCAACGTCTCGCCCATCACGTCGGCGGTGAACTGGCCCTCCGGCAGCACCTCGACCACCGTCAGGCAGACGCCGTTGACGGCGATCGAGTCGCCGTGACCGGCATCGGCGGTAACGACCGGACCACGGATGATGAAGCGCGCGGAATCGCCCAGCTCGTCTTTGCCGACGACCTCACCCAATTCCTCGACGATTCCGGTGAACACCGCCTCAGGCTAATTGAGTCCGGCGTCCGCGCGCGACATGGCCCTCGCTGCCGTCACCTCGGGCTTCGCCGTGGGCTGAGCCGCACCCTCTACGATGCTCGTATGCCGACGCCTAGTCCGAAGCGCCCAATCCTCGCCGTCCTTGCCGCCCTCAGTATCGCCACCGCTCTGGTCGGCGGCTGCTCGTCGTCCAAGCAATCCGCCGCGCCGCTGCCGGATGCGGCCACGCTGCTCAGCAAGTCCAACCTGACCACCAGAAACGTCAAGAGCGTGCACCTGGTGCTGTCGGTGACCGGCACGATCCACGGGCTGCCGGTCAAGACGCTGACCGGCGACCTGACCACGTCACCTGACACCGCCGCCAAGGGCGAGGCCAACCTCACTGTCTTGGGCTCGAGCGTCGATGCTGAATTCGTCGTTTACGACGGAACCCTCTACGCGGCGCTGACTCCGGGCCATTGGGAGAGCTTCGGTCCGGCGGCCGAGCATGCCGCCATTGCCAATGGGGTCGCCAGCTCCAGCCAGAACGGGCTCGGCCCGCACGAAGGCCTGACCGTCGTGGTGGCCGTGCCCCAGGGCGTCGTCGCCGCGCCCGGTCCGATTCTCCGGGAGCGGTGGAGCCTGCAGCAGGCCTTCGCGCTGACGCCGGTCTCCGGCGGTGTTCCGGCGGACTCCTTGCGATCCTGGTCGATTCCGGGGCCGTGGTGCTGGTCAGCAGGCACCCAGAACTGCAGGAATTTACGAGGCCCATGAACAGGACACCCAGGCCGAAGAGGCGGTACCTATGTCCAGGCCATGACGAGCCTGCGATGGAGTCCGTGCCCCCCGAGGATGTGCGCCCAGGGCCAGCCGGGACGCTGGACGGCGTCGCCAACCCCCGCGACGTCGCGGGCACGATCGTTGACCTGGCGGTGCGTGGGTACCTGCGGATAAAGGAGGCGGCACCGAGCGTTTGCGGGACTGGCGGCTGGTCCGGCTCGCGAAAAACATCGGCGCGGAGGTGGCCATTGGCGCTGTGGCGCTGGACGGCGTAGACGGCCTGCGGCGCGTTGATCCAGGCGCAGCAGGTAAAGGTCCTGCAGTTCCTCGAGCATCCCCTGCAGCCGCCGCTCGGCCGCGGCGAGCTCTGGGTCGCGCTCCTGCACGTCGGCCGGTCGCGCCGGTACAGGCAGAGATTGACATCGCGGGAGCCGAGCAGGTCGGTGTGTGTGTGTGTGTGTGTGTGTGTGTGTGTGTGTG
>CAVRER010000062.1:0-63527 GCA_963720085.1 uncultured Actinomycetota bacterium
TCTGGTGCACCACGAATATCGACAAATCATCGAGCAGATGCACATCGTCGACACCCACCACCACCGTGGCGCCCGCAGCCGCGGAAGTCAGCGACTCGATCACCCCGTGCAACAACTGAATGGTGTCGGTGACACCCGACTGCGCCCACGCGGAGAAAACACCCAGCGGAATTGCGCGCGCTGAGGATGCGCCTACCGCCAACCGACCTTCGCAACCGTGGGACTCAGCAGCCGACAAGGCCTCACGGACGATGCGGCTCTTCCCCACACCCGCCGCGCCGTAAACAACGATCCCGGATACATCCGAAGCCGAGATGGCGGCCTCGATAGCCTGCATCTCCTCCGAGCGTCCAATAAACGGCCACTGCACGCGCACCCCCAAAGCCTAGGAGCGCGGACACCGCTACGCGGACTGTACGGGCGACTTCGACAAAGAGCGCGGTCGTTCGAATGATGTCAGCTGCAACGTGTAATGCCGCAGCTGCCCACGCGGTGGTTGCCCCGACGCCGATCGGTCAGTGGCAGATGTTTACCGCGCTCGTACCTTAGGATCAGGCAGCATTGGGTGACGAGATGCTGAGGTGCATCCACGCAGATCAGCAAATGTGCGTTGACCTGGTGTTCGGTGGAGCTGCCGGGAATCGAACCAGGCTCAAGAAGCCCGCTGAACTGCGGAAATGCTGAGAATCACGACATGAAACGACGCGAAAGTACGCGAGACGACCTGCGGATACGCGAAAGCTGTTGACGGCATCAACACCACGAAAGCGACTCGATCTCAGGTTGGCCAGCGGATCTGCCGTCGATTTACGTTCAGCGACTTGCCGATAGCGCTCGCCCAACCCATCGGTATTCCCGGTGGCGGTGGCGGTGATGGTCTGCTCGGCGGCCAGGGCAGGGTCGATGATCGCGGCAGCGCCGTCCACGTATATCGCCTTGAGGCCCTGCATGACTGGTGCGGCCACCTCGCTGATTTGTGTCGCCAACTCGACGGTCCGATCCAGCAGCTGCGTGTGTGCAACTGTCTCCGTGACCAGACCCATCGTTTCCGCTCGGACAGCATCGATGACCTCGCCGGTCATCGAGAGCCAGCGCGCCATCCCGGCCCCGACAAGGTGAGGCAACCGTGCGGTCATGCCTGCACCGGGCAGGATGCCCACCAGCGCATGAGTCGGCGAAGACCGCTTGATCGGACGCCACGAGAAAGTCGCACCCTAGTGCCATCTCCATGCCGCCGGTAATAGCCGGCCCGTTTATCGCTCCCAGACCGGCTTGTCCAGCTGGGCGACCTTCGTGATGCAGTTCCCGGCGTGAAGCCGTTCGAAATAGGCGGACCCATCGCGCTGCACCTGCTTGAGATCGAGTCCGGCACAGCACGCCGGATCCGCGCCTGTCAGCACGACTGCACGCACCGACGCATCGCGATCGGCGTCGATCAAAGCAGCGTACAAGGCGCTGATCAGCCCAGTGCTCAACGCATTTCGCCACTTCGGGGCGATTCATCGTCAGCACCCGGACCGCGCCGCGGTCCTCAAGCAAGACAAGCTGGTTCAAGGCACCCATGTTGCAGCAGCTTGATGTCCGTCCAGCAAGCCGGTCAACCCGCTTGGATGATGCGGCCCGATGGCGATCTGCTCGACGACGCCGACGCCGCGGCGGTCGCCCATTGTTGCGGTTACCAGGTTTTGGAGGTGGATTGATGCGAAGTCGGTGGGATCGAAGGCATCCAGCCTGATCGACTCACGGCCGGTCTCGAGCGGGCCGTGGATGGTTCCGTGACCCCAGTGTGGGTGCCAATAGCCGATCCCGCGCATACGGAATGTGAACTTCTTCTCGACCTCAACCAGGACTTCGCCCTCGTTGGGGTCATCGAACCACAGTCGCGCGCGTTTGATTTCTCGGCGCCCGGGCTCCCAATCGAGTTCGTAACGGATGTCGCGACATTCGCGGACGCCGGCTGTGCTCCATGGGGGTGCGCCCTCGGGAATGGGATCGATGACCAGTGCGGTCTCAAGCCACCGTCTGCCATCTTCATGCTCGTGCACAGCCAGATGAGTGAAGCGGTCGCCGAAATGCAATGGCGCCCATAGCCAGAACACTTGGAACGGCATGGGTTGTCGGATGACCTGGACCTGGTCCCCAATCGGGCGCACCCCCCAAGAGCGATCCCGCGTGCCCGAAACTTCGAGGGGGTCGATCTGCATCTCGTCGCCGTCGACGGTGACTGTGCCTTGCCAGGTACCCCACTGGGTAAGACGCGTGTGATCGGTGAGGAGGATTCCCTCGGGCGTGCGTCGCTGCTGGCGGGGTTCCTCGACGGCGACAGTAGTGGCCCGGAAGAGCAGGTCGCACGTGATGCCGTGCTCATTGGGCTCGACGACGTATCGGATGGTGCGCATCGGGTCGACCACCTCGACACGAATTGGCCCGATGGTGGTGGACCGGTCGGTCGGCATCGCACCGGAGGCGAAGATCGAATGCTCCACTCCGTCGCACACGATGCTCGATGCGGCGTCGATCACGCCGCGCACTGGGTAATGACCCATTGCCGCACCGAAGTAGAACTCCCCGTCGCGTTGATGTCCGTTGAACCAATACCGGTCGTAGTGGTTGATATCGCCTGTGGCGGGGTGGGCGATGGGATCGGCCGAAGGGTGGATCGGGAAGTCGTCGAATGGGCTTAGCAATGTTCCTCCAGGTGGTCAGAGTTTGGTGACTGCGCCGCCGAAGGCCGCTTCGGCGAATGCCGTCACAGCAGAGCCATCGCGTTCAGGTCGGTGATCGCCGTCGACGACCTTTCGGCCATGATGGTGAACATCCGGTCGCCGCGTGCAGTGGGCTGAGCGACGAACGCGCCCAACACGGTGATGAACGGGCCTTGAAACAACCCGTATCGGTAGTCCTCCCAGCACTGTTCGACGCCGTATCCGTCAACGCCGAGCGCGACGAGTCGACGATGGTAAGCCTCGACGATCTCCTTCTCGCCAGCGCGACGCCTCGCAGTCGACAGACCCGTGGCGACAAGGAAGGCGATATCGCGAAGTGGGGACCCGACGGTGACGACCTGCCAGTCGACGGCTGTCACCGGGCGGGTTGCATCGGATTCAGCGAAGAGCAGGTTATCCAGGCGGTAGTCACTGTGCAGCAGTGCGAAGGGTTCGGGTCGCCCGACCGCCCAATCCACGAATCGATCGGCGAAGTGCCGCAGCGTCGCCGCGGTATCCCGGGTCACCGCATAGCGTTCCAGGAACTGCTTGGTGGCGTCCACCAGGAACGCGGCTGCGACTTCGGGGAACGCCGCGAGATCCGGTATGAGCCAATCAAGTTCACGAATCGAGGGGTCGTTCCATGTCGGCGCGTGCAAGCCAGCGATGTTCACCGCGGCCGCACGAGCCTGATCCACAGAGCAGCCGGCAATCTGATCGCCGGGCTGCGCGGGTGCAAGGTCCTCTAGCACGAGTGTGAATCCGTCGCCGCTCTCGTTCATCGCCGCGAAATAACATCGAGGGATGTTCAGATGCAACCCATTGGCGACCTCGCGGTAGAACGTCGTCTCGCACCGGTAGCCCAGCTGGCCGGCGGCGCGACTTGCCGAATTCGTGGCCGGCAGCTTAACGATCAGCCGGTCCGGACCATCGCCAGCGTCGTAGCCAATAAACAGCCGGTAACACGAACCCATCTGTCCGTTGCCAACTGGCGCGGTCCGCACGCGGCACACGGTGGCAGCGATGCCGTTCTGCGCAAGGACAGCTGACATCCATTCCGGAGTGAGGTCCTCCACCGACTCCAGGGCGGCGGCCTCCATCAGCCGCGCCCGCGATCCGGCCGGCGCCGGTTCCACGCTGCGTCGTAAGCCGAGCAGTACGGCGGCTCCTGCGCTGGTCGTGCGACCGCGTTCACACTGTGATTCTCCCGCGCTAAGACACCCACGCCAGCTCGACCCGTTGCCACCCGTTGAGCAGTGCCGTCGGGTTGCGTTGCAGCGTAGCATCGGTCAGTTTCAGCCGGTCGAGGTACGGCAGCAACCCGCTGATCGCCGCCCTCACTTCCTGACCAGCCAGGTGAGCACCCAAGCAGAAGTGAATGCCGTGTCCGAATGCCAGGTTCTTGCCGGGGGGCCGGGTGATCAGGAATCGGTCGGGGTCATCGAAGCGGCGCGGATCACGGTTTGCCGCGGCCATATGCAACGCGATGATGGCGCCCTTGGGGATTGGCGTGTCGGCGATCTCGTTGTCTTCGGTCGCCTCGCGAAAGGCGAATTGGATCGGGGAGGTCAACCGATTTGCTTCGTCAACCGCATTGGGCAGCAGTCCAGGATCGTCGAGCAACAACTTGAGCTGGTCGGGGTTGGCCAGCAGTTCGACGACGGTGTTGCCGATCAGGTTCGTCGTCGTCTCGTTGCCGGCGACCATGATGGTGATCGCGACCATCAGTGTTTCGACATTGCTCAGTGACTCGTTGTCGATCGCCGCGACCATGGCACTGACCAAGTCGCCCTTGGGTTCTGCGCGACGTGCCTCGATGAGCGGAACGAAGTAGGTGCTGAACTCCTTGATCGTTGCCAACATCAACTCGTTGCGCTCGGCGGGGCTGCTGAACACCCCACCCGCTGCGGCGGCGAACGCGTCCGACCATCGCTTGGCCTGGCTGTAGTGGTCGCCGTCGATGCCCAGGATGTGGCAGATCATTTCGACGGGCAGCGGAACGGCGAGGCGCTCCACCACGTCGAAGGCGGGTCGGTCCTCGATTCCGGCCACGCAGCGTTCGACGATCTCTTCGATCGCGGTCGCCATCTCCTTGATGCGCGGCGGCGTGAATCCCCTGCTGACGATGCGGCGCATCCGGGTGTGTTGAGGCGGGTCGGCCGCGGCGATGGTCTTCGCGGAAGCCATCTCGGCCATGTCCACCGGGATGCCCGCGGCCAGCGCGAGCAGTCGTTCGAGTACTTCCGGTTTCATCTCGTCATCGGGCGGCGCGGATCCCTCGTAGGGATTGGGTCGCGATGAGAACTGCTGCGGATTCGACTGCACTGCCTTGACATCGTCGAACCGCGACACCACCCAGATGTCAGAGTTGGTGCGGTAGACGGGAAATCGCTCCCGCAGTTCGGCGAGTACCTGTGGCAGCTGGTCTCGTGGTCCGGGCTTGAACGGGTCGAAGATGAAATCAGATTCATTCGCCCTCATCGTGTCTCCCGTCAATGTTTGCCTCAGTCCCAAAACCGGTACAGCGTGCGGGCATTGAGCTCGACGATCTTTCGGGCTTCATCGTCGGGCACATCGACGAGGTGCTCTGCAAGCAACTTACGGGTGTGCGGCCAATTCGAGTCCGAGTGCGGATAGTCGCTTTCGAACATGATGTTGTCGATGCCGATCCGGTGTCGTTGCTCGAGACCCGACTGGTCGGAGATGAAACAGCCGTAAATGTGCTCCCGGAATAGCTCGGAGGGGAGCTTGTCGGCGTTGATGTTGCACCAGTACTTGTGCCGGCCCCAGGAGTAGTCGATGCGTTCCAGTAGATACGGCATCCAGCCGATGCCGCCCTCGGAAAGCGCGACTTTGAGCTTGGGGAATTTGTAGAACACGTCGGACATCAATAGATCGACGGTGGCCATCATCGAGTTCAGCCCGAAAAGCGCAATGCTGATGAACATATCGCCGTCCGGCGCGAGCCCCTGCGGCATGCCTCCGGAGCCGAAGTGCATCGACAGCGGAAGTTCGGCTTCCTCGCAGATGCGCAGGATCGGGTCCCAATGGTCGGTGTGGAACGACGGCAGGCCAAGTTTGTGCGGCGCCTCGATAAACGAAACCGACCTCGCGCCCTTGGCAGCGGTGCGTTGGATCTCGGCCACCGATGCCTCGATGTCCCAGAACGGCACCATCACCAACGGGATCTGGCGCTCGGGGGCATAGGCACACCACTCATCGAGAATGAAGTCGTTGTAGGCGCTGATGCACAGCTTCGCGAAGTCCTTGTCCTCGGCGGCGTAAAACGTGCTGCCGGCGAAGCCGCCGAAGTTCGGGAAGCACAGCTGGGCCCAGGTGCCCTCGATGTCCATGTCCTTGATGCGATCGGCGATGTCATGACATCCCGGCAGCATGTCGTCGTAGCTGCGTGGGTCCATGCCGAAGTCGCGCGGGTGCTTGCCCGCCACCGCGTTGAGGGCAAAGTTGCCCGACTGCCGGCCTTCGTAGAGCCAGGTGTCGTTACCGTCGGGGAGCTTCACGATGCGCGGTGCGACGTCCTCGTACTTCGAGGGCAGCCGGTCAAGCCAGACACGCGGATGTTCGATGACGTGGTCGTCAACGGAAATGATTCTTGCATCTTCGGGAAGCATATGATCTCTTTCTGAAAGGCACAGCATCTCCACAGTAGAACGCTACATGCGTTAGGCGCAACGCTCATACTATGGTCACGCGTGGCCCTGTAACCATCATCGAAAGGCTCTGACATGGCTATAAGAGGCGGTTGATGGTCACGCTGCGTCGAGAAGCACTTGACCCCGAGATTCGCGAGGCCGTCCGCGATCTGCCCGACTTCGTGTTCTCGGCGGAGACGGTACCGATGATGCGGCAGAACGCGGTGTTCGCGCCCGTGCCGGCACCCGACATCGAACGCATCGACCTCACAACCGATCCCAACGGCGGGGTCGCGCTGACCCTGCTGCGTCCCCGCGACGCTGCCGATGACCTGCCGGCCCTGTACTGGATGCATGGCGGCGGGACGGTGATCGGAAACCGCTTTATGGATAACGCCCGGCTCAACGAATGGTGCCGGTTGCTGTCCTGCGCCTGCGTCAGCGTCGAATACCGGTTGGCGCCGGAAGCACCCTATCCGCTCCCGCTAGACGACTGCGACAACGGATTGCGGTACATCGTTGATCACGCGGCCGATCTGCGGCTGGACCCGCGCCGCATCGGGGTCGGCGGACGCAGCGCCGGAGGATTGCTGGCCGCCGCTCTCGGGCTGCGTTGGCGAGACCAGGAGCTCGAGGGTCTGGGATTCGAATACCTCGAATACCCGATGCTCGATGACCGGATGACCACGCCGTCGAGCGCGCTCGATGGCCTTCCAATGTGGAGTCGGGAATCCAACGCGTTCGGCTGGCGCAGCTATCTAGGCGAGCGCTACGGAACAGACGATGTGTCGCCCGAGGCGGTGCCCGCCAGGGCCGCCGAGCTTGCGGGCCTACCGCCGACGTTCATCAGCGTGGGCACTGCGGACTGCCTCCGAGATGAGTCGATCGATTTTGCTGCTCGCCTATGCCGGGCCGGCGTGTCGACGGAGCTTCACGTCTACGCCGGCGCGATCCACGGGTTCGATATCTTCGCCGACTGCGCGGTGACCAAATGCGCCGCGCACGACAGTGCGGATTGGCTAGCCCGCCAATTCCGCTGACAGGTCACCGGCGTGGACGGCTGCGAGGTAATCCAAGACGGTTCTCGACGATCAGGCTGCGGAGCACTTCGCTGGAACCGCCGTAAATCGTCGTGGCGACCGCGCTGCGGTAATGGGCATCCAGCGCACCGTCAACGGCAGCGTCTGGGTCAGTCCAATCCAGCATTCCCGCGGTTCCGGCAATATCGGCGGCGGCGGCCGACGCCCGCACATAGCTTTCAGGTCCGAACAGCGCCGACACCGGGCCCGGCTTCTCGCCTTCGGCGTCCAGGAACGCCACCCGCAAGGCCAGCAGGTCGGCTACCTCGGCCTGCATCGCCATATGGGCCAGGCGCTCACGCACCAGGGGATCGTTGATGAGCGTGGTGCCGTCCGTTCCCGGATGAGTGCGGGCGAATTCGAGCGCATCGGCTGCCACCAATCCCGTCCGCGAGGATGGCGCGACGTTCTGCTCGGCCTCCAACGCGGCCAGCATCACCGAAAAGCCCTGGTGCGCTTCGCCAACCCTGTTGGCATCGGCGACCCGCACGTCGTTGTAGAACACGATGTTGGTGCGTTCATGCCCCATGGTGTGCACCGGCCGGATCTCGATACCGGGTGAATCCAGCGGTACCAGCAGCATCGTCAGGCCCCGGGTACCGGTGGACCCTGGCGCCGAGCGGGTGAGCAGAAAGCAGTAGTCAGCGAGATGCGCGAAGGTGGTGAAGATCTTCTGGCCGTTGACAATCCAATCTTCACCGTCTTGCTCGGAGCGGGTCGCGCAGGCGAAGACATCAGATCCGCCTGCGGGTTCGGTGTAGCCGAGGCAGATGAGAATCTCGCCGGCCGCAACGGCCGGCAGAATTCTCGCCTTCAGCTCCGATGAGCCCGCGACCCTGATCGCGTTGGCCGGCAGCATCGTCGTCCCGGGCCCGATCGTAGGAACGCCTCCCCGGCGCAGCGTATCGAACAGCACAGCGGTCTCGAAGTGATCGAGTCCGGCCCCACCCTCCTCTACCGGCCAGACCGGGGCGATCCATCCGCGCTCCCCAAGCTTTCGCGTCAGCTCCCGGTCGGCACCGTCTCCGGTGCGTCGCTCGTTTTCGATCACCTCGCGGGTGACATACCGTGCGACGAATTCTTCTGCTTCGCTGCGGATTCGGGCCCAGTTCGCGGGTTCGCTAAAGTCCATGGCTCAGCGACCTCCTGTGCTCACCGGGCCGAAGCGTCTGTCGGCAAGGGTGAGCAGTTCGCGACGCGGATCGGCGAATGTGACCGCCCATGCTTTGGCACGTCGGTAGTAGAGCTGGATGTCGTACTCCTCCATGAAGCCGTATCCGCCGTGGACATGAAGGCTGTGTCCGGCTGCCTGATACGCGGTCTCGGCGGCGAATACGAACGCCATTGAGGCCAACGCCGGCCCGTCGGCTTGCCCCGAATCCAATGCCCAACAGGCCTTTTGGATCAACAGTTGTGCCCCGTCCAACGCCGCGACAGCGTCGGCGAAGGGGTGAGCGACGGCCTGGTACATCGCGATGGGCTGCCCGAACGCGTGACGCACCTTCGCGTAATCAGAGCCGATGCGCACGGCCTCGGCGGCCAGCCCGATCAGCGCCGCCGCCCGCAGCACGCGGACCTCATCAAGAGCTGTGGCGAACATCGTCCGGGCCGAATCGCCCTCGGCCAGGCAGCGGCGCTCGCAGCCGGCGGGCCATCGGGCCAACGCCAACCCGCCGAAGTTGGACCGCGGGGTTCGGGCCAGCCCGGCCGGCCGTATCACATAAAGCAGAGAACTCCCCTCGACGGCGAGAATCGCATCCGCGATCGCTCCGTCGACGAGCAGTTGCTTCTCGACCGGTCCCGAGCCGGTGGCCAGCGACACGATAGAAGAGCCGGTCAGCACCGGGCCGATCAGCTCCTTCTCCCCAAGCCGGCCCAGCAGGCGCACCGCGGCCGCGGTCTCGGCGACGGGTATTGGGGCGAGGCGGCGGCCCGCCTCCTCCGCTACCAGCGCCAGCTCGAACAGACCCCCGCCGGCGCCGCCGCAGTCCGACGCCACGCCGATCCCGAGCGCTTCCGTCTCGCTGAAGCGCCGCCACAGGTCCTGGTCCAAGCCCGACGACTCCGCCGCCCGGACGCGCTGTGGCGTCGACTCCTTCCGGAAGAGTGCTGCGAAAGTCTCACGGACCGCACGTTGCTCTTCGCTCAGCCGCAGGTCCACACCAGATTCCTCTCGTGTCCGAGGGCTCGGCGGCAAGAGTGGGACTGCCGTAGCGAGCACATTACTCTTGCCGGAGTTAATACATGCAAAAAAGTAGTGCACTGTTCTCTTCTCACGCACTCGATGTTACTGTCAAGCGCAATAGGCACGGGCCAGACTGAGGAGTTCAATGACACCGAAGCTGGGTTTTCCGGTCTTCGATGGCGATAACCACATGTACGAGACCCGCGATGCGCTGACGAAGTTCCTGCCGCCCGAGTATCACGGCGCGATCCGCTACGTCGAGGTGGACGGCCGCACCAAGATCGCCACCCTGGGACAGATCAGCGAGTACATCCCCAACCCGACCTTCGATAAGGTCGCCGCGCCGGGCGCCCAAGAGGACTACTTCCACAACGGCAATCCGGAAGGCAAATCGCATCGCGAGATCCTGGGCAAGGCCATCGAGGCAACCCCGGCGATGCGCGAACCGGCATCCCGGCTGGCGCTGATGGACCAACAGGGCATCGACAAGTCGATGATGTACCCGACGCTGGCGAGCCTGGTGGAGGAACGTTTCCGGGACCACCCCGAGGCGACCCACACGATCATTCACGGCCTGAACCAGTGGTTGCACGAGACCTGGCAATTCGACTACAAGGGCCGCATCTTCACCACGCCGATCATCACCTTGCCGATCGTGGAGAAGGCGATCGACGAGCTGAACTGGGTGGTCGAGCGCGGGTGCGCGCGCCATTCTCATCCGACCCGCGCCGGTGCCCGGGCTGCACGGCCCGCGCTCGTTCGCGCTGCCCGAATTCGACCCGTTCTGGAAGCGGGTCGTCGAGACCGGCGTGCTGGTCATCATGCACGCCTCGGACAGCGGGTATTCCCGGTACGCCAACGACTGGGAGGGTGCCGGCGAGTTCCGGCCGTTCCAGCCGTCGCCGTTCCGCTCCTACTACAGCCTGGCCCGCAACCCGGCCGAGGACGCGGTCGCGGCGCTGGCCTGCCACGGTCTCCTGACGCGGTTTCCCGAGCTGCGGATCGGCATGGTGGAGAACGGGACGACCTGGCTGCCCCGGCTGCTGGAGAACCTCAGCGACACCCGCAAGAAGATGCCGCAGCTCTACAGCGAGAATCCGGTGGAGGCCATCCATCGCTGCGTCTACTTCAATCCGTTCTGGGAAGAGAACGTGGCTGAACTCGCGAAGCTGGTGCCGATCGATCACCTGTTCTTCGGCTCGGACTACCCCCATCCCGAGGGCCTGGCCGATCCGCTCACTTACGCCGAGCGTCACCCAGAGTTGAGCGACGACGAGGTCGCCATGGTGATGGGCGGCACGCTGTCGAGCATGATGCAGGTGGACGCCTGAGATGTCGCCCGATCAGAGTGCATCGTCCGCCACGAAAGCGCGTGCGGACGGCGTCCCGGCGGAGTTCAACCCGTACTCGGATGTCTTCTTCGACGATCCCTATGAGACGTATCGGTGGATGCGCGATGAAGCGCCGGTCTACTTCAGCGAGCGGTGGGACTTCTACGCCCTGACCCGGCATGAGGATGTTGTTGCCGCGCACCGGGATTGGGAGACGTTCAGTAGCGCCTACGGGGTGACCTTGGATGGGCTGTCGATGCGGCAGCGGTTAAACACCAACATGTTGATCATCATGGACCCCCCGGAGCATGAGCGACTACGCAAACTGGTGCGGCAGGTGTTCACCAAGGCGGCGATCGCCAATCTCGAGCCGCTCGTGGTGCAGGTCGTAACCGCCTACGTTGAAACGCTGAAGGATAGGCAGAACTTCGATATCGTGGCCGACTTCGCCGCGTTGTTCCCTGTGGAGATCATCTCCTCCATGCTCGGTGTCCCGGCCGGTGAACGACAGCAGATCCGTTTGTGGACTGACGGATTCCTGCACCGGGAGGAAAACAATCCGTTCGCGACGGAAAGTGGCGTGGCCGATTCGATGGCGATGGGCGAGTACTTCCTGGAGCTGGCCCGCGAGAAGCGCCGTAATCCCGATGACCTGATCATCAGCCGGTTGGTCACCGCGACCTATGAGGATGAAGCGGGGGTGACGCACCGGCTCAGCGACGAGGACATAGCCACGTTCGCGGTGCTGATAGCGGCGGCGGGCAGCGAAACGGTCACCAAGCTGGTGGGCAACGGCGTCATGGCCTTCCACCACAATCCCGAGCAATGGGAGCTGGTGCTCGCCGACCCCGGCGTGATCCCCGGAGCGATCGAGGAGATGTTGCGGCTCAACCCGCCCTCGCAGTATCAGGGCCGGTTTGCCACCCGAGAGGTCGTGCTCGACGGGGGCACCATCCCGGCAGGATCGCCCACCCTGCTGGTCACCGGCGCCGCCACGCGTGATCCGCGGGCCTACGATCGACCCGATGAGTTCGACATCAAACGGGGCGGCTCTACCACCCTGGCTTTCGGATTCGGCGCACACAGCTGCCTGGGCTCCTGGCTGGCGCGACTGGAGACGCGAGTCGCGTTGCACGCGATACGCGAGAACTGGCCGCGGTTCGCGGTAAACACCGACGGTTTGCGACGGGTGACGATGTCTAATGTGGCCGGCTATTCGCACATCCCGGTGCGCGTCGGCTGATGGGCGGAGCCCGTGCGGCAGCGGACGATTCGACGCCGAACGGCATGCCTGCCAGCATCCCCGAGCTCCTGCGAATCAGGCGCGCCGAAGCCGACGGTGAGTTCCTCGTCACCGACGATGAGCGGCTGACTTTCTCGGAGGCCGACACCGCGTCTCGGGAGTTGGCCGACGCCCTGCTGGCCTCCGGCGTCGGCAAAGGCACCCGGGTCGGGATCCTGTTCCCCAACTGCGCCCAGTGGCTCATCTCCTGGCTGGCGGCCGCCCGAATCGGCGCACTCACCGTTCCGCTGTCGACTTTCGCACCCGGTGGGGAACTCGCGCGGCTGTTGCGGCACACCGATGTGCAAGTAGTACTCATGGGCCAGTCGATCGCCGGCCGCGACCTCGTCGAGCGCATGCACGACGCGCTGCCAGGGCTCACCGACGGGGGGACCGAGATTGCCGAGCCGGCAGCGCCCTATCTGCGCCGGATCCACATCTGGCCGGGGTCTGAGCGCGCCTGGGCCTCACCGTGGCCGCGGCGCACGGAATCGGCTGCGTCACTGACGTCTTCGGCCGAGGACGAGGTCGTACCCGCGGATGATCTCGTCGTGGTCACCACATCCGGGACGACGGCGCTGCCGAAATCTGTCGTGCACACGCACGGCAGCCTGGTGCGCCACGCCTACATTCTGGCGCGCCATCGCGGCGTCACCTCAGCTGACCGCATCTATTCGCCGATGCCGTTCTTTTGGGTGGGCGGCCTGACGATGGTTGTGCTGCAGGCGCTTTCGACCGGGGCGGCCATCCTCGCGCAGGATGTATTCGAAGCGGGTAGCACGCTGGCACTGTTGGAGCGGGAACGGGCGACGTTCATCTCCTGCTGGGCTCAGGCAAGCCAGGCCATGGCCGACCATCCCGACTTCGCCAAGCGCGACCTGTCGAGCGTCCGGGGCGGCACCATGCTGGAGGCGCTGCCGCCCGAACGGCGACCACGCGAACCCGACCTGACACCCAACCTGCTGGGCATGACCGAGACCGGCGGTCCGCACACCATGGTCGAGGTGCCCGACACCCCGCTCCCCCCACAACGGCGCGGCTCCTTCGGGATCCCGCTGCCCGGGGTCGTGCAGCACCGGATCGTCGACACCGCCTCAGGCGTCGAGGCGCCCGCCGGTCACGAGGGCGAAATCCAGGTGCGCGGCCAGATTCTGATGAGCGGCATCTACAAACAGGAACGCCACGAGGTGTTCACCGCCGACGGCTGGTATGACACCGGTGACCGCGGATTCTTCGACGCCGCAGGACATCTGCACTTCACCGGTCGTGCCAGCGCCCTGATCAAAAC
This sequence comes from uncultured Actinomycetota bacterium, assembly GCA_963720085.1. GTDB lineage: Bacteria > Actinomycetota > Actinomycetes > Mycobacteriales > Mycobacteriaceae > Mycobacterium. The sequence continues at coordinate 13,524 of CAVRER010000062.1, forward strand.
CGCCGGGTCCAATGTCTCACCGGCCGAGGTCGAATCGGTCCTCGATGCCATGCCCGGCGTGCTGCACAGCTTCGTAGTCGCCCTGCCCCATCCCGTACGCGGCGAGGTCGTCGCCGCCGCCGTCGTGCCCGCCAACGGGGCGCCGTTGTCGGTCGAGACCATCGTTGCCCACGCTCGCCGCAACCTCTCGACGTTCAAAGTTCCCACGGTCATTCGCCTTGTCGCGGAGGCCGATCTGCCCATGCTTCCCACCGGCAAAGTCGACCGCCAAGGTTTGGTCAGTTTGTTGACCACAGACTGACCGGCGGGCTAGCGCTTATGATTCAGCGCGGCCGGCCGCCTTCATCCGGTCTAGGTCCGCCATCACGACGGTCCTGCCCCCGGTGGCCGCCAGCGCACGCACATGGCCGAGGTGGTGCATGTCGAAGCACGATTCGATCGCCGTCGAGAAGCCCATGGTGTCCATCGTGTGGTTGACGGCGCGCTTGGCCAACCGCAACGCCCAGGGATCGGTCTGGGCAACGCGATGCGCAAGATCCATTGTGAAGGAACGCAAGTCGTCGACCGGCACCACGTGGTTGACCATCCCGCAGAGCAGCGCCTCGTCGGCGCTGACCGAACTTTGAGTGAACAGCATCTCCTTGGCCTTTCGGGGGCCCAATTCCCAAGTGTGCGCGTGGTATTCGACGCCCATGATGCCCAGCATGCCGACCGGGTCCGAGAACTGAGCGTTGTCGGCAGCGACGATCAGGTCACACGGCCAACACAACATCAGCCCCGCGGCGATGCATTTACCCTGCACGGCCGCGATCGTGGGTTTCGGTATGTCACGCCAGCGCTTCGCGTACTCGAGGTAGCCGCGGGTCTCCCAGTCGTAGTAATCCTCCGCCACCAGCTTTCCGTCCTCGGCGCGTTTGGGACGAAGGTTGCGGCCGTTGGCGGATGGGTCGTTGCCGGACATATCGTGGCCCGCCGAGAAATGTTTACCGGTCGTGGTGAACACGATCACCCGGACATCCGGGTCTGCGTCCGCGCGGCGCCAGGCGTCGTCGAGGTCTTTGAGAATGCCCGGTGTCTGGGCGTTCGCGGCCTGCGGACGGTCCAGGGTGATCACCGCCACCGGCCCGTCGGTCTCGTACCGGACGAAATGTTCTGCTGCCATTGCTGTCTCCTTTATGCGAAGGGTCTGATCACGCTCTCCTGAGCGAACGACGCAACGAGCGATCCGCCCTCGGTATAGACCGCGCCGGTGCCGAATCCGCGGCCACCGGCAAGGCGCTCACCGCGAATCTCCACCCGCAGCCATTCCGACACGTCGAACGGCTGATGGAACCAGATCGAGTGGCTGACCACGCCGGTCTGCAAGCGGACGTGGGCATCCTGTTGGCTAGTGTCGGGTACCGCCTTGAGCAGAGTGCCGATCAGCGGCCAATCCGAGACGTACGCCAGCACCGGCCGCGCCAGCGAGGTGTCGGTGAAGTCGGCACAGCGCATCCAGAACGCGAGTTCGGCGGGAACGACGCCGGACTCATCCAGCCCAACCGCACTGATCAGTCTGGTCTCCCCGGGTACCACCGGAAAATCAATCCGCTTGGCCGCCAAAGGATCCGCGTGGGCGACCGTGTTGAATTGATAGTCGTACGCTTCGTCGGCGCGATCAACGAGGACTGTACCGGTAGCAACGACGCGGCGCTCCCCGACGTGTTGGGTGTCCTGGTAGACCACCGCTCGGCGCACTCCGAGGGTGCGACCGTCGTGCGTGTTCTCGAGGTCCAAATACAACGAGTCGTGCGGCCGCCCCTCACGCGGAAACGCCACATGCAGCGATTTGACGGTCCGTTCGGGCTCGACGGCCGCCACCAATTGAGCCAGGATCTGTCCGCCGAAAATCCGCTCCGCGCCGCCGTGAGCCAACGGAAGAACACTGCGCCCGTCGCCGTCCCGGCCGAGCTCGAGCACCGCGCGGAATTGATCGATGTTCATTGGGAGCCCCTCGCTGCTGCCGCCGTGGCCGCGAGCTCGAATTTCTTGACCTTGCCAGATGGTGTCATCGGCAGAGCATCCACGAAATGCCAAGCGGTCGGCGACTTCTGGCGGGCCAGGCCGGCGGTGTGCAGGTGCGCGGCCAATTCGCCGACCGAGGACTGCCGGTCACCGTGCAGCACGACGAAGGCGACCGGTACCTCGCCGAACCGTGCGTCGGGACCCGGGACGACGGCGGCCTGGCGCACTGACGGATGCGAGGCCAGGAGGTCCTCGATATCGCGCGCGGAGAATTTCTCACCACCACGATTGATAACGTCTTTGATTCGGCCGGTGATCGTGAGGAATCCGTGATCGTCAAGGACGCCGATGTCGCCGGTCCGGAACCAGCCGTCCTCGTCAAGCGCGGACCGATTTTCTGCGGGCTCGAGGTAGCCGAGCATCCGCTCGGGCCCACGCACCGCAAGCTCGCCCGCGCAACCCGTTGAGAGCGAATGAGAGTCGTCGCCGAGAACTCGGACCTCGACCCCGGGTGCCACGGCGCCGTCCGTCGTCGCGCGCAGATCGAAAGGATCCGCTGGGCTCATCACCGTCACGGTCGGCAACTCGGTCATGCCGTATACCCGTGCCGCGGGGATACCCTGCTCCTCGCTGCGTTCCATCACTGCGCGCGGCACCGAGGCTCCCCCACAGGCGAACATCTTCAGCGGCAACCGAAGCCGAGCATCTCTAGCAGCGTCGGTCAGTTCCTGCAGGAACACCGTCGCGCCGGCCGAGTAGGTCACCCGGTGCGTCATGATGTCCTGGACCGCCTGGCCGGGCTCCCACCGCTCGGCGAGCACCGCGCAGGCCCCCACCAACAGTGGGATCGTCATTGCATTGAGCAGTCCGGTGATGTGTTGCAGTGGAGCGGCCATGTAGCCGACATCCTGCCAGCTCAGTCCCCACGCGTCAGCGAGCTGGCGGGTTTCGGCCAACAACGTACGCGACGAGTGCACGGCCGCCTTGGCGCGCGACGTGGTGCCGGAAGTGAACAGGACCAGGCAAGGCTCGTCCGCCCCGACGTTGGCGGACGGTAAGCGTCGAGGGTGCCACACGACCTCGTCGAATGGCGTCCAGGCGAAACGTGATCCGCGCAGGAGAATTCGAGGGATCTCGTTGAGGCCGTTCTCGCCGAGCAGGTCGTCGAAGGCCTCGGCGTGCGCGAAACCGCGGAACGATTCGGCCGAAATGACGGCCGCCGGCCGCACCTCCTCGATCACCTGGCGCAGCTCATGCTCCCGGTAGAACGGAGCGATCGGCGCGCTCACCGCGCCGACGTGCCAGACGGCCAGACCGAGCAGATGGGCCTCCCACCAGTTCGGGGTCTGCCAACATATGACGTCGCCCGGTCGGATTCCGTTGCCACTCAGCCAGGCCGCGGCGCGCTCGACAAGCTTCAACAGCTCACGGTGCGTCATCTGCACGCCCGCTTGCGTCACCGCCGGGCGCGAACCCCACAACCGGGCGGCACGTTCGACCGACGAGCTCATGGCCATGTCGCTGACGTAACCCAACCTTCGATACGCGTCCCGGCGGTCCTCCGGTACAGCGGGGGCAACGATGCACGCGGCGGTCAACGGTGTCGGGGTCATCCGCCCATACTCATTCCGCCATCCACGGTCAGCACCGCCCCGGTGACATAGGATGCCAGGTCGTCGAGCAGGAAACTGACCGCGTGCGCGAGTTCTTCGGGCCGCCCCCAGCGGCCGACCGGGATCATCGACGTCACGGCGTCGCGGGCCGTGAAGGCCAAACCCAGGGGCAGATCGGTGTCGAAGCTGCCCGGGATCACGCAGTTCACCGTTATTCCTTTTCGTGCGACAGCGCGTGCTGTCGACCGGGTCAATCCGATGAGCCCGGATTTGGCTGCGGCGTAAGGGATCTGCACGGGGCTGCCCATCGTCGCGGACACCGAGCCGATGTTGACGATGCGCCCGAAGCGGCGCTCGATCATCGTGCTCAGGACCGCCTGCGACAGGAAGAACGCGGCAGACAGGTTGACCGCCAGGTGCCGCTGCCAGTCGTCAGTCGTGATATCGGCGTAGCGCTGCTCGGTGACGGTGCCGGCGTTGTTGACGAGGTAGTCGAGCCGCCCGTGCTGGTCCAGGACCTCGTCGACGAGGCGCCGACAGGAGTCCGGGTCGCCCACGTCCACCCGGTGCAGGGTCACGCGCGCGCCGGCCTTCTCGCATCGGTCCCGGACCGATTCTGCTGCAACGTGATCGGTGGCGTATCCGGCGGCCACGTCGACCCCGGAGTCGGCCAGCCTCTCGGTCACGGCGCGCCCGATCCCTCGGGTGCCTCCCGTCACCAGCGCGACACGGTTGCGTGTGACCACTAGGACTCCCCCGGCGGTCTCGCGGCAAGTCGGGCACTCAACCGATCCAGCGCGGCACGGTGCTCGTCCGTGTCGAAGCAATCGCTCTCAGCCCGTGCGCACTCGGACAGCACCGGGGCCGCCCGCTCGATGTGAAAGTTCAGCAAGCGCCGCGCCTCTCGCACCGCGTGCGCCGGTAGGTCCGCCAGCCGGCGGGCCACATCAAGGGCCGCCGGCACAGTTTCTTCGGCGGGAACGACGCGGTTGACCAAGCCGAGCCGGTAGGCTTCGGCGCTCGGAACCCGATCGCCGAGCAACAAGTGCTCCTTTGCCGCGGACAGACTGGTCAGCAACGGCCACAACACAATTCCGCCCGCGCCGTCGAGCAGGCCGAGTGCGACGCGTGGATCGGACAGGAAAGCGTCTCGTGCCATGACAACCAGGTCGCACAGCAGCGCGATGGTGACACCCGCCCCGACTGCGGCGCCGTTGACCGCCGCGACGCTCGGGAACGGCAGCCGGGTCATGGCCCAGAACAACTCCTGGTGCTTGTCGAGGATCGCGTCGCGAACTCCCCTGTCCGCGCCCATCTCTCGGATGGTCTGGATGTCGCCGCCCGCGCTGAACGCCCTACCCTCGCCGGTGAGCACCATTGCGCGTACGTCGCCGCTCTCGGAGAGCGACCGCAGGGCGTCCAGCAGTGCAGCGGTGACTTCGCCATCCATCGCGTTGGACTTCGCCGGCCGCGCAAGCATCACCACCGCCACCGGCCCGTCGCGCGTCACGCGAACGGCCGCGTCGGCGAGCGCCGCGGAACGCTCGTCGTTGCTCACAGCTCGACCGGCCGTTGGCTGGCCCCTGCCGAAGCCAGTTGCACCTGCACGGCAGCGCTCCGTTTCTCAGGACTTGATGAACCCGGACGCGGCATACGCCTCGATGATCGGGCCCTTGAGGTCGTCGGGGAATGCGGTCTGCGGCGGCCGTGAATGGGGGTAGTCGCCCACCGGTAGGCCGAGCAGGCTGGCACCGAACTTGAATCCCGCGCCCCAATGCGTGAACGAGCCCGGCCGGGCCGGGTGCGCTTGGTAGCGGCGACTGGCCGCCTTCATATCTGCCAACCCGGTCTCGGCAGCGAACTTCTCGGCCCGTTCGAAGTCGCCGGCCACCAGAAGTGAACGCCACTCGGAGAACAGCAGCAATCCGGGCTTTTCGTAGAGGTACAGCGCGGACCCGAGCGCCCCTGGATGGGGTATTCCCAGCCGGATTCCGGCTTCGTCGTCCGCCTCCCACAGCACCATTTCGGGCGCGAGATGGTGAACCGCCAGGCTGTGCTGAGCGTCGAGCAGCCCGTTCTTGAGTCCGCACAGCGCCGGGATCTCGTGATACAGCTCGACGCATTCGCTCGGGGTCAGCACCAGGCCGGTGGAGTGGGAGTTGAAGAATCCCAACGGCATATCGGTCCGGTCTGCGACGTAGCGCAAGTATTCCAAAACGCCTGGCTTGCCCGAGCACTCGAAGTACGGGGTGAGGATGTAGCAGATGTCGACGCCGAGTTCTTGGGCGTGCAGTGTCAGGTCGACACATTGCTTGGCGGTGTCAGTGCTGGACATCACCTGCACGAGAGCCGCGGGCTTCACGCTGCGGGCCTCCTCCACGGCGACCCGGACGACCTCCTTGAGCTCGTCGGTGGTCAGCGACCAGAATTCGGCGATGCCGCCGGTGAGCCAGATGCCGTCTTGGTCCAGATCGACCAGGCAGTGTCGCACCAGCGCACGTAGTGCCTCGAAGTCGATGTCGTCGCCGTCCCGGCCCGAAAACGGCGTGTAGAGCGAGCTGCAGTTGCCCCATAAATGCTCGACCGCCCACTGCTTGGCCTCCTTGCCCGTGACGCGTGTGGGCACTACGGACTCCCTCCGAACAAACGCCCGCACGCTGTCGCGGGCTAGGTGATGACTATCACGTGCGCGTCATGGTAGAACGACATGTGCGTTTCATGCAATGTGCTGCTGCATCGGCGGTGCAGATCGTGGACGCAAGTAGTCGTCTAGGAGTATGAGGAATCGAGGCTTGCAATGTCCCGCAGCATGGAGGGCAAGGTCGTTGTGGTCTCGGGAGCCTCGATGGGCGTCGGGAGGGCGACTGCTCAGCGCTTCGCGCAGGAGGGGGCCATCGTCGTTCTGCTCGCGCGTCGGAAGCTGCTGCTCGACGAGATCGCCGACATCCTGGGACCCACTGCGGTCCCGATCGCCACCGACGTCACGTGCGCTACCGAAGTCTGCGCCGCTTTCGAGCAGGTGGCGGCACAATTCGGGCGTGTCGACGTCTTGGTTAACTCGGCGGGCGCCAGCCGGATCCGCCTGATCGAGGAGGCCAGCGACGAGGACATCGCCGTCACGGTGAACACCAACCTCGTCGCACCGATGTACACGACGCGCGCGGCGATCCCACTGCTGCGGGCGGCGGGCGGCGGCGACATCATGAACATCTCCTCGGAGATCACCCTCGATTACCTGCCGATGATGACTCTCTACGCGGCGACCAAGCACGGACTCAATGGCTTCACCCAGGCGATGAATCATGAACTCCGGCGCGACTCGATCCGGGTGACCCTGGTCATCTTGGGCGCCGTCGGCGATACCGGTATCCATGAAAACTTCGGACCGGGCGACCTGGAGCGGGCCTGGCCCGTCTGGGAGGCCGACGGGTATCTGACCCGGATGAGCGGAACGCAACTCCTGACATCGGCGCGCGTCGCCGAGGTTCTGTATGACGTGCTGACCCGCCCGCGCGATCTGATGATGGATGTGATCCACGTTCGCCCAGCGAGTAGCTGACCGCGAAATCGCTTCGGCACCAATCGAACTGAATCAGAACAGGAGACCGCTGTGATCCGACCGATGGAAGGCGTGCGCGTGCTGGAGGTGGCTCAGTTCACCTTTGTACCGGCTGCCGGCGCGGTCCTGGCCGACTGGGGCGCGGACGTGATCAAAGTCGAGCACGCAGAGACAGGCGACGCCCAACGCGGCCTCAGCGCAGTGATGGACATGCCCGTCGGCAGCGGCTCCTTCGCGCCGCTGATGGAACACCCCAACCGCGGGAAGCGCAGCATCGGCCTCGCGCTCGAGCGGCCAGCGGCAATGGACGTCCTGCATGAGCTGATCCGAACCAGCGATGTATTCCTGACAAACTTCCTGCCCAGGGCGCGCCGGAGGCTCGGCATCGAGCTCGACGACGTACGCAAGATCAACGCCGACATCATCTACGTGCGGGGTTCGGGCTTCGGCAGCAGCGGCCCCGACAGCGAGAAAGGCGGCTATGACAGCACCGCCTTCTGGGCCCGGGGCGGCAGCGCGCTCGGGACGACGCCGACGGACTTCGACGGCCTGTGCAAGATGCCCGCCGGCGCGTACGGTGACTCACTCGGCGGGATGACCATCGCCGGGGGTATCGCCGCAGCGCTTTTGGCGCGCGAACGGACCGGCCAGACCTCGGTGGTCGACGTCTCGCTGCTCGGCGTGGGCGCCTGGGCGAACGCCCTGGCGGTCGGCTTCGCGCTCCTGACCGGTGGGCCGCCAGAGCGCACGCCGAGCACAAGCTCGGCTCGCACCAATCCGCTCGTCGGCAACTACCGCACCGCCGACAACCGCTGGATAGTGCTGGCAATGCTGCAACCGAGTCGCTACTGGCCTGAATTCTGCCGGCGCATCGACCGCGAGGATCTGGTCACCGACGAGCGGTTCGCGACCGCCGACGCCCTCATGGGCAACGCCGGACAGGCAGCCGAGGTCCTGCAGAAGGTCATAGCCGGGCGGACGCTGGCCGAGTGGACGTCACAGTTCAGCGGCATGGAGGGGCAATGGGGCGTCGCGCAGGATCCCTGGGAGGTGGGGCAAGATCCCGCACTGCGGGCCAACGGAATGATCGCCGAAGTTTTCGACATCGACGGCGCGCGACGCGAACTGGTCGCTAACCCCGTGCAATTCGATGAGACGCCAGCAAGCCTCACTCGGGCACCGCAGTTCGCCGAACACACCGACGAAATCCTGCGCGGACTCGGAAAATCCGATGACGAGCTCATCGAGCTCAAGATCGCCGGTGCCGTGACGTGAAGCGCAGGCGGTCAGTCCTCGCGACGCAATATCGCGGCCGAACAGAACGCCCAGAGATCGTCGACGCTGGTCTGGCTGCCGCCCGTCAACACCCGGGAGTGCGTGGAGGCAAGTAGCAGTTCCTGAAGCAGCGCCGCTTGCGTGTGCAGCCCGAGGTCCTCCCTCAGCCGGCCCGCCTTGGCTACTGCGGTGAGCAACTCGACGATGAAGGCGTGCAACGGCTCCAAGGCGCTGGCGAGGTCGTTCGGCCGCGTCTCGGCGAGCCGCAGGTGAAGAACGCTCAACCCACGGGCCAACCGCGCCGGCATCTCGGTGATCTCGGACAAAGCGTCCAGCAGAGTCCGAAGCCGCAGCACCGGATCGTCGATGCCCTCGCACCGCTGTTGCAGCATCGGCATCGCGGTCTTGCGCAGAATCGTCTCGTACACGGCGAGCATCAGGCTGTCTTTGCTGTCGAAGAAGGTATAGAACGTGCGCTGCGACTGATTGGAGCGGTCCACCACGTCCTGGATGGAGAAGTCACCCTCGTCGCGTTCGGACAGCAATTCAACGGCAGCCTCGACGAAGCGATCGCTGCGCTTGCGCGCGCGTTCGATCGCGTTGCGGAGCGATCGATCGACACTATCTCGCTGCCAGCTCGGCACGTACTGCTCTGGCGGCTCCACCACGGCCGGTTTGTGCTCAGCGATCTTCTGTCGCGCCATGGCTCCCCGTTCTCTCCTTGTCGACTTCAGCCAGGAAGTCACTGATGACTTGCGCAAACCTATCGGCGCACTTGTGGTGCACGGCGTGTGCCGCGCCGTCGAGTTCCACGTACCGCGCCAAAGCGTTGACCTCGGCGAATCGTCGCCCTTGGGCCCGCCGCGTCGACTCGTCGAGGGCGCCGGCCACCAACAACACAGGACACCTGACACCAGCCAGTGTTTCGGTCGAGAGTTCGGATCGGCCGACGCTGTCCTCATGCAGCGCCGTCACAAGTTGACGCCAGTGTTCCGGCCCATGGTGGGTCTCGTGCAGGCGGCGCAGCGCGAAGGGCCAGGTGCGGTACAGGTGCTCAAGGCGCGGAGCTCGGTAGTCGCTGGGGCGGCCGGTGCCCGGGCTTACCAGCACAAGAGATCGTGCGGTGCCGGGCGCTGACAGTTCAACCATGAGCGTGATCTCGGCGCCGTATGAAAACCCCACGATGTGGGGCTGGTCGAGGCCCAGGTGCTCGATAAGATGTCGCAGATCAGCGCAGATGGCCTGTCCCATGTCGCCTGATCCGCGGAATTCTGATCGGCCGTGACCGCGCAGATCTGGCAGGACGCATTGATAATCCGTCGCCAGGTCGGCCGCGAGCCGTCCCCACTCGAACTCCCCTGTGGCCGTCGCCCCGTGCACGAACAGGATGGGTTGCCCGTCGCCCACCACGGAGTACCGCAACGTCAGCCCGTCACGCTCGTACGAGAGGATGCGGCTTCCACCCGCCAGGTCGGTCGTCACTCCTTCACGCCCATGTCGTTCTCTTTCTGACGGCCATCGCCGGACCTCCACCATGCTGTTTCACGTATCCCATTCCAACAACGCCTACTGAGGTCTATCTAGATGACTATCATGTTCTACTACAGCGATGGTGATCCGTGCTATCGGTGAGATTAGCACGCTAGAGTGATGCGGACCCGCCGCGAAATTCGAGACAAATAGGCCGTCGTCGGCAATCGCGCGTTGCGCCACGATGCCGGCAGCATCGCCGGCATTCCCCTCGACGGACAACCCGGACGCGACGACGCGCTCCCCGGCCGGCGTACCTAAGGCAGCCGGGCCGCTACGAAAACGCTCTGCGGTGTGGCGTCGTCCAGATCGGACGGCACAACACGGCCATTGCGCGCCATCAGATCCGGCGCGGTCACGGTCTACCGGCCCGTCAAAATTGCAGGTCATTCTGATCGCCCATTGCCAGGGCCTGCCAACCGTCCGGATTGCAGAAAACCGGGTATGCGTCCAGTGAGGCTGGCACAGGCACTGTCAATGGGCGTCAGCGCTGAGGACATCGGCGCCGAAGACGGCCACTATTAAGCCATGGTCACAGCACAGGCACCGACCCAGCCGATCATGGGCGAAGAGTCGACGGCCAAGCGGGAGGACGGGAAAGCCGGATGAGCCGGGCAGCAGTGGTGGGCGGATCCCTCGGGGGCCTCACGGCAGCGCTGGTTCTCCGAGACCAGGGATGGGACGTCGACGTTCTCGAGCGTAGTGCGGTTCCGCTGCAGGATCGCGGGGCCGGCATCGTCGCGCACCCCATCACTGTTCGCTATCTGGTGGAGCGGGTCGGTAAGGCGATTGGCGACATCGGCGTGCCCGCCAGCAGACTTCGTTATCTCGGAGATGACGGCTCGGTCGTCCACGAGCAACCCTGCGCATATCGGTTGGCGTCGTACTTCGAGTTGTACCAAGGGTTGCTAGACGCCTTCGGCACCGAGCACTACCACCTGTCGACTCAGCTTGCGCACCTGGACAACCGGGACGATGAGGTCGCGGTGTCACTGACCGACGGTCAGACTTTGACCGCAGACCTCGTGGTGTGCGCCGACGGCATCCGCTCGACGGGACGCTCGATTCTGGTGCCCGACGCGCAACCGCGCTATGTGGGATACGTGGCCTGGCGCGGCACCATCGAACGCGATGAACTCAGCGGCCGTACGGCGAGCATCCTGCCGCGACGCGATCACCTACCGGATCCTGCCCGCACGGCCACTTGCTGACCTATCCGATTCCGGGCACGGACGGGTCCGTGCTGTGCAACTGGCTCTGGTATCGGAACGTCGCTCCGGGCGACCACCTCACCGACCTGCTGACCGACCGAAATGGTTCCAGGGCCGAGCTGACCGTGCCACCCGGATCGGTCCAGCCACGCATCTCGAGGCACTGCATTCCGCGGCGGACATCGAGCTCCCCTCGCCGATCGCGGAGCTTGTCCAACGAAGCGCGGAACCGTTCGTCCAGGTGATCGTCGACCTCGAGGTGCCGCGAATGGCCTTCGGGAGAAGCTGTCTGATCGGCGATGCGGCGTTTGCACTGCGACCGCATATCGGTGCGGGCACCGCCAAGGCGGCCGACGATGCCTGGCAGCTAGGCAACGCGCTGCTACACACCACTGGACGGCAGGTACCCCTTCGGCTGAAGAGCTGGGAGGCTCAGCAGCTACCGACGGCCCGGCGGGCCATGCACAGGGGCTGCGCAGTCGGTCGAAGCGTGCAGTTCGAGGGCACCTGGCGGGTCGGCGACCCCTCACCGTTCGGACTGCACGCGGCCGGCGACAGCGCACTACCGGCCGTGGAACAGAAAGGAATCCCAATGCACGAGCCTTCGGTCCGCGTCGTTCGGCATGACCAACTCTCCGATGACACCCCGCAGACCTCGGGACTGCACCGGGCGGTCGCCTTCGACAGCCGCAACCCCGACGCCAAGGTACTGAGCGCCTTCCTCAGCACGGTGCTACCCGGCGCGGCGACCGGTGCGCACCACCATGGCGATCAGGAGACCATCCTGTACGTGCTTGAAGGCACCGCCAGGTATCGGTGGGGTGATCGTCTGGAGCACGTTGTTGAGGCGGGTCCGGGAGACTTCGTTTTCATTCCCGCGCACACGGTGCATCAGGAGATCAACGCATCCGTCGACAACCCCACCGTCTGGATTGTCACCCGTTCGAACCCCGATCCGATCGTGGTCAACCTCCCGGAGCTGGACAAGTTCGCCGAGCCGGCTACGCGCGAGTACCCCCATCCCTGACCCAGCGACGCGCCGGCATCCGCGTCACGCCCACGATTCCCGGCTGGTGGCCAGTGACCCAATCTGCTGGGCGCCGAAGACATTTGACCGCTCTCCGCCATTAGCAAAATCATTAGGCTCGCCGTTTTGTTCTGGAGGCGCCCGAGCGGCCGTTGGAGCGGTCGGCGCCGTCGGGCTGGGCGATGCGGAGCCCGGAGACGATGATGTCGGTGGCCAGCTCAATGTGATCAACAGGGTCCAGGGGGCCGTCAACCGGGTCGAATCGATCCGAAAGTGGGCCGAGGGTGAACGGCGCGGCGGCCCCGTGGGCGATGAGGAACAGCAACGTTCGGGCAGGCACGCGTCGCACCACGCCGGCGTCGGCGAGCCGGTTCACGGCCTGCCATACCGGAGTCAGCGTCGGCAGAGTGAACGACGTCATGATGTAGTCCAGGCGGCTGGTCGAATGCAGGCCTTCCTGGTTCATCAACCTGACGAGTTCCGGGCGACGGACCGAGGCGATCAGGAATGCGCGAATGCCCTCGCGTACCCGCGACAGATCGTCGTCGGGAACCGGTCGTTGTTGCAGCTCGGCGTTGAGATCCTCGATCAGGTGGCGGAACTCATGATCGACGGCGGCGTACCAGAGCTGCTCTTTTGAACGGAACCGTTGGTTGATGGTGCCGCGGCTCAGTCCCATCTCGGCGTTGAGCGTGCGCAGCGACATTCCGTCGTAGCCATGCTCGGCGAAGGCGTGTAACGCGGCCCGCAGGATCTCGTCGTCGTCTCGTATACGTGGCCGACCACGTGTCTCGGCGGTCTGCACGGCATCTGTCGCCATGACAGCACGATACCCCCCGGCGGATGTTTTCTTGACACATGGCGAGAAATAGTTCAAGCTGACACTCATGAAGCGAGAAGAACACGTACTCAACGAGACGTTCAGCTACCGGTATCCCGGCAAAGATGCAGACCACGCGATCCTGATTCAGCACGGGATCGCTTCCCACGGCGGCATTTACGACAGTTTTTGCGCGCACCACGCGTCCCACGGCGTGGATGTCTGGAGCATGGACGCTCCGGGCCACGGCCGGTCTGTGAACATGCGGCCACCTGGCCGGTTCAGCATCGAGGAGTGGGTCGACGACGCGGTGGCTTTGGGCGAGCACATCGGCGAGACCACCGGTCTGCCGGTGTTCATCAAGGGATCATCGTTGGGTGCCGCGGCGGCCTACTGCGCGCTACAGGCCTCTGATGCCTTCCGGGGCGCGATCCTGATGGGCTATGCAATCCCGTCCGCGCCGCTGATTCCGAACCCGAATCCGTTTCGTAGCGAGGCTTTTGAGCAGATCGATGCATTGTTCGGCGACAAACTTCTGCTCAGCCTCGACCGATTCATCAACTTCGACGAGGACTACGGCTACGTCGGTGCGAGCGAGCAAAAGAAAGCCGATCCACTGAACACCTGGTACTACGAATTGCGGGCATTCGCGTCGTTCTTCCGCTACGACCCAGTGGTGCCGATCTCGCAGAACACCAAGCCGATCTTCTACACGGTCGGCGAGCGGGACACGACCTTCGGCCCCGACGTCGCCAAACTGGTCGCCGACGCCACCGCGGGACCCGTCGAACTGTATGTGCACCCCGATGGCATGCATCAGCTGATGCTGTCGCACACCGTCGCCTACAGCGACGTGGTGCTCGAATGGTGCCGTCGCCAAGCCAAGTGATCACCCCAACAGCCAACTACTCAGCTCAACATCCAAGGAGCAGCACGCATGACGACCACCCTGCACCCGCGCGGCGTCAACCATCTAGCCCTGAGCACACGAGACATGAAGGGACAGCTCGAATTCTGGTGCGATGTTCTCGGCTGCCCGCTACGGGCGCTGTACTACATGCATGGCGTCGACGGCGCGTTCCACGGCTTCGTCGAACTGGCGCCGGAGAGCTACGTCGCGTTCGTCCAGCACCCCGACAATCCCAAGGACATCGAGTGGGGCGTCACTCACGCCGGCAATCCCGGTGGCGCCGTCACCATCGGTGGGATGCAACACGTCGCCCTCCATGTCGACACCCTCGACGAGGTTCTGACGATGCGGGATCGGATCCGCAGCCGCGGCGTGCAGGTGATCGGCCCCATAGACCATGGCTTCATCAAGTCGATCTACTTCGGAGGACCCGAAGGCCTGAGCCTGGAGGTCACCTGCGGACACGATATCGACGCCAACGCCTGGGTGGACCCCGAAGTTGTTGGCCTATGCGATATCTCGCAGCACGAGGTGGAAGCGCTCAAAAGCCCGGCCGCTTTCGACAGGCCCGCGACGCCCGTCGCGCAGCCCGCCGCCGATCCTGACAAACCCACCATGCACTGGCCCGACGCGTACGACCTTTTGGTGTCGCTGAGCGACCAGGAAGTCTGGGACAACGCCAGCGAAACTACGCCACCGGTAATCGTCGACTGATCGTTGCGGCTGAGCCCGCCTGAAAAACGATGTCGTCCAACACTTCCCCGACCGTCGCCGCAGCGATCACGCGGCTCGCCTCAAGCTGAAAGCAGGACCCGATATGGATGAACTCACCCACCTCATCGACGGTGAACGCGTCGCCAACGATCAGTGGTTTCACACAGTCAACCCCACCACCCAGCAGCCTTGGGCGAAAGTCGCCCGCGGATCCACACAAGACGCCGCCCGCGCGGTGAGCGCCGCGAGGGTCGCCTTCGACGAAGGCCCATGGCCCCGCATGACTCCTGACGAGCGGCGCGCCCACTTGCACCGCCTCGCGGACCTCATCGAACAACACACCGACGAGCTTGTTGCACTGGAAAGCACCGACATGGGCAAGCCGGTGACCCAGTGCCGCGAGCGCGACTTGCCACGCTCGGTCGCGAACTTCCGATTCTTCGCTGACTATCCGCGTTTCTGCGAGGACGAATCCCTACCGTCTAGCACCCACCACATCTACACCAGTTACGAACCCGTCGGCGTTACTGCCGCGATCAGTCCGTGGAATTTCCCACTGATGCTGTCGACGTGGAAAGTCGCCCCCGCCCTCGCCTTTGGCAACACCGTAGTTCTCAAACCGGCAGAACAAAGCCCGGGCACCTGCACCCGTCTCGGCGAGTTGGCCATCGAGGCCGGGCTACCCAGAGGCGTGCTCAATATCCTGCACGGCTACGGCCCCGGTGAAGCCGGTGAAGCCCTGACCACTAGCCCCGACGTAGATCTCGTGACGTTCACCGGCGAATCCAACACCGGACGCAAAATCCTCCAGGCTGGTGCACCCACCCTCAAACGGGTGAGCTTCGAACTGGGCGGCAAGAGCGCAAACCTGGTCTTCGCCGACGCCGACCTCGACGCCGCGCTCGACTGGTCCATCAAGGCTGCCTTCACCAACTCGGGCCAAGTCTGCCTGGCCGGCAGCCGCCTCTATGTCGAGCGCGCGATCTTCGACGAGTTCGTCGACCGCTTCGTCGACTTGGCCGAGCGTCTCGTGGTCGGCGACCCGAGCGACCCCGCCACCGACATCGGGCCGCTGGCAAGCGAAGAACCCTGGCAGAAGGTGTGCCACTACTTCGAGGTCGCCGAAGCCGAAGGAGCCAAGCTCCTCACCGGCGGTCTACACGAAGGCTGGTGGGTCCGGCCGACGGTGCTGGTCAACACCACCCAGGAGATGCGGATCAGCCATGAGGAAATCTTCGGCCCGATCGTCACCATCGCACCTTTTGACGGCGAAGCCGACGCTATCCGGCTGGCGAACGACTCCCGATATGGCCTGAACGCCATGGTATTCACCGAAAATGCGCGTCGCGCACACCGTGTCGCACGCGCTGTGCGGGCCGGCACAGTCTGGGTCAATTGCTACTTCGTTCGTGATCTGCGCGCACCGTTCGGCGGCTTCAAGGACAGCGGGATCGGCCGCGAAGGAGGCAAGCACAGTCGCGAGTTCTTTACCGAAGCCAAGACCGTCGTGATGGAAATATAGGCTCGCGAATCATCAACCGCGCCAACCGCACTCGGCACCGACAGACAAGGTGTCCAGATGCTGATCAACCGGTGGGCCGGTGCGGCCGCTGATGCTCAACGCCCTCGACGACGATCAGGACACCGGGCCGCTAGTGTTCGTCGGGTGCGGGCCCTACCAGGAGCTGGCGGATGATCGGGGCGGCCCAGCGGCTGAGTTCGTCGCGGCTGAGGTTAGCCACCGGTGGGTTGGCCAGGACGTATCTGGTGGTGGCAAGCCCGATGATGAACGCACCCATCAACCCGATCCGCTGTTGGGGATGGTCTGGGGTGGCGGCGATCAGCTTGGGCGCTACCTGCTTGGCGAATACCTCTCGCATAGTGTCCGCGGCGGTCTTGCTCGTCATCGCCGCCCGTAGCAGCGCCACAAAGGTGTGGTCCTCTTCCCATATCGCGAAGAACCGCGGCAATAGCATGTCCGCGACCGCGTCCGGGTCGACGCCGAACAGGTCTGGTAGCTCGATCGTGAAGTCGGCGGCCTCCGCGAACAAGTCCTGCTTGCTGCCGAAGTAGTGGATGACCAGCGCCGCATCCACGCCGACGTCGGCGGCGATGGCGCGCAGGGTGGTGCGGTCGTAGCCTTCCGCTCCGAAGCGGCGGCGCGCCGCCGCGAGGATGTCGGCGCGGGTCTGGATGGCATTGCGGGGCCGTTTGGTCGCCATGCAGAAAATTTTATGTCAGCCGCTGTTGACTTGTGGCGAGTCCCCGCGTATGTCACTGCGTGCCTGACGAGTGCTCATGACCGCACCGTGAGATTAAGACGGTGCCGGCCCAACCAATAGCTGCCGAATGACCGGGCCAGCCCAGCGGCTGAGTTCGTCGCGACTGAGGTTGGCCACCGGCGGATTCGCGAGGATAGACCTGGTCGTGGCAAGCCCGATAATGAACGCATCCGTCAAGCCGATCCGCGTTTGCGGATGGTCGGGGGTGGCAGTGATCAATATGGGCGCCACATGCGTGGCGAGCGCCTGGCACAGGGTATCCGCTGCGATCCGGCTGGTCGTCGCCGCCCGCAACAGCGCTGGGAACGTGTGGTCCTCCTCCCACACCGCGAAGTACCGCGGCAACAGCATGCCCGCGATCTCGTCGGGATCGACGCCCGACAGGTCTGGCAGCTCGATGGTGAACTCGGTAGCTGTCGCGAACAAGTCCTGCTTGCTGCCGAAGTAGCGGATGACCAGCGCCGCATCCACGCCGACGTCCGCGGCGATGGCGCGCAGGGTGGTGCGGTCGTAGCCTTCCGTCCCGAAGCGGCGACGCGCCGCGGAGAGGATGTCGGCGCGGGTCTGGATGGCATTGCGGGGCCGTTTGGTCGCCATGCAGAAAATTGTATGTCAGCCGCTGTTGACTTGTGGCGAGTCCCCGCGTACGGTCTAAGTCACCCGTTGTTGAAAAAAGTCACCAGTTGTTGAAAAAGTCATCAGTTGTTGAAAATCGGGGAGCACGCCATGAGCACATGCATTGACACCGACACGCTCACCTGGTCGATGGCGCGAGCTAACACCTGCGACGTACCCGGCTGCTGGCGCCAACCTGTCATCATGGCGGGCGGCCGATGCCATCAGGCGTTCTGTGATCTGCACCTGGCCCCCGCCGCCGGCCTGGCGTTGCAATCCCCGTCCTTCCCTGGCTGGTACCGCGTCGAGCACATCACCACCGTCCGCGACGGTCAGGTCACCGTGACTGTCCACCCGCTCTAGCCAGCCAGCCTGAACCCGCCAGACGGCCTCGATGAGAGAAACAACCCCATGACAACGCCGACCATCAAGCTGATCGACATCACCAGCGACCTGTCCGCACAGCCCATCGGCGCGGATTGCGACTCGCAGTTCGCCGGCACCGGCAGCGGTGCGAAACCGGCCGTAAACGCACCAAAGCCAGCCGCGGCTAGCGGCGAAACCCCTGGTCGGTATCGGGGAGACGTGCTGCAACGGATCGCGCGGTTCGCTATCGCCGCGCCGTGGCGGATCATCGCCGTGGCGGCGCTGGTGATGGTGGCCGCGGGCATCGTCGGGATCCCGGTCGTCAAGAGCCTGTCCGCCGGCGGCTTTCAGGATCCCACCTCGGAATCGGCCAGGGCGACGCGGCTGTTGACCGACAAGTTCGGGCAGGCCGACATGCAGCTGCTGTTCGTCGTCTCCTCGCCGCACGGTTTCGACAGCGCAGCGGCCCGCGCGGTGGGCACCCAGATCGCCGATCAGCTGCGCGGGTCAGCGCATGTGACGGGCGTGAACTCGGCGTGGACCTCGCCACCGGCGGCGGCGGCCAAGCTGGTCAGCAAGGACGGTAAATCCGGGCTGATCGTCGCGGGCATCAGCGGCGAGGAGAACAAGGCGCAAGACTACGCTCGTTCGCTGTCTGACCGGTTGGCGCACGACCGCGACGCTGTCACCGTGCGGTCGGGCGGGGTCGCGATGGTCAATGCGCAGATCACTGAGCAGGCGCAGCGCGACGTGCTGGTGATGGAGTCGATCGCGATCCCGCTCAGCTTCATCGTGTTGGTCTGGGTGTTCGGCGGGCTGCTGGCGGCCGCGTTACCGGTGGCGATCGGGGCGGTGGCGATTGTGGGCTCACTGGCGGTGCTGCGCGTGCTCACGCTGGCCACCCACGTGTCGATCTTCGCGCTCAACCTGACCACCGCTTTGGGTCTGGCGCTGGCGATTGATTACACGCTATTGATCATCACCCGGTTCCGCGACGAGCGGGCCGGCGGCGCCAGCCGCGACGATGCGCTGGTGCGCACCATGGCCACAGCGGGCCGTACGGTGTTGTTCTCCGCCACCACCGTCGCCCTGTCGATGGCCGCGATGATTCTGTTCCCGATGTATTTCCTGAGGTCGTTCGGCTATGCCGGGATCGCCACGGTTGCCTTCACCGCGATCGCCGCGGTGGTCGTGACTCCCGCGGCCATCGTGCTGCTCGGCGACCGTTTGGATTCGCTGGATGTGCGCCGGCTGACCCGGCGCCTGCTCGCTCGGCCCGAACCAGTTCACGGTCCGATCGAGCACGAGTTCTGGTATCGCTCAACGAAGTTCGTGATCCGTCATGCCATTCCGGTGGGATTGGCGGTGGTTGCGCTTTTGGTGCTGCTCGGGGCGCCGTTCCTTTCGGTGCGCTGGGGTATGCCCGATGACCGGGTGCTGCCGTCTTCCGTCTCGGCTCGCCAGGTCGGCGACCAACTGCGCAGCGACTTCGCCAACGACTCCGCGACCGCGGTGAGGGTGGTCATCCCCGACGCCAGCGGCGTGTCCGATCGCGAGGTGGCGCGATACGCAGCCGATTTGTCTCGCGTGCCCGATGTGTCAGCGGTATCGGCTCCGAGGGGCACCTTCGTCGCCGGCACCCTGGTCGGACCCGCCTCAGCGCCGACCGGCGTGGCGGGCGGCAGCGCCTTTCTCACCGTCAATAGCACGGCACCGCTGTTTTCCGACCGCTCGGAGGTTCAGCTGCGCCGCCTGCACGCGGTGGCCCACCCGGACGGCAGGCCGGTCGAGTTGACCGGCACCGCCCAGAGCAACCGGGACAGCATCAACGCGATCACCTCGCGGCTGCCGCTGGTGCTTGGACTGATCGCCGTAATCACGTTCGGGCTGCTATTCCTGCTGACCGGCAGCATGGTGCTGCCGCTGAAAGCCTTGGTGCTCAACGTGCTGTCGCTGAGCGCCGCGTTTGGCGCGATGGTGTGGATCTTTCAGGACGGGCATCTGGGCGGCTTGGGAACGGCATCCACCGGAACGCTGGTGGCGAACATGCCGGTGCTGCTGTTCTGCATCGCCTTCGGCTTGTCGATGGACTACGAGGTCTTCGTGGTGTCCCGGGTCCGTGAATTCTGGCTGGCATCGGGGCGGACGCGCGCCGACAACGACGAGAGCGTCGCACTGGGTGTGGCCCGCACCGGTCGCGTCGTCACGGCGGCCGCGCTGGTGATGTCGATCTCTTTCGCGGCGCTGATCGCCGCGCATGTGTCGTTTATGCGGATGTTCGCGGTAGGCCTGACGCTGGCCGTGGTGGCCGACGCCACGCTGGTGCGGATGGTCGTGGTACCGGCTTTCATGCATGTGCTGGCCGGCTGGAACTGGTGGGCGCCCAAACCGCTGGCGCGGCTTCAGGAACGCCTCGCCATCAGCGACGGTGACGCCCCTCTGAAATCGAAGCAGCCGCACGGGCGGCACCGACTGTCAACGGCGACAACGGCTCCGGCAAGAGACAAGGAGAAACATGATGGGAACCGTGGGCGGGGTCTTCACCGGCGATACGGCGCGACGCCGGCGTGGGCCTTCGATTAAACCAACCCGCACCGGTGTTCGTGCCCACAGCGGGGGTGCAGGAAGTGTCGTCGCGGGCGTGCAGGGTGCATTGCCACCGCATCGCTACAGCCAGCAGGAGATCACCGAATCCTTTGTGAGCTTTCCGGGTTTCGAGGCCTTCGGAGACATTGTCCGGAAACTGCACGCAAGTTCTAAGGTTAACGGTCGCTACCTGGTGCGGCCGCTCGAGGATTACCCGTCGTTGACCGATTTCGGCCAGGCCAATGACAGCTTTATCGAAAACGCAGTGGAACTCGGATGTGCTGCGCTGGCGGGTGCGCTCGACGAGGCGGGGCTACAGCCGCAGGACGTCGACCTCATCATGTCGACGACCGTCACCGGCATCGCGGTGCCATCGCTGGATGCCCGCATCGCCGCGCGCCTGGGGCTGCGCCCGGACGTACGACGCGTGCCGATCTTCGGCCTGGGCTGCGTCGCCGGTGCCGCGGGGGTGGCCCGGCTGAACGACTATCTGCGGGGTGCGCCCGACGACGTCGCGGTCCTGGTGTCGGTAGAGCTGTGCTCGCTTACCTACCCCGCGGCCGAGCCCTCCATGGCGACTCTTGTCGGCAGCGCACTGTTCGGCGATGGAGCCGCGGCGGTGGTCGCGGTCGGCGAACGTCGCGCCGAACAGATCGGCGCGGGCGGGCCCGACATCGTCGATTCGCGCAGCCACCTCTACCCCGACTCGCTGCGCACGATGGGCTGGGACGTCGGCTCCTCCGGATTTCGGCTCATCCTGGCTGCGGATTTACCGGCCGTCATCGAGCGGTATCTCGCTGACGATGTCATCAAGTTCCTCGCAACGCACGGGCTGGATATCCCTGATGTCGGCGCCTGGGTGAGCCATCCCGGCGGCCCGAAGATTATCGACTCGATCGTCGAGTCACTCGGCCTGCCCGACGACGCGCTCGAGCTGACCTGGCGTTCGCTGAGCGAGGTCGGCAACCTCTCATCGGCATCGGTATTGCACGTTCTGCGCGACACGATCGCCAAGCGCCCGACCACTGGAAGCCCCGGGCTAATGATGGCCATGGGTCCTGGGTTCTGTTCAGAACTCGTGCTGCTGCGCTGGCACTGATTAGCGGCGATTTAGATGGTCTGGTATGTGCTGCTGATCGGCATGGTCGCTCTCGAGAGACTGGCCGAACTTATTGTCGCCGAACGCAATCGTGGCTGGAGTCGCGCCCACGGTAGCGTCGAGTTCGGGGCGCGGCATTACCCGTCGATGGTCATGCTGCACGTGGGTCTGCTGGTTGGATGCCCGGTGGAGGCGATCGCCTGGCAGCGGCCGTTCATTCCTTCGCTTGGCTGGCCCATGCTGGCGATCGTGCTGGCCGCGCAGAGCTTGCGCTGGTGGTGCATTGCGACTTTGGGCCGACAATGGAACACGCGCGTCATCGTCGTGCCGGGCGCGGGACGTGTCACTTCGGGTCCGTACCGGCTTCTGTCGCACCCGAACTACGTCGCCGTCGTCGCGGAAGGGGTGGCACTGCCGTTGGTGCACACCGCGTGGATGACGGCGTTGGCGTTCTCGGCGCTGAACGCGGCGCTGCTGACAACACGGATCAAAGTC
The DNA here is from genome assembly GCA_963720085.1 of uncultured Actinomycetota bacterium. Lineage (GTDB taxonomy): Bacteria > Actinomycetota > Actinomycetes > Mycobacteriales > Mycobacteriaceae > Mycobacterium. Next base: position 35,630 of record CAVRER010000062.1, read on the forward strand.
GAAAATGCTGCGCTGGCGAGTCTGACGTGATTGACCTGCTTGTCGTGGGCGGTGGCCCGGCCGGACTGGCCACCGCAATGCACGGTGCCCGGGCGGGACTGGAGGTCGTCGTCGTTGAACGGCGCAGCGGACCGATCGACAAGGCCTGCGGTGAAGGGCTGATGCCACACACTGTGCGGCATTTGCACCGCCTTGGCGTGCAGGCACCGGGCAAGCCATTCCGTGGGATCAGCTACCTGGACGGCGACCGGCGGGTCGATGCGCCGTTCAAGTGCGGCACTGGGCGTGGCGTGCGTAGGACCGCGTTGCATGCTGCACTTTTGGAAGCTGCTACCAGCGTGGGCGTGCGAATCGTGCACGAGGAAGTGGGCGATGTGAGCCAGGATGAGACGTCGGTGCAAGCGGGCGGGCGACGGGCACGCTACCTCGCCGCCGCCGATGGGCTGCACTCGCCTATTCGGCGATCCTTCGGCCTGGCGCAGCCAAGCGCGGGTCCGCGGCGGTGGGGCATTCGTCGGCATGTGCAGACCGCGCCGTGGTCTGACTATGTCGAGGTGCATTGGGCCGCCGGCGCCGAGGCGTACGTGACGCCGGTCGCTGACGACTGTGTGGGCATAGCGGTGCTGACTTCCCGCCGCGGTGGATTCGACAGCCATCTCGGCGAATTTCCCGCCCTCAAGGAGCGAGTGCATGGCTGTCCGCACGGCCCGGATCGAGCCGCCGGCCCGTTGCGGCAGAAGGTTTCGAGCCGGACGGCCGGGCGGGTTCTGCTGGTCGGTGACGCGGCGGGTTACGTCGACGCGCTGACAGGCGAGGGCCTGGGCTTGGCGTTTGGTGCCGCGGAATTACTGGTGAACTGTGTTGTCGCAGACCGGCCGGGAGAATATGACCGCCACTGGCGCCAGATGTCGCGGCGCTATCGACTCCTGACTGCGGCCTTACTTCATGCGAGCGCATCCGCGCCGGTGCGGTCACACATCGTGCCAGCTGCACTGGCGCTGCCCAAGGCCTTTGTGCAAGCTGTCAATCTGTTTGCTCAATGAACCTCCCGGCGCGTAGCCGCTGCAAGTTCTTTTGCCGCCGATACCATCGCGTGCTCGTTGTGTTCCCTAGCTCGCCTATAGATGAGGTCGGGTACTTGCGGCGAGGCGTGTCGTAGCCCATACAAACGCTCTTGCCACACCAACAAATCGTTGGCAGACAAGAGGTGATCGGCGTTGCCGCGAATTGCACGTTCGATGCTATCTGCCATAGAAAGCCGGTCTGCGCCTGCCTGTTTCGCCGAACGCCACTGGTCGTATACGTCTAAGAGTGGCGGAAGTAATGGAAGTGCCACGCCGAGAAGGAAGATTGGGAGGCTGACCTTGTAAAGGATACTGAACACCACGGCGATGAGCGCCCGTAGGGTGCGGTGATGGCTTACGTGCGCACCGTGAAGACCGCTTCGGGGGCGATCGCGGTGCAGATCGTGTGGTCGTCGCGGCGCGGTTCGCGCCGGATTGAGCATTTCGGGTCAGCCCACGACGATGCCGAGCTCGAAGCGCTCAAGGCCGCAGCCCCCCAGCGGCTGGCCGAAGGCCAGGACGCCCTCGATCTTGGGCTGGACGCACCGGAGTCGACGGCGAACCGTTGGAGATTCGGGTTCGAAGGCCAGCCATCTGTGGGATGCCCTGTGCCGGGCCTACGAGGTACTCGGGTTCGACAGCGCGACCGGTGGTGACGAAGTGCTCCGCGATCTGGTGCTGGCACGGATCATTGAGCCGACCAGCAAGGCCGACTCGCTGCGGGTGCTCGCCGAGACCGGCGTCGCGTCGCGTCGTACCGCACCGTGAAACGACGCCTACCGGTGATCGCCAAACCTGCAGTGCGCCAAGCATTATCGGCAGCATGCGCCGCCACGCCAAGTTGGGGCCCGCGTCCTGGTGCTGTATCGACGTGTCCACCCTGTACTTCGAAACCGACACCGCCGATGGGTTCCGCGAGCCCGGGTTTTCCAAGGAACGCCGCCTGGAACCGCAGATCACCATCGGTCTGCTCACCGACGCCACCGGGTTCCCACTGACGGTGGAGGCGTTCGAGGGCAACAAGGCCGAGACCGCCACCATGCTGCCGGTCATCAACGGGCATTCATGGCCGCCCACCGGCTCACCGATGTCACCGTCGTCGCCGATGCGGGCATGATCTCCGAGGCCAACCAGACCGCGCTGCAGGCTGCCGGGTTGTCGTTCATCCTCGGCACCCGGATCCCCTTCTGCCCGATGTGGTCCGCGGTGGCGCGACAAGCATCCGGGCGAGCAGATTCCCGACGGTCAGGTCCTCACCCAGCCGTGGCCGGCCACCAGCAGCGGAGAAGGCCCGCGGCATCCCCGATCGGGTCATCTACTACCAGTACCGCCACGACCGGGCCCGGCGCACCCTGCGCGGCATCGACGAGCAGGTCGCCAAAGCCGAACGGGCCGTCGATGGGAAAGCCCCGGTCAAGCGCAACCGCTACATCAAGCTGTCCGGGGCGACCAAGAGCGTCAACCGGAAGCTGGAGGCCAAGACCCGCGCCCTGGCCGGGTGGAAGGGCTACACCACCAACCTCACCGGCCAGAGCGCGCAGTTCGTCATCGACGCCTATCACCAGCTGTGGCGCATCGAGAAGAGTTTCCGCATGTCCAAGCACGACCTGCAGGCCCGACCGGTCTATCACCACAAGCGTGAGTCGATCGATGCTCACCTGACGATCGTGTTCGCCGCCCTGGCGGTCAGTCACTGGATCGAACACCAAACCGGTTGGAGCATCAAGAAATTCGTCCGAACCGCACGCCGCTACCGCACCGTCCAGATCCAGGCCGGCCCCCAAACCCTGACCGCCGCCGAGCCCCTACCCGACGACCTCGCACAAGCCCTCACCAAGATCAACTCACTCACCAATGCGCACTAGCCTGATAAGAGTCGGGTCATAGATGGTCTCACGTTACCGCGTGGATGACGAAATAGCAGATTTGCCTTGGGGCAGGCGCGATTTCGCGTCGTCCTCGAGATGCAAGTCCAATCCGAGTGATCTGCTTCGTGACCTAGGAGATGTGGTCTCATCATGAGACTCAACGACACCGCAGGCCTACTCTTCGGCCGCTCCGACAAGCCTCTCTCGGTGGCGCGACTTCGTCCAGTACCAGATGTCGGTGAAGGTACAACCCTGTCGCAATCAACGAGGGCCAGGCAACTAAAATCCCAGTTCATGGCTATCCAGCGCGGCGTTCTCATCATTGCCGACATCGGCGGATACACGCACTACATGAATTGGAACCGGATGCACCTGGCCCATGCGCAGCTGACGGTGGCGGCGCTGCTGGAGTCGGTCATCGACGCCGGCAAAGGCCTGAAGCTGGCGAAGTTGGAGGGCGACGCCGCGTTCTTCTGGGCACCGGGCGGCGACGCCAAAGTGCTGGTGTGGGACGGGCTGTCGCGGATGCGCCAGTCGTTTCTCGCGCGGCGCGAGAGGATGAAAAAGGCCGATCTCTGCGACTGCGCGAGCTGCGCACAGCTGGACAACCTGTCGCTCAAGTTCGTTGCCCACGAGGGCGAGGCTGCGGAGCAACGGGTGAAGCGCAACGTCGAGCTCGCCGGCGTCGATGTCATCCTGGTGCACCGGATGCTGAAAAACCAGGTACCGGTGTTGGAATACGTGCTGATGACCGACACCGTGGCACAGTGCCTTGACGAGTCGGTGCGCCAGCTGTGCAAGCCGCTGACTCACGACTTCGAGGGCATCGGACAAACGTCGACTCATTACATCGACCTCGCCACGTGCGAGGTGGCACCGATAGTGGCAGAGCGCAGCTCGTCCGGCCGGCTGGGGGCGAAGCTGAAGTTAGAGTTGAGCACGCTACCGTTCGTCCTGGGCATCAAGGAAGCCTGTGCGGGCTTCCGCCACCTGAGCCGCGGCACCAACTAGGAGCCGCAAATGGGCCAAGGCTGCGACTCGGCTACTGGACGTTTTGCAGCGCGCGACCCATCCGCGATACGGCCTCGACGAGGATGACTTGGGAAGTCGGCGCAGGCCGCGCGGTGCGCCCCGCTCGGCGAGTGCCCAAGCGACCGCAAACGTACGCAAATAGCGGATATTGGGTAACGGCACACGACTCGCGAATGGTCTTATGCGCCTGCGACCGTTAGTGTTTTGCGACCTTGGCGGCGATCTGGTGGGCGATGTTGACCGCGGAGTCGTCTGGGTTAAAGCTGCACGCCGTGATGTCAGTAGCTACGTTGTTGGTCACGGTGAGTGCCCGCTGACAAGCCCATCCGCCGGTTCCCTCTTGAGTGTACGTATCAGTCAGTATGCCGTTTCTGTTGGAGACGGGACCGGCATCGTCCGTCGTATCGGGCGTGCCGGGTTGGTTAAATATGTAGGTGAAAGTGCGGTTGGAACACGCCAGCCACCGTTGCGCGGAAGCGGTGAAGAAGGCGGCCGCTTGATCCGCCGACGGAAACGATACGACCCACTGGATCACATAGTTTTTGTCGTGGGCAATGTCGGGCCCATCTTCTAGTTCCTGCTCGCGCGCAGCACTCCACCCGCGACCGGTGTACGCCGAGGTTTCTCCTGCACTTTGGATAGCTCGGCAGTCTTTGTCCGGCACGTGCGCACTCACGTCGGCGAGCCCACTGTGGTCTGCAGTCACCCTCATTCCGGTAGCGCCCACGGCGGTGTTGATCTGATCAGGGCTGAGCAGCAGCCCGTCGAGCGCGGCGGCCGCGACCGGAGGCGGGGGCGTCGATGAGGTCGGCGCTGTGGAACTCGATGCGGACGATTTGTTGCTGTTGCCCCCGCATGCCGCGGCCAGCACGCATATGGCCGCCAGCGCGGCGGCGGTGAATCGGCGCATGTGGTCTCAGCCCCCAGTCCAGCCGGTTAAGCGTTCAGAACGGCGCCCGGTCTGCATCAGCCTCACGGCACTACGGTTGAGCAACACGATAACCGCGCCGAGCAGGCCGGATAGCCAAATCGAGCAATCGGACTGATCGAACGGTGTACGGGACGACGGCCTTCCCCGCGGCCGCGTTTGTAGCGGACCGCAGTCGACTTCGGCGAGTGCCCAAGCGACGACGTGGACTCGATCAGCAACGGGCACAACAGCCAGCGCGGCTCGGGCGCCCAACGGACGAAACATCGCCGCCAGTAACTGCGGGCACGCCGCACTATCGTCGTCTGGATGGGCCCCCGCATATACCGGCCGGCCGCTCCGCTAGCCGAGGCGTCGCGCGGCTATTTCGTCGAGGCGATCAAGGCCTAACTAGCCGCGGTGTAACCGGAGTCGCTATAGACCTGTGACACGGCACTATTCTGTGGCGGAGCCACGCTCTCCGAAGAGGCAGGCGATATGTGACCGCACACGGCGAACCCGTCGACCCGCGGCCCTTGCGGGCGGTCCCCGACGGCGGCTATCCCAACTGGGAGGCGGTGTACAAAGACAACGCCACCTGGGTTTATCGCACCATCTTCGCCCGGGTGGGTAACCGAGCCGACGCCGAGGACCTCACCGCCGAAGTCTTTCTGGCCGCGCTGCGACCCCTGCGATTGACCGCCAGCGTCGGCGAGATCCGTGCTTACCTGCGGGCCACCGCGCGGACGGTGCTGGCCGCGCACTGGCGCGAGACACTGGGACGCGAGATCACCTCCATCGACGACATCGAGCAACCGCCCGACAGCGAGGAGGCGATCAGCACCGCTCCCCAGCGGGTGGCCCACGTTCTCGAACGGTTGCCGGACAATTATCGGCGGATCTTGGAACTGCGCTTCCTGCAAGGTCGTTCGATCAAGGAGTCGGCTGCCGAACTCGGGGTCAGCGTCACCAACGCCAAGGTACTGCAGCATCGGGCATTGCGGCTGGCCGCACAGGTCAACGAGAAGGACGAATCATGAACTCGCTCGGGTTGCGCAGGTATGTCGACGACCTGTTGCGGGGTCGTCGCCCTAAGCCGTTCCGGCCCGACGACTTCGAGGCCGCGCAAATCCGGACAGCCATCGATCTCCAGGCCGCGCGGCTGGGCAGCGATGCGCCGCGAGAAGAATTCCTCACCGATCTGCGCCACCGTCTTGCCGCACAAGCGGATGGCACGTCGCCGCCGGTGGGCAAACCCGGGGCGACCCGCAGACACGTCATCGTCGGCACGTCGGCCGCCGCGGCTGCCGCGGTGGCGGCGGTGTCGATCGATCGAGCGGTGATCGATAGTGGGCAGGTCGCCGACGGTGACAACAAATACAACTCCGGCGAGCTGACCCCAAACACCGGGCGGTGGCAGCGGGTTGCGGCCAGCGCAGAGGTGCCCGACGGCGTCATGCACCCGTTCGACCTCGGCTCGGTCATCGGATTCGTTCGCCGTGTCGACGGCAAGCCGGAAGCTGTGTCAGGGGTGTGCACCCATCAGGGCTGCCGGTTGTGGTTCGACGCACCCGATGACCGGCTGCGCTGCCCGTGCCATTCGACATCGTTTTCGCCAGCCGGCAAGGTGCTGACCCACCAATTGCCGATCACGCCGAAGCCGCTGCCCTCGTTGATGGTCCGCGAACAAGGTGGCGTAATCGAAGTATTCGTCCCGCCGCGCCCGAACGAGCCGGCCTGACGACTTGTAACCCACCGTCCTATCTGTTGGCAGCGCGTACTTTCTTGCCGAGATGGAGGTGGCCCGTTATGCCCGGACGACATCAGGGCGCGCGTGTTGTGCTGTTGGCCGTAGTGCTGCTGGCCGGATGCTCCTCGTCGCCGCCGTCGCAGACTGCTCCATCGGTGACCTATGGGTCGGGCGCGACGACGCCTGGAATGCCGGGGATGAGCGGCATGCCGGCGATGTCGGCCCCGCCGGCGGGCACCTCGGCTTCCCCAACCGGATCGCCGGCGCCGGTGGCTGGTAACGCGGTCAGCATCGACAACTTCGCCTTCGTACCCGCGACGCTGACCGTTCCGGTCGGAAGCACGGTCACCTGGACCAACCACGATGAAGAACCCCACACGGTGGCCGCGAACGACGGGTCATTTCACTCACCCGGGATGGACGCGCAGGGCACGTACTCGCACACGTTCCCGACTGCGGGCAAGTTCGACTACGTCTGCTCGATTCACCCATACATGCACGCCACTGTGGTTGTGACGCAATGACAGACGCCCCGCACACGATGAGCCGCCGCCAGCTGATCCGGCACAGCGCGTGGTTCGGCGCGGCCGTCGGCCTGGCGGTGGTCGGCGGTGAAGTCATCTCCCACATCGCCGGCAGCGCGGAAGCCGCGCGGATTCAAGGCCGGCCCGCATTGCGATTCGCTCAGGTCAGTGACAGCCACATCGGCTTCTCCGGCAAGGCCAATCCGAATGTCGCCGGCTCGTTCGACCAGGCGATCGATCGGATCAACAGCCTTGGCTACGTACCCGACTTTGTCATTCACACCGGTGACCTCACCCACCTCTCCACCCCCGAGCAGTTCGATCAGGCCAAGCAAATGATGACCGGCTTACGTACGCCGCACGTCTTCACCGTGCCCGGCGAGCACGACTCCATCGACGACGGGGGCCAAAAGTACCGAAACGCCTTCGGCGCCGGAACCCGCGGTGACGGCTGGTACAGCTTCGACATCGCGGGTGTGCACGTGATTGCGCTGGTGAACACGCTCAATTTGAAAAAGCTTGGGCATCTGGGTGTCGATCAGCTGGAGTTCATCGCGAAGGATGTAGCGTCGCTGCCCAGTGACACGCCGATCATCGTGTTCAGCCATATCCCGCTGTTTGCAATGTATCCGGATTGGGGCTGGGGCACCGACGATGCCACCCAGGCGTTGAGTTATCTGCGCCGCTTCTCGTCGGTGACCTGTCTCAACGGCCATGTCCACCAGGTCTTTTCCAAGACGGAAGGCAACGTGACGTTCTACAGCGCAACCACCACCGCCTATCCGCTACCTCACCCCGGCGACGGCCCGGCGCCCAAGCCCGTTACCCTGCCGGCCGGCAAATTGCACGACGCGCTGGGTATTCGCGAGGTCAACTACACGCGGGGGCAAACTGCTCTTGCGTTGAAAGAGCGGACACTGCAATGACATTCGCCGGGGTTGTGACAAGAATCGGTATCGCCGCGGCGCTAACCGTCAGCGGAATCAGCCACGCCTACCTCTATATCCATGGCTACCGGCACATTCCGACGATCGGCACCTCCTTCCTGGCGCAGGCGAGCGTCTCGTTCGCTATCGCGGCGCTGATCCTGGTCGGCGGTCCAGCGTGGCTTCGTTGGGCCGGAGCCATGGTGGCCGGCGGCTCACTGGTCGCATTCGCGTTGTCGCGCACTGTCGGGCTCTTCGGGTTTTCCGAGCAAGGATGGCAGCCGTCGCCGCACGCGGCGGTCGATGTGCTCGTTGAAGTGCTTACCGTCGGGCTATGGGTGGCTTACCTGTTCGACCGCCAGCGGGCAGGCGCTCGCGGGTGAGAGCGAGCAGCGCCACGGGAAGCAGCACCGCGACGACAAGGCCTGTTGTTTCGGTGATTGCCACCGTCGTCGGGTAGTGCTGATGGTGGGTGACGTGAAACAGCAAGTGGGGGATGGCGAACACAAGGTAGGCGGTCAGCGCGGTGCGGACCATCAGCTGCTCCATGGTGATCGCGGCGACAAATATCACCGCAGCCAGCGCAAGGTTCATCGCACCGACGTCGCGCATCAGGTGTTCGGAATACGGCGACGCGAGGCTCACCCCCGGGACGTCGTCGTAGAAGACCCGCGGGGTCAGCGTCGCGACCACTCCGATGCCGAGTTCGACGAGGGCGAGAAACCAGATGCCGATCCGCAGCGGTACGTTGGTGAGCTTCATCGTCGCTCCTTCGGTCGACGCAGTCGCAGGTAGTCATGGATGGCATCGTCGTACGGGGCGATGACCGGCGGCGAGTTGCTCGGTGAGGTACTGCTCGAAAGTGACTGTGCCCTGGGCATGCTCGGGTGCCAGGTGACCGCCGGCGCGGTAGGCGCGGAACACCCGACCGGGCAACCAGACCGGCATGATTGGTCGTCGCTTGCCAACCAACGCCAAGTAGCTTCGGGCGAGGTCGGGTACCGCCCGGACTTGCGGGCCGCCGAAATCCGGTGCGCGGCCGACGGGTTCGCCGAGGGCGAGACGGGCCAGGCGCTCGCCCACCTCGCGCACATCGACCGGCTGGAAGCTCAGGCCGCTGGGAACGGCCAGGACGGGCGGCTTGGCCAGCATGCGAAGCAGCACCGCGATCAGGTCGTGGAACTGCGTTGCCCGCAGCACGGTCCACGGCAGGCCCGGACTTCGCGATCAACTCTTCGTCGCCCAATTTTCGCCGGTAGAAGCCGAAGGGGACACGGTCGATGCCGACGATCGAGGTGTACACCAGATGCGGGGAGCTGGCCTGTTTCGCTGCCGCGACCAGGTGATGCACATGCTCGGCGCATTGCACGATCGTGTCGGTGCCGGACACCGCTGCACCGAGTCCGGCGCCGGTACGCAGGTCACCGCAGAGGTGTTCGACATCGCTGTGGCGGTGAAGACGCCGGCCTCGGCTGAGGATGCGCACATCGGCGCCCGATGCGAGGAGCTGATCGACCACGACCCGACCCAAGACGCCGGTGCCGCCGGCCACAAGTACGCGGTTGGTCATACCGTTATTGACCGGATAGGTCTGCCGGATGTGACAGCTGCCTGGCCGCGAATCGCAATTTATCCGGGTTCGCGACGACCCGCAGGGCGGCTATCCGGTCGCCATCGACCTCGAAGAACAGCACCCCGGCCAACGTCGCATCGATGAAACCGAGCATTGCGGGCTCCCCGTTGACCTCGGCGAATTCCAGACGTACCTCGCAGCAGCCGCCGATCGGCTCAAGGCACCTGCGAGGTATCGGGCTACCCGGTCGCGGCCCGCCACCGGACGCCGGGCAGCGGCCACCTTCCCGCCGCCGTCGGCGGTGGACGTGACGTCGGCGGTCAACATCGTGACGAGCCCGGTCACGTCGCCGCTGCGGCTGGCGGTCAAGAACCGTTCGACCAAGTTCACGCCACTGCGCTGGATCGGGCCGGAATCGTGGCGTCGGTTCAACCAGTCGTTGCCGGGCACGATGGTGCAGTTGCCGCACGTTGGCATCCGAGGTTTCCAGCATGTCCGCGATCTCGCGGTGGCCGTATCCGAACGCCTCGCGGAGCACGAGCGCGGCGCGTTCGCCGGGGCTGAGCCGCTCCATCAGGGTGAGCAGCGCGATCGACACCGAGTCGCGCTGCTCGGTGGTTTCTAGCGGCCCGAGTGTCCCGTCGCCGGTGATGACAGGCTCCGGCAGCCACGGACCCACGTAGGTTTCCCGACGGGCGCGAGCCGACGTCAACTGGTTGAGACACAGGTTCGTGACGACCTTGGTCAGCCATGCCCGCAGCGATCCGATCGCCGCTCGGTCAGCAGCATGCAGTCGAAGATAGGCGTCTTGTACCGCGTCTTCGGCCTCGGCGGCCGAGCCCAACAGGCGGTAGGCGAGCCCGAAGAGTAGCGGACGCTGAGCTTCGAACTCCTCGGCAACCGCGCTCATCTGGCCAGATTGCCACGCACTCGGTCGGTGCGGCCACGCCGGGTATTTAGACAATTCGTACCCGAACACGGAGTGATTAGGCTCGCCGGTGCATACGCTGTGCGCAGACGCTTCACACAAGGGGGTTGGGCGCATGCTCTTCCGTGCGACTCTCGTCGCGGCCAGTCTCGCCACAGCTGCGATTGGCTCGGCGTCACTGGCTAGCGCGGGACCGGAGTGCACCACTGGCCACTGCGCTCTGGCCCCTGCCGCACACAGCCCGTCGTATCAGGACGGCTACAACACCGAACACGCCTTCTACTCGGATCCAAGGAATCGCAATTTCCTCAAGAACGAGATGCAACAGGGCGGCTATGACACCGGCACGGTCTGCCGACTCGAGATCGGCGGAGGGCCGCAACCCCCCAATCCGGCCGACTGGATGAGCGGCTGCATAGACGCCTTGCACGATCTGGGAGTCAAGCCCTAAGCACCCCTGGTGGCGGCGCTTCCTCGATCTGCGGCGCCCGGTCACGCTGACCGTTTCGGCCGACCAGGTACCAGGTGTGCATGACGCCTTTTCCTTTGACGTCGACATCCCCGCGTTCCTCGAACACAAAGCGATCGACGAGTCGCTGGTAAACCGACTGCGGCACTTGCAGACGTCCGACAGCCGCAGTGGACTCCATCCGCGATGCGACATTGACGGCGTCACCCCACACGTCGTAGAAGAAACGCTGCGAGCCGACCACGCCGGCTACCACGGGTCCGCTGGCCAGGCCGATCCGCAGCGGCACGGCGCGCCCGCGCGAATCAGTCAGTCCGGCAACGGTATCCGCGATGTCGAGGGCGAGGTCGGCCAGTGCTTCAAGGTGGTCGGGACGTGGTTGTGGGACGCCGCTGACCACCATGTATGCGTCGCCGCTGGTCTTGACCTTCTCCAAACCGCGCCGGGTTACCAGCGCATCCAGGCTGGTGTACAGGGTATCGAGGAAGGCGACCAACTCTTCCGGTGAGGTGTCGCTGGCCCGCTCGGTGTAGCCGGCGATGTCTGCGAAAAGGATGGAGGCGTCGTCGTATTTGTCGGCGATGACCGAGTGCGGAGCGGTCTTTGAGGCGTTCGGCGATCGTGGCCGGCAGGATGTTGGCCAGCAGTGCTTCAGATCGCCCGTACTCCTGTTCCATCGCCGCCTCGGCGCTAGCGATTTGGCGTAGCCCGTACCAGACGATCGCGACTGCCAGTACACCGGCCGCGATGGTGTTGACGATGAATCCCACTGTGATGAACCATGCGGGCTCAGCGCCGGTGTCGGGCGGGACGGTGAATTGCGAGTGCGATGACTAGGCTTACGCCGATGGCAGCCGACTGCGATGGCAATCGCGATGCGCTCGATGCCGACCACCATGACCGCTGCCGCGGCTGCGATCAGAAAGTAGAACTGAACACCGGTGCCGGTGCCTAAATGCCAGCACACGAAGGTCATCGACAGGTACGCCACCGTGATCAATGCGAGTCGGCGCGACCAGCTCACCGAATCGATACAACAACGGGATGACCGCGTAGATCGCGGCGGTGCCAAGGTTGACAAATCCGATGTACCCGAAGCTATCACTGAGGATCAACTGCATGACGCCGAAGCCCGCCGTGACAGCGCCACCGATCACGGCCGCCACGCTGAGCAACCGCTGGCGTTGCACAGTGGCCCCGTCGTAGTGCCGATTGCGGGCTACCTCACAACCGGCTCTCTGTGCCTTAATGTTCATCGGCGACCCAGCAGTCCCCGCAGCCCGTCGAGCATCGTGATCGCGTCTTCGATGTCGCCGGCTCGCCCGCGCGCCTGCACGCCTAACTACTCCGGCGCGCAGAGCATCGGCAAGACTTTCCGGCGCCGACGGCAGTGGTTCCCCGGCGTCGACGGCGCGCTGCAGCGCAGCGGTCAGGCCCCGACGCAGCCGTTGCATGTGCCGTTCGGTCAGGGTCTTGATGCGCGGGTCGCCGTTGATCGGATTCTGCATGGTGTTCCACACCAGACATCCGGCGTTGCTCAGCGGGCCGCCGAGCTGTGCTTGGAGGTGGTCGAAGAACGCGTGCACGTCCGCCACACCCCGGCGGCCGTGCTCCAGCGGGGCGAACATTTCATCGGTCCACGCCAGATATCGCGCCAATGCCGCCTCGAGAATGTCGGCCTTGGTGCCAAACGATCGGTACAGCGTCGAGGAGGACAGCCCGGTCGCAGCGAGCATCTCCTCCTGGGTGGCCTCGTCGTAGCCCTTGCTCCACAGCAGCCAGAGCAGCGCGGCGAGCGCGTTGTCCCGATCGAACTGCGCGGGGCGTCCGGGGCGGCGGGAGCCGGCTTCGGTGGTGCTTGACATTTGAAGTGAGTCTACTCAATACTTCAGATTCAGGATATGGAGTTGCTCGACTCAATAACGGAGGGTGCTGTGCTGAACACGGGTGACAAGGTCAAGGCGCGGACGTTGACAACAATCGAGGGCACCGCCGTCGCGCTTCCAGCCGCCGATCGGCTCGTGCACCTTCAGTTCCGACGGTTCGCCGGCTGTCCGATCTGCAGCCTGCACATGCATGAGGTGGCATCCCGGCACGACGAAATCACCAAGGCCGGAGTCACCGAGGTGGTGGTCTTTCATTCCGTCGCCGACCGGCTTCGCCGCTACGTGGCCGACCTGCCCTTCGCCGTGGTGGCCGATCCCAATCGCAAGCTTTACGACGAGTTCGGCGTCCACAACTCGATCCGCGGGGTGCTCAACCGAAACGTGGCGCGTGCCGTCGGCCGAGGCATGCGGCAGACGCAATCAGCGCGATCACTCGCCGGCAGCCTGGGACCCACGGAGAATCACCTGGGCATGCCGGCCGATTTCCTCATCGCCCCCGACGGCGCAGTGGTTGCGCGCAAGTATGGCGAGCACGCCGACGATCAGTGGTCGGTGGACGAACTGCTACGGCTGGCCACTGGGTGACGGCTATGACATCCGCGGAGCTGCTGGAACGGTATCGCGCCTCGGGCCGGGTATTCACCGCCGGCGGCATCCGCTCATTCGTGCTCGACGAGGGTCCTCGCGACGGCGAGGCGGTGGTGTGCGTGCACGGGGTGCCGGCGTCGGCCTACCTCTACCGCAAGGTGGTGCCCGCGCTCGCGGCCCGGGGACTGCGCGGCATCGCGGTCGATTTTCCCGGGCTGGGTCTTCGCCGAGCGGCCCGTGGACGCCGACTACAGCTGGACCGGGCTGGGCCGCTGGCTCGGATCCGCCATCGACGCACTGGAATTGGATCGCTTCCACCTGGTGGTGCACGACATCGGCGGTCCGATCGGTCTCGAGGTCGCCGCCGCCGAGCCGGACCGTGTTCGGTCCCTGACGATCCTCAACACGACTATTGCCGTCGAGTCTTTTCACCGGCCATGGGTGATGGAGCCGTTCGCGCATCCGATCGTGGGTGAGGCATGGCTGAAATCTATGCAGCTGCCGGGGGTCTTCGTCGCGTTGATGCGAGCCCTGGGCGTGACTCGACGGGTGCCGACCGCCGAAATCGCTTGCTATGTACCGTTGTTGCTCGGCGACGACGGCGGCCGCGCTTTCCTGCAGATCATGCGGGGCTTCGAGGCGACCGCCGACAAACAACGTCGCTATCTGTCGGCGTTGCGCGGCAAGCCGTATCCGGCGCAGATCGTGTGGGGGGTGCGCGATCGCATGCTGACGTGGCGACGCTACGGCGTACAAGCGCAACTGGCGGCCGGGCTCGATGACGCGATCCTGTTGCCGGGCAAGCACTTTGTACAGGAAGACTGTCCTGAAGAGATCGCCGACGCCGTCGACCAGCTCGCGAAGTCAACGCGATGGTGTTGGTGACCGGAGCCAGCGGGCTTCTGGGCCGGGTGGTTCAGGGGATTGCCACATAAGCGCCCGCGGTGGGCGGTTACGAGAACAGTTCCGTAAGGTTGACCACGGTACCTAGGGCCGCAAACAGAGGGACTTCGGCACCGAGTAGGAGGTCGTATGGAACCAGTGCCGTGTTGGCGGACGTCTGATCGAGGATCGCGTTCAGGAGGTTACCGGCATCGAGCTGATCCGTGAAAATGTTCGCGTCGTATGCGGGGAGACTGGTGAGGGACGCATTGATTGCGTCTGCAAGGGGAAGCAACGAGGAATAGTCGTACGAGAGCGTGCTGCTGATGTCGTTGATGATGTCTGTTGGTGACGAGCTGAGCGTCACGTCGGAAACCGGGAAGCCGACGGCCTTGAGCAAACCATCCACGACGTCGGTAAACGAACCGTTCTCGGGGGCATCACCAATCGTGTACAACGCGTCTGCGAACGGCAGCAACGGCGCGACCTGGTCTTGGTAACTGACCGGGCTTTGCAGATCGTGGAGGGCGTCGGTGACTCCCTGCTGCCAGCCGTTGCTCAGTGCGTCGGAGAGTTGCGTCTGGTTGATGTCGGGGAATAGCCCGAAGGTGGTGGGCACATTCGCCGGCCCCTGATTCCAGCCCTCGGTGATGCTGCCGTAGCCCAGGTTCACCAGGATCTGCGTATCGGGTTCCAGCAGGTCATAGAGCGGCTGTCCGATTCCCGGGATCAGCAGCAGCGGCTCCAAGATCGGCAGGTTGTCGTTCGGAATCATGTAGTAGTCGGTCAGCCCTTCCCCGGTGAGCGCCTCAGATCCCGGCAACAGAATCGCGCTGTTGATCTCCTCGGGGGTGATATCCAGATACGTGAAGTGCTCTAAAAAGAACCCCAGCATGGCGTTGAGGTCCGACAGCAGGTTGGTCGTGTAGTGCGGGAAGTCGGCGAAACCGTCGTATTCGAGGGTGTAGATGTCGGTCGGGTAGAGGTCAGATGGTGTCGCGGGTTCGAAGGGGACGTCCAGCGCGGTGAAGGCCGAGGTGTTACCGGCTGGAAAATCGAAGGTGTTCAGCAAGCCGCCGTTAGGATTATGAAGATCGCCGACCAGCACGAAGTGCACATCGTCACTGGGCACACCTTGTTGGGCGAGCTCCGACATGGTCAGCGAGGCGGCGTCTGTACTCTGCGAGTAGCCGAAAACCACGACGGGATTCTCGGGGCTCACCCCTCCGGCGGCTATTTGGCTTTCGATATCGGAGACCATGATCTGCTGGTCCTGACCTATCGACGTGCCGAACCCGAGGCTATGGACGGTCAACGCAGACGACCCCTCGGGTGTAAACGAGGATTGGGCGGTACCGGTGAAGCCGAGTGGCTGCAGATACAGCGTGTCGGCAGCATCCACATATTGCGGGGGCGGTATCGGGACACCGGTGCCGCCGAAAACCAACGCCGCACCATTACCGAGCGGCGAATCCGCGGTGTCAACATCGGTGAGCTGTATCTCGCGGACTTGAACGTTCCGCGGCGACGGTGGTGCCACTGAGGGGACGGTGATCAGGCTGGCAACAACCAGGGCGACTCCAGCGGCGGCATAGGGGCGAAGTGGTTGTTGCATGGCCGTTCAATCCTTCTAATAGACCAGCAGCCGCGATACATCGCACAGCATCTCGCGGACCTTACCTGAGAACATGCTTATAAATTAGGCATTTGCCCGATAAATTTTGGCGGGGTACCGACCACAGCTCGCCACCCGTGAATGGGTCCTGTACGCCGGAGTGCACGCACGACGTCGTCCGCAATGCATGGTCGGGCCGGGAGAGAACAGAGTGTATTTCAGACAGTGACACCAGCTGCTCAAGAAATTTTGGACAGGAACGAAGGGGTGGCGCGACAAACAGTTGCCCGACGTGGCGGTGTATGGACCGACCGAATACGCCGCATAGCCACCGGCTGTGGGTGTGCTAAGAACTCAGACATTCCCTCATCAAAGCAGCGCCCAGCAGGCTACCGTCCTGCCCAAATGGCCCGACAGATAGTGGAGCGTCATGAGTTTTCGCTTGTCGTTCCCGGTGGTGTTGATGTCGGCGGTCGGACTGGTCGCCCTGGGATCGTTGGCGCCGTGGGGCGCGACTAAAGCTGCCGCCGACGAGACCCGGCCTGGGTGTGGCACGTTTTGCCAGAGCGCTGGCCAGTACGGCGCCCCTGGCGGGGGCAACAAAAAGCTGGCTGTGACGATCGGTTCCAGCGGAACCGTCACCCCTGATCCCGATGGCTATGTACCGGTGACCGTGACCTGCAATCTGCAGGTGCAGTGCACAGGCGCCCTGCTTCTCGAATTGGCGGGGTGGTCCAACCCGGGGGATTCAATGTCGTGGGTCACCGGCCGATCGGACCTTCCGGTGAACGCGGGCGCGACGCAGACGATCGGTGTTCAAGTGCCAGCCGCGGCGATCGACTTCGTGCGATCCCATGGCCCGACTCCACTGACGGTGATCGCTGACACGGGCGGAATGTCCAATCTGAATTTCGACCTGATTCAGACGCTCACCCGAGCCAATCTGATGATGGCAGCTCCCGGATGACCCTTGCGCCGTAGGCTCGACGCCGAAACAGTTTCGGCCCGCCACCCAAGCAGGATGACGGGCCGATAGGGAGCGGTTCTGCGCCTATGGCGCTTGGCCGGTATCTGGATGCATCGAATTGAGCCGATCAATTCGTCGGCAGCCGCGATTATGGATCGCGAAGTCACGCGGACCTTCACGCGACGCGCGATAGGCAACGCGCAAGTCCCCGTTACGCGCATACCGCGTGTCCGAGAACATTGCCGAAGTGTAGGCCGAGGAGCGGGTCGAGCGGTGCGCATCCGCAGCGTTTATGCTGCTCACAAGCGTTCCCTTGAAGTGTTCTTCAGCCAGTCGGTGACATCATTTGATGACAACGGTTTGTGGCAGCACCTGCCCGACGGGACCGCGATGGTGGGTGGGAACTCTCGCTCTATCTCCAACCGGCGCCGGACCATCAGCCGTCAGGACTTATCGCTCCACCACTGATACAGGCTGGCAATGTCTTGGCCTTTGCCCTCAACAACGGCGAGTCTGAGTTTGGCATTGTCCGTCCAGATAACCGAAGGATCGCCTTCGACGGAGGTTCCGCACGCGACCTGACCAGCGCTCTGACTGGAGTTGCCGTAGTTCCACGTGCCGGGGGAAGCTTTGCCGCCGGGGCAGGACGACGCCACCGTATATCCGCTTGAGCCGGGGCCCTGCTGGAATTCTCTTGTCAAGTCACTGGGGTTTGCATAGAGCAGGAACACGGCGTACGAAGGTCCGCCCGGGTCGCTACTTGGGTCGCACATCACCCTTTCGAGCGAACCCTCCACCGGATCTTTCTCTTGACAATTAGCCGAGGAGAAGCCCTGGGGCAGCATTTCCATGAGCTTGCCCGAGGGCGCTGCCGCACAATTGGCCGGGGAGACGAGAACAGCAGCGCCGCTGCACGCGGCAATCGCGATCAACTTGGCGGCGCCAGCGCAAAGAGACATTTCAACCCGACTCGTAGCTTGCGGGAACACAGGCCGTGGATCAGCAACGGCTCCGACCGCACACCGAATGCGTCGCCGACCTCACTGGCAAAAGATATCGCCACCAGGTTGATCGCGTAGCGGTTTCGCGGTACGGGCAGTCGGCGCTTCGTGGCGAAAGCGTTCTTCGCACAATCGCTACCACCGGCAGCTGAGGACGACGGACCGCCGGGCTTCTAGGTAAAGCGGTTGCGCCTAGTCCTTCTTGGACGGGATCACTATCACCACAATCAGCGTCAGAATGCTGAAGAACAGTCCAAGGATGCCCCAACCGAATGGGTTGCGGCCCTTCATCGCGGCGATGGCTGCGCAAACAATCGCCGCGATGATACTGCCGATGGCGACGAAAATGCCTTTGATGCCGCGCAGAATAAAGCCTGCGGCCTCCGGCTGGCTGTATGCGGCCAGCACTAATTGATGGAAAATGATGACCTCCTCTGCGCCGGACGGGATCTCAGTGCTCGTGCTCGGGACTCGGATACCCGCGAAAGCAGGATTCAAACCGACGGCTGCAGTTCAGCGCAGCGCATTAACGCTTGCGGAGCTCTGCTACGAAGTCCTTGGTCTCTTCCCAACTCGGCAGCAGACCGGCGGCGCGCACCTCGTCGAGGGTGGGCGCGGCGGCATCGCGGTCAGACAACACCAATTCGTGTCCGCTCGGCCAGTCGATCGCCAGCGCCGGGTCGGTCGCGGCAATGCGTGTGCTCGCGTTGCGGGTTGTATTCCGCCGAGCACAAATACATCACCGTCGAGTTGTCTTGTAGCGCAAGGAAACCATGCGCAAGACCCTCGGAGATGTACATCGACCTATGGTCGCGGTCGTCGAGCATCACCGAGTCCCACTGCCCGAAAGTCGGTGAGCCCAACCGGATGTCGACGACGACGTCGAACACCGACCCGGAAAGGCAGGTCACGTACTTGGCCTGGCTCGGTGGCAGCTGGGCGAAGTGCAGGCCGCGCAGCACACCGGCCGCCGAGACCGACCAGTTGGCCTGCCGGACGTCCAGCCGGTGACCGGCGAACCCGGTGAAGCCTCGGTCGGTGAGCCACTCGAAGAACAGGCCACGCGAATCGGAATGCAGTTGCGGGGTGATCTCCCACGCGCCGGCGATGTCGAGTTCACGGACCTGCATGTCACTGACCCCGCTGCTGGTAGCGGGCCTCGACGGCAGCTTTCAACGGACCCCACCATGATTCGTTTTCCCGATACCAGTCGATGGTGGTGCGCAGGCCCTCGGTAAAGTCGGTATGCTTTGGCGCCCAGCCTAATTCGTCGCACAGCGACGTCGGGTCGATGGCGTAGCGCAGGTCGTGGCCGGCGCGGTCGACGACATAGTCGAAGTCGTCGGGATCGCGGCCCATCAGCTGTAGCAGCGTCTGCAGCACCGATAGGTTGTCGCGCTCGCCCTCGGCGCCGATCAAGTAGGTCCGGCCAACCTGGCCGCGTGTGAGGATTCGCCGGACCGCGTCGTTGTGATCGTCGACGTGGATCCAATCCCTGACGTTGGCCCCGTTGCCGTACAACTTCGGCCGCCGCCCGGTGAGCACGTTGGTGATCTGGCGGGGAATGAACTTCTCCACGTGCTGATACGGCCCATAGTTGTTGGAGCAGTTCGAGATCGTCGCGCGCACGCCGTAGGAACGCACCCAGGCCCGCACCAGCATGTCGGAGCCGGCCTTGGTCGACGAGTACGGACTCGACGGGTTGTAGGGCGTGGACTCGGTGAACCGCTGCGGATCGTCGAGCGCGAGATCGCCGTAGACCTCGTCGGTGGAGACGTGATGCAGCCGCACCCCGTGCCGGCGCACCGCCTCCAGAATGGTGAACGTCCCGATCACGTTGGCCCGCAGGAACGGCGCCGGGTCGGCCAACGCGTTGTCGACGTGAGTTTCGGCCGCGAAATGCACCACCGCGTCGGACTCGGCGACCAGTTGGGAAACCAGCTCGGCGTCGGTGATGTCGCCCTGGACCAGCCTGATGTCGTTTTCGACGGGAGCCAGCGATTCGCGGCTGCCGGCATATGTCATGGCGTCGAGCACCGTCACCGCGTCGTCCGGCTGCTCGCGCACCGTGGTGTGCACGAAGTTGGCGCCGATGAAACCAGCGCCACCGGTGACCAGCAGCCGCATGGTGGAACCTTAGCCGAGCAGCGTGGTCAGCTCGTGGGCGTCAGCCCCAGCGGCCCGGCCAGTTCGCTCAGTGCGGGCAGCAGCGTCTCTTCCGTCCAGCCGCCCAGCACCTGGATCGCCACGTGATCGGCGCCGGCCTCCAGATGCTCGTTGAGACGCTGCGCGATGGCCTCCGGGGTGCCGTAGGCCACCACCGCGTCGATCAGCCGGTCGCTGCCGGGCTTGCGCACGTCGTCTTCGCTGAACCCCAGCCGCAGCCAGTTGTTCACGTAGTTGCTCAGGCCCAGGTAGTGGTCGACGGTCTCGCGGCCGATCCGGCGGGCCTCGTCGGCGTCGGTGGTGAGCACCACCTTGTGCTCCGGTGCCAAGAACACCGATTTGCCCATCTCGTTCGCGCGCCTTGGCCGTGTGTTGCGGCGTGGTCAGATACGGGTGCGCGCCCGCGCTGCGCTCGGCGGCGAGTTTCAGCACCTTGGGGCCCAGCGCCGCGAGCACTCGACGACTGGTCGGCACCATGGCGGCGTCGAGTTCGTCGAGGTATTCGACCAGCGCGTCATAGGGCTTGACGTACTCCTCGGTGTGCTCGCGGTGGCCCACCCCGATGCCCAGCAAAAACCTTCCCGGATAGGCGCTTTCGATGCGTTTATACGACTGGGCGACCGCCGGCGCCGGCGCGGACCAGATATTGACGATGCCGGTGGCCAGCTGCAGCGAATTAGTCTGCGCCAGAGCCGGATCCACCCAGTCCAGTTCCGCATCCGGCGATCCACCGATCCAGGCAGCGCCATAACCGAGCGATTCGATCTGCGCGGCCAGCTCGGGTTTGATTGAGCGGAAAGCCAGCCATACGCCGTACCGGCCCAGGTCAGGTTTCAGTGATACTGCCTCGGTCATCTAGGTCCCCTCTGCGTTCCTCAAGACTGATTCAGTCCAAGCGGCCCCGCCAATTCGGCCAGCGCCGAGACCAGGTTCTCATCCTTCGTCAGCACCTGAACGGCCACGTGGTCGGCGCCCGCGTCGAGGTGTTCATTCAAGCGGGCGGCGATCGCGTCGGTCGTGCCGTAGGCGACCATGGCGTCGACGAGTCGGTCGCTGCCGGGACGGGTGATGTCGTCGTCGGTGAATCCCAGCCGCCGCCAGTTGTTCAGGTAGTTGGCGAGGTTGAGGTAAATATCGAGCGCCTTACGGCCGACGGCCCGAGCGCGGTCCGCGTCGGTGGTCAGCACCACCTTGTGCTCGGGCGCCAGGAACGCCGACGGGCCGATCAGTTCGCGGGCCTGCGCGGTGTGCTCCGGCGTGGTCAGGTAGGGATGCGCTCCGGCGCTGCGCTGCGCCGAAAGCTTCAGCACCCGCGGGCCCAGCGCCGCAACCACCCGACGCTCGGCGGGCACGCCGTAGTCGTCGAGGCGGTCGAGGTACTCCACCAGCGCGTCGTAGGGCTTGCGGTATTCGCTGACCGCCTCGGGATGCCCGACGCCGATACCCAGCAGGAACCGGCCGGGGTAGGCCTTGTCGATGCGGTGGAACGACTCGGCGACCGGCTTGGCCGGCGCCGACCAGATGTTGACGATGCCAGTGGCCACCTGCAGGGTGGTGGTCGCTTCGAGGATGGGCTCCACCCACTCCAGCTCGGCCGGCGGTGAACCGCCTACCCAGACGGCACCGTAGCCCAGGGCTTCGATCTCTTTGGCCTGCTGCGGGGTGACGCCGCGGCCGAACGATCCGAACCGACCAAGATTGGGGCCACTCGTGGAACGAGCTTGAGCATCAGTCATGGTGTCTCCAACCGGTCGCGTGAGGTCGCTATTCCGTCAGTTCTGCATCCAGGTCGGGATCCGCCAAATCCTCGACGCGCGGTTTTTCCAGCGGCAGCAACACGATGAAGCGGGTATTGCCCGGCACAGACTCCACGCGCAAATCCCCGCGATGTTTCTTGACGACGATGTTCAACGCCAAATCCAGCCCGAGGCCGGTGCCCTCGCCGACCGGTTTGGTGGTGAAGAACGGCTCGAAGATGTGCTCGCGCACGTCGTCGGGGATGCCCGGCCCGGTGTCGCAGATCTCGATCCGTGCCAGCTTCTCGCCTTCCCTACCGGTGCGGACGGTTAGTGTGCCGCCCTGGTCGCGCATCGCTGCCAGCGCGTTGTCGATGATGTTGGTCCAAACCTGGTTGAGATCGCCTGGAAAGCAAGGGATTTCGGGAAGCGATTGGTCGAATTCCTTGACCACTGTGATCGCGCCGGCGTGCTTGCCGCCGTCTTTGCTCAATCGGTCGGCGAACATCACCAGCGTGCTGCGCAGCAGTTCGTGCACATTGGCCACGTCGAACGGGGCCCGGTCCATCCGGGAATATTGCTTGGCGTCGGCGACCAACGCCGAAATCCGCTTGCTCGCTTCCGAAATCTGATTCATCAGAAGCTCGCTTTCGATGGTGTAGCTGATCCAGCGGACCGCCTCCTCCAACGAAGCCGAACTGTCCAATTCCTCGGCGGTTGCGGCAATCCGCTCCAGCCAGTCGGTGTCGACGCCGCCTTCGACGAGTGTCGGCGCGATGTCCCACCCGCCGTCGATGTCGTGGTCCTCCAGCCACTCGCCGACGGCGTCCTCGCGGTCGGTGGTTTCGAGCGCGGTCAGGTGCTGCGACGCCGATTTGGCGACCTGCTCGGCGACCGCCTCCTGCAGCCGCACCAATGCGTTCAGCGTTTCCGGGCTGACGGTGCCGTCGGCGAGCATCACCAGTTTCCCGCGCATGCGGGCAATCCGGCCGCGCAGCTCGTCGGCGGCCCGTGCGATGGCCGCGGCGGGATTGTTCAGCTGATGGGTCAGCCCGGCCGACAACCGGCCCAGCGCGAGCAGCTTCTCCCGGTTGTCGATGATCCGGCGGGTCCGGTCGGTGCCCACGGCGATTCCGTCGAGCAGGTGCACCGCCATCGGAAATTGGTCCTTCATGAACTTGGCGAACACCGGAGCGTCCATGACGAAGAACCGCGACGGCTTGGTCACGTGCACCGACGCGTCGTAGAGCTTTTGCTTCCCGCCGGTGAACGCGCGCCAGGCACCGCAATACACGCCGCGCTGCGATGTCCGGTTCGTCTCGATGGCCTGGCCGCCGGAGAGCTTCGACATCGCCAGCTCGCCTTCGATCAGAACGTAGAAACAGGTCGCCGGCTCACCCTCGACGATGATCGGTCCCGGTTCGTAGTGCTGGATGTGGCCGTTGGCGCACAACGTATCGAGCTGCTCGTCGGTGAGCGCCTCGAACAAGAACAGGGTGCGCAGCTCGTCGGCGTCACATGGGAGTCCGGTCATGATTCCGCCAGGTAGCGGTGGACCAGCATCACGGCCATCGATCCTTCGCCGACCGCGGCTGCGACCCGTTTGGCGGAGTCGGCGCGCACATCGCCGGCCACGAACACGCCCGGCACGCTGGTTTCCAGGTGGTGCGGCGGACGGTCCAGCGTCCATCCGCAGACGTTGCGCAGGTCCGGCCCGGTGAGAATGAAGCCGCGGTCGTCGCGGGCGACTACCCCGTCAAGCCAGTCGGTGCGCGGCGCGGCGCCGATGAAGATGAACATCCGGCCGCAGGTGACATCCTCGGTATCGCCGGTCCGATTGTCGATCAGGGTCAGCTTCTCCAGGTGATCGTCTCCGGTGGCGCAGTGAACTTCGGTACAGGTGCGCACGGTGATCTTGGGGTTCTGCTCGATCTGCTCGATTAGGTAGTACGACATCGACGCCTCCAACGACGGGCCACGCACGACGATGGTCACCGATTTGGCCTCGCGGGACAGATACATCGCGGCCTGGCCGGCCGAGTTGGCCCCGCCGACCACGTAGACCTCTTCGTCCTTGCAGTCCGACGCGACGGAGACGGCGGCCCCGTAGTGGACGCCGCGGCCGGTCAGCTCGGCGCAGCCGGTGGCCGCCAGCTCGCGATAGGCGACGCCGGTGGCCAGGATGACCGCGTGCGCGTCGATGGAGCCGCCGTCGGCGAACCGGACGGTGCGCTTGGACCCGTTGACCTCCAGCGCGGTGGCCGTGCGGGCGGTGATCAGTTCGGCGCCGAACTTCTCCGCCTGTCTGCGCGCCCGATCGGCCAGCTGGCCGCCCGACACCCCGTCCGGAAAGCCGAGATAGTTCTCGATCCGCGAGCTCTGGCCGGCCTGACCGCCGGTCGCGGTGCGTTCGATGAGCACCGTGCGCAGCCCCTCGGAAGCGCCGTAGACGGCGGCAGCCAGGCCCGCGGGTCCACCACCGACCACGATCAGGTCGTAGAACTCCTGCGACGGCGTGCTGGACAGGCCCAACGTGTCGGCCAGTTCGGCGTCGCTGGGTTCGACCAGGGTGTCGCCGCGTTCGGTGACGACGACCGGTAGCCGCAGGCCGTCCTCGCCGGCCGCCATCAACAGCTGTTCGCCGTCGGGGTCGTCGGCCATGAACCAGTTGTAGTAAAGCCCGTTGCGAGCCAGGAAGTCGCGCACCTGCCAGGACCGCGCCGACCAGCGGTGCCCGATCACCTTGGTGTGTGGGATGGGGTGTTCCGGCAGCCGCTTCCAGGCGTCTAGCAGCGCATCGATGACCGGATACAACTTTTCCTCGGGTGGATCCCACGGTTTGAGCAGGTAGTGGTCGAGGTCGACGACGTTGATTGCGTCGATGGCGGCGTGGGTGTCGGCGTAGGCGGTCAGCAGCACCCGCCGCGCCGCCGGATACAGGTCCATCGCCTGTTCTAGGAATTCGATACCGGTCATCTGGGGCATCCGGTAGTCGGCGACGAGCGTCGCGACGGTCTCACCGCGCAGTTTGAGCTGCTTGAGGGTTTCCAGGGCGTCCGCGCCCGACTCGGCTCGTACGATCCGGTGGGCTTCGCCGTAGTGGCGACGCAGGTCCCTGGCAACCGCCCGGGATACCGCCGGATCGTCGTCGACGGTCAGGATCACCGGTTTACGGCTCTGGGGATCGGGACTTGCGGCGTTGGTCATCGGCCTTAAGTATGCGCCTGTCAGGGCCGGTGCGCGGGGGGAGGTCGGCCGGTCCGATTCCGCTTACAGCGATTTTGGCCAGCCGGAATCAGCGGGTATCGTGGGACAACGGTGCGTCATCGCGCTGGTTTCTTGCGTGCCCAGTCCTAGGAATTTCCTGTCACCGGCTCACGTTGCAAATCCAGCTAATGCTGCGCTGATCCGGGCTCAGATGGAACAAAACGAAGCAACGAAACCAAAGACGAGGATTTCTGGAAAGTTATGGCTAAGAAGGACGGCGCCATAGAGGTCGAGGGCCGCGTGGTCGAGCCCCTGCCCAATGCGATGTTCCGCATTGAGCTGGAAAACGGCCACAAGGTGCTTGCCCACATCAGCGGCAAGATGCGGCAGCACTACATCCGCATCCTGCCCGAGGACCGGGTGGTGGTGGAGTTGTCTCCCTACGACCTGTCCCGGGGCCGCATTGTGTACCGCTACAAGTAAAGCCCGACCGAAACAACCGACGAGTAGACAGAACAGGATCGAAACAGCCGTGAAGGTGAACCCGAGCGTCAAGCCGATCTGCGACAAATGCAGGGTGATCCGTCGGCACGGGCGGGTCATGGTGATCTGCTCTGATCCGCGCCACAAGCAGCGCCAGGGCTAGCGGGATCGCAGCGCGGCGTAGCCGGGCGCAGCGGGTCGCCGCCATCTACCTGGCCACACGCGCGCACACAACTGAATGCAGACCTCCCAGCACCAGTGAGCGGATAGGCCGCTCGTCGACGTCCGGAACGGAGGCCGGACCCCGGAGCAGTCAGCCGGGAACGGACTGGGATCAGACCTCCGCGAACAGAAGGAATGCCACCCATGGCTCGAGTTGTGGGCGTTGACCTGCCGCGCGATAAGCGCATGGAGGTCGCGTTGACCTACATCTACGGCGTTGGCCGTACCCGGTCGCACGAAATTTTGGCCGCCACCGGGATCGACAAAGACCTGCGCACCAAGGACCTCACCGACGACCAGGTGACCCACCTGCGCGACTACATCGAAGCCAATCTGAAGATCGAGGGTGACCTGCGCCGTGAGGTGCAGGCCGACATCCGCCGCAAGATTGAGATCGGCTGCTACCAAGGCCTACGGCACCGCCGCGGCATGCCGGTGCGCGGCCAGCGCACCAAGACCAATGCGCGCACCCGCAAGGGCCCCAAGCGCACCATCGCAGGCAAGAAGAAGGCCAGGTAAGTCATGCCCCCAGCCAAGAAGGCAGCCTCTGCCGCGCCCAAGCCCAAGAAGGGTCAGAAGACCCGGCGGCGGGAAAAGAAGAACGTCCCGCACGGCGCTGCTCACATCAAGAGCACGTTCAACAACACGATCGTGACGATCACCGACCTGCAGGGCAACGTCATCGCCTGGGCGTCGTCGGGCCACGTCGGTTTCAAGGGCTCGCGCAAGTCGACG
This sequence comes from uncultured Actinomycetota bacterium, assembly GCA_963720085.1. Taxonomy (GTDB): domain Bacteria; phylum Actinomycetota; class Actinomycetes; order Mycobacteriales; family Mycobacteriaceae; genus Mycobacterium. Next base: position 62,159 of record CAVRER010000062.1, read on the forward strand.
CCGTTCGCCGCGCAGCTGGCCGCCGAGAACGCCGCCCGCAAAGCGCAGGAGCACGGCGTGAAGAAGGTCGACGTGTTCGTGAAGGGCCCGGGCTCGGGCCGCGAGACCGCGATCCGATCGCTGCAGGCCGCAGGCCTGGAGGTCGGCGCGATCTCTGACGTCACCCCCCAGCCGCACAACGGCTGCCGTCCGCCCAAGCGCCGCCGGGTCTAGACGGCCCAGGAGGAAGAGACAGACAATGGCTCGTTACACCGGACCCATCACCCGGAAATCACGTCGGCTGCGCACCGACCTCATCGGCGGCGACCAGGCGTTCGAGAAGCGTCCCTACCCGCCGGGCCAGCACGGCCGGGCGCGGATCAAGGAGAGCGAGTACCTGCTGCAGATGCAGGAGAAGCAGAAGGCTCGCTTCACCTACGGCGTCATGGAAAAGCAGTTCCGCCGCTACTACGAAGAGGCCACTCGTCACACCGGCAAGACCGGTGAGAGACTGCTGCAGATCCTGGAGAGCCGGCTGGACAACGTGGTCTACCGCGCCGGGATAGCTCGCACCCGCCGGATGGCCCGCCAGCTGGTCAGCCACGGCCACTTCACGGTCAACGGCGTGCACGTCAACGTCCCCAGCTACCGGGTGTCGCAGTACGACATCATCGATGTGCGGGACTCGTCGCTCAACACGGTGCCGTTCCAGATCGCACGCGAGACCGCCGGTGACCGTCCGATCCCCAGCTGGTTGCAGGTGGTCGGCGAGCGGCAACGCATCCTGGTCCACCAACTGCCCGAGCGTGCCCAGATCGACGTGCCGCTCACCGAGCAGCTGATCGTCGAGTACTACTCGAAGTAAGCGCAGTTTTCCGCCGCTGCGACCGCACCGGCGGGTCTTAACGGCATCAAATAGCGGGTGCCGAGAAGGAGAAAAAGAAACACCATGCTGATCTCACAGCGACCCACCCTGGCCGAAGAGGTCATCAACGACAGCCGTTCGCAGTTCGTCATCGAGCCGCTGGAGCCGGGATTCGGCTACACGCTTGGTAACTCGCTGCGTCGCACGCTGCTGTCGTCGATCCCCGGCGCGGCCGTCACTAGCATCCGCATCGACGGGGTGCTGCACGAGTTCACCACCGTGCCAGGCGTCAAGGAAGACGTCACCGACATCATCTTGAACCTCAAGAGCCTGGTGGTGTCCTCCGAAGAAGACGAGCCGGTGACGATGTATCTGCGCAAGCAAGGCCCGGGCGAGGTCACCGCCGGCGACATCGTGCCACCGGCCGGTGCCACCGTGCACAACCCCGAGATGCACATCGCGACGCTGAACGACAAGGGCAAGCTCGAGATCGAGCTCGTCGTCGAGCGTGGCCGCGGCTACGTC
>CAVRER010000063.1:0-20182 GCA_963720085.1 uncultured Actinomycetota bacterium
GACGGAGCCGAGCAAACCGCGAGCCAACGCTCCCCGTCCGTAGGTGCCCACGGACCATGAGCTGGCCGATTGTTTCGGAGCGGTCGGCGGCGTCGGGACGGTTGCCGGAAGGGACGGGTCGCTGTCGATCGGTGCTCGGCGCATTGTCGTTCGCGGTTGACGGCGATCTTCAACGCGTCTGCGATTGGCATCCAACCCTGGTTTCCGTGCCATTCCACAAATCGGTCCAGCTCGGGCCTACGCCAGCGTCGAACATCGATCTGACGCCCACGTCGACCAGGTTAGCAGTTGTTCCGCGTGACCGCGTCATGCGCTGCCCAACGATACAGCGGCATTCGATGCCGCCGATCCGTCGACGCCGACGACGATGCCATGGTTCTTGGTGTGATTTGGCATTTCACTCTCCTTAAGTCAAAAGCAACGCTAGGCCGCGTCGGATCGCCCGTCACGAGGCATTAGTCCTCAATTCGCGGTCGTAGGACCCTCGTCCGTGCGATGCTGCCGACCGGTGTTTTGTTCATGAACGCGCGCCGGCCGGTAGCTCGAGTACTTGCACAGTGCTCGATCACCTCGTCGCGGGTTACTGAGAAAGGCTTCGTAGGTTAAGGGCTAATGCGAGTTGTGCCAGAGCTTTTCAGCCTGGTCTGTGCAGTCGGCAACGCTTGGCGGTGTCGATGAGATGGGCAGTGTCCCAAGCGTCGTCGCGAAGAATCAACTCCCTGGCGATCAGCGGGGTTGCGTCGGAGGCGTTTGGCCCCCGTGCTCTACCCGCTCGACCGCGGTGTCGACTGACGTCCAGCAGACGATCTCGAGAAGTGGTGACGCCGTCTGGGCGGCCAACTCTTCGGCCGGTCGGCGCTGTCGAGGATCTCGCCACGTTCCGTCCAGGATCACCGACCGTCCGCCGGCCAGGGACTTGAGTGCACGGCGAACGACGTCGCGGTAGACGGCGGCCACCTCTCGGGGATGTAGAGGCCGACGTCGAGGACCCCGGCCTCGCCGTCGATCGTTCCAGCCTGTTTCAGCTCGCGCCGCACGTCGTCGGTGGAGATGACTTCTGCGCCAACCCGATCGGCGAGGGCGCGGGCGAGGGTGGTCTTCCCGGTCCCCGGTGCGCCGCCGATCAGGGCAAGGCGAACGGCCCCAGCGTTGAGGTGTTCGAGCGCCAGCGAGAGGTGACGTGAGGCGTTCGCTGATGCTTCGGGGTCTCCCTGTGTGAAGCGCACGCAGTCGACCTTGGCCCGTACGACCGCACGATAGGCGATATAGAAGTGCTTCAGGGAGGCCGGCGCCTCGTCGTCGGCAAACTCGCAATAGGTGTCGAAGAAGTAGTCGGCGAGATCTTTGCGTCCGAGGAACTCCAAGTCCATCGCCAGAAACGCAGCATCGTCTATGCCGTCGACGTAGCGCAGATGATCGTCGAACTCCAGGCAATCCAGCAGCAGCGGACCGTCTGGCACGCAGAAGATATCGTCCGCCAGCAGGTCGCCGTGCCCGTCCACGATCCGCTTGTCGCGATCCGTCGCGCGAACAGCGCCGAACGACCCGCGATGTAGTTGGTTGCCGCAGTCTCGACTTGATCGATCATTTCGGACGGCGACGCAGTTTCCGTGAATCGCGTCAGCTCCACGAGGTTTTCGTGCCAGCGAGCGGTGATGGCGCCGGGCTTGCCTGCGAGTCCACCGCCCGACTGTGCTGCGCACGGTCGTGAAACCTCGCCAATACTTCCGCGATGTCGGAGCTCATCCTGCACCCGGGCGCCTTTTTTCACCAGCGTGGCCAGCCGGCTCGAGTCGGGGTAGCGGCGCATGACGACGACGGGTTCAGCGGCCCCTCCGGCGGGGTCGCTCAAATGCGCGACGCCCAGGTAGGCCTGCGGCGCCAGCCGACTGTTGAGCAGGACCTCGCGGGCGCAGGCTTGCTCGCGGCGGTCGACGGTGCTGAAGTCCAGGAAGTCGGTTGTAACGGGTTTCTTCGCCTTGTACGCCTTATCGGCGACGAGCACGACGACACCGGTGTGTGTTTCGTGTACTTCGAGTACGGGCTGACTCTCCGCGGACACTTCAGCGACCTGACGGCCTGCTCCATGGCTCGATCCTGTGTCGGTGAGAGCGCTGGGCGTAGCGTCGGAGGACCACAGTCGTTTCGGTGAAGGTCACTAGCGTGCGAGGGCCAAAGGTCCCTGCCGCATAGACAGGCCAACGGCGAGCCGTCGGGACCAACGACTCTAGTAGCGCACATGCACTCCGTAGGGTCGTTCTCAGGCCGGAATTGGAGGAAATGACGTTATGCCTCAAACGATGGTGGACGTGGAGGTCGTCAGCAGGGCGCTGCAGCTGGCGTGCCGCGCGCCATCGGTGCACAATAGCCAGCCGTGGCGTTGGGTGTCCGAGGATGCAGTGCTGCACCTGTTCGTCGATCGGCGCCGGTGGGTGCACAGTGCCGACCGGTCCGGCCGGGAGGCGATCATCAGTTGCGGGGCTGTCCTCGATCACCTTCGCGTCGCCATGGTGGCGGCCGGCTGGCAAGCGCACATTGAGCGGTTCCCCAACCCGAACAATCGAGATCATTTGGCATCGGTCGAATTCAGCCCGCTCGAATTCGTCACCGACACTCAGCGCGAGCGCGACCGAGGCGATTTTGCAGCGCCGAACCGACCGGCTTCCGCTGGGCCGTCCGACGTACTGGGCGTCGTTCGAACCGGTGTTGCGCAGCAGCGTCGACGAGAGCGTCGCGATGCTCGATGTGCTCTCCGATGACGTGCGACCACAACTGGTCGAAGCCTCGCAGCTTACCGAGGCGCTGCGTCGTGACGATGCTTCATACCACGCCGAACTGCAATGGTGGACATCGCCTTTCGCGTTATCCGAGGGTGTGCCCCCAGACGCGCTGGCATCCGAGTCTGAACGGCAGCGGGTCGACGTGGCGCGGGATTTCCCCTCCCGCAGCCATGTGGACCGCCGCGCGACGTCGCGGCGGATTGGTCGAAGGTCCTTGTGCTGTCGACCGCTGAGGACACCCGAACGGACGTCTTGCGCTGCGGCGAGGCCCTGTCCACCGTGCTGCTGGAGTGCACGATGGCCGGCATGGCGACCTGCACGCTGACCCATCTGATCGAGTTGCGCGACAGCCGCGACATTGTTCGCACGCTCATCGGCGGACGCGGGGAGCCGCAGGTGCTGATCCGTGTCGGCATAGCACCGCCCATGGAAGACCTTCCTGCGGCAACACCACGACGGCCGCTCGACGATGTGCTGGAAATCCGGTAGCCGGTGTTTCACCACGGCTGGATTCCGTGCCGACCGTATCGTGCTTAATCCGCTGTGGCCTGAAGATCTTGGAAGACTAGCGTTTCCGCTGAGGTACCGCGGCCATCGCTTTACGCGGCGCTACCTTTGCGTCCGCGCTTGCGCTGGCGCGTCCGGCTGATGGCCACCAGCCGTGCAACTCCTTGCTCGATGCCTGCGGCGAGTCGATCAACGTCAGGTGCGGTGTCGTGGTCGGCGGTAATGCCGAAGACGAAACTATCGGCGTAGCTCACCATCGCGATGCCTGTCCGCAGGTGAAGAGCAATCGGCGGCACCGGCAGGATTTCCAGCACTTCGCGACCCATCAGCTTCTGCCGACCACGAGGGCCGGGAACGTTGGTTGCCAAAGCGGCCACGGCATGTTGCGGCAATCGGGTCAGCAGTCGGATGGTCCAAGCCGACAGGGCGAACGGGATCATGTTGAACGCCGACAGGAATGCGGTGCCGCCCTCACGCTGACCACTGCCTTTGGCCGTCGTCAGCCGGCGGTGCACGAGTTCCAATTGCCGAACCGGGTCCGCCTCGTCGACGGGCAACAACGGCAGCATCGCCGAGACCCGGTTGTCGGTGTGGTGGAAGTCCATCATCGACCGGACCGACACCGGAACCAGGGTGCGCAGCGAATCGTGGCGGGGCTGTTCACCGCGGTTGAGCAGAAGGTTTCGGTAGCTGTCGGTGATGGCGGCCAGCGCCACGTCATTGATCGTCACATCGAAGGCCCGGGACACCTTCTGCAGCTGGGCGAGCTTAACCCTCGCCGCGCTGTAGCGCCGAATAGTTGTCACGGATCCGGTCAGCGATGATTCGGGCGGTGAGCTCAGCAGGTCCGCTGTCAGCTCAGCCACGCCCACCGCCGCGTGTTCGGCGGCGGCGGCCGCGGCGGCCGCGGTACGCCACATGCCGCCCAGCCAGGTCAACGGGTTCACGCTCAGCGGGGGCGGACGCAGCGCGGGCCCATCCGGCTCCTTGGCGGCGCGAATTTTTTTCGCGAACGTGTCGCCGCCGCCGCTGTCGCTGAGCTTCGCCAGCATCTGGGTGGTGGCGATGCCGTCGGCGATGCAGTGATGGAGTTTCATCAGCATGGCCCACCTGTTGTCGGTGAGGCCTTCAATGATCCAGCACTCCCACAGCGGACGCTCACGGTCGAGCCGATGCTGCATGAGATTCGCGATCATCTGGAACAGCTCGGCGTCATCGCCGGGTTCGGGCAGCGCGACGCGGTACAGGTGGCGCGAGATGTCGAAGTGCGGGTCGTTCACCCATTCAGGTGAGCCGAGGTCGAGTGGATGGGTACGTAGTATCTGGGTGCAGCGGGGAATTCCGCGTACCCGTTCGGCGAAGGCTGAGACAAGCTCGTCGTAGCGCGGCACCGGCCCTGCCACGATCGATACACCGCCAACCGCCAGACTCACATGGGGATCGGAATCCTCAGCCTCCAGGAAACTGGCATCCAGAGCCGTCAAGTGTTCCATTACGCAACTGTCCACCCTGCGCGCGGCTGTGAGCAGGGTCGGAAGTCCTTACCTCAAAGGACGAACGACGCTTCAAAGCCGCCGGGAGCCGTCATAGTGTGAGCCAGGTGACGACCGAGGGGCCGGGGCGTGGCGGCCAAGTATTTCGTGCCGCGCCGCCGGGCGACGTGACGGCTCTGCCGGACCTGCTGCGCGGCCGGCCCCGCGCAGGCCCGGACCGCGATCGCCGTCCGATATATGTCGATCTGCTGCCGCCGTGCAATGCCGCGTGCCCGGCAGGGGAGAACATTCAAGCATGGCTTGCCCACGCCCGGGCCGGCCGCCACGAGCAGGCCTGGCGTCGGCTGGTCGCCGACAATCCTTTTGCCGCCATCCACGGCCGGGTCTGCTACCACCCCTGCGAGTCGGTCTGCAACCGCGCACATCTCGACGGCGCGGTCTCGGTTCACGCGGTGGAGCGGTTTCTCGGCGACGCCGCTCGCGAGCAGGGATGGCAGTTCGAGCCGCCGCCGCAGTCGACGGGAAAACGGGTGCTCGTCGTCGGCGCCGGACCGAGCGGACTTTCCGCCGCGTACCACTTGGCGCGGCTCGGGCATCAAGTCGAGATCCGCGATGCGGAGGCAGACGCGGGCGGGATGATGCGTTACGGCATCCCCAACTACAGGCTGCCCCGGGACGTTTTGGACGCTGAGGTGGCGCGCATCGCGGCCATGGGCGTGACGCTCACCTTTGAGCATCGGGTCGATGACCTTGCGGCCGAACGCGAAGCCGGCAACTTCGATGCCGTATTCGTCGCCGTTGGGGCGCATTTGGCCAAACGGGTCGACATCCCCTCAGCGGATGCCGGGTCGCTGCTGGACGCGGTGTCGTTCCTGCGCGGCGTCGCCTCCGGCGAACGACCCGACCTCGGCCGCCACGTTGCTGTCTACGGGGGCGGCGACACCGCGGTGGACGCCGCCCGTGTCGCCCGCCGCTTGGGCGCCGAAGATACCGTCATCGTCTACCGTCGCACCGAAGCCCAGATGCCGGCTCACGAGCAGGAGGTCCAAGAGGCCGAGCGGGAAGGTGTTCGGATCAACTGGCTACGCACGATCACCGCCTTCGACCGCCCCGAGCTGCAGGTGGAGCTGATGGAGCTCGACGAATCCGGACGCCCTTGTCCGACCGGCCAATTCGAGATGCTCGCTGCCGACACCGTGATCATGGCGTTGGGCCAGAAGACCGAGTCGGCGTTTATGCGGACACTGCCTGGAGTGGAGTTCGACGACGACGGTTCTGTGCAGGTGTCGTCATCGTTGATGACCGGCTGTCCGGGTGTGTTTGCCGGCGGCGACATGGTGCCGTGCGAACGGACCGTCACCGTCGGGGTGGGTCACGGCAGGAATGCGGCCCGCCACATCGACGCGTGGCTGCGGGGAGGCTTGGGGGAGCGCCCGTCCAAGCACCCCATCGCCACCCTCGACGAGCTGCACCTGTGGTACTTCGGTGACGCGTCTCGGCGTGCGCAGCCCGAACTTCCGCCCGCACAGCGCGTCACGGGATTCGACGAGGTCGTTGGCGGCTTGTCCGCCCAGGCCGCGATTTTCGAGGCCGGTCGGTGTCTTTCGTGCGGCAACTGCTTCGAATGCGATGGCTGTCTGGGGGCCTGCCCCGAAGATGCGGTGATCAAGCTCGGACCGGGGCACCGCTATCGCTTCGACTACGACCGGTGCACCGGTTGCGCCACGTGCTTCGAGCAGTGCCCGGTGCATGCTATCGAGATGGTGCCGGAGCCGAGATGACGCGCGCCACGATAGATGGCAACGAGGCGGCGGTATCGGTCGCTTACCGGCTCAGCGAGGTGTGCTGCATCTACCCGATCACCCCGTCCTCACCGATGGCTGAGCTGGCCGATGACTGGTCGAGCCGGCATCGGGCCAATGTGTGGGGCACTGTCCCGACGGTGGTGGAGATGCAAAGCGAGGGCGGCGCGGCCGGCGCGCTGCACGGCGCGCTGCAGGGCGGAGCGCTCGCGACCACATTCACGTCGTCGCAGGGCTTGCTACTGATGATCCCGAATATGTACAAGATCGCCGGAGAGCTGACCTCCGCGGTCATCCACGTCGCTGCGAGGTCCCTTGCCGCGCAGGGCCTCTCGATCTTTGGCGACCATCAGGATGTCATGGCGGTGCGCCAGACCGGCTTTGCCCTGCTGTCGTCCGCCTCGGTGCAGGAAGCCCATGATCTGGCGGTGGTGGCCCACGACGTGACGTTGCGTACCCGCGTTCCGTTTCTACATTTCTTCGACGGCTTTCGCACCTCTCACGAGCTCAACACCATCGAACTGCTTACCGACGACCAGTTGCGAGCCCTGGTTCCGGAGAAGTTGATCCTGGCCCACCGCGGCCGTGCACTGTCACCGGCGCGGCCGGTCATCCGCGGCACCGCGCAAAATCCCGACACCTACTTCCAGGCCCGCGAGACCGTCAATCCGTTCTACGCGCGGGTGCCCGCCGTGGTCGAAGAGTCGATGGCGCGGTTGGGGCGGCTCACCGGCCGGGAGCTGCACATCGTCGACTACGCCGGGCATCCGCAGGCCGACCGGGTGCTGGTGCTGATGGGATCCGGCGCCCAGACCGCCGCAGAAACCGTGGCCACTCTCGCTGCTCGCGGGGAGCGGGTCGGGGTGATTCAGGTGCGACTGTATCGGCCGTTTCCGGTGCAAGCGCTGCTTGCGGCGCTGCCACCTACCGTCCGCAGAATCGGCGTGCTGGACCGCACGAAAGAGCCCGGGTCGCTGGGCGAGCCACTGTACCTTGACGTCGTTGCTGCGCTGGCCGAGGCGTACAGCAGAGGTGAGCGGTCGCAGCTGCCGACGGTGTGCGGGGGACGCTACGGGCTGTCGTCGAAGGAGTTCACCCCGGCCATGGTCGCCGGCGTGTTCGACGAACTGGCCGGCGAACAGCCGCGAGCCCGCTTCACCGTCGGCATCGACGACGATGTCTCGGGCACCAGCATCGCCTACGACCCAGGCTTCGATATCGAGTCCACCGACACGGTGCGCGCGGTGTTCTTCGGGATCGGCTCGGACGGCACTGTCGGCGCCAACAAGAACACCATCAAGATCCTCGGCGGCGAGGAGAACCTGTTCGCGCAGGGCTACTTCGTCTACGACTCCAAAAAGTCTGGATCGCAGACCGTTTCGCATTTGCGGTTCGGCCCCAACCCGATCCGGGCGCCGTATCTGGTGCGGCGAGCGGACTTTGTCGGCTGCCACCACGAACGGTTCCTGCAGAAGGTCGACGTGCTGGATTGCGCCGCGCAGGGCGCTGCGTTGTTGCTCAATAGCCCCCGTCCGGCCGACCGCGTGTGGGACAGCCTGCCCCACGCGGTGCAGCAGCAGATCATCGACAAACACATCAGGCTGTATGTCATCGACGCGGGCGCCATCGCCCGTGAGATTGGGCTGGCCGGCCGAATCAACATTGTTCTGCAGACCTGCTTTTTCGCCATCTCCGGTGTGCTGCCCGACGACCAGGCGATCGCCCGGATAAAAGACAGCGTCGCCGAGACCTACGGGGGGCGCGGCGCCGACACGGTGGCCCGCGAATTCGCCGCCGTCGACCGCGCAGTGGCTGGACTCCAACGGGTCGACGTCCCCGATGTCGTCAGCTCCACCCGCGAGCTCGAGCCGCCGGTTCCGCCCGACGCGCCGGATTTCGTGCGGACGGTCACCGCCGAGATGATCGCCGGCCGCGGCGACGCACTGCCGGTCAGCGCACTGCCGGTAGACGGCAGCTACCCCAGCGGCACCAGCGCCTACGAGAAACGCAACATCTCCGACGTCGTCGCGGTCTGGGATCCCGACACCTGCATCCAGTGCGGCAACTGCTCATTTGTCTGTCCGCACAGCGTGATTCGCAGCAAGTTCTACGACCAGGAGCGACTCCATGGACGCGCCCGCGACGTTCCCCTCGGCGCCGCTGGATGCCGTCGGTCTGCCGGAGGCCCGCTACACGCTGCAGGTGTACGTCGAGGACTGCACCGGATGCGGGTTGTGCGTGGAAGCCTGCCCCGCGGTTGTCCCGGGCACGCCGATCACCAAGGCGATCAACCTCGCGCCCCGCGAGCCGCTGGTAGCCGCCGGCCGCGAGAACGTCGCATTCTTCGAGACCCTGCCGGCGACCAACCGATCCCGCGTCGACTTCGGCACCGTGCGGGGTGCGCAGTTCCTGCAGCCGCTATTCGAATTCCCCGGCGCCTGTGCGGGCTGCGGCGAGACCCCGTATCTGAAACTGCTGTCGCAGCTGTTCGGCGACCGGTTGATGATCGCCAACGCCACCGGCTGCTCCTCGATCTACGGCGGCAACCTGCCGACCACACCGTGGACGACCAACGCCGACGGGCGCGGACCCGCATGGTCCAATTCGCTGTTCGAAGACAACGCCGAGTTCGGCCTCGGTCTTCGGCTCGCCGCCGACACACACCTGCAGCAAGCCCGGCAGCGGCTGACGCAACTGCGCAACGTGCTGGGCACCGACCTCGTCGACGACATCTTGGCCGCACCGCAACTGCGGGAATCCGAACTGCACGCCCAGCGCGAGCGGGTCGCCGAACTCGAAACCCGGCTTGACCGCCTCGAACCCGCAGTGGCCGAGGAGTTGCGCAGTATCATCGACCACCTGATCCGGCGCAGCGTGTGGATCGTCGGCGGCGACGGTTGGGCCTACGACATTGGCGCCGGTGGGCTCGATCACGTACTGGCCAGCGGGCGCAACGTCAACGTGCTGGTGCTCGATACCGAGGTGTATTCCAATACCGGCGGGCAGATGTCGAAGAGCACACCGCTGGGTGCGGTGGCGAAGTTCGCCGCCGCCGGCAAGACGGTGCCGCGAAAAGACCTGGCGCTGCAGGCCATTTCGTACGGCAGCGTCTATGTCGCGCGGGTTGCGATGGGTTCCGACCCGCAGCAAACGCTGCAAGCGTTCCGCGAAGCCGAGGCCTACGATGGGCCGTCCCTGGTGATCGCGTACAGCCACTGCATCGCTCACGGCTTCGAGTTGCGTTATGGCCTCGACCAGCAGTACCGTGCGGTGGCTAGCGGGCACTGGCCGCTGATTCGATACGACCCGGTGCTGCGCGCCACAGGCACGCCGCCGTTCCTGCTGGACTCCCACCGCCCACGCCTACCACTCGCCGACTATCGCTACCGCGAGCTGCGCTACCGCAGTCTGACCAACTCCGATCCGGACGAGGCCGAACGACTTCTCGCGCTGGCGCAGGAGTCGATCGACCAGCATTGGAAGACCTACGAAGACATGGCTTCTCGCGATCCCCAGCACTTTCCGTCTGATTCCCGGAAGGGCAGCTGATGGACCTGACGACCCGCTACCTCGGACTCACCCTGCGTAGCCCGCTGGTGGCCGCGGCGTCCCCGCTCAGCCGCACGGTCGATGGGGTCCACCGGCTCGCGGACGCCGGGATTGGCGCTGTGGTGCTTTACTCGCTCTTCGAGGAGCAGCTGCGACGCGAAGCCGAGCACAACGTGCGGATGGTCGCCCAGGGCACCGAAAGCTACCCGGAATCCCTGACGTACTTTCCCGCCACCGTTGACCATGGCCAGGGCGCTCACCGATATCTGCGTTTGGTGGAGCGCGCCACGGCTGCGGTTGACATCCCCGTCATCGGCAGCCTCAACGCCACCACCCCTGGCAGTTGGGTGCAATACGCCTGTTCCATGCAGGACGCCGGCGCCGCAGCGATCGAGCTGAACATTTACTATCTGCCCGGCGATGCACGCGTCGACGGCCGTGAGGCCGAGCAACGCCATCTCGACGTGCTGGCCGCGGTCAAGGACGCGGTAAGGGTTCCGGTGGCGGTCAAACTGAGCCCATATTTCAGTGCGACTGCCGACATGGTGCATCGGCTGGACGTGGCCGGTGCCGACGGGTTGGTGCTGTTTAACCGATTCCTGCAGCCCGACATCGATCCCGAGACGCTCACCACTGTCCGCGCTGTCACGCTGTCGACGTCCGCGGAGATCCGGCTGCCGATGACCTGGATCGCGCTGCTGCGCGGGCGGGTGCGAACCTCGCTAGCGGCCAGCAGCGGGGTCGAGCAACCCGCCGACGTGATCAAGTATCTGCTGGCCGGAGCCGACGTGGTGCAGTCCGCGTCGGCGCTGTTGCGTCACGGTCCCGAGTACGCCGGTGTACTGCTGGACGGATTGCGGGATTGGATGAGCCGCAACGGATACGCGCACCTGGACCAGCTACGCGGGCTGCTCGCGGCGCCCGACTCGGAAGACCGGGCGGCACGCGAACGGGCCGATTACGTCGAAGCAGTCCAGGATGCTAACAGCCGGACCTACGGCGTCTACTGAAGTAGGGGAGTGCCGCCGATGCCACGGCATCCCGACCTGAGTCCGGTAGCGATGCTCACCGGATCACCGGTGATTTGCTCGCTTTGGGTGTCGCGTTTCTTGCCGCGACACGCTCACCTAGTTGTGTTGGCACCGGATGGTGTTTAAGTTAGCGATGTGCGTCATATGACGTTTCGATCATGGTGTGCGGTTGCCGCGCTCCCGGCCCGGGACTCGTGAGCGCCACGACGTCCACGAGCGGTGAACCGGTCACCATCCTTTCGGTAAGCGAAAGCTGGGATCTGCTGGCAAGTGTGGCGTTAGGGCGTCTCGTCACGAGCGTCGAGGGCCAGCCCGAGATTTTTCCGGTCAATTTCGTCGTCCAGCGCCGCACCGTGCTCTTTCGCACCGCGGAGGGCACCAAGTTGGTCAGCGCCGCAATAAACAAGGGTGTTCTCTTCGAGGCCGACGACCACGATGCTGCCGAAGGCTGGAGCGTCATCGTGAAGGGCATGGCCCGCATGCTTCATACCGATGAGGAGATTGAAGAGGCTGAGCAGGCACAGCTGCTGCCATGGACTGCGACGTTGAAGCTTCATTGGGTTCGCGTTCTCCCGGTCTCGGTCACGGGCCGCCGTTTCCGGTTCGGTCCGGAACCCGACCGGGAATCCACATTCGCCTGATTCGCACCTTCCGGGAGCCGGTGCCTGTCTCGGTCGTAGCCGGCGGCCATGCCAATATCCTGAGGACGGATCCAGCAGCATGTCGGGCGCGCCCAGAACCCATGTCTGCTTCTCGGTGATAGGTATTACGCAGTGCAGCATCCAGACGCGGGTTCGCACCAGGTTGATCGTCGACTCGAACACCGGAACACCATCAGTGTCGGTCAACACGGCGTCGAGGCTGAAGATCACGGCGTCGTGGTAGCGCGGGTCGACGGTGACCTGCGCAGCGTCATGGCAAGACTCCTGCTCAAACCGCTGTGACGGCGCCGGGGCGATGGAACGTGTTGCTGTTCATTGAGACGGTGCGAACTGTTGCTCCACCTGCAGGATCTGGCTCGTGGTCTTGATCACCGTGTCGGGATTGAGGCTCATCGACTCGATGCCGACCCGGACCAAGAATTCGGCCATGTCCGGGTAGTCCGAAGGCGCTTGTCCGCACAGCCCCGAGTGGATTCCGTTGCGGCGGCAGCCCTCCACTGCCAGGCGAATCATTTCCTTGACGCCCTCGTCGCGTTCGTCGTAGTCGAACGCCACGATCTCGCTGTCACGATCGACGCCGAGAGTGAGCTGAGTCAGGTCGTTGGAGCCGATGGAGAAGCCGTCGAAACGCTTGGCGAATTCATCGATCAGGATCACGTTGTTGGGGATCTCGCACATCGCGTACACCTTGAGCCCGTTCTCGCCCCGGCGCAGACCGAGGTCGGCCATCGTCTGCAGGACGAGGTCCGCCTCGGCGATTCGACGCACGAACGGGAGCATGAGAATGACGTTCGTCAGACCCATCTGTTCGCGCACACGCCGCATCGCGCGGCACTCCAGCGCGAAGCCCTCGGCATAGGCGGGATGCGCGTAGCGCGAGGCACCTCGAAAACCGAGCATCGGGTTGGTTTCGGACGGCTCGAAGGCTGCTCCGCCGATCAGGCTGGAGTACTCGTTGGTCTTGAAGTCCGACATGCGTACCACGACGGGCTTGGGCCAGAAGGCGGCGGCGATGGTGCCGATTCCTTCGGAAAGGCGTTCCACGAAGAAGGCGCTCCCGTCGGGATAGCCCTGCGTGAGCCGATCGATCGTCCTGCGCGCCTCGGGGTCGTCGACCTTCTCGGGGTGCAGCAGGGCCAGCGGGTGGACCCGGATGTACTCGCTGATGATGAACTCCATCCGAGCGAGTCCCACGCCGTCGTTCGGCAGGAACGACGTCTTGAAGGCGAGATCGGGATTCCCGAGGTTGATCATGATCTGGGTTCGCGGCCGCGGCAGATCCGCCACCTCGGTGCGGTCCACATGGAAACCCACTTCGCCCAGGTACACGCGGCCCGAGTCGCCGTCGGCGCACGACACCGTCACGACTTCGCCATCGGGCACGCAGGTGGTTCCGTCGCCGGTGCCAACCACAGCGGGGATGCCGAGTTCGCGAGCGATGATCGACGCGTGGCAGGTGCGACCGCCGCGGTTGGTGATGATCGCCGCGGCGGTCTTCATGACCGGCTCCCAGTCGGGCGTGGTGGTGTCGGTGACCAGTACCTCGCCGGGCTTGAACTCGGACAGGTGCTTGGGGTTCTCGATCCGTTTCGCCACGCCCGAGGCTATCCGCTCGCCGACCGACCGGCCCTCGGCGATTATCTCGCCTTCGCCCTCGAGCACATAGGTTTCCAGCGCCGTTGCGCTGTGCTGGGAGGCCACCGTCTCGGGGCGGGCCTGGACGATGTAGAGCTTTCCGTCCAGACCGTCCTTGGCCCACTCCATGTCCATCGGCCGCCCGTAGTGCGCCTCGATGGTGCACGCGTAGCCGGCCAGCTCCAGGACGTCCTCATCGGTGAGGCAGAACCGAGCACGGTCGGACTTTGGTGTGGGGATGTTTCGCGTCGTGTTCTTCGTCTCACCCTCGACGAGGATCATCTTCACCGCCTTGTCGCCGATGAGGCGGCGCAACACGACGCGGTGGCCGGCTAGATAGGTCGGCTTGTGGACGTAGAACTCGTCGGGGTCGACGGCGCCCTGAACCACATTCTCGCCAAGGCCGTAGGCGCCCGTCACGAGCACGGCGTCGCGAAACCCCGACTCGGTGTCGATGGAGAACATCACACCCGACGAAGAGATATCGGAGCGCACCATCTTCATCACGCCGATCGACAGGGAGACCTTGAAGTGGTCGAAGCCCTGGTCGACTCGATAATGAATGGCGCGATCAGTGAACAGGCTGGCGAAACAACGGCGGCACGTGTCGAGCAGACTCTCTTCGCCGCCGATGTTGAGATACGAATCCTGTTGGCCGGCGAAGCTCGCCGTCGGCAGGTCCTCGGCGGTCGCCGAGCTCCGCACAGCGAGACTGACCTCCTCGCCGTACTCCTGCTGAAGCTTGCGGTAGGCATCCAGAATCTCGGCGGCCAGATCGTCGGGGAGCCCGGCGCCGTAGACGATCTCACGGGCGCGCTTGCCTTTGCGCACCAGCGCGGCGACGTCGGCGGGGTCCAGCTCGTCGAGCTCGGCATGCAGACGGTCCCAGGCGCCGGCCTTGTCCAACATGTAGCGATAGGCCTGGGCGGTGATGGCGAATCCGTGCGGGACGCGGACGCCCTGCCCGGACAGTTTCTGGAACATCTCGCCCAGCGACGCGTTCTTTCCGCCGACGAGCGGCACATCGTCGATGCCGAACTCCTCAAAAAACCGGACGTACCCGGATTTACTCATGACCCGTCCTCTCGTAGCGCGTCAAGCAGTCGACAGCATCGACTCCGGCCCACACGTCACGCAGGGTCGAGATCGCCCGGTATCGTTGCCCGACACCGCCGTCCTCGTCGTGCAGGTTGCGCAGGAGACGATCGGTGCGCTCGTTTTGTGGCGGTTCGTCGCTGAGCGGCCGAAGCGACTCCTTGTCGCCAGCTCATCCGGGCCCCAATTCGGTGTCGGGTACGGCCGTAGCCACCGTCGGGTGCACGCCGACTGAGGGACGCATAAATTCACGCCTCGTCGGTCGAGCACTCCGGTGGCCGCGTGCACTGCCACGCACAGCGCTACAAATGTCAACATCCCACAGCGGCACGCACGGTGCCAGGGCCGAAGGTCACTTGAATGGGTAACAGCCCAACGGGAGGTGGCTTCAGCAGCCCGGGTGCATGCTCACCAGCCCAACCCGAAACCAGCGCGGTGGCGGCTTCGACTGACGGGAAATCGGGCGGAAATCCGTGGCGGGCGGCAATCAAATCGAACGCGTCATAACAGACACGTCCACACTCCAGGAAGCGCCTTGGGTTCGATTCGTCGTTCTGGTGGCCCTGAGTTATGAAGGGATGCCGGGTGTCTTCGGGACCGCGCGTACAACTGCGCCTAGTGGTTACTTGCGGTAGACAGTCGTCCCGTCAGACCCGAGCACGCTGCTGATCATCTTTGCGAAGCAGTGGTCGGCGTCCAATCCCTGCGCATCGCACCACTCGTTAGCTTGCTGGGGGTGGTCATCGGCAGTGCCACGATAGTCACCCACCAGTTCGGCGAGCTGAATGTCGTCCAGTCACTCGACCACACCAGCCGAGCCTGAGGAAATCGTTGCCGCAGCGCGAGGTGGTCGCGCAGGATGTCCGCGTTGGTCCATGTGATGCCCTCCGCCACCAGAGCTGGACGCTTCGAGCTCACCTGCGGTAGCCACCACTGCTGAAGATCACGCACGACGGCTCGGTCAGCATCGACAAGCTCACCCAGTCCGACGAGAGCAGCCGATTCGGGGCTTCCGAATTGGGGTGATGCCGGCTCCTTGGCTGTCAAGCTGGCCGCGCCTGGTGCTTCCGTCCCCGCGTCCTGCGTCGCCCGCCCGTTGTAGCGAGCGTTCATCGTGGGCCGTTGTGAGAGCAGATCTGGTGTCAACCAATACATTCCGGCGGGAAAGACTAAGGTTCGGGTGGCTGCCTGGCCCGGTGGGGTGGCCACAGGGTGTGCGGACATGTCGAAGGTGCCAGCGGCGACATCGTGCGCGCCGTCGACCACGTTGACTTGCATCGCGGTGTTCGAGACGACATCCGCAGCACCGCACGACGATCCAATCGTGGTGGTGATCGCGAACCCCGCCGGGACGATGTGGACGGATTCAGCGTTCAGGAGCGGCGGCGAGGTGCACGGTGTCTGTATGAGGGGCGCGCCCCGATTTGCGGCTGTCCGGTGGGTGGCGTCGTCGGCACGACACGGCTGTCGTGGGTCAGGAAATAGGTGATGGCGCGGCGGTGGGTCTCATGCTCAACGGGCCCGATCGCGCCGTTTCCAGCGCAAATCGGCCAGAACCTAAGGCCGCAAACATCTTCAACGTCAGCCCGCCTGTGCCAGGCTGGGGTCATGGCGGGAGTGGCCGACATCATCGAGTGGGCCCGGCAACAGGTGATTGCTCGGGTTCCCGCGGCGGATCTGGACCAGCGCGACCCGGACTATATTCGCGACCAACTGCCGGGCACCTGGCTGCTTGCCGTCGTTGTACTTCCGCGCCGATGTGCGCGGCCTCGACCGGATTCCGGCGGACGGGCAGGTTCTGCTGGTCGGCAACCACAGCGGCGGCAACGTGCCGGCTGATACGTTCGTGTTCACGCTGGCGTTCTGCTCCTACTTCGGTGTCGAGCGCCCGTTCTACCAGCTCGCGCACAATCTGGTGGTTGCCTACCCGGCGCTGCGCTGGCTTCGCAAGTTTGGCGCCGTGGCGGCTAACCCCGACAACGCCCGGCTGGCGCTGGAGGCGGGCGCAGCGGTGCTGGTGTACCCGGGTGGCGACTATGAGGTGTGCCGCCCGTCGTGGCAGCGCCACGTCATCGACTTCGGCGGCCGCAAGGGCTTCGTGCGACTGGCCCGCGAGGCCGGCGTGCCGATCGTCCCGGTGGCCAGTGTCGGCGGTCAGGAGACGGCGTTGTTCCTCGGCCGCGGGCAGTGGCTGGCCAGACTGCTGATGGTCGACCGAGTGTTGCGGCTCAAGAGCGTGCCGATCTCGTTGGCGCTGCCATGGGGGCTGAACATTGGCGACTTGCTGGGCCATATCCCGCTGCCTGCCAAGATCGTGATCGAGGTGCAGGATCCGATCGAGGTCGACGGCGACGATCAGGCGGTGTACGACAAGGTTGTGGCCAGCTTGCAGGCCGGAGTAGATCGGTTGGCCGGCGAGCGTCGATTCCCGGTGATCGGCTGATGCGCGTCGAACGTCGGCTCGTCGTCAACGCGGATCGCGACGCGGTGTGGAAGGTGCTCAGCGACCCGGCTTGCTACCCGTCCTTCCTGGCGTACTTGGAGCGGTGGGAGACCATTACCGAAGGTCCACCCGGGGTCGGATCCCGCTACACCGTGTTGTGGAAGATCGGCCCGGTACCGGTGGGCGGCATCGCCGAGGTGGTGGAATTCGACAAGGCGCGCGATCTGGCCTGGATCAACATCACCGGTGTGACCCAGCGGGGCCGTGTCCGGCTGCGTGACGCGGGACCCGGTCGAACCCTGGTGACGTTGCGGCTTTCCTACCACTCCGATGGCGGGGTGTTGGGCCTGATCGCTGACCGCGTCGCGGCCCGACAGGTGGGCCGGTCCCTGGCCGAGAGCCTGAAGAACCTCAGGAGCCTGGTCGAGTTCTGACTGATAGTGCCGGCGCCAGCAGCACTGGCGTGCACACGACTTAGGCCCGGATCTCGAGTACGTCGGGCAATGGTCGCCGCGGTGTCGGGGTGGGGCGGCTCTCCGGATCCGGTGCGGCGCCGACCCTGATCAGGACCTGCGGGAACCCGTGACTTCGGGCCAATTCCCCAACGATGGCGCGGCTGTGCGCGATCTCGATCATGTGGGTCAGCGTGCATGTCGCCAGGCCCGCCATCGTGGCCTCAAGCAGCACGGTCGACAACACCTCACCGCACCCAACCGCGTTGCTGCGGGTGTCGTCATGTGTGGACAGGACCAGAATCTTCGAGTGATCCCGGTCTATCTCGGGCCGCCGTGCCCCGTGTCTGCCCGGCGGGAAGTGGCGGCCCACGTCAACTCGATGAGCTTCGGTTTCGGACACCAACGCGGCCGTTGGGACGCCCTCGGGGGCGTCGGCACGCGATGTCCACCACGCCAGCTCGGCGTGATAGGACGCGTCATACCGACGTAGCGTCTCGGTCAGGCGCGAGGCGTCGGCCAAACGGTGCCGGACGTTATCGGCAATGACGTCGAGCATCGCGACCTGGGAGTCGACCGCGGCACGGAGCACCGGTTCGAACGCGCCCCAGTTCGCCGGTGCCGCGAACGGTAGCCGGTCGGTTCGGCGTTGAAGGATGGCCCCGGCGCGGTCGCGCTGGGCGTCGGTCACGAACCCCAGCGCGCTGAAGTCGATCGATGCCAGATGGGCGGGGTCGTTCGGGTTCGGGAACCTGTTGATGTGTGCCTGCCACCCCGCGGCGGCCATCGCGACTGCGAGGTGATCGCACACCACACCACAACTGATGAATACTTCCCGACCAGAACGGTCGGCGGCCGACCGGATATGGTCGGGATCGGCGAAGAGGTCGAGGGCGGCGCCGTCGGCCACCCACCGCCACGGCTGGCTGTTGTGTAGCGATGGGGCGCGACATGCCAGCGACACCGCCGACTTGATCACCCCGATGTCCACCGTCGCCTTAGCCATGTCTACCTACCTGACTCCCGGCCCGATCTACGTTACTGTCCAACCTTTCGTCTGACTCGACACTAGACAGGCCGCCATGCGGCACCAGAGCCATTGGTCCCGACCCGCGCCGCCATTAGCCCTACGGTGGCCGTGACAGCCGGCCCGTACCCGACGCGGGCCTCAACGCGATCGACCGGGGTGAGCGCGTCGGATCCTTCCAGCGTTGGGATGCTTTGGTCGTCTGCCGGTGGAGTTGGGTCACCCCGAATCGGGTCCCGCTACGAAGTGCACTGGAAGATCGGGTCCGCGCCGGTGGGCGGCATCATCGAGGTCGTCGAATTCGACGAAGCGGGCGATCTTGCCTGGGTCAGCATCACCGGGGTGAACCTGCGCGGACGCTTCCGGCTGCGCGACGCCGGGCCGGACGGCACCCGGGTGACCTTCCGGCTCTCCTAGCAGGCGCCGGGCGGGTTGCTCGGGCTGATCGCCGACCGCATCGCGGCGCGCCAGGTCGGTCGTGCGCTGTAGCAGAGCCTCGCGAACGTGCGCGCCATGGTGGAGCCGTAAATTGCGGTTGCGCTGTTTTGTGCCCCCGGAAGGGGGATTCTGACCAGATGGCGGGGCTCGCAGTCGCCGTGACCGGGCCGACCGGTGAGATCGGGATCTCGACAGTGACAGCGCTGGAGCGCGACCCCGCGGTGGACCGCATCGTCGGGATGGCGCGGCGCCCGTTCGACCCTGCGGCCCTCGGGTGGACGAAGACCACCTATCAGCAGGGCGACATCCTGGACCGCGAAGCGGTCGACGCGCTGGTCGCCGAGGCCGATGTGGTGATCCATCTCGCGTTCGTCATCATGGGATCGCGCGAGGAAAGCGCGCGGGTCAACCTGGCGGGCACCCGCAACGTCTTCGAGGCGACGGTTGCCGCCCAGCGGCCCGGGCGGTTGGTGTACACGTCGTCGGTCGCGGCCTACGGCTACCACTCCGACAACCCGGTTCCGCTCACCGAGGACGTGCCCGCCCCGCGGGTCGCCAGAGCACTACTACTCCGAACAGAAAGCCGCGTGCGAGGCGGCGCTGGCCAGAGATCACCGAAGGGATCGTCGCTGGAGGTGTTCGTCCTTCGCCCGTGCATCGTCGCCGGGCCGAAGGCGACCGCGCTGGCCGACGCGATGCCGTGGCGGCAGCTGCCGGGGGCGGTGCAGTCGGCCACCCGCGCGGTTCCCCTGCTCAAGATGCCCGTCCCCGACCCGGGCTTTCCGCTGCAGCTGGTGCACCATGACGACGTCGCCGCCGCGATCGCGTTGGCCGCGACCACCGATGCTCCGCCGGGCGCGTACAACATCGCCGGCGACGGCGAGGTCAGCATCTCGGACGTCGTCACGGCGCTGGGCGGGCGCCCGGTGCGGGTTCCGGCCGTCGCGGCGACCGCCGCGTTGACGGTCATCGCGCACATGCCGTTCGTTCCGTCGGGCCTGGAGTGGCTGCACGTCGCGCGGGCGTCGGTTGTGATGGACACCAGCAAGGCGAAGTCGCAGTTGGGCTGGAAGCCGAAGTACACGTCGGCGGAAACGCTGCAGG
Source organism: uncultured Actinomycetota bacterium (assembly GCA_963720085.1). Lineage (GTDB taxonomy): Bacteria > Actinomycetota > Actinomycetes > Mycobacteriales > Mycobacteriaceae > Mycobacterium. The sequence goes on from CAVRER010000063.1 coordinate 20,019, forward strand.
CCCTCGCGGAGGCTGTATAACCCGTTCAGCGCCATACGATCCGCAGGACCGATCAACGGGGCGAATTCCGTAGGACATCGCACTCACTACTTCCTGAATGCCGAGCCTCCACTCGGGAGGCGCTCGTGCGCGCACCTGTTGGTACGAGCCGCTTCGTCGTCCCG
>CAVRER010000064.1:0-35298 GCA_963720085.1 uncultured Actinomycetota bacterium
ACTACCCCTGAAGGGCCACTGGGGCAACGTGTGCAGCGTGGCGTTCAGCCCCGACGGGCACACCCTGGCCTCCGGCAGCTTCGATGCGCACCGTGCGGTTGTGGAACCTCACCGACCCGACCCACCCGGCACCGTTGGGCGGGCCCCTGCGCGGCCACACCGACGGCGTGACCAGTGTGGCGTTTAGCCCCGACGGGCACATCCTGGCCTCCGGCAGCGACGATCACACCGTGCGGTTGTGGAACCTCACCGACCCGACCCACCCGGGCCCGCTGGGCGGGCCCCTGACCGGCCACACCGACGCCGTGACCAGTGTGGCGTTCAGCCCCGACGGGCACATCCTGGCCTCCGGCAGCGCCGATCACACCGTGCGGTTGTGGAACGTCACCGACCCGACCCACCCGGCACCGCTAGGCGGGCCCCTCACCGGCCACACCGCCGGCGTGGCCAGTGTGGCGTTTAGCCCCGACGGGCACACCCTGGCCTCCGGCAGCAACGATGCCACCGTGCGGTTGTGGAATCTCACCGACCCGGCCCACCCGGCACCGCTGGGCCAGCCCCTGCACGGCCACACCGACCCCGTGAATAGTGTGGCGTTTAGCCCCGACGGGCACACCCTGGCCTCCGGCGGCTTCGATGCCACCGTGCGGTTGTGGAACCTCACCGACCCGGCCCACCCGGCACCGCTGGGCCAACCCCTGCACGGCCACACCGACATCCGTGGACAGTGTGGCGTTTAGCCCCGACGGGCACACCCTGGCCTCCGGCAGCATCGATGACACCGTGCGGTTGTGGAACCTCACCGACCCGGCCCACCCGGGCCCGCTGGGCCAGCCCCTGCACGGCCACACCGATCCCGTGCAAAGTGTGGCGTTTAGCCCCGACGGGCACACCCTGGCCTCCGGCAGCGAGGATGCCACCGTGCGGTTGTGGCCCACCCCCCTCGACGCCACCGTCGCGACCCTCTGCTCGAAACTCACCTCCAACATCAGCCACCACGACTGGCACGACTGGATCTCACCCACCATCGGCTACGATCACCCTGTGCCCCAACCTGCCCGTCCCACAGAACTGAACCACGTTGGGCTACCGCGGGATTCGGAAAACACCCCATTCAGAATGTCGACATTGGGCGATCCGGTGACGCTCCAGGCACCCGACATCCCCTATCCCCGTCTGACCGGACCTCCCGATCCCGGCCGACAAACCCAAATGACCTCGATGGCATGGAGGAAACCACGACCTCACAAGGATGGTCGGCATCGGGCGATGCGGGGATCGCACCAAAAACGCGCTTTAGCACCGTCATGCGGGCTGCGTTTGCGATCCTGATCCACAGGTATTGATAATTGCTCCGCGTGATATCAGATACGCGATCGTTTCCGACAACACTTGGGTATCGAGTTGGCGGTGCGGAGGTGGCTAGTGTGGCCGGTGGGCCCTTAGCCGCAGACATAGTCGAGGCGACAGGGTCCCTCAGCCCGCGCCACACCACCGATCTGGGCCGGGACGGGCCGCGGGTGTGCTGTCCAACCCGGCGTCATCTGGTAGCGGCCGAACAAGTATGTCATCGTCGCCGTCATCGCCGATAGCGAAAACGGTTGTGCCGGACAGGAATGCCGTCCGTGGCCGAACGCTGTCACCAGCATGGGCGAGGGGAGCGCCTTCTCGTCGGTCAGCCGGTGTCGCGTCCATCGGTCGGGGTCCCAGTTTTCTAGCCCCGGCGCAGCGGAGGTGTTGAGCAGAGGCAGCAACGTGGCGATGGTCCATCCCGACGGCACCTGGTAGCTGACGTCGCCGGTGTCGAGACAGACCGGGGACAACACGGTGCGGGACATGATCGAGCGCTGCGCCAGACGTGTGGACTCCAGCGCGCACCGCTGCGCCAGGTCGGCATCGCCGGCGATGATCCGCGCCAGATGTGCGGGGTGCTCGAGCAGGTCGACCAAGGCCCATCCCAGCGCGGCGGCCAGATTGGACATCGAGGCGATGTGAATCAGCGCGGCATCGAGCGCGATCCCACGCAACCGGTTGTCCTGTGCCTCCGAACACCAGGCGTCCACGATCCGGCCGAATAGACTCTGACCGTCGGTGTCACCGGCGTCCCAGCGGCGCACAGCGGCCGCGACGATATCGGCAACTTCGTCGAGGGCCGCGCGCTCGGCTCGCTTGTTCGAGGCGGCGACGGCTGCCATTGCGTCGGGATGCACAAACGCGTCGGCGCCGTCGAGGATGTCGAATGCCCGCACGAGACGATCAAATGCCTTGCCTTGGGCAGATCCAGGCCCGGCCCAAGAGGCGAGCCCCATCCGGTGGCCGAGTCGACGGGTCAGGTCGAAGACGTCCACCGAGCCCGATGAGCCCAACTCGGTGGTGGTCTCCCTCAGCGCCCAGTCCAGATTGGCCAAGTAGTCGGCGACGTCGTCGCGGCGGAACAGGGTGCTGGGCAGGATTCGCCGTCCCTCGAAGATTTCGTCGGGGAGTTTGCGGCGCAGCATTAAGTAATCGGCGATCGCTTTGCTGGCTTGCTCCTCGGCCAGCCCGTAGAACGACTCGATGCCTTTCGGGGAGAACGTGAACAGATAATGATCTCGACCGCTCTGCACGGTGAAGGTGTCGCCGTATCTGGCACGGGCAGCAGCGATCACAACGACCGCGTCGGAAACCGGGACGTCCCATGGCAGGCCGGTTCCTTCAGCGTAGGGGGCAGCTGAAGCCGGGTAGGCTTCCGGCACCGTTTAGCGCGCCGTCCGATTCCGCAGCGAATTCAGCACGTTCCGCAACGCGTGTTCGGTCATCGACAGCGGCGACATCACCGTCTCGCCGACGCTCACCATGTAGTCGATTCGCTCCACGATGGCCTCCACCGGCGCGACGAGCGTAACCAGCCGTTTCATCAAGTCATCGATCCTGCCCAGCGTGGCCTCGAAGTGGTCCAAGCCGCCGTCGAGGCGGTCCACCGCCTCGTTCAAGCGGGTGAGCGAATTGTTGAGGTCGGTCAGGGTATCGCCCAGGCCGCCTAACACGTCTTCCAGTTGGCCCACGGTGACGTCGGCGTTCATTGCCGCCTGGGTGAGCGTTTTGATCCGCTGTCGCGGCGGGCGGCTGCCGGCGTTCTTATCTGCCATGACGCTAATTATTACCGTCTGGTTGGGAACCCCCGAACTCGAATCGGCATCTGATCGGGTATGCAACCCAGAAACTGCCGCCATTACCGCCGCGCCGTGACGACGCGTGCCGCACCACCCGACATCATTCGACGACTGGTGGACTATGCGCTGGGCTACGCCGATCGGCAAGCCGAGCGGCGCCGCTAGTTGGACGCTTGCCCGGTAGGGATCTTGGCTGCTGCCTCGTTGTCGAGAAACCAGACCGTCTGCTCGCGACCGACCGCACCGGCGGCCGGTATCGACACCGGGTCGGCGCCGCCGACCGCTGCGGCCACCGCGTTGGCTTTCTCCGCCCCGGACACCAATAACCAGACCTCGCGAGACCGCTGAATTGCGGGCAGCGTCAGGGTAATTCGTAGCGGCGGAGGTTTCGGCGAATCTTCGACACCGACGACCAGCCGGGTGGTCTCGCGCACGGCGGGGCTGTCCGGGAACAGCGAATTGATGTGGCCTTCGGGCCCAACGCCGAGCAGATGGACGTCGAAATTCGGTGCGGGATCGCCCGGTTCGGCGTTCGCTGCCAAGAGCTGCTCGTAGGACAATGCGGCTGCGGCAAGATCACTACCGAATTCGCCGTCGCGCGCCGCCATCGCATGCACGTTGCGCGACGGGATGTCGATGTTGTTCAGCAACGCATCACGGGCTTGTTTGTCGTTGCGTTCGTCGTCGTCTTCGGCCACGTAACGCTCGTCGCCCCAAAACAGATGCACCTTGGCCCAGTCGATCCGCTGCCCCTGGGTGCCGAGATAACTCAACAGCCGGTTGCCATTGCCGCCACCGGTCAGCACGATCAGCGCCAGTCCGCGAGCGGCCACGGCCGCGTCGATCACGCCGATCAAACGCTCGCCCGCCGCAGCGGCCAATCCGTCGCTGTCGGCGAACGTCTCGATGGTAGTGCTCATACGTACTCCACCCGGTCGATGCCCTCGAGCGCCGAGAAGTAGATCGCGTCCGCGTCCAGTCGCCGCAGATCCTCGGCCAGGCACTCCCGAGTTTCTCTGCGTGGCAACGGAACCAGCGCCTCCGGCTTGGCGGTGCGGCTCAAGGTTGCCGTCGTCCCCTCTTGCGGTCTACTCAGGGTCACCGTCTCGCTGTTGCGCACCAGTTCGACTTTGAGCTCGCCGACCGCGCGCCGCACGGGTCCGTCGATCCGGCTTGCCAGCCAGCCCGCGAGGACGTCGAGTGCGGGTTCGGTCTTGAGCCCGGACACCAGCGCCGAGGTGATCGGCTCATGCGGTGGCAGGTCGATCGCCGAAGTGAGCAGCGCCCGCCAGTAGGTGATGCGGCTCCAGGCCAGGTCGGTGTCACCCGGGGTGTATCCGGGCAGCCTGCTTTTGATCGCGGACAACGGGTCGGCCCCGTTGGTTGCGTCGGTGATGCGCCGGATTGCCAGTTGGCCCAACGGATCCTGCGCCGGCACGGCCGGGGCGATATCCGGCCACCACGCCACCACCGGGATGTCGGGCAACAGGAAAGGCACGACGACGCTGCTGTCGTGTCCGGCGAGTGGACCCGACAGCCGCAGCACCACAACCTCGCCGGCGCCGCTGTCACCGCCGGCCCGCACCTGCGCATCCAGGCGCGCCTCGGTGGCTTCCGCGTCCCCGGTCATCACCACGATCACCCGGCTGGGGTGCTCGTGGCCGGCGGCGATGGCGGCCTCGATGGACTCCTCCAGCAGCGCATCACTGTCGGGTGCGATGACCAATGTCAGTACCCGGCCCAGTGTTACTGCGCCGGACTTCTCGCGTAGCTCGTCGAGCTTCTTGGTGATTGCGGTGGTGCTGGTGCCCGGCAAATCGACAATCATTTGCGCCGCTCCTCAGCATCGCTTCGCTCTGCATCGTCGCCGGCGGTCATGGTCGCCGCCATTCCCGGCCGGTCCGTCGCAGCATCTCGAACGCCGACGCCGGACCCCAGGTGCCTGCTTGGTACGGATCGGGTTTACCGTGTTCGGCCCAGTGGTCGAGCACCGGATCCAGTATCTCCCAAGAAAATTCGACTTCTTCGTTGACCGGAAACAGCGAAGGCTCGCCGAGCAGCACATCGAGGATCAGCCGCTCGTAGGCCTCGGGTGAATCCTCGGCGAACGCAGAGCCGTAAGAGAAATCCATATTGACGTCGCGTACTTCCATGATGCTGCCCGGCACCTTCGACCCGAATCGCAACGTAATCCCTTCGTCCGGCTGCACCCGGATCACCAGTGCGTTGGCGCCCAGCTCATCGGTCATCGTCGCGTCGAACGGCAGATGCGGTGCCCGCTTGAACACCAGAGCGATCTCGGTCACCCTGCGGCCCAGTCGTTTACCGGTGCGCAGATAAAACGGCACACCGGCCCAGCGACGGGTATCGACTTCCAGTGTGATGGCGGCGAAGGTCTCGGTGGTCGAGTCTTTGGAGAAGCCCTCCTCGTCAAGCAGCCCCACGACATGCTCTCCACCCTGCCAACCGGCGGTGTACTGGCCACGGGAGGTGGTTTCGTCGAGCGGCTCTGCAAGTTGAACTGCGGAGAGCACCTTGATCTTCTCGGTCTGCAGTTCCGAGGGATGGAAACTCACCGGTTCTTCCATCGCGGTGAGCGCCAGCAGTTGCATCAAGTGGTTCTGGATCACGTCGCGGGCCGCACCGATCCCGTCGTAATAGCCTGCGCGCCCGCCGAGACCGATGTCCTCGGCCATGGTGATTTGGACATGGTCGACGTAGTGGGCGTTCCAGATCGGGTCGAACAACTGATTGGCGAACCGCAGCGCCATGATGTTCTGTACCGTCTCCTTGCCGAGGTAGTGGTCGATGCGGAAGACCGATTCCTCGGGGAACACACTGTTGACGACGTGGTTGAGATCGCGTGCGCTGTCCAAGTCATGGCCGAATGGCTTTTCGATGACCACCCGCCTCCAGCTGTCCTCTTGGGGGTGCGCCAACCCGGCCTTGCTCAACTGCTCGCACACCGCCGGAAAGCTCTTCGGCGGGATCGCCAAATAGAAACCGTGATTGCCGCCGGTGCCGCGTTCCGCGTCGAGCTTTTCCAGGCATTCGGCCAGCCGTACGAAGGCAGCGTCATCGTCGAAGGTGCCTTTCACGAAGCGGCATCCTTCGGCCAGCCTGTCCCAGATCGCCTGGCGGAACGGCGTACGCGAGTGTTCCTTGACGGACTCGTAAACCTCGTTGGTGAAGTCGTCGTGGTCCCAGTCTCGGCGGGCGAACCCGACCAGGGCAAAGGTTGGTGGCAGCAAGCCACGGTTGGCCAGGTCGTAGATGGCCGGGACAACCTTCTTACGGGCCAGATCCCCGGTCACGCCGAAGATCACCACCGCGCACGGTCCGGCGATTCGCGGCAGCCGCTTATCGCGCTTGTCTCGCAGCGGGTTTTGCCACCGTGCCGCACCGGCCGCGCTGCGGGCCGGGCTCATTTGTCGGCGGAGTCAAGCTGCTTCTGGGTCTCCTCCAGCAGCTCGGTCCAAGACTCCTCGAACTTCTGCACCCCTTCGTTCTCCAGCACCAGGAACACGTCGGTCAGGTCGATCCCGACCGCCTCAAGCTTGTCGAACACTTCCTGGGCGGCCGAGGCGGTGCCGGTGACCGTGTCGCCGGTGACGACGCCGTGGTCAGCGACCGCGTCAATTGTCTTGTCCGGCATGGTGTTCACGGTATTTGGAGCGACCAGCTCGGTGACGTAGAGCGTGTCGGAATACTCGGGATTCTTAACGCCGGTCGAGGCCCACAGCGGCCGCTGCACCCGGGCGCCCTCGGCCTGGAGTTGTTCGAAGCGATCGCCGCCGACGAAGACCTCTTGGTAGGCGGCGTAGGCCAGCCGGGCGTTGGCCACGCCGGCCTGTCCCCGCAGCGCCAGCGCCTCGGCCGAGCCGATCTTTTCCAAACGCTTGTCGACCTCGGTGTCCACTCGTGAAACGAAAAACGAGGCGACCGAGTGAATCTTGGACAAGTCGTGTCCTGCCTGCTTGGCCGCCTCCAGTCCCGCCAGGTAGGCATCCATCACCTCGCGGTGGCGCTCAACCGAGAAGATCAGCGTGACGTTGACCGAAATCCCTTCCGCCAGAACGGCGGTAATGGCCGGCAGCCCGGCTTTGGTGGCCGGGATCTTGATGAACACATTCGGCCGGTCGACGATCTTCCACAGCTCGATGGCCTGCTTGATCGTTTTGTCGGTTTCGTGCGCCAGCCGCGGGTCGACCTCGATGGACACACGACCGTCGACCCCGTCGGAGGCTTCCCACTGCGGTGCCAGCACGTCGCAGGCGTTGCGCACATCGTCAGTGGTGACGGTGCGTACCGTGGCGTCCACATCGGCACCGCGCTCGGCGAGCTCGGCCACCTGAGCGTCGTAGGCGTCGCTCTCGGCCAGCGCCTTCTGGAAGATCGACGGGTTGGTGGTGACACCGACGACGCTCTTGGTGTCGATCAGTTCTTGTAGGTTGCCGGACTGCAGACGCTGTCGGGACAGGTCATCCAGCCACACGGATACGCCCGCGGCGCTGAGCGCGGCGAGATTGGGATTCTGAGTCATCGAATTCCCTTCTTCTAGTTGTCGATTGTTCGTTCGGCGGCGTCGACGACGGCCTCCGGGGTAAACCCGAATTCGCGGAACAAAGTCTTGGCATCGGCGGATGCCCCGTAGTGCTCGATCGAAACGATCTCACCGGTGTCGCCGACCAGCTTGTGCCAACACTGTGCGATGCCGGCCTCGACGGCGACGCGTGCCGACACCGACGGCGGCAGCACGCTGTCGCGGTATTCGTACGATTGAGACTCGAACCATTCGACGCATGGCATCGACACGACGCGCGCGATAATGTCCTTGTCCGCCAACAGCTTTTGTGCCTCGACGGCCAGCTGTACCTCGGAACCGGTGGCGATCAAAACCACGTCTGGCTCGTCGCCGCCGTCATCGCCCAAGATGTATCCGCCCCTGGCCACTCCCTCGGCGTTGGTGCCCTCCAGCACCGGTAAGCCTTGACGGGTCAGGATGAGGCCCACCGGACCGCTGCCGTTGCCGCGAGCCAAGATCGTGCGCCACGCGTAAGCGGTTTCGTTGGCGTCGCCAGGACGCACCACCGACAGCTGGGGGATGGCGCGCAGCGCCGCCAGGTGTTCGATCGGTTGATGGGTCGGGCCGTCTTCGCCGAGTCCGATCGAATCGTGCGTCCACACGTAGATGGTGTCGATATCCATCAGCGACGCCAGCCGCACCGACGGGCGCATGTAGTCGGAGAACTGCAGGAAGGTGCCGCCGTAGGCGCGGGTCGGGCCGTGTAGCACGATGCCGGACAAGATCGCGGCCATCGCGTGCTCGCGGACACCGAAGTGCAGCGTGCGGCCATACCAGTGCGCGGTGTAGTCCTTGGTCGAAATCGACGGCGGGCCAAAGGAATCCACGCCCTTCATGGTGGTGTTGTTGCTACCCGCCAGATCGGCCGAACCACCCCAGAGCTCAGGCAGTTTCGGCCCCACCGCCGACAGCACCTCGCCGGACGCGGCGCGGGTGGCCAGAGCTTTGGATCCAGGTTCCCAGTGCGGTATGTCGGCGTCCCACCCGTCGGGTAGCTTTTCCGCGGTTAATCGGTCCAGCAACGCTTTGCGTTCGGGCTCGCGTTGCGCCCACGCCTCGAACTCCGGCTGCCAGCGCTCGTGGGCCTCTTTGCCGCGAGCGACCAGCCCACGGGTGTGGGCGATCACCTCGTCGCGCACCTCGAAGGTCTTGTCGGGATCGAACCCCAGGATCTTTTTGACGGCGGCGACTTCTTCGTCGCCGAGGGCCGCGCCGTGGGCCTTCCCGGTGTTCATCGCGTGCGGTGCCGGGTAGCCGATGATGGTCCGCAGCGAGATGAACGATGGCCGGTCGGTGGCGGCTTTGGCGTTGGCGATGGCCTCCTCGATACCGACCACGTTCTCGCCGCCCTCCACCTCCTGCACGTGCCAGCCATAGGCGCGGTAGCGCGCGGCGGTGTCCTCGCACAGCGCGATGTTGGTGTCGTCCTCGATCGAAATCTGGTTGTGGTCGTAGAAAACGATGAGGTTGCCCAGCTCCTGCACGGCCGCCAGCGACGAGGCTTCCGAGGTGACGCCTTCTTCCATGTCGCCGTCGGAGGCGATCACGTAGATGAAGTGATCGAAGGGACTGGTGCCCGGGGCGGCGTCCGGATCGAACAGGCCGCGCTCGTAGCGCGATGCCATCGCCATGCCCACCGCCGATGCCAGACCCTGGCCCAAGCGGACCGGTGGTGATCTCAACGCCCTTGGTGTGCCGGAATTCCGGGTGTCCGGGAGTCTTGGATCCCCAGGTGCGCAGCGACTCGATGTCGGACAGCTCCAGACCGAAACCGCCCAGGTAGAGCTGGATGTACAGCGTCAGGCTGCTGTGCCCGGCCGACAGCACGAACCGGTCGCGGCCCAGCCAGTGGGTGTCGCTGGGGTCGTGGCGCATTGTCCGCTGAAACAGCGTGTAGGCCAGCGGGGCCAGGCTCATCGCCGTCCCGGGATGACCGTTGCCGACTTTCTGGACCGCGTCGGCGGCCAGCACCCGGACGGTGTCGACTGCGGCCGAATCGATCTCGGTCCAGTCGTCGGGATGGTGCGGTTGGGTAAGGGTCGAGATGTCTTCGAGCGTGGTCACAAACGTGGTCCTCGGGTCGACAACGTGATCGATCTCCACCCTAATGCGGGAACCCTACGTCGATGCAGGTCCAGGGGCACGTGAACTCCCGGCAAATTGTGGTGAGGCGACCCTGCACTACGAGCGGGGCAAGCCGGGCGGTCTACCATCGCCTGTAGTAGAAGCTGCGCGCTGCTGCGATCCGAGGAGTTATTGCGTGAGCATTCGCGAGCGCGTTGCGCCGAGTCGAGTCAGCACCACTCTGCTGGCTTATCTGGCGCTGACCAAGCCGCGGGTCATTGAGCTGTTGCTGGTCACCGCGATTCCGGCGATGTTGCTCGCCGACCGCGGCACGGTGAACCCGCTGCTGATCCTCAATACCCTGATCGGCGGGATGCTGGCCGCCGGCGGCGCCAACACGCTCAACTGTGTGGCCGACGCCGACATCGACAAGTTGATGAAGCGGACCGCGCGACGGCCGCTGGCGCGGGCTGCGGTGCCGACCCGAAACGCTCTGGTGTTCGGGTTGGTGCTCAGCATCGGTTCGTTCTTCTGGTTGTGGCGGACAACGAACCTGCTGTCGGGGCTGCTGGCGGTGGCCACGATCGCGTTCTACGTGTTCGTCTACACCCTGTTGCTCAAGCGCCGCACCTCGCAGAACGTCGTCTGGGGCGGAGCGGCCGGCTGCATGCCGGTGATGATCGCCTGGTCGGCCGTCACCGGCACCATTGGTTGGCCGGCGCTGGTGATGTTCGCGATCATCTTCTTCTGGACGCCGCCGCACACCTGGGCGCTGGCCATGCGCTACAAGGACGACTACAAGGCGGCGGGTGTGCCGATGCTGCCGGCCGTCGCGACCGAGCGTCAGGTCACCAAGCAGATCCTGATTTACACCTGGCTGACGGTGGCTGCGACGCTGGCGCTGGCGCTGGCAGCCGGGTGGCTCTATACCGCGGTGGCGGCGGTGGCCGGGGTGTGGTTCCTGGTGATGGCCCACCAGCTCTACGCCGGGGTGCGCCGCGGTGAGCCGGTCAAGCCGCTGCGGCTGTTCTTGCAGTCGAACAACTACCTGGCGGTGGTGTTCTGCGCGTTGGCGCTCGACTCGGCGATGGCGCTGCCGACCCTGCTGCGCGGCTGACCGTTTAACGACGAGGTCTTTGACCTGCGTATACCCCCTACCCGGTCGGGGTCTTGTCTCTACGACACAGCGTCGTATTGAATGCCCGACGTGATCTCACCGGTGGGCGGCTGATGACGGCGCCGGTCTGGATGGCGTCGCCGCCGGAGGTGCACTCGGCGTTGCTGAGCAGCGGCCCGGGGCCCGGGTCGCTGCTGGCTGCGGCCGGCGCGTGGAACTCGTTGAGCACCGAATACGCGTCGGTCGCTGAGGAACTCAGCGCGGTCTTGGCGGCAGGTGCAGGCCGGGGCCTGGCAAGGCCCCAGCGCCGAGCGGTACGTGGCCGCGCATGTGCCCTACTTGGCTTGGCTGGTGCAGGCCAGCGCCAAAAGCGCGTCGGAGGCTGTCCAGCACGAGACGGCGGCCACCGCCTACACCGCGGCGTTGGCCGCAATGCCGACCCTGCCGGAGCTGGCCGCCAACCACATGGTTCACGGGGTGTTGGTGGCGACCAATTTCTTTGGTATCAACACGATTCCGATCGCGCTCAACGAGGCCGACTATGCGCGGATGTGGATCCAGGCGGCCACCACGATGAGCCACCTATCAAGCGGTCTCCACCACGGCGGTGGCTTCGGCGCCGCAGACCGATCCGGCGCCACAAATCGTGAACCCGCGGCCTGCCGATGGCATATACGGTGGCGGGGGCGTCGCCGACAAGGGGATACTACCCATCGTCGACAATGACTCCGGTGATCCATACAGCTTGAGTTGGTGGATAAATCGAGTCACCGAGGTAACCCAAACCGTTAGCCGGGACATTCAGTTAATTGGACAGAACCCGGCGCAAGGGCTACTACAGCTGGAGTACGACGTAGTCGGAGTGGCATCAGACGAGTTCGGCCATGCGATCCAGGTCGTTCAGTACTTCCCCGAAATCACGGCGCTCCCATTCGTCGTGCCGGCCGGATTTGCGGGAGGCGTTGCGGGCCTGGGCGGGCTGGGCGGAATCCAGCTTGAAGCGGCTACAGCCCCTGACGTGTCGCCCACATCGACGCCCCAGACATCCAGTTTGCCGGCGACGAGTAGCCCCGCTGTGGTGACCGCGTCGGCCGCGGCGCCCGCCTCGGCACCGGCGCCTTCGCCGGCGTCGACGGCGAGCACTGTCGCCAGTTCCGTGCCGACACCGCCCGCAGCTGGGGGTGGGGCGGGTTTTGTGCCCCCCTACGTAGTGGGGCCTCCCGGCATCGGCGTCGGTTCGGGGATGAGTGCCGGCGCCAAAACGCAGGAGCCGACCTCGCGTGGCGCATCCAAGGCGCCCGCGGCCGCTGCGGCGGCCGCGGCGGCCGTGCCGCGGCGGCACCGGCGGCGCGGGCGGGCCGGGCTGCGCGGGTATGGCGACGAATATATGGACATGAATGTCGAGGTCGACACAGACTGGGGCGCGCCGGGTGGGGAGACGGCGGCGTCGGATCACGGAGCGGGCCCTTTGGGGTTCGCCGGAACGGTATCGAAGGGCATTACGCAGGCGGCGGGGTTGGCTACGCTTGCCGGTGACGAGTTCGGTGGGGGACCGAATATGCCGATGCTCCCGGGCACGTGGGATCCCGAGGGCGAGCGTGCGGACGGGCAAGAGCAGAACTGAGTGCGCGCGAGGAAGGCGCTGTAGCACCCCCGCTTATGGTCAGTTACCTGGCTAGTGAAGGTGACAGCAGGGACATCGGAACGAGCGTCGCTCGTCTGCTTTTTTGGCAGCCGTCACGACAAGGTTTGGGGAGGGCTACCATCGAGCCGTCGCTAGCCTGGTTGCTGCAACCCCTCGCGGTTGAGACCTTTCTCAACGAGATATGGGCGGAAACGCACTACCACGTCGAGCGAGACTGCGCCGGCTACTTCGACGACCTCCTACGCGGGCCGTCGGCGTTTGAGGACCTCCTGGAGTTGTTTCGACCGGAGCCATCAGGGGTGCGCCTGACCAGAGGGCACGACAAAAAGAGCCCGGACAACTACCGGCTTGCTGATGGCAGTCTCGATCTGGTCCACGTCCGCAGCGACTTTGCCAACGGCTACACGATCGTGCTGGATGACGTTGAGCAGTTCGTGCCCGTGATTGCCTCGCTGGCGCACGCCATCGAGGTCGAGCTGAACTTCGCGACAAAGGTCAATGCCTACATCACGCCACCCGAGTCGCAAGGCTTCGTCGCCCACTACGACGACCATGACGTGTTGATCTTGCAGATCCACGGATCCAAGATTTGGCATTTATACGAAGGCGCCGACGTGCCGCCCCACCAGCTTCGGCGCGAGGAGAACTGGGTTGCCGCCGACGGCCTCCCGTTACCGACCGATGTGCGCCTGGAGGTCGGCGACGTGCTGTACCTGCCACGCGGCCGAGTTCATGCAGCTGAGACGACCTCAGAGCCGTCCATCCATTTGACTGTCGGAATTCACGCGCCCACCGCGCTCACGCTTGCCGTCGCGGCGCTCAATTCGCTGAGTTTCTCCGACGATCGTCTGAACGCCCGTCTGCCGCCGCGGCATCTAGATGACGCGGATGCGCGGGCGGCCCTGGGCGTCCTGCTGCGTGACGCTGTCAGAACCGTCGAGGACCCGCGCGCCATCGCAGCGGGGGTGGACGCATTGGCGGATATCTTGGTCCGCCGCGGCCGATGCCCACCAGTCGGACAGGTCTCGAACGCCATCGCAATCGAAGGACAGACAGTGGTGAGGAAGTACCAACCCCTCTACTCGCGGGTGACGGCCGCTAATGACGGGGTTACGTTGCAGTTTGCTCAATTGTCGATAACCGCGAGCTCCCGACCACAAAGCAGCGATGCTGTTTCTCTCGAAAAGCACCGAGCCGTTTCGGGTTTGCGACCTGCCGGGGCTGAGTGCGGCGCAGCAGACGGAGCTAGCCCGAACTCTGATCGTGAGCGGATTCCTTGTCCGCTGCCCGACAACTGACGTAGACGACCGGCTGCGCTGATGGAGCTCGCTGACCTCGCCCGCTGGACACCGATCAGGTTCGACTTTTCCGGGCCCGTCCCAGTGGTCGACTGGGCCGATCTCACGGCGGAGCGCTTCGTCGACCCGTTTTTCGACGAGACCGTTGCCCGCTGGGTGTCTGGCCCGCATGCCAGGCCACTCGTCAGGACTGGGCTCGAGGCGCTCGTCGCTCTCGATAGCGAGCCGTCGCTCGAGCCGGCGGGCATGATCTTTCACCTCTCGCGGTGTGGCTCTACGCTCGTGTCCCGCCTGCTCTGCGCGGTTCCCGGGGTCGTCGTTCTCGCCGAGCCGGCGCCGCTCAACGCGCTGCTCAGGCTCGATCCCGATCGGGTCGACGAGGCCACGCTGGTCCGGCTCGTGCGGCTGCTGGTGCGGGCGCTCGGCCGATGCCGACGCGGCGACGAACGGCAGCTGGTGCTCAAGTGCACCAGCTGGAACATCCGCCGCCGAGCGGTCCTGGCCGCCGCCTTTCCCGACGCGCCGTGGATCTGGGTCCAGCGCGACCCGATGCGCGTCTTGGCCTCGATTCTCGCCGAGCCGCCGGGCTGGCTCGGGCTCCAGGGCAGGCCTCACCAGGCCGCGCGGCTTTTCGGTCTTGATCCGGCCGCGGTGCCCGCGATGTCGCGCGTCGAGTTCGCGGCCCGCGTCCTGGGCGCGATGCTGGACGCTGCGGCGACCGATCCAGGTCGGCGCCTCTTCATCGACTACGCCGATCTGCCCGCCGCGGTCTGGCAGCGCGTGGCCCCGCATTTCGGGCTGGAGGTCGATGCTGCGGCGATTGAACGCATGATCGAGGAGTCTCGGTTCTACTCCAAGGATCCAGCATCGCGGGTCTTCACCGGCGATGCTCCGGAGCGCCGCCCGGCGACCGATGAAATGCGGGAGGCCGCTCAGCGCTTCGCCGAGCCTGGCTATCGCGCGCTTGCGTCGCATGCATAGCGCGGCGTGTTGAAGCTGGTCGGCATCTGATCGGCCGCAGCTGCAAGGAGTTGCGACCCTACCGCGCTGGCGGCCTTCAGGACCGACCTCACGTGCCGGAAAACATGGCCGTCGAGTTTTCAAGCCCACGATCGTGTGGTAGTTATTAATGAAAATCATAATCATCTCGGTTCTGGCTAATGAATGTCGAGATCGACCCAGACTGGGACGCGCCGTGGGTGAGCAGCCAGTTGCGTTGGCGGTGGCCTGGCGATCAAGGTGCCGGGCACCTGGAATCCAGACCCGGCCGGCGAGGCGGGAGAAGGTGGAGAGCACGGCTGATGCAGCAACGCTTATCGGGCGTTGAGCTCGGGTTCTCACTGGCCTGGTTGCTTCAACCTCTCCCGGTCGAGACCTTTCTTGACGAAATATGGGGGGCGACCCACTACCACGTCAAGCGAGGTTGCGCGAGCTACTTGGACGGCCTCCTGCACGCGCCGTCGGCGGTTGAGGAGCTCTTGGAGTCGTATCGGCGCGAGCCGTCGGCGGTGGGCCTGGTACGGGGGAACGAAAAACACGGCTCTGACACCTACCGGCTTGCTGATGGCAGTCTCGATCTTGTCCGCGTTCACAAAGACTTTGCCGATGGCTACACGATCGTCCTGGATAGTGTCGAGCAGTACGTGCGCGCGATTGCCTCGCTGTCGCACTCCATCGAGGTCGAGCTGAACTTCCCGACACAGGTCAACACCTACATCACTCCGCCAGGGCAGACGGGGCTGGTTCCCCACTACGACGACCACGACGTGTTGATCCTGCAAATTCAGGGATCCAAGATCTGGCATCTGTACGTCGGCGCCGACCGCCCGCCACGCGAGATCCAGCGGGACAAGGAAAAGGCGGTTGCTGTCGACGGTCTCCCGGTACCAACCGACTTTCGCCTGGAAGCCGGCGATGTGCTTTACGTGCCACGCGGCCGCGTTCACGCCGCCGAGACAGCCTCAGAGCAATCCGTCCATCTGACCGTCGGAATCCACGCACCCACCGTGCTCATGCTTGCCATCGGTGCGCTGTACTCGCAGAGCTTCCGCGATGATCGTTTGAACGCCCGTCTGCCGCCGCGGCATCTAGACGATGCGGACCTGGACGCGACGGTGCGCGGCCTGGTGCGGGAAGCTGTTGGAACAGTTGAGGATCCGAGCGCGATGGTCGGCGGTGTCGGGCTACTGGCGGATGTCTTGGTCCGACGCGGGCGATGCCCGCCAGTCGGACAGATCTCAAACGCGAACACAATTGACGGGCAAACACGGGTGGTGAAGTACCAACCGCGCTATTCCCGGGTGAAGGCTGTTGACGACGGCGTTGCCCTCGAGTTTGCCAGCTTGTCGATAAACGCGGGCTCCGACCACGAAGCCGCGATGCGGTTCGTCTCCAGCAGTACCGAGCCGTTTCGGGTCGGCGATCTGCCGGGGCTGCGTGCGGCACAGCAGACGGATTTGGCCCGAACGCTGATCGTGAGCGGATTCCTCGTCCGGCTGCCCGACGACTGATGGAGCTCGCTGAACTCGCGCGTTGGACGCCAATCAGATTCGACTTTTCCGGTCCCGCCCCGGCGGTCGACTGGGCTGACCTTTCCGCAGAACGCTTCGTCGAACCGTTCTTCGACCAGACGGTCGCCCGCTGGGCGTCCGGCCCACGGGCCCGTCAGCTCGTCAGGACTGGGCTCGAAGCGCTGGTCGCTCTCGACAACGAGCCGTCGCTCGAGCCCGCGGGCATGATCTTTCACCTGTCGCGCTGCGGATCCACGCTCGTCTCGCGGCTCCTGGGCACACTTCCCGGCGTCGTCGTCCTGGCCGAGCCCTCGCCGCTGAACGCGCTTCTCGGGCTCGATCCTGATCGGGTCAACCAGGCTGCGCTGGTCCAGGTTGTGCGACTTCTGGTGCGCGCGCTCGGCCGCTGCCGGCACGGCGACGAACGCCAGCTGGTGCTCAAGTGCACGAGCTGGAATATCCGTAGCCGGGCGGTACTGGCCGCCGCTTTTCCCGATAGGCCGTGGATCTGGGTGCAGCGCGACCCGGCTCGCGTGCTGGCCTCGCTCCTCGCCAAGCCGCCGGGCTGGGTGGGGCTCCAGGCCGCGCCCCGACGCGCCGCACTACGTTTCGGTGTCGATCCGGCGGCGGTCCCGGCCATGACACGCGCAGAGTTCGGGGCTCACGCCCTCGGCGCGATGCTGGAGGCGGCCGCGACCGATCCGGCTCGGCGCCTCTGCATCGACCACGCCGACCTGCCCGCCGCGATTTGGCAGCGCGTGGCCCCGCATTTCGGGCTCGAGGCCGATGCTGCGGCAATTGAACGCATGATCGAGGAATCTAGGTTCTACTCCAAGGATCCGGCATCGCGGGTCTTTTACGGCGACGCCTCGGAGCACAGCTCGGTGACCGATGCGATACGGGACGCCGCTCAGCGCTTCGCCGAGCCTGGCTATCGCGTGCTCGTTACGCATGCATAGCGCGGCGCGCTAAAGCAGGTCGGCAACAGCTGCAAGAAGTTTCGACTCCACCGCGCTGGTAGCCGCCAGGACGGCGACACGTGCCAAAAAAATGGCCGTCGATTTTCCAAATCCGCGGTCCTGTGGTATTCGTTGTTGAAAATCATATTCATCTTGGTCTGGAGGGCTGTCGTGGCGTTGCGCGTCGTTCCCGAAGGTCTTGCGGCTTCAAGCGCGAGCATTGAAGCGCTGACCGCGCGGCTGGCGGGAGTGCATGCCGGGGCGGTTCCGCTGATTACGACTGTGGTGCCGCCGGCGGCCGACCCGGTGTCGCTGCAGAGCGCGGCCGGGTTCAGTGTTCGCGGCGGTGAGCACGCGGCGGTGGCGGCCCAAGGCGCCGAAGAGCTTGGTCGCTCCGGCGTCGGAGTGGGCGAGTCGGGCGCCAGCTACGCCAGCGGTGACGCGGCGGCGGCGTCGTCGTATTTCATTGCGGGCGGCTGACGATGACCGCACCCATCTGGATTGCCGCACCGCCCGAGGTGCATTCGGCGTTGCTGAGCAGTGGCCCCGGGCCTGGCTCGTTATTGGCGGCGGCGGGGGCGTGGAACACGTTGAGCGCCGAATACGCTTCGGTGGCCGAGGAACTCAGTGCCGTGTTGGCGCAGGTGCAGGCCGGGGCATGGGAGGGGCCTAGTGCAGAGGCGTTTGTGGCCGCGTTCGTGCCGTATCTCGCCTGGTTGACGCAGGCCAGCGCCAACAGTGCCGCAGCGGCTGCCCAGCACGAGACCGCGGCCGCGGCCTACACTGCCGCGCTGGCGGCCATGCCGACCCTGCCTGAGCTGGCCGCCAACCACGTGATTCACGGGGTGTTGCTGGCGACCAATTTCTTTGGTATCAACACCATCCCTATTGCGCTCAACGAGGCCGACTATGTGCGGATGTGGATCCAGGCCGCCACCACGATGAGCACCTACCAAGCGGTCGCCGGCACGGCGGTGGTGGCGACGCCAACGACCGACCCGGCACCGCCAATCTTGAAATCTGGTGGCGCAGCACAGCCTGCCGCGAGTGGTGATCCCTATGGTGGACTCAGCCATGACAACCCGCTGGGGATTCCGCAGTGGCTTGTGCAACTCTTGGAACAGTTTGGTATCGGGAATAGCCAACTTGCCCACGACCCGATGATCAGCAATCCGTTCAATACCGCCCTTGCGCAATTCCTGCAGAACTTCGGGTACAACTGGAACCCCGGCGCAGGCACCCTCAACGGAGCCACCTACGACACATACGTCAACCCCGCCCAAGGGTCCTTTTGGGTCGCTCGAGGCCTCGAACTCACTGAGGATTTTGAGAATTTCTGGTACGACTTTGCGCAAAACCCGATCCAGGCTTTTCAGTGGCTGATCAGTTGGGAACTGTTCGATTTCCCGATTCACATAGAAGAAGTTGGTATTTTCCTGTCCCTGAATCCGGGGCTGCTGGCGGCCGCGGTCCCCGCGATCGCCCCCGCGGCTGTGGGCGGCTTAGCGGGGCTGGCGGGGCTGGCTGCCATTCCTCCGGTCGTGCCGGTGCTACCCGTTGAGGCTCCGGCGCCCAGTCTGTTTCCAGTCGCTGGTGCGGCCCCGACGGTCCTTGCGACGGCCGTGGCCCCCGGCACGCCGACCCCGTCGACCACGCCCGCGACCGCCGCGAGCCCTGCCGCCGGTGCTCCGCCACCGACCGCACCGCCGCCGACTCCGGCTGGGCCGGGATTTGCGCCCCCTTACGTGGTGGGTGGTCCGACAATGGAGTCCGGGATGAGCGTTCAAGCCAAAACGCAGGAGCCGACCTCGCGTGGCGCGTCCAAGGCGCCCGCGGCGGCGGTGGCGGTCGCCGCTGCCGCGCGCGAGCGGACACGGAAGCGGCGGCGTCAGCGGGCAAAGCAGCGTGGCTACGGCGACGAGTTCATGGACATGAATATCGATGTCGACCCGGACTGGGGCACGCCGCCAGGCGAGCCAGTCGCATCGACGGCGGCCTCAGACCGCGGTGCGGGGCCGCTTGGATTCGCCGGCACGGTGTCGAAAGGCAGTGAGCAGGCAGGAGGTTTGGCCACGCTTCACGGCGATGAGTTCGGCGGTGGCCCGACGGTGCCGATGGTGCCGGGCACCTGGGGCGGAGACCCCGAGGCGCTCGGCGATCGGGGCGACGGGCGTGACGAAACCTGAAACCCTCCTCGGCGAAACTGTGACCAGTCGCTAAGAGTGCGCAGTGCCGTACCGGGGCGTAGGGGTAGCCAGTATTGCGGCGATAGCGGTGGTTAGCGGCACCGACAAGGCCAGCGCGATGCCGCCGACGGCGGAGCGGGCAATCTCGATGGCAACGCTCTCGCTGGTTAGCACGTCGCTCAGAGAGCGGTTGGCGACGCTGAACAACAGCAGCAATGGCAACGCGCTGCCGGCGTAGGCCAGCACCAGCGTGTACACCGTGCTGGCGATGTGGTCGCGCCCCACCCGCATCGCTGCGCCGAAAATCGCCCGCCGGGAGGTGCCGTCGCTAAGCCTTGCCAGTTCGAACACCGTCGATGCCTGGGTGACGGTGACGTCGTTCAGCACGCCGAGGGAGCCGATGATGAAGCCGGCCAGCAGCAGCCCGGTGATCGACACATGTCCGAGGTAGGCGGACACTTCGGCGTTCTGGTCTTCCGACAGTCCGGTCAGGTGCGCGAGTTGGATTGCCCCCGAGGAAAATACGGCCGCCAGTAGCAGGGAGGTCAGCGTGCCCAGCAGCGCCGCGCTGGTCTGAAGGCTTACGCCGTGCGCCAGGTAGATGACCGCATACAGGATTGCCGCGGACGCGATCAGCGCCACCGGGATGGCCGGCGCGCCGTCGCGCAGGGCGGGCAGCAGGAAAACCACCAGCACAACAAAGGCGGCGACGATGCCCAACAACGCCCTCAGGCCGCGCCAGCGGGCGACCGCGACGATCATCACAGCGAAGGCCGCGGCCAGCCCGATCAGGGCCCAGGTTCGCTCGAAGTCGTAGAAGGCGTAGCTGGTAGTGCCGCCCTGGTCCACTTGGCGGCTGAGGCGGACGCGGTCGCCGGCTGCGAGGTGCGGCTGGCCCGGTCCGGGACTGAATTCCAGGAGGGTGTTCGCCCCGCTGTTCGGGCCTGAGTCGATGCCGATCAGCGCTAGCGCGCACTGCGCACCGCCCGGCGGCGCCGGCGCGGGAGGAGCGGTGAGCACGGTGCCCGCCGACGGACTCCCGCAGGTAGCTATCTGGCTGGATAGCACATGCCCGGCTTGGGTGGTGACCGCAGCGCCCGCGGCGTTCTGGAACGGCAGCGGGATGTCAACCTTTTGCTGGCTCGGCCACAAGACCACTGTGCCGACGATCACGGCGATGCCGATAACGCCCAGCAATCCAACGATGGCCCTCGCGGCCAGTGCACCCAGCGGGGCTGGATCACCAGGCAGCGCACGAAAATGCGAGTGCGAATGAGTCAACCGGCCAACTTATGACTTCTTCGTCGCACGACTTCGCGCCGTTGGCAACCGAATGCGGTGACTCGCTAATTGCACAACGGACCAGACCATGCAGGCGATAGTCACGATGACAAAGCTCGGCGGCATGTTGAACATGGCCGACAGCCCGAGCCCTACCCAGACTGAGACAATGCTGATGTTCGTCGAGATGAACATCGCGATCAAGGGCCTGGCTGCCAGCTTGATGGCGGTCGCGGCGGGCGTCACGAGGAGAGCAAAGAGTAGCAAGGTTCCGACGACCTGAACCGCCATCGTCACCGCGAGCCCGAGCAGCGCCATGAAGATGATCGATAAGGACTGCACCGGCACACCTTTGGCCTGGGCGACGAGTGGGTTGACCGACGCGAACAGTAGCGGGCGATAAATGAAGCCCACGCAGAGCCCGAGCAGTATCAGCAAGCCTGCAAACGTAATCAGCTGTCCGTGCGAGATTGCCAGGAGATTTCCGAACAGAACATTGGTCATCGTGCTGGCGTTTTTGGTTGCGAGAGAAGAGAATAACAGCCCCAAGCCGATGGCCATCGCCAAGACCGTCCCAGTGGCGACGTCGCGGTCGTCAACCCGTTTACCGAGCGCGCCGATGACAAGTGCACCACCTACGCAAAAGGCGCCGAGGCCCAAACCGATGGGCAGACCCACTAACACCGCTCCCGTTGCCCCCGGCAAACCAATATGCGCCACAGCGTGTGCCGCAAACGCGGTGTTGCGGACAACGATGAAAAAGCCGAGCAGACCCGCGGCCAGGGCAACGATCGTGCCGCCCAGCAGGGCATCCCGCATGAACGGCGAAATCAATATTGGCCACCAATTGTCCTGGTAGCCCAAGGCAAGCAGCGGTGCTGTCATACAGCGCCCCGCAGATAAAGGCCGCCTTGGGAAGTGTGGGCGACTTCGATCGGCGTCCCGTAGAGCTCGCTGAGCAACCCTTCATCGACCACGCCATCGATGGTGTTGTAGTGCGGATGTCCGTCGAGCAGATAGATCGCACTACCGAGCACGCTCAGGAAGGGATTCAGGTCATGTGCGACCACGAGGATCGTGACGCCCAGGTCTTCATGCAGGCGGCGGAGCAGTCTCACGATTTCGCGCTGAGTACCTAGGTCCAGGGATGCCAGCGGCTCGTCCAAGATGAGCAGCTTTGGCCGCGCGACCAGCGCCACTGCGATTGCCACCCGCTGGCGTTGCCCGCCGGAGAGGCGGGAGAGGCGCTTGCCGGTGAGTTCGGCGGCCTGGACCGACCGCAAAGCCTCGTCGACGCTGCGGCGTTGCGAGGCAGTGGCGCGCCTGAATGCCCACCTGCCGCCGTTCAGCCCGAGCATTACTGCGTCGACGACGCGGATCGCCTCATCAGAGCTCGAGGCGTAGTTCTGTGGAACGTAGCCGATGGAATTGTTATCCTCGCCCGGACGTTTGCCGAATACTCGGACGTCGCCAGAGGCAACTCTCACTAGTCCCAAGATCACTTCAACCAGTGTCGTTTTGCCCGCACCGTTAGCGCCGATGACTGCGACGATGTCGCCCGAAGGCACCTCGAATGTCCCCTGCGACCAGATCAGCCGACCATCGCGCACCACGCTGACATTGTCGAAGACCAGGGCTGCGCCATCGGTATCGTTGCTAGGCAGGGACATTGAGCGCCCTGGCCAGTGAGGTGAGTTGGTCGATTTGCCAACTCTGGAACGATTTGTCCCGCGCTGCCACCGTCTCGCTGGCATCCACTACCGGCACACCGGACTCTTGCGCAGCCGTTCGGATCTGATCCGGCAGCGACCCCTCGGTCTGCGGATTCAAGACCAGCACATCGATCTGACGGCCGCTCAGCGCGGTGCGGAAGGCGTCGAGATCACCTGGAGACGGATCCGTCTGATTCGCCACGGCCCGCCGGTAGCCCGCCGGTGTCTTGTCGACAAGGCCCAGGGCGTTAGCCATGTAGGTGAAGATGCCTTCGGTGGCGGCATACGACTTGCCCGACGCAGCTGCTTTGATCTTGGCGATGAGAGCGTTATAGGGCTTGAGGTCGGTGGTAAATGTTGTTCGCTGCGTGGCGAAATAGCCCGCGGCCGATGGAGATAACCGAGTCAGCAAGGCAGTCACCGCGTCGGCGACGGCGGTGACCGCCGACGGGCTGTACCACAAGTGCGGGTTGGCGCCGTCCGGGGTCTCGGTGACCGCGGCGGCACTAATCAAAGGAACTTTGGGCACCGTGATCGTCGCCAGCCTTGAGGCCCACGGATCGTAATCCGCCCCATTTACCACTACGAGTTGTGAGCCGGAGAAGTAGGAGGCGTCCGCTGGCGAGGGCTGGTAGTCGTGCGGGTCAACCGACGAACTCACCAGAACGGTTTTCACCTTCGCGCAGTTTCCGCCGAGTGTCGCGACGATGTCGCCCCACTGATCCACGCTGACCACCACGTTGACCGGTGCGACCGGACACGGCCCCGCCGCGGATGCGCGGGTACGACTCGAAGAATCGTTGTTCGTGCACCCCGCGAGCACCGGTGCCACCCCTAGGATCAGGCTGGCGGCTAAGCACAATTCGCCAAGCCGCGGACTCGGGATTCTGAAAACGATAACCATTGTCAATGAGGATACGATAGGGCTGTCGATCGGTCGGCGCGAAATCGACTCCCTGCGTGGTACTGACCGACGCTGGCAGGGCGATACGGGATGAGCTATCAGGCTCGGCAGGCCCAGTGGAACCAGGCCATGGAGCAGTTGGTGTTGGCCTACCGCGCGATGGCCGGCACCCACGAAAACAACACCACCTCGATGCTGGCCCGCGACCAGGCCGAAGGCACCAAATGGGGCGGCTAACCGCCCTTTGAGGAGCCGAAGAACGACGGACCGAACCGTCGACGAATTCTCGACATGTTAGCTTAGGCAATGCTAACCTGCAGCGGATCAACGTTGCATTGCTTGAGGGGACGGCGTCGGCGTGGACAATTGCGCTAGCAGGGCGCTTGCGGCTTGTGTCCCAGCCGCTGAGCCCGGCATCAGTAATGCGGTAGAGGCTGCCGTGGTGGCAGCCCCGTATTCGATCATCGGCGGCTGATGATGACGGCACCGATGTGGATGGCATCGCCGCCGGAGGTGCATTCGGCGTTGCTGAGCAGCGGTCCGGGGCCGGGCTCGCTGTTGGCGGCCGCCGGGGCGTGGAGCTCGCTGAGTACCGAATACGCTACGGCAGCAGAGGAACTCAGCTCTGTGTTGGCGGCGGTGCAGGCCGACGCTTGGCAGGGGCCGAGCGCGGAGTCGTATGTGGCCGCGAACCTGCTGTATCTGGCGTGGCTGACGCAGGCCAGCGCTGACAGTGCCGCAGCGGCTGCCCAGCATGAGACCGCGGCCACCGCCTACACCGCCGCGTTGGCCGCGATGCCGACACTGCCGGAGTTGGCCACCAACCACATCGTTCACGGGGTGTTGGTGGCGACGAACTTCTTTGGCATCAACACGATTCCGATTGCGCTCAACGAGGCCGACTATGTCCGGATGTGGATCCAGGCGGCCACCACGATGACGACCTACCAGGCGGTCGCGAGCGCCGCGGTGGAGTCCGCGCCGCAGACCACCCCCGCGCCGCAGATCCTGAGATCCGCGGGCTCCCCCTCGGGGCAGACCAGCGCAGCACAGGCCGCCCAATCCGGGTCGTCGACGGGCCTGGGCGACCTGCTGGCTGACTTAGTGCAGAAGTTAGGAGTGTCGCCCCAAATCGTTGCTGAGTTCGGGATCGACAACATATATGACTTCCTGAACAATCCGGTCAGCTACACAGAGACGCACTTGATCAGCAGACTCTTGACGGATCCGTTGTCGTTGCTGGTGAACCCGCTTTATCTGTTCTTCGACGGCGACGAGGTGTTCTTCCCGCTGGGCTATGCGATTACCCCCGCCTCCGCCGGGGGCCTGGCGATCGCCCCGGTCGGATCTGCGGGCGGTCTCGCCGGCCTGGCCGGGCTGACCGCCGCAGGGCCCGCCTCTACCGCCGTCGCTCCGGCGCTGGAACCCCTCGCGGCCGAGCCCACGGTGTTGCCAGTCGCCGGACCGACCTCGACGGTCCTTGCGTCGGCCGGGGTCCCTGGCACAAGTCCGACACCTCCTTCCACGCCCATGACGAGCACCGTCGCGGGTGCCGTGCCGCCGCCGGCACCGCCGACCGCGGGTGGGCCCGGTTTTGTGTTTCCCTACGTGGTGGGGCCACCGGGCATCGGGTTCGATTCGGGGATGAGGGCCGGCGCCAGCGCCAGTGCCAAACGGAAGGCGCCGGAGCCCGACACCGCCGCGGCGGCAGCGGCAACGGCCGCACGTGCGCAGCGGCAGGCCCGGCGACGTCGGCGCACGATACTGCGCGACCACGGCAATGAATTTGCCGATATGAATATCGAGGTCGACCCGAACTGGGGCGAGCCGGCGGATGACGAGCCGCTGGCGTCGGGCAACGGGGCGGGATCGTTGGGTTTTGCCGGCACTGTGCGCAACGAGGCCGTTGGGCAAGCTGCGGGGCTGACCACGCTTGCCGGCGACGAATTCGGTGGCGGGCCGACGGTGCCAATGGTGCCGGGCAGTTGGGAGTCCGACGGGCACCCATGAGGCCTATGGCGCCAAGACGATAGACCCGACGGTCTTGCGGTCCTGCAGGTCGCGGTGCGCTTGCGCGGCCTCGGCCAGCGGATAGCTGCGGCTCACCGTCACGCTGAGCGAGCCTGCGGCGATCGCATCGAATAATTCCCCTGAGCGCCAAGCAAATTCGTCCTCGGTGCGGGTGAAATGAGCCAACGACGGACGGGTCAGCAACACCGAGCCGGCCGCGTTTAGCCGCTGCGGGTCGATTGGCGGAACCGGCCCGCTGGACGCGCCGAATAACGCCAAGGTTCCCCGCACGGCCAGACTGGCCAGGCTGGCGTCGAACGTGCTCGCGCCGACGCCGTCGTACACCGCGGCCACACCCGCCCCATCGGTCAGCTCGCGGATGCGGCTTCCGAATTCCTGCGCATCATTGCCGGGGTAGTCCAAGACGTCCGTCGCGCCGGCCTGCCGGGACAGCTCGGCTTTGGCCGGTGTCGACACCGTCGTGATTACTCGGACGCCCAGGCTGGTCGCCCACTGCGTCAAGATCAGCCCCACCCCGCCTGCCCCGGCGTGCACCAGCACCGTGTCGCCCGATTTCACCGGGTACACCGACTTGATCAGGTAGTGCGCCGTCATGCCTTTCAACAGCGCCGAAGCTGCCACGTCCAAACCGACCGCTGACGGCACGCGCGCGACCAAAAAAGCTGGTGCGGTAGCGAATTCGGCGTAGGCGCCGGACGACGCAGCGGTCGCCACCCGGTCGTCAACCTTACGCGTCGTCACACCGTCCCCGACAGCGGCCACCGTGCCGGCCACTTCGGTGCCTAGCACGAATGGCAGATCGCGGGGGTAAGACCCGGACCGGAAATAGGTGTCGATGAAATTGACGCCCACCGCTTCGGCCTTGATCAACACCTGCTCGGCGACCGGCGACGGCCGTGGTTTCTCGACATAGCGCAGGACTTCGGGCCCGCCGATTTCGGCGACTTCGATTGCGTGCATGCTCACTATCTTGACGTCCTCCGCGGACTGACGTCCGGGGATTCAACCCGGTCACCTACCTAGGCGGCAGGAGAGCTGAGTTGAGGTTCACAGTTCACAGACCGCCCTGCGGCGAGGTCTCCCTGTGCTGGTACCGCCCGTCCGGCGGCGATGTTGCGGGCAGCGTTCACGTCGGCGTGGCACGTGCCCGCTTTGCAGGCGACGCACGCGAACACCGCTTGGCTCTTGCGGTTTTCCGGTGCGACATGCCCACAAGCGCAGCATCGTTGCGACGTGTACGCAGCCGGGACCCGTTCGAGGCGTCCCGGAGCTTTGTGGTCGAGCCGGGCCACCAGCCGGCCCCACCCTTGACGAGTGATTGCGCGGTTAAGGCCCCGTTTCTGTGCAACCTGATTACCCGGTTGGTCCAGCGTGCCGCGTGCAGAACGGGTCATCGCCCGCACGTCGAGGTTCTCTACTCGAATGGTTTCGAATCGGCGCGCCAGATCGGTGGTGGTCTTTTCCACCCAATCTCGTCGTCGGTCCGTCTCCCGGGCTTTAAGTTTCGCGATCGCCAGCTTGGTGCGCGCTCGGCGGTTGGAACCAGGCTTGGCGCGGGCGAGGCGTTGCTGCTGCCGGCGCAGCCGAATCCGCTCACCCGGTGTAAGGCTAGGCGCATGGAGCAGTTCCCCGGTGGACAGCGCCGCCGACACCGCCACACCGCGATCGACACCAACCACGCTGCCATCGCCCGGCCCGGGGATCGGGTCGGGGATGTGCGCGAAGGCGACGTGCCAGCGCCCGACCCGATCCCGCGTGATGCGATAGGACTTCACACCGGCGGGCACACTTCGTGTCCAGCGGAATCGGACCCACCCGACCTTCGGCACCCACACCCGCCCGTAACGCCTATTGAGCTTTTCGACGTGGCGTTGCTTAAGCCCGACCTGGCGGAAACCCTCGTGTACCCCCGCCTTGCGCCACGACGGGCGGCCATGGGCGCCGTTGAAGAAGTTCCGCATGGCCTGGGCGAAGTCCCGCAGCGCTTGCTGCTGCACCTTCTGGGACCCGGCCGCCAACCAGGCATATTCGGCGCGGATCTCAGTCAACTGCGCCGACTGCTCGTTGTACCCGGGGGCTCGGCGCCCTGGCTGCCAAAGCTGCTGTTGCTCCACCGCCAGGTTCCACACGAAGCGGGCATGCCGGCAATGTTCCACCAACACCGCCTGCTGAGCCGTTGTTGGCAGCAATCGGAACCGAGACATACCCGCAAGGTAACTGCCGACACCGACACCAACGGGCATCGTCCGCCCGCGCACGTCTGGCCGAAGGAGTCCGCATGAAGTTGGCCCGGCCCGACATTCGTCATCCGCGGATCGTGCTGGTCGGTTCGGAGGGCGGCGATGACGCCGGTCTCGTAGCCGCCCTGCGCAAGCGGGGGCTACACGCCCGCTGGTTGTCCTGGGATGACCCGGACACGCTGCACGCTGATCTGGTGATCCAGCGGACCATCACCGATTACCGCGCCCGGCTCGACGAGTTTTTGGCTTGGACCAAGCGAGTTTCCAACCTGCTCAACGGCGCCGACGTCGTCGCCTGGAACGCCGGCAAACGCTATCGGCGCGATCTGCGACACGCCGGGGTGCCGATTCGGGCCCGCCGAGCAACTGCCTCGGCCGTCCGAACGGCGCTGGTTTATCTCGGCGGCACACAGTCGCACGCCTTTGACACGGCGGAGGCGTCGCCGGTCGAGGCCGACTTCGAATTGTGGGACCTCGGACAGGCTGCCCTGCAAGCGGCAGCTGACCGTCTGGGCATCGGCGTCGACGAGCTGCTCTACGCCCGCGCCGACGTGATCGGCGGACCGGGTGATGCCGAACTGGTGGGGCTGGATCTGGTTGCGCCGTCGCTGGGTTGGCGGCTGCTCGACGACACCGCGCGCGACGACGGTCAGCGGCAATTCGCACTGTGCGTCGAATCAGCCCTGGACCGGCTCGGGCTCGGTCCGTTTTCGCATCGACGCCCATAGCGCGGCGCTGGCGGCTGTGCACGCCGCCGCGCCCGCGACGTGCACCGCCACCAATGCGGCAGGCACTCCGGTGAAGAACTGCACGGTGCCGACGGTGGCCTGAGCGAACAGCAGCAGCACCAGCACGCCCAGCCGCAGCAGTATTGGGCGGGGTGCCCGTATCGCGAGCAGCCCGAATCCCAGACCGACCAACAGCCCCAGATAGGCCACCAGCAGTGACGAGTGCGCATGCACCAGGGTGGTGATCTCGATCCTCAGCCGCGGCACCGTCCGGTACGGGCTGGTATCGCCGGCGTGTGGCCCCGCCGCGGTGACCAGGGTGCCGGTCACCAGCACGGCAGCCAGCGTCATCGCGCTGAGCGCGGTGAGCCAGCGCAGCGGCGGCACCACCGTGCTCGTCGGCTCGCCGTTGTCGGGTTCGCCGATCTTGACGTACAGCAGCACCGCCAGCCACACCATCGCCATCGACGCCAGCAGATGGATCGCCACCGTCCACCACAGCAAGCCGGTGAGCACGGTGATGCCGCCGATCACCGCCTGCAGCACGGTCGAGGCCGGCATCAACCAGGCGTACACCAACACTTCCGCGCGTCGCCGGGCCCGGGTGACCGCCAGCACCGCCAGGATCGCGGCGATGACCACCGCGAAAGTGATCATCCGGTTTCCGAATTCGACGGCCTGATGGATTCGGGGCACCTCGGCGTGGGCCACCGGGGTGAAGCTGCCCGGAAAGCATTGCGGCCAGGTCGGACAGCCCAACCCGGACGCGGTGACCCGGACAATCGCGCCGGTGACGGCGATACCGCCCTGGGTCAGGATGACTAATGCGGCGATGATGCGTTGCGTGCGGAGGCTGGGTTCAGGCAGCAGATCCACCAGCCGCAAAAGCCACCGTCGGACAGGCACCGCCCGATCGTAGGCCAACGAAAACTACGCCACGTAGTAAGGCGGCGAGTGCCATTCCCGCCGAGCGTCAGGCCAGCGTGACGCTCGGGGCGCTCAGCCGTCAGGTGAACCGGAACCACCGCAGCGCGGCCAGCGCGGCCAGGCCGCCCCAGGCGGCCAGCACGGCGACGCCGAACCAGTCCACCGACACGCTCATCGCCTGCGACAGCGCCTCGGTCAGCGCGCCGGCCGGGGTGAGCCGCGCCGCCCACTTGACCGGGGCCGCGATCATGTCGGTGTCCACGGTCAGCGCGCCGAGTCCGGCGAAGACGAACCACAACAGGTTGGCCACCGCCAGCACGATCTCGGCGCGCAGCGTGCCGCCTAACAGCAGACCCAGCGCGGCGAAACCTGCGGTCCCCAGCGCGATGATGACGGCACCCAACGCCAGGCCCGCCGGATGCGGCCGCCAACCAAGGGCAAACCCGATGGCGCCCAAGATGATTGCCTGCAAGAACACCACGGTGACCACCGCCAGCGATTTGCCGGCGATGATGCCCCAGACCGGAAGCGCGGTCGCGCCCAGCCGTTTGAGCGCGCCGTAACGGCGATCGAACGCCACCGCGATCGCCTGGCCGGTGAACGCAGTGGAGATCACCGCCAGCGCCATGATCACCGGGACGAAGGTGGCGGCGCGGTTGGCGCCGAACGATCCGAGCGGCAGCAGCGTCAACCCGACCAACAGGGTGATCGGGATGAACATGGTCAGCAGCAGTTGTTCACCGTTGCGCAGCAGCAGCTTCAGCTCCAAACCAAACTGCGCGGCCAACATCCGCGGCACCGCAGCAGGGCGCGGGTCAGGAGTGAAAGTGCCTGCGGGAAAGACAGATTCGCTGGCGGTCATAAGCGCAGCTCCCGGCCGGTCAACTCCAGGAACACGTCTTCCAGGCTGCGCTGCTCCACGCGCATGTCGGTGGCCAGCACGTCGATCTGGGCACACCACGCCGTCACCGTCGCCAGCACCTGCGGGTCCACCGGGCCTTCCACCAGATACTCACCCGACGCCACCTCGGAGGCCCGGTAATTCTCCGGCAAGGCCGAGACCAGCAGGGACAGGTCGAGCCGCGGCGGCGCGCTGAACCGAAGCTGGTCCTTGGCGCCGCTGCGGGTCAGCTCTGCCGGAGTTCCGGCCGCGACGGTCACCCCGTGATCGATGATGACTAGTCGGTCGGCGAGTTCCTCGGCCTCCTTGAGCTGGTGGGTGGTCAGCACAACGGTCACGCCGTCGCGGCGCAGCGCGTCGATCAGCTCCCACACCAACAGCCGGGCGTGCGCGTCCATGCCCGCGGTGGGCTCGTCGAGGAACACCAGTTCGGGTCGGCCGACCAACGCGCAGGCCAGCGCGAGCCGCTGCTGCTGCCCACCGGAAAGCCGTCGGTAGGTGGTGCGCGCCGCGTCGGTCAGGCCGAGTGTGCTCAGCAGCCATTGCGGGTCCAGCGGGTCGGCGGCGTAGGAGGCCACCAGGTTGAGCATCTCGCCGGCCCGGGCTGCCGGATAGCCGCCGCCGCCCTGCAACATCACACCGATGCGCGGTCGTAGCCGCGCGTTGTCGGCGATCGGGTCCAGCCCGAGCACCTCGATGGTGCCGGCATCGGGGCGGACGAACCCCTCGCACATCTCCACCGTCGTGGTCTTGCCGGCGCCGTTCGGGCCCAGCAGCGCCAACACCTCGGCGGCATGCACGTCGAGGTCGAGATTGGAGACGGCCCTGGTAGCGGCCGTCCCCGAGCCATACGACTTGCACACCCCGCGCAACCGCACGGGGACTTGGACGGCCTGGCTCACGAGGACTTAGCGTATGCGCCGGGCACCGGGGCGGGCTGCCGGGTCTCGCTGGTGGGCACCACATCCGGCGTCGCCGTGTCGCGGGTCGGCTCGGCGCTCGGCAGCGGCCGCCACGGCAGGCGGGTATAGGTCGCCGCGATCAGCAGCGCCACGATGACGGTGCTGGCCACGGTGGCATCCACGATCTGAAACAGCGCGAACCGGTCGCCGTTGGCCGTTGGGCCGAAGACCCCGACGACGATCGTGACGGTGATCGCCGCTATCCGGAAACCGGGCCGTGTCGCCCATGCGGCCAACGGGATGATGGCCCACAGCAGGTACCACGGCTGCACCACAGGAAACAGCAGCACCGTAGCGCCCAGCGCGACCCCGAGCCCGCCAACCGGGTGCAGCCGGCCACGCAACACCGCCATCAGCAGCCAGCCCACCATCACCGCGATGATCAACACGCCGATGCCACGGGTCAGCGACAGCACAGCGGTGGTGTGATCGCCCAGGCCCAGCAGGATCCCCACCTGCCCGGCGCCAAGAGCGATCAGCGTCGGCGGCGACATCCAGCTGCGCACCACGTTGGCGGTGCCGAGCGTGTAGATCCAGCCGAAGCCGAGCCGGCTGGCCCAGCCGACCGCGGCCATCACTGCCAGCGACAGCCCGGCCATCAGCCCTCCCGCCAACAGGAACGCCCGTAGATTGCCGCCCCAGCGCCGGGCGAGCGCCATCGCGACGAAGCCCAACGCCAGCAGCGACGGCAGCTTCACCTGCGAGGACAGCGTGATCAGGATCGCGCCGGCCAGCAGCATGCCCAGCGGCGCCCAGTCCGGCCAGTGAGTCCGCAGGCCAGGCCACGGCCGGGGGACCAGCGGCCGCGCGGAGTCGATTCCGCGTAGCGCGAACTCGGTGCCGGCCAGCATGAGTCCGAGCATCGGTGCCTCGTTGTGGATACCGGCGACTAAATGCATGATCAGCAGTGGGTTGGCCGCCCCCAACCACAGCGCGCTGACCTCGGCCACCCCGCAGCGGCGGGCCAGCCGCGGTGTCGCCCACAGGATCAGACCCACGCCGATCAGCACCACCAGCCGATGGCATAGCACGGCGGCGACGATGTTTTCGCCGGTCAATGCCGAAATTCCGCGGCCGATCCACAAGAACAGCGGCCCGTACGGCGCAGGGGTCTCCCGCCACAGGCTGGGCACCGACAACGTGAACACATGGCCGAGGCCCAACCCGGTCGCCGGACCGACCCGATAGGGGTCGAGTCCCAATCGGCAGATCTGGCTTTGCGCCAGGTAGGAGTAGACGTCCTTGCTGTACATCGGGGGCGCCGCCAACAGCGGGAGCATCCACAACCACAGCGTGCGGTCCAGGTCGCCGCGGGACATCCGCCGTGGGCCAAGCGCGAAGCGGCCCAGCATCAGCCAGGCCAGCGCCATCATCACGGCGCCGGTGGTGGTCATCGTCAGCGACACCGTCTGGATCCGCGACGGCAGGTTGAGCAGCCGAACCCCGAACGTGGGATCCTGGACCACCGGCCGTGCCCCGGCCCCCAGCGCGCCGATGCCCATCAGCACCGTGCCGGTGGCGCCGAACAACCGGGTGCGGCGAACCACGACCAGCTCGGTGTCGTTGAGCGGCGGACCCACGGTCAGTTCGTCGCCATGCAACCTGGCGATCGACAAACTCAGCGGGTGGTGGCGGGCTGCCATCACAGCAGCGTAACCGCCAACCGACAGCGGCCGGATGGGTCAGGTGTGACCAGCGCAACCCTGGCAGAGGGTAGCCTTCCTAGACCTCTTACCGGAATTGCGTCACACTGGTGTTGTGAAATTCCCGTCGTACGTCAAAGGGGTCGAAGCAACAGCCGCAGCTTCGACCCACGACGGCCAGACCCGAAGCGCCGTCGTGCGGTTGCTGTTGGAGTCCGGGTCGATCACCGCCGCCCAGATCGGCGACCGGCTGGGCCTGTCCGCCGCCGGGGTGCGACGCCATCTGGACGCGCTGATCGACGCGGGCGAAGCGGAATCGGTTCCCGCGGCGGCCTGGCAGCAAGAGGGACGGGGCCGACCGGCCAAGCGCTACCGGCTGACCGCGGGCGGCCGCGCCAAGCTGGACCACAGTTACGACGACCTGGCGTCCGCGGCGATGCGTCAACTCCGCGAAATCGGCGGTGAGGACGCCGTTCGCACCTTCGCCCGGCAGCGCATCGACGCAATCCTGTCCGGTGTCGAGGCGGCCGATTCCGGCGCCGATGCCGATATCGAAGCCACCGCAGAGCGGATTGCCACCGCGCTGTCCGAGGCCGGCTATGTCGCGACCACTACACAGGTGCGCGGCCCGATCAACGGTGTGCAGATCTGTCAGCACCACTGCCCGGTATCGCACGTCGCCGAGGAGTTTCCGGAGTTGTGTGAAACAGAGCAGCAGGCCATGGCC
Source organism: uncultured Actinomycetota bacterium (assembly GCA_963720085.1). GTDB lineage: Bacteria > Actinomycetota > Actinomycetes > Mycobacteriales > Mycobacteriaceae > Mycobacterium. Next base: position 33,573 of record CAVRER010000064.1, read on the forward strand.
GCGGTGCTCGGGACCCACGTGCAGCGGCTGGCGACCATCGTCAACGGTGACTGCGCCTGCACCACCCACGTCCCGCTCACGACCGCTGAGAAGCCGCTAACCCTTCGACGCCCAGCCCGCGTCGAAGCCACCACGAGCAAGCAAGGAGCGTCGTAAATGACGACCACCCCTGAGGTTCAGAAGCTGGCCGCACCCTTGACCAGGGAATCCCTGTCTCAGGAAGAGGCCATCGCCTCGATGGGCCGGTACGGCTACGGCTGGGCCGACTCCGACATCGCGGGCGCCAGCGCACAGCGCGGGCTGTCCGAAGCGGTGGTCCGTGACATCTCCGCGAAGAAGAACGAGTCGGAGTGGATGCTGGAGAAGCGGCTGAAGGCACTGCGCATCTTCGAGCGCAAGCCGATGCCGAACTGGGGTTCCAACCTCGAGGGCATCCACTTCGACAACATCAAGTACTTCGTGCGATCCACCGAAAAACAAGCAGCGACGTGGGACGACTTGCCGGAGGACATCCGCAACACCTACGACAAGCTCGGCATCCCTGAAGCCGAGAAGCAGCGGCTGGTGTCCGGCGTCGCCGCGCAGTACGAGTGCCTCGCCGGTGACAGCTTGGTGTGGACGGCCAATCGTGGGCAGGTCCCCATCAAGGAGATTGGGTTTGGTGATCGGGTATTCGCCTACGACGAGGCTGCCGAGCGATTCGTAGTTGCGCCCGTCAAGGCGTCGGCGCAGACCGACACCAAGTTGACGTATTCGGTGAAGACGACGCGGCGCAGTATCCGCGCGACCGACAACCACCCGATGCTGGTATTGCGTGACGGGCGCAAGGAAGGTCGGCAGCGCGTCCGGTATGCGCGGAGTTGGGTCACCGTGGGTGAGCTCAAGGCGGGCGACTTCATCGCGGTACCACGTACCGTTCCGGATTTCGGTGTCGCAGCGGAACTTCCGAGTGTTGCCGGGTTAACGACTCCGGCGACGAGTTCCGTCGATCTGATGTGGCTGTTGGGTCTGTACATCGGTGACGGCAACCTGCATCTGTCGACTAAGACCTACCGCGTTCAGTTCGCCATTCCCGCTACCGATGTCGAGTTGCGGGCCGAGTTGACCCGCGTCATCAAGGATCTGTTTGGGCTGCGCTGCATCGAAGCTGATGAGTACCGCGTGGTTGTGAACTCTAAGGCCCTGACCGAGTGGATCGTCGAGCTGGGCTTCACCGGTCTCGCTCTCACGAAACGGGTTCCCGAGTGGGTGTACGGCTTGCCGCGCGATCAGCGGCTGGCCTTTCTCGGCGGCTGGGTCGACGCCGATGGATACGTGGGCCCGGCAAGCAGCGGATCGATCCTGTTGACATGCGCAAATGAATCTCTCATTGGCCAGGCGCGCGAACTGGCCGAGCTGTCGGGTCTCCGCGCGGGTGGACCATGGTCGTTCACCCAGCCGTACCGGCACGCTCCGGAGCGCATGCAGATCGCTTGGCGGCTGGGCATTTCTGGCGACTTCGAGCGGCTCGGGTGCCGTAACCGGAAGCGGACCGACCGCTTTGGCCGGCGCCGCTACCTGCATTCGTCCAATAGCTCGCACGGGACGACGATCCGCGCGCACACCAACGAATGGCTCGGCTTCGAGCGCGTGAAGTCGGTCGAACCGTACGTCGTCGAGCCCGTGTACGACATCGAGGTCGACGGACCACACAACTTCGTCGTCGAAGGTCTCGTGGTGCACAACT
>CAVRER010000065.1:0-19112 GCA_963720085.1 uncultured Actinomycetota bacterium
GGTTCGGCAAGGTGGGACGGACTGCTGGCGAGGCTGAGCGCTTCGCCCGTTGATCAGCAGGTCGTGAACCTCGAGTCGGCCCTATCAACCCCAATGCTGATCCGGCTGGCGCGCGAAAAATACGAGCAGCAGGGCAGCGACCCCTGTTCGCTGCTTGATGAGGGTAGGTTCGCCACCCGAGACGAGATCGAGGATCACTTCATTCAGGGATTCATGACCGCCGCCTACCAGGACGCACCGAGACCAGGGGGCCGCTCCCGCTGGGCCGAGAAGGCTGAACGGTCGCTCAAGCTTCCTGGCCAGGCGGGGCGCGCGGCAGTGCGTCCCAGATCTGCTGGTGGCAGATAGAAGCGGCCACGCCCATCCAGGAGGGGACGGCCTTCCTGTTCAGCGCCGCCGCGTTCGGGCTCGTATTCGGGCTCGCGCCCGTATTGCTCTTTGGCCGCTGGCTAAGCGGTGGGACGGCGGTGGCTGTCGGCGTTGCTGGCGGATTTCTCGGCATGCTCATCGGTGGATTGGCAAGTCAGACACTCCCGGCACCAGGGATGAAGCGCCTCCGCCGATTGCTCCGTCGCTGGGTGGCGGGTGTGATCTTCGGTTTGATGATTGGGTATTCGACGGCCGTGCTGATACTCCTAACCAACCCCCGCATGCCGCCGCCAGGGAGTCCGATTTTGGGTCCGTTTTTCGGCAAGTCGCTGTTCTTCTTTCTGCTCCTGCTGGATGGTTCTTTGCCGTGACTTCCAGAATTGGTGGAGAGGAAGGATCGATATGCCTGTCGTCAGCAGTCCGGTTGGCCTGCTGAACGCTGACCGTGCCGCTTCGATCGGTGAATCAATTCTTCTCGCCGTGGTCATGGGCGGATCTATTGGTACACTGGGGCTGTGCTTATGGCGAGTGGCATACCGGATAGTATGAGCATTTATCAATCTTTTTTCCGCGGCCTGCTGCTCGGGGTGCTTTATGCAATCGCTTACGCGCTGACGGCAAGGGCATGGTCCCGCTGGAATCTCTTCGGCCGGATTCCGCTTGCGCTTTTCCGTCTGCAGCCCTGGAGAACGATCAAGTTTCTTGAGGATGCTCGGGGCAGAGGAATTCTAAGGCATGCGGGACTTGCTTATGAGTTCCGGACGGAAGCTCTGCGCCGGTATCTTGTCACAGTGCAGAGAGAACGGTCAGGATCGGGGATATTCTCGATAGCTGAGTGGCTGTTTGATATTCAGCAAAGCAGTCCCAGTGTCCAGCCGGATGCGCCTGCCGGATTCGATAACCCAATGTGAGCGTAGATCGGACAATGCTCGGCCCGGCGCGCCGGAAGCGCCGGTGCCTGCATTGGCGTGGTGGCTGCTCTGGAGCCTGGGCATCGCAGTGTGCTGTTCGAGCCGCTGGACGCGCGGCTGGCCCGGGAGACCTACCTGGATGCGCTGTCCGCGGCGCTGTTCGCCGGCCGCCTCCGCCACCAGCGGCGGCGGGAGGCGGGCAAGACCGTGCGCGCCGCCCCCCCGCCGCCGCGGCCTGCGCGCGCGCCTGATCTGCTGCTGGATGGCCTGGCGTCGCCTGACGCGGCGGGGTTACAGGGTTACGCCGGTCAGCGTGGCGCAATATCTGAGCAGTTGGTCCTGGATCTTGAGATCGCGGGCGGCGGGGTGTGCCGTGCGGGGGCTTCTGGTGATAGAAATAGCCGCCCGTAACCCTGGCGTTCGGATCCGAGCTGACGGCCAGCCAAGCTTGGGTCACCGGGGCAAGTGACATGTCATCGGGTGCGCCGAGGCCGCCCATTCTGGTAGGTACCCAGCCAGGCTCAAGCGCGTTCGATAGGACCCCGGTCCACAGCCGCGCGACGGCGAAGGCCAGCACGACGTCGAACAGCTTGCTGTCGAGAGTATGCCTGCGAGCCGTTCCAGCGACGGTGTTCCCACTGCGGGTCAGTCAGGCCGGGATCCCCGCCGCGATGCATGCCCGAGCTGAGGTAGACCAGCCGGGCGGGCCGCTCGATCAGGCCGGTGAGCAGGTACGGGGCGAGTACGTTGATCACGAAGATGTGTTCGAGGCCGTCATCGGTGCGGATGCGCCGCGGCTCCCGGTAACCGACCCCGGCATTGTGAATGACCGCGTTGTGGAGGGGCCGACCGCGTTAGCCTGCTCGGCGACCTGCCGCATGCCTGCGATGCTGGACAGGTCGCCGACGACGACGGCCCTGGCCGCGGGCAGGGCCGCACGTGCGTCCTCAGCCCTGGCTGCACCGCGGGCATGCAGCGTGACCGAGTGCCGGTCGTCGGCCAGCAGCCTGGCCGCCATCAGTCCCAGGCCCTCGGTGGACCCGGTGATGAGCACGCGTGACATCGGCAATTCCCTTCAGACAGAAGCGGCAGCCGCCGGACTGGCACCAGCACATGTCGAGATGATCGGAGGGCAGGCCGGGAGGCGGCGCAGCCCTACGTGGGCTGATCGCTACTATCCGTGCTGCGAGGTGGTCCGGTGCGGGCCATTCCGGCACCGCGGCTGATGTTGACACATGCCTCCCTCCGTCGAAGGGCAACTCGTGGAATGCCTCCACGAGTGTCACGCCCTCTATGCCGCACGGATGGTTGAGATATGACGTCCACGCTAGGTTCCGCGCACCGGCGCGCATCCGTCAGGGTCGGTAGCCGTGACCCGGTGGTGGATAGCGTCTTGATAGCCGGCGCACGCCGGGAACGCTGCGCGCCCTGCTGGGCGGGAAGCGCGGGAGCAAGCTGGCTGGGGAGCTGATGCCGAGCTTGGTGAAGACCTTCCGCAGGTGCAGTGGGCCTGCAGGTTGCGAGCTCCTGGATCGCGTGCTGATCATCAGCGCGCGACATCTGCAGGCCGTCCTGACTGAATACCAGGCCACTACAATACGGCCCGGCCGCACCAGGGCATCGCCCAGCGTGCCTCCGATGACAAACCTGACGTTCCCGGCCGCCTCGGGACCGATCTCGACACCCTGCAGATCCATCGAAGACCTGTCCTCAACGGTCTGATCAACGGGTACACCCACGCCGCCTGAGGGACGGAATGCCTGCAGGCCACCAGCCGAATCCTATTTCCGGGCGGTACAGGCCTACCAGGCCACCTTCACCAGCAGATAACAGCAGGCGGGCCGCTTGGACGTCCGTCGCCACGCCCGACGCTCCACCGGTGACGTCCGGGCGGTTCGTCACAAGACGTGCCGCACTGACGAATACGGCACGCCCGGCAGCGCTTCCTGAGGTTCAGCCCCGACTGGCCGTGGAAGGAACCGTCCTCGTCCGAACATCGCGGACGGGGACGCCCCCGTGTTGCCCGCACGAACTGGCGATACGGATTCTCCTGCTCCGCGCCCGCGGACTCAGCTACGCCAAGATCTGCGACATACTCAACGCCCACCTGGACTTGGCGGTAGCCAAGCTCTGAGAGCCCGAAGACCGAGGGCACGGGGGCTTAATTGTGCGGACCGACTGCACCAAAAAGCCAATACGCACCGCTCCTGACCAGCGAGTTCGCGCTCGACGCTCTGGCGGGTGTGCGGTGACCAGAGCGGACAGGCAAATCCGATAGTCAACCGTTGTTCGGCTTGTCAGGCCCGACGGCGCGGTGCGGCCCGAGACGATGCTAGGACCGACAGCTGCACGTCTAGGTCGCGGCGCGCAATGCCGTGAACCTGTCTTCCGCCTCGTCGATAGCGGCGAGCTGGGCGATAATCTCCCCGGGTGAGGACTCGCCGACCACTTTCTGCAGGAGTGGCGTCCGGTCGAGGATGGCATCACGCATCACACGCAGCGGCGCGGGCGCGTGATGGAAGACCTTGCCGAGAATGAACGCTTGCTGGACCTGGCGGGCTGTGTGCGGCTTGCGCGGCGTCTCGAAGGCGTCCAGGGCGGCGCGGACGGCCGCATAGTCCGATAGGTCGACGCCGGCGAGCTGCCGGCCAAGGAAGTAACCGTCTTCGGTCGCCATCCCGGCGCCGTATGCGGCGTACGGTGAGGTGGGGTGGGCGGCGTCGCCGACAATGGTGGCGCGGCCTTTGGACCACTGCTTGAGTGGCTTGCGGTCGCGCAGCACCCAGCGCTGCACGTTCGCTGCGTGCGTGGCGGCGATGAGCTGCGGCAGCGGTGCGGGGAATTCCGCGCCCATGGCGGTGGCGGCCGCGTGCAGGTCACCAGTGAACGGCTGGGCAGCGTCGTAGGCGCTGAGCACCCACCACTGGAAGCCATCGCGGCCTTTGCTGCGAATCGCGGTCCAGCTGCCCTGGACGGTGCGGCTGTGATGGAGGACCGCCAGACCCTTTCCGGCACCTTCGATGGCGTTCCCGTCGAGGGTGAATCCGCCGAAAATGTGCAGGTTGTGCTCGCGTTTTGGAGTGTCGCCCCACAGGGTCCGCCGCACGAGCGAGTCGATGCCGTCGGCGCCGACCAGGACGTCTGCGGTGATGACCTCGCCATCGGCCATGTGCAGCCGGACGCCCGCTTCGTCCTGCTCGATGCGCTGAACGTCGCGGTCGACGCGGAGCACCCCGGGCGGCAGTGCGGCCAGCATCCGCTCGTACAGATCCGGGCGGAGCAGGCCGATGAAGCCGCCGCCGTACTTGGCCAGGACGTCGTCGGACAGGTTGACGCGCACCCTGACGCGGCCGGCGACGGAGCGGAACTCGCTGTAGCACGGCGCTCCGAGGTCTTCGATGTCGACTCCGAGCAGCCCGAGCGCCCTGACCGGCGGCGGCCACAGGTTGAGGATGTTGCCCGCGGGGCGCGCCTGCGGGTAGCGCTCAAGCAAGGTCACGTCATGGCCGGCCTGGTGCACCGACAAGGCGGTAGCCATGCCAGCCGGCCCGGCGCCGACGACGGCAACGCGTCCGCGCCTGGGAGGGACAGTATTCACGCGGGTTCCTCCGGGCGGCATTCGGTTGCGCTGGGGGCGGCGTCTGGCAGGGAGCGGAACACGTCGCTGACCCAGTCCGCGACGTACGCACTGACGTACGGCAGGTGGTCGAGTCCGATGTGCTCGGCGCCGCCCTCGGCCGCCGTGAAGATCCGCAGTTCCCGGCGAGGACTGGCCGTCGCCTGGTCATAGGAGCGGTGCGCGTACTCCAGCGGGATCTGCCGGTCGTTCTCCCCATGGCAGATCAGGAACGGCACGCTGATGTGCGACACGACGCCGTCCAGGTGGACCTGGTCGGCGAACTTGATGAAGGTGTCGAGATCCGGCTGCCCCCACACCCACAGCACGTGTTCCCAGTAGTGCGGCACCGGCCGTTCGCCCTCGCGCTCCAGCCGCCGCCGCTGCACGGCGCCCCAGTTGTGGTTTGCTCCCCACGCCACTACGAGTGCCAGCCGCTTCTCGAATGCGGCAGCCCGCGGCGCGAAGTAGCCGCCGAGCGACCAGCCAGCCAGCCCGATCCGCGCCGCGTCCACGTCGGGACGCGTCAGCAGGTAGTCGACGCAGGCCGCCGCCCACGCCTCGGTATCGACCCGCGCGGTGAGACCCTGCAGCCGCAGCGCCTCGCCGGAGCCCGGGCAGTCGACCATCAGGCAGGAGATGCCCCGGGCGGCTAGCTCGGCCCAGTGCGAGGAGATGTACATGTGCTCCTTGGTGGAGTCGAGCCCGTTCCACAGGATCATCACCGGGACCGGGCCCGCGGCGGCGCCCGGCGCCTGGCTGAAGTAGCCGGGCAGGGTGGTGCCCTCGTAAGGCACCGCCACCCGCGTCACCAGCGGGTCGCGGTGCTCCATGGCCCGCTGCGCGAGTCCCAGGACCCGCCGGTACACCTGGACGCGGCCAGGCGATGAGGCGCTCTGCATCCGCTCGGCGTTGCACAGGTAGTTGGTAGCCCGGAAGTACAGGTCGCCCGCGGTTCTTCCGTGCCCGGCTGCTAGCGCGGCCTCAGCCCGCTCTTCGAGCTGGTCGGTGAGGTCCGTCCAGGCTGCGAGGAAGTCCGCGGTGCCCGCGTCCTCACCGCGCGCCGCCGCCTCGCGGATCGGCCGGCAGGCCCGGTCGACCTCGTCGATCAGCCCGCCGCTGTTCAGCGCGGCGACCACCGCCAGGTTCCACACGTAGTTACCGGGAAAGTACTCGAACACCGTTGCCGCTCCCTTTCATACAGCTGGTCACCGCCGCGCGGATGCGGTAGCCGCCGGTCATCCGCGCTTTCTCACCCGAGGTACGGAACGGGGGCGTGCTTCGCGTACAGCCGGCAGGGTGATCCCCGGGACGACGCGGTTGCGGACCGTGCCGATGCCCTCGACGGTCAGCTCGACCACGTCGCCGGGGCGCAGCGGCGGCGGGTCGATGCGCCCCCGGCGGCCCCACAGCTCGGCCAGGCAGCCGCCGTTGCCGCAGGTGCCCGAGCCGAGCACGTCGCCGGCCCGGACCTCGGTGCCGCGCGAGGCGTAGGCGATGAGCTCCTCGAACGGCCAGCCCATGTTGGACAGCAGGTCCTGGCCGACCAGCTCGCCGTTCACGGACACGCGCAGGTCGAGGGCGAGGAACCCGTCGGCGTCCCGGTAGGGCTCGAGCTCGTCCGCGGTGACCAGCCAGGGCCCGAGCGTGGTGGCCGAGTCCTTGCCCTTGGCCGGGCCGAGCATGCACCTTCATCTCGCGGCGCTGCAGGTCCCGGGCCGACCAGTCGTTGAGCACCGTGTACCCGAAGATGTGCTCCCGCGCCTGCTCCGGCGTCAGCGACGCTCCCGTCCCGCGCCGACCACGACGGCGACCTCGAGCTCGAAGTCGAGCAGCTCGGCAGCCCGGCGGGACCGGCACGTCGTCGTGCGCCCCGATCAGCGCGTACGGGTTGGTGAAGTAGAACGTCGGCGCCTGGTACCACTCCGGCACCACGCTCCGGCCGGCGCCGACGCTCGCGGCCACGCCCTCGACGTGCTCCTCGAACGCGACGAAGTCGCGGACGTCGGCGGTGCGAGCGGCGGCAGCAGCCGGACCGCGCCGCAGCGGCACGGCCGGCTCGCCGAGCGCGCGCTGCCCGGCCGCCAGGGCGGCGGGCAGCCCGGCCCGGACCAGGTCGAGCACGGTGACATCCGGCGGCAGCGGGTGAATGCCCGCGTCGCTGACCACGCCGGCCCGCGCGGGGCCGGCGGACTCGGAAAAGGTGGCGAACCGCATGGTGCTCCGTCAGACCGGCGGCGCGGTGAACAGGCCGCGGTCGGGGTCGTTGAACGACTTGCCGGCGACGAACTCGTTCATCTGGTTCGCGGTGCCCCACTGGTCGGCGACCTCGGGCTGGGTGAAGTCGTACAGGTGCGGGTGCCAGGTGTCCTCGTCGACCTGCTCGAGCTCGGTGGTGTACTCGACGGTGTTCCCGTGCGGGTCGAGGAAGTAGCTGAAGGTGTTGTTGCCGGCCAGGTGCCGTCCCGGTCCCCAGATCTTCTCCACGCCCGCGCGCAGCAGCCGGCCGGTGCCGCGCATGTACTCGTCGATGCCGCGCAGCTCGAACGAGGCGTGGTGCAGCGACGGGTGCGGGCAGCGGGCGACGGCGAGGCTGTGGTGCCAGCTGTTGATCCGCAGGAACCACATCATCTCGCCCATGTGCGGGTGCATGAGGGTGTCGGACAGCGCGAAGCCCAGGTGCCGCTCGTACCAGGCCACGGTGGCCTCGGGGGTGGCCGAGTTGACGACCACGTGCGAGAGCCGGACCGGGATCGACTCGCCTTCCTCGATCTTGCGGTGCGCGCGGACCGCGACGTCGGAGCTGATCTCGACGGTGCGGCCCTCGTTGTCGAAGAACCGGAACCCGTAGCCGCCGCCCGGCGTCGCCAGCGCGCCCGGCTCGCTGACCAGCCGTACCCCGTCGCCGGCCAGCCGGGCGGCCAGGGCGTCCACGTCGGCCGGCGCTCGCCGCGCCGAACGCGATGAGGTCGATGCGCTTGTCGTCGGCCTGCCGCAGCCGGACGACGTACTGCTCGGGCGACCCCTCGGCGGCGAGGAAGGTCAGCCCGGTGTCGCTGTGCTCGGCCGTCAGGCCCCAGGTGCCGGTGAAGAAGTCGAGCTGCTTCGCGTGGTCGGGCACCGCCAGGTCGATGTGCCGCAGGTGGGTGATGAGCCGTTCGGTCATGGCGGCTACTCCTAGTACGGCTCCTCGGTTACGGGCTCTCGTTCAGGCGGGCTGGCTGACCAGCGCGGCGATCGTGGCCATCAGGCCGGGCACGTCGCCCTGCTCGTGGTCGAGCTGCCACTGGCCGAGCTGGCAGGACGCCTCGACGACGGTCTTCGCCCGCTCGAACCGCCGGGCGGTGAACGCCGCCCACAGCGCGTCGTCCAGCGAGTCAGCGGAAAGCAGCAGCTCGGTCAGCACGGCCGCGTCCTCCAGCGCCTGCGCGCCGCCCTGGGCCAGGGTCGGCGGGCAGGCGTGCGCGGCGTCCCCGATCAGCACGACCCGGCCCCGGTTCCACGGCGCGGGCACGACCAGCGACTCGAACAGGGTGTAGCTGATCGTAGCGGGGTCGGTCAGCGTCGCGCGGATGTCGTCCCAGGGGCCGTGGTAGGCCCCGGCCAGCGCCCGCATGGCGGCCAGCCGCTCCGCCGGGGTCAGCGCGGACCGGTCCTGCGCGTCCTCCACGACGTACGCGTAGAGCGTGTTCTCGCCGGTGGGGCAGTATCCGGCGATGTAGCACGGGCCGCCGTAGTACAGGTCGGTCCGGGTGACGCTGGCGGGCCGGGGCCCGAACGCGCGGAAGATGCCCATGCCGGTCGGCCGGGGCTCGTCGGTCGATGCCGATCATCCGCCGGGTCGCGGACCTGATCCCGTCCGCCCCGACGACCAGGTCGTACCGTCCGGCCGAGCCGTCGGAGAACATCACGTCCACGCCGCCGCCGTCCTGCGACAGCGAGCTGACCAGGTGCCGAGCCGGAGCTTGGCGCCGGCCGCCACCGCGCGGTCGGCCATGATCCGCGCCAGTGCGGGCCGGGGCAGGCCGACCGTGGCCGGCAGGTCGGGGCCGCCGGTCCGCGCGTCGGGTATCTCGGCGAGCAGCGTGCCGGCCGGGTCGGGGGCGCGCAGCCCCAGGCTGTCGAAGGGGTAGCCCGCCGCGAGCACGGCGTCCAAGACGCCGAGGCGGCGCAGTTCGCGCAGCCCGTTGCCCTGCATGGTGATGCCGGAGCCGATGGCGGTGATCTCGGGCTTGACGTCGATGAGGTCGACGGCGACCCCGGCGGCGGCGAGGCCGATGGCGGTCGCGGTGCCGGCCAGGCCGGCCCCGGCCACCAGGACGTTACTGACTGCTGGCATGGGTGCCTCCGGCGGTTACTTGACGGCGATCGGGTTGACGGGGGAGCCGACCGCGCCGGTGATCGGCAGCGGCGCGGCGGTGAGGAAGAACTCGTAGACGCCGTCGGCAGCGCAGTCGTCGGCCAGCTCTTCAAGCGCCCACATCTCCCCGATGAGCAGCCCCAGGTGCGGGATGGCCACCTGGTGCAGCGGCTGGAAGGCGTCGTCGAACTCGTTCGGGCGCACTTCGAAGCCCCAGGTGTCGGTGGCGACGGCGGCGATCTCGGTTCGGTGCAGCCAGCCGGCCGTGGTGAACGACAGGCCGGGAGCGGCGCCGCCCGCGTAGTTCCCCCAGCCCTCGCGCAGCGCCCGCGCGTACTGGCCGGTGCGTACCAGCACCAGGTCGCCGCGGCCGACCGTGACGCCGTGCGCCGCGGCGGTGGCGGTCAGGTGCTCGGCCGTGATCGCGAAGCCGTCGGGCAGCTCGCCGCGCCCGCCGCCAGCGGTGCCGTGCGCGGGTCCGATCACCCGCCCTACGTCGAGCAGCACTCCGCGCCCGCAGATCGGCCTGGCCAGCTGCTCGATGCCGGTCACCAGGTCGCCGTCGGAGGTGACGGTCCGCGCCGCGTCCCGGCCGTTCCACGCCTTGCCGTGGTCGAAGATGTGCCCGAGCCCGTCCCACTGCGTCGAGCACTGCAGCGGCATGGCGATCACGTCGTCGGCGCCGCCGATGCCGTGCGGGAACCCCTGGTTGCCGAGGGCCGCGTCGGTCCCGGTGCCCAGCATGGTGTGCACCGGGTTGGTCCGCCGCCGCCAGCCGCGCTGCGGCCCGTCCATGTCGAAACGCTGGGACAGCGAGAAGCTGGCTCCGCGCCGCACCAGGCCGGCGGCGGCCAGGCGCAGCCCGTCGGTGATGAAGTTAGCCGTGCCGAGCACGTCGTCGGCGCCCCACCGGCCCCAGTTGGAGTATGACCGTACCGCGCGGGCGATCTCCGCTTCCGGGTCCGACCGGTCAAGGAACTCCGGCGACGCGGCAGGCGGGCTCGCCTGATCTGACTGCATAGGTTGCGACGACTTCGCCACAGGACCACCTCCGCCCTTCGGTGTGACCACTGTGGACCGGACAGCGAGATTTATGAAATCGATTCTTCTGATGACGCAAATCCACAAGACGGATACCATCGTGTCCGTGAATCTTGCCGGACTCGACATGAACCTCGTGGTAGCGCTGCGTGCTCTGCTGACCGAGCGCAATGTGACCAGGGCAGGGGAGCGGATCGGACTCAGTCAGCCTGCGATGAGCGCCGCACTCGGCCGGCTGCGCCGCCACTTCGGTGACGATCTGCTGGCCAGGAAGGGCAGTGGTTATGAGCTGACCGCCTTGGGCAAGGTGCTGCTCGACCGGACCCAGGTCGCGTGCGAAATGCTCGACCTAGTGTTCGGCAGCCAACCGCGCTTCGACCCCGCGCGCGAGCACCGCGAGTTCACCCTCCTCGCCTCCGACTACGCAGTCGTGGTAGTCGGGGACCGGTTGGCCCGTGAGCTCAGCGCCCAGGCTCCTCAGGTGAGGATCACCTTCCGCCAGGTGCCCGCCACGATCATCGACGACCCGGCCGCGCAGCTATCCACCGTCGACGGCCTGTTCATGCCGCACGGGATCATCAGCGGCCTGCCCGCCGTCGAACTGTTCCGCGACCGCTGGGTGTGCGCGGTCGCCGAGGACAATCCTGAAGTGGGCGAGTCGATCACCCTCGAGCAGCTTGCCGTCCTGCCCTGGGCGACCTATCAGCGGGTCTACGACGCTCCGGTCAACCGGCAGCTATCGCTGCTCGGCATTGAGCCCCGTGTCCAGGTCTCAGTCGACAGCTTCCAGTTGCTGCCCGCCTTGGTCGCCGGGACTCGCCGGGTCGCGATGATCCAGGCCCTGCTCGCCGCACGTCTCGGACTCGGTCCCGGCAGCGGCATCCGGTTGCTCGACTGCCCTTTCGATGCGGTCCCGGTACAAGAGGCACTCTGGTGGCACCCAGTCCACACCCACGACGCTGGCCATCTTTGGCTCCGGGAGAGCCTCGCCACGATCGGGGCCCGGATCGCCGGCTAGTCCCCGACGATGACGCTCCGAACTCCGTCGTAATCGCGCTGCCTCATCAGCCAGCGGGAAACCGCCACCATGGCCTTCGGCGGGAGCTGACTGGCGGTCACCTTCTCAAGGTGACCGCCAGCCCTCGACTGACCCGGGCTGGATACCGTCAGAAGTCCGCTTGCTTAGCCCGAACCCGGCTTGTCGCTGATCAGGCCGGGGAGGGCTGCTACCGCTTGTTACCGTTCCGCGATGTTAGGCCGACTTGAACCCCCATGGCGCTGACCTGCGGAAATTGGCCGCATCTGACTCATGCAAGGTCCTGTCCCATGACATATCCGCAGGTCAGGTGATGATCACGATGTGTCCGAGGCCCAAGGCCTACCAATTTGGCATGGTGGCGTAGTTGCCCTGACCAGGTCTTTTGCTGTTGGTGGCGCCGCGCGGCGCGCGGTCATCGTCGTGGCGGCGGTAGCAGCGGTCGCATCTTATGAGCACGCCTGTGATCTCGTGCAGGCGCATGGTGAGGCGGGATGGACGGCCCGGCTGGTGCCGCTGACGGTGGACGGACTGATCTACGCGAGTTCGATGGTGATGCTGGACTGCGCGAGGGGAGGCGCCGGTTCCGGCGCTGGCGCGCTGGCTGCTCGGGCCGGGCATCGCGGCGACGCTTGCGGTGAACGTCGCTCACGGTCTCGGGCACGGCCTGACGGGTGCGGCGGTGGCCGCGTGGTCGGCGGTTGCGCTGGTCGGCTCGTACGAGCTGCTCATGATGATCATCCGCGCTGCCCGGCTACCGGGAGCCGGCACGGCCCTGGGCGGGGGGCCTGAGTGCATGCCCGATACCGATCCGCTGCAGGTGCCGGCCTCACAGGCATTCGCGGTCGAGCTTGCGGCCGGGCGCGTGCTGTCGGTGCGCGCGATCCGCGCCGGGCTGCGCGTCGGGCAGCCACGGGCCCAGCGGGTACGCGCATACCTGGCCGCGTTCAACGGCGCGCAGGCGGGCGCGTCCCTCGAACATCCGGCTGCGATCTCTGAGATTCGGCCGGCTGCCTGACGGGACCCGCCCGACAGGAAGCGCGGCCCCGGTCGGGCCGCGCTTACCCACGGTCTGGTCATCTCGTCGCACGATCGGGCAGAATCGAGGCCAGGGACATGAGGGGCGACGAGATGGCCAGGGCTGTCGGCATTGACTTGGGGACGGCATACTCCGTCATCGCCGTTCTCGAAGGTGGCGAGCCGACGGTCGTCGCCGGCGTCGAGGGACCGCGGACAACCCCGTCGGTGGTCGCCTTCGACAGGGAGGGCAGGCCACTGGTCGGCGAGGCCGCGAAGCGGCAGGCCATCACCAACGTCGACCGGACGCTCCGCTCGGTCAAGCGGCACATGGGGACCGACTGGACCGTCGGGATCGACAGCAAGAAGTTCACCCCGCAGCAGATCAGCGCGCTCATCCTGCAAAAGCTCAAGCGGGACGCCGAGGCCTACCTCGGCGAACGGGTCACCGAAGCCGTGATCACCGTCCCCACCTATTTCAGTACTGCGCAGCGCCGGGCCGTTATGGAGGCTTGCACGATCGCCGGCCTTAACGTCCTACGGATCATCGGCGACCCGACCGCGGCGGCGATTGCGTACCACGTGGAGAAGGAGGGTTCGGCCAAGATCCTGGTCTTCGACCTCGGCGCGGGCAGCCTCAGCGTCTCGCTGGTGGAGGTCGGCGACGGTGTCGTCGAGATTGAGGCGACCAGCGGCGACAACCACCTCGGTGGTGACGACTGGGACCAGCGCATCGTCGACTGGCTGGTGCAGGACTTCAAGTCCGGCTACGGCATCGACCTGTCCAAGGACAAGATGGCGCTGCAGCGGCTGCGCGAGGCATCAGAGCAGGCCAAGATCGAGCTGTCGCAGATGACGGAGTCACAGATCAACCTGTCCTACATCTCGCACTCGCCGGATGGCCCGCTGCACCTGGACACGCGCCTGACCCGCGCCGAGTTCCAGCGGATGACGTCGGATCTGATCGACCGCTGCAAGGCCCCGTTCCAGCAGGTCATCAAGGACGCGAACACCAAGGTGGCCGAGATCGACCACGTCCTCCTCGTCGGCGGCTCCACCCGGATGCCGGCGGTCGTGGACCTAGTCTAGTCGCTGACCGACGGCAAGGAGCCCAGCAAGGGCGTCAACCCGGACGAGGTTGTCGCCGTCGGGGCGTGCCTGCAGGCCGGCATCCTGAAGGGCGAGGTCAAGGACATCCTGCTGCTCGACGTGACCCCGCTGTCGCTGGGCATCGAGACCAAGGGCGGGATCTTCACCAAGCTCATCGAGCGCAACACCACGATCCCGACCAAGCGCTCGGAGATCTTCACCACCGCCGACGACGACCAGGCGTCGGCTGGCGTAGCGGTGCACGAGGGCGAGCGCGAGATCGCGGCGTACAACAGGAAGCTGGCCGCGTTCGACCTGACCGGGATCGCGCCGTCCCCGCGCGGCATCCCGCAGATCGAGGTCTCCTTCGACATCGACGCCAACGGCATCGTGAACGTGTCCGCCAAGGACCTGGGCACGGGCAAGCAGCAGTCGGTACAGATCACCTACGGCCCGGCACCGATGGGGCATTCGGTTGCGCCACCGCTGGTCATTGCGCACGTCTGGGACGCCCCGCCCGGCCGGGACGCCCCGCCTGCCTGGGACGAGGCCGCGACGGGCAGCGTGGCGGAGACCAAGGTAGTGCTCGTCGGCGAGGGGACCGTGGGAAAGACCTCGCTGGTGTGGGCGCTGCGGGGGGAGGAGTTCCGCGATCATGAGCTGACTCATGGCATCGAGGTACATCCCGTCGTCGTCACGGACCCGGAGCGGGGCGGGTCGCGGACGCTGCGGCTGTGGGACTTCGGCGGGCAGGCCGTGTACCAGCCGACGCACCAGTTCTTCTACAGCCCTCACGCGCTGTACCTCGTGGTCTGGAACGCCCGGGCGGGCCAGGACAAGGACGACGTGGCGGGCTGGGTACAGCGGATCTTCCAGCGGGCCGGCGACACGGCGCGGGTCATGGTCGTCGCGACCCACAGCGACGAGGCGGCCCCGGACCTGGACTACGCCACGCTGCAACGCAGATACCCGAACATGATGGCGGGCCAGTACGCGGTGGACAACAAATCCGGCCGCGGCATCGCGGGGCTCGGCGCCGCCCTCACCCGCGAGGCCGCCGCCCAGCGCGCGGCGCGGGCCCGGCACCTCCAGCAGATGCGCGCGCAGTCGTGGCTGGACGCCCGGGACCAGGTCCTCGCCCGCGCAGAAGCAGAACCCTACATCTCGTTCGGAGAGTTCGCGACGGCCTGCGCCCAGCACGGGATGACCGAGGACGACGCGGCCGAGCTCGCGGAACTGCTCAACGACCGGGGCCTGATCACCCACCTGGGCGATGACGAGGTGCTCGCCGAGCTGGTCGTCCTCAATCCCGAATGGCTCTCCAAAGCGATCGGCCACGTGATGGAGGACGAGGACGGCGCGATCCGGGTAGCCCGGGGCGTTCTTGACCACCAACGGCTCGGCCAGATCTGGCGGGACCGGCCGGGCGAGCCCGCCTACAGCCGCCGCCTGTACCCGTACTTCCTGCGCGTCATGGAGAAGTTCGAGGCGTCGTTCCGGCTGGAGGACGGCGCACACAGCCTGATCGCCCAGCTCGTGCCCGGCGGGAGGCCGGACGGCCTGCCCTGGCGACGTGATACCCCCCTGCCGCCGGGACTGCACCGGCTGGTCCTGCTGTGCACACTGAGCGGGGCGATGCCCGGGTTCATGTCGCGGCTGACGGTGCGGCTCGGCTACGCCGACACCGGGCTGCGCTGGCGCGGCGGCGTGTTCCTGCGCCATCCCGTGCCGGCCTACGCGTCGGAGGCGCTCATCGAGATGGTCACTGACACCAGGGTCCGGATCGAGGTCCGTGCCCCGTCACCGGACTTCTTCCTGCACGTCCTGCGCGACAGCGTTGAGCACCTAGCCGCGTCATCGCCCGGGCTGACCTACCGCATGCTTACGCCCTGCCCGGCGGAGACAATGGCTGGGTGCCGCGGGGTCTTCCGCCTCGAGTTCCTGCTGGCCCAGCCGCCAGCCGCCGATGTGCCCTGCCAGGAGTGCGGCCACCGCTACCAGGTCGCCGAGCTCCTCACCGGCCTGCGGCAGGCTGGCACCGGGACCGCCGGAATCTCGGATGCGGCGCTGCGCGAGGTGCTGGACCTCGCCGTCGCCTCGCTGCGGCGCGACATCGGCGACCTCAAGCAGGACGTGCATGCCGCGGCGGCGGCGAACGCGGACGCAATGCGGCGCCTGCTCACTGTAGTAAGCGCCGAGGTCCCCGACTGCCCCCGGCTGTTTACCCTAGTGCGGACGCCCGGCAAGGGCATCAGCAAGCTGGACCCGCGGCTGCGGCACTACCGGCTCACGCTGTGGTGCGAGGAACCCGGCCACTGGCACCCGCACATGGTCGGCAGCTATCCCGTTGAGCGCACGGCCGAGTGGTTCCGGGAGGTCGCCCGCTACGTGCGGCCGGTGCTGCAGATCCTGCGCGCGGTCGTCCCGGTGGCCGGGCCGGTGGCGGACCTCGTCTTCACGAAGGACCAGGCGGACCAGGCCGGGACGGAACTCGACCTCACCCAGGCGCTCCTCGATGACCTCCCCCCGCTCCCCGGCGGCGATGCAGACTGGGCAGGCACGCCCGACGGCCAGCCGGGCCTCGTCGCGGCCACCGGGGCCTCGCTGCGCGGCCTGCGCCACCTGCTCAACGACGACCTCGACCCCGGCCGCCAGTACGGCGGCCTAACCCGCTTCCTGACCGCCGCGGGCGACTACATCTGGATCTGCCCCGACCACGCCACCGCCTACAACCCTGGCCCCCCCACGATATAGACAGGTCGTACTGGGCTCGGGTGGCGCGACATGGGGCAGCAGTGCCGACCTGATGGCCAGTGCCGCGCAGGAACAACCAGATGAGTGCCAGACCGTTAGCGCTTGACACCACCGCGCTAATTGGCGCGTCTTGGCTCGGTCAGCCGCGAGACTGGCAGGGTCGTATCATGCCCAAAGGGTTCGTGTCCGAGAGGGACTTGAACCCGCGCGCTCGTGACCTGCGAATTTGCGCGACTGTCTGACCTTGGAGACGAATAATCGCAGGTCAGAGACATGGACCAAGTGTCCGAGGGGCGACTGCACCAAATAGCCAATGCATCTTGACTGCTGAGTTCGCTCTCGACGCGGTTGGCGGTAAGCCATAGGCACATGGCACACCGTGATCCTGGGTCTCACCACCCGGCTGGGCGCGGTTTCCGCGCCGAGTCGAACACCAGGCGGTAGTCCTCGACGGCGCGGATCTGGCAGTCATCGTCGGCCAGGACATCGGACCGGATCATCTCGGCGACGCTCGGGCTGGCCGCCCGGGCGGCCGGGTCCCGCCACCCGGTCTGGCTGATCAGTTGCCCGTCGGCCGGGTCGGCGAACAGCAGCGTCTCGCGGAAACCGGGGGTGTCGGCCAGCCGCGGGACCGTGGTGTCCCCGTACACGTGGACCACGTCCGCGACTCCCGCCGGCTTGACTTGCATCCGGGTCAGCCGGACCGCCTCCCCCGGCGGCCCCTCCCGTTCGAAGACGGTCACCTGGTAATCCTCGGCCTTCACCGGCTGCTCGACCCGCCGGGCTAGTTCGCCCCGGAAAACCGCCTCGGTCTCCTCGCTCAGCCACAGCGCCTCGTGCGTCGCCCAGAACGACTCGAATATCACGACGCCGGGCTCCTCCAGCAGCGCCAGCCCCAGGCTGCCGTGCTGGCTCTCCACCACCGGGCGGGCCTCGTCCTGGAGGTACCCGAGGCACCCGGCCAGGACCGGCGGGTCCGCGGTGATCCGGCTGAACCGGACGTGCATCATGGCTTACTCCGTAAAACCAGTCAGATGGGCTGAGCGCTCGGCCCACGTCGGCCGGCGCGGCGGGCGAAGCTCGCGGTCATCCGGCCGATGACCCACAACTCGAACGGGACCGACACGTCGGCTTCCCGGGCGCGGGCGGGATCGAGCAGGGCCGAGACCATCGCCCGGCCGACCGGATCAGGCGGATCGCCACCGCTCGACCAGGCCCAGGTGCCTGGTCAGCGCCTCGCCGGCGAAGTCGGCGTACAGTTCCATGATCCGCAGGTCGCGATCTGACGGGCGGTGCGGGCGCTGGAAATGCGTCGAGACCATGCCGATCAGGTGACCGGCGTAGTCGACCAGGGGCGTGGACTGGACCGCGCGGAATCCCGCAGCGGCGGCGATCTCCCGGTGCGGCGTGAAGCCCGGGTCGGCGCGGACGTCGGCGATGGCCGTCTGCGCGCCTTGCCTGGCCGCCCGGCCGCAGGTGGAGTGGACGTCCTCCACGACGGCGAAGTAATCGAGGAACTCCGGGCCGAAGCCGGCCTGGGTGACCAGGCGCAGCGATCCGGTGGCCGGGTCGACGATCTGGATGTTCCCGAAGTCCCCGCCCACGAGCGCCATCGCCCCCCGCAGGACCTGCGGAAGCAGGGTGCCCAGCCGCGGGACCGTGCGCAGGTCCTTGGTCAGGGCATGCAGGCGCCGGGCCGCGTCCGGGTCGTCCAGGACGAACTGGACCGACGAGGCGAAGTGCTCCACTCGCCGGGCCAGCCGGTCCGCGCTGGCCGGTGCCAGCCGCGCGGTCCCGTCGTGGTAAGCGGCCTGCGCCCGTGCCAGCGGCTCCGGCAGGTTCTGGATCCCGGTCGTCAGCATGAGGTCAGCCTCACCGCCACGCGGGCCGCCTCACATCCCCCAGTCATGGGGTTTGCGCCGTCTCGGGCCGGGGGCGTGCTCCAGCGCGATCCGGGCCAGGTCGACGCGCGACCTGATGCCGAGCTTGCAAAACACCTGACGCAGATGGAACGCGACCGTGTGCGTGCTGATGAACAGCTGGTCGCCTGGCGCGAGCGGAGAGTCCCTTGAGCCGGTCACGGGCCAGGGTCTCGATCCGGCTCGTCACCTGGGCGCTGCTCACCTGGGCGGGGGCCAGGCTGGCGTGCCCGTCGCGGACCACGATGGCGTTCTCGTCGCGCGCCCGCGGAACGCCTCGGCCAGGACGAGAGGGTTCCCGGCGGCGTCGGCCGCCAGTTCGATCAGCGTCTGGTCGGGGACGGCGCCGAGCACGTCACCGATCAGGGCGACCTGGGCCTCATGATCCAGCGGCCCGAGGCTGATCCGGGCCGCTCCGTCGCTTTCAAGCAGGCCGAACAGCAGCTCGGCGGGCCCGGCGTCCGATGACGTGCCTATGGTCAGGATCCAGAACAGCGGGTAGGACGCCAGCAGCCGTGGCATGGACCGGAGCGCCTGCGTGGTGGCCAGATCGGCCCACTGGACGTTGTCCACGGTGACCAGGACCGGGCCAGCGGAGGCCAGCTCCTCCAGCCCGTCCAGCGAAGGGGCCGGGCTCAGCTCGCCGGCCGCCGCGGCCACCACGCGAAACCCCCGCCGGCCTGCTTCCTCGCCGGCCCGGGCCAGCAGCAGTGATTTCCCCGTGCCAGGTTCGCCTTCGACGAACAGCAGCCGGCCCTGGCCCTGCTGCGTGCCGTCCAGCAGGCCGAGGACGGACTCGAACTCCGCCCCGCGCCCCGCATCGGGGAACCCTGGTCAGCCACGGCATCCCCCAAACAGGTCCGCCGTCGTACGCGATTGCGTGAGCACTACCCTATGCCGCGTTCGCCGAGGTCCGGAAGGCGGGCAGACGCTCTGTCCGTGCGTCGCATCCGGTCCGTTCGTCTTTAAAAGAATTAGACGGAACGGTCCGTGGTACTCC